>NZ_QNSE01000001.1 GCF_003315485.1 Marinomonas rhizomae
GCAAGTTTGGCTAATTTTAGCTTAAACGCTCTGTGGTATTTAGACATAAAAAGACCCCCAGTAATTGGATAGTCCAACTATTGGGGGTCACTTCACAGATGCTCTGGTTTTTTTATACGCTTAGAATATGTTATTCCGCTGAAACGGTATCCGTTTTTTCTGCTTCAGACTGCGCTTTCTCTTCAGTGCTTGCTTCTAGTGCTATTTTGGTTGCTTCCTCTTTTGCTGTCGCGGCTTGTGTTGCTGCTTCTTTTTCTACAAGAGAGTCTGCAAGAGATTGTTTCACATCTGCTAGATTAGCGGTAAGACTGCTAATTTTTTCTTCAAGAAGTTCTGAATAAGATTTTTGATCTTTTAATTCTTTACGTAATTCTTGCTGTGCAGTTTCAGATTGATCTTTATTTTTCATTTCTGCTTCGATAAAAGCAGTAAGTGCTTTGCCTTGCTGTTCAAATGAAAGGTCACGTTTATCCTCTGCTCCAAGCGTCTTGCTGATTTCGAACAGTATTTTTTCGTAGCTAGTTACGTAGTCTTCATAATCTTTTTGAGAAAGCGCTTTTAGCTTCTTCACGGTGAGGGCGATTTGTTGTGCTCTTTTCGCTGAAAAAAGTACGTCGTCAGCCTTCTTTTTAATTTCGTCAGTATCTCTTGGGTTGGTAGCAATAAAAGCAATGGTGGCATTTAATAATGCAGACACACGTGAGACAGATTTTGGTGCGTGCTGATTAATGTCTGATTTAACAAGCTTGTTTAGTTCTTGCTGTGCATCAGATAGATAAATTTTGGTGACTGTTTTTGCTTCAAGAGCACGTTGCTTGGCAACGAGTGCTGGTTGAGCTGCGATAGCGTCATCTATTTCATCTTCTGCTATTTGATCCACAAGCGTTTTGAGTTCAGTTTCTAGTTCTTTGATGGTACTTGGAAAATAGGCTTGCGCGCCTATTTTATTGAGCTGAGTTCGATAGTCGAATGCTTCTGATAAAGTTGATAGCGCTGATGTTTTTAGGCTTCTGGCTTTATTCATATAGCTATTAAACTTGTTAAGGCTTTCGTTTGCTGCTTCAAGGTTTGTTGTAGAGGTAAAAAGGCCTGTGCTGTTATTAGCTTCTGATGGATCAAACTCGAATTTCGCGTAATATTCTTTTGCTTCTGCCAGCGCTTTATTTGCTTCTTCTATTTCTTTAGTAGCAAACCAGCTTAGTTCATCTTTGTCGCCTTGTGATACTTGCTGCTCTGCATTATCTTGTGCTTTTTTGAATTCGTTAATTTGAGTGATCGTTTCCGATTGCTTTGCGTCTGCAGCTAAATTAGAAGCTGAGTCTGGGTTTGAAGCACAACCGGAAAGAGTTAAAGTGATTACTGCGGTTAGTACAGCAATTTTAAGTTCCTTTTTCATAGCGATGTTCCTTGGTTTTATTTAAAAAAGAGAGCTGATTAGATGTTTGAATATTGTAAAGGCTTTGTCTATTTTTCGTAAGAGATAACGATGATAAAGGATTACAAATTCCTTATTGGTATAAAATAGCGCTTTTTAGGCAAAAAATAACCCCACAAATGGGGGTTATTTAAGTGTTTGCTTAGTAATCGAAGAGCAATTAAAACGTGAAAGGATGATCACCCGTTTCGTCTTTGATGCGAGTCGGTAAGCCCATTTCGTTTAACAAGCCTAAGAAAGGTCTTGGGTCAAGTTGCTCTACGTTACGCATTTCTTTTGCATCCCAAGTGCCATTGGCAACTAGGATAGCGGCAGCAACCGGTGGAACGCCAGCGGTGTAAGAGATGCCTTGACTGCCCACTTCGTTATAAGCGTCTTTATGATCTGCTACATTGTAGATAAAGACTTCTTTCTCTTTACCATCTTTGATGCCTTTAACAACATCACCGATGCAAGTCTTACCTGTGTACTCAGGAGCAAGAGAAGATGGATCAGGAAGTACAGCTTTAACGACTTTAAGTGGCACAACTTCTAAGCCTTCTGCTGTTTTAACTGGCTGTTCAGATAGCAGTCCGAGGCTTTGTAGTACGGTGAATACGTTGATGTAATGCTCACCAAAACCCATCCAAAAACGTACGTTTGGTACATTTAAGTTTTGAGAAATAGAATGTACTTCGTCATGGCCGCTCATGTAAGACGTTTGCTTTCCTACTACAGGCAAGTCATCTGTACGACTTACTTCAAACATCTTGTTGACGTTCCACTCGCGATTCTGCCATGAGTATACAACACCGGTAAATTCACGGAAGTTGATCTCAGGATCGAAGTTGGTCGCGAAATATTTACCGTGGCTACCCGCGTTGATATCAATGATGTCGATATCACTTACGCTGTCGAAGTAATGGTTATACGCAAGTGCTGCATAGGCATTTACAACACCTGGATCAAAGCCCACACCTAGAATGGCGGTGATACCTTTTTCTTTACAAGCATCGCGACGTTTCCATTCGTAGTTGGCGTACCAAGGTGGTGTTTCACAAATTTTTGCTGGGTCTTCATGGATAGCTGTATCCAGGTAAGCTGCCCCTGTTTCCATACAAGCTTCAAGTACAGACATATTGATAAACGCTGAACCAACGTTAATCACAATCTGGGATTCTGTTTCTTGAATCAGCTTAATCGTTGCTGGCACATCAAGAGCGTTTAGAGCGAATGCTTGAATGCGGCCCTCTACTTTCATGCTGCCTTTGTCGAGGACACTGGCTACAATATCGTCGCATTTCGAAACGCTGCGTGAAGCAATTGCGATATTGCCCAGTGTGTCATTGTGTTGGGCGCATTTGTGTGCCACAACTTGTGCCACGCCTCCGCCACCAATAATGAGAACATTTTTTTTCATGGTCGTGCTTTCTCCAAAGTAGTAACCGAAGCAGAACTAAGACAGGTTCTGCTCAAAATCGTTGTAACCAAATTCCCTAACAAGCTCTATGCTGCCATCCAATTGGCGTATGGCAATAGACGGCATCTTAACACCGTTAAACCAGTTCTTTTTCACCATGGTATAACCTGCAGCGTCTTGGAAAGACAAACGGTCACCCACTTGCAGTGTTTTATCAAATTTAAATTCGCCGAAAATATCCCCCGCCAAACAGGATTTTCCACAAATCATGTATTCATGTTCGCCATCACAAGGTGCCATTTTAGCGTTTTCACGGTAGATCAGTAGATCTAGCATGTGAGCTTCGATGGAACTATCAACAACCGCTAGATTTTTTCCGTTAAATAATGTGTCTAGTACGGTCACTTCTAATGTGGTGCTTTTGGTGATACTGGCTTCACCTGGCTCTAAATAGACCTGAATGTCGTACTTTTCAGAAAACGCTTTTAGGCGCTGGCAGAATTTATCGATTGGGTAGTCATCACCAGTAAAGTGAATGCCGCCACCAAGGCTGACCCATTTTACTTGTTGAATCAAATGGCCAAAGCGCTCTTCGATAAGGTTTAGCATCTCATCAAAGCGTTCAAAGCTGTTGTTCTCACAATTATTATGGAACATAAAGCCAGAGATATCGTTAATAACGGTTTCGATTTTTTCAGGGTCCCATTCGCCAAGACGGCTAAACGGTCTGGCTGGATCGGCAATCAAAAACTCAGAAGTACTGACTTGAGGATTAACGCGTAAGCCACGAGTTTTGTTTTTGCTCGCTTCTTTAAAGCGATTGAATTGACCAATGGAGTTGAAGATGATTTTGTCCGAGTGATCTAATACTTCAGTGATTTCATCGTCGGAATAGGCCACGCTGTATGCGTGTGTTTCGCCTTTGAACTTGGTTTTTCCCAGTTTGACTTCGTACAAGGAAGAAGACGTGGTGCCGTCCATGTAATCTTGCATTAGGTCAAACACAGACCATGTTGCAAAGCATTTTAGAGCTAACAAAGACTTGGCTCCAGACTGTTGGCGCACATAAGCGATCTTCTCTAAGTTCTTTAGAAGCGCCGCTTTATCAATAAGGTAATAAGGTGTCTTGATCATGGCAACCTGCCCGTTAGTCAAAACGGTGTATTCTAGTTCAAAGGAGGGGCGGTTTTCTACCGCGTGGACTGTCTTTTTTAATTGAATCTTGAATTGTTCCTTTTATGTGATTTTTTCGAGCCTTTGTATTCTACCTCATTGAGTTTTTGTGAACGTTGAGATAGAAGACTTGATAGTAAATTTCGAGGACTGCTTATCCAAGCATAACCTTGTTTCGGCCAGTTTTTTTTGCGTGATACAAGGCCTTGTCAGCGGCGTCAAAGGCGTCGTTAGCCTGAGTTGAAGTGTCTGCAATTATGGTAAAGCCAATCGAAACTGAATAATTTATACTTTTTCCTTGGTGAATGTATGGTGTTTGGTGTACTTGTCGACATAAGGTTTCTAATTGATTCTGGGCGATTCTTTGATTTGTGTCTGGTATGACAATGGCAAATTCTTCACCTCCGATGCGGGCAAGGACATTTGGTGGGCGTATCAGTTGGCTGCAAAGCTGAGCAAAGTGAGTCAGTACGCTATCTCCAACATTGTGCCCGTATTGATCATTGATTTTCTTGAAAAAATCAATATCGAGCATCGCCAAGATGAAGGGCTGTTGGTCACGGGTAAACTGTTCAAACTGAGCCTTGATAATCCCTTGGAGTTTTCGGCGGTTTATTAAGCCAGTGAGCGAATCCGTAGTGGCTTCTAGAAGGAGTCGCTCTTCGTCGATTTTTCTTTGAGTGATATCCCAATAAATACCGGCAATGGTTTGGTTTAATTTTGTTTCATTTTTAATTGCATTACAGGAAACTTCTATCCAGCGATACTCGCCATCCGAACGCATGATTTTTAGATCGTAGCGAAGTGCCGGTGTTGAAGATGTTAAGAAGTCTTTAGCCGTTTTGAGGAAAGGCTTTCTATGCTCAGGATGGATGCATTTAAGCCATTGCTTAAAGGTAAATAATTGACGGCTGACGATTTTTTTATTCGGCTCTAGTACCTCAGAAGTACACCAAAAATGGCCTCGTCGGCTGTCCAATTCCCAACTACTACAGGAAATGTTTTCTTTCAGAATATCAAGCTGGTGTTGTTTTGTTCTGTGATTATCACGGACAATAGCGCTGGAAATAAAGTAGCTAGCGGTTCTGAGTAACGTAATGTCATTAGCAGACCAGCTGTATTCTCTTTCACAGTCGTCGAGACCCAATGTTCCCCACCATTGGTTCTCAATGATAATCGGCATGGTCAGCATGCACTTTACTTTCTGACTTCGAAGGTATTTTTTTAGCCATGCATCAGGCAGTTTCTCAGTGATGACGCTTTGGTATTCGCCTTTTTGTCGGCTTTTAATTAAAGAGGTGTATTCAGGTTCAATCAGTAGAGATTTGAAGTGATTGAAATGAGGTAAACCGATTTGCTTATATTTCTTATCTGAATACCATTCGAATGAATAATCTTGAACAATGAAGTCTTTTTGAACATCTAAGGTTTGAAAAACCCATACGCGACTAACGGCGGTTGCTTTTCCTAGTTCGGCCAAGAGCTTATTGATGCCTTCTAGCCACCCTTGTCCGGTCATCAAGTCTTCGGCGCTATGTAAAATAGCAGCAAGGATATCATTACCAAGACTTGTGACTTTTTCGTCGCCAAGCTTATTTAGATCGCCTGTATTGATTGCCATTCTAGAAAAATGTCACCTTGTATCATCAGTAGGGAATGACAGTATAGATTTTTTCTGTAGGAAAAAGTATTTTACTCGGCTTTTCTTATCGCTGCTCATGCTTTTTGTGGTTTTGTAGTCAAGTGGTAGGTTTTTTTTTGTGCCATTAATCATATATTCAGCGTTAGGAAAGTGCTTTTCAATTGTTGAAAACAAGGTACTCTTACTTTCAATAATTTTTACCTCTATGAGGAGCTGTTTTCTAGTTGGAAATAGCCGTTTTGGTTTTTGTTTACTGTTTAGGAATTGAGTTTATATGTTGATTTTAGTTTTAGGGTTAGTCATTTTCTTTGTTTTGCATTCCATTCGCTTGGTTGCACCTCAATGGCGTGAAAAAAGTATGGCTGTTCATGGAGAGATACGCTGGAAGATGCGTTTTGGCATGATTACACTTATTGCCTTCGGCTTGATTATTTTGGGCTACACGCAAGTACGTCTTGAACCTGTGTGGCTCTGGTTTCCTCCTGTTTGGACTCGTCACTTGGCAGGGTTACTTGTGTTGGTTGCGCTTTTCTTTGTTGGCTCTGCTTTAGTGCCACATACAACGATGAAAAAGAAAGTTGGCTACCCAATGTTAATAGCGATAAAAATCTGGGCATTTGCCCATTTGATCAGCAACGGAACCTTGGCTGATGTCATTATTTTCGGTAGTTTCTTAGTATGGTCTATTGTTAGTTTTGCTGTTTATCGCCGTCGTGACCGAAAAGCAGGTGTGGTACGTGATCAAGAGTCTGGTGTGCAATTTGATTTAGCGGCTTTTACCTTTGCGATGGTATCTTGGTTTGCTATTGCTTTTTATCTACATCAGGCAATTATTGGCGTTTCACCGCTAGTGTAACCTGTTGCTAAAGTATAATAGTTAGCGAAAAAACGGCCTATCAGGTAAATCTGATCGGCCGTTTTTATTGATATCCGTTTATTAAGTTCTAAAATTATTAATGTTTTTAGTTAGGTCATCCGCGAGCGATTTTAGTTCTTCAGCGCGGGCTGCGCTTTCTGCTGCAAGAGTGACTAATTCGGTAGAGCCTTGTTGAATATCCGCTGTATTTTGGTTCACTTCTGCGGTGACGCTGGTTTGTTCTTCTGTCGCTGTTGCAATCTGTGCCGCACGGTCATTAATGGTTGTAACCGACATTTGAATCTTGTCTAGGCTTTCTTTTGCCTGATTAACATCTTCAACGCTGTTGTTGGCTCTGGTATGGCTCAGTTGAATTTTGCCTACTGCGTCTTTAGTGATTTGTTGCAAAGACTCAATCATTTTTTGGATTTCTTCAATTGAACTATAAGTGCGTTGTGAAAGTACTCGTACTTCATCAGCCACCACGGCAAAACCTCGCCCTTGCTCACCCGCTCGTGCTGCTTCAATTGCTGCGTTCAAGGCTAAGAGATTGGTTTGTTCTGCGATGCCTGAAATTGTTGTTAAGATAGTGTTGATACCATCCGCATTTTTACTGAGATCATTAATAACAGTGGCTACGTCTTGGATATCGGCAGCCAGGGTTCGAATACTTTCTTGGCTTTTTAGCACCTGAGTTTGACCTATATTGCTCGCAGTGACGGTTTCATCAGCATTGATTGCAGTATTGGTCGCATTGCTCGCAATCTCTTGTGTCGCTTGTGCCATTTGATGAATGGCCGTCGCCACCATCGAAATATTGTGTTGTTGTTCTTCTAGTTTCAGGGAGCTGTTCCTAGAGGATAGGTGGGCTGCACTGGCTTGACCTGCTAAGTTATGACCAATTTTTTTAAGGTGTGACACAGTGCCATGTAATAAGGCAACGAAGGTATTAAAGTTATCGACCAAGACCGCTATTTCATCTTTAGAGCTGGCGGTTAATCGTTGCGTTAGATCACCATCACCTTTTGCAATTTGCGCCATGCTATCAGACACACGGCGTAAATCTTTAAGTAAGAACTTGGTTACTTGAACAACTATTAAGATGGCAATAGAAAGTAAAATAAACACGGCAATAATAATATTGGTACCTAAGCGAACAAGAGGCGCATCTAGAACGCTTTTATCCATCATTAACCCTAAAACCCAAGGACTACCTTTTATATTGCTGGCGTACATTTCTGTGTCTTTACCGTCTAGTTTAAGCTCGGTAAATTTAGCCTGATTACGAACACTTTTGAAAAAATCGTCCGTTAGTCTTGGTGATAAATTGGTAGCATCTTTCAAAATTCGATCAATATTAGGGTGAGCGATGATGTTGCCGTTGCCATCAAACAATACACTGTAACCGTCTCCCGCTACTTTCATGGCTAAAATACTATCTAGTACACTGTCTAAAAATACCAGACCACCGATGGCACCAACAAACTTACCATTGACCATAATAGGTTCAACAAATGTCATTGAGAGTTGTTTGGTTGAGGCTGAGATATAAGGTGTAGTGACGTAGGCGCTGTTTTTTGCTTTTGCATCTATGTACCAGCTGCGTTTACGAGGGTCATAATCAGCACTGTTTAAGGATGGGTCATGGCGATACATTGCACCATTTTCTAAGCCTAAGAAAGTCATACCGAACTGCAAGCTTGTTTGTGCTTGTTGCAAGATATTAAGGATGTCTTTTTCGTTTATCTCGGGGTTTTCTTGTAAGGAATTTTCTATTTTTTGTTTGACCGCTTGCATAGTGCCGGTACGATCGTTGGACCAACTATGAATGTAGGTTGAGATCGCATTAGCTTGTGAGCTAGCTTCTGATTTTATGCGCGCATCACTGTCTGTTTTGAAGGCATAAAAGGAAACTCCGCCAACACCGATGGCAATGATAATAGCCACAATAATAGACTGAAGTGTTATTTTGGTTTGTAACGAAAGATGCATTCCTTTTCTCCGACGTGATTTCGTAAGGTGATTGTGACTTTGATTGCGACTTTATTTCTTTAACGTTGCAGATCGGCAATTTTCAGTTATCTAGCAAAAGCTTTCTATAGTTAAGTAATAACTTGATAGTTTTGATACTTTTGAATCTTTCTGTTATCGTCCGCGCCCCTTTTCTATTAGCGATTATAGGTGAATATTAGATGATTTGTGGATTTGATTACGGAACATCGAATTGTGCATTAGGTATTGTGCAAGATTCTGCTGTGCGTTTGGTCGCTTTAGAAGGAGAACATGCGTTTTTACCCTCTACTCTATACGCCTTAGACCGAGATTTAATCACGGAAGCGGTCGGAAGAGGGCTCCAAAATATTCAGTCTAGACAAGCTTTCGCAGAATTACGAATGAATGCTTTAGCAAGGGCGAAGCGTGCGCGTTATGAAGAAGACATTGCGGATGAAGATCAAACGTTATTTTTTGGTCGCGCAGCATTTGACGAATATTTCCAATGGCCTGAAGAAGGCTACTTTGTAAAATCACCCAAATCATTTCTAGGTGGCGCGGGGTTGCGTTCTGAGCATATTCATTTTTTTGAAGATGTAGTCACTGTGATGATGCAAAACATCAAACAACGCGCCGAAAAAAGCTTGGGTGCTGAAATCACGCATACTGTTATTGGTCGTCCCGTCAATTTTCAAGGCCTTGATGCAGATGTCAGTAACCGCCAAGCGCTGGAGATCTTAACCACAGCAGGCAAGCGAGCGGGCTTTAAGGAAATTGAGTTTCTTTACGAACCCATTGCTGCCGGCTTGGATTTTGAAGTAAAACTTACTGAAAACAAGACTGTATTAGTTGTAGATATTGGTGGTGGTACCACTGACTGCGCCATGGTTCGTATGGGACCCGGTTATCTTAAAAAAGAAGATCGACGCGGTGATTTTCTAGCGCATACTGGCGAACGAATTGGTGGTAATGATTTAGATATACAGATCGCTGGTAAACATTTAATGCCTCTCTTTGGTATGGAGTCACTGCTAAAAACGGGTTTGCCAATGCCAACTCAACTGTACTGGAATGCCATCACAACTAATGATGTATCGGCGATTGCGACTTTTAATAGCATGGAAACCAAAAATCAAATAAATCAGCTGCGTTTAGACGCAGCACAACCAAAATTGATTGAGCGTTTTTTGCGAATGCGTGAAGAAAAGCATAACTATCATATTGTTCGAAGTGCGGAAGAGGCGAAAATTGCTTTATCCGATACGCAGAACCATTGTGCTTTATTGGATTATATCGAACCTGAGCTAGCGGCTACTATATCTCGCCATGAGTTGGCGAAATCTATTTATTCACCGCTCGAGAAGATGCTAAATCTCATGGCAGCAGCAATAGAGCAAGCGGGCGAAAAACCTGACTTAATTTATATGACAGGGGGGTCTGCTAAGTCTCCAGTAATTCGCGAAGCGATTCAGAAGCACATTGGCGATATTCCTGTTTTAGATGGCGATCATTTTGGTAGCGTGGCAGCAGGACTAACTGTTTGGTCTGAGCGCATTTTTAGATAAAAACATTTTAGCAAATATATGTAAGCAGCATTATTTAGGCAGTAATAAGGCAACAAGATATTCCGATCTTGTTGCCTTATTTTTTTATGAGGTTTTGAAACCTTGGACGCTATAGATCCGGGTGAGTTTTTTCAACGTGATGCTTTTCATGTACTGGACGTATCATTAAGTTGGCAAAAAAGCCAACGACTAACAAGCTGGCCATGGCATACATTGTTGTATTATATAAGCTAGAAGTAGGGTCTATCGTCCCTGCCGGAGCAATTTCCATTAGCTTTGCTACAGTAACTGTCTTGGCGGCAATCAATTCATTGAGTTGTGACACAGAAGCATTAAACTTGGCTTCAAAGGCCATAGGGTCAATTTTATTGACCAAGTCAGTGATGGCACTTTCTACCGACAGATTTCTTAAATATGTGATAACAAATGGTCCAAGTACACCTGCGGTCGCCCATGCAGTAAGCAATCGTCCATGTATGCCACCAACATGAAGTGTGCCAAAAATGTCTGCTAAATAAGCTGGAATAGTGGCAAATCCACCGCCGTACATAGTGAAAATAATCATGGTAGCTGCGTAGAACATTATGAGCCAAGTTACTGATGGATCAGCGCTCACTGCAGAAGCAGCGTAAGGAATAGAAAGGTACAGCAAAGTCCCAATCACAAAGAAACAATGGTATGTGTTTTTTCGTCCGATGAAATCCGACGTGGACGCCCAGAAGAAGCGACCACACATATTGAAAACGGAAATCATTAGGACATAAGTGCCCGCAAAACTGGCTGTTGCAATCATGGGGAGAGTCGAACCAAAGATCTCTGTCATCATGGTTTTTGCAATGCCTATTACGCCAATCCCAGCTGTCACGTTAAAGCATAAAACAATCCACATAAGCCAAAATTGGGGTGTTTTTAATGCTTGATCAATATGAACACTGTTGCTGCTGATCATGCTTTTTGCTGCGTCTTTTTGTGGCGGAGTCCAACCTTCAGGTTTCCAATCTTTAGGAGGTACTCGGTAAGCAAATGATGCCACCATCATGATAATGAAATAGACAATGCCAAGCGTTAAGAAGACACTAGCGGCGCCAGTATTACCGGTTCCAACAACATAGACACCAGCATCGCCTGGAACGGGTAGTTTTGCGGCTTCGGAAGCGCTGGCAACAACGACTTCTATTTTTCCGCTGGCCATTTCTGCAAAGCGTTTACCACCTTCAGTAATTAGGTTAACCGCAGATTCAGGCCCAAGATACGTTGGAGCTACTGCAAATTTTTCTAACAAAAAGGTTTTTAGCGGTGCGCCAATCATTGCGCCGCCACCGAAGCCCATGATCGCCATACCTGTTGCCATACCGCGCTTATCTGGGAACCAGCGAAGTAGAGTGGAAACAGGGGACACATAACCAAGCCCTAATCCACAGCCGCCCAAAACGCCATAGCCTAGATAAACTAGCCATAATTGGTGGGTAGAAATACCAATACTGCCAACAATAAACCCGCCGCCCCAAAGGAAGGCCGCAGTTACGCCTACACAGCGAGGACCAACTTCCTCTAACCATTTTCCTGCAATAGCGGCGGATAAGCCTAGAAAAACAATGGCAACAGAAAAAATCCAAACCACACTACTAAGACTCCAGTCTTGTGCTGAGCTGGTAACAACGCCAAATTCTTTTGTTAATGCGGGGTTAAAGATGCTCCAAGCATAGACGGAGCCGATACATAAATGAATAGCAATTGAAGCGGGAGGAACTAGCCAGCGGTTAAAGCCAGGTGAGGCAATTATTTTGTCTTTCATGAGGAAAGATAAAAGAATGCGAATCATATTCATAATCAATGTCCTTTTAGAAATTATTATTTTTTTTACGACGAACTACAATATGTTACAAAGCTCACTATAATGTTTTTTTATGATTTTAATATTAAATTTTCAATAAATTTGATTTTTTGGACAGGATCTAATGGCTAAGCTTTTCCTGAAAAACAAGAAAAAATTTGATTCAGTTTGAAATAAAGTGGCTGTTTTTATGTGAAACATAACCATGAGATCGCCTAATAATTTACACTATTGTGGTTAGGAATTGATGCTACAATGTTTAGCTACTAAACAATTTTATGGGGTGGGGCTTGTTGAGTGTTTTATTAACCCAGTTGAAGGGGTTGTTCTCATGGAGTGATGTTAAGCGTCCTTGGCACCTTGCGGTTCTTGCGGCCGTCTGTGTCGGCATTCCTGCTTTGATTGGCGCAGCGACAGATCAATTTGCAGTGGCGACCTTGTCTAGCTTAGGGGCAATGGTTATTTTGTACTTGCCTAAAACTCGCACAGCGCATCGCATGGTGACTCTCGCAATGTGTTCATTTGGGTTCATGGTCTGCTTTACAATTGGCTCTCTTTCTAGTTTTAACCCTTACGTTGCTGCTTTTGCTCTTGGTTTTTTGTCCTTTGGAGCCATTGTCATCACGCGATATTACCGCCTACCACCGCCGGGGAGTTTTTTCTTTATTCTTGTTTCTGCTTTGGCGATTTATTTGCCATTTGATTTAGGTAAATGGTCATCCAATATTGGCATGGTTGCATTAGGCGGAATGCTGTCTTGTGGTCTAGCATTTTTTTATAGTTTGATGACTGGTGCAAATGATTTACCTGCAACAAAAGTGGAAATCGACTCCCAGGTAAATGCGATTATTTTAGAAGGCTTGTTGGTCGCTTCCTTTATTTCTTTTTCTTATCTTGTTGCTGTTTTACTTGAGTTGCCTAATGCGCTTTGGGTACCGATTTCGTGTGCGGCTATTTTACAAGGCGCCACTTATCGCATGATTTGGCACCGCAATATTCATCGGATTGTTGGTACTGCAATTGGTATGGGAGTCGCGTGGTGGTTATTCTCTCTACAGCCGAACTATTGGGTTTTGGCGCTAAGCATGATCTTTTTTCAATTTGTTGTGGAGTTATTGATCGTCAAGAACTATGGCGCTGCCGTGATTTTTATTACGCCACTAACGGTTATTATGGCGGAATTTACTAGTGCTAATATGAGTACTGCTGTTTTACTAGAGCACCGATTGATCGATATTTCTATTGGTAGTGCGATTGGGATTATTGGCGGTACTATTTTTCATCGTACGTCTCTTTTGAAAAGTATTGAGTCTAGAATGAATGCTCGCAGTTCATTATCTGGCCGTAAACCTTCTTAATAGCATTCCAACTAATGCTTCAATATGAATGTCTTTCCGGTTGATGTGAAAGGCATTTGTTAATCCCTTAGTATTTCTTCTGATTCAGTTGCTTAAAACTTGGTTAAATCGTACGCTTCGGGTCTCTGGTAATTTGTTATTAATTTTACATTAGAATCATGTATTACCAGTTCTTATGAAGGTGCCCAAACGGGTGAAACGGGAAACAGGTGCGCTTTTTGTTAAGTAATCCCTGTACTGCCCCCGCAACGGTAAATAAGTGATGTATTTTTCTCGCTCCCACTGTTCATATATAGAAATATCTCTGAATGGGAAGGGACAAGAGTTTTAGAAATATAGATCTGCCAAACACTTATCAGTCCGGAGACCGGCCTTCATTGATTAGGATTGTTGGGCAAACTTTGCCACAAAAAATCCGCTAATTTGAATCATACGGGTGAGTATGAAGCATATTTTGGAGGCACATAGTGCATATTGAACCTGGCGTCGTTGACGGCGCAAAAATCGTTTTAAGTTACGCTACGGCGTTGGCTGCTTTTGGCTTTTCAGCTAAAGCGTCTATCGACATGATAAAAAAAGACGGTGTTATGTCGTTAATTGGTCGCAGTATTTTGACCACACTTTTTGTCTTTGCTTTTTTTGAACTCTTGCCCCATCACGCTGTTGGTGTGTCTGAAGTACATCTTATATTAGGTTCAACCTTGTTTCTGATTTTTGGTCCAGCCGCTGCGTCTATTGGCTTGATTTTAGGTTTGTTAACGCAAGGTGTCTTCTTTGCTCAGTTTGACCTGCCTCAATACGGTATGAACGTGACGACCTTATTGTTACCTTTATTTGCTATGTCTGCGGTTGCACGTCGTACAATTGCGGATAATACGGCCTACGTTGATATTAGTTACAAGCAAGCTTTGAAACTGTCTTTAACTTACCAAGGTGGCATTGTGGCTTGGGTGGCTTTTTGGGCATTTTATGGACAAGGCTTTGGCGCTGACAACTTATCATCTGTAGCGACGTTTGGGATGGCTTATTTAAGTGTTGTGCTGATCGAGCCAGTTTTAGATCTTGCTGTATTGGCTGGTGCGAAAAGTCTACATCGTTTTAAAAATTCGCCTTTGTTTGAAGCGCGTTTGTTTAACTAAGTAGAAAGCACAGTTTTAAATGCCCACGCTGCTTACTTATTAGGAGGTAAAGCAGAGTGGGCATTTTTATGCTCGGCGCTTATATCGCCCATGTTCGTTCACAAATTCTAAAAAAGCACGATTGGCCTTCGACAAGTAGCTGTCTTTACGCCAAGCAATGCCGAGATCTAGCCAGATAGGTGGATCAAAAGAACGAGTGATTAGCTCATCGTCTTCTTCAATAACCATGGCGAGTAAAGTTGAGATGCCAAAGCCTTGTTGCGTGATGGATTTAATCAGTGGGATCAAATTGGTCTCAAAGCCTATTTTAGGTGTTTTTTTGCAGGTTTTAGCCAGTTTATCGACGATACGACGGTGAAAGTAGCCTTCTTTAAACATTACTAGCTCTTCATCGAAAAATGCGTCAGGCGGGATTTTATCCAATTGGCTGAAAGGGTGATCTGTGGCAATTGTTACGAGCATTTCCTCTCGAATCAGAGCTTGAGTTTCTAAGCCATCAGGAAGTGTTTCTGCGACAATGACGCTGAGATCTAATTCGCCATTTTCAAGCATCTTTTGTAATTGCCAAGTTCCGCCCTCGATAACTTTTAAGGTAATAGTCGGATACTTATGACGAAATGCCATGAGGATCGGTGGGAAATAATAGGAGCCGAGCATACTAGGTATACCCACTCGCACCTCACCTTGGCTTAAACCTTTCAGTTCACCCATTTCCAATAGGGCATCATCCGTTGCCTGAATGATTTTTTCAGCATGAGTTAGCAGCTTTTTCCCTTCGTCAGTGAGTCCTATATTTCGATCCGCTCGATGAATTAAGGTTAAGCCTAAATCCGCCTCTAGTTTTTTGATCGCCATACTGACCGCAGGTTGTGCAACACCAAGCTGTTGAGCGGCTTTAGTGAAACTCTCTGTTCTTGCAATGGCTATGAAATAGCGTAGCGGTTTAATGTCCATCAATAACCCTTATGGATTGGATAAGATGGATATATTTTATTGATTATTTTGCTGGGCGTATAGTGTCACAATAAATTGTTGTTTTATTCGAGCGTCATTCTCGTTGAATGCCGTTGTGATGTGTGGAGAGTGGTTGTGATAGAAGTAGGTAGTTCGGTTTTTTGGCGAGGAACCTTGGCTCTGGTGATTGGCTCCTTTATGATTTTTGCCAATGTGTATGTTACACAACCGCTGTTACCTATGATTGCCAACGAGTTTTCTATTAGCCCACTTCAAGCCAGCGGTAGCTTTACAATTACAACTCTGACTTTGGGGATTTCCTTGCTGTTTTATGGTCCCATTTCAGACGCCTTAGGCCGCAAAGGCATTATGGTGATGACCATGGTCGGTATAACGCTAACCACTTTTTGCTTATCTTTAGTGCAAAGCTACGAATCCTTATTGGCATTACGAGCTCTACAAGGTTTTTTCTTAGCGGGGTTGCCAGCTATTGCTGTGGCTTATTTGGGCGATGAATATACGCCGGAAGCCTTGATGGTTGCGGTTGGCCTATATATTAGCGGTAATACTTTAGGCGGCATAGGGGGACGTCTTATAGGTGGTTTTGTAGGGGAATGGCTAGGACGTTCAGCGACCTTTGGCGTCATGAGTGTTATTAGTTTGATTTGTTTGTTGGCTTTTTTCTTTCTATTGCCAAAATCACAACATTTTGAGGCAAAGCCTTTGCGTGTTGGGCATATCTTGATGAACATGAAGAGCCATTTGCAGAATCGTCGCCTATTAACTAGTTATTTGATTGGTGGTTTTAGCTTCTTTATTTTTATCAATCAATACAGTTACGTGACCTTCGTTTTAGAAGCGGAGCCTTATAATCTAACGGCTAAATATGTTGGCTTGCTTTTCCTAACGTATTTGTCTGGCACATTAGGTTCGGCCATCTCAGGTAAACTCGCCAAACGCTGGAACCAGCCCAACATAATGGTATTAGGTACCTGCATTTTCATGTTTGGTTCATTAGTCACATTGGGGGGCTCTTTATTGGCGATTATTACCGGATTACTGATTAATAGCTTTGGTTTCTTCTTGTGCCATTCTACCGCCAGTGGTTTTGTCAGCCGGAATGCCAAACACGCCAAGGCCAGTGCATCTTCCTTGTACTTAGTATTTTACTATTTAGGTGCCAGTCTTGGCGGTTTTTATCTTGATCCTTTTTGGCAAGCGGATGGTTGGCGAGGTGTCATTATGGGGTCTTGGTTAGTATTGGGCGTCGTCGTATTAGCTGGAATTAGCTTGATTAAAGGCAATAGACGAGCGTCAGAGGTAAACCTTGCTGGTTAAATCACTTTGTCAAAAATGCTTGGGACAATAAAATACATTAGGTGTATGTTGTTCGGTTCTTTGATGAAGGTCAGAGAATTCAAGTTGCTCTTTCAAAGGCATCTTGGGTAATATAACGCTCGTTTTTATTGCTTCGAAGGGAATCATGTTTTACCTGTTATGGAATAGACAAATTAAGCTTGCCTATCTTGGCTTGATGTCGATGACATTACTGACATTGGGGCCTCTTGTCGGTCAATTGACTATTCCTAACATGTCCTCAATGCCCATGTCTGCCATGTCGATGATGCAGATGTCAGGAATGACTATGTCCTCTCATGTCGGCCATGATCATTCTAAAATGGCCATGTCCGTGTCGACACCACACTCGGATCAGAGTGTGGTGTCGACAATGGACCATGCTTGGGATGAGGCCTGTGGTTACTGTTCTTTCTTCGATCATTTTCCTTTTTTAAGTATTAGCATTCCTAATATTGTTTTCAATGGTACAGGTCTAATCTCTACGCCTATCGAATTTATTCGGTCGGCCTTCAACTCTGATTCGCTTTTCTTACATGCGTTAAAACGCGCCCCTCCTTATCTACAAGGTAACTTAAGAATTATCTGATTAAGGGCTTTTTTTCGGTGTTTGCGTTTGCTTATTACATCGTTAAAAACTCTCTAATATTTAAAGTCTATGTAGAGAAATGACAATGTTTGAAATAATACATTGCGGTAGTGTGCGTCCGCAGAATAATGCACGAGTCATAAATAAACCGATTTTAATCCATTTGCCTCTGGTGTCTGTTTTGGCGCTTTTGGGTTGCAGCTTTACTGGTTTCGCTCATGCGGAAGAGGTGCTTGGAGACAATGACAACTTGAGTAATGCGATAGTAATTACGGCACCACAGTTGAAATCGCCTGTGACGACTAGCATTAATTTAGATGAAACGCCGGCATTGCAATCCGCTTCTGATGGCGCTTCTGTATTGACTCAAATTCCAGGTTTCTCGGCCCTCGGTAATGGCGGTACAAACGCTGACCCTACTTTTCGAGGCATGTTTGGCTCACGGCTTGCGATTCTGACCGATGGTGCTCAAATGTTAGGGGCGTGTCCTAACCGTATGGATAATCCGAGTTCGTATATTAGTCCAGCGTCCTACGATGATGTGACTATTGTTAAAGGCCCTCAAACGGTTTTATGGGGCGGTGGTAACTCTGCTGCGACAGTTCGTTTTGAGCGTAAACGTGAAGATTTTACAACACGTAATAGCCGTTTCGAAGCCAGTGCTATGGTGGGAACATCTGGTCGTTTTGATCGTCGTTTAGAAGGGGCTATTGGCAACGAAAAAGGTTATGTCCGGGTTGAGGCAAATGAATCAGAAGCCAATGATTATAAAGATGGCAATGGTGATGTTGTTGCATCGGCGTGGGATAAATGGAATACCAATATCGCTGTGGGTTGGACCCCGGACGAAGATACTTGGTTAGAAGCCGAGTTGGGCCGTGGTGATGGTTATGCTAAGTATGCCGGTCGCGGTATGGATGGCACTAAATTTCTGCGTGAAACCGCAGCGTTACGTTTTGAAAAGAAAAATCTTTCGTCCAACTGGAGTAAGGTTGAAGCACAGTTGAACTATGGTTATGCAGATCATGTGATGGACAACTATAGCTTACGTCCTGTTTCGAGTATGGGGGGAATGGGTGGTATGTCCATGAGTGGTGAAATGCGCAGTGAGCTGGATCGCCGAACTCGAAGTGGGCGAGTAGCTTCTACTTGGGACTGGGACACTGTTAGCTTGATTGCTGGTGTTGACGCAAAGCATGAAGTTCATCGTAAAGGTATAACGAGTAATTCGGATGGAGAAGAAGATTATTCTCAGCAACAGACTGGTGTCTTTTCCGAAGTGACTTGGTTTTTGGAAGATGAACGACGGGTGGTTACAGGTTTGCGATTGGATCATTTTAGGGCAACTGATGAAAATGACAGTACTGCAACCGCAGGCGAAACGCGCCGTAAAAACCTTACTAATGGATTTGTGAGAATGGAGAAAGACCTAAGTTCTCTTCCTGCTACGACTTATATTGGGTTAGGACATGCTGAGCGTTTTCCTGACTATTGGGAAATAAAGCCAAGTAACTCGAGCTTGTCGGGAGCATTGAATGCCTTTGATGGCGTGCAACCAGAAAAAACCACTCAAATCGATATTGGCTTGAATTACAAGACAAAAGGGGTCAGCTGGTGGGTATCTGGTTATGCCGGAATTATTCAGGATTATATTATTTTTGATTATTCAGGCACGACAAAAGTAGGGAATGTGGACGCTTATATTGCAGGTGCAGAAACAGGAGTGCGCTACCAGCTTGATGATTTGTGGAGTGCGAATGCTTCTCTGGCCTACGCATGGGGCGAAGACAGCGATAATAATGATCCGCTACCGCAAATATCACCGCTTGAAAGCAAGTTAGGCTTAACGTATGAGCAAGGCGCATGGACAGCAAATACGGTGTTACGATTGGTTGCATCGCAAAATCGCATTTCGGAAGATAGAGGCAATGTGGTTGGCTATGATTTCAGTAAATCTGCAGGTTTTGGCACTATGGACATTAATGCAGAATACCGAGTGACTAAAAATGTGACTTGGCGAGCAGGGGTCGATAATTTGATGGATAAAGCTTATACCGAGCACCTTAATAAAGCAGGTAATTCTGTATTTGGGTATGCAGCGGATGAATCTTTTTATCAACCAGGGCGTACTATTTGGACGAGCCTGACAGCAAAATTCTAGCCTAAATACTCATCAACAAGGAAGCGAGTCCTGATCTTTGTTGGTGAGTTTTTTTCTTAATGGTGATTTTTTCCATGGTTGAACCGGGTTAAATTAATGTTCAATAGGGGGCCTTGTAAGTAAAGAATGAGCGGTTGCTCTTTCAATGAATCTTGTTACTATATGGCGCATATAGTCGGGGGGCCGTTAGGCTGAGAGTGCATTTTTGCAGACCCGTTGAACCTGATTCAGTTAACACTGGCGTAGGGAACTATACATCTTGTTATTGATGATTTGTGATCCTATTCCTATCTTAATGTAACTCGATCTAGTTCCAAAACGTCTGTTTTTGGAGCTTTTATGTCGAGTCAATCCATACCTTCTAGTGAGCAAACATCTACTAACATTGTTTTAACAATTGCTGGGTCAGATAGTGGCGGTGGAGCAGGCATTCAAGCCGATATAAAAGCCATTTCTGCGACCGGAAGTTACGCTTGTTCCGTTATTACCGCGATTACCGCACAAAATACTCTTGGCGTATCCGCCATTTTCCCTATTCCCCTTGAACATGTCGAAAAGCAGCTCGACGCAGTGTTCACGGATTTGAATATTATTGCCGTCAAAGTTGGCATGTTGGCGGATAGCGACACCATTAAATTGGTTGCTGCGAAACTCAAGCAATACCAACCTGATTTTTTAGTGGTGGACCCTGTTATGGTGGCGACCAGTGGGGACTTATTGTTGCAAGCTTCTGCCATTAGCACGCTGAAATCTGAGCTTTTGCCTCTTGCTGATTTAATTACACCAAACCTGCCTGAAGCGGCAGCATTGACTGAGTCCCCATTACCAACCGATGACTTAACCATGCGTGCCATGGTCGATAAATTACGCCAGCTAGAAGTAAAAAACGTATTGCTTAAAGGCGGGCACTTAGAGCAAGCAGAAAATAGCACAGACTTTCTTATTCTGACCGATCGTATCGAAGAGCTTAGTGCAAAACGCATTCATACTCAAAACACGCATGGCACAGGCTGCACATTGTCGTCGGCAATCGCCTCGTATTTAGCGCAAGGTAATGACTTGTCGCGCGCGGTTCAGTTAGGCAAAAGCTATATCTCAAAAGCGATTGAGCACGCTGATGAATTAGACATTGGCGCGGGTCACGGTCCAGTCAATCACTTCTTTCATGGTCATAATAATGTCCGCTAATCGTGCGAATTGTGAGCATCGATTAGCGTCGCTCGCGATCTCTATCGACAATGGCTTAATGCAGTACCTTGATAGCCAAGCACCGACTCTACAAGGTATCAATATGCAGATACCAGCGGGGCAGTGGACGTGTATTTTAGGACGAAGTGGTTGCGGAAAAACGTCTTTATTGCGTCACCTGGCCGGTTTACTCGATCAAAAAGTTGTTTGGTCTGGGAGTTTGCGAATGGATCCTGCTCACGCCGAATTGAAAGACCAAGTGGCGTACATGGCGCAGCAAGATCTACTGATGCCTTGGTTGTCTGTATTGGACAATGTGTTATTAAGTACTCGTTTTGGTGAGTCTGCCAAGAGTGGTTTTTTTGTGAAAAATGTTCGTAAGATCCATGCTCAAAAAGAACAGGCGTTGGCATTATTGGAGAAAGTCGGGCTGGTCGATAACGCCAGTCATTTACCTCAGCAATTGTCTGGTGGCATGCGTCAACGTGTCGCACTGGCAAGAACCCTGATGCAGAACAAACCAGTCGTGTTAATGGATGAACCGTTTTCGGCCTTGGACGCGGTAACGCGATATCGCTTACAAAATCTGGCTTGCGCTTTATTACGAGATAAAACCGTAGTCTTAATCACCCATGACCCACAAGAGGCGATTCGCCTCGCTCATCAAATCTACCTTTTACGAGGCGACCCAAGTACGGCGGAGCTTCTTACTTCGTTAGTGTCTTCGACACCACGTGAATTTGATGCTGCAGGCGCCCAACTTCAACAGCGTATTATGGCGCGTTTGGAGTATGACGATGACGAATAAGATGAGGTGTAAATCCCTTTTCAAAGTCGCTGTGACGCTCTGCGTGATTTTGGGATTATGGCAAGTTGTGGTTATGGTTTTTGCCTTGCCGAGCTTCATTTTGCCCGCACCGTTAGAGGTATTTGAAAAGCTTGTCCAGCGACGAGACGTGCTTTTAAAACACACATTAGTAACCGGCGCTGAAATCCTTCTTGGCTTGTTATTGGGCCTGTGTATGGGCTTGTTCTTTGCTTTGCAGATGTTGTTGTTTAAGCCGTTAAAGCGCTGGCTATTGCCTATCTTAATTGCGAGCCAAGCGATTCCCGTTTTTGCCATCGCGCCAGTTTTAATGATTTGGCTGGGTTATGGTATCGCTTCCAAAATCGTCATGGCGGCGATCATTATTTTCTTTCCTGTCACAACCTGCTGTTACGACGGTTTGCGCAATACACCGTCGGGCTATCTCGACCTTGTCAAAACCATGGGGGCAAGTAAGTGGCAGAGGCTTCGTCATATTCAATTTCCAGCGTCGTTGCCTACACTGGCGTCGGGTATTCGGGTCGCTGTGGTGATCGCTCCGATTGGTGCAGTGGCAGGAGAATGGGTGGGTTCCAGTGAAGGTTTGGGCTATCTGATGTTGCAGGCCAACGCGCGGATGATGATAGATGAAATGTTTGCTGCCTTGTTCATTTTGTCTGTGTTCTCTCTTGCCTTGTATTTTATTACCGATAAGTTACTTAAAAAAATTATCCCGTGGGGTGTTTTATAAAACGCTCTTTATAAGAATTAATAAAAGGAAAACCAATGAACACGAAAATATTATTAAGCACTGTCGTGCTTGCTGCGTCCTTGTTGTCTACTTCTGTGCAGGCCGAGGAACAAAAACTTACTCTGATGTTGGATTGGTTTGTAAATCCGAATCACGGCCCGATTGTGATTGCCAAACAGCATGGCTATTTTAAAGCACAAGGTCTAGACGTGGCGATTCAAGAACCGTCTGATCCAAGTACACCTGCGAAATTAGTGGCCGCAGGTAACGTCGATTTAGCTGTGTCGTATCAGCCGAATTTAACCATGGACGTGGCCGCTGGTTTACCGCTTATTCGTGCCGCCACCTTGATTGCGACTCCTCTGAATACTTTGACCGTGTTGGACAATAAAAAAATCAACGGCATTGCGGATTTGAAAGGCAAAAAAATCGGAATTTCTGTAGCGGGCAATGAAGAAGCCATTGTTGGTACCATGCTGAAAACACACGGTGTGAAATACGAAGACGTGCAGATTATTAATGTTGGCTGGGCGCTGTCGTCGTCTCTTGCATCAGGAAAAGTAGATGCGACATGGGGCGGTTTTCGTAACTTTGAATCGAATCAGCTCGCTTTGGAAGGCATAGACGCAAAAGCCTTTTTCCCAGAAGAACACGGCGTGCCTGTGTATGACGAGCTGGTGGTTGTTGCCAATGCTAATAGCTACGACAAATCCGCGATTCAAGGCTTTAACAAAGCCATAGAGCAAGCGACGATTTACATTATCAATCATCCGCAAGATTCTTGGAGTGAGTTTGTTGCCTACGCGCCAGATACGTTAAACAACGAACTCAACGAGTTGGCTTGGAAAGCAACCCTAACGCGATTTGCCTTGCGTCCCTCTGCGGTTGATTTGAAACGTTATGACGATTATGCCCAGTTCATGCATGAGCAAAACATTATCGACACCTTACCGAAAGCGCAAGACTACGTGCCGAGCTTTTAATAAACCACTGGCGATCTTGTTATTCACTTAATAATAAAAGGTAAAAACATGAATATTGATACCATTATTAGCGCACTTCACGCTGTGCGTGAGCAGAAACCGCTGGTGGTAAATATCACCAATTACGTGGTCATGAATAATACTGCCAATGCTCTGCTTGCCATTGGCGCGTCTCCCATCATGGCGCATTCTCGTGAAGAAATGGACGAAATGATGTCTTTTTCTGGCGCCTTGGTGATTAACATAGGCACCCTAGACAGTGTTTGGATTCCACGTATGTTCGCGGCGGTAGAGCATGCGAATCACCATAATAAAATGGTTGTGCTTGATCCGGTGGGATGCGGCGCCAGTGCATTACGTACACAAACGTCTCGACAGATTGCCGAAGCCGCGAACAAATTGATTATTCGTGGCAATGCGTCCGAGATTATCGCCTTAGCGGGAGAACAAGGAAGCAGCAAGGGCGTGGATGCGATGGACAGCAGTGATGCCGCCGTCGGTGCTGCTCAGTACCTAGCGAAAACCTATCAATGCAATGTGGTTGTGTCGGGAGAGACAGACTTTATCATTACCGCAGACCGCAAGGTTAAGCTGAATAACGGGCATGCTATGATGCCTCTCGTCACAGGAATGGGGTGTTCATTGAGCGCATTGACTGGCGCGTTTGCGGCGGTTGGTGAAGAAACTGGCTTGGCTGCGACGGTGGTGTTTGGTGTGGCGGGGGAGATCGCTGCAGAGCAGTCTAAAGGGCCTGGCAGCTTACAGCTTAATCTGTTGGACGCTTTGTATTTGTTGGACGACGCCACGCTTATTAGCCGTTTAAAAATGACTACATGCTGAGGTTGGTATGAACCCATTTCGTTTGTATTTAGTCACCGATGATCAGCAAGACCTAGAAACACTAAAAAGCGTCGTAACGGAAGCCGTCGCGGGTGGCGTAACCATGGTGCAGATTCGGGAAAAACACGGTGATGTGCGTGCTTTTATTGAACGAGCACAAGCGGTTAAAGCAATTCTACAGGGCACTGGTGTGCCCTTGATTATCAATGACAGAGTTGATGTCGCCTTAGCGGTGGATGCGGATGGGGTGCATCTTGGTCAATCCGATATGCCGGCCGAAACCGCTCGTTGCTTGATCGGCAAAGGGAAATTGCTCGGCCTTTCTGTTGAAAATGAGCAGCAGCTTATGGAAGCGGAAGCGCTGCCGGTGGACTATGTGGGCTTAAGTGCGATTTTTGCTACGCCAACTAAAAGTGACACAAAAAAAGAGTGGGGGATCGAAGGTTTACGCCGTGCTGTAGTGCAAAGCTCTTTTCCTATTGTGGCAATCGGTGGCATTAATGCGTCTAACCTGGACGATATTATTACCACAAGCGTTGAGGGCATCGCACTTGTTTCTGCGATTTGTCATGCGCCAAGCCCTAAGCAAGCAGCTAGAGAATTATTACAACAAATTGAAGAAGTTCATTCGCATAAAGATGAAGAGCAAGTATAGACACTCGACTTACTTACTCGACGTCATATTTTTGTCTTACTAGAGTGTTATAAAAAGAGAAAAGTAAAATAGTATGTGGACGGTATATGAGCTACCTATTTATTTCTCGTAAAAATGTGCACTCTCGTTATTACAAAATGATTATAAAACGACTGAATTTGGATGCTCAGCTATATATTATGGGGTTGCCTAAGCTATCGTCTTTACTTTATTTGAGACAAGCTTGTAGGGTGGACTTCAGAGACATTTGTCATGAGCAGTTACTGCGCAAAAGAGCGTATAACCCTATTTGGAATCATGGTCCGCTAAGCCGTTTATATAGCTTGGTTCTTACGTGTATTGAAAGGTTGAGGTACGCAAAGTACCTTGCCGTATTAAAACAGAAAAAGCCTGATTATGTGGTTGTGTGGAATGGTCGAAAACTCCCGAACAGTACTATAGTGATGGCGGCAAAATCGTTAGATATTAAACTGTTTTATTTTGAAAATGGTTTGTTACCTAAGACTGTTTCGTTAGATCCAAAAGGGGTCAACTTTGCATCGTCATTGAGTAGCGATCCGAACTTCTATTTGTCGTTTGATCCGAAAAATGACTGTGTTTTCTCAGCCCCAGAGATTGTGCCGCGAAGTAATATACGACAGCGTCAAAAATTTGCTCCTATTGCGTTACCGAAACGCTTTATTTTTGTTCCTTTTCAAGTGCCTCATGATACGCAAATCGTTTGTTATTCTTCTTGGATTGATTCCATGGAAAGGTTTTATGATGAGGTAATACAAGCCGTCAAAACATTACACGACCCCTCATTAAAAGTGGTTTTTAAAGAGCACCCTTCATGGCATAAACACTACACATCCTTATATGAAAAAGATGATATTGCGCTGTTTGCAAATGGAAATGCCACGACTGAGTTGATTGAAAAAGCAGAAGTAATATTGACGATTAACTCGACTGTCGGTATGGAGTCTTTATTGCTTAATAAAGCAGTTATTACCCTAGGTGATGCTTGCTACAACATAGAGGGGCTTGTGTTGCACGCTAATAACCGACAACAGCTTAGCAATTGTTTGAACGAAGTTTATCAAGGTTGGAAAATGAATCCTTTATTACGCGATAAGTTTTTTTCATTTCTGAAAAATGTTTATTGTGTGCCTCGTGTAACAAAAGACGACGATGAGCATATCCTCGCGGTAAAACAGCGTTTGACCGAAACAGATGAATTTTCTAATTTTGAGAGGTGTTAGCTTTCTGCTGTGAATAGGGCAAACTATTTATAATTCTAGGCTAAGTGGCGTGCTTATTTAATCTGTATGGTGGAAACGTAATAAAGGCTGTCATAACGGGTCTATAAAAACTACCATAGCCCTTTTATTAGATTCTATAATCTAGTAACACAATCGAATGCTTAAAACAGAGTGGAAAATGAACACCAAAATATACAAAGAAGTGCTTTATCTAGCCAAAGAACTCATGACCTGCGCCAACAAGAAAGACCAAGCGGGTTTTGATGCCTATTATGCGGAATTGAAAGCTATCTGTGATGACAACGACGGCACAGATAAAGATCACCCAGTACAGTGGGAAACCCTAGGCGACTTTACTGATGACTTAGAACAAGCGATTACTATCTATGACAAAGCCTTAGCAAAAGCCGCCGCTATAAACTCCAAAGATTACCTTTCTTCCATCGGCTTTTCTGCTGCCCAGCTTAAAATAGAACTTGGCGATAACGCTGGTGCCATTGAATACCTAGAACAAGCTAAAATCCACAGCAACAAAATCATCGATAAAGAGCTAAAAGCAGAGATTCACGACGTACTGTTTGACCTGAAAAAAGCCTAAAGAAACAAGAGATATAGAATGGAACGTCCGACCAAGGAACAGATCCGCGCATTACCTTTGTATATTGGCCTTGATCTTTCCAATATCGTCATCATTGAAAACGAAATTGATGCCGCACAAGCCATTACAGCACTCGAAAACGAAACGTCTATTGGGTTCGACACCGAAAGCAAACCGATTTTCCAAAAAGGCCAAGTCAGCCCAGGTCCATCGCTCATTCAACTGGCGATCGAATCAAAGGCGTTTCTGTTCCCTGTACGATTTCCTTGTGCTGTGGCGGCAGCGAAGGAAATACTAGAGAACCCAAAGATTAAAAAAATTGGCTTTGGCATCAAAGACGACAACAAAGAACTGCGTAATAAACTCAACATCGACATCACCAATACGCAAGACTTGTCCGTTACCTTAAAGCAACTTGCTGGAGAGAAAAATAGCATCGGTGCCCGTGCCGCCGTCGCCATGGTACTGGGAAAACGCCTTGGTAAAGGCGCCCAAAAATCCAACTGGGGTGCGTATCCACTGAAAGAAAACCAGATTCTTTATGCAGCGAATGACGCGCATTCTGCTATTTGTGTGGAGAGGGCATTGGCTTCATCTAGGCCTTAGCGTCTTCCCCTTTTCAAGGAGAAGACGGGAGATGAGGTTGTTGGTTCTTTTCAAATGCTTTGTATTCCTAAAAAATTCCAGTTATTACGATGTTTTAGTCCTTGGAATACTCGCACGATATCAGACTTTATTTTTTAATAAGCGGTGCGTAGGGGCCATTTAATAACCCCTTGTTTTGGTTGTAGATTGCAATGTTATTTGCCGTTCTTGCAACAGTTGGTGTTTGATCTGAAATAGAGTTCATTATTTGTGATGCAACTGCACTTACAAGGCTGCCGATTAGACCACCATTATTAGAGTTGGAGCTTTGGATTGCATAAGCACTTGCGTCCCATAAGAGAGTACCTGTTTTTCCATCAACTAATCTCATTGATACGTTAACGACAGTGTCAGAGGAAAGTACATTAAATTTTTGCCCCCAGTCATTGATTTCTACATATAAAACGGCATCAGCGCCGATATGTTCATACAATTTATCAAGAGGAACTGAGTTCATTTCTTCCGGTGTTGGTAATCCATTTTCTTTCATGAAGGTATCAATGACAGCCACCGGGAATACGTAATAACCTTTTTCGCCTAATGGTCTGCTTATTGTAGATAGGTAAACATAGGGGGCATTCACTTCTACAGAATTGTTTTTAGGGGGAATAACCAAGATGGATCTAGGTTCAGATGCCAATAGAGCATCATAGTTATAAGGTTGTGGCGTTGCACACCCTGTAATGAAAAGAGCCAATGAGAGTGTAAACAATAAAAATATTTTTTTAGGCATTAGCATTAATTCGTTCCTTCTAATCGGCTCATCATTCCATCTATAAGTATCGAAGACTCAGGGAATAGGGCTTTTTCAGTCATAAACTCTGATTTAGATTGAGCCACATTTCCTTCTAAAGCATACATATACCCAAGATGAGCATGAATGCCAGGTGCCACGGGGATATTTTGCGCTTCTGCTTTTTGAATATCAGTTACTAAGGTCGAAATTTGAGTGGTTGAATCAGCACTACCGGGCTCAATGTACATCCCATATAGCATGTTTTCGTATTCTCCCCAGTAGAAAGTGCTTTTTTTAGTGGCACAACCACTCAAGATAAACAGCGAAAAAAGTACTATTGCGAAAGATACTTTATTAGAGTGTTTGATGTTTTTATTACTGCTCATTTGATAGCACCACCCATGTGCCGTTCTCTAGATCACGTACAATATTATTTACTGCTTCTGTTATAGCGAAGTTTAGTACTTTCCCGTTTAGTGTTGCATCGTAACTAGCCGTTGATCCAAAGCCTACTACTTCGCGATTACTGAGTTCATATTCGCCAGCGGCTTGAGTTGAATAAACAATCTCTCCATTCACAACATCGACAATGTTAATGCTGACTTTTGCATAGGCAGTTTGAGTTTTAGCAGATCCAAGGATTCCAAAAAGCTGTTTATCCCCAGTTACTTTTCGCCCAAATTCTGTGACATCACCGGTAATTGTATATCTAGCACCTGTTAAATTCTGCTTTACGCCATTCAGTTCAGCTTCGCGTTTTAAAACTTCTAAATTCTCTCTGTCTACTACTTTAAATCGATTAGTTTGTTGAAGATGAGTCTTAAGAATGGTTTTAGATTGGTTACCTAGTTTGTCAGTGCCTGATGAAAAAAGGCCTTGCATGTATGAAGAGCGGTTTTGGAAGTTGCCAACAACCAACGTTGTTTTTATTCCTTTGTAATCAGTGTTATAGCTTTTTACTGTCTCCGACTCGACTGCACGATGAGACTGGTTTACCGAACATCCAACTAGAGTTAAAGCTGTTGCTATAGATATACAGGCCACAGCATTTTTTAAAGGGCGAGAGAAAAGGGCTGTCATTTTATACTCCATGTAAAACATAAAAATTGATTATTTCGATTTAAAATCTGGGGCGATTTTATCTATATCTGAATACAATAACCAGAATTATTGATCACAAAGTTTCCTTTATCTATGTTTGTTTTTTACATGTGCTGTTAAAGCAAGTTTTTGAAAAAACCAATGTTGATAGCTTTCTATACTCAGTTAGTATTAGGGACATTAATATCTTGTGGGTGTGTCATTCACTATGGCTCGTAAACGTTTTTGAAATGAGTGGCAGATGAAGAATCTCTCTGTTTTTCATCTAACCCTAATTCTATGATTACTACCATAAACTTGGGTCATTTAGTGCCTCAACACACCGAGTGGGGCCAACCATAGATTGGATTTCTTGGTCATCAAGTGATTGAGCGAGCCATCCAATTGGCTGACTTAAAGGACAAGGTGCTTTTACAATGTTTTCATTGATTTGTTTAAAGCCTGTTTTGGAATAATAACTTGGGTCACCATAAGTGAAAGCCAAATTGACATTTAAAGATCTAAGATGGTCTAAACCATATTAAATTAGCTTTTGACCAATACCTCTACCTTGTACATCTGTTGACACGGCAACCGGTGACAAAATGAATGCTGCTTGCCCATTAGGTACAGTAAAGCGACTAAAACATACGCAGCCAACAAGAATCTCGTTTTCTTCTGCAATGCAGCAAATTAAATCGAGTGACTTAGTAGTGGCTATAAGATTTGCGACAAAATCTGCAATTACCTGACCTTCTGCTTCTCCATCGGATGCAGAAAACACGCTCTTGAAAAGGTCAATGACTTCTTGTGATCTTGATTCACTAAATAGTGAAAGTTTCATATCTCCATCCTTCTGCACAGTTTTACTAGACACATAATGCCCTGTTAATGGATAAAATACAGTGGGCTAAAATTAAGCAACGACGGAGCAAAACCAACTGCTCTTGTCTTTGTTTAACTGCTTGTTAGGTATACTTTGATCGCACTATCTTTGATAGTTTATTTTTAATAATTTTTTGCTCAATTTTTTTAGAGAATGAGCTACTAATTAAAAAAACTACTAAAAAGTACACCAGTAGATAACGCTTTCAGAAAGGATATAGCCCATTGACGAAAGCAACATGCTTGATGGAAAAATAATAGTTATAAATATAGCAAGACTAATAAAACCAAGAATGAATTTAGTCTCTGATTTGACCTGTTTTATATAGCCATAAGTTTCAGCACTTGATACATTGATTAATGAAGAAAATTTTCGCTGTAACCAATCTATATAATTCAATGAGTACTCCTGTATACCTAACCAACTGTTTTTCGTTTAAACACCTCGTTAATCCTTTTGCCAAATACGATACGTGTAGTCTAAGTTTGACTTAAATCGCTGTTCAAAAACATTATTGTAGTCATTCGGAATGTTAGAGAAAAACACATCTCCTTCAATTTCACTATGAACTGTTGATATATGAAACGTTTCAGATCGATTGATAAGTGCTTTGTATATTTCGCCACCGTCCGACACAACTGCATGATCAGTAATATTTTTCAGAGTAGATAGTGCATTATCAATAGAAGAGAAATAGAAAACATCGCTATCTTCGGACTTTATTTCAGAACGAGTAATTACTGCATATTTTCTATTTGGCAGTTTGCCCATAGACTCGAAAATCTTTCTACCAACAATTTGTTTGATTTTCATCTGAGCCTAATTGTTACCAGCCTTTAATTATTTATTATCGGCTACTTTTTAGTAATGATAACGACACGAGATAATGGTAATGGCGGCATCGTCCACGGCGTAGACCAAACGATTAGTATCATCGATCCTGCGAGACCAGAAGCCTGTTAGATTTTCTTTTAAGGCTTCCGGTTTTCCAATTCCTTCAAACGGTGAACGCTGAACATCGGTAATAAGTTTATTGATGCGTTTTAAGGTTTTCTTGTCTTGTGTCTGCCAATAAACGTAACTGTTCCAAGCTTCATCAGTCCATGATAAAAGCCAGCTACTCATCAATAAGTTCTCGCTGAGACGTTTTACCCGCTTTAAATTGTGCAATTGAACGATTTAAGTGTTCTGCGTTAGCTGGTGAACGAAGTAGGTGAACGGTTTCCATAAGGCTGTTGTAGTAATCCAATGACATAACCACCGCATCTTCAGAGTCACGGCGAGTGATTACCGTCGTATCCGCATCGTTAATCACATTGTCCAAAACGGACTTAAGACTATTTCGAGCTTCAGTAAAAGAGACAATTCTCATATTGCACCTCACTTGTACATTATATAAGACAAGTCTAGCCTGAAAAGGAAAACATGTACAGAATGTTGTGCATGACTATGTTGTGAAAACTAAGTACGGCTCAAGAAGCGTAGATATTTTTAACTGACCTTTATTCGCAATTTTTTTGATGCGCATTGCTGCATTTGTGGCTATTTGCTACATTTCTTGTATAGCACTAAGGAGATTTTATTATGTCTACAGCAAGTATTCGACTTGACCAAGAACTGGTTGATAAAGCGGCTATCATGGCAAAAGCCTTAAACCGAACAACACCTAAGCAAATTGAACACTGGGCGAAAATTGGTGAAATGATGGAAGATAACCCTGATTTGCCTTACGAGTTCGTAAAACAAGCCATCATTGCTAAAGCGGAAAAAAAAGCCGGAAAACTTGAGGCTTATAGCTTTGGCTAACATTACTCAAGTTCTTCAAACAACTACCTTTAAAAAAGCGGTCAAAAAACTGCATAAAAACCAAAAAGTAGATCTAGATAACGCGATTAGAGAATTGATTGAAGATCCGCTTCTAGGGCAACAGAAGAAAGGCGATTTATCCTTCCCCCGTGTCTATAAATTCAACATGGTGAAGCAACTTACATTACTTGGTTACAGCTATGAAGATGGCACCGTTACACTCGAACTTATGGCTTTAGGTAGCCATGAAAAGTTTTACCGTGATGTGAAAAATATTGTTTGAGTAGATATTAAGTGACGGCATAGACTGCTTTTGATGTAGTGGGGAAGGGTGGGAATTGGTATTGAAACCCCATAGTTTGGCGCAATCAGCTCACTAACATAAAATGCGTTGAGCAGACTGTATTGAATGGAGAACAAAAACGTAGGGCGTCATGAGCGAAGCGTGATGCGCCGGTGAGCATTAAGGGCAGACAAACATGTTTAATTTTTATCTGGGGTAATTGTTTTAATTGCGTATGGACCTGTTGTTTGATCATGATAGGCTGGATTTGAATATGCTCCCTAGTAAAGCGTTTGAAGTATTCAAAAACGATGAGGACAATATAAATGCGATTTTTTAAGTGGTTGGGCGCAGAGCTTTGTGACTTTTGGAGCTGGTTCCTCAAAGGCTCGCAACAATCTCATCCTCCGTTATTTCAGCTTCGGTCCTTTTGGGCAACAGTGCTGCTCCCTGTTGGTTTAGCATTTGTAGTCACCTTCTTTATCGCACAGAGCCTAAGCTTTCCTGATATGGTGTTGACAAAGAAAGGCTTTGATAACGCCTATGACTACTTCAAAATCCCACTGTGGATAGTAGCGTTGTCACTACCCCTTGCAGGGTTTTATGCTTCTCATCATCGCTCTGTTCAAACTGCTGCCCAGATTGCTAGGTCAGATATACAGATTGTGTCAACTCAAAGTAAGAATAACTTTGAAAACTATATTAAACATTTAGATTATTTTTCAGCCCAAATAGAGCACTTTGGAAGTATTCATAATATTAAAATAAGTGATCCCATAAAACTATATCGAAAAATTTTTCCAATCAATGACTATAGTGATTTTTCGCCTTGGGCTGATGATATGAAATTTATTACATATATTGGGGAAAGGAGTGAAATTCCACTTGAATTTAATAATTATTTAGATCATATCAGGCATTATGTTGTTGGAATGTCATCACCTAAGGATGTTGCATCTGAACTTGAAGGTGATATTTTTAGTAATTTGAATTCGATCTTTACATTGCTTCTCATAAAAAAAATAGATGGTATAAATATTTGGGATTTTAATGTAAAAGACAAATATTATTTCTTAGATGGAAAAATTTATTTACCGGCATTAACTGACAGTATAGATAGAGTTGTCAATTTGTTTTTTTCTATCGAATCTATGTGTTTATCTAGAGATTACTTTGAAAAAACTGGAGGTGGAAATAGGTTTACAGAAGGTGATTTGTTTATGTTCTTAATGAAAATTCGACGTGTGAAAGAAAATATAAAAGCTCTTACAGAACAGTCAAATTTGAATAGTGTTGCAATTAAAGAGGCAATACGGAAAGAGTGTAAGGATAAAGAGAAAAGGTGGAAAGAGCAGATATCTCGACTTTAAGCATAGAATTTATCTCATCCAATTCAGGGTTATTCTTAATTCGGAAAAGAGTATCGTTTAACTTTATGTGGAGTTCCTTGAATTTTCAACATTGAAGTTCCAAAAAAGTCAGTTCGACGCAACTTTGATTGTGCGATCCTATGGAGTTTCAGGGGCAGTTAAAAATATCTTTTCTCCAGCCTGCAAAACAATTTATGCTTTACGATGAAGATCGTCTTGCTAAAACTGATAATAAAAAAGTGAATCAGACGTTTGGGCGATAGCCCGATAAAAGATTTTTTGGTAACTTTTGCATCGATTGGTAAAAGTTACATGCCTAGCAGGGCGGAATAAAGGTTGGGGATGCAAAGCGTTTGAATGAAGCCCAAAGAAGAGATTAACCCCATCCTCCGCCTTCCCCTTGGAAGACAAAAGGGGAAGGGACTTGGTGCTTAGTAACGTAACCTTTTGCGTTTGAATGGAGCATAAATTCCATGTCGGGCTAAAGCCGCGACCTACAGTGAAAGCTTCGCTTTCAGCGGCACATCACGCTGCGCTCATGGTGCCCTACGAAAACCTAGTCTCTATGATGAAGTCAGTTCGACGCGACGAAGTTGCGCGACCCTATGGAGTTTCAGGGTCATTGTTTGACGAACTATACTTTCATCGAATAAGCAATCTATGCCTTACGATAAAAGTCGTTTTGCCAAACTTAATAATAAACAGTGTGAATCAGACGTTTGGGCGATAGCCCGATAAAAGATTTTTTGGTTACTTTTGCATCGATTGGCAAAAGTTACGCGCCCAGCAGGGCGGAATAAAAGGTTGGGAATGCAAAGTGTTTGAATGGAACCAAAAGTACGAAATAGCGGTATCACCAATGAAGTCAGTTCGACGCGACGAAGTTGCGCGACCTTATGGAGTTTCAGCATCATTGTTTGATGAGATATCACCCACCGAATGAACAATCTATGCCTTACGATATAACGAGCGTAGGGGGACAATTATGTGCCTATGAAAAAAGTCAGGCATTAAAGATCTTAAAGCGAATTTTTGGTTACTTTTTGGGCGCTAGCAAAAAGTTACCCGCTCAGCAGAGCGGAACCAAGTTTGCGAACTAGGAAGCGTTGAGAAGTAACAAATATACTTGAAGCTCAAATAAAAAAAGCCCCGCAGAGCGGGGCTATCAAACTAGAGAGTGACTACGATAAGGTCACGCGCTGCTTTAACACAGCATTCTGATCCGGCGCTGCATTGAGAAATACAACACCAAACGCAGAGGTTTTTCCCCTTGCATCGAGTCGATGAAACGGGAATATTTCTTTAAATAGCTTTGTTGTTCAATTCGTTACTTTTCAGTACTTCATCAAGATGTAGCCAGGTTTCGATGACGGTGTCTGGGTTAAGAGACATGCTTTCGATGCCTTGGGCTACTAGCCAGTCGGCGAAGTCGGCGTGGTCGGATGGGCCTTGGCCGCAGATGCCGACGTATTTGCCTTGTTCGCGACAGGCGGTGATCGCCATTTTTAGCAGTTTTTTAACCGCTGGGTTACGTTCGTCGAATTTGTCTGCGATCAATCCTGAGTCGCGGTCAAGTCCTAGTGTTAGCTGAGTTAAATCATTCGAGCCGATTGAGAAGCCGTCGAAGTACTGTAAGAACTCGTCAGCCAGTAGGGCGTTGGACGGTAGTTCGCACATCATGATGACTTTCAAACCGTTTTCGCCACGAGCCAAGCCTTGTTCCGCAAGCAGTTCGGTCACTTGTTGTGCTTCTTCCAAGGTACGAACAAATGGGATCATGATTTGTACGTTGGTTAAGCCCATGTCGTTACGAACGCGGCGGATGGCTTCACATTCTAGGGCGAAGCAATCTCGGAAGGAGTCGTCGATGTAGCGCGCGGCGCCACGGAAGCCAAGCATTGGGTTTTCTTCATCTGGTTCAAACAAAGGGCCGCCAACAAGGTTGTGGTATTCGTTTGATTTAAAGTCGGACAAGCGCACGATGACAGGCTTTTGAGAGAAAGAGCAAGCCAATGTTGCGACGCCTTCGACCAGTTTGTCTACGTAGAATTCCACTGGGCTGTTGTAGCCGGCGATACGGTGGTTGATCTCTTCCTGCAACGCGGGTGTCATTTCTGCGTAGTTCAGCAAGGCTTTCGGGTGAATGCCGATCATGCGGTTGATGATGAATTCTAAGCGAGCCAAGCCAATACCTGCATTTGGCAGCATGGCAAAGTCGAAGGCGCGGTTTGGGTTGCCCACGTTCATCATGATTTTTACTGGTAGTTCTGGCATGTTGCCGACTTCAGAGGTAATGATGTCGAATGGTAGTTCGCCTTGGTAAACAAAGCCCATATCACCCTGTGAGCAAGATACGGTAACGATTTGGTCGTCTTTCAATACGTCAGTTGCGTCACCACAGCCAACAACCGCTGGAATGCCAAGTTCACGGGCAATAATCGCGGCGTGACAAGTACGACCACCACGGTTGGTGACAATCGCAGAAGCGCGCTTCATGATGGGTTCCCAGTCTGGATCGGTAATATCAGTGACAAGAATGTCACCTGGTTGGATACGATCCATTTCGGTAATAGAAGACAACACTTTCACTGCGCCTGTGCCGATTTTGTGACCAATGGCGCGGCCAGTAATCATTACCTGAGAGGTTTTTTTCAGGTTGTAGCGTTCCATGCTCTGGGCATTGGCTTGGCTGCGAACGGTTTCTGGGCGTGCTTGAACAATGTAAATTTTGCCGTCGATGCCGTCTTTCGCCCATTCAATATCCATTGGACGTTGGTAGTGTTTTTCGATGATGCAAGCTTGGCGAGCAAGGTCTTGAACTTCGTCGTTTGTTAGTGCAAAACGGTTTTGTTCGTCTAAGGCGACTGGAACGATTTTAACGAATTCATCATCACTGTCGGCTTCGGCGTATTCCATTTTTTGTGCTTTGCTGCCTAGGCTCTTGCGCACAACCGCCGGGCGATTGGCCGCCAGTGTTGGCTTGTGAACGTAGTATTCGTCTGGGTTAACCGTACCTTGTACGACCATTTCACCAAGTCCGTAAGCCGCAGTGATGAAAACCACTTCGTCAAAACCGGATTCTGTGTCTAGGGTAAACAAGACGCCAGACGCGCCGATGTCGCTGCGTACCATTTTTTGAATGCCGGCGGACAAAGACACGCCTTGGTGTTCAAAGCCTTGGTGAACGCGGTAAGAAATCGCACGGTCGTTAAACAAAGAAGCAAATACACGCTTGATAGACGCTTTTATGTCAGCCAAGCCTTTCACGTTTAGAAAGGTTTCTTGTTGACCTGCGAAAGATGCATCTGGCAAATCTTCCGCGGTTGCAGAAGAGCGCACCGCAAAGGATGTTTCCTCTGTGTTGTCGTCACACAGAACAGCGAAGGCGGTCTCGATTTCTTGGTCAAATTCTGCAGAGAAAGTCGCGTCTTCAATCCATTGGCGAATTTGTACGCCTGTTTCGGCAAGCGCATGAACATCGTCTACGTCCAATGCGTCTAGTGCTTGATGGATTTTTTCGTCTAGGCCACTTTCTGTGATGAAGCTTTGATAAGCATAGGAAGTAGTTGCGAAACCGTTTGGCACTTGAATACCAAGGTCTGTCAGGTTGGAAATCATTTCACCCAAAGAGGCATTTTTTCCGCCTACTTCACCGACATCTTCCATATGAAGATCTTTAAACCACTTAATAAATTTGCTCACAAGAGACTCCAATTATTATTTCTTATTAAAAGAATATGGCTGGTTTGGCCAAAAGATGGCTGATTAGCCAAGTAGACGATGGGCGCTTATCAAATTACTGTGTGCTCTTGTCAAGGCGCTTGGTCTGGGTTCATTGTATGTAGGGGAGTTGCTTTGAATAAAATCGATTATTCGATGTAGTTTTATTTCAATCGAAAAAACGGATGTCGTTAGATAACAACAAAAATGGGAAGAAGCGCATGAAAGTGTATTTTGTATCGGACGGGACGGCGATCACTGCTGAAGTATTTGGGTCGGCAATGTTGTCCTTTTTTGATGTGGCAGTAGAGACCAAAAGCGTGCCTTTTTTAGGCACAAAAGATCAAGCTGAAGGCTTAAAACAACAGATTAACTTAGAGATGCAGCAAGGGATTGCTTTGCTGGTTTTTTATACTATTTCCGATGTGACGATTCGCGATATTATCGAATCTTGCGACTGCCATTGTTATAACTTATTTGGTGATTTGCTGTCTCCGATAGAGCAAGCTTTAGGTGTGAAAGCACAGCCAACGGCGCAGAAAGCGCATGGTATGAAAGAAGGCGTTTATGATGGCCGAATAGACGCCATAAACTATGCTTTGGCGAATGATGACGGGGCTTCGGTGAAGAATTTTGCTGAGGCAGATATTATCTTGTTGGGCGTGTCTCGCTCCGGTAAAACACCAACCAGTTTGTATCTGGCAATGCAGTATGGCATCAAGGCGGCAAATTATCCTATTACTGAAGATGACTTTTCTTCCCCCGGTTTGCCGAAGGTGTTAAAGAATCACAAGAAGAAGTTATTTGGTTTGACCATAGATGCCCAGCGCTTGCATGAAATCCGCACTGGTCGCATGGCGGCAAGTAAGTATGCTTCGTCTCGTCAGTGCCGCTATGAGGTGGATGAGGTTGAATCCTTATATCGCCAAGAACGTATCCCTTTTTTGAATTCGACAAAGTTGTCTGTGGAAGAAATTTCCACCAAAGTGATGGCGGAGATGAATTTAGTACGTCACAGGCAGTAGTAATGCAGAGCGAAAGTATCAAAGAATTCGATGGGTTCACCATTTTTGCTTGAAATTTAGACAATAAAGTAATGAAAATATTTCCCTTAGGTCAAAATAGCATTACAAAAGCTTGTAAAAGACACGCAAATATCGAGCTATAAGGAGGATTTGTTGTGTAATTACCAAATTAACTCGAAGAGAGTGTGCAGATAATGCTAAGAGCTGAGCTAACTTCGAGAGTATTTGGTTAATATGCTCTATAATGATGATTAATTGAGCGTGACGGTGACTCGGCAGAAGTGGCTTATTAGAAGTAGCTTGTCAAAAATGACTTATCATAAATGATAACGAGTACTGCAAATGTTCTAAATAGTGAGATGTTCATATTTCTATTTTATAAAAGGGCGTCTTATTGAAAAAACCAAGGATAAACATACATTGAGTAATAAAAAAATTAACGATCCACACATGCAGCGAGAAGCGTCTAAGTACGATAATCCCGTACCAAGCCGTGAATTCATTTTAGAGTTTCTTGCCACCCAAAATAAAAGCATGGGTCATTTAGATTTATGCAAAGAGTTTTCGCTGACTGGCGAAGACGAAATCGAAGCCCTCCGTCGTCGTCTCATCGCTATGTGCCGAGACAATCAAATGACCAGCAATCAAAATGACGAATACTCGCCGATTTTAGAAAGTGACCTGATTGAAGGTTACGTTCAAGGCAATAAAGAAGGTCATGGTTTCTTGTTGCGTCAAAGCGATGACGATATTTTCCTATCTGCCCGTCAAATGCAGAACGTGATGGATGGCGATAAAATCAAAGCACGTCTTTCTGGTCGTAGCGTTAAAGGTCGCTTAGATGGTGTTGTGGTTGAGGTGCTGGAGCGTAAGCATACTCAAATGGTTGGCCGCTACTATTTAGAAAGTGGTACTGCGTTTGTAACGCCAGAAAACCCACGCATTGCGCAAGATATCCAAATAACCACTGACTCCGGCTTAACGCCAAAACACGGTCAATATGTGTTGGCTGAAATTGTTAGCTACGCCGAGCGCGGTAAACCGGCTCAAGGCTTGGTAAAAAAAGTCCTTGGCGACTTTATGGCGCCGGGTGTTGAAATCGAAGTGGCGATGCACCGTTATGAAATTCCTAATGAGTGGCCAGCTGCGGTTGAGAAGCAAATCAAACACTTCAGTACAGAAGTGGCGGAAGAAGATAAAGCGCATCGTGTTGATTTGCGCGATACGCCGTTTGTGACCATAGATGGTGAAGATGCACGTGACTTTGATGACGCGGTGTATTGTGAAAAAACGCCAGGGGGTTGGAAGCTATTTGTTGCTATTGCAGACGTTTCTCATTATGTGAAGAAAGACACCGCATTAGATGAAGAAGCCATTGTGCGTGGTAACTCGGTTTATTTCCCCGGTCGTGTGATTCCTATGTTGCCGGAAGTTTTGTCAAATGGTTTGTGCTCGCTTAATCCAGACGTAGATCGTTTGGCGATGGTTGCTGAAATATCCTTGACGACAAAAGGTAAGATGCGCGGCTTCAAATTTTATGAAGGCATCATCCGTTCTCATGCTCGTTTAACCTACAGCAAAGTCGCGAAAATGATCGACGACGAGCCTGAAGAGCAAGGCATTGAACTGCGTGAGCGTTATGCCTCTATCGTATCTCATATTGATGATTTGAGTGGTTTGTATCAGGTTCTGAAGGGCGCTCGTGATGAACGAGGCGCGATGGAGTTCGATACGATCGAGACTCGTATGGTGTTCGACGAGAACTCTAAGATTGAGCATATTGTTCCTGTCGAGCGTAATGACGCCCATAAATTGATCGAAGAATGCATGCTGTGCGCCAACGTAGCAGCGGCAGAGTTATTGATCAAAGCAGATTTACCTGCTTTGTTTCGTGTTCACGAAGGGCCAAAAGATGACCGTTTGTTAACCTTGCGAACTTATCTTGGTTTGCTGGGATTAGAGCTAACGGGCGGTACTAAGCCAACGCCAGCGGATTACGCGGCATTGTCTGAAAGCATTAAAGACCGGGCAGACGCTCGTAGTATTCAAACCATGATGCTGCGCTCTATGTCCCAGGCTGTGTATCAAGCGGATAATTTGGGCCACTTTGGTTTGAATTATGAAGCTTATACGCACTTTACGTCGCCAATTCGTCGTTACCCAGATTTATTGGTTCATCGCGCGATTCGTTATTTGATTCGTGGCGAAGGTCGTCCAGCCGTGCGTCAGGCGCATCGTGTTGCGGGCAGCCCAGAATTGAAAGAACGCAAAATCTACGGTTATGATCACGCCGACATGGATGGTTTAGGGGATTCTTGTTCTGTGACCGAACGACGCGCTGACGAAGCGACGCGTGACGTTGAAGCTTGGTTGAAATGCCAATACGTTGAACAGCATTTGGGTGAACCGTTTGACGGTGTGGTTACCGCCGTGACCTCGTTTGGTTTGTTTGTTGAGTTGCAAGGGTTATTCGTTGATGGTTTGGTGCATATTTCTGGTCTTGGGCAAGATTACTTTGTTCATGATATGGAACATCAGGCGATTGTTGGCGAGCGCACTGGTCGTGTGTTCCGCCTTGGTGACACGTTAAAAGTTCGCGTTTCTAATGTGAACTTGGAGCAACGTAAGATTGATTTGAGCTTGGATGAAAGAAGTACTCGCCCAGCGCGCAAAAAAGTGGAACGCACCGATAAAACCGAACTTGAAATGCAATTGGCTCAGCTGCCGCCTATTGAATTGGGGGGGCGCTCTAAACCTAAGTCTGCTACCAAAGTAGAGGGTGACAAAGCTAAAGACGCTAAGTCATCGAAAGAGGGCAAAGAGTCGGATGGCAAGGCGAAGAAAAAACGTCGCTCGCCAGCTTCTAAGGGCAAACGTATCAGACAGAAAAAGTCGGGTACAGTGTCGGCAAATGGTAAGCCAACGGCAGCGGCTAAAAAACCGAAAAAGCCTAAGAAGCCGAAAAAGAGCAATGCTAAGCCAAAAGCAAAAGACTGATCAGAAGCTCTTAGTGGAGCTTTCTTGATGAATAACTTTCTAGATGAGTAAAAGGGGGCGTATGCCCCCAAATTAATAGAGTAGATAATGTCAGATTTAGAATGGATATACGGCATTCACGCCGTGGAAAATGCATTGACTCAACAGCCAGAACGCGTCAAAGAAGTACGCTTTCAAGAAGGCCGTGATGACAAGAAAAACCAGCGATTAGTACAACTTTGTAAAGCCAACAAAGTGCGCTACAGCGTGGTACCACGTAAAGAATTAGATCAACTTTTTACCAAGAACAAAGAGCGCGCTGTTCACCAAGGTGTGGTGGCTTATACCACAATGAACAAAGCAGGCAATGAAGCCGACTTGCATACCTTGGTAGCGGGTTTAGATGAAACACCATTGATCATTATCTTAGACGGTGTGACGGATCCACATAATTTAGGCGCTTGCTTGCGTAGTGCAGATGCCGCTGGCGCTCACGCGGTGGTGATGCCGAAAGACAATTCAGCCCCGTTAAATGCAACGGTTAGCAAAGTGGCGTGTGGCGCTGCGGAAAGCATTCCAGTTTACGCGGTGACCAACCTTGCTCGAACTATGAAGAAGCTGCAAGATCAAGGTGTGTGGATTTTTGGTACAGCAGGAGAGGCAACGCAAACCATTTACGAGCAAGACTTATCTATTCCAACGGCTATTGTAATGGGTGCAGAAGGTGATGGTATGCGTCGCTTGACTCGTGAACAGTGTGATTATCTAGTGAAGCTGCCTATGGCTGGTGTGGTTTCTAGTTTGAATGTGTCTGTGGCGACAGGTGTTTGTCTCTACGAAGCGGTGCGTCAACGTGCTGTTAAGGCCAAAGGTTAAGGGGCAAAAAAGCCTTGTTTACGCAATTTACTATTCAGGCACCTTCGGCTGTAATTGCTGAAGAGTTGCAATACAAAATTGATAACAAAACCAAGCCATTAGGTGCGCTGGGCGAGTTGGAAAGTATTGCTTTTCAACTTGGCAAAATTCAGCAAACGTTAGCGCCTGATACGTCAAAACCTAAGATGATTATCTTTGCTGCTGATCACGGTGTCGTTGCTCAGGGGATTAGTTTATTTCCTCAAGAAGTGACGCCACAAATGGTGATGAATTTCTTGATGGGCGGCGCAGCGGTAAGTATTTTTTGTGAGCAACATAAAGTCCCGTTGCGAATTGTGGATGTGGGTGTTAACGCAGAATTGGCTGCGCATCCTTTGTTGGGGGCGCGTAAAGTCGCGTTTTCGTCCCAGGACTTTAGTCAACAAGCAGCCATGACAACACAACAGTTAGAACAAGCGATTCAAGCTGGTGTTGATGAAGCCAATCTTGCCATTGACGGCGGTGTAAACTTGTTGATGTTTGGTGAAATGGGCATTGGGAACACTTGTGTGTCTTCTTGCATGATGACCGCATTAATTGGTGTTAGCGCGATAGATAGTGCTGGACGTGGTACTGGACTGGATCTTGCTGGGGTTTCCCATAAAGCGCAGGTAATTGAGCAATCATTAAAGCGTGCAGAACAAGAAACTGGCCAGATGATGTCTGACTGGAGCGCTCAAACGCTTGCGGAGCAGGTGGGTGGTTTTGAAATTTTGGCCATGGCGGGTGCGATGTTGCAATCGGCTCAGCGACAGACGGCGTTTGTAGTGGATGGCTTTATCTGTTCGGTGGCGTTGTTGTTTGCTCAAAAAGTCGCTGCGAATGTGCGTGAATATGCCATTTTTGCTCACCAGTCGAATGAAAAAGCCCACAAAATACTGCTTGATCATTTGAAGGCTGAACCTATTTTGTCGTTGGATCTGCGTTTGGGGGAAGGCTCTGGCGCTATTTTAGCTTATCCATTGATCAGCAGTGCTTGTGTATTTTTGAATAAGATGGCGAGCTTTGAAAGCGCTGGTGTGACAGATTCTAAGTGAGACCTTTACACAAATTATTAGCAAATTTAGCCATTCTGTGCAGGTTTCAAAATATTAGGTAAGTGAAAATGAAAGGCATGATTATTGGTCCGTATTGGCAAGGCTTTAAACGTAGTTTGGTCACTTATACTCGAATCCCTCTAAAAGTAGATTGGAGTGATGACATAAAGCACATCCCAGCGGTGTGCTTTTTACCATGGATTGGTTTGGTGGTTGGCTTATTGAGTGCTTGGCCATTATGGTTTGATTGGTCTGTGTCGTTACAAGCTTTGTTTATGCTGCTGACCGCTGTGTTATTAACGGGTGGTTTTCATGAAGATGGTTTGATGGACAGCTGCGATGGTTTGGTTGGTGGCTGGGACAAAGAACAACGTTTGTCGATCATGAAAGATTCACGTATTGGTAGTTATGCCGCTCTGTCTATTTGGTTTTCTTTGACACTAAAATGGTTGCTACTGAGTGAATTATTACAGGTCATTCCTGACTCGTTTCTAGGTTTTGTTTATACCTTAAGTGGTTGGTGTGTTGTGCATGTTATCGCTAGATTCATACCGCTAGTATTAATGAATACGTTAGATTATATGACCATAGAGCAAAGCAAGGCCTCAAGCATGATTGCTAAGTTAGATCTTAGTCAGTGGTTGGTGGCTTTATTGCCTTGTTTGTTGATTGGGGTGTTGGCATTTAATTTGTTTGATTTAATTCTTACCTTTATTTTGACCGCTACTTTAGTGTTTTTGATGCGTCTTTATTTGCGTAAAAAAATTGATGGCTTTAATGGTGATACTTTAGGGGCAAGCGAGCAAATAGGTGAAGTTTTTGTTGTCTTGTGTTTGTTGGTGTCTTATTCGTGAAGCTGTATTTGATTCGTCATCCAAGACCAGACGTTAAGAAGGGCCTGTGTTACGGTGATATGGATGTGCCTCTTGCTGATGGTTGGGAAAAGGAGGCGCAAGCATTAAAAAATGCTTTATCTATTGGTTTCGATGGTGAGCTAAACGCATGCTTTCATAGTCCATTAAGTCGAGCTGCAAGATTAGCTGAACGGATTAGTGATGGTAAATCGCAAGTGACGGAAGCGTTAAAAGAATTGGACTTTGGCGATTGGGAAGGTCTTTGTTGGCAAGATATTCCAAAGCAAGAAATAGAGCTTTGGGCCGATGATATTGTGCATTCCGCTCCTTATAATGGTGAATCTCTACAAGTGGTTGCGGATCGTGTTTGGCAATGGTGGCTGTTAGTGAAAGAGGCACCGATGGATAACTGTGTATTAGTGGCGCACTCTGGTGTTATTAAAGTGTTTGTCAGTATGCTTTGCCAATGGCCTTTGGAACAATGTCACCGAATTGATGTTGGCTTTAGCAGTTTGACTGAGTTTTCCGTTCATGGGGACTTTGTCATGCTAAAGCGTTTGGGCGCAGGTGACTGGGTATCAAGTCAGTAACGACGGCCTTTTAATGTTGAATTTGGCATTCGCCAGATAGTCCTATGTTCGATTGAGAAAAAGAAAAATGTTGCTATATCTTTTAGGTATGTTTGGGATTGCTGCATTTGCAATCACGGGTGTTATTTCGTCCGGTAAAAAAGACATGGATCTTTTTAGTGTCGTGTTTCTTGGTATGGTAACGTCATTGGGCGGCGGTACGATCCGGGATGCTGTATTATCGGTCGAAACAGTTTACTGGGTAAAAGATACGTCTTATTTGTGGGTGGCATTTTCATCTTCTGTTTTAGCATTTTTTACGGTGCGTTTTATTGAAGATAGACAAACGGTTTTCCATTATGCCGATTCATTTGGTTTAGCACTTTTTACCGTTGTCGCGACGGAAAAAGTGTTGAATCTAGGTTTCCCTCCAACCATTGCGATTACTATGGGGATTATCACAGGTGTGGCAGGCGGTATTATTCGTGATGTTTTGAGCCATCGTCCGCCACTAGTTTTAGGGCGAGAGTTTTACGCAACGCCGGCTTTCTTAGGTGCTCTGTTATTGGTATTACTTGAAAAAAACGTACCGACACATGAGTTTAACTCGATTTACGCCGTCGCTTTAGTCTTTATACTAAGGGTATTCGCGATACATAAAGATTTGTATTATCCAAGTTGGCTGCTGTACAAGAAAAAATAGTACAAGAAAATAACGTTAAAGAGACAAATTATGACGAATACTTCTGTTAAAAAAAGCCAAGGCCCAAATGCAGAGCAAGCAGAAAAGAACGAAGCGCGTTTGCTAAAGAAGAAGGCGGTTGTTGATCAGCGTATTGCCGCAGCAACGGAGGAGCGTGGTGTAACCATATTGTTAACTGGTAACGGCAAGGGTAAAAGCTCTAGCGCTTTTGGTACCATGGCTCGTGCTTTAGGGCACGGACAAAAAAGTGCGGTGATTCAATTTATAAAAGGGCGCAAGGCGACGGGGGAGCAGTTGTTCTTTGGCGATCATCCACTGGTTGATTTTCACGTCATGGGGCACGGCTTTACGTGGGAAACTCGTAACCCAGAATTGGAGAAAGAAGCCGCAGAACAAGCATGGTTATTGGCTAAGAATGTCTTGTCTGATCCTAGTGTGCATTTTGTCTTGTTGGATGAAATCACTTACATGTACAAATATGGTTATTTAAACGAAGGTGACTTGATTGCAGCGTTGGCGGCTCGTCCTGATCACCAAAATGTAATGATGACAGGGCGCACAGCACCACGTGCTTTGTTAGATAGCGTTGATACACACAGTAAAATTGCCAATGAGCGTCATGCTTTTGCAAATGGTGTAAAAGCTCAAATTGGAATTGAGTGGTAGCTCGTATCACGAGCTACTTCTTCTGATTTATTTTCTCGTTCAATTCATTTTCCTTTCCTTTGCCCCTCTTTACCTTTTCTTGGTGTCTGCTCAGTCTCATCAAAATGTAAAAAATACATCTAAATGAGATTTATTCTCAAATTAACTGGATTTTTTTAAAATACTTTACGATAATGATTCTCATTAGGTTTATTGATGCATCATAACATATCGTGGAGGAAACAATGCAGGACTGGGAGCGTTTAACTAGACAAGCTAATCGAGCTTATTCAAACCATGCTTTTACTGATGCCGTTGATTTAAACCGACAGGCATTAATGGAAGCTGAGCGTTCATTTGATGAAGATTTCCATCTAGATGCTGAATCCGCTGTTGCAGCCGCTGCTGTAAGCTTTTTGAATATTGCCGAGTCTTATACCGCCTTGGGAGATTTTATTTCTGCTAATACACAATTTGAGTGTGCGGTTAATTTTCTTCAAACCATTATCGCCCGACCTGATCTAGATAATGAACAGCGTGATCTTATTATGAGAACCGCTACGCATATCCGTTTCGAGTGGGAGTTATTTACTCAGAGTTATAGCAAAGAAGTTTCGGCTCAAAGTAGGGCCTTAATGCAGTCATTGTCTAACGCTGTGTCTATACCTGCCACTATGGTGCGTCACTAACGTTTTTTGTTAATAAAAAGAGGAGTGATGATATGAAATATATTATTACTGTCATGTTATGTAGTGTTTTTCTTGCTATGAGTCAGGGGGTGCTGGCCCATCCTGGTCATGATGGCTCACATTGGGCGAGTGATCTGATTCATGCCTTAACCGTGTTCGCGGTGGGAAGCATTATTGTTGGCGGCTTTGTGTATAAGCAGCTGTTACGTCGTCGTAAACAACTTGAACGAGAGGAAATTAGCCATGATGCATAGTGTGATTAAAACGTTAGATAAAGTAATCGGCTTTAAAACCGCGCAAGCTCATTGTGATATACCTTGTAAAATTTATGACCCATCTACTGCTTTGTTAGCCGCATTGAGCTGTGTTCGCTTAATGGACCTTATTAAAGAAGTAGAAGACAAAGCATCTATAGGTGTGGCGGATTTTGCTCAAATTTCTCGTTTAGTAAGTGAAAAAGAATTGGCTTGTACTGAAGTGAAAGAGGCTGTTCGGATTATCTGGGGGGATTACTTTAAAGCCCCACAATTTGAGCAAGTAGCGAATGTTCATGACTTAGTGCATTCCATTATGTTGCAAGCTTCAAAGTGTAAACAGGGAATTGATCGCTTAGAAGGAGAGAAGCTGATTGGATTGGTAAATGACTTTGCAGAAGCTTTTTGGTTTACAAAGGGGGTTGCCACTTATCGTGCTGCTTGTCCTTACCCGCCTATGTTAGATGTGGTTTATCCTGATCTAAAAAATTAAAACGGCTTTTGAAAGATTCTTAATTTAGTAAAAGGATTACATAAAGGAGTGATCATGCTTGATTTAATCAAGGTGCAGGGCGAAAGTATGTCTCCAAGTTTACATGACGGCGATTTTGTTTTTACCAGTCGCTGGCATAAAAAACTTAAAGTTGGTCATCTTGTTGTAGTTGATCACGCGCTATATGGTTTTATTATCAAAAAAGTGCTGCACATCGCTCCAGATGGGCAGCTTTGGCTCGGTGGGGAGAGCAATCAAAGCCTTCAATCTGAAAGAATTGGTTGGGTATCTCCAAGGCGAGTCGTGGGAAAGGTCATTCATCGAATTAGAGCGTCTTGATTTGTGTACAAGAAAATAGACACTTTTTAAAAGTGGCTAAAAAATGCTTTCTGTCTTGATATTGGTCTTAGGCCTATTTTTCTCTAAAATCCACCTCCCTTCATACCTATAATTGATTTACCCAAAGAGAAATTCATGTCGACTGCAGAAATACCTAAAATGAAAAAACATACACGCCTCGAAGATGCCCAGGCTGTGATTCTTGGCACCTTGATTATTGCGCTGGGAGTGAACCTTTTTACACATGCAGGTTTATTAACTGGCGGTTCAGCTGGGCTGGCTTTTTTAATGAAGTATTCGACTCCTTTAACCTTTGGTCAGGCATTTTTCTTGATTAACCTTCCATTCTACATCTTAGCAATTATGCATTTTGGTTGGGAGTTCACTATTAAGACTTTTCTTTCCGTATTTTGCTTGTCTGTTTTTGCTGATATCACACCGATGTTGGTGAGCTTTGATAAGGTTAACCCATTTTATGCCAGTATTGCTGGTGGCTTTTTGATGGGCGTGGGCTTTTTAATGCTTTTCCGTCACAATGCCAGTTTAGGCGGTCTGAATATTCTGGCGCGTTACCTCTCTGAAAAATATGGTATTTCCATGGGGAAATTTCAGATGGCCGTTGATTGTATGATTGTATTGCTGTCTGTTTTTATTGTGGATTACACGCTAATCATAATCTCATTTGTTGGTGCCATCGCTTTAAATATGATTATTGCGGTTAATCATAAGCCCGGGCGTTACATGGGGAATGTTTAATTTACATCGTCAATGTGTGAAGAGGCGGCTTAGGTCGCCTTTTTTATGTCTTCAATTCGCTTAAGCGGTGTGTGGCGTTTCCTAACCGAGCTCGGCTCAGGTATTATTACGGCAATCAAAAAGACAGAGGAAAAGAGTTTGGAGTTACTCAAAGTAGACAACCTTAACCCCTACCTAGATGATCTTGTCGAGTTGTTATGTGATGCCGTTGACTCAGGCGCGCCAATTGGTTTTTTACCACCAATGAGTGAATCCGAAGCAAAAGCTTATTGGTTGTCGATTAACGATGAATTACAAGCTAATGCTCGGCAAGTTTTATTGATCCGCGAAGACGATAAAGTAGTGGGTAGTGTTCAAATTGCCATGTCACCGAAAGCGAATGCATTACATCGTTGTGATGTGGAGAAGCTCATGGTGCATACTCAAGCGAGAGAACATGGTTTGGGGGGGATGCTGATGCAAGGAGTTGAACGTGTCGCGGCATCCATGCAAAGACAGCTACTTATACTTGAAGTTAGAAGTGATGACATTGCTCACGACATGTATGTCAATATGGGCTATATTCCGTTTGGTGAAGTGCCTGGTTACACTCGTAGTGCAAATGGTATGTTGCACAACGCGACGTTTTTTTACAAAAAAATTGAAACCACCCACGAAGTATTCTCTTAAATTAATTAACAAAGCCATAGGCGATACCCTTGAGACTTGATTTTTATTTATCCCACGTGACTGAGCTGGCACGTAAAGCCGCAAAAATTGCGGCATCAAAAGGCCGTGTAACTGTAAACGGTGAAGTGGTTAAAAAAGCCAATTACACCGTACAAGAGGGAGATCAGATCTGTCTAGATGATACTCTTTTGGCGTGGCCATCTGAGGGATACTATTTACTGCATAAACCTGCTGGTTATGTGTGTGCGACCCAAGATCCAGATCATCCAACGGTCTTGGACCTTCTGCCTTCTCATCTAGGGCAAGAGCTGAAAATTGTTGGTCGTCTGGATAAAGACACTACTGGTTTATTGCTTCTTACGACAGATGGTCAATGGTTACACCGAATCACCTCTCCACGTAAAGCTTGTAACAAACGCTACCGTATGATGTTGGCTGATCCAATTAGCGATGAAGATTTGAAGTTATTGGAAGGTGGTGTGATGTTGAATGGTGAAGCTCAACCGACATTACCTGCTGTTGCTGAACGTATTAGTGATTGCGATATTTACCTGACGATTCAAGAAGGTAAATACCATCAAGTAAAACGTATGTTGGCAGCCGTCGGTAATAAAGTGGAAGAACTCCATCGAGATCAGATTGGTCCATTGTCACTGGATGCCGACATTCTGGCTGGCGAGTTCCGTGAATTAACCGACGAAGAAGTCGCTTACTTTTAATAAAGAGATTGAATAATGAAAGAATTATCGATGGAAGAGCGTGTTCAACTGTTGGTCGCGCCTGACAGTGAACGTCTAGCGTATTTTGTAGGGCAAGTAAAAGCCACAGAGCTCGTCTGGAGTTTGAGTAACGAAGAAGGTTTTGTCATGGTAGAAACTGACGATGGCGATTGTGTCATGGTTTGGCCTGATGCAGAATTTGCCAGCCAGTGGGCAATTGAAGATTGGGACGACTGTGAGCCTGTATCTGTTTCCCTTGAGACATTTAAAACTGAATGGCTACCTAGCCTTGCAGCAGACAAGATTACTGTAGCCGTTTTTCCGAATATTGAAGATGAAGGTAAGTTATCGACAGCACAAGAGCTGACTTCGCTACTGGCTTAATCTTGGAAATAATTATTCATACATAGTCGCTTTCTGATTGTTTTTTTGACATAAAGAAGTGACTTGATTTTTATTAAAGCGTTATGGATATTTTTTGCAGTAACGGGACAATACAAATAAGGACTTAACTCCCCCATGAGCAAACGTCAAAATCACCGTGAAGAAGTCTTTGTTAAAATTTTAGAAGCCGCTGAAATCGAATTCGGTTTAAAAGGCTACAATGGTGCTAGCCTTCAGCATATTGCTGAACGCGCAGGCTTGCCTAAACCAAATATCATTTATTACTTTCAATCCAAAGCAAACTTGTACAAGCAAGTACTTGATCAGACCTTAATGGGTTGGAATGATTTGTTTGATAAAGCGACTATCGACGATGATCCCGCCGCTGTATTGGACAGTTTTATTCGCGTTAAACTTAAACAAAGCTTTGAGAAAGGCGTGGCTTCTCGTTTGTTCGCCATGGAAGTGATTGGTGGAGCGCTGCACGTTGGTGACTACCTAAAAGAAGAATTACAGCCATGGTTTAAATCTCGCGTAGCCTTGCTTCAATCTTGGATGGATGCAGGAAAAATGCGTCAATGTGACCCTGCTAGTGTTATTTATATGATTTGGGCAACCACTCAGCATTACGCAGATTTTGAGGCGCAAGTGCTGGCCTTAAGTGGTATTGAGTCCTTGGGAGATGAAGATTTACACCGTATCGGTGATACGGTAAGCGGTATTATTCTCGCAGGTTGTGGTTTAAGTTTACCCACAATTAATTAGCCCTGTTACTTTGCAGCTTCTCTTAATTGATGTATGTGTTGAACCAAAGCCCGTAATTTTGCGGGCTTTGCTGGTTTTGCCATGTAGGTAATGTTCTGCAATTTACATTGTTCAATTAATTCAGGGTCGCGTAGGGCGGTGATCAAGACTGCAGGAATCGTTTTTCCAGCGCGATCACGTAACGCTTTAATCAAAGACACGCCATCCTGGTTATCATCAAGATGGTAATCCACCAATAGTAATTCCGCTTCGCCTTCAGCTTCTAAAGCGTCATTAACGCGGTTGAAGGTTCGACAATCACATTGCCAATGGGTTAATAGTGTGTTCATGGCGGTGAGATTATTTTGCTCGTCATCAATACACCAAACATAGCAATGAGCTTGTTTTTCTTGGGGGATGACGGTTGCTTGAGAATTGGAAATATTAATAGTTTGATTACTTTGGGCTAAAGGAATACCAATGCTGAAACAGCTGCCTCTGCCGGGAACAGAACGTATTTTAGTTACTAGTCCTAGTTGATTCTGCATCCGACGAACCAAGCCTAGACCTAACCCCATACCTGGTTCTTGGGTATTTTCCCAGCGATAGAAATCATCAAATATGTTTTTTTGCTCGGTGGCTGGGATGCCAACACCTGTATCCCAAACCTGTAAATATATCACGCCAGCACGTGGTCTTACGCTTAACAGCACGCGTCCTTTTTGTGTGTATTTCACCGCATTAGAAACAAAGTTTTGAATAATTCGGCGTAAATAAATTGGGTCGGTATGGACTCTAAAAGGTCGTAAATGTGTGGCTAGTCGAATGTTTTTACTTTCCGCTATTACACCAAATTCAGCGACTATCGGAGCGAGAATGTCTTGTAAATTACAGTCTACTAACGTGGGTTGAATTGCGCCTTGGTCTAGGCGGGCAATTTCAAGTAAGGTTGATATAAGCGCTTCGGTCGACTCCAAGGAAGCGGATAATTGGTCAATGACTTGGTTGGTATTATTGGGTAGTTCTGTGGATTGCAAAATCCCCATATAAAGTTTAGCAGCGTTTAGTGGCTGTAAAATATCATGGCTGGCTAAGGCAAGAAATTCTGTTTTAGAGGCATTTGCCTGTTCGGCTTCGGCTTTGGCGCTGATCAGGGCTTTTTCAGCCTGATTACGGCGTTCTATCTCTTGCATCAGTTCGTTGTTAACGCCTTGTACTTCTACTGTACGGGCTTCGACACGCTTTTCTAAGTCTATGTTGGCTTCTTTTAAAGCTTGCTGACTTTCTATGTGTTCTGTGACGTCGGTGAAACTGGTAACAAAGCCGCCGTCAGGTAATGGGTTGCCAACCATTTCGATGACTCGACCACTTGCTCGGCGGCGTAAAAATCGGTGAGAGCTGCCTTTTTTAAGATGCTCTAAACGCTTGTTAACCAGTTCTTCTATATCACCTACGCCACATTCGCCGCGTTCAGCATTAAAGCGTATTAACTCTTCCACGGGTAACCCAACTGTTAACATACCTTCTGGATAAGGATAAAGGGACAGATAGGTTTTATTCCAAGCAACGATTCGAAGGTCTTTATCGACTACGCTGATACCTTGGTCTAAGTTGTCCATGGAAACAAAAAGTAAATTTTGGCTGAATTGAATGGCTTGGGTCGTTTCATCTAAATACGTCACCATTTCTTCTACCTTGATTTGTTTGTCAACCAAGATGGAATTGATAATAGTACGCGCGGAAGAACCACCTAAAACACCACCTAGAATTCGTTCGCAATAGTCTACAAATAAACGATTTGGTGACGTATTCGATGGAAGGGTTTGGCAATAATCTTGTTCAAAGCTAGACAGGACTTGCTGGCTCTTTTGTTTGCCTAAAAAGGTTTCTAGCAACACAAAAAAATCGCTATTAGTAGCCTTGCTTTTGGGTTTGAAAAAACCTTTTTCTAGCTCAGTTGTTGGGCTGACAAAGGCGGTGGCTTGAATCCTGTCAATTAAACGTTCAGTTGATAATAAAGACCCTGTTATATAACCAAAAATGTTTGCCAATAAACTGATGAAAGCACCATAACTAATGAGTTCTGAGCGGGATTGAGCGCTTTCTATATTCCAATCCATATTACCTGTGAGTGGTAACATCATCAGTAATACCCAGCACAAGAAACCAAAGGTTAAGCCAGTATAAACACCATGGGCGTGGGCACGTTTCCAATACAGGCCACCTAATACCGCAGGCATAAGTTGTAGCACGAGAGAAAAAGCCAATATCCCTGTGTTTGCTAATGATTCAGCATTAGCCATTTTTTGATAATACAAGAACGACAGTAGCAATATGCCTAGCATAGCAAAGCGACGAATGATTAATATCCGACGTCGATACAAGGGCAGGGCTTGTTGTTGGGCACTGGCGCGAGCCAACATAAGAGGTAAAATGACATCGTTGCTGATCATGATGCTTAAGGCAAAAGTTGCGATAATAATCATCGCGGTAGTCGCGGACATTCCGCCTAAGAAAATCAGCATTTGCAGTGGAAGGTTATCCGATGCCAAGGCAAATTGAATGACATAAGTATCAGGGTTAATATCAGCAGAGAAAAGACTCTGACCTGCAATGGCTATTGGCGGAATAATCATGGCAAAGATCAGCAGGTATAGAGGGAATAACCACCGTGCCATGTTTGATTGTCGATTGTCTTGATGATCGACTACGGTGACATGAAACTGACGTGGTAAGCAAATGACAGCTGCCGCTGACATGAAAGTTTGCATGATAAATGTGAAGGACAAAAACTGTTCGGGATTCCAGACTGTAAAATCGACATTTTTTCTGAGTTTGCTGATATCAAACTCATGAGTCATGAGAACAGCCACAATACCAACAGCCACAATGGCGACTAGTTTAAATAAAGACTCTGCCCCGATTGCTAGCATCATACCTGAACGATATTCAGTAACTTCGATTTTTCGAGTACCAAATAGCATCGCAAAAATACCAATTAAAATGGTCGCAACCAATACAACTAAACTGGTTGAAGACTCGTCTTGATTAACAAAAAGTGCGAAATTGGAACCGATGGCCTTTAGTTGTAAGGCAATATAAGGAATCACCGCCAGCATACTAATCAGTATGACTAAGGGTGCCGTCATCGGGCGTTTGCCATATCGAGATGAAATAAAATCTGCAATAGAAGTGATGTTTTGCTTACGGCTTACGGTAATCATTTTTCTTAGAATAGGGAAAGCAAACAAGTAGAGTAAAATAGGGCCGAGGAGGATGGGGAAATAGCTCCAGCCGGAACGAGAAGCTTCACCAATTGAACCGTAAAACGTCCAGGCCGTACAATAAATAGCCAATGACAAGCTGTAGACCAGAGGATGACGAGTCAGCTTTTTCGCTGTTGGGCTTTCTTTATCGCCCCAGATGGCAATCCAGAATAGACCCAGAACATAAAGAATGGCTAACAGAATCCAGAAAAAAGTCATTAAATAAATTACCTGAACTTAGGCTGATACATAGTTATTGTTTGTCTTATAGAGCTTTTAGTCTTGTTTTTATAAATGTAACACAGACGATACGACAATCCTCTACGACTTAGGTCGTGTCATTCATTAATGCGTGTGTTTTGATGAGCTATTATTTCGTATCAAACAATACTGCTTTTTCAGTAAGAGAGGAGGGTTCGCAGGAAACTAATGTTAAACTTGTTTTCCTTCAGTTGACTACTAATGAATATTAGGCGGTACGATGAATCAACTTTCTTTAAGTAATGATATTAAGGCATTCCATGCGCATCTTTATTACACAGACGAAGCCGGTGTTAAGTTGGCAAAGGCGGTGGCTGAGCAAGCTAGTGAGCTGTTCGACATCCGTGTTGGGCGTTTCCATCAAAAGTCTGTAGGCCCGCATCCCGTTTGGAGTTGTCAGCTTTCATTTACGGCAGAAACTTTCGGCAAGATCATTCCATGGTTGATGCTAAATCGCCAATCATTAGATGTTTTTGTCCACCCTCTAACAGGTAATGATTATGTCGATCATACACAAGGTGTTAGCTGGTTAGGTAAGTCATACGAGCTTGATACTTCTCAGTTCATGGCAGCGAGTGAGTGATTTTTATCCACGCTGATGAATGAAATGGAGCAATAAGCAAGATGGAAACTCGACTAGCCAGCTTACAAGATGCCAATGCTATTGCTAATATCGCTTCGTCTCTCGGTTACCAGAATGCAGATTCAGATGACCTCGCAATACTGCGTCTTGAGCGATTACTCTTATCTAATTATGACAAAGTCTGGGTTGCAGAACTTAACGGTCAGTTGATCGGTTGGCTTCATGCCCAACATGCTTTTCGAGCGGCTTCAGCGGACTTTATTGAAATCCTTGGTTTGTCTGTATCTGATCAAGCTAGGCTCAATGGTGCTGGACGTGCTTTAGTCGAAAAAGCAAGAGAGTGGGCGGTGGGTGAAAACGTAGCGTTACGAGTGCGTACCAATGATACTCGAGAGAGTGCGAAAGCGTTTTACACAGCCCTTGGTTTCTCTATTGCCAAAACTCAATCTGTTTTTCAAATTGATAATACAGTCATGCTTTAAATTTGATCAACATAGGTTATTTTTGAATTTTTTCAAAATTTTAATCGAATATCCCTTTAAAAATCGTCGAACGTACCAAACTTGTACGGTTATACGGTAGTTATTGAGCTTATGGGACGTTATCATAATGCCACAATCTATTGTTTGGGTTCGTGTTGTGGCGGTGTACGCTTATTGTTGAAATGTAAGGTTTGCTTGTATCAAGCGCTCGTTCCCTCATTATTTATTATATGTTTATTAGGAGAATACAATGCAAATCACAGAAAACGCCGTTGTTAGCATGCACTACACCTTGACTGACGAGCAAGGCCAAGAGCTCGACTCTTCAGTTGGTCAAGAGCCTTTAGTGTTTCTAAGTGGTGCTCAAAACATCATTGATGGCCTAGATAAAGCGCTTCAAGGCAAAGCAGCTGGTGAGAAACTTGCTGTTTCTGTTACTCCTGAAGAAGGCTACGGTGCTGTTCACGAAGAACTTATTCAAAAAGTACCGACTGAGAATTTCCAAGGTGTTGATGAAATTCAAGTTGGCATGCAGTTCATGGCTCAAACGCCAGGCGGTCAACAGCCCGTAACGGTTATAGCAGTAGAAGAAGATGGCGTTATGCTAGATGGTAACCATCCTTTAGCTGGTAAAACATTGAACTTTGATGTTGAAATCATTGAAGTCCGTGAAGCGTTGGCTGAAGAACTAGAGCATGGACATGTTCACGGCGCTGGTGGTCACGAACACTAAGCACCAAATGAATAACGAAAGAAGCGGCTTCTGACTTATATTTCAGTGGTCGCTTTTTTTATACGGTAACCTTATGGCGTACGATGCATTTCTTGTTCTAAAAGACGCGATGCTTTCCTGTCGGCATTGCGCTGATGTTTTGCCGTATCCCCCCAAACCTATTCTACAAATTCACCCTAATGCAAAACTTTTAATCGCTGGGCAAGCACCAGGTAAAAAAACTCATGATATTGGTCGACCGTTTGATGACCTTAGTGGCGACCGTTTACGAGGTTGGCTTGGGTTATCTGAAGACGAATTTTATGACGAGCAACAAGTCGCTATTGTCCCAATGGGTTTTTGCTTTCCCGGCAATAGTGTTCATAAAAGTGGACCGTCAGCGGGAAAGAAATCAGGTGATTTACCGCCACGCCCAGAATGCTCGATAAAATGGCGCGAAGCCGCGCTTAACCAACTGACGAATATTAAGTTAACGATTGTCTTGGGAGCTTATGCGCAAGCTTACCATTTAGGACAGTCTGGCAATGTCACTGAGCAAGTGAAGCAATGGCAATATTGGTTAGAACAAGGCAAGTTAGTATTGCCTCACCCAAGCCCAAGAAACAATCGCTGGCTCAAGCAAAACCCTTGGTTTGAAACTGAAGTCTTGCCAGAGCTGAAAGCAAGAGTTAGTAGGTTACTTCAAGTTCCCTCGTCATAAGATAATGCTCTATACCATCTTCCATATAGGGTTCGGATACTGTAATAAAACCGTGGGATTGATAAAAGCGTTCAAGGTGAGATTGTGCGCCAATTTTAATCGGACTGTCTGGCCAAAGGTTGAGGGTTTCTTTAATCGCATTCGTCATTAGCACGTGACCTAATTTATCTTTACGGCTTTCTTCTGCGACTACTACTCGACCTATGCTGCTATGATCTGGATAACAATCACCTTTTGCCAAAAGTCTTACATAAGCGACCACTTTGTTATCTTGTAAGGCAAACAAGTGTCTCGTATTAGGCAGTGTATCCAAATTATCCATATCAGAAAAAACGCAGTTTTGTTCTACCACAAAGACATCAGAACGAAGCTTTAGCAAGTCGTATAAGGTGTTATTGGGCAGTTCATTAAATGTTTGACAGTGCCAAGTGAGCATTTCATTTTTCTCATTAAATTTTGTTTGCCAATATTATGCCTATTAAATTGCGTCATGAACATGAGAGCGTTTCTTTGGTTTTGGACATATAAAAAGAACTTCAAACTCGACTGTAAATACGTTTTACTGATATCAATAAAATAATAAAAATTAAGGTTCGTAGGGTGAAAACCATGCTTGAACGCTTGTTTTTACTGGGGTTAAAATGGGATTGGCAACAAACAATAGAACGTTCTTGCGAAAAACAAAATAAAGCTGTGAATAAAAATAATTAAGATTGAAGCAGAATTGTTCGGAGCGGATTAGATAGATAAGGTAGGAACAGGAAGCGCTTAATGTTTTTATTCTAGCGCCATTTCCTTACAAGCCTGTTGGAGTAAGCCAACATATCTGTTTTGATAACAGATGCTCACCCAATAACTCTCTGGTGTGCTTAACGACTAAAGTGTACTGATTGATTAAGCGTGTTGAGCAGAAGAAGATGCAAACGCTGATTTCAATTTGATTGCTGTATTTTTAACGGCTTTAAAAGCAGAAGAAATGCCTGCAATGATGTATTCAGCGCGTTCAGCACGAGCAATTGCTTCGTATTTTTCAGCATCAGTAAGAAAAGAAGTGTTTACAGTGTCTAGTAATTCGGCAACAGATTTAGTGTTTTTCATGATGTATTCCTCGTTCATGGTTGTTTTGAAAGGCATCAAAACTTATTCCGTTTTGACGCTTATATAGTAGAAACTATGGGGAAATAAGACAAACGATAAAAAATACACCAATACCTGAAAAAAACTAATCAATCGGACAAGGAAATTCTTAAGTTAATGTTTTTAATAGATTTTTATGATTTATCAAGAGGGCTACCGTTTTGCTTTGCTGTGTCTAAACGTATGTAGGATTTGGTGCTTACAACGTCAGCATGAGCATAAAGTTGTTTTACTACTAAATCGGTGAATTGTGTCATGTCTGTTGCGTAAATTTCTACCATTAAATCCACATCTCCTGTGACACCATGCACGCTAATTGCAGAACTTTGTTGCTGTAAAAAAAACATCACATTCTCTCGAGCATTGGCTGTGTCTTTACTGACGGTGACCAAAGTCCAAGCCATGACGCTATAGCCGAGCTTTTGGTAGTTAACTTGTGCTCGGTAACCGCTAATAATGTCCATTTCTTCTAACTGTCGTAAACGCCTTAAACACTGGGATTGTGAAAGATTAATGGTTTCTGCTAACTGAGTATTACTAAGTCGGCCGTCGTTTTCCAATGCTTGTATTATTTTGTAATCAGTGCGGTCTAAGGTGATTTCTTTCATAAAGTGCTCATTTAAAACAAAAATCTTGTATTACGTTAGTGATTCTACCTTTAAATAGCAAACAACTTGTGTGTCTTATTCTCTATACTTTTCTTATGAGCCCCTTGCGCGATTACTGCGTTTGTTACTTCGTGCAAAGGTCTTCTTATGTTAGTTCGATTTGAATGGCAAGCAGTAGACTGCTTTCAGTGTGGAGATAAAGTTATGACACCTAAATTGGATTTGGCGTTTGTTCGTTCTCAATTCCCAGCGTTTAAAGAACCGTCTTTAGCAGGCCAGGCATTTTTTGATAATGCGGGTGGCTCTTACGCTTGTCAGTCGGTGATTGATCATTTAGACCAATATTATCGAGAAACCAAACTTCAGCCTTATCATCTTCATCCCGCCGCTCAAAAAGCTGGCGCTCAGATGGATTTAGCTCACGAGCGTTTAGCGTCCTATTTGAATGTGAAAGCCAGCGAAGTACATCTTGGCCCTTCGACTTCTCAGAATACCTATGTACTGGCGCAAGCTTTTGGCAAGATTCTAAAAGCAGGTGACGAGGTCATAGTCACTAATCAGGATCATGAAGCGAATATTGGTGTCTGGCGAGCACTGGAATCACGTGGCATTGTTATTAAAGAGTGGCAAGTAGATACCCAGACTGGATCATTAGATATAAATGATTTAGAGACACTTTTTACGGAGCAAACCAAACTGCTGGCTTTTACTCATTGCTCAAATATTGTGGCTGAGATTAACCCGGTGGCAGAAATTTGTGCACTAGCAAAAGCTGCAGGCGTTGCGACGCTTGTGGACGGAGTGTCTTTTGCGGGCCATGGTTTGCCGGATGTGAATGCATTGGGCGCAGATATTTATCTACTTTCTCTTTATAAAGCGTACGGAACGCACCTTGGTGTAATGGTTATTCGTGATGCTATGGCGGATAAACTAGGTAATCAGGCGCATTATTTTAACAAAGCTTATCGTCAAAAATGGTTTGTCCCAGCGGGTCCAGATCATGCACAAGTTGCAGCGAGTCGTGGTGTTTTAGATTACTTTGATGCACTGCATGACCATCATTTCGACACGACAGGTTCTGTTATTGAAAAAGTCCAGCGAGTACGAGGCTTGTTGCATGATGCCGAACAAGGTTTGTTGGTTAAGTTGCTTCGTTTTGTTGATCAACACCCAAAATTAATCTTACTTGGTACGGCTGATCCGTCTAAGAGAGCTGCGACCGTAGCGATTATTCCCAAAGGACAAACACCTCAAGAGTTGGCGCAAAAATTAGTCGATCAAGGTATTATTTGTGGAGCGGGGCATTTCTATGCGGTGCGCTTATTAGAAGCTATGGGAGTGGATGCAGCTACGGGGGTGGTGCGTTTGTCATTCGTTCACTACACGAATGCCGAAGAAATAGATCAACTGATCGAAGCGTTGGACAAAGCGCTTTCATAATAGTATTTCAAACTAGTAAAAGAAGAGGCCTAAGCAAGTGAAATATCTACTTAGGCTTTATTCGCTTTATGCCTACTAAAAATCACAACGTATTGGCTGGTGCAGTTATTGTGTAACTCTATTAATCATTTTTTGGCTGCCGCCAAGAGTCATAATGAATGGCACAGCTGGCATCTCGTCTTGGTAACCAGCCAGCCCTTTCTAGGTCTGGTGTGTCATGAAATTCTTCAACATAGCCCACGCATAAATACGCAATAATATCGATGGATTCAGGGATGTTAAGCGTGTCACGTATTACTTTGTCATGAACAATACTGACCCAGCCAACGCCAAGGTTCTCCGCTCTGGCGGCTAACCATAAATTTTGTACTGCGCACACTGAACTGAATAAATCCATTTCTGGCTTCGCGGTTCGTCCTAATACCACTGAGCCTGTTCGACTGCGGTCGCATGTCACACAAATGCCCAGTGGCGCTTCTTCGATGCCTTCTAATTTGAAGCTTTTATACTGCTCTTTACGTTCGCCTTTAAACAGTTCGGTGGCTTCGGCATGGGCTTGTAAAAAACCTTGTTTAATTTGTGCTTTAGATTCTGGCTTAGTGACAAGAATGAAGTCCCAAGGCTGCATAAAGCCAACGCTTGGCGCATGGTGAGCAGCCAGTAATATGCGCTCTAAAACATCATTTGGGATAGGATCTGGTTTGAATTCTCGTCGCACATCACGACGAGAAAATATGGTTTTGTAAACCGCGTCGCGTTCTTCAGCTGTGATGTTCATAATAATCGACTTTTGATTTGTAGGAAGTCGATTATTATGGAGGTGGAAGTTCGTTTATGCCAATGAGAAAAACTCGGGTTATCAGGAGTGTTATTTAAGCTTGATTACGACAAACCGCTTTTAGTAATAAATCATCACTTGCAAGCGGGTACCAGGTTGAAGCGGATTGGCTTGATGAAGGGCTAAAGGATTGAGTGAAATCTGTTCTGGCGCCTTGTACACAATCGACTATTTGTGGGACACGTTTTGCTGTGTGGCGACGCTCAAAAAAATATAAGTCGACAAGAACAAGGTTCGGGTCAATTTTATTTTGTGCAGAATTCTCTACGTCGGCAGCAATAAAGCGGAGAGTTTGTGGGAATACGTAGCTCCAAGGACGCCACGGCGCTTCTTCTTGAACGGTTTTTACAACCACAATACCTTTTGGCAATAAGCTAGTTTGGTGATTGTACCAGTCGTACTCACCTTGAATTTGAAAACCAAGCATAGCAACACCAGCAAACGCAGGCACCAGCCATTTCGGCGCAGTTTGTTTGGTTATCTTTCTTAACAACAGAGCAATACCTGCGCCGCCAATACCGGCAAAAACAGTAGCAATGAGTTCCCAAAACATAAGCGCTCTCTTTTATTTGTGTGGATTCTTATTATAGGGAAATTGGGCCTCACAAAGAAGTGAGGCCCAATTTTCGGAAGTGCTTTTGGTTAAACCTTAGTGGTCAACAGCACCGCCTGCACCTTGAGGGTAACGAACGCTTTCAACAAGGTCTTGGATTTCTTTTGGTGGTGGCGCAGTCATCGAAGAGACAGTAAACGCGACCACAAAGTTAATCACAGCACCCACGGCACCAAACGACAATGGAGAGATACCGAACAACCAGTTATCTGGTGTGTTGGCAAGCGACGCAGTACCTGGGATGAAGAACCAGCCAAGGAATAAGAAGATATAAACCAAGGTTGAAATCAGACCCGCTAGCATACCAGCCACAGCCCCAGTGCTATTTACACGTTTAGAGAATATCCCCATCATTAAGGCTGGGAAGATAGACGCTGCCGCGATACCAAAGGCTAATGCTACTACTTGAGCGGCGAAACCTGGTGGATTCATGCCTAGATAAGTTGCTAATGCTATCGCGACAAACATGGACAGCCTTGCCACTCTGAGCTCCCCTTTGTCACTAATATTGGGGTTTATCGAGCCTTTTATTAGGTCATGACTTATTGCAGACGATATTGCCAGTAGTAGACCTGCAGCGGTTGAGAGTGCTGCGGCCAAACCACCAGCGGCAATTAGTCCAATAACCCAGCTTGGAAGGTTCGCAATTTCTGGATTTGCCAATACAAGGATGTCACGGTTAACGACTAGTTCATTGCCTTCCCAACCACGAGCTGTAGCTTCCTCTTGGAATGCAGGGACGTCGTTGTAGAATTGCACACGACCATCGCCGTTTTTATCGTCGAACTTGATAAGACCGGTTGTTTCCCAAGTCTGAACCCAATCTGGGCGTTCAGCGTATTCGATGGGTTGTTCTGTTGGACCTGATGGGTAAATAGTCGTTAGTAGATTTAAACGAGCCATAGACGCAACCGCTGGTGCGGTTAGATACAACAAAGCGATGAAGACTAATGCCCAACCAGCAGACCAACGGGCATCGGCTACTTTAGGAACAGTGAAGAAACGAATAATAACGTGTGGTAGGCCGGCAGTACCTATCATTAGAGATAGGGTAAATAAAACCATATTTAACTTGTTATCGACGTCAGCGGTATAATCTCTAAAACCAAGCTCACGTACCACCTCATCAAGTTTTTGTAACAGTGGTAAGCCAGACTCAGTATGAGTAGAGAAAAGACCAATAGCAGGGATAAAGGTATCTGTTAGTTGTAAGGAGATAAATACCGCAGGAATAGTATAAGCGATGATAAGAACCACATATTGTGCAACCTGCGTATAGGTTATGCCTTTCATACCACCTAACACGGCGTAGAAAAACACAACAACCGCGGCAATCAAAAGGCCTGTGTTGTTATCCACTTCCAAGAAGCGAGAAAATGCGACGCCCGCACCAGTCATTTGACCGATTACATAGGTGACCGATGCAATGATTAAACATGCAACAGCAACAAGCCGTGCTGTTTGGCTATAGAAGCGGTCGCCAATGAAATCTGGCACAGTGAACTTTCCGAACTTGCGCAAGTAAGGTGCTAGTAACATAGCGAGTAGGACATAACCCCCAGTCCAACCCATTAAGAAGGTTGAGTTAGCGTAACCGCCAGCCGCGATCAACCCCGCCATTGAGATGAAAGATGCGGCAGACATCCAGTCTGCTGCTGTTGCCATACCATTTAGTACTGGATGTACTCCACCGCCAGCGACATAGAACTCTTTTGTTGATCCAGCGCGCGCCCAAAATGCGATACCGAAGTAAAGAGCAAAGGAGCCGCCGACGAAAAGTAGGTTAATAGTAAACTGATCCATACGACTTACTCCTGAAGGCCAAATTCTTCATCAAGCTTGTTCATTCTCCATGCGTAGAAGAAAGTCAAAATGATGAATACGAGAATGGAACCTTGTTGAGCGAACCAGAATCCTAAATCTGTTCCACCAATATGAATGCCTGAGAGCATGGGACGAAGTAGGATGGCACAGCCATAAGAGGCCATTGCCCAAACCACTAAGCTGCCTAGTATCAGCCTTAGGTTTGCTTGCCAGTATTTTTCTGCATTAATGTTATGATCTGACACGGTAGATCTCCTTATAATTATTTTTATACGCACTGTTAATTTAGCAGGCAGTTGTTTAATAAGAAGTCAGACTTTAGTCGCATAGCGTGTTTATTGATCGACATGCTCTCATGCGGGATCCATGCAAGACAGTACTTTAGATGTGAGTAAGAGAAGTGAATAAGGATATAAAACAAAAGATTCTTTCGGTTTGTGCTGAAAAAATAAAACAAAAAGGCGACGGTGTTCAGGTGTCTTTTTATGCGTTTTTTGCGAATAAAAACGATGACCCCGTTACCTTGATGACCGTTGCGCGCTGGTGGATAGAAGAGCATCAACTTAATCACTTCGAAAAAGCCACTAAGATTTACGCTATGGTGGCATCACTCGATAATCGCTCGGCTATTCAATTGCCAGATTTACAGCAGGCTAAAGGTCTCAATCATCTGACCTTGAGTGTGTCTAATCTTGATGTATCCATTGAGTTTTATTGTGGCCTGTTAGGGTTTCAAGGCGAAGTGCGTTGGAATACTGGTGCTTATTTGTCATACGGAAACTGTTGGCTTTGTTTATCATTGGGGAAAGCGAAGCCCAGCCAGGATTACACGCACGTTGCTTTTACTTATGATTCAGCGTCTATGATTCATATTCAGCGAAAAAATGTTTTTAAGTCGGTTAAGCAATGGCAAATAAATAGCAGTGAAGGGGATTCTTTTTATATTGAAGACCCTGATGGGCATAAGTTAGAACTGCATTCAGGTTCCCTTGCTACTCGCCTTGAATCTTTAAAAGCCAAACCGTATGACGGGTTGGAGTGGCTAAATTAAATCTGTAGCATATAGCCTAACTCTAGAAGAATAGCCTCCTTAACAACTGATTTTTTTGGGAAGGTTTTTAATCATTGTGTATGTCATAATCGACCAGTGATGGACTTGTCTTAGGAGACAAAGGGTGATTCAAGCAATTTTCGTGTCGAAAAAATCTAAGCAATCACAGATAGGGATCGATGCTGTCAAAGTGGATGCAGGTAAAGGTATAGTCGGCGACAGGTATTACGGAAAAAAAGGCACAGATGGCCCAAATATTACCTTTGTAGAAAGTGAAGAAATTGCCGCCTTTAATGCTAACTTTGCGCAAAATATCGGCCTTTCAGCGACCAGAAGAAACATAGTGACCCAAGGCGTGCGATTGAACCAATTAGTCGGACAAGAGTTCTCGATTGGTGATGTGCGCTTTTATGGCGTCGAACTGTGTGAGCCTTGTGGCTCGTTAGGAAAATCCTTAGCGAATGACTCTATATCCTCACCGCAGGTGGTACGAGCTTGGTTACATCGCGGAGGCTTAAGAGCCAATGTCTTAAGTACTGGAATACTAAGAAGGGGCATGCAGTTTAATTTGATTAATAAGTAGTCATAGTTACGTTGTTAGCTTCGTTCAGGCGGCCAATTTTAAATTTTTTAAGACCACCTGAACTTTTTGTTGCCACTTTTATATTTTGATTTATAGCATTCCTGCTAGCCTTGGTAACCAAAGTACTAAATCTGGCGAAAAGGTGAATATGACGAGTAAAGTTATAAGTATTCCTAAAAACACCCATATTTCCCGAATCATTTCTCCAACAGGAATGCCATTCAGCGCTTTAATTATATACAGCAATATACCGTAAGGCGGTGTTAATAATCCTATCATCATGTTGAAAACTAGCACTATTCCAAGATGATTTAAGTCTATGCCAAGCAGCATCGCTGTAGGTATAAATAATGGCGTTACTACCAGCATAATGGTTGATACATCTAAGAAACATCCCATTACCAAATAGAGAATGTTAAGCAAAATTAAAAATTCGGTTTGGCTTAAGTTCCAAGAACTAAAAAGCTCAAAGACATTCTGAGGTAGCTGTTCAACAGTAATGACGTAATTAAAAATAAAGGCGCCACACAGTACTAATGTAACAACAGCCGTTGTTTTTACCGTATCAATGACAACATTCCAGAAGTCTTTTAACCCCATCACTCGATAAGCAAAGACGGCTAACAATAAAGCATAAAAAGCGGAAACAGCAGCCGCTTCAGTGGGGGTAAATACACCAGAGTAGATACCACCTAATAAAATAACAGGCATCAAAAGAGCGGGGAAAGCTCTGATAAAAGCAATTGGTAAAGCTCTCCAGGGAATGGCGTCTTCGACAGGAAAACCTCTGACCTTAGCCATAATGAATACTGCTACTCCTAAAACCAGGCATACCATCAAAGCAGGTACAACACCAGCTAGAAATAGTGCGCCTACCGATGTTGAAGAAATAAGAGCATAAAACACCATAGGAATTGAAGGTGGAAATACTGGTCCGACAACTGCCGATGTTGCGGTTAGGGCGCCAGCAAAACCTCTTGGATAACGGCCGTCTTTCGTCATCATATCTGTGATTATTTTACCAACTCCAGCCGCATCGGAGATAGCGGAACCAGACATACCTGAAAAAATAAGAGAGGTAATTATGTTTACTTGAGCTAGACCGCCCGGAATTCGTCCGACTAGGGCGAGAGAGAAAGTTAATAAACGGTCGGTTACTTTACCTGCATTCATAATGTTCGCGGCAAAAATGAATAAAGGAACTGCAAGGGCAACAAAGTTTCCAAAAGCACCATTCAATACATTTTCTGCGGCTAATCCGACATCATTTCCAGACATAAGTAGGTAGAAAATACTCGAAACAATCATGGCAATGCCAAGTGGCACGCCTGTTATGGTAATGGCAATTAAAATAACGAACATGATTAAGAGTGCGTATTCAGAGAAAAAATCCATGATCATGATTCCTATTAAATGTGGCTACGCCAGTCAGAGCCAAATAACTTACATAAGCGAATACCAGATTTAACGGTAAAGCCAACTAAAAAGAGCATGTAGCAGCTGTAAATTAAGTGCATTGGTACTCTTAAAACGGGGCTTTTTTTGCGAGTAAGAAAGTCTAAATAGTCTAGAGTCGCAGGCATTAAAATAACGAAAGATACGATAATGACAAGCATAGAGAAGATGGCAAAGATACGTTTTGTTTTAGGTGGAACTATGTCATAAACCACTTCCAACGTTACGTGCCTTTTAATTGGTACCATAAAGGCGGCCGCCCAAAAAACAACCCAAATAAAGGCTATCATAATGAGTTCTTCGCTCCATCGAATGGGATCGTTGAGCACGTATCGATAGAATACTTGTATGATAAATCCGCTGAACGCTGCTAGAAAGAAGAGTGCTCCGATAGAATCGGCAAGTTTGGAAAGTAGCTTGCCGATTCTTGTCAGACCTCTCCTACGAATAGGAGTTGTCATAGAGTATTACTCCTGAGCTAGTTTGTTTATTTCTTCTATTAAACCTTTAGGCCAGTCTTTTGAACGATCAGAGTTTAAGTAATAGCTTTGAACGTGTTTGCGAAAGGCTTCAACATTAGGAGTGGTAATGGTTAGACCTGCATCTTTAAAGACAGAGATTAGTCGTGCTTCTTCAGATTGACGCTTTTCATTATTCCAATCACAAGCCGTAACGGCTGCTTTTTGCATGGCTTTTTTCTCACCACTGCTCAGCTTATCCCACGTCTCATTGTTAACAACGATATTGATGGCATCAACTAAATGATCGGTCATGACAATTTGTTTGGTCACTTCATAGAATTTTGCCGCTTCAATGGTTGGGAGCGGGTTGTCTTGTGCATCGATAGCGCCTGTTTGTAGGCCTAAATACACTTCACCAAAAGGCATAGGGGTAGCCGATGCGCCTAATGCATCCCCAAGAAATAGCCAAGCATCAGACCCTGGCATTCTTAATTTTACACCCTTTAAATCGTCTGGTGTTTTGATATCACGTGTGGTCCTAAGGTTCAGCTCACGAGTACCTAAATAACAAGCGTCAAGAATTTGAACGTCCATCTCTTCTGACACATCTTTCTTAAATGCTTGGCCCACTTTTGAGTTTAGAAATGCACGGTAATGTGTAGGGCTTTTAAATAAATAGCCAGATGTGAGAGCGCCGTACTTTGGAATAGCGTCGGCAATTAATTGGTAAGATACATAGCCCATTTCAACATTGCCCCGCTGCATGGCATCTAAATCTGGACCGGATTTAAATAGAGCACCAGAATCATAAAGTTGTACATCAAATCGGCCTGGAACAGAGGTATTTAAAGAATTTTTAAATACCTTCATTGCTTTGGTGTGTATGTCTGAAGGCACTGATGCTGTGGTGAACTTTAGTTCAATGGTTTCATTCGCAAATGCTGGAACGGCAAGAGTTGTACAGCAAGTAATAGCGGCAATTATTGTTTTTAATTTCATGCTTTTCTCCATTTTCATCAACTTTTTATTTTTGTAGAGATTGCGGCTTAGGTAGTGGCTTGTAATCTACCAGCTTCCTTGAGCTTGATAAAACTTTACAGGGAAATTTTATCGAAGTATAGACTTATTGTATTAGTTATATGATTATATGTTTTATCAAAAAAACAATAACTTATTAGAGGTGGTCGTGATGAATAAAGATACAGATTTAAAAGGAGTGATTGGAGCTGCCTTAACACCCATTGACTCACATCAAGAAATTGATGTCTTAGCACTCAAAGATCATTGTGAGAATATGTTGTCTAAAGGATGTGAATTTGTATCCGTATTTGGAACAACGGGTGAGGGAGCTTCTTTTTCTTCCCAGCAAAAAATAGCTGCACTCATTGCTCTTTCTGACTTAGGTATGGACATGTCTCGTCATATACCTGGCATTATTGCTTCTTCTATAGCAGATGCGGCATCTCTTTATAAAACCGCTAGCGAATTGGGTTGTCGTGCGGCATTAATTATCCCACCTTTTTACTACTTGCCTTCAGGTAATGAGGGTGTTGTGAATTTTTATGAGGCGATAGTTGCTTCAGCTGGGACTCCTGATCTCGATATCGTTTTGTATAACTTCCCATTCTTTAGTGGTGTGCCATTTACGCCTTCTTTAGTTAAAGATGTTGTTGCTAGGTTGGGGGCGCGAGTTGTTGGTATCAAAGACTCTACAGGCAATCTTAAAGATGGATTGGAGTTGATTGCTAGTTTCCCTGATTTATCAATATTTACCGGAGATGATCGAATTCTGAGTCGTATGGTTAGTGCTGGCGGTGCTGGCATGATAGGCGGTTTACCTAATCTTTTCCCAGAAGATAGTGTGACTTTGTATAAAGGTGGTGTTGATGATGCTTTTGAATCACGCGCTGCAAAACGTATTGAAGCTATAGATGGTAATGGTGGTTTGATCTCCTTAAAAGCATTGTTATCAGATAAATACAATCAACCTTCTTTTTATAAGCCTTTACCCCCTTTATTACCTCTTTCTGATGATATTAGGACCGCGCTGAAGTTAGAATTAAACCTTTAGTACCTGTTATCAAACTGATTGATCGAGGCAAAAAATGAATGCAAAAGTAATGACAGCTCCAATTAAATACAATGATGGCCGTATACGTCAGGTGGCTTATGAACAATTTCAAGAAGCTCTATTAGACGGGCGACTTCGACCTGGACAAATGGTTAGTCAGCGAGAATTAGTTGAAATGCTGCATTTATCCATTGGCGCATTAAGAGAGCTTTTGCCGAGGTTACAGTCTGAAAACTTGATTACGGTGCTACCGCAAAAAGGCATCATGATTCCTGCTATTGATTTACAGATGATTCGTGACGCTTTCCAAATGCGTGCAGCTCTAGAAAGAGAGGCTGTTCTGTATGCTTTGAAAAAAATGCCTGAAGAGGTATTGCTAGAGCAAAAAGCACTTCACCTTGAAATTATTGAAGCCGTCAAAGCTGGTTCATCTGAAGAGTTACTTCGCAGAGGACAGGAAATAGACAGTGGCTTTCATGCATTGCTAATGCAATCAACGCGTAATGAGTTACTCATGGGTGCTTATGATATTAATAATATACGTATACGCCTGATTAAGTTAGATCGAATACGATTGAACTCTCTGACTTTACCTGCAGCCTTTGGTGATCATATTAAAATTATCGATGCACTGTTAGCACGTGATCGAAATGCGGCAATGGAAGCAATGGATCATCATATTGGTAATGCTAGAGAGCGAGCTTTGGAATTATAATATGTCTAGAGAATGCATCTATCTTCAAGCTCACAATTTAAAATGCGAGAGTTTACGGTTGCCTCGTGGCCTGAATCAATTGTCCCCTGTGTTGTCTTGGGGGCTAAAAGGTAAAGGGAGGATGTGTTCTTGGCAGATTATTGCTAGTGAATCAAAAGACAATGTCTACCAAGGTAATGGAACCGTCTGGGATAGCGGTGTTATAAAAGATGTTTGCTGTTCTGTTACTTGGGGTGGTAATCCACTATTACGTGATCAACGAATTTGGTGGGCGCTTCAAATCTGGGATGAAGAGGGACAAAGTGCAGGGCGTTCTGAGCCAGCGCAGTTCTTTACTGGGTTGGGTGAAGACGACTGGCAAGCCCAGTGGATAGCTCGTTATTTTGTTTTGCCCGCAGGGCGAGAGATACCACAAGATACTCATTATGATAACCGCTTTCAAGCTCGGCCAGCTGATTATTTACGCCGACAATTTACCTTAAACGCTGCGCCAGTTAGGGTGTTTGTTTATGTTACCGCTCTTGGTTTGTATGAATTATACCTAAATGGTAGGCGAGTAGGTGATGACGTTATGGCGCCAGGCTGGACCGACTATCATCGTCGTGTCGAGTATCAAAGCTATGATGTTACTGACTTGATTGCATCTTCAAAGAATGTCATTGGCGCTGTACTGGGAGAGGGCTGGTATTCTGGGCGTATTGGGCACAATCAAAGACGTGCAGGCAATCATTATGGTGGTCGTCCAGGGCTAATGTTCCAACTACACATTGAATACGCCGATGGAAGAGTTGAGAAAATTGTTAGTGATAATCAATGGAGCACTAAGCAAGGCCCGATTTGTTACTCAGACTTTTTGGCTGGGGAAATGTATGACGCACGTTTGGAGCTAGTTGATTGGCTCACGTCGGAATATGCCGAGGATAACTGGCAACCTGTTGAAGTATATTCGCCTGAGCCAAATGCCCCATTATTAGACGCGAGTCGAGCGGACAGTGTTAAAGAAGTCGCCCGACTTGAAGCGATACTTGCTGAGAAGGCTTCCTCAGGCGAACTTATTTATAATTTTGGTCAAAACTTAGCGGGTTATGTTGATCTAAAAGTGTCAGCGCCAAGAGGAACTGAAATACGAATCAGACACGCAGAGAGACTTGGCGAGAAAGGCGACTTATATACTGAAAATTTACGTTATGCCGTTTCTGAAGATATTTATATATGTAAGGGCGGTGGTGTTGAGTACTTTAAACCTCACTTTACTTTTCATGGCTTTCAATATGCGGGCATTAGTTTGTCTGAAGCTGTTTCAGACCTCAGCGTCACAGCGATAGCTATTCAGAGCGACTTACCAGTAAGTGGGAAGATTCACACTGGTAATACTATGGTGAATCAGCTTTTATCCAATATTTTCTGGAGCCAGAGAGGGAACTTTTTAAGCGTGCCAACCGACTGTCCTCAGCGTGACGAACGATATGGTTGGTCTGCTGACGCTCAAGTATTTTGGCGCACCGCTGGCTACTTTATGGATACCTCTGCTTTTCTAAAAAAATGGATGGAAGACCTTATCGATGGTCAGTCTGAAGAAGGCGCTTTTCCCGATGTTGCTCCTACTAAACCATTAAACCCATATCGATTAACGCCACAGCCAGGTGCGCCTGCTTGGGGTGATGCGCCGATTATTTTAGCTTGGCATCATTATCTACGTTATGCCGATCTAGGTATGTTAGAACGATGTTGGCAGCCATTTATTAAATGGATGAAAGTCATTGAGTCGACAAACCCTAATGGTATTCGAGTCAATGATATTCATAACAACTATGGTGATTGGTTAGCCGTCGGCGATGAAACAGATAGAGGGCTTATTAATACCGCTTATTGGATCTATCTTGCGGATATCATGACAAGCATGGCTAAGGTTTTAAATAAAGATAGTTCGCCGTGGACAGCATTGTCGAAAAAGCTAAGAAACGTATTTTTAGAACGGTTTGTTTTAGAAGACGGTTCATTATCTGGTGATACGCAAACAGCGTATTTATTGGCCTTAGACTTTAAAGTATTACCTCAAAGCCACGTACCTACTGCTGCAGAAAACCTCGCTCGTTTGTTTAAAAGCTCCAATGGACATTTGCAAACGGGTTTCCTTGGTGTGCGTCATTTAGCCCCCGTTATTAGCGACTACCTTTCTCCCACTCAAGCGATCGATTTATTGCTAAAAGACTCATATCCGTCTTGGGGATTCTCAATAAAGCAGGGTGCAACCACGATATGGGAGCGTTGGGATGGCTGGACGCCAGATAAGGGTTTCCAAAGTAAAGCTATGAACTCTTTCAATCATTATGCCTACGGTGCTATTGGTGAATGGATCTGGGCTCGACTTGCTGGAATTGATTGGGATGAAGTGGCCCCAGGTTATACCAATGTAAAAATGAGCCCTATTTTTGATGAAAGAATTGGGTTTGTCGAAGCGGAATATGAGGCATGTACAGGTCTTATAAAAAGCCATTGGGAAATGAATAAAGACAACCCAGAAGAAGTGAGTTGGGTTGTAGAGCTACCGCCAAATGTTAGTGCATCGATAACATTGTCTGGTCCTTGGCGTTTTCAAGAAAAAAGGGAGTTTGTGCTTGCTTCAGGAACTCATTCGATGAATATAAAAATATATAAGGAAAAATAATAATATGGCCTTTTTTATTGGTATTGATGTCGGTACTGGCAGTGCAAGAGCTGGTGTTTTTGACTCTGAGGGGAATTTAAAAAGTACCGCAGCCCAAGCTATTGAAACATATCGTCCACAGGAAAATTTTGCACAGCAAAGTAGTTCTGAAATATGGCAGGCAGTTTGTACGGCGACTAAAACAGCGATAGCTGATGCCAACATATCGTCGTCAGAGGTAGTAGGAATGGGGTTTGATGCCACTTGCTCTCTTGTCGTTACTGATGCTAATGGAGGACCGGTTAGTGTGGATCCAGCAGGTTTGACTCATCAAAACGTGATGTTATGGATGGATCATCGTGCCATAGAAGATGCCAATGAAATAAATGCAATTGGTGGTTCGGTTTTAAAGCATGTCGGTGGTCGAATTTCTCCTGAAATGGAGCTTCCAAAATTACGTTGGATGAAACGAGAGCTACCACAGAGCTGGCAAAATGCGGCCCAATTTTGGGACTTGCCAGATTGGTTAGTTCACCGAGCCACCAATAGTTTCACGCGCTCACTGTGCTCAACCGTGTGTAAGTGGACCTACTTAGGTCACAAAGGCCTTGCAGGGGAAGGTTGGGACGATGATTTTTTGTCTTCTATAGGGCTGAAAGATTTAGTTGCGGATGAACATGCTTCCATTGGCTCAACGCTCTCTGTTCCGGGTGAACGTTGTGGCGTGCTAACCGAACAATCGGCAGCTGAGCTTGGTTTGGCTGCCGGTATCGCCGTATCCGCTAGTTTAATTGATGCCTATGCTGGTGCATTAGGGACATTGGGGCTTGATATTGGTGAATCGCCGATAGACTCTCGTCTTGCAGTTATTGCAGGTACGTCGACTTGTCATATTGCTTTTAATACGAAGCCGATTTTTGTACCCGGTGTTTGGGGGCCATATTTTGGCGTAACCCTACCTGATATGTGGGCTTTAGAAGGCGGTCAGTCTGCAGCTGGTGTACTTATGGATGCGGTAGTTGCTCGTCATAGCGCCTCTGTCCCACTTGCAATTGAAGCTAAAAAACAAGGCAAAAGAATTTCCGATTTGATCGAAGACAGGCTCACTAGTATGGCTGAGGAAACGGCGTTTTTAACGTCGACTCGTCATGTGCAACCTGACTTCCATGGAAACCGCTCTCCTTTAGCTGAGCCTTGGAGAAAAGGTGCCGTAGTAGGGCTGGGTATGAGTGCAGGCCTTGATGATTTAGCGCTTGACTATTTAGCCACGATTCAAGCTTTGGCTTATGGTACTCGGCATATTATTGAAGAAATGCGTGCTCAAGGAGCGGTTATAAATACGCTTGTTATGAGTGGTGGTTTAGCTAGAAATACACTTTATGTTCGTGAGCATGCTGATGCAACGGGTTGTAAGGTGTTGGTGCCAGATCAACAAGAACCTGTGCTATTAGGTTGTGCTATGTTGGGGGCAGTTGCTGCGGGTGAGTTTACTGATCTAAGGCAAGCAATGAAGGTGATGTCCGGTCAAGGTCGTATGGTCGAACCAAGACAAGGTTCTATCAATAATTATCACAATAATAAATACAAGGTGTTTCGGAAGATGCAAGACGATTATTCCAAGTATAACGCCATGATGATGACAAAGGAGAAATAGTCAATGAGCCAAATTATATTAGTTGCTAGTGGTGATTTAAGAGAAGGTGCCAATATTGTATGTTGGCCTACACAAAAAGCAATGGAAGCAAAGCTAACCAAAGTATTGGCAGACCTTGGGCATGAGTTAGTTCGTGCTCATCCCGAAAAAGCGGCTGGGCATGGCTTTATTGCAAGCCAGCGTGAAGGCATGGATATATTTGCAACTATTGATCCTGATGCTCCTTTAATTGTCGCAGAAGCGGTTTGGCAATATTCGCACCATGTCTTAGCGGGTTTAACGACTCACCGAGGGCCTATTTTGACTATCGCCAATTGGTCCGGTCAATATCCAGGTTTGGTCGGGTTACTTAATATTAATGCCTCTATGACTAAAGCTAAAGTGGATTATTCTACTATTTGGTCGGAAAATTTTGACGATGATTTCTTCTTAACAGGTATCAAAGAATGGTTGCATACTGGAAAAATTACTCATGATACATCACATGTTAGAGTATTCGAAAATACTATAAATGAGGCTGATCATAAGTTGGTTGCAGGAATTGCAGATGATATTCGTCGCAATAAAGTGATTTTAGGGGTTTTTGATGAAGGCTGTATGGGGATGTATAACGCCATCATTCCTGATGAATTACTCATGCCTATGGGTATTTTTAAAGAAAGATTGTCACAATCAACTTTGTACCATGCGACATTGCAAGTATCTGATGAAGAAGCGATTGAAGTGTATCAGTGGATGTTAGGTAAAGGCATGACTTTTCATTATGGCCCAAACCCTGAGACAGATTTAACGGAAGCGCAAGTTCTTGGGCAATGCAAGATGTACATTGCATCTGTACGTTTAGCCGATCAGTTTGGGTGTGAAGCTATAGGCATTCAATATCAACAAGGCTTGAAGGATTTGCTGCCTGCTTCTGATTTAGCTGAAGGCATGCTAAATAATGAAGACCGCCCTGATGTAAAACGTGCGGATGGAAGTGTTATTCGCCAAGGGCAAGCCATAGTACACTTTAATGAAGTGGATGAGTGCGCAGCATTGGATGGTGTTTTAATCAACCGTTTGCACCGAGCGCTTGGACAGCCAGTTGAAAACACTCTGCATGATATTCGCTGGGGGGGATTTGACCCTACTGGTAGTTGCGATGACTATGTTTGGGTCTTTGAAATTTCAGGTGCTGTGCCGCCAGCTCATCATGAAGGTGGTTGGGCCGGTTCAGAAAGCTTACGTCAGCCATTGATGTATTTCCCATTTGGCGGTGGTTCTTTGCGAGGTATTGCGAAAGCAGGAGACATTATCTGGTCAAGAATCTATGTACAACAAGGTGCTCTTCATATGGATCTGGGGCGTGGCAAAGCGGTTGATTTACCAGAAGAAGAGGTCGCTCGTCGCTCTCAATCTACCACCCCTGAATGGCCAATTATGAACGCGGTACTAAAAGGAGTGAGTCGTGATCAAATGATGGCTCGACACAAAGCTAATCACATTCAAGTTGTTTATGCTCATTCCGAGGCGGACGCTGAGCATGCTATGTACGCTAAAGCAGCACTTGCAAAGGAGCTTGGAATAAAAGTGCATCTCTGCGGTGTGTAAGTACTGTAAGTAATACTTACTAAGAATGCTTAATAATAAAAGCAGCTATCATTTGATAGCTGCTTTTATTATGTATTAACTAAACAAGATCTTCAGCCAAAACAAAACGCTTAATCTCACTAAACTCTTGATTGAAGGGTTGTGGCTGCGGAATGTATTTTCCTGCTAGACAGTCTTTCACAATTTCTTCTGCTTCTACCAAATAAACATTTTTATCGGTCGTGTGGCTTGGTTTTTGTTCCGTGCTGAGCGATTGCCACAGCAGATTATTAAGCGATTTGGCTGTGGTGTGGTTTCCTTGAAAGCGCCATAAGTCCGAGGTTTGATCATAAGCGTAATAAGGCAACAGGGTTGTACCATGCTTCGCGATAAAATCGATTGCATCTAGAATAAATATGGCTTCTGAATCCTCTAAGAAGTAGTTCAAATTGAAACGAACCCAGCCTGGTTTTACCAGTTTTTCGCCTTTTCTCAGTGCTGCTTGAATACGTTCGGACTCAGTTTGATCTATGCCCAAAAGTTGATGACCATAAGGTCCAGCGCAAGAACAACCGCCACGTACTTGTATGCCAAACATGTCATTTAATAAAGCAGTGACAAATCCATGGTGTAAATAACCCAGTTCGGTTTTGATGCGAAACGCTGTAATTGATAAGCGTGTTGCATCAGTATGGCCTAAACGCTCAATGCTTGGGTGGTTATGCCAATGTTTGTCGATGAGTTTCACGAGTTCGTGTTCACGAGCTTCGATGTTTTTTTCACCAACAGCTTGTTTAAGTTGGAATACTAAGCCAGCACGAATGGATTCTAGAATCCCCGGTGTACCGCCTTCTTCTCGACGTTCGCCAATAGGCAAAAAAGTATGATCTTCAGGTGTCACAAAAGACACGGTGCCGCCGCCGATATGGCTCGGTTTTTGGTTGCTAATAATGCTTTTTTTAACCACTAGAATCCCCGGCGTACCTGGGCCACCGATAAACTTATGAGGAGAGAAAAAGATCGCGTCTTTGGCAAGTGAATGGTTGGCACTTGGGTTCATATCTAATGCCACGTAAGGTGCAGCTGCGGCAAAATCCCAAAAAGCGAGGGCATTATAGCGGTGGAGTAACGCTGTAATCGAATCTTGATCACACAGAATTCCTGTGACATTAGATGCGGCGCTGAAACTGCCGATGAGGCGTTTATTTTGATTTTTCTGTAATTGCTCTTCTAATGAAGAAAGACACACACCACCATCCTTTGATTCAGGAATTCTGATCACTTCAACCCCCAATTCGCGCCAAGGCAGTTCGTTGGAGTGATGTTCATAAGGTCCAATAAAAATGCATGTGTCATTTTTTTCAGACTCACTCAATTGACGCAAGCCTAATTGGCTAATTAAGGTATTTATCGCGCTGGTGGCTCCGTTACCGCAAAATATTACTAAGTCCTTATCAGAGGCGTTAACAGCTTCTCGAACTTGCTGACGAGCTTGCTCGCGAAAGGCGGTTGTTTGTAGGCCAGTAGCATTGGCTTCTGTATGAGTATTAGCATAAAGCGGTAAAACGCCGTGGCGAATCGCATCTTCAATAAAATCTAAGCTGCGACCGGATGCTGTGTAATCGGCATAGGTTAAAGTTCTTGTGCCAAAAGGAGTGTGTATTGGTGCGTCCCTGCCAATAATGCTGTTACGAATACGGGCAAACAAAGCTTCTGGATTAGGTAGCTCGTTTGTATTTTTTCCTGAAGTGCTTTGATCTAACGTGCTTTCTGCGGCAGCAATGGACATGTTTCTTTCCTTATTTGGCTTGCCGCATTAATGAACCAGATGGTCACTCATTCATTTACGCTGGGCAAGGGCAACTGAGTTGTCCACTTAATTTGCTCCATGGCGAAGTTTGATGTGACGTCGGTTAATGCGGTGGCACTAATTAATCGTTTATAAAATTTGTCGTACGCTGGAATATCTTTGACTAGCACACGAAGTAAGTAATCGTATTCTCCTGCCATGCGGTAAAACTCCACCACTTCAGAGAATTCTGCCACAACGCAAGCAAACTCATCGGCCCAATTCGCGTCATGCTGATTGGTTTTGACTTGTACAAAAACTGATACGCCGAGTCCTAATTTGTCGGCATCTAAAAGTGCAACACGACGTTTAATAAAACCTGCACTTTCTAATTTTTGCACTCGCCGCCAACAGGGCGTTTTTGATAAGCCAACCTGCTGAGCCATAGATTCTGTAGAAATACTATCATCACTTTGAATTAAGGCAAGTAGTTGCAAATCTATGTTATCTAAGTTCATTTTGTTCTCTTTTCTGTCTGTTTTTTAGATTATTTTTTCTTATTGTCATGTTTTTTTTCGCTTACTGCAACTTGGTTCCTTAACCTTGTCTGATAGAGGAATTAGGTTTTTAAATAGGTGATAAAAAAAGTGATAAAAAAGCATTTTTTTTGAAAAAAATAAGGGGCTAAGTGCTTGAGAAGGCATCGATAACGATTTATTGCATGTTTTTCTTTGAGTTTGTCCACGTGATTTTTTAAGTAGCGGTCTATCTCGAATCTGTGAAATGTTATATCATAACATTTTAGTCTTGTAGGAGAGATCCATGAAAAATTTGAAAGATAAATTACCTGTAACGGTTCTATCTGGTTTTTTAGGAGCAGGTAAAACGACGGTTTTAAGTCATATATTGAACAATCGTGATGGTCTCAAAGTCGCGGTGATTGTGAACGATATGAGTGAGATTAATATTGATGCTGCGACGATTAAACAAGAAGTATCACTAAATCGTAGTGAAGAAAAGTTAGTAGAAATGAGCAATGGCTGTATCTGCTGCACTTTACGAGAAGATTTATTGATTGAGGTTCGAAAACTGGCCGAAGACAATTGTTTTGATTATTTAGTGATTGAGTCAACTGGTATTTCTGAACCTTTACCCGTAGCAGAGACCTTTACTTTTGCGGATGAAGATGGCGTGAGTTTATCGGATATTGCTCGCTTAGATACTATGGTGACTGTTGTAGATGCGGTAAATTTTATGAAGGATTATGACGCAGCCATATCCTTGCGGGAAACGGGTGAATCTCTAGGAGAGGAAGACGAACGTAGTGTGGCGGATTTGTTGATTGATCAAGTGGAATTTGCCGACATTATTTTAATTAGTAAAACCGATTTAGTCAGTACGGTGGAATTACGACAATTAGAATCCATCCTTCGTAGTTTCAATACGGAAGCAGATATTATCCCCATTCATCAAGGCAAAATAGAGCCTAAACGCTTGTTGGGAACCGATAAGTTTAGCTTTGAAAAAGCACAACAAGCCGCTGGCTGGCTAAAAGAAATGCGTGGTGAGCATGTGCCAGAAACAGAAGAATATGGTATTAGCAGTTTTTCCTATTTGGCGCGGCGACCTTTTCATCCGCAACGTTTTTTTGATTTTCTTCATAACACTGAAGCATATGGGAAATTACTGCGCTCGAAAGGCTTTTTTTGGTTAGCGACTCGTCCAGAGTTTGCTGGTCAATGGAGTCAGGCTGGGGGGATTGCGCATTATGGATTTGCTGGCATATTTTGGAAAGCGGTTCCTAAGGATAAGTGGCCACAAGACTCAGAATACCTTGAATCGATAGCGGAGCAATGGGTTGAGCCTTTTGGTGATATGCGTCAGGAGTTGGTTTTTATTGGTCAGAATCTACACAAGGAAGCTGTGATAGAAGCCTTGAATGCCTGCTTGCTAAGCGATCAAGAGTTGCTGGCGGGAAAAGCTGTATGGGCCACATTGTCGGACCCTTTTCCAGAATGGCAAGAGGTTGCTTAAGGTCGTAATAAATAAAAAAACAAAGCATCCCTGCATTAGAAAAGCTGGGATGCTTTGATTTTTTTTGGTTTTTATATTTTTAAGTTATTCGCTTATAGGCTCTAACACTTCTGTGGTTTTAGTTTTTAATTTATTTATCAATTGATGAATATCTTCTTTTATCATCAGTAAAACAGGAATCAAAATAAGTGTGATTACGGTGGCAAACATGATGCCGTAGGCAAGAGATACAGCGGCCGGAATGAGCATTTGTGCTTGTCTTGATGTTTCCCAAAGAATTGGAATTAAGCCCGCAAAAGTAGTAAAAGAGGTCAGTAATACGGCACGAAGGCGGCTTCGACACGCGAGACTGATGGCTTTTTTAACGTGACTGGTTTCATGGCGGAGGTCGTTGAAACGAGATACGAGCAATAGACTGTCATTTACCACAACACCGCTGAGCGCAAGTATGCCGTTTAGAGAAAAAATTCCCAATGCCAGGTTGTTCATCCAATGGCCAAGCAATGCACCAATGATGCCGAATGGAATCGCCATCATGATGATAAGCGGCTGAGAGTAAGATTTTAAGGGTATCGCCAAAAGCCCATAAATGATCAATAAGGCAATCAGAAACATCTCAGACATAGATGACTGTGTTTTTTCTCTCTGTTCTGCTTCTCCAGAAAAATAAATAGAGACACCGGCGAATTGACGCTTCATCTGCGGTACAACGGCACCTTGTAGGTATTCAACGACTTCCGTCGATGACATGGTATCTTTGTCGACTTCAGCGGATAGATACAAAGAGCGTTTGCCATCGATGCGAATAATACGAGTTTCTGCATCTTCTTGAGATAGTGTGGCGACAGTCGATAAAGGGACGCGAGTGCCATCGTCTAAAACGACTTTAGTGTTCATCACTGCTGCAGGCGACTCTTTTTGTTCACTTGGGTAACCTAGGTGGACTTCGACTTCAGAGTTGTCTCGTTGATATTCTTGCACCACTTGGCCATCAAAATTACGAGCGACTTGAGTTGCTAGATTACTGGTGGATAAGCCTAATAGTCGTCCTTGATCCGTTAGTTTTAGTGTGAGTCGAGACTCGGTTGGTTCATTATTTTGTTCGATACCAGTTACAGCAGGAAGGGTCGCTAACTGCTTTAATAGCTCTTCCATAGCGCCATTAAGGACGCTGCTGTCATTGCCTCGTAATTCTACCTTTAGCGCATCGACCGTTTCACGGGCACTGCGAATTCGTAGGTTTTTGACACCTTCTGACATGCCCGAAAGCTGTTGCCATTTGCTGGCAAACTGCGCAGACGTGTAGGGACGATTATCGTCAAGTTCAATACGAATATTTCCAGATTGGTCATCGCTCGCGGTCACTTGAATGTTTTTGATCGCCACCTCGCCTTTGGGTTTAGATGGTGCTTCTGGTTGATTTGAGGTGCTTGTCTTTGAAGTACTTGGTAGTGATGGCTTAGCTTGTTCAATATTGTCTGCCGTTGGTCGTTTACGTTCATTATTGTCGCTGCGCAAAGCAATGTCGGCTTGGTAGGCTTTTTGTTCTAGTTCCAGCAGTACTTTGTTGGTTTGCCCATAGCTGACGTCGTTGTACATGGTTAATTCGCCCCGTACCGTATCGCCCGGAATTTGTGGGAAAAAACTCACGCGAATAGCTCCAGTAAATGGCATGGAAATAACTAAAATAAAGGTAGCGATAAATAGTAGACTAACGGCGTATCGATAATTCAGAGCTAAATCTATTGTTGGGCGATAAATGTGTTCGCTGAACCATTGTAGAGAGTAATCTGCCCCTTTTTGAACCATTGCCCATGCTTTGGATATCGGGTTAGTACTAGTCGATTTTTGCGTATTTATATGTGCAAGGTGAGCGGGTAAGATAATTTTAGATTCGATTACAGATAGCACCAAACAAATGGCCACAACGGTAGCAAATTGAGAATACAGCTGACCTAAACGACCTTCGATATTCGATAAAGCCCAGAATGCTGCAACGGTGGTGAAAACACCAAATAACGTAGGAATGGCGACCAACATAGTACCTTTTATGGTATTGCCTATAGTGTCGCCTTCCTTTGACCGAACGGTATAAACACTTTCCCCTACGACAACCGCATCATCCACAACTATCCCCAAGGCCATAATAAAGCCAAAGGTGGTAAACATGTTTAATGTTAGGCCAATACTTTCCGTCCCCATAAAAAATAAAGTGCCGAAAAAAATGAAAGGCAATCCCATAGCAACCCAAAAGGCTACCGTGACGTTCAGAAATATGGCCAGCAAGACAAAGACAAGCGAGACGCCTGTGATGGCGTTCTCTACCATCAATTCCAGCCGTTGATTAATCGATTCGCTGCGATCATACCAGGTGCCGAGTTTTACATTGGCTGGTAAACGTCCGCTGTCTCGCCAATCTTGAATGACGGCTTTTGCACCAGTGACGGAGTTGGAAATATCACTGGTACCGGTAGTGAGAATCTGGATTCCTAAGCTATTTTGGCGGTTAAATCTGGATAAAACATAGTCATCTTCGTCAAATGTGTCACGTATGTTAGCGATATTACCCAGTAAAACTTTTCCTCCAGATGTGTTGGTAAGGACTGGGATGCGTGAAAACTCGCTTTTTATATAGGCTTGTTCAGATGCGCTGATGGTAAGATAAATGTTTTCGTCTCGTAGGGTTGCCACTTGAGCGGGGGAGGATTCTGCGTTAATAGCTGTGGCAATATCCGATAAAGTGAGTCCGTAAGCTTCAAGTTTGTTTTTATCAATGTCGATCATAATGGCTGGATCTAGCCAACCAGAAATAGAGGTTGCGCTGATGTTTTCATTTGCCAATAGATCAGATTCTAATTCATTGGTTAGCTGTTGTAGGGTGCGTCGATCGGTTTCACCATAGAGTTGAATCCAAATTGAATGCTCTTCTCGGGTAGCCTTGGTCACGACAGCCGGATCTGCTTCGTCAGGAAATGAAGAGATTTGATCAACCTTATCTTTGACATCGTCCAGCAGAGTATCGATGTCGTAACCATCTAACATTTCAATACTGGTACTTGTTGCACTGGCGGTGGATGATGTTGTAATGGTTTTTATACCAGATACACCTTGTAAGGCTTCTTCTAGCGGGATTGCTATTCCTTCTTCATTTTCTTTGGCGGAACCGCTGTCATTACTGACGGAAATTGCTACGCGATTAGGCGTTAGGCTTGGGAAGGCTTCCTTGTTTAGCGATCCCATGTTTAGAACGCCCAAGCTAATAATTAAAATTAGCAGTAGGTTTGCGGCAACAGGGTTATTGGCAAACCATGGAATAATACCTTTTGGTTGATCTGTCGGACTCATGGTTTCACGCTCGTATCAGTCGATGTAGAGGTAGTAAGTGGTTGAGCAAGCGTGCCTTTTAAATAGCTATTGTAGGGTTGAACAAGTACTTGATACGTTTTCTGACGCATGGACTCAGGTACTTCTATATAAACGTATTTAGAGTCCACAAAGCGAGGCGTGGTTTCAAAAGCCGCCAAACGGCTATCTTGATCTATGTACCAAATTTCACTTTTTTGGCTTAATGCGGTATTAGGCAACCGCCAAAGGTTATCAAGACGTTTGCCTTGAATAGATATCTCGACAAAGGCGCCCGGAATTAATGCTGGAGACTGGTCGAGTGGTTTCTCTAAACTCACCAGTAAACTGCGCATGCGTGTTGTTTCGTCTATATGTTGGTTGATGCTTAAAATTTCACCTTGCCAAGAATTCTTGTCATCAATACTTGATATTAATGCTGGCCAGCCTTGTTTTAATAGTGTTTTTGTATCTGGAAGCTTCAGCCAATCACTATTCGATAAATCAACTTTAATTTCGGCTCGATCGATACTATAGAGTGTACCAACCTCGCTTCCAGAGCTTAGGTACGAACCAAGGGAAACGCTACGAGCGACAACCAAAGCATTAAAAGGTGCCGTGAGTTGAGTGTGCTTTAATTGAGCTTGTGCGTTATTTAATGCCGCCTTGGCTGATTCCACGTCTGCACGCGCCGCTTTTAATTGTGGCTCGCGTAACACTAAGTCCGAATCTGGATCGCCTTTAAACCCCGCGGCTTCCCATTCTGCATTGGCTTGTTCGCCTTGGCGAATTTCTTCCTTCAGTGCCAATTCTGCTGTTGCTAAAGTATTTTTAGCGCTAGCCACGTTACTGTTTAGTTCGGTGTTTTGTAGTTGGCCTAAAAGGTGTCCTTTTTTGATGATTTGGCCAGACTCAAATTTGTCTGAAAGACTAATTACTTCGCCACTTACTTGGCTTGTCATTGTTAAAGAGTATCTTGGTTTAACTATGCCTGATGCTTTTATTGCTGCGGAATAGCTGCCTATATTGGCGCTTAGAGTGGATATTTCTAAGGCTTGCTCTGGTGTCGCAGGGCGCGGTGTTTGTACCCGGTTTTGTTGAGCTTTAATAGCGTGAGACACGTATAGATAGGCGCCAGCTATTGCAACACCAGCGAGTAGTAAAGTGATCCATCGAGAAAGGTGTTTCATTAAGGTTTTACTCCAAGCCCAAGTGCAAGCCCCAAATCAACTCTGTTTGATAGGTGCTGATAATTTAAATTGTCCAGTTGTGCTTCTAAATCAAACGCAGTGGTTTGTGCGCTGATCAAATCGTTCAGCTCGACTAATCCTGTACGGTATTTTTTTTCATACTGAGTGAGGTTCTTTTTGGCGCTGAGAAGGGCGTCGTGTATATGTTGAACTTGCTGGGATAGCACTCGCTCTTGTCCTAAGGTGTTTTCTACTTCGTTGACGGCTGTCAGCAAGGTATCACGGTAATCTTGATAGGCTTGGGCGGTTTTTAGTTTGGCGATTTCAGCAGCAGCTTTTAGTTGCCCACCTTGGTAAAGAGGTTGGGTTATTTGTGCTAATAAAGACCAAATAGGAGAACCAAATAGAGCTGCGCTTGGAGAGGTTGCTGTCTCACTTAATGTTGCACTTAGGCTGATGCTGGGTAGCATGTCTTTATAAGCGACGGAGGTATTTAAATCAGCGGCTTCAATTGCCAAATACGCGGCTTTTAAGTCCGGTCTACGTTGTAAGTTTTGTTGTGGCAAATCACTCAGAGTAAGGCTGACGTCTGGATAGCTTTGATTTGCAAGGAAATCCAAAGTATTTGTTTCTCCCAAATAAAGTTGTAAGTTACGTATTTCAATAGCGAGATTTTCTTTGTACTCCACAACGTCGGCTTTAGATTGGGAAGTCGAGGTGCGCGATTCATCAAGCTCTTCCAAATTGCCAAGGCCATTTTTAAAGCGTTTTAGAATGAGCTTTTCGTTGGCTTCTAAAAGCGTTAGACGTTTTTGTTCGATATCAATAGCATGTTGTTTTTCGGTAATGGCTAGCCAAGTTTTAATGACATTAGCGACCAAGGTGTCGCGGCTGGCTTGATATAAGGCTTCCTCACTGGCAAGTGTCTTAGCTGTAGCTTGTTCTGCTTGAGCGAGTTTTTGCCATAAGTCTGCTTCCCAGCTAATACTTAAACTGGCTTTATAGTTGCTGTCGCTGCCTTCGGATTTGCTGCCAGAAAAGCCCGCTTCGATGCTAGGTAAAGAGTCGCCTTGCTGGCTTTTTAAGCTCCACAAACTGGCTTTTAGCGTTAGTTGCGTTTTTTGTAGGCTAGGATTAGCTTCGAGAGCCTTGGTAATTAAATCGTCTAATTGTTCGTCTTTAATTAGGTCTGTTAAATAGCTTGCAGGGGCAACATTATCCATTGTTTGCCACTGTGATGTTTTGATTTCACTTGTTGTATCTAATTCTTGTTGTGCTAGCTCTGCATAGTCTTTGCGTTTTTCTGTACTGCTACAGGCCGCTAATATTAAGCTGAAACAGAGCACCCCTAGATTTACAAAAGACCGATTGAGCATGTAGTGTGTCCTAGTCAAAGAGCTAAGTTGGCAGCGCTTTTAAACTACCTTTCATTAGTGAATAAGCAAGATGCTCGATTATTACGTTTTTGGGGCAAGGCTTTAAGTGTATTTGCGTTTCTTTACAGTTATTGTTTCTCTAAAATCGTAAGCGTACTATTTCTGAAATGATGTAGGAACTCTGACATTCGCTTGGGTAAGCTGCCATATGGGTAGAGTAAGTAAACGGGTATCAAGGGAAGTTGCCATTGTGGCAGTACTCTGACCAAATCACCTGGGTGGTGTTTTTCTCTCATGGCTACCATGTAATCAGGTAAGACACCTACACCTTTTCCTCTGGCTATTTGCTCAAGTTGCATGGCAATTTGGTCTGTCCATATTTGAGACTTTGGTATTTGAACGCGTTTTCTACCATCTTCAGCGTGCCGTAACTCTAAATCTCCTGCTGGCTGATAAAAATGGTGAAAGTTCACCCATGGAATATCTTCCAACCCATCAATATCTTCTAATTTGGTATTTTCTTGCTGAAATGTTTTAGAAGCATAGAGGCCGCATGTTAAGTGTCCTAGCATTTCTTCTTTGAACTTAGATGGTTGCAAAGTCCCTAACCAAATTCCGATGTCAGATTGCTCTAATTCAGAAAAGATTGAAGTTGTTTTAAGAGAAATACTGATTTCAGGGTGATTGTCAGCAAACTTAATAATCTCTTTTGGTAACCAAGAGCGAGCCAAGCCGTAATAGGCCGTAATAGTTAATTCTCCTACTACTGAGTCCTGAAGTGTGTCGATGGTTTTCTGGGCCAGTTTTGTCGCATCTAGTATTTTGCAGGCATGAGGATAGAAGGCCTTGCCGGCAGCGTTTGGGAGTATTTTATTTGCTTGACGCAAGAGAAGGGCTTGCCCAACACAGGCTTCTAAATGGGAAATTCGTCGGCTCAGTGTTGATTTAGAGACTTCAAGTTGTTTGGCCGCTTTTGTTAGGTTCTCTGTCTCAATTAACGTTATAAAGCTATATAGATCGTTTATATCATACATTTTTGTATACCTATTTTTTAATGTCATGTTGCTGTTCATTCCATAACTAGGAACAAGATGTTCCGAGGTTTTTTTCAAATTATTATGTGAGAATACTAATGGTAACCAATATCATTTATATAGGGTGTATATATGACATCACAGCTTAGCTGTTGCGCTTTTAGCGTATTGTACAAATCGCTCATTTTGACAGCATCACTTACTTTATGCAGCCAAGCTCAAGCGCAAATATCTATTTCACCAGAAGATCTAGTTAAACAAGGTCTATTGGCAGGGGCTAACTATCCTGGTCTTACAAGTCTTTGTGAAATCGATCGTCCGCTAAAAATTGCCGGCGATCGACGTCGATCCATAAATAAGAGATCGCCACTGACAGACGAAGAACGTGCTCAGCGAGCAGAAAGGTCAATGTTAGCGCCACTTCGAGTATTTGATAACTTGTACTTTGTTGGTAACCGTTCTGTAGCCAGTTGGGTAATTCAAACCTCAGATGGGTTAATTCTTATTGATGCAATGAACAGCAATCGCCAATCTGAAGCGATTATAGCGGAAGGGATTCGCTCCTTAGGTATGGATCCGAATGATATTCGTTATTTGATCATTACTCATGCTCATGGTGACCATTATGGTGGCCAAGAATACATCGTAAATGAATTTAAACCGCGAGTCGTGATGAGCGAGGCGGATTGGACTGAATTAGAAAAACCAGAGCCTGAAATTTTTAACCCTAAATGGGGGCTGGCGCCAACCCGTGATATCAGTATTGAAGATGGTCATGTGATTGAATTAGGGGATACAAAAGTCGAGCTTTATGTGACTCCTGGCCATACTTTAGGCACCATTTCGCTTATTTTTCCGGTAAAAGATGGCCAGCAAAAACACATGGCTGCTATGTGGGGTGGTACTGGATTGAACTTTGGACCGAATATCGAACGCCTACAAATGTATACAGATTCAGCGGCGCGTTTCAAGCAATTGGCAGATAACAAAGCTGTCGATGTATTTCTATCCAATCACCCGACCAGAGACAATAGCGTAGAGCGGATGCAAGCCTTGTTGCAACGTCAAATTGATCAGCCGCATCCGTTTGTGGATACGAATGCAACAGGCGCTTTTGCGTTGCTGCGCGATTGCAGTCTGGCTCGAGTGGTAAAAATTTCGAATTATCAAGATAGAGTCCAAAAAAACACCCCTTAACGAATGAATTTTTGAGTGTGATTTTATGAATAAATATCGTTTATTGCTGACAACGGCAGCAGGTTTAAAGCTAAGTATGATTTCGACCGTTATCATGGCGGATACTAGTACAGATTTGTCTGAATTAGTGGTTTCGGCGTCTGGATATGAGCAAAAAATTAATGAAGCGCCAGCCAGTATTACCGTGATTGATCAAGAAACGATTAGTCAAGGCGCTTACAGAGATATCTCTGAGGTGCTTAGCCATGTTCCTGGTGTGTTCGCTACAGGAGGGGCATCTGGTAACGATATCTCCATTCGTGGTATGCCGACCAAATATACCTTGTTGTTGGTTGATGGTCGTCCACAGTCGTCTCGTGAATCACAGCCAAGTGGCGGTGGTGGAATGGATCAAGAGTGGTTGCCACCTTTAAAGTCCATTGAACGTATTGAGATTATCCGTGGGCCTATGTCGACTTTATATGGCGCCAATGCAATGGGTGGTGTGGTCAATATCATTACCCGTAAAGCCACAGATGAGTGGCATGGTAATGTTCGCTTTGATATGACTAAGCCTGAAGACGATATTTATGGTGGGAGTAAGCAAGCCTCCATTTATTTGGCTGGCCCTCTTATCGCAGATACGTTGAGTGTTCGTTTGGGAGCTCGTGGCCTTTCTAATGAAGAAGATGAAGTATCTCGTGGTGCCTCTGAAAAAGAAATCCATAACTACAACGCTCAATTGCGTTACACACCGAATGAGGATCATGCTTTTGATTTGGATTTCATGAAAAGCAATCAAAAGCGCATTACAACTATCGGTAAGTCTGCCGCAGGAAGTGCGCGAAGCGATAGTGAAACCCAAAACGATAAAAGCTCATTTGCCTTGACTCATACAGGGTCTTGGGGCGAGTTATCTGATACTACCTACCTACAAAGAGAAAGCACCTACAATGAAGGGCGTGATATGCGCATTACCAATTTGGTGCTGGACAGTCGATGGGTTATTCCTTCGCAAGAGCATGTTACTACCGTGGGAGGGAATGTCACTCAAGCCAAATTGAAAGATATGGAAAATGTTCTCGACAGTACGAAAATCAGTAATGATCAGTATTCGCTTTATGGTGAAGATGAATGGTTTTTTGCAGAAACATTGTCTTTAACGTCAGGAGTACGTCTAGACAAAAACGAGAACTTTGATAGTCAAATAAGCCCTCGGTTTTATGCTAATTGGTTTACCACGGACTCTTGGACTTTTAAAGCGGGCGTCGCTACGGGTTATCAAACTCCTGAGCTGCGCGAAATTACCAGTGGTTGGGTCCAGGATAGTCGTGGTGGTGATATCTATGGTAATCCAGATTTAAAGCCTGAAACCTCGCTTAGTAAAGAAATTGGTGTGATCTACAGCGCGGATAATAAGGTGATAAGTGCAACAGTGTTTGATAATCGTTTTGACGACAAAATCATGACTACCAGTTGCCCTACATCCATTTGTGCTGTGTCAGGTTCCCGTTATAACATCAATGTTGATGAGGCAAAGACGCAAGGCTTTGAGTTAAGTTCTGAATTCCAATTACGTAAAACGCTAAATTTGAGTGTGCGTTACACATATACCGAATCTGAACAGTTATCTGGCGAAAATAAAGGTCAGCCTTTGACGCAAATACCACTTCACTTATTTGCTACTTCATTGAATTGGCAATTATTGGATAAGGTAAAAGCTTGGGTAGATTATGAATACCGTGGCAAAGAGTCACAGGAAACCGGTTTGTCGAGTAATACTGAAACTCAGGCACCTTCTTATGATTTAATTCATTTGGGTATGCAATTGGAGCTAAGTGATCGTTTTGTTGTGCAGGCAGGTATTAACAATCTTACGAATCAAGAATTTGCATTTTCAGAATTTGGCTTTGTAGATGCAGGACGTGAATACTGGGCATCTTTAGAATACAGTTTCTAAATTAATGTTAATATTGGCATACAATGTGTGCCAATATTTTTATGGTTTTCTTGTTAAAAGTAATGTATCGATATTTCTTATTTAGATGCTTCTTTCAGTATCACATTAGCTAAGGTTTTAATTGCCCATTCGCGTTTTTCCACACTCTGCTCGCTGAAATTGAGCCGAAAGCAATTACGATATTTCCCTGTTGCCGAAAATAGTGGGCCTGGTGCAAAGCCAACGCCTTCTTCTCGGCAGCGTTCGACTAGCTTGACACTGTCAATACTTGAGTGAAGTTCTACCCAGAGAATGAAGCTGCCAGCAGGGTAGCTTACCCTTGTGCTGTTAGGTAGGTAGGTTTTTATAACACTCAGTAGATGATCTCGCTGTTGCTCATAGTCTTGCCTCATTTTTCGGATGTGTTTGTCGTAGCCGCCTAAGCGAATGAATTTTGCGATGGCAAGCTGAGAAAGAACTGGGCACATAGAACTGCTGACGTACTTAATATGAGTTACCTTGTCACGGTAACGCCCCGGCGCAATCCAGCCAACGCGCATTCCAGGGGCAATGGTTTTGGAAAAAGACGAACACAGTAGAACTCTGCCATCTTCATCAAAGGATTTGATGGTTTTAGGACGTGGGAATTGATACGAGATATCACCATAGATATCGTCTTCTATGATGGCAATATCATAGCTTTGTGCCAGCCGATAGAGTTGTTCTTTTTTGTCTTCTGGCATGGTGTAACCCATCGGGTTGTTGCAAGTTGGTGTGACAAAAATCGCCTTAATTGGCCATTGATCTAATGCCAGCTCTAAAGCTTCTAAGCTGATACCTGTTTCGGGATGGGTCGGGATTTCCATCGCTTTTAGGTTAGCAGCTTTGATCGCCTGCATGGAGCCATAGAAGCTTGGTGACTCGATAGCAATAATATCACCTGGTTCTGTCACTGCTCGCAAGCATACAGATAATGCTTCTTGGCAACCTGAAGTAACAACTAAATCGTCAGGGTGTAACTGACAACCGGATGCAACAGCAAGACGACAAAGTTGTATGCGTAATTCTTTCGTACCACGAATATCTGCGTAGCCTAATCCTAACTCTGGTTTTTGCTTGGTAAGGTCTGACAAGGTTTTAAGTAAGGGCTTTAATGTTGCTGATTTCATATTTGGCATAGCATGCTGCAATTGCACGCCTTTATTGCCACTGCGATTCATCAGCATGTTGAGTACTTCTTCCCATTGGGACACTTCCAGAGGGCGCTGGGGCGGCCTTGAGATACTTGGCAGATTGTCCTGCTTTTGTGAGCAAACAAAGTAGCCAGATTTCGGGCGTGCTTCTACCAGTAGCTCTTGCTCAAGTTGTCGATACGCTTCTTGTACCGTGGAGATACTAACCCCATGTTCTTGGGCTAATTGGCGCACAGAGGGTAGCTTGTCGCCAGGTTTATAAAAGTCATGCTGTATGTGCTCTCGTAAGCGATTGGCAAGTTTTTGATAAAGTGTCATTTGGCCCCCTTAAAACCCTTTTTGATATCTGTATTGATTATAAGATGTATATTTGCCTTTTATGACCATACAGATTCGGGTTTATTTGCCCATACAGTGTAATAAAATCCCTCACTGTATGTTTGATAAAGTGATTTTTTGAATCTGTATTGTATTTCTATCTTCTATTAAATTGGTTACTCAATACACATAGAGCGTATTTCGTTCTGATTTTTGTCATCTAAGGGAGAGTGCCATGCTGGTTGTTAGCTTATTCGTTTGTATCCAAAAAGGTGTGGAGCGTTTTCAAACACGTAAAAAATTAGCGTCCATCACTATTCAGCAGATGAGTGACATAGGGATGACAAAGGAGCTAAAAGATGCCGAATTAGCTCAGGCTACTTTGATCGGCTTTATTCGAGATGTTTTGTTTTTCATCAAAAATAAGGGGCGAATGGAATGATTGATGTATCATTTTTCTTGGCACTTGCCATGTTTGCTTTTGTGACTTCCGTGACACCTGGCCCGAATAACATTATGTTATTGGCGTCAGGAGCTCAGTTTGGCTTTCGTCGAACTCTACCGCATATGCTAGGGATTGTGCTTGGTGTTGCAAGCTTACTGCTGTCGACATTAATGGGGCTTGGTGCTTTGTTTACCTGGTACCCACCTTTGTACAGTGTATTAAAATGGGTCGGTTGCGCCTATTTGCTTTGGTTAGCGTGGAAAATTGGTAGTGCACCAGTGGGAAACTTGGAAACCACTGTTTCATCATCTCCAATGAATTGGTGGCAAGCTTTGCTTTTTCAATATGTTAATCCGAAAGCTTGGATGATGGCGATTGGCTGTGTCAGTTCATTTGCAATCGCGGGTGATTTATATGTCCAGTCTGGCTTTTGGATGATTGTTTTATTTGCAGCGATGGGTTTTCCGGCCATTTCTATTTGGGCATGGGCAGGAGTGAGTATTCGACGTTGGTTAACGGATCAAAAACGCCAACGAATCTTTAATTTTTGCATGGGAGTTGCCACAGCTTCTACGTTGTTGCTGATTATTGGTAATTAAATGCTCAAAATAGGAGTATTAAGTGACAGATGAACAGGAAGAGCAAAGTATTTTCAAGGGGCAGGAGTGGAGTCTTTATATGATAAAGACTCGCTTGAACACGCTTTATACTGGCATTAGTACGGATGTTGAGCGCCGCTTTAAAGAGCATTCAGGTATGAGTAAGCGAGGGGCACGCTACCTGAAAGGTAAAGGACCACTGGAATTAGTGTGGCATCAAACCGTCGGTTCGAAAAGTGATGCCTTAGTTTTGGAGCATAAGGTAAAGAAGTTAAATCGTCGCCAAAAAATAAGCCTTATAAATGGTGGTTTAGACCTTAGCGCATTGCGCCTCTGATCATGACAAGAATGAGCTTCTTAAGGCGTAATATAAGCTTGTCTTTCCAGTCAATCATTCGTAGCATGTTGTTTACTTTGTGATGACTTGCACTAGGGGGCAAGGAGCTATGATCAGTCATTTTGACCACATCGTTTTGACGGTGGCAAATATCGATAAGGCCGTGTCTTTTTACGAAACCGTGCTTAAAATGGAGCCTATAACCTTTGCTAACGGACGCAAAGCAATGCGCTTTGGTCAGCAAAAGATCAATCTTCAATTATTGGGCCAAGAGCTGCGCAACCATGCGATGGAAGGATCTGGAGATTTGTGCCTGATTACCTCTTGGAGTATGGCGGAAGTAATTGATCACCTGAAAAACTGCAAAGTGACCATTCTAGAAGGGCCAGTTAGCAAATCTGGAGCGCTAGGACCCATTCAATCTGTCTATTTTAATGATCCTGATAACAATCTGATTGAAGTCAGTGTCTACGAAGACGAACTTTCTAACGATGAGCAAGAAACTGACTAACGGCTTCTTGCACTGAAACATAACTTCGCTCTTCGTATACACCAAAACCGCTTAATTGTCGGGCTTTTACTTTAGTGAATATTGGTTGTGTTAGGCCTGTTAAGAAACGCGTAATCAATACCGCCGTGATTTGAGTCGTTGGGCTTTTACTGACTACATGTTGACTAAACAGCTGGACATATTCGGCAAGGTTTGCCCAGTTTTCAAGGTCATCATTCGTGTCTGTTGGTTGGGTAAAGGCAAGAGTTTTTCCGCGACAAACTGAGCAGTGGCCGCAGTGTTCTGGTGCGTTTTGGTCGCCAAAATAGCGTGCTAAGTTATGGTTCAAACAACGATTCAGCTGGAAGAAACGAATCATAGTTGCAATGCGTTCAATCTCGGCGTTTTGTTTTTCATCTACGTACTGGTGTAACTGACTGGCTAAGGTTTGATGATGAAAATGTTCTGTGTGGACTTGATAGACTTCGGTTAAGCCTTTACTTTCTAACGTCAGAACATTGTGATCCGCTGCAAATTCCAAGATCTGTAACACATCTCCACGAGATAACCCTGCTTCATTAAAAAGTTTGTCAAAATCAGGTGAGCCCCAGATTTTTTTGTATTGAATGCCTTTTAGAATAGCTTGGTAGGCGGCTTGCCATTCGGCTGGAATTTGGTTGGAAAAAGCGATTCTATCGCCTTCCCATTTGATTTTGACATCAGCGTAGAAGCTGTATTTTGGCGTAATGGCGTCTAATAATTCGAGTTGTACTAATAAAGTTTTTAGCGGTAAAGAACGAATGTTGGTGAGATTCGATAATCCGTATAGTTGTGTTTCCCATTCGCCTTCAAGGGTGTCTTTAGCAATAGAGCGCAGTAGATTATTGATGTCTTGAGGTTCTGGAGTGTCCCCATAAACAAAGTTTTCTAAGGTGCTTAAGCCTTCTAAATTGGCAAGTAAAACACATCGGCTAGGTTGATCGTCTCGTCCTGCACGGCCAATTTCTTGACTGTAATTTTCTATTGATTTGGGCAAATCAAAGTGTATGACTAAACGGATATCTGATTTGTCGATTCCCATCCCAAAGGCAATCGTTGCAATTATAATGCGTGTTTTACCGCTCATAAAGTTGGCTTGAATAGCGCTGCGAATATCGCTATTCAAGCCTGCATGATAGGCGACAGCTGAGTAGCCATCGGCTTGTAGAGCGCGAGCGACCTCTTCGGCCGTTTTCTGCTGAGTAACATAAACGATACTTGCGCCTTGGGCTTCATTGAGAATATTTTTTAAGGCGTTTAGTTTTTGATGGCTTTGTACGGGGATAAGGTCAATATCTAAGTTGTGTCGATAAAAGCCAGTTTGCACTATATGTTCAGGGTAAATGGCAAACTTTTGTGCCATATCTCTTTGTACTCGACGTGTTGCTGTGGCGGTTAATAGCAAGACTAATGGAATAGCCAATTCTTGTTGGTAAGAGGGCAGCTTTAGGTAGTCTGGTCTGAAGTTATGACCCCACTCGGAAATGCAGTGAGCTTCGTCGACCACTAACATGGAAATTGGAACGCGCTTGATAAACCGACGAAAACGTTCATTTTTAAAGCGTTCAACCGAGATCATTAAAATCTTAATAGCGCCACTCTGTACGCCAGACATAACCGCTTGGCTTTCATCTTTGCTTTGGCTGGAATCTAAACAAGCCGCAGGAATGCCTTTTGAGGTTAAAAAGGCCAATTGATCGTGCATCAAGGCAATTAATGGCGAGATGACTAATGTTAAATTAGGTAATTGAGTAGCAGTGAATTGATAGCACAAGGATTTACCAGAGCCTGTTGGAAAAACGGCGAGAGATGAATGCCCTGCAAGAAGTTGTTCAATGGTTTGCTTTTGACCTTCACGAAACTCGTTAAAACCGAACAGCGATTGTAGCGATTGTTCTAATGGTGTTGTATTTAAAGACCTTGCATCTAAAGGCATCATCGAGAAATTTGTCCCCATTCTAATTCGCATTTTTTTAGTTCATTTAAGTGGTTGATCCAATAGTCTTCACTGCCAAACCAAGTGAATGCTTTCGTGAAAGCTGGGTCATGCCAACGGCTTTGTAGCCAAGCCGCATAGCTAATTACTCGCACACATTTGAATACATCGACTAAATCTAATTCGCGGGTTTCAAAAGGCAAATAGGTTTCATAGCCTTCAATAATTTCGCTTAACTGTTGTCTGGGGTTCTCGGTCTGAGTGATATGCAGCCACAAATCTTGGACGGCAACGCCATTCTGGCAATCATCAAAATCGACTAAGTGAAATTGTCCGTCATGCAGCATTAAATTACTACGGTGGCAGTCGCCGTGAATTGGGCGCAGCTGGGTAGGCCAATAGCTCTTTATACTGGCTTCGCACTGATCTCGTAGTGTTTGGATTTGTTTCTTGTAAATCGGTTTGAGTTTTTCTGGTAGCTGTAGTGCTTTGGTTAGTTCTGCGTGTCCGAATAAAGTGCGCCCAGTTAAAATTTGATTAGCAGCATCGTCCATTTGTGACAAAGGAGATACGCTGATACGGTCTTGAAAGGGCGTTGTTTGTATATTGCTGTGGAGCTGGCCGATGAGTTCGCCAATTTGATAAAGCTGATCTAGGTTGTCCGCCTCTGGGTGTTGCCCAATTAATCTTGGAGACAGGCAGAAGTACATGCCTTTGTGGCGAAGCAAACTCTCGCCATTAAACTTTATTGGAGCGACGACAGGAACGCCTGCGGCGTGGAGTTGTAATAATGTTTGGTGTTCTTCTCTAATTTGTCTCTCATTCCAGCGTTCCGGGCGGTAAAATTTTGCTATGACAGGCGACGCATCTTCGATACCAATTTGATAAACCCTGTTTTCATAGCTATTTAGTGGGTAGATGCGCGAGTCACTCCATAAGCCAGTGGACTCTACGGCATCTAAAATGACATCAGGAATAAGGGACGAAAAAGAATGAGTAGCCGTCATAATGGATGCTCTGATAGTAAAGGATAAAAATGTGTAAGTGGCGGTAACGCCAATTTGAAGATCAGCGCATGACCATAACGGTGCAAGGCGATTATAGCAAGCCGAGACGTTTCTTTAGCGTGTGTTTTTGAGCATCGGTAAGAGGCGAAGCTTGCCCTGATTTTATTAGGCGATTCCATTGCTTCCAAGATTTAATGGCTTCACCAAGATGATCCCTAGCTAAGTATTGTTGAATCTCTATTCGAAAAGAGTTGGATATCGCTGCTGGGTTGGTTTTCCCAAAGGAACGAAGACGGATAAGCGTGCGTTTAAATTTATCAGCTAGCTTGGAGTTATCTGAATGGCTTGTCATCATATTGGTTAAGCACTTCAAATACTCATAATAATGCTCGACTTTCTCTTGGCTAGAATCTCGAGTTAACCTTATGACTTTTGAATAAGCATGTTCGGCTGTAGACCAATCTTTTAGTTGCATACTGATTTGAGCAAGTCGAAGTGAGCGGTCTGTTGCGCGTGGAGAGACTTCTAAAACACTGCTCATCACCGTTTGAGCAGCTTCTAGATTTCCCTGGTCTTCGTATGCGTCTGCTAACAAGTCATAAGCAGATAAAAAATGGCGACTTAGGGCAATAGTGTGTTCTAGTTTTTTTATGGCTGCAGCGACAGTACCGAGTTTAAGCTCACATAATGCGATACCATAATGTGCCCAAGCAAGGTTCTTATTTTTTTGAATGATAAGCATGTAGTGGCTTTTAGCGTCTTTGTAGCGGCCACGAGCGTAAAGTGATTCGCCAATTATTTTTAAGCATTGACTGGCAAGGTTAGGATGCTTTGCCATGATGGCTTTAGCTTGAGACTCCATTTTTTCAAAATCATTTTCTTTTCTGGCGGTATTGATGCCTTCAAAGGTTTTCTTTTGTTGTTGGACTCGTTCGAATCGGCGAAAAAAGGCGGCGGGTGGAAAGGGTTTTACAAGATAGCTATCTGGTTGATATTCCAACACGCTAACAACACTTTCATAAGCTGTGTCGGCGGTAATCATAATAAAAATAGTGGAATGATCTTGGGAGTAATTCTTGCGAGAGGTTTCTAAAATTTGCTGCCCGTCGATACTCCCGCCAAGATTAAAGTCTGATAACACGACATCATAAGGCCTTTCTAATATTCGCTTTATAGCGGATTGTCCCGAAGGTTCTACATCAATATTGGAATAGCCCATGGATGTCATTAAAGACTTCAGCATAAGACGCATTTCTCCAAGATCTTCGATAATCAGAACGCGTTTTTTTGATATATCGATAAGTTCTTGATGAATATCCTTTTTGTTATCCATGTCCAGAGAGCTTACATTGGTCAAAAGCAAATCCTAGCTGTAAATACTTGAAAAAAGAGCAGCTCCTTGTTTATAGCATGGGGCAAGCTAAAACACTAAAATAATTCACCTGAAAAGAGGCTAAAAATGAAAGGCAAGGTGGTATTTGACGATAATCCCCCACCCAAAAGGTCGGGCATTATCGTAGGGAAATTAATAACGGCGGGTTAATGTATTAAATTCGCCGTGAGTACAAAGATATCCATATATCCCTGATCACCATCGATAGGCGTTATGGGTTGGGCGCTATGGAAAAACTTACGATCGTTTAGAACGACGAATTCACCTTTATCAAAATCATGACTAATAAGCGCGGGACTGTTTTTATCTAAGTGGACATTGATGTTGCCGCCTTCAATATTATGACGTTTCATGACATAAATGCCGATGCGATCAAAACCATCTTGATGGACACCTTCAGGTGCGACTTCGGCACTTTTATGGTCTGCAAAAATACGCAACTGATGGACTTCAATTGGTGTGTTATCTGCAACGTTAGACATTCTTTGAAAATGTTCAAATAACTCTGTAAAAGCTGGATCTGCAATTATTCTGTTGTCAATTTCTTCGTAGCTACGAACAACATTACCTTGGAAGTGGTTAATGCTTTCATCTTGCACAAAGGCTTGTGAATCTAGGCGATGTAACTTTCCTTGCTCGACTGTAAAACGTGAATAGCGGCGTAATCGGAATTTACCATCAGCATAAGGGTTGGGAGGTAAGCAATCAAAAGAAGGCGCTAGATGATTAACGCTATCTTGAGTGAGTTGTCCTAACTCAAGATAAAAGGACTCGTTTTTAACTTTGTTGGTGATCATGGTCTTCATCCTCAATACATGCGCTGGCAGATCGTGCGCAACACTTATCTTATTGTTGTTGTGCTTCGTGAGCTTGCTTCCTAGTGTAGTAGGATTAATGAAGGATTTTTCTGTTTTTTATGTGCAAAAAAAGCAATTTTAAGAATAATTAATTTCAAATTTTTATTTTTTTCGCATTGAGTATCTAATTTTTCAAATTTTCTAATAGCCATATAAGATGCATGCCTTTTTAGCTCAGAGCGACAAGGTGCAACAAAAAGTGTTGCTCTTAGCGACAGTGTTTTGCTGATAACAAGCATTGCAGGGTTTTTCTGTGCGACTTTAGTCTTACGCCCTTCATTTTGTATTGACCTTCCGCTTGCATAGTTAAACACTGGGGAAAAATAACAATTAAAGGGAAGGAAAAGACGATGGGGTATTTCCAGTTATGTGGTGTTCTTGGGCTTCTAGTGCTGTTTATTTTTGGTTACTTGCAAGGCTCGGTCCCTGAGACTTACGTCGGTGTTGGTATTTTACTGTGTGCTTTTTTACTCATATCCAAATTTGTTCGTAAAGCACCTGAAATTCTTTCTCAAAACACGGAAGTTAATAGTGATCACCCAACCTTTTCTGAAGTGAGTAAAACTGTTACTCGTGCCACATCCCAGATGGCGATGGGGGCCGCTGAAGTGTCTCATTTTGTCGACACCTTAAGTAAAGACATACACCTTACCCGCGATGACAGCGAGCAAATTACCCAAGCAGTAGAAACCCTGTCTGATACAGGGCTGACGCTATCAACCAATTTGGGTCAGCTAGCGCGTACCATGAGTGATACAGCAGAATCGAGTCGCACCGCTCAAACAGCCTTGTCGCAAAGTGCCGATCAGATTCATCAGCTTACCGAAAACGTACAAACAGCCAGCGAGCAATTGGCATTATTAACGAAAAGTGCTGATGATATTGACACCATCACAGCGGTAATTAAGGGCGTGTCTGAGCAAACTAATCTATTGGCGTTAAATGCCGCCATTGAAGCAGCTCGTGCAGGCGAACAGGGTCGAGGTTTTGCTGTGGTGGCAGACGAAGTGCGTGCGTTGGCCGCCAAAAGTGCTGATGCTTCTGAGCAGATCTCGAATTTGTTGACCGATGTACGTCGTAATAGTGAATTAACCAATAATGAAATGTCATCTTTGAAAAGCCTCTCTGAAACACTTTCTAGTACCTTGTTAGGAGAAGCCCAGCGCTTTATCTCTTTGACAGAAGAGGTTCAAAATGCGTCATCTGTTTTATCGGAAGTAGAAAGTGCTGGAGAAGAGTTGGGGACAGCCAGTACTCAGATTAATGGTTCAATTTCTCGAATTAGTGGTTCACTGCAAGATATCTCCCAGCGCAGTGATAAATTGTCCGAAGAAGCATCTGGTTTGAGCAAGGGAGCTGAAGTCGTCTTTAGGGAACTAGACAAGGTTGATCAATCATTGTTCTTTTCTGAATTGCTTATGGCGGCCAAGGCAGCGGCTCAATCCATTTCTCAACTGTTCGAAGAAAGCATCCAAAAGGGGGAGTTAACAGAGCAAGCTATCTTTGCCACAGACTATAAACCAATCAATAACACTAACCCTCAGAAATACAGTACTTCCTACGATACTTTTAGTGATCGAGCGTTTCCAACGATTCAAGAGTCTATTCTAGAAAAATATGAACAGGTGATGTTTGCTGGAGCGGTAGATATAAATGGTTACTTTCCGACTCATAACAAAAAATTTAGTCAGCCACTAACAGGAGATTACGAAAAAGATTTGGTTAACAATCGTAGCAAACGTATTTTTAATGACGCCACTGGCAGTCGATGCGGTGCCCATATCGAGAGCTTTTTATTGCAAACCTACAAACGCGACACAGGAGAGATCCTTCATGACCTTTCTGTACCGATTTTTGTAAATGGTAAGCATTGGGGTGGCTTCCGAATGGGGTTCAAATCGGGCGTTTGATCCTTATTAGGTTAGATGTTGAGATATCTCTACTCGGTTTTTACCCACTTGTGCTGGTACAGATGCGCTATAGTGTCGGTCATTATTACTTTGTGGTGGTTGTGACAGATGAGCAAGTCGAAAAACATTGATAGCGCAGTTGTTAATAAGGAAATGTTTGGTAGAGGAAAAGCTGATAGCGGCATAAAAACACTTTTGCCTTTTTTACGACCATATCGACGCCAGATGGTGTTGGCCTTGATCGCCTTAGTCGTTACTGCTGGTACTATGTTGAGCTTAGGCAAGGGCGTACAATTTCTTATTGATCAAGGTTTGGCTTCTGGGTCGGAAGCGGGTTTAACTCTCGCCCTGATGATTTTTATCGCTTTGGTATTCTTATTGGGTATTGGTAGTTTCTGTCGCTTTTATCTGGTGTCATGGATAGGTGAGCGCGTGGTAGCAGATATTCGCCAAGCGGTTTTTGCCCACCTGCTTACCTTGTCGCCTTCCTTCTTTGAAGATAATTCCCCCAGTGAAATTCAATCTCGTATTACGTCTGATACCACGCTTTTACAAAGTGTAATTGGTTCTTCTTTGTCGATTGCCTTACGCAGTAGTTTGATGTTGATTGGTGGCATTTTATTCTTGCTTGTGATGCACTTTAAATTAACGCTTATTTTGCTGACTTGTGTGCCTTTTGTGATTGTGCCTGTGGTGTATTTTGGTCGACGAGTGCGTCGTTTATCCCGTGATAGCCAAGATGAAGTGGCTAATGTCGGGCGCTATTTATCACAAGCTCTGCGCCACATAAAAGTAGTGCAAGCTTTTACTCATGAAAAGCATGATGCACAGCGCTTTTCAGCTACGGTTGATCGAGCCTTCAATGTGAGTGTGAAGCGTATTCAGCAGCGTTCTTGGCTTACTCTTATGGTCATTTTGCTCTCCATGAGTGGTATTGGAGTGATGTTGTGGTTTGGTGGAAAAGATGTCATTTCTGGTGCCATCAGTGCTGGTGATTTGGCGAGTTTTTTATTTTACTCCATTATTGTTGCTGGCGCGGTTGGTGCGATTTCAGAAGTGACGGGAGAGTTGCAAAGGGCAGCGGGTGCGGCAGAACGTATTATGGAGTTACTCAGTGCTAAAAGTGCCGTAGTCAGTGGTTCTAGCGAATTTTCTTCTCAGCGTATGGCTGAAATTCGTCAAGGTGAAGAAATTATTCAGTTTGATCATGTCGAGTTTCGTTATCCAACAAGGCCGGATTATGCGGCGTTAAAGAATTTGTCATTTTCCATTAAGCAAGGCGAGATGTTGGCTTTAGTTGGGCCGTCAGGTGCGGGTAAGTCGACCTTATTTGAGTTGTTATTAAGGTTTTATGATCCTCAACAGGGTGGTATCTACTTGGCTGGTGAGAATATTAAAGCGTATTCTTTGGACGATTTACGTCAGCACTTTGCCTTGGTACCACAAGAGACGGTTTTGTTTGATCAAACGGTTTACGATAACTTGGGGTACGCCAATCGTCATGCCAACAAGGAATCCATTCAGTCTGCAGCAGAGCAAGCGAACGCTCACGAGTTTATCACCCGTTTGGATAAAGGTTACGACACGCGTTTAGGTGAAGATGGTGTGCGTTTATCTGGCGGTCAAAGACAACGTGTGGCGATTGCTCGGGCGATATTAAAAGACGCGCCGATTTTATTACTAGATGAAGCAACCAGTGCCCTAGATGCAGAGAGCGAAAATAAGGTGCAAGCCGCTCTTGAGCCTTTGATGAAGGGCAGAACTTCTATAGTGATTGCACACCGTTTAGCCACGGTATTGAATGCCGATCGAATTATTGTGATGGAACATGGAGAAATTATCGCTCAAGGCACACATCGCGTATTACTCGAAACTTGTGCCTTGTATAAGCGATTAGCGGATTTACAGTTTAACCAAAATGGCGACATTCGGGTCGATTAAAATTTACCCACAAAAACGCCCCGATAAGCGCAATGGAGTGCGTTATCTTTGATGCTAAGTCCTGGTGTTTTGTACAGTGTTTCAATCGTATTGTTGTCTGCTGGTAGCATAATGCTAAGCGGTGCATCGTCACTATAGAATACAACCCAGAAATTTATAGAAGGGTCTGCAGGTGTAAGAGTTAAGGCAATGAAATGTCGGTTGTCATCCGCCCAGTTTTCAATTGTCATTGGCTCGCTATATTCGTTTAGCCAGTGGATTTTATCCGACGATGTATGTTGGTAAAGCGGGTCATCTTCAAGGCGAATCTCTGCCAAAATAGGATAGGTTTTTCGTAACGCCATGAGTGTCGCTATGGTGTCTTTTATGGCAGCTCTTGCATGATGTGTTTCAGTATCTAAATCTTGCCAAGTTTGCCAAGTGATGCCGTTGTCTTGGCAATAGGCGTTGTTATTACCTTGTTGGCTATGAGACAGTTCGTCACCACCTAAAATATGCGGTGTTCCTTGGCTTAATAATAGCGTTGCCATAAAACAGAGTTGCTGATTTAAACGCTTTTCTTGAATAGCTTTATCGTCTGTTTCACCTTCTATACCAAAGTTTTGGCTAATATTATCACCATGTCCATCACGGTTTTCTTCCATGTTGGCGAGATTATGGCGTTGGTGATAAGACACCAAATCTTTCATGGTATAGCCATCATGGTAAGTGATGTAGTTCACTGAGTTGAGTGCATTTTTTTTGCCTTTATGGAAATAGTCTCTTGACCCCATTAGACGTGTTGCGAATTCGGGTACGACACCATCATCGCCGCGCCAGAAACGACGAATAGTGTCGCGGTATTGGTCGTTACATTCCAGAAAGCCTCTGGGAAATTGCCCGACTTGATAGCCGTTTGGGCCAATGTCCCAAGGTTCCATGACGAGACAGGTTTCGCTTAAAACCGGATCTTGCAGAATAGCTTGTAACAAGGGCGCTTTTGCCGTGAAGTCGTGATCGGTGCGACCAAGGTCTACGCCTAGGTCAAAGCGGAAACCATCGACGCCCATGACGTCGACCCAATAACGCATACTGTCGCAGATAAGGCGGATACTGGTGGGGCTGTAAGTATCAATACAGTTGCCACACCCCGTGAAATTCAAATATTGACCATCTTGATGACGATAGTAGCGAGCGTTGTCTAAGCCGCGATAACATACGCTGGATTGATCTAATTCACTTTCTGCTGTGTGGTTATACACCACGTCTAAAATCACCTCGAACCCTGCTTGGCGTAATCCATCAATCATTTTCTGGAACTCAGTAACCGCATCTTTTATGGCATAAGAAGGCTCTACGGCAAAAAAACTAATCGGGTTATAGCCCCAATAATTGTTGAGTTCTAATTGCTGTAAATGACGCTCGGTCATAAAGCTAAAGCAAGGCATTAACTGAATCGTAGTGATGTTAAGTTGTTTTAAATGTTCGATACCGGCAGAGGAGATAACGCCCAGGTAAGTGCCTTGAAGTTCGCGCTCAATGGGGAGGTTTTTACTGAAGCCTTTTATGTGCAATTCATATAAGGCACGGCTCGACGGAGAGACTTTTACTCTTTCAGGGCGATCTGACTTTGCTTCTACGGTGCGGACAATTGATTTGGGCACACAATATGCGGAATCGGTTTGGTGTGCTTGGCCTTCTTTGGTTATCGCGGCTTGGTCTTCGTGCCAAACTAGTTTAGCGTTTAATTCTTTTGCATAAGGGTCAATCAGCAGTTTTTGCTCATTGTAGAGTAATTGCAGTCTGGGGTTGAATTCGCCTTTGGCTCTAAGGCCATAATGTTGACCTTCTTTTAAACCAAGGACTTCCATATACCAAATGCTCTTGTTTTTATTAATAAAGGGCAGGGGGTCTTGTTCATTACCTTCTTGATCAAATAAACACAAATACAGCTGAATAGCGTCTTCAGCGACCACGGCAAAATTGACGCCGTTTTCGGTCACTGTGGCACCTAGAGGAAAAGGGGAGCCATTGGAAATCTGGTGAGCTTGGTTCATTAAAACCTCTAGATGCTATTTATGTTGCTGTCGTCATTACTCAATATTGTAAGTGCTAGTGATTAAGGCTCGCCTAACCATTTTAATAAAACGCCAGCCAGTGGTGGCACTTGCAGTTCAATACTTTGATCGCGGCCATGACTGACAATAGTTTGTGTATCGTATTCCTTACTTTTAGCGAAGCCACTTCCAGTGTAGCTTGTCTCGTCTGTATCCATGATGACTTGATAACGACCAGCCTTTGGCACACCAATGCGATAATTGCCATGAGGAGCTGGTGTGAAGTTAATGATAGCAAGAGTATGTTCATCACAGTCTTTGGCTTTGCGTGCAAAGGCCAAAATGCTGTTGGCACTGTCGTCGTAACTGATCCATTCAAAGCCTTGATGAGAATGATCAAACTGCAAACTTGCTTCGTTTTTATAAAGATGGTTTAAATCTTTTGAGAGCGTTTGCTGAGCTTTATGGAAATCGGTGTCTAATAAGTGCCAATCCAAAGAGCGCTCATGGCTCCATTCCTGACCTTGAGCAAACTCGTTGCCCATAAAGTTGAGCTTCTTACCTGGGTGGAAATACATGTAAGCTGAAAATGCGCGTAAATTAGCGAATTTTTGCCAAGCATCGCCAGGCATTTTAGTGATCATCGAACCTTTGCCGTGTACCACTTCATCGTGCGAAATCGGCAGAACAAATTGCTCATCAAAGGCGTAAACCATACTAAAACTAAGTTCACCTTGATGATGCTGACGATAAATCGGATCTTTTTTAATATAATTCAATGAATCGTTCATCCAGCCCATATTCCATTTGAAACCAAAGCCCAAACCATTCATATAAGTGGGTTTAGAAACCCCAGGAAAGGCGGTGGACTCTTCGGCGACGGTAAAGCAGCGAGGATGATTTAAATATACGGTTTCGTTTAAACGGCGTAAAAAATCAATGGCTTCGTAGTTATGGTTGCCGCCGTCTTTGTTAGGAATCCATTCGCCGTCTTCGCGGGAATAATCTAGGTACAACATAGAGGCCACGGCATCAACGCGTAATCCATCGATGTGGAATTCTTCTAGCCAATAGACCGCGTTGCTGATTAGGTAGTTTACTACGTGTTCTTTACCAAAATCGTAAATTAGAGAGTTCCATTCTGGATGCCAGCCTTTTTTAGGGTCTGGGTATTCGTATTGTTTAGAACCGTCAAAGTTCGCCAAACCGTGACTATCGGCTGGAAAATGCGCGGGAACCCAATCCATAATTACACCAATTTTGGCTTGGTGAAGCGCATCCACAAGGGCTTTGAAATCTTCAGGTGTACCGAATCGAGAGGTTACCGCATACAAGCCAACAGGCTGATAGCCCCAAGAACCGTCGAATGGGTATTCGGTAATAGGCAATAATTCAACGTGTGTGTAGCCCATTTCTTGGATATATGGAACCAGTTGATCTTTGATCTCAAGGTAAGTCAGTGGCTGATTATCCCCTTTGCGACGCCATGAGCCAATGTGCAATTCATAAATGCTCATTGGCTTTTCATAGATGTCTTCGATAGGGCGTTTAAACCATGCGTCATCTTGCCAAGCGTGTTTGTTATCAAAGCAGGTTACGCTGGCAAAAGATGGATATTGTTCAATACGCTGTGCGTATGGGTCGCTACGATGAGGAAGAATATCGCCAGATTTTGCTCTAATCTCGAACTTATAGCGGGCGCCGTGGTTAACGTCTGGGATAAATAATCGCCAAATTCCATCGCCATTACTGGACATTGGGTGAATACGACCATCCCAAGCATTAAAGTCACCAACTACTGAGATAGAACGTGCTGCTGGCGCATAAACCGCAAAGCGTGTGCCTTGAATAGTGAGTTGATTATTCACCTTGGCGCCAGTGCGAATTGCCCCTTGGCTTTTGTATTGATTCGCTTGATGGTGTTCTGGATCGATAAAGGTTGTATTAGGAAATTGATAGGGGTCTACCAGCGTATAAGTGCTTCTGTCTTTATAGGTGATTTCAAGACGATAATGAAAACGTGAGTTTTTATTTGGCCATTCGGCGTAAAACAAACCTTTGTCATTGGTCTCGCTCATTGTGGCGAGTTCTTTGTCTGAGTCTATGGCTAACACACGAATAGAGCTCGCTTCCGGTTGCCAAACTAGTAATGATAAACCTTTTTTAGAAGGGGATGATTGTAGTCCTAAACAGCCAAATGGGTCTGAACAATGAGCATTTAGCACATCGTTAATTAGGGCGTTTTTTATTAAATCCATTCACTTCTCCAGCAAGAGTGAGCGTGTTAACTTGATGAATGTTGGTGCTGATGACTGTGAAGTTTGCTCACTGCCCAACGCAAATATTGGTTGACTTTATTCGGTGTTATTAAGGCAAACTCATCCAAAGCCGCCTCTGCTCTGCTGTCTTCAGGGTGTTCTGCTTGATGTTGCTTGGCATGATCCAAAGCGGCCTGAGTAACTAGCACCGGTAAGTTGATTTCTTGCTCAAATTTACAATTTTTATGTTGCTGGCAAAACTGTATGAAGGCATACAAACCTTCAAAAATAAGACTCTTGTACCAGCTAGGATGAATATCTGATGTTAAGGATTCAATCAATAAAGCAAAGGTGTCTTCGCCTGGTGTCATAGAGCTGAGTGCACGTTTGCAATCCAGTGCGGTATTACTTTGTAAATCACCAAATACGATCGTATTCGCATGACTCAAGCTTCCCCACAGTTGCAGTAACATAGATTCTGGTAGCTTAGTGATCATACCCTGCTCAGAACGCCAGTCAAACCAGTCGACATCTTTCATCTTGCTTTGCGCATCGCTACTGTTGTGATAACGCATGTTATTGGCTACATGAGCAAATTCATCATGTTTTTGTTGCAGTACTTGAGTGAGTGCTTCGTAAAGTTCGCTAGGAGAAACATTGGATAGCGTGTCAAAGACAGGCGCATCGTCTTCTGGGGCAAATTGTCGAGCACAGAGCATTGCTAAGTTGTGAATACGAATAGTGCGTACACCAGAGAAAAATTCAGGGTGTACTTTAATGAGTGTCCCTGCGATAGCGATTAGCTCATGGCAAATAACTAAACCAATTGACGATGAAGAAACACTTCTTAGCATGTCCAAAATAGCGTCTTGATGCAAAGGAGAGTGGATATCGATTTCGGTTTCCGGTGTTTCACCAATGACCAGTAATCGTTGTCGTACCGTAATATCGGCAATATAGGTTGCTAGATCGGTTGAGGGTTTCAGAATAAGAGAATATAGCAATCGAGCAGGGCGCCAGTTTTCTGATAGTAGTGCTTGTAGGTAGACGCTATTTAATACCTTATAAGCCGTAATGGCGGGGGTTGAGTTTGGTATGGTGCTCATTAATGCACGACGTCCACCAAGCTCTATTAAACAATCAACGGCTTCGTCTAAGCTTGGTCTATCAATAAGCCGAGCAAGCAAGGCATCGGTTTCGGCGGTTTTTATATTGGTTGCATCGTAGTCTTTTGGTTTGTCAGCTAAAGGCCACGGCGTATTGTGAACAGGTAATTTTGTTTCTAACTGTTTATGGTCCAGTGAGCTGATGATAATGGCGCGTCTATTGCCTGACTTGAAGGCATTTTTGGCCGATTGAGGAATAACACGAAACTCTTCGTGCTCACGTTTTTGCAGTAAACGAATAAACTCAAACAGTTCGTCACTGCCTTTCATTTCGCTCATTGCTTCATCTATAAGAATGCTGAAAACCGCATTCGCTTGATAATACCAATGATTGGCGATGGTTTTTAATTCGTTCCGAATATGTGCCTGAAAAAGTGCAGGGTCAATTTTTCGGTAGTCTTTGTCTTCATTTTGAATCCAAGACAAGCATAAATAACTTTCGTCATTGATGCTAAACGCCTGAGATGTCGCCAAACTATTCAACGCACGATTAGGGCGACCAGTAAGACCTAAAGTCTCAGAAGCGCCAAGGTGGCGATAGGTTTCTACTAACTGGTCAGCACTAATGGCTTTGAGTGGTGCAATGTCTTCTAATGTTTGGCAAAGGCAGCCAGCATTTAGTAGCTTTTGTTTGACTGTGTCATTTTGCGCCAAGATAACCATCGAAGTGGTGACTTTGTTTGGTCTGTGCTGAATACGATGCAAGCCAAGAGGGTCTAAATCATCCGTTGTAATGAGTTCTTCATCGAGCATTTTTCCGACCAAAAATAGACTTTGTGCCCAAACCAAAGGTAGATTGTCGTTTGGTACGCGTTTTTGAGAACCTGGCTTTTCTTTCTCTGCGAGAATATTTTCTTGCGGTACATAATAGAGTTCTGGCAACAGCATTTGACCGTCTTTTTCGACCATTAATGACTCGAGTTTATGGCGATAGAAATTGGCACTTTCCCAGTCTCTGGCAAATAAACGGTCGATATAAAGGTAGGTGAAAAACAACGGCCATTCGGATTCAATGTGCTCGAAGTTAATCAGCTCATCGTATTCATAATAGATGCGGCTTTGGTCTTCTAGCTCGGATTGGTGGCCATCTAATAAAAAGCGCTTGCAGCCATATTCCCCACCCAGTTTGCTAATGATTTCTTTGCGTGTACGACGCGTTAGTTTCTCATCATTTACCGCAAAGGCTGGGAAACCAATAATACTAAGAATAGCGCTATCAACTTCTTTGGAGCGAGACTCTTTAGGCAACAAGGATTGCAATACAGAGCCTGCGCGAGCAACGGCATCAGCAAAAGAATGCACGACAGCCCATTCGGGTCCTTCCTCACCAAATAAGTTTAATCCGTCCATGGCTTCCATAGCCGCTTTTGCCATGCCCACAGAGCTGGCGTTTATTTCGGCTTTGCCATTATTGACTTTATTACCACGCTCCCAAATACCATAATCAGGGGTGCGATAAGTGCGAGAGATATAATAAATAAGGTTTTGAATGAAATTGAATTCATCACGAGAAAAGATCAGCTTGCTGCCGGCTTTGGTCATTTGTGCCAACATCAATAGATAAAAGCTGGTGGCGTCAATTTGCAAATGTCCCCAAGCATCATCTGCAACGGCTTCTAAACCTGTTTTTGTGTCGTACTTGGCGTGCAGTGCATCTTTTGTGTCTAGGCTGTGCTTAAAAGCTTCCACTTTATGGGATTGTCGCATCATGGCGAACAATAAACCGCGCATCATTTTAATACAGGCAAATTCAAGCTCATTAGCACGCTTTTGCGGATTAGAGGCTCGTTTATAGGCTAAATGTAGGGCCCATACGGCTTGTATACTGTAGACATTATCTCGCACCCAAGCATCTGTGTAGTTACCGTGGTTGTTAATACTGGTGCTGGCAGGAAAAAGTCCTGTTACTGGGTGTTGGCGGGATAAAATAACCGCTTGGATATGTTGATAAAGAGAATCTAGCTTATCTTGCGTATCAGACGCCATGTTCGATCCTTTATGAAACTCAGTTGTTTAAGCCCATAGCTTAGTTCGTACTATAGTACTAAATAAGTCTAAAACCACTATACCCAAACATAATGTGACTCAACAATAAGATAAAGTGGTAAAAAAACTTCTTTTTCACTTAATTTTTTAAAATAGTGTGATTCCAATGAAGTCTGTCATTTATGCACAAAATATGAGCATAAAATAGGACTCAAATGCAGTTTATGGGGCGTTTTTTAATGTTTGATGACGTAGGTTGAGTTTTTAGGAAAGAGAAAGAGGCCATGGTTTTTACCGGCATGGCCTCTGTTGATTTGGGATTCTCTTAAGTACTGAACTGATGAACTAGCTGGCGTAATTGGCTAGCGCAGTCTTGTAGATTGTTTACCGATGTCTGAATATCGGTGGAATTATGATTAGTTTCTTCACAAATACTCGCAATATTCTCTAGGGTTTGGTTCACCGCTTGTGAAGATTTAAATTGACGATCGGCGGCTTTGCTAATACTGCTGTTAAGCTCAGTAATAGAAAGTACACCATTGGCAATTTGAGTAAAGGCCTGCCCTGCTTGAGATGTTTGTTCAGCACCTTGACTTGCTGTATTTCTAGCGGATTCCATTACTTCAACTGTAGCTAGCGTTTGCTGGGTCAATTGATCAATTAACTCGCCTATTTCTGTAGCGGCAAGTTGTGATCGCTGGGCAAGTTGTCGTACTTCATCTGCAACCACAGCGAAGCCTCGACCTTGTTCACCTGCACGAGCCGCTTCAATTGCTGCGTTGAGTGCCAGTAAGTTTGTCTGATCTGCGACCTCGGCAATAATGCCTAGTCGGTCGTTGATATGAGTAACGTCTTCGCGTAATTGTTGGATTTGCTTGGCTGCATCACCAACTTCAACAGAGAGTTGTTGAATATCTTGGTTGGCTTTATCCATGACTCCAAGTCCTTGTTTGGAGTGTTGGCCAAGCTCTTGTGTCGTGCTATTGGCTTGCTCGGCAATGGTGAGCGTGTCTTCAACCGAGGTCATCACGCTTTGCATGAGTTCTGTTGCTTTACCTGTATTGGATAACTGTCTTGCGACGCCTTGGGCTGTTTTTGTTGTCGAGTTATTCGTTTGACCAACGATGCTGTCTAAGGTCTCGCTGGAATGACTGACATTACGAACAATAGACTGAAAGTCATTCATCATACTGTTGAATGCTTGCGCCATTTCACCCATTTCGTCTTGGCCAGTAAATTCTACACGCTGAGTAAGATCGCCAGAGTGTTGCACCGATGTCATCGTCTTGCACAGAGAAGTGATACGACTAGTAACTAAGTGAATAATATACAAAGCAGTTCCGCCGACCAATACCGTCAATAGTCCTACTACAATGGCGTAATCGATTAAAGCTTTTAGAAAAAAGTTGATGACAGCATCCATAGATGCAGTGGCGACAATGGTAATATTCCAAGGTGCGAAGGTAGATGCAGCAGCGATCATTCTGTGCACCTTGTTATTGTTATCTTGATACTCAAATTCGATAGTTTGATAATTCTTATTAGACACTATTCCTAGTGGCTTGCTTAATTCTTCAGTAAGGGATGAAGGAGAAATACTACTATCGTATGCGGCAGGCGCGTTGAGTAATGTTTGACTGTTTGTGTTGATGACCCATAGGCTTTGTTGGTCACCATAGCGGAATTCAGAAAGCAGTGAAATAGCTTGTTTTTTAGCTTCTTCGACGCTTAGTTCACCAGAGGTTTGTTTGTTGAAAATTGGCGATAACGTAGTATTGACGATATCTAATATGTCTTGTGCTCTATCTTTTCTGGCGTCCACATGACTGTTAAAAAGTGAAGAAAGGGAAACCAGAATCAGTGCTGTTGTACCCATGGACATGAGCCCAATAATAGCCCATAACTTGTAGCGAATTTTTATATCGTTAATGCGATCCAGCATGTTGGCTCCGTTAGATTGGGTTATGTTTTATTACATTAGTCTTTTTGATACTAGACTTTTTACCCTAGTAAAGGGAACTATTGAAATAGCTGATTTATATAGAATATGGCCATATTTTCTAGAGTAATTGTTTTTTTGTACGTTGCCTAGTAGGTAAAATTGAGTTGGGTCATTGTTTTTTTATTTAGGTGTTTAGTGGAAATAGGTAAAGGAAAACAGTGTTAGAGTATTTGATTATTTTTTTTGTTTCTTTCTTGTCTGCCACTGTCTTGCCTTTGGGGTCTGAAGGGTTGTTACTTTACCAGGCAAATGACGCCTCTTTGTCGGTATTTTACCTATGGCTTTGGGCAAGCTTGGGAAATACGCTTGGTGCTCTAACATGCTGGTTTTTGGGTATATATTTACTGCGTTTTGAGCATAAAAGATGGTTTCCAGTGACGCCTAAAACTCGACAAAAGGCAGAACGTTTTTTTAATAAGTATGGTGTTTGGAGCTTATTATTTACTTGGTTGCCTGTTGTTGGGGATGGGATTGCTTTAGTATCAGGAGTGTTGCGGACGCCTATTTGGTATTTTTTACCGTTAGTTTTGATTGGCAAAGCGGCTCGTTATGCCTTAATTTTGTGGGGACAGTACTTACTATTAGCTTGATGGAAAGCCACCTGAATGGGGGGCATATAGTAGGTAATAAGTCTTAATGATGTACATGGAGAATGAAATAATGGGAATGTCCAAAAAGTTGATTGTGGTCATGGCAGGTTTATCATTAGGTGCTTGTTCATCGGTGGGTGATAAAAACACCTTTATGACCTATGATGATTTGCAAACTAAAGTTAGGACTCATGATGAGCAGTGGCAAGCTGTACAGTCGAAATTAGATCGAATCGATGAACTAGAAGCGGAAGTAGCAGCGCTAAAGCAAGGTAAATCACTGTCAGTAGTACCTGAATCAACATCAGATGACCTGATAAATAACAACTTGATAACTGACGAAAGTATGGCGGCCGTCAATGTGGCACCTGCTGTTATGCAAGCGCCTATCGAAGGACAAGATAATAACTCAGCTTCTATGGCCGTTAGTGAAGAAGAAAATATCGAGATGGATAAGGCAGCACCTCCTGTTGTAACTGCGCCTGCTATGTCTTCAAAAACGATGTCTTCAAAAACAATCTCCTCACCAACAATGTCTACACCACAAGAAACGACAAAACAACAAGACTATGGTGTTCAAGTCGCGTCATACGGTAATCGTGATGAAGCTCTTCGTGGCTGGAACGTATTGTTAAAAAACTACCCAACTTCTTTTGACGGTTTAGTGCCTCTGGTTAATCAGAAGGAAGTAAATGGGCGTACTATGTATCAGCTTAAAGTTGGACCATTTTTGAATAAATCCTTTAGCTCAGATTTTTGTAAAATGCTAAAGGAAAAGGGCAAAGATTGCTTAGTGACTCGATATAATGGCGAGACTTTTGTTAGCAATTAACATTCTTTTATTGAATTAAAAAAAGGCGCGTCTTATTTCTGTTTCTTCAGAGTATAAGATGCGCCTTTTTAGTTTGTGATTAGGCTATTTTTAACCCCGTCACTTACATTAAAGGAAAGGCTGAATCGTAAATTTGGCCTTGGCCGTCTTCGATGGTTATTTCGCTCTTATACTTGTCATCATCTAGTTGAATCAAACCTTGTTGAACAAAGCTGTTAATGATCATCAATGCTTGTTGTTTTACTTCAGGGGCATTCACTGGAGCTCGCATTTTTCTGGCAATGAATTGCTCTGCGAAGTTTCGAACCAAAGGTTCGTCTGCTTCGATATTGGCTGCCACAACAGCGTTGTATAACCAGAACTCTGGAATAAATAACTCATCAAGAGTAGGTGTATTTATGTCAGCAAGTTTACTTGTTAGCGATGCTGTAAAGCTGCCATCGGGGAAAGTGCCGCTGAAGTCAGTGATGTTGAATTCTGGTTTTGCTGCCAATAATTCACCGATATTATCTTGCATAAAAGTAAATAGCACTTCGTAGACAGCGTCAGAAGACTGAGATTCTGCGAGTGCTTTATCAGAGAATTTTTTGTAATCCATAAAGAACTTATTGCTTAATTTTGTAAGCTCAGTAACAAATGAAAGATCACTCGCAGTGAAATTCCCCATCATGGCATCTTTAATAAGGTAGGCAATTTGAAGGCTTCCTAATTGAGTATCTGGGTCTAAACTAGAACTCATTTCTATATTGATGCCTGAAAATGCGGCATCGTCACCTATTTTGAGCTTATTAAGGCTTACGTCAGTTGTGCTGTCGTAAAAACCACCTTGCATAATAGAAGCTAGATTCGCATTTAGTTCAACCGATATCGCGAAACCCTCTGCTGTAATTGGCGTGTAGCCGTCTACCAGTCCTATTTGCTCCGAATTACCTTGGTAAATAAACCCTTGGTCTGACATTTGACCTTGGCCTGTATAGCCGCTGAATTGAACTGTATCTGCAGGGTTAGTAAATGCAGGAATGGCATCTGCTAGTTTGAAATTACCTGTAAAGCCTCCAAGCACAGAAAGCTCATAGAAAGGCTGACTTGCATCCCAGTTGACGTAATTACGTAAATTGTCACCTACAAAACGAATATCCGTATGGTATAAGCCAAAGACACCTTGGCTTGCAAACAGCAAAGGACCGTAGTGCGTATCAATCGTAATCTCTACTGCAAGTGTCCCTCCGTGAATAGTTGGGTCGACTTGGGCGGTGTCAAAGGTAACGAGGACTTTATTTTCAGAGCCGAACCAAGCTAAATTGCTAGACTCTATATTGGCGGTGTAGCCAGGTGCATTGTTAATATTTGATATCAGTTCTACTACTTTTTCTTGATGCTTTGGAGCGATAAATTTAGGCGCAACTAAGCAAGCAGCAACAAGCGTGAAAACGAGCACGGCAAGTATTTTTTTCACTGGGAATTCCTTTTCATAGGGTGGATTAAGGTGATGTATGATACAGATTTATTGAGCTTAAACAAAACTAAGCTGGGGATTTTTGAAGATTCCTAAATAAAAATAGCAGCGTCAGAAGTGCTTTGTTTCATAAAAGGTTTAACGTTCATAAACAGTGGGTTTTTATGAAAACTCACTATCCAGCTCAGTTTATTTAGCTTGATAGTGAGTGAGATTCGCTTATAACTGAAAGGGAATATACAGTGCGATAGCGGGAAAAAAATACACGGCGAACAAGCAGCCGAGCATGATGAGTATGAAAGGCCAAACGCCTTGAATCACTTCCGAGGATTTTCCTCCCGATACAGACTGAATGACGAAGAGATTTAACCCAACGGGTGGTGTAATCAACGCACACTCAATCATGATGACAAAGATGATAGCAAACCAAATTGGGTCGATACCTAACATGCCAAGCGATGGATAAAGCACAGGCATCATGATCAACAGCATGGACACGGACTCCAAAAAGAAGCCCATAATCAGCAAGACAAAACACACTGCCGCAATAAACAAACCTACTTCAGATATATTTTCACTGACTAACATCGAAATATCTTGGGGGATTTGGTATAGCGTAATGGCTTTACCAAAGACTTTTGCGCCAGCAATGATAAGAAAAATCGTCACTGTATTTTTCATTGTGCTCATCGCAGCAGCTTTGAATTTCTCAAAGCTAAAGGTTCCCATCATGATGACAATAAGCAGAGAAAACGCAACACCGACACCCGCGGATTCAGTTGGTGTAAATACGCCAGTATAAATACCCCCAATGATGATGCTAGCAAGTAACAGAGTTGGTATTGCTCGTAAGCTGGCACTCTTGCGCTCCGCGCTAGTCGCCTTCTCACTTGGTGTGTAGTCTTTACTGAAACGTGCGTAAAAAAAGCAGTAAACAATAAAGCTACCTGCCATTAATAAACCGGGAACGATACCCGCTAAAAATAAATCGACAATAGACTCTTCGGTAATAACACCATACACAATCATCGGAATGGAAGGTGGAATAAGGATGCCTAAAGTGCCACCTGCGGCGATTAGGCCGTAAACAAAAGGACGATTGTAACCGCGGTCTGTCATTTCTTTGATGGCTACATTTCCTATGGTTGCCGCGGTGGCAACAGATGATCCAGAAATAGCCGAAAAAATAGTGCAAGAAGCAATAGTGGCAATACCAAGGCCGCCAGGCCAATGACCGACCCAAGATTGGACGGCTCTAAATAAGTCTTTTCCTATGCCGCCTTGCAGTAAGATATTCGACATCAATAGAAACAGTGGAACAGATAATAAGATAAAACTGTCAAAGGAAGAGTAAAGTGCCAGTGGTGCCATCATGGGGGAAAAACCAGCCAACAACAGCATGCCTAAGCCTAATCCACCAAGAGCAAAAGCAACAGGTATGCCAATCAACAGCGCTAAGACCATAATTGTTAGTAACAGAATAATCGTCATTATAGTGAAACCTCTTCGTGCTCTTGATAATCACCCGCGAACATCAAGAAAATTTCCATGACGGCTTGTAATGTCAGTAACCCAAACCCAATAGGGATAGCGGATTTAGTTGTCCAAAGTGGTAGTCCTAGCATACTTGCTGAGGCGGAACCTATTTCAATGGATTCCCTTAATAACTGATAGCCATAAAAGGTAATAAATCCCGCGAAGAAGATGATCGATAACAGCGCGACAAAATCAGACAGTTTTTTGGCTTTTTCACCCAATATATTGGTGAGAAAATCGATGCGAATGAGTGCTTTGTTTTGTAATACCCAGCTGGCACCCAAACAGGTCGCCCAGATTTGGCACAATAATGAAATATCTTCTGACCAGATAGTTGGTGCCGTAAATACATAGCGTGCAACGACTTCATAAGTGATAACGGCGGCGATGAAAACAAACAGTGCGGCTGATAGTTGGCCGCACAATCGAATGACTCGGTAGTTTATACGAACCCAAAGAGCAGGGTGTTCCGCTCGCCAAGCGGATAAGTCCTGCTTTTTTTCTTCATGGTTGGACATAGCCAATACTCCAAAAACAACGAAATATCGCGGACGAAAAATCATCCGCGATAGATATTTTTAAGCTTAAAGGTTTTCGGCAGCTTGAATGACTTTAAAACCAAGAGGGCCTGAATTATCTAAGAAAGACTCTTTAACAGAGGTGGTCGCTTTACGCCAAGCGATGATGTCGTCATCAGAAAGGTGAATTACCTTCATGTGTTTTTCAGCATCGACGATTGCATCGCTCTCGATTTTTTTGATTTTGTTTCTTAGTTGCACTTCAACTTTACGTGCCGCGTCAGAAAGGATTTTTTGATTGTCAGCAGATAACGATTCCCATACTTTTTCATTGATAACAGTTAAGAATTCAATATCTGCATGGTTGGTTAAAGTAAGGTAATCCATTACCTGGTAAAGCTTACGAGGGCCAACTGCAGAAACACCAGTCATACCAGCATCTACTGTGCCGCGTTGGTAGGCTAGGAATTGTTCCGAGCCAGATAGCGATGTTGGTGCACCGCCGACGGCTTCAACAAATTTCCCCAATGTTTTACCAAACACACGGACTTTCATACCTTCCATGTCTTCTGGTTGTTCAATTGGTTTTTTCTTAGAAAGTAGTGCTACACCACCATAGGCTTGCCACCACAGTGGACGTGTACCTGTTTTTATAATGGCATCATCGAGTAATTTACGAACCTGGCTGTCAGGACGAGTCGCCGCTTCTACTTTATCTTGGGAAGGGAACATGAATGGTACATAAAACACATCTACGGCTGGAATGGTGCCAGCCAGCTGGGAAAGGCTCATCACACCCATCTCAATTGCTCCAGAACTAACCGCTTGGTGTACTTCACTGTCTTTGAATAGCTGAGCAGAAGGGTAAATTTTGATCTTAATGTCACCATGGCTTTTTTCTTCAACTTCTTTTTTGAAGTCGATAAGATTTTGTCCAAGGTGATGTTTTAGCGGAAGCTGTAGTGAAATCCCTAATGTGGTTTCTGCCAGCGTTGGCAACGAAGCCATCAAGGTAGAGGCCAACAAACCCGTTTTTAGAAGAGTTTTATAATTCATGATAATGTCCTATTTTTATTATTAATCGTTATTTTTATACTGCTAGTTGGTGATTTTAGTGCTTTCAATACGAGCTTTAAGGTCAATAACACTTTGTGATAATGACCTTGTTTCAGTTCGTAAGCCTGCCTTGGCAATTTGTCCTGAAATATCGTGTTCTAGTAATTCTGGTAGCTCACGAGCCATGTCTAACAATTTGGTAAGATTCACTCCTGTATCTAAACCGATGGACTCCAACATATGTACAAGATCTTCTGTGCAAATGTTGCCGGTGGCTCCTGGTGCATAAGGGCAACCACCAATACCACCCAATGATGCATCTAATTGAGTGATACCTGCAGATAGACCAGCAAGCGCGTTTGCTAAGCCCATACCGCGAGTATTGTGCAGATGCAAAGTGACATCAAGGGATGGAAAAACATCGCGAACTTGCGAGCAAAGCTCATAGACTTGTCGTGGCGACGCCATGCCCGTGGTATCCGCAATCGAAATGCTCTGAATACCAATTTCAAGATATTGTTGAATGACTTCGATTACACGCTCTGGTGCAATAATGCCTTCAAAAGGACAACCAAAAGAGGTGGCTAATGAAGCATTAATTCCTATGCTACTACCTTTCATTAATTCACAAATGCGCTTGAATTGCGCCAAGGACTGCTCACATGTCATGCGCATATTCGACAGGTTATGTGATTCACTTACTGACATAACCAGGTTTACTTCATCCGCCTTGGTCGCTAAAGCTCGTTCTGCGCCTTTTTCGTTGGGAACTAAGGTGACATAAGTGATCTTGGGATTACGTGTAATGCTATTCATGACTTCTTCAGCATCACGTAAATTGGGGATAGCCTTTGGTGATACGAAAGAAGTCACTTCTATTTTATTGAGACCCAGTAAAGATAGCCTATCTATAATCTCGATTTTTTTATCTGTTGGAATAAAAAGCGCTTCACTTTGAAAGCCATCACGAGTCGCCACTTCGTTAATTCGTACCTTGGTTGGTAGGTTCTGCATAAACATAATAGGCCCCTAAATCACACCCTTGTCGCGTAGCATGGCAAGCTTGTCTTCGTCTATTCCAACTGAGCCTAAAATTTCGTCTGTGTGCTCACCCAGTTTTGGCCCTAACCATTGAGTTTTGCCAGGCGTTAGGCTTAATTTTGGCACTATGCCAGGAAGTGATATTTTATCGTCGCCAGCAAGTGGGTGTTCAACAATCATCTCTCGAGCATGAAAGTGTGGGTCGTTAAAAATATCTTCTGCATTGTTTATGCCGCTAGATGGCACGGCCGCTTTTTCCAAAATCGCAAGCGCATCTTTAAGAGAATGCTGAGATGTCCAAGCTTGAATGGCTTCATCTAGTTCGTCGGAACGTCTAGCTCGACCGTCATTTTGCGCTAACTCTGGGTCGTTCGCTAAATCTGTTCGCTCCATCGCATTCATCAAACGCTTGAAAATACTGTCACTGTTAGCGGCAATAACAATGTAGCGTTCATCTTTACTCATGTAAGAACCTGATGGTGCAATGCCTGGCATACTGGCGCCAGTTCGTTCTCGTATAAAACCGAACATACCGTATTCAGGGATCAAGCTTTCCATCACACCGAACACAGATTCGTATAAGGCAACATCGATAAACTGCCCAGTTCCTTGGTTCACTTTCAAGTGATGCATTGCCATCATGGCACCGATGACACCGTAAAGTGACGCAAGCGTGTCGCCAATACTGACGCCCACTCGAACAGGCGGTCTATCTGGATGGCCAACAAGATGACGTAATCCGCCAATGGATTCTGCTATCGCAGCAAAACCAGGGCGAGAAGAGTAAGGTCCATCTTGACCATATCCTGAAACGCGTAACATGATGAGTTCTGGTTTTATGGATGATAATTGATCCCAACCTAGATTCCATTTCTCTAAGGTGCCAGGGCGGAAGTTTTCGATGACGATGTCGACGTCTTTTACAAGGTCGTGAATGATGGCTTGTGCGTCAGTAGATTTTAGGTCAAGCGTGATCGATTTTTTATTGCGGCTCTGCGAATACCACCAAAGGGAAGTGTCCTTGTACATTTTGCGCCATTTGCGCAATGGATCACCACTTCCGGGCGGTTCAACCTTGATAACTTCTGCACCGAATTGCGCAAAAATGCTGCCAGCATAAGGACCAGCGATGAGAGATCCAAGCTCTAAAACACGCACGCCTTTTAGAGGCAGTTCTGTGTCGTTTTTGGAATCTGTATTAGATGACGAGTCGCGTTGGCTCATTCTCGTTTCCCTTAATTATTTTAATTGTTGGGGTCATTTTCTTTCAAAATAGAGTAAGAGAAAAGTACCTAAATGTTAGGTTGCCATCTCATTAGGATATGGCTGGAATGCTTTTCATCAGGTGGTACGCAAATGGGTTAACAAATGGTGGGCTGCATCAAGTAGCTGATCTGAGCTACGAACACATATTTTAAGTTCTCGATGCGCCCAGCTGTCTAGCAGCGGTAAAGCTTCTATCCGAGAGGCTTTAATATAAGGGCGGGCAATATCGATAGGCATAAGTCCTATACCAAGTCCTGATTCCACCATGCTGCAAAGTGCTTCATAACTGGTGACTTGAATGCGCATATTGAGTGGCTTATTGGCATTAGTCGAGGCATTGATCATTTGGTTGTTAATAGCACTTCCGGTATGTAAACCAACATAGTCATGCCCTAAGGTGTCTACAAAATTCACTTCTTTATACTGTCCAAGAGGGTGCCCTACAGGAGTGATGACCACTAGTCGATCTGTTTTATAAGGGTAGATAGAAAGGTCTGGGTATTCTCTTGAGGCGATGGTAACAATGCCAATGTCTGCTGCATTCTCTGCAACGGCACGAATGATTTCGCTACTGATCTTTTCTTCCAAATGAATTTGTACCAAAGGGTTTTGATTCAGAAAAGAGCGCAGCTGCTTAGGAAGGAATTGGCTAATGGCGGATATATTTGCCACCATTCGAACTTGTCCACGAACACCGTGAGAGAACTCATTCATTTGGTTATAAATGTCATCCAGTTGGTGCAGAACGCCCCGCGACATTTGTAACAAAGCTTGACCTGCAGGCGTGGCAACCACGCCCCGATTGGTACGCATCATTAATGGAGTATGAAGCAATTGCTCTAACTCCTTGATACGTTTTGATACGGCAGACGCAGCAATAAAATTCAATTCTGCAGCGCGAGCAATCGAGCCTTGTTCTATGACACAAACAAATAGTCTTAGGGAAGTTGGGTCAATTCGCATTTAGGGAGTATCCAGATATTATTATTTTTTAGTGTTTTTTTTATTTATGCTATTAAGCGCGCAAAGATCATATCTCATCTTGTTTTTTTCTCATAATATAGCGGCGTATTGGGCCGCAACTAAGCGCTTTTTTGAATTGTTTTTCACTTCTATTAATATTTCTAAAGGGTTATCACAATATGGTCTTCGAAGAGTATTCTCAGGTAATAAAAGAGTTTCAGCATGAGGAGTCATTATCGTTAACAGATCGTTTCGATGCAGTGTGTATGGCGCAGGATGCTCTGATTGCAAAAATTGTTGAGCAAGGTGCCGTGATTGCAGGTTGGAAGATTGTAGATAAAGACGGCGTGATTATTATCTCTCCTATTTTTGACTTCCAAGTATTTGCTAATCTTGGCGACACCTTTGCACATCAAGCATGTCGCGGTACTGAGTTAGAAGTGTGCTTTCAATTAACTGTACCAAGTACGACTGATGCAGTGAATGAGTTGATTAATGAACTGGTACCTTTTGCGGCTGTTGAATTGATTCGCGCAGAGATTCATCCGACTAATCATTCAGCGTGCGACTTTTACTTTAACTACGGTGTGTTGGTTTCTCCAAAAACTGTCACTGGTGAGTTACTTTTTGAAGGTGGCAATCAAGATTATATATTTACGGCTGAACTGGATCAGCTTCTAGCGGCAAAGAAAGAGGTCGTTAAGAAAGGCATACTGCAATGTATTCAGCGCGGCTATGGTAATAAAGACTACTTTTTTATTACTGGAACTTTAAATGGATTAGTGCCAGCCGCTGAGTCTTTAGGTGTGAACCGAGTTATGAATCAGGGGGAAGTGATTATTCAATTTGAGATAGTCTAATAGCTTCATTAACTGTGTTTTTGCTTGATTAAAATCTTAGTATTTAATGATAAAACTTAGCCCGTATTGCTGTTTTAGTGTTTTTTTACGATTATTTCTCACGTTTATCTGCGGCTTAGAATAGTATCTGAGGCTAAGAATTGTAACTTAGGCTTTAAATACCCTGATTCAAGCTGATATATAACGGAATTTTGAATGACAACGAAATCACACAAAAATAATAGCTTTCTTAATGCTCCTTTACCCTTTGTGTTCCTCAAAACGGCCGCTCCCATTATTTTGATCATGATGGTGAATGGTTCATTTGCGCTGGTGGATGCGTATTTTCTTGGCGTATTTGTTGGCGCGGAGGCGCTGACTGCGGTGACCTCTATGTTTCCTGCTTTTATTCTGATCGTTGCTTTATCAACGCTTGTATCGAATGGTTTTGCCAGTTTGATGGCTCGGCAATTAGGCGCAGGAAATAGCTCCAGTGCCGTGGAAGTATTTTCCCAAGCGATAAGTTTGTCTTTAGTGGTCTGCATTGTATTGATTGGCTTGTTTTTACTAGGCGGACACGCATTGACTGATGCTGTGAGTAATGGCTCAAATAAGATTGCCGATATGAGTTATCGATATATTTCGATTTTGATCTTCTTCTCTCCCTTGGTCTTTGTTTTGGCTATTAATGGTGACAGTTTACGTTGCGAAGGGCGTGTTTCTTTCATGGCGTCGGTCTCTATTTTGTCAGTGTTACTGAATGGTGTATTTAACTATTTTTTAATAGTTGGTTTGAATTGGGGAGTAGAAGGCTCAGCTTATGGTACGGTTTTGGCACAAGCTGCTTCTTTAATTATGGTCTTTTACTATCGGAAATATCAGAAAAACGAGCTGAAACTTCAGATTGTTCTGTTGTCAAAATCGCGACAACATTGGCTCACGTTTTTGTCCTTGGGTGCGCCTTCTAGCTTAAATTATATCGGTCTAGCATTAACATCTGGCGCCATCTTATATAATTTGCAAATTTGGGATGCTGATAATTATGCAACGACAGTGGGCGCTTATGGTATTATCACGCGTTTAATGACGTTTATTTTCTTGCCTTTGCTTGGGCTTAGCATGGCGTTTCAAGCGATTGTCGGAAACAACTTTGGAGCGAATGAGTTGGGCCGGGTAAATGTCAGTATTAAAATTGCTCTTACAATTGCCTTTGTTTATTGTCTGTTATTACAGACGATAGCGTTTGTTTTTAAACGGGATTTAGGGATGTTGTTTGTAAGTGATCAAGCTGTAATTAGTGAAGTGGTACGAATTTTACCGTTTTCTACTTTGGCGCTTTTTCTGGTTGGTCCGCAAATGATGATTAGCATGTTTTTTCAAGCCATTGGTGATGCAAAAAGAGCGGGAATTTTAGGCATAATGAAAACCTATGCCTTTTCTTTACCGTTGATTTTTATCCTGCCTTATTTCTTTGCCGAGTGGGGAATTTGGTATGCCGCTGCGAGCACTGAATTTCTCGCTTTGTTACTGACTATCTTTGTATTAAGTCAGCGAAATCGAACTCAAAACACAAGTTTTGGATTGTTTTTTAAAGAAACACAATGAGTTTTTAAAATACTCATTGTGTTTCTTGTTCTTAAAGGTTCCCAACACCACCATCTATGAGCAGTTCCGATCCAAGCATATAAGAGGATTCATCAGACGCCATGAAAACAGCGGCTTTTGCCAGCTCCATTGTGGTTCCCATTCGGTTAAGTGGAATGAGTTTTTTGATCTCTTCACGCAAAGCGTCTTCCTTTTCTTTGGCTAAGCCAAACTTCTTTAGCGCATCGGTTTGAGTTGGGCCAGGACTTAACGTATTGACTCGAATACCTCTGTCTTTTAATTCACCTGATAAGGTTCTAGCTAACGAAATAAGTCCTGCTTTACTGGCGGAATAAACGCTACTTTGAGGTAAACCAATTTGCGCCGAAACACTGCCACAAAGAATGATAGACGCCGAATCTGATAGCATAGGTAAAAGCGCTTGAATGAGAAAAAATGGCCCTTTTAGATTAGTGCTCATAACTTGCTCGAAGCTACTTTCATCCCATTCCTCTAGCGGTTTATGTGTTACGTCCCCAGCATTGATGTACAGAATATCTAGCTTAGGAAAGGTTTTAGACAGTTGCATGGTTAATTTTTCTTGATCAGCTAAGGTGCCAGCGTCACTTTTTATAGTTAGAACCTTGCCTTCCAATTTATTGGAAACAGATTGTAATCCCGCTTCGCTTCGTCCAGTGACCGCTACATGAGCGCCTTCCTGTAAAAATTGTCGAGCGGTTTCTAAACCTATGCCTGCTGTTCCGCCAGTAATTAATGCATATTTACCTTCGAGTCGTTTCATTTGTATGCCTCCTTGAAGTTTGATGTGTGTCGAGGCATTATCTTTTTTTTAGTATGCTTTAAATAGTAGGTACCAATAAGGTACTAAGGAGATTGTTGATAATGGCCACAATATTTACTCATTTAGATGACAAATGTCCTATGGTGGATTTTGTGAATCTTGTCTCGGGGAAGTGGGCGATACCGATTCTTTATCGCCTGATTGTGACGGATGATGTTATTCGCTTTGGAGCCTTACAAAGAGCGATTGCCCCGATTACTCAGAAAGAATTAACCAAGCAACTGCGTGCCTTTGAGACTTTAGGTTTAGTGGATCGCACGGTGTATCCCGAAATGCCGCCACGAGTGGAATATCAAATTACTGAATTAGGGAAAACCTTAAAGCCCACGTTGGATTCGTTAGCCGATTGGATGCGAGAACACAGAGAGCAGCTAATGCAAGCGAGTGAAACTAACTCGATTAATTTATAACATCATCGACATAGTTGACTGTTTTAGAGTTAGGGATTGTTGATAATTTATACAATCGACTATGTCTTAAGCTGGTCTTGATTTGTCTTTACTAGCTCTGAAAGAAAATCCGCGACAGCGCGAATGCGTTTTGATTGGGTTAAATCGGTTTGGATAACCAAGTAAATATCTTGATTGATCTCTGGTATGTCTGCGAGGCAAACAAGCTTAGTGGGCCGAGCAACTGGGTGTGGCAATATCGCCATGCCGATTCCCGCCAGACAAGCACTGACTTGGGTCGCCACGGATGTGGTGGTGATAATAGGTTCTTTTCCGGCTAATTGATTAGAGATCCATTGTGCCGCAGGCAAATGCTCGTAATGTTCTCCCCATTGAATAAAGTTGTCATTATCATGATTGCGTTCCTTTTGGTAATGAGTACTACAGTAGAGTCCGTAGCCTAGCGTGCCGACACGTTGGAAGCTGACATTACCATTGGTTGGACGCACCATACGTAAGGCGAGGTCTGCATCGCGACGATGTAAATTGGCGGTATGAATGTCGGTGACAATATCGATATGTAAGTTAGGGTAAGTTTTCTGAAAACGGCCTAGTGCTGGCAAAATGAGGTGAGTGGCAAGGTTTTCCGCCGTGGCAACTTTGACTCTTCCGGTCAGTTGAGATTCCTTCTCTGCACTCTTGGTAAACGCAAAAGCCGCAGTTTCCATTGCTTCTGCTTTACTTAGGAGACTTTTGCCTTCATCCGTTAGTTGATAACCCGTCTGAAAACGCAAAAAGAGCGGTGTTTGTAGGCTGCGCTCAAGACGTTCTATTTTTCGCGATAGCGTAGCAATCCCCATGTCTAAAGATTTTGCCGCTACGGTTAATGTGCCGCAGCGTGCCAGTGCCAAAAAGGCTTTGGTGTCGTCCCAAATCATCTCATTCATAAACTATTCCACTAAAGCTATTTTTCAATATTGAAAAATGGATTCTCTATTTTATCTAAATATTCCGATTGTAAGAAATGACATAGTAACAAGCAATGCAATAAGAGTCGTTTAATGAAATGTTTAGGAGAGAAAAATGAGTGAAGATCGCTATCAATTAGGTTTGAAAAAGCTCGCTGAAATAGACGGTGAACAAGGGCAGAAAGTCGTCGATGCACTACAACCTATCGCGCCAGAATTCGCTACCTTGATGATCGAGTTTGGTTTTGGTGATATTTATAGCCGCTCTGGTTTGGATTTGAAGTCTCGTGAAATCGCCACAGTAGCGGCATTAACTGCATTAGGCAATGCTGCACCACAACTTAAAGTCCATCTCCATGCCGCTCTGAATGTTGGCTGTTCCCCAAAAGAAATTGTCGAAGTATTGATGCAAATGGCACTTTATGCGGGTTTTCCAGCCGCGTTAAATGGCCTTTTTGCCGCCAAAGAAGTGTTTGACGAGAGAGGCATTGATGTGACAGACGGGTCTGATAAGTAGCTTGTTAGTAAAAGAAAAAGGGCTATCTATGAATTAGAGAGCCCTTTCTGGTGAGATTCTATAATCGATATCTAATGGTTACTTAACGGCTTTAGCGTTAATGCTCAATGCCATAGCTTCGGCGATTTTTATACCGTCGATAGCCGCTGACATGATACCGCCAGCATAGCCTGCGCCTTCGCCGGCAGGAAATAAACCTTTAGTGTTGATGCTTTCTAGGCTGTCATTATCACGCTTGATGTTAATTGGCGCTGAGGTACGTGTTTCTACACCCGTTAATAAAGCATCGTCAAAGGCAAAGCCTTTTATCTTTCTGTTAAATGCGGGAATGGCTTCACGGATGGCCTCGATACAAAAATCGGGCAAGGCATCAGCTAGGTTGGTCAGCTTAATACCCGGTTTGAAAGAGGGGGCTACTGTACCCAGTTTTTCTGGTGTTTCGTTACGTAAAAAAGCACCGACGGTTTGAGCTGGTGCATCGTAGTTACTGCCACCCAATTCATAGGCAAGGCTTTCTAACTTGCGTTGGAATTCGATACCAGCAAGCGGGCCACCTGGATAATCGGAAGGATCAATACCCACCACGATAGCGCTGTTGGCGTTACGTTCGTTTCGAGAATATTGACTCATACCATTGGTCACAACACGATTTTCTTCCGATGTAGCGGCAACTACCGTTCCGCCAGGGCACATGCAGAAGCTATAAACGGAACGACCATTTTTACAGTGATGGACCAATTTGTAATCCGCCGCACCAAGAATTTCGTTACCCGCATTTGGACCAAAGCGTGCTTTGTCGATAGACGATTGCTCGTGCTCGATACGAAAGCCAACCGAGAAAGGTTTGGCTTCAATATAAACGCCTTTGTTGTGCAACATCTCGAAAGTGTCACGAGCACTGTGGCCAATGGCGATAGCAATATGCTTAGAATGTAGTTGCTCGCCATCGGCAAGCGTAACGCCAGTGACTTGGCCATTTTCAATGTGCAAATCATCCACGCGACAACTGAAACGAATCTCGCCGCCTAATTCAATTATTTGCGCGCGCATTTTCTCGACCATGGCGACCAGTTTAAAGGTACCAATGTGTGGCTTACTGACGTAAAGGATTTCATCTGGCGCGCCAGCGGCGACAAATTCGTTAAGTACTTTACGGCTGTATTGTTTAGGGTCTTTTACTTGGCTATAAAGTTTACCATCGGAGAAAGTTCCCGCGCCGCCTTCACCAAACTGTACGTTAGATTCAGTATTCAGAATTTTTTTACGCCAAAAACCAAAGGTATCTTTGGTACGCTCACGTACTTCTTTACCTCGTTCCAGCACGATTGGCTTGTAACCCATTTGCGCTAAAACCAAGGCGGTTAATAAACCACAAGGGCCAAAGCCAATCACAATAGGACGTTCAGTCAAGGTTACTGGCGCTTGCGCCACTGGATGATATTCTAGATCTGGTGTGACTTTCACTTGCTGATGATCCGCAAACTTGCTCAAGAGCTCAGTGTTGCATGTCGTTTCAACATCTAAAGTATAAATCAGCATGATGTTGGTTTTTTTACGCGCATCGTAGCCACGACGAAAAACGTTGAAGCTAACGAGTTTCTCCACGGGAATCTCAAGCATGGATAAAATTGCGTTTTCTATTGCGCTAGCGTCGTGATCAAGCGGAAGTTGGATATTGGAAAGTCGTATCATAGGAATCAATAGTTAGAATGCTGGGTTAATGGCTAATAGCGGGGATAATACGATATTTTCGTTGAAAAAGCTGTTCTCAAATGACTACTAAGCACTTTTTCTGACTGGATAGGTATTATGGCTTGAATGGCAAAAAGAGGAAGACGAATAGATAAAGAAGGTGTATTTTTTGCAAGAAGCGTTTACGGAGTTACATACGTCTATTAATGAGAGGTTTTTAATGTCTTCTATCACTTTTCGTACTCTAGTTTTATCAACTGCACTATTAACGAGCGGCTTTTCGCTCTCCGCACTTGCACAAGAATCTGATTACTCGGCTAAAGACTTGAATGAACAATTGGTTATGTCCACCTTGTGGATGCAAGCCTCAGCTGAATATAAAGCATTGTCTTATCAAGCATTTAATTTGGCAAAAATGCAATTTGATCAATACGTCAGCCAACATAAAGGCAGTAAAAAAATTGCGGTGATTGTTGATGCTGACGAAACGGTTATCGACAATAGTGGTTATCAGGCTTGGTTAATTGGCAAAGATTTTGGTTATTCAAGCAAAACATGGGGGGAATGGATGGACGCTGCAAAGGCCAAAGCCATGCCAGGCGCGACTGATTTTTTAAGCTATGTAGCCAGCAATGGAGCGGAAGTATTTTATATTACCAACCGTAAAGCATCAGGTTTAGAAGGCACGCGTAAAAACTTAATCGCTCTGGGATTTCCGAATGTAGATGACGCACATTTGATGCTTAGAGAAACGACCAGTAACAAAGAACCTCGTCGTGATGCTGTTGCTAAACATTATGATATAGCGTTACTCATGGGAGATAATTTAAACGATTTTTCGAACGATTTTAGAACCAAAAGCCTAGCGGAAAGTAACGCGGCGGTTGAGAAAAATAAAGCGCTGTTTGGTACAACATTTATCATGTTACCTAACCCGGCTTACGGTGATTGGGAAGGTAAAGTTTATGATGGGAATTGGGGCGCTTCTGCAGCAGAAAAAGATCAAATGCGTAAGTCTAAGCTTAAAGTATGGCAGCCTGCGAAGTAGCCTTTGTACTTTTAATGTAAGAAGCTGATTAAATAGTTTAGTCATTAAAAAGCCGCTTATCTGAATGGATAAGCGGCTTTTGTCTATTTTAACTAAAAACTGGATCAAAACATTCCGAGAATGTGCCACCAGAAGAAGTTCAGTGGCAACAGTATCAGGCTTGTCAAAATGAAGGTCATCAAACAGACTTTAGTGACAGCGCTGATGGATAAATTTCCCAATGCAATTGCGGTAATCAGTGGTGGTGCCTGATAGGGTAGCAAGACATTGGAAAAAGCCAATACTTGCGTCATCAGCACGGCATGATTAGAAAGTCCCGTAATGTTAGCGAGATGCTCTGCCATGGGCGTCATAATGGCGGGAACACCGGCCAAATTGGTTACTACAGCTACGCAAGTGGAAATAAAGGTTAACAAGCTCAAATTCAGTAGAGGTGAATCTTTAGCAAAAGGAATCACTTCCGTTAAATAGTTCACTAAGATATTACCAAGACCTGAATAGGCAACGATTGCGCTTAACCCAATAATTCCTGCCGCAAATAACAAGGTGCCGTATTGAATGTCTTTGTCGATGCTATTTTTTGCCATTAATCCAAGGCTTGGTAATAGGCAAGCTAGAGCGGCAATAAGTCCAACCCAACCAGCGGAAATATGATGTAGCGAGTCAGTAAACCAAAAAATAAAGCACACGCAAAGTACAATCAAAAGACGTGTTTCTATTGTCGTTATGGCTGACTTTTCAATGGTTGCTTGTATTGCTTGACTTGGCGCTTTATCTGGAAAAAGCCACAGAATCACACCAATGGTCATGATTAATTTTCCTAGCCCCAAAACAGGGAAGTGCAAAAGTAAATACCCTCCATAAGAGAAAGGCATGTTGTAGAGAGTTTCGGTCATGCCCGAAAGTAGCATGTTAGGAGCGTTGGCAGGCAGGATAGAAAAGGCAGGTAAAAAGGTTCCGAATGCGGCGGCTAACAACATCCCCTTTCGACCATTGGAATTTTGGTCATAACCAAAGTGATCGGCAAGAGACGCGATGATTGGAATGATGAGTACAATACGACTCACTCCAGATGGAATCAAAAACGCCAATCCCATCGCAAACAGAGCAATTTTAATAATAGTGCCTTGGTAACTATTGCCCAAAATAAGCATTAGTAATCGGGTTGCGCGTGAATTGATCCCAGTGTGATTAATGGCCGCACCAAACACCATACCGCTGAATAGTAGCCAAAATGTCGATGATTGAAAGCCTGCAAATATCACCTGTGTTGGCGCCAGCTGTGTTGCTGTAGCAAAAGCAAATAACCCCAGTGCAGGCCAATAGGCGGGTACCAAAGACGTTGCCCAAAAAGCAATACAAATAAACAACAACCCAGCGGTCAAAGATTGGGTTAGTGTCAGAAATTGATAGGAAACAGCGCCTACGACAAATGTCGTCGCTAAGATGAGATAAAGCGGCCAGTGTGGTTTACTTGGGGGTTGCTGGTGAGTCTTTTTAGCTTCAGTTGTTAATGTCGCAGTTGAATTGCTTTGATTTGTCATAAAAAGTTCCAATAGACGATTAGAGCACGGCAAAATGAGTGTAGAGGCAGCGAATCATAGTAGCAGTTTTGAGCTCAAGCTGTTTACTACCGACTATGCTTTGTCTCTTATTTGTTTGGGTGTAAGGCTGATGATATCGTACAACTTCAAGTCGACTTGAGGTCAAGAGATATTTATGGATATCGCTGAAGTAGCTAAACGTTCTGGTGTATCAGCTTCTACACTACGCTTTTATGAGGAAAAAGGGCTAATTAGATCGGTTGGCCGACGTGGTTTGCGTCGGGTATTTGACGCAAATATACTGGAGCAACTGGCACTCATTGCGTTAGGAAGAGCATCTGGTTTTTCGTTAGATGAAATTGCAGGTATGTTGGGGTCTAAAGGACAACCAAATATTGATAGAGAATTACTGATAAGTAAGTCAGAGGAGTTGGATAAAACGATTCAAAAATTGACCGCGATGCGGGATGGTCTTCGACACGCTGCAGTTTGTTCTGCACCAAGTCATATGGAGTGTCCGACATTTCGACGGCTACTTGGCTTAGCTGCATCAAGTGCTATTAATGGGGAAGGAGTGAAGAAAATATCTAAAAAGCAGCGTTTAATTGATTATAAAATCACTCAGGGAAAGTAGGACTAATAATTAAGTAAAACAATTAGGCAAAAATCATCACCTAATTGTTTTGCTTATAGCAGGTAGACCAAGGTCACCGATTTAATTAGCGAAGATTCACGGCGGTTGCTTCGTCAAACCCTAACATGATATTTAGGTTTTGCACGGCGGCGCCAGATGCACCCTTGCCAAGGTTATCTAGTTTGGCAACTAGTATGCCTGACTTGTTACCCGGTTCACTTAGAACCGATAGCTCGATTTGGTTGGTATCTTCAAGACCGTGTGGCGTTAAGAATGGCGCTGCGTTATCTGTAACCACATTAAAGTCATTAACGGTTACAAACGTATCCTTGGCATACACTTCGGCCAATTTAGCTTGTAGCTGTTCCATAGTGGCATCGCCTTTTAGCTGAATTGGCAAGAAGGTCAACATTCCTTGGCGGAAGCTACCTACACTAGGAACGAAAATCGGCGTGTTATCTAAGCCAGACCATTTTTTCATTTCAGCAAGGTGTTTGTGGTTAAAAGACAAACCGTAAGCGCCAAAAATAGGGGCGTTGTTGGTACTTTCATAGCGATCAATCAGCGCGTTACCGCCACCACTGTATCCAGATACGGCATTGATGGAGTAATCATAAGATGCGGATAGTAACCCCGCTTCAATCAAAGGTTTCAGCAACAAGACCGCGCCAGTAGGGTAACAACCAGGGTTAGATACAAACTGTGCGTCTTTAATTTTGTCACGTTGCATGCCATCAAGCTCAGGCAAGCCGTATACCCAGCCTTCGGCGACACGATGGACAGAACTGGCGTCCAAAATACGACAACCTTCTTCTTTTGCCAAAATAACACTGTCTTTAGCAGCATCATCAGGTAGGCAAAGTACTGTTACATCCGCTTCTTTCATCAAACGGCGCTTTTCTTCTACATCTCGTTTTTTGTCTTGATCAATACTGATGATTTCAATACTTGGGTGGTTGATTAGACGATCTTTTACTTGAAGGCCGGTTGTGCCTGTTTCGCCATCAATAAATACTTTTTTCACAGCGTAATTCCTTACTGGGAGTCTTAATCAAAGTAAAAGCAGGGCGTTTTTATAGCGATCCTGCTTTTTATCGAATGTTTGAAAGATGTTTCTATAGTTGGCAAATAGTGTAATGCATCAGAGTGCAGCTGAATAGTTGCTAGAAACGCTTAATATCTAAAAATGCGTTTTTATCCTGGTTGGGTTCCCGTTGATTTGATAATGCACCAGCTCGTGAGAGTTGGTTGTGAATCTGCAACAGGTTACACTTTCAGTCTCTTAAATTAGCTATGTGTTTTTATGAAGAAATCCGATAAGAAAATTGATAATGCACTTCGTGAAGCATTAACGAATGTGTGTGAAATAGCGCTGGATTCCGTGGAAGGTTTTGTCTGGCTAACGCATTTAGTTAATTACAATGCGTTTCCTAACTCACTCAAGGTAGTGTGTGTTTTTGAAACTGACGAATTATTGTCTAAAGCCATTGAAGATAAGCAAGATGATTATTTTTATACGCTTATTAATAATGAGTTAAACAGCATAAACATCAAGCTAAACCAGCTTCGTCAGCAAGTTAGCTTTGATACAGAAGAAGCCTGCGAGCGTTCCCATGCAGGAAAATGGAATGAACGCCTCGCTAAGCTGCAAAGTAAAGTAACGCTCCATTAATGTATTTAGCACTAACTTGCTTGGTGCTAAATACGAATATTTTTAGTCATCTACTTGAGCTTGAATGTCTTTCATAGCTTTTTGAAGTTGTGGGTTTTTCTCTTCAAGGTATTGCTTTAGGCGAGCGATGAATTTGTTGTTCTCATGGAAGGGCACACCTATCTGATGAGCGTCGGCGACTTCTACCATGGATACTTTATCGTGTTGGTTAAACACGTCAATCATCTGTTCTGCCTTATGGTGCGATATGCCTAGTGCCTCAAATGCAGAGCGTCCCATACGTAGGCTACTGTCGTAATTTTCTCGAATAATGTCTCGACAACCCGACGCCCACAAATCATAAACGTGATTATTGTCAAAAGCTCTTGCGATAACATGCAGTTCTGGGTGATGTTCTTTAACGTACTTGACGAGCTTGGTAATTTGCTCTGGGTTGTCAATGGCGATAATGAGCAGCGAGGCTTCATCTATACCTGCTGCTTTTAGTAAATCTGGTCGCGTGGCATCACCAAAGTAATTGTTAACACCAAAACGTTCCAGTGCCCGAAGACGCTTAACGCTGAAGTCGATAACTGTTGAGTGATACCCGGCTAGTCGTAAAAGACTGTCTATTGTGCTCCCCATTCTCCCTGAACCTGCAATAATGATTTTGTTGTCGTCGGGTATATCATCAGAAGCTCCAGCGGTTCGATCTGCAGCGTATCTAGGGGCAATAATACGATCATAGATAATGAACAAAATCGGTGTTAGTAGCATGGATAATGCGACTACTAGCAGCAATATATCAGCAACTTCTTGCGAGATCACTGCATTACTAACGGTAAAAGAAAGTAAAACAAACCCAAATTCCCCTGCTTGAGCTAGGCTTAGTGCAAACAGCCACTTGTTCGAGCCGCGAATTTTGAACATACGTCCCAGTATAAAAAGTGCGGTGGTTTTTAGTAAAATCAATCCGATGGTTAAGCCAAGAATGGACAAAACGTGATTGAACAATAAAGTGAAATTGATGCCTGCGCCAACGGTCATAAAGAATAGGCCTAGCAACAAGCCTTTAAATGGCGCAATGTCGCTTTCGAGCTCATGACGGTAAGGGGAGTTGGCGAGCACCACACCGGCTAAAAATGCACCTAAGGCAGGAGATAAACCAACCAATGACATGAGTAACGTCGTACCGATAACAAACATTAGTGCAGTCGCGGTAAAGAGTTCTCTTAACTCTGCAACTGAGATAAAACGAAAGATAGGTGTTACTAAGAAGCTACCACCTAATACTACTGTTGCAATGGCTCCTACGGTGACTAACGCAGTTTGCCATGACTCTAATCCCTCTACTAATGAAACCGAATGACCGTCGGCCTGTGATATATCAGCCGCATGACTCAAGGATTCAATGAGTTCTGGTGTCGCAAGTAAAGGAATAAAAGCCAACATCGGAATAACAATAATATCTTGTGCGAGCAGCACTGCAAAAGAAGATTGACCACCATCTGATTTCATCAAGCCTTTTTCTGTTAACGTTTGAATGACGATGGCGGTTGAAGAAAGCGCGAGGACTAAGCCGATAGCTAGGCTAGTGCGCCATTCTTGATCTAATAGCATCCCTAGCCCCATAATTAAAAGGGCGGTTAGCATAACTTGTCCGCCCCCCAAGCCTATTAACTTAGACTTTAGGGCCCAGAGCTTTTTAGGGTTTAGTTCTAATCCAACAAGAAATAGCATCATAACCACGCCAAGTTCTGCAAAGTGCTGGATAGAGGTGATGTCTACTTCTAATAGCGTCAGTATTGGGCTGATAATCACTCCCGCTAGCAGATAGCCTAATACAGAGCCGAGCCCAAGACGTGATGCAATAGGGACAGAAATGACTCCTGCAACCAGAAAGATAAAGGCTAGCAACAGCGTATCAGTCATTTCATTTTTTCCTTTTCTAATAAATCAGTAGGATAGCTAGGCGGCTTATTGTTGTGTTATTGCATATCACAAATGGATTGAGCGAACTGGTCGACACGCTTCCAATCGGTAAATTCTATATTGGTTTTTGGGTCGGTCGGTCCTTTAGTCATCCACATAATAAAACGGATCATATTGCGGTCGATAAAACCGTACTTCGGATAATTTAATTTGCCTGCAAAAACCCCTTCTAAGTCTGGTTTCCAATCCAATTGGGCTAACAGTTTAAGGATGTAGGGATTCGTACTAGGTTGGCACTTTTCTGGTTTACGTGCCACAAGGTTGACAGTGTAAAAAGCACTTGGTTTGCTTTCTAACTGGGTTTTATTCTGCTCAATAAAATCGATTACCACTTTTTGATGTTTGCCATAGCGAATGCTGGCACCAATAACCACCTTGTCATGATTGGCTAGTGTGGCGGCCGTGGCTTCTTCCACTGGCAAAAGAGTGACTGAATGGCCTTGGCTCTCGATGAAAGTTTTCATCTTTAGGCTTATCTTTTTTGTGTGACCGTCTGTAGTTGAATAAATCAGTAAAGTATTAGACATGGTGATTCAGAAAAGCTGCCTCTGTTGGAGTGGAGTGAAAACGAATAGAGGGAGTTGTTATAAACACTCAAAGGGGAGCTGTAAAGGGGGATAGCCGTCGTTCTTGATTTTTATAGAATTCTAATCATAAAAAAGCAGGCTAATGAACATTAGCCTGCTTTCTGCTTTCTGCTTGCTGATTTGAGCTATTAATATTAATAGTTACTCGGCAGAGCTGTGTTTTCGAGCACGTATATCAGATTGTGCGCTGCGATAGAACTTTTCTTGCGGTTTAGATTTGGTTACTTGATCATCATCATTATCTTCATTGCGAAGTAACATGAAATCAGCCACGCGTTGCTCATCTAAGCGGTTCGCCTTAACTGCGCCTTTGATAGCACAATCAGGCTCACCTTGGTGATGGCAATCGCTGAAACGGCAGTCTTTTTCTAATGCGATAATGTCTGCGAAGTTCGCAATGGAACTGCTGTCGAATTCAGCAAGTTGTAATTCACGCATCCCTTTAGTATCGAGCAAAATAGCACCAGATGGCATGATCTTTAGTGCGCCAGAATCGCCAATGTTTCTTTGTGTTTTACCTTCCTCTGTGGCTTGCATCAAAGTATTTATCAATGCCGATTTACCAGAACCAACCGCACCAAGCAAAGCAATGGTTTTGCCTTTCTTAAGTAAGGGGGATAAACAGCGCAAGCTGCTAGCATCCAAAGCATTAACGGTTTCTACGATGAGTAACGGATCAAGCTTCTCAACTTGGGCACGCTTTTCAGCCGCATCATCACAAGTATCTGCTTTGGTCAAAATAACAACCGCATCAGCTTGTGCATTGTGAGTCAGTTCTAAATAACGTTTAATCAAGGTTAGGTTAAAATCTTGATTTAAGGCGCACATTAAAAATACCGTGTCTATATTAGAAGCGATACCTTCAAATACAGAGCTTGGTTCTAAAAGACGCAGGACGTTTTGTTCAGTGTCAGTAACAAGCCAATCACCGACTGCCATATTTGGCAAATCTGAATGGTTTTCTAAAGTGAAAAAACCGAACTCACTGACTAGTTCGTACTTGCTGTCTTGCTTAGAACAAATGCGTGCAATACGGTTAGATTCTAAATCATCCAATGATAACTGTTGTTGAAAGTAAGCTTGCCAGCCTAGGTCCAATAAAGTAAACGTGGCATCCATTAATATTACCCCAAGCGAAATACGCCATCGTAAAGAAGAAGCAATGCGCTTCAATTAGTATAACCGAACATAATCAATGACTGGTTATGTTCTAACCAAAAAATAACCTAAACACCAACGTTTTCTAAACCGTTTTATAAGGTGCTAATCCACGAGATTAGCATAGTGTGGAAGCACTACAAACAGAAATATTGCTGCTATAAAAATGGCTTATATTTGATGCTTTTATGTGAAAAAAGCTACAAAATATTTGTTATAAAAGGTTAACTTATTAAAGGGGTTAAGTGAGATTAAAACTCTTTAATAGATCGCTTCATCGGTACTTGTTGAGTAATACAATGGATGTTTCCTCCACCTAACAATATATTTCTGGCATAAACTCCAATTAGGTTATGGTTAGGGAAAGCTTTTTGTAGAGTATCTTTAGCGTGATCATCGGTTTTTTCGCCGAATGTTGGAAATATCACACTGTGGTTTGTTATTAAGAAGTTGGCATAAGAAGCAGCAAGACGCTCTCCGGCTTGTCGATTCATAGAATCGCTGTCGAGTAGGTTTTTAGCTTCGTCTTCAGATACAAAAAGCGGTCCAGGTAGTGGAAGCTTAATGATATCTAGTGTGCGGCCTTTGGCGTCTACTGTTTCACTTAAGACCTTTAGGGCCGCTTTACTGATCGCATACTGTGGATCGCTTGGGTCTTCACAGTCGGTTAATGCCACAACGCCAGGACGAACAACATGCATGATGTTATCCACATGGCCATTGGTTTCATCGTTATAAAGCCCGTTTTTTAACCAAACAATTTTTTCAACGCTTAAGTATGCCTTCAATAAATCCTCGATCTCTTTTTTACTTAGATGTGGATTACGACTTGGGTGAAGTAGGCATTCTTCTGTGGTGAATAAGGTGCCCTCTCCGTCGACATGAATAGACCCACCTTCTAGAATCAACGGCACCTGGTAAACATAGTCATCTGTGACAGCAGCCATTTTTTCAGCGACCGCATTGTCTTGTTCCCAAGAGTCATACAATCCATCTAGTTCGCCACCCCAAGCGTTAAACTGCCAACTATTAGCGCGTCGTTCCCCAAGATCGTTAATAACATAGGTGGCACCTATGTCGCGCATCCAACAATCATCAGAAGGGATTTTGATTACTCTGATTTGATCGTGTAAGGCGAGGCGAGCTTGTTCATAGTGCTTATCATCGACAATGAAAGTGACCTTTGTTGATTGTGCAATCGCAGTAGCAACAGCAACAAACTCAGCTTGAGCATGTTTGCCTTTTTCTCGCCAGTTGTCTTCGCGGGTTGGCCAAGCCATCCACACTTGATCTTGCGGCTCGTGCTCTGCAGGCATACGAAAACCGTCTAGTGTTGGTGAGGTGTACAACGTAGAACTCATTAGCATGTCCTTCATAGTCGCTTTTATAAATAGAGCATAGATTTCGGCCAATTTTATGGTACGTCTACAAACATTCAAGCGTCTTTTGGTTGATTTCATCAAATTAGTGGCTTATTTCATCGATAAAGAGGATTGGCCGTCATATTTTTTGCGTCTTTACAATTGCTCGACGGAAACAGTTACCGAGTCATTTTGTAAAAACTACTTGTTAGTAGGTTAGTGTGAGTTATATGTTTTAAAAAAATATACTTAAAAGTTTTTTAAAATCAATTACTTATATTGTTTTATAAAAGTTGGCACGTGCTTCGCAATACCTTAAGTGAAATCAACAACATGAACATCATTTTCTTGTTTTGGTTGTTGAGTTGATTATTTGGGGCTGGCGTAGATCGCAATGATTGCTCCCAAACTTTTAAACACTAAATGGAGGTTACCATTATGAACATTAAACGTACTCTACTAAATACTGCTTTGGTTCTTGTGACAGCTGGTACATTGGCTGCGTGTGATCAGAGTTCTGATGACAACAAAGTAGAAGACGCAATTTCCAATGCTGGTGATGCTGTTGAGCAAACTATGGATGATGCAGGTGATGCGTTAAACAACGCTGGTAATTCAATTGAAGACACCATGACTGATACAGGTAACGCTATCGAAGACACCTGTGAAGAAGCAAAAGAAGGTGTGAACGCCAAAGACACTGATTGTTAAAATGAATAGAAAAAGGCCGATTACTCGGCCTTTTTCTATTGTTCTTTATAATGTCACTTTGAGTGCTTTATAAAAAATCAGTGTGGTCATATTTATCGAGTTTGTTGTATAGAGTTTTGACACTGATGCCAAGCTGGTTAGCTGTATCCGTTTTATTGCCATCATTATTTTTCAATGTTTTTAAAATGGCAATTTTTTCCATGTCGTCGAGACGCATACCAATAGGGATGCCTGCCGTCGTATCTGTTTCGCTTTGATCGCTGAGGTCATTGGTCACAAGATGTTCTGGATGGATAACGGAGTCGGCTAAAATGTAAGCTCGCTCTACTGCGTGTTTTAATTCACGGACATTTCCAGGCCAAGAGTATCGATTGATTTTTTCTAGGCTTAGTTCTGAAAAGTGTTTGTGTTGGCCATCTTGAGCGTTGCGGTAAGCTAAAAAATGTTGAGCTAGGCCACAGGCATCGCCTTCACGGTCACGCAAAGTAGGCACCATGATAGGAAACTGAGCTAAACGAAAATAGAGATCCTCGCGGAAAACTTCGTCTCGGATGGCATCACTTAATGTACGGTTTGTTGCGGCAACAATACGCACATCGGCCATTTTTACTTGTTGGGAGCCAACGGGTTTATATTCACCGCTTTCAAGGACTCTTAATAGTTTTACTTGCTGTTCATAAGGCATCTCAGTGACTTCATCTAAAAAGAGAGTGCCGCCTTCGGCTTGTTCGAAAACGCCTTGGTGATCTTTATGAGCTCCGGTAAATGCACCTTTAACATGGCCGAATAATTCGCTGTCGATTAATTCAGGGCTAAGTGCCCCGCAGTTTATAGCAACAAAAGGGCCCTCAGCACGCTGACTGAAAACATGCATAGTGTTGGCGATCAGTTCTTTACCTGTGCCGCTTTCACCCATGATAAACGCGTTGGCTTTGGTTGTGGCTACTTTTCGGATGGTGCGATAAAGAGAGTGCATGGCGGTTGAAGAACCGACCAATAATCCAAATTGATCCAAATAACTGGTTTGGGTATTGGTATTTTCGTAGGAGCGGTTTAGATCGCAGAAAACTTCTTCTAGCGAGGACTCAATCAGTTTTAAATTGTAAGGTGATCGATAATGAAATCCAGCGCCTTTCTGCATTAGGCAATCTAGTATTGGATCAGGTTCTCCTTCACTAAAAAATAAAAACTCGGTTTGATACAGAGCGGGGCTGTTAATGAGTTCTTTTAAAGCAACATCATCTAATGAATTGACTTCGATAAGAGCAACATCGCATTTTGATACGGATAATTGATTCAGCCAGTTTTCATTTTGATGGCTTATGTTTAGTTCATATTGTCTAACGCCATTTAAAGAAAGCAGATTTGAAGCTAATAATGGATCTTGAACATGCATAAAGAGCTTTGGTGAAGACATTATTATTTTCCCTGATTTAATTAAAAAATTATTAAGGGTTATGGAATCATAGGAAGATAAGGGAGTCCTAGTCTTTTGCGCTAACTTTGCATTAAACACGGCCTTAATTATCCTTATTTGCACAAAGTTCACCCTTTTGTGAAAGGAGCCAACCATGCTTGACGATCATAGATCAGAGAAAATGCCTTCTCTAAATCGGGATTCACGTATTTTATGTGACATGCTTTCTATGTGTTTTGATGGTTTTTTTGCTAACTCTGCGTTGTGTGGACGAGTAGGTAATACAGTCGATAAACATGTGTTTAAGAAGATATCGTCTTTATATCGGCGCTTGGCAGAGCGCTTATTGCAGAGCGTAGGAAGGTTACCGGAAGATACTGGCACAATGAGTCCAGAGCCAAGGTATATCGCAACAGCTTATTTATCGGCTCTTAATACAGCAGACAAACATTCTTTAAGCCGTGTGATGTCGGTTAATTGGCAAGTGATAAAGTGTATTAGTAAGTTAGTGGGTGAATTAGAAAATAAGCTATTTGTTAGTATGATAGTTGATTATTTAGCCTGCATTCAGGTGGTATTAGATAACGTGAAAAAACGCAGAAAAGCCGCTAAATTGAGCTAGATAAAGACACAAAAAGAGCTTCGAAGCTCTTTTTGTTATGACGGGTGGTGTTTATTTAATGGTAGTTATCTGATGGTTTATTAATGATTTATGTGTCGTTAATAATTTATTGGTTATTAACGATTCTATAGTCTAATTTACCAACAATAGTGCCCGTATTATCTGACGCAGTTACGTTAAAGCTGGCGTTGTTTTTTTCTCGTTTTGGATTGACGGTGGAGATGACTTGATCATTAACAACAAGCTGGTACGTTTCAGAAAACGTAATATGTAAATCTTCAGATTTTGGGTTTTCAAACAAAATATTGTCTTTTAAGCGAATGACTCGGCTTTCGCCACGAACCCATTGCCCCACAAGAGGCTGAGCTTTAAATGTCGAACCGTCATGGGTAACGGTTGCTTCAGATAGAAAAATCCGAATCAAATCCCCATTCATAGCCACTTTTTCTCTATCCTTTACGCGCGAGTTCAATACAGCAAGAGCAGTATTGGTTTTGCTAACATACGAACGAAGTTGTTGAATACTTGAGCCGATCTCTTTTTCGCTCAATTGTCCACTGACGGTCAATTTTGGTAATGCCGGGGCGTTTCCAACTCTATTTTTAAGTTCTGTGAAATTGGCGTAGGCGAGTGTTTTCTGAGCCGTAAGTTGTTTAACCAAGTTAGTATTCGTCTCGGTAACACTTGTGTTTGCTTCCTTACTATTTTCATTAATCTCAGTAATAACGCTTGTCTTTACTTTTTCTATTTCATCTTCCTTTGTCTTACTAGGAAGTGGAAGCGTTTGCTCTGTGCTTACGGTATTTTGTGCTGAATTGGTCTCAGTTTTACTGTTTTGTAAGTCTTTAAAAATTGGCATCGAGCAAGCACTTAGAAAAAGTGTTGCAAGTAAAAGGCCGGTACGGAATGTAGACATTGATTAATCCTGAGATTAGAAGAGAAAAATAAGTCACCAAGTATGCGGTATGACGGATTGTATGTCGAGCTGAAGTGACTGTTACCAATAGCAGTATTCTATTTAAAAGTGCAAATAGAATTAAACGTGTAAATGAAAACTCTATGAAGGCTGGGGCCCTCTGATAGTGTGAATAGAGAGAGACAAGTCAGAACCAGTCTCTCTCTTTTAATTATTTTTGAGATTGATTCCACAGAATACATTCATCTAGCGTGACGCCTTTGCCACCAAAAATATCCAGTGCGCTACCTATGGTCAGATCCACTAAGCCATTAGACAGTTCATGAACACGCTTTAAGTCCGCTAAAGATCGAGCTCCGCCAGCATATGTTACGGCAACCGGACAACCTTGGCCGAGGAGTTGAACTAAGTTCTCATCAATACCTGCTTGTAAGCCTTCGACATCAGCGGCATGAATCAAGAATTCATCACAATGGTTTGCTAATTCAATTAGGTTTTCTTGGTTAACCTGAGTAGAGGTAATGGTTTGCCAGCGATCAGTGGCAATATACCAACCATCTTGAGTGCGACGACAGCTTAAATCCAAGACTAAACGATCGGTTCCTGTTTCGCGTTTGATTTTGTCTAACCGATCCCAAGAGAATTCACCGTTTTCAAACAAATAAGAAGTAACGATGACGTGAGAAGCCCCCGCTTTTAAGTAACTTTCAGCATTGCTGCTGTTAACACCACCGCCAAACTGTAAACCATTAGGGTAAGCTCGTAGGGCGCTGAATGCTTCTTCTTTATTGCCTTTCCCCAATGCAATGACATGTCCTCCAACGAGCCCATGTTCACGATACATGTTGGCATAATGCTCAGCATTGTGTTCACTGATAAAGTTCTCTGTGGCGCCTTTGTCATTCAGACTTCCACCTACAATTTGCTTAACCTTGCCTTGGTGTAGATCGATACAAGGACGGAATTGGGTCACAAAAAACTCCTATTTAGTTTGAAATAAAGTGGCGATTGTAACCGATAATGTACTGATAAACGATGCACCAAAGCAAACACTTCTTAAGCCTGTTATAATCCTTGGTCATTCAAATAGAAAGAAACATAAAGCAATCATCATGCTACAAATTACCCTCGCTGTGGGGATCCCAGACCACGAAATCGAACTAACCGCAATCCGAGCACAAGGTGCAGGCGGTCAGAATGTGAATAAAGTATCCTCGGCCATTCATTTGAGATTTAACGTTGCTAGTTCTTCTTTGCCTGAATTTTACAAAGAACGCTTGTTAGCACTAAATGACTCTCGTCTGACCAAAGAAGGCGATATTGTGCTTAAAGCACAGCAACATCGAACGCAAGAACTGAACCGAGAAGATGCATTGGCAAGGCTGAAAGAATTGATTCTTGAGGCGGTTCGAGTACAAAAAGCTCGTCGACCGACCAAGCCTTCGCGTTCTTCGCAAAAGAAACGGGTAGAGCAGAAAAAACAAAAAGGTCAGATCAAAAGCTTGCGTCGAAATAATTGGGATTAAAAATTTACCTTACATAATGAGTAATACTTGTTTTTCTAAAGTGCGCTAGCCTTGTAATATAATAGGGTCACTTTTCTTTGGAATAATAAAAATAGGTTTGCTCACCATGAAATTAGAATCTCTTGCATTGCATCACGGTTATACCTCTGAAGCCACGACGAAAGCCGCGGCAGTTCCGATTTATCAGACGACATCTTATACCTTTGACGATACTCAGCATGGTGCGGATTTATTTGACCTGAAAGTTCAGGGCAATATTTATACCCGCATCATGAACCCAACAACGGACGTGTTAGAGCAGCGTGTAGCAGCAATGGAAGGCGGTATCGCCGCGCTTGCGGTTGCATCCGGTATGGCGGCCATTACCTATGCTTTGCAATGTATTTGTGATGTAGGTTCGAATATTGTCAGCACCAGTCAGTTGTACGGCGGCACTTATAATTTATTTGCTCACAGCTTTCCAAGACAAGGTATTGAGACTCGCATGGTATCTGCGGATGACCTAGCAGGGTTTGAAGCCGCAATAGATGATAATACTCGTGCTATTTTTTGTGAATCTATCGGTAATCCAGCCGGCAATATTGTTGATATTGAAGCGCTGGCAGCAATTGCCAATAAACACGGCATTCCACTTATTGTAGATAACACAGTGGCAACGCCATTCCTATGTCGTCCTTTTGAATTGGGCGCACATATTGTGGTGCATTCATTAACGAAATACATTGGCGGTCATGGTACCACCGTTGGCGGTATTATTGTCGACTCAGGAAAATTTGATTGGGTGGCGAATAAAAAACGTTTTCCAATGTTGAATGAACCAGATCCTTCCTACCACGATGTTATTTATACAGAAGCTTTGGGTGCCGCGGCTTATATTGGTCGTTGTCGAGTTGTGCCGCTACGCAATACTGGTGCGGCATTGTCTCCACACAGTGCATTTTTAATCATGCAAGGCTTGGAAACGCTTGGTCTAAGAATGGAGCGCCATTGTTCTAATGCAGAAAAACTAGCGGCCTTTTTGCAAAATCACGATAAAGTTAATTGGGTAAATTACGCCGCGTTGCCTGATAATAAATACAATGCAATGAGCCAGCGAATTACCAATGGTAAAGCGTCTGGGGTGTTAAGTTTTGGTATCAAAGGCGGTATCGAAGCAGGAACACAGTTTATTGATGCACTACAAATGGTACTTCGTCTGGTGAATATTGGGGACGCTAAATCTCTGGCTTGTCACCCAGCTTCAACGACTCACCGTCAGTTAAACGATGAAGAGTTAGCCAATGCTGGTGTGAGTCGAGATCTGGTTCGTATTTCTGTGGGCATTGAAAACATAGAAGATATAATCGCGGACATCAGCCAAGCACTGGATAAGGTCACCGTTTAGAGTCCAGGTTAATACAAGTAAGGGGCTACATTTAAAAGTAGCTCTTTACTGTATTTCATAGGAATAGGTTGTAATGCATGTCAGAAAACCATGAAAAAGATCAAGTAATAAGCAGTCCTTGTATTCGACATTGCAGTCTGGATGACGATGATGTTTGTGTGGGCTGCTATCGAACTATTAATGAAATTATGGAATGGCAAAAATCAACACAGAGTAAAAAACTGGATATTTTAGCACATTGTTTAATGCGTAAAAAAAAGCACGATGCTCAGTACTCTTAGTTCTACTGCGATCACTTACGGCACTGTTTCTTTTCCCTTCTTAACTCTCTCCTATTTTTAATTCTAATTTTTTCACTATTTTTGTAAGAAAGTAATTACTGCCCACGTCTAAACCATAGAAACAATATATATGGTGCTTGGAGTTGTCCAAGCTTTTAGATTATACGGGTAGGCGGTTTATCTTGATTGCAGAATTACAAGCATGGCTAACAGCAGGAACAACGTCACTGGCGTTGTTGTGTGTTGGTATTGTGCTCTTGTCCTATTTACTTGAAGACCTTGCTATCGCAACAGCAGCGACCTTATCAGCCCATGGGGACTTGTCTCCATCTTTGGCATTACTGTCGATTTTTATTGGTATTTCGACGGGTGATCTAGGTCTGTATATTTTGGGGCGATATGCGAGAAAAGTTAGATGGTTACGCTATCGAGCTTTAACCAACTCTTCTTTTAAAGTCGTCAGAAGAAAACTCACTCTGCGCGCTTTTGTGAATCTATTTTTGATTCGCTTTATTCCCGGCTTGAGAACTATTGGTTTTACCTTAAGTGGTTTTCTAGTCATTCCGTTACCTGTCTTTTTTAGTGCTGTTTTGCTTGCTACCTCTATTTGGACTCTGGTGGTTTTTACACTGATTTACCAAATAGGCAGCAGTGTATTTATGCAAGTGTCAGAGCTGAAGTGGGTGCTTATTCCTGTGGCTTTTGGTCTGTTGTTTTTGATGAATCGTTTTCTTAATAAATCCTTTACGCGAGGTGTGTCATGAGTGCCATGTTAGAGGGGCAGTTCATTGCGCCGAATAAAATTAATGCAGGAATGCCGATGCTCCAAGTCGACAAAGAGGCGAGCATTTCGCCTTATGAGTTTATGCCGAGCTGGTTTTTTTATGCACCTGTGGTTGTGCAGAGTTTGCTACTTGGTTTGCGCCACGGCGATGTTTGTCTGCCCTTAATTGCCAATCCGAGTATCAAGCTAAGCGGTATGGTGGGTGAATCTAAAACCGATATTTTGAATTTGGCAGGCTCAGTAGCCAAACAATGGATTGAACCTTTTATTACTTTGACGAAAAGCCAAGAGAATATTTCCGTTCAGTTAGAAGATGCCCTGCTAGCCATGGACGCTGCTCAGTTGTCATTTCCCATTGTCGCTAAGCCTGACTTAGGTTGTCGCGGTGTTGGTGTCAAATTACTGAAATCTGCAGTGCAACTTAATGATTACATTAAAGAGTTTCCAGCATCCGCACAATTTTTATTGCAACGCAAAGCGCCATATCAAGCGGAAGCAGGCGTTTTTTATGTCCGTTATCCGGGACAAGAGCAGGGCGAGATTATCTCCATTACCTTGAAATATACGCCAAGTGTGTTGGGGGATGGAACACACACTTTGAGACAACTGATTGAGCGTTGCCCGAGAGCGGGTCAGTTAACCCATTTGTATTTTCCACGACACACACAAAAACTGAATTGGATCCCAGCAGAAGGCGAGGAATACCCTCTTGCGTTTGCGGGTAGTCACAGTCGTGGTTCGATTTTTCGTAATGGTAATCAATATATTACGCAGTCGTTAACACGCAAGTTAGATGAGATCCTGAAGGACGTCGATGATTACTACTATGGTCGTTTAGACATTAAGTTTGCTGATATTGAGTCTTTTATGGCAGGCGAAAAATTTTCCATTTTGGAAATGAATGGTGCGAGTAGTGAAGCAACGCACATTTGGGATCGCCACACCAAGCTGTCTGAGATCTTTAGCACCCTCCTAAAACAGTATCGAATCTTGTTTGAGATCGGTGCTTTACAGAAAAAGCGCGGCTTTAAATCTCCATCTATTCGAACGTTGTGGAAAGCGTGGCGAGAAGAAAAAAGGCTGACTCAAGATTATCCAAGTACTGATTAAATGCAGTGAAAAGTGAGTGTTGAGGCGTTGGCTAAGAGTAATTTTTTGAAGGAAATAATATGCAATCGGTACTAAAACAGAGAGAGGTAATCGCGTTGTCGCCAGTGGGTTATTCAGCAACAGTGCAAGGCTGTCTTGAGATATTATCTCAGGCTTCTCGCTGTTTGCAGATGCTAGATGATGAAGACTATCAAGCATCGGCGAAACCTTTCATTAGCAGTTCTATCGGTGAGCACTTTCGTCATTGGTTGGATGTGTTTAACGCTATTCAGCGTGCAAGCATGGTGATTGATTATAACCAGAGGCGTCGTGGTCACTCGGTTGAGACCTCGCGCTCTGTTGCCTTAGCAGAAATCACCGTCTTGGCAAACTGGCTAACAGGCTTATCGGAAAAAGAGCTTAAGAAAAACGTGAGTATTTTGACGGAAGTCTCTGTCTCGCATACGCAAGCCTGTCTTATGTCATCAACATTGGAGCGAGAGATTACCTTCGCTGCTCTCCATGCAAATCACCATTTCGCCATGGTAAAAGTCGCCGCAAGTTTATTGAATAAAGCCATCGATGACGATTTTGGTATTGCGCCTGCCACCGCTACTTTTTTGCGAGGCCAATAATCATGTGTTCTGTTTCTTGGTGGATAGACGAATCAGGCTATCAAATATTTTTTAATCGTGATGAACAAAAAATGCGCGCTTCTGCATTGCCACCTCAGTCTTTTGTTCAGCAAGACACCGAGGTGTTGATGCCAATTGACCCTGTCGGACAAGGCAGCTGGATTAGCTTGAACGAACAAGGTTTGTCCTTGTGTTTGCTGAATAACTACCAAGGTAAAAAGCCCGCAGGCGAGCTAATTAGTCGAGGGCAATTACTAAAAGCCCTGTCCAGCGCAGAAAGTATTGCCAAAGTCGAACGGCAGTTTAGTCAGTTGGACCTTCAACAATTTGCACCTTTTATTCTGCTGGCCTTTGAATTGGGCAATGACAAGGTTCGGGAGTTTCAATGGAATGGTGGGCGCATTTCTATTGATTATGCTATTTCACCGCATTTTTCGTCTGCTGTGGCGTTAGAAAACGTTGTTACTTATCGACAATCTATCTACTGCGAACTGGCTGCCAAAACACCAGGCGACTTGATGTCATTTCATTCCCAGCATCATCCAGAGCATTCTCACTTATCGGTTTGCATGCACAGGGAAGACGCGCAGACCGTGAGCTTTACACATATTCAAGCAGCAAAAGACAATCTTCAAATGAGCTATGTGGCTGGGTCGCCTTGCTCGCATTTAACGGCAGCAGCGCTGGCGGAACAGACTTATCGTTTTCAAAGCAATCGCTTTCAAAACAATCGTTTTCAAGGCAATCGTTTTCAAGAAAAGGTTCCCCTTGTTGGTATTCCTCTTTAATCAAAGTTTAGGAGTTGTTATGACGCGTTTAGTGATGTTTTTAGCCTTGTTTATAAGCAATTTGGCGATAGCGCAAGATGAGATTTACACCGGTTACTTTAGTAATAAAGCGCTGAGTGGGTATGACACAGTGGCTTATTTTACTGACCATAAACCGGTCGAAGGTAGCGATAAGTTTGTGACTGAATATAAAGGCGCTGATTGGTATTTTGCTTCGCAAGAACATCTCGATATGTTCAAAGCTGAACCTGAGAAGTATGCCCCTCAATATGGTGGCTATTGCGCTTGGGCAATATCAGCCAAGAGTGATTTTGCTTCTGCTGATCCGAAAAAATGGGCTGTGGTCGATGGCAAGCTTTACCTAAATTATGACGAAAAGGTTAAGCAAATGTGGGACCAAAACCAAGCTTTGCATATCAAGCAGGCTGACGCGAATTGGCCTGCATTGATTCGTAAAAAATAATTCTCTAACCCCGATTAGGATTCGCTGCAACGGATCAAAAATCACATTTAAAAATAAGGTTAATAAAAATGAATAAGCAATTTGTGAAATATCTCCCCACGGTGTTCATCGCCTTTGTGTTTGTACAGTCGCTGTTTTTTAAATTTACTGGCTCCTACGAAACAGACTATATCTTCGGCGTGTTGGGTGCTTGGTCTGGTTTGGATTTTTTCGGTAACTACGGTGGTTATATTATCGGTATGGCTGAACTGATTGCTTCTATTTTGCTGTTTACTCGTTGGCATGGCCTTGGCGCTTTGATGGCAATAGGCATTATGAGTGGTGCGATTTTTTTCCACCTCTTTACGCCGTTAGGTATTGTCATGCCCGAGTTCAACGCAGTAGGTGAAGTGGTTGGTAACGACGGTGGTTTGCTGTTTACCATGGCGTGTTTCGTTTGGTTAAGTGCGGCATTTTTATCGCTTCGTGATCTAAAAAATCCACAAGGCATACTAAATAACATTGTGAATAGCGGAGTCTGATTATGTTAGCCAGTCCTTTTCGTCTAAAAAGAGTCACACCATTTGGTGTTGGGGAATCCGTTATTGAATGGGCGACAGGACTCGCTAAATTGGATCGCTTGTATCAACAAAGACCAAGTAATCAGAGTGGTTTTGAATTCATGCGTTATACCCTTGAAGCGTTGGATATTGATTACTCGATTGCCAAAGGAAGTGTTGATAGTATCCCCCAAAAGGGCGCTGTGGTCATAGTGGCAAATCACCCTTTGGGAGCAATCGAAGGGGTGGTATTGGCCGATTTGGTTGGGCGAGTTCGTAGTGATGTCAAAGTACTCGCCAATGAAATGTTGAAGCGTTTGCCCGAAATTAGTGATTTGTTTATTGGTGTTGATGTGTTTGGTAGCAAATCGGCACAACGTACTAATGGCAAGGCGATTCGAGAGGCACATCGACATTTAGCCGATGACGGTCTGTTAATTGTGTTTCCTGCCGGAGAAGTGTCGGCTTATCCTAAGAAATCGAACGATAAAGCGTCATCAAACAAGTCTAGTGAAAAGCAAACATTAGCAGATATCGAATGGAGCCAGTCTGTCGCTAATTTTTTAAAACGTAGCGAAGCGACCACGGTGCCAATTTTTATTAATGGCAAAAATAGCGAGCTGTTTTACCAAGCCGGTCGTATTCATCCCTTGTTGCGAACGGCTATGTTGGGGCGAGAGCTACTGAATAAAGCATCTTCCGTTATTGATATTTCGATCGGCAGTGCTATACCGTTTTCGGAAGTGAGCCAGTTTGATAATAATCAAGATCTTGTCAATTACTTGCGCTTAAATACCTATTTAATGAGCCCTCAATATGCTCAAGAAGGTCTGCTCCAGCATGACAGCACAGACTTGCCAATCATCGCACCAATTGACCCAGATCTGTTAGAAAGCGAAATTGCCAATTTACCAGACGATATGCTGTTGGTTGAGCAAGGTGAGTTCAGTGTTTATTGCGCGCCGACGCAATCGATTCCTCTGCTAATTCAAGATATTGGTCGTATCCGAGAGGAAAATTTTCGCGCTGTTGGCGAAGGAAGTGGCTTGGCGTGTGACGTAGATGAATATGACCTTTATTATCATCAGCTGTTCGTTTGGCATCATGGCAATAAAGAGATTGTTGGTGCGTATCGTATGGGGTTGGTCGATAAATTGGTCGAGGCTCATGGTCTTGAAGGGCTGTATTCACGCAGCCTGTTTAACTATGATCAAGGCTTTATTGACAGCTTAGATCAAAGTATTGAAATGGGTCGATCAGTTGTCGCTGCTAAGTATCAAAAGAACTTACATTCTCTGCTTTTGCTTTGGAAGGGTATTGCAACCTTTGCTTACCGAAACCCCAAATACACGCATTTGTTTGGCCCTGTGAGTATCAGTAATGATTACAGTCATACCGCACGCCAATTAATTGCCGCAACCTTGTCGATTCATTATTACGATAAAGAGAAAGCCAGCTTAGTGATGCCATCGACGCCACTTAGAAACAGTGGTTCGGTTTTTTGGCAGCCTAATTTATTATCGTCACTAGCGAGCGTCACTCTACTGTCAAAGGTCTTATCGAGAATGGAGCAGGGCAAAGGCTTGCCAGTATTGATTCGTCAGTATTTAAAAATGAATGGACAACTAGTGTGCTTTAATGTTGATCCAGCGTTTCATAATTCATTGGATGGACTGATCGTGGTGAATTTAAAAGATGTGCCTTTATCTATATTGGCGAAATACATGGGGCAAGAAGAGGCTAAGACGTATCTAAACGACACTCCCTAAGTGTAAGTGTCGTTTAGAAGGAAATAGTGGCGCAATAGTGAGGCTTTGCCATCACTATTGCTTACTACGGATGTTCATCTCCTGGATAGCCTCAATCACCATGTCTGGATGCTGTAGATTAATAATGTGTCCGGCACCTTGAATCCACTTTACCTTTAGCTCACTGTTGCTAAATAAGCTTGTTGCATAATTCGCGCTGGCTGGATTGACCAAGGTGTCTTCTGTGCCTTGAAGAAGAGTAACGGGCGTTGTTAATTTACTTAATTTAGTTTGTTCTGCCTCTAAGCTCCCCGTTAGATCTAATACTTCCATATTGGAATAATTCCATTTATCTGGAATCAGAAAACTGGGTGTCCAATCTAGAACTCTGTTGTACCAACGAGCTTGCGCTAATTCAGGTTTAAGATCGCCTGCCAAAATAACCACACCGCGTACAAATTGAGGATAATCGGCCGCCAAAACAGGCACGAGAGATCCGCCTAAGGAGTGACCCACTAATATTAATTTTTGTTTGTTATTATGCTCCCATATGTCTTTCAGCATAGGGCCGATCATATTGGCTTGTGCTTGTAGTGAGGTTGGAAATTTTCCAGAGTAAGTCGATTTTCCCCAACCAGGCCTGTCGATGGAAGTGATGCGAAAGCTTTTTTGGAGCTCAGCGTTTAAAAAATAACGGGCAAACGCTGTCCAGCTTCCCGGCGTGCCATGAACAAATACCACTGTATCGCGTGCGGTCTTACTTGGGTCACTATTGACGTAATGAAGTTTAAAGTCTCCATCCGGTCCTTTCATGTACAAGACATGATTTTGAATGAGCCTAGGTGTATTGATTACCTGCTGAGCAATATCTTCATTTTCTTTGATTTCTTTGGGCATGCTACAGGCGGTTAAAGTAATCACTAATATGGAGATAGGTAAGACGTTGAAAATAAATTTCATAGGAAAGTTCCAGAATAAAATAATAACTCTGTTGTCATGGTTTTTCGATGTTGTAAATGATTATACATTGTATTTGAGACGCTAGGTTTTCATTTTATGTTCATGTTTCGAAACTATTTTAGTTCTGCTGTACCTCGTCTTTTTTACTACTTATTTCTTTCACTCTCTTTATCTTGATCTAACGCAATGTTTTAAATCGCAACTACACTCATAATCTGGCCTTATAGTAAGCCTTATAAATATTTGAGGCTTCGGTGGGCGTTGGATAACAAGAACACTAAATAAAGTAAGTGTCTACGATCGTCTTTTTTCTCAATCAAATGAATGGGTTGAAGTTATATGATTAACGAAGCTGTAGTGGAATTATCGCGATTTCAGTTTGCTTTCACTGCTCTGTACCACTATTTGTTTGTCCCTTTAACACTAGGGATGTCTTTTTTACTTGCAATCATGGAATCTGTCTATGTGATTACAGGTAAACAAGTCTACAAAGACATGGTTAAGTTCTGGGGTAAATTGTTTGGTATAAACTTTGCGCTAGGCGTAACAACAGGTTTGACGATGGAGTTCCAGTTCGGGACTAACTGGTCTTACTACTCACATTACGTTGGCGATATTTTTGGTGCACCTTTAGCCATCGAAGGCTTGATGGCTTTCTTCCTTGAATCAACATTGGTTGGTTTGTTCTTCTTTGGTTGGGATCGCCTAAGCAAAGTGAAGCACTTGGTTGTTACTTGGGGTGTTGCACTGGGTTCTAACTTGTCAGCTTTGTGGATCTTGATTGCCAATGGCTGGATGCAGAACCCGGTAGGCTCAGAATTCAACTACGAAACCATGCGTATGGAATTAGTGGATTTTAGTGCCCTAATCTTCAACCCAGTCGCTCAGGTGAAATTTGTTCACACAGTATCAGCAGGTTACACAACAGGTGCGATATTTGTTCTTGTTATTTCAAGCTATTACTTATTGAAAGGCCGCGATCTTGCGTTTGCTCGTCGTTCTTTTGCCATCGCTTCTGCGTTTGGTTTGGCGTCTATCTTGAGCGTTATCCTATTGGGTGATGAATCTGGTTATGAGCTAGGCGAAGTGCAAAAAGTGAAATTGGCCGCGGTTGAAGCTGAGTGGGAAACACAAACAGCACCTGCTGACTTTACGTTAATTGGTTTCCCGAACCAAGAACTTCAAGAAACCGAGTATGCGATAAAAATTCCAGGCCTAATGGGCTTGATCGCGACACGTTCTCTAGACAAAGAAGTTGAAGGTATCAAAGAACTGAAAGAGCATAACCGCCAGCGTATTATCAATGGTATTTATGCAAACCAGTTGCTTGAGAAGTTACGCAGTGGTTCAACCGATCCGCTAGTAAAAGAAAACTTCGAGAAAGTAAAAGACGATATAGGCTATGGTTTGTTAGTCACCGCCTTTAATGAAGACATTAACAAAGTGACTTCAGAAGAGATTGATCAGGCAGTGGAGTACTCTATTCCACAAGTAGCGCCATTGTTCTTCGCTTTTCGTATCATGGTCGGTTGTGGCTTCTTAATGTTGTTCGTCTTTGCCGCTGCTTTTTACCAAAACGCGCGTCGTCGTATTGGTCAAAGTCCTCTGTTCCTGAAATTTATCGTAATTTGTTTACCACTTCCTTGGATTGCCAATGAAGCAGGTTGGTTTGTTGCGGAATACGGCCGTCAGCCTTGGGCTATTGGTGAGATATTACCTGTTCATGTTGCGGTCTCTAGCTTAACAGCAACAGAAATCTGGATCAGCCTTGCAGGCTTCGGACTTCTTTATACAGCGTTCCTAATTGCTGAGATGTACTTGATGATTCGCTTTGCGAAACAAGGCCCTTCTAGTTTGCATACTGGGCGTTACGCACTTGAACAAGAAACGGCTCAGCTGAAGCAGGAGGTGTAAGATGGATTACGAATTATTAAAAGTGATTTGGTGGGTATTGATCGGTGTCTTACTGATTGGTTTCGCTGTGACTGATGGCTTTGATATGGGCGTAGGCAGTTTGCTTAAAGTGATAGGCGGAACAGATTCTGAACGCCGTATCATGATCAACTCGATTGCGCCTCATTGGGACGGCAACCAAGTTTGGTTTATTACAGCGGGTGGTGCTTTGTTTGCTGCTTGGCCTGTGGTTTATGCGACTGCATTCTCTGGTTTCTACTTTGCAATGTTGTTGGTGTTGGCTGCGTTATTCTTTCGCCCAATCGGCTTTGATTACCGCTCCAAATTAGAAAATACCAAATGGCGTACAGGCTGGGATTGGGGGATTACTTTTGGTTCTGCTGTTCCACCGATTATTTTCGGTGTGGCGTTTGGTAACTTGTTACAAGGCGTGCCGTTTGAGTTTGATCAATACATGCGTGCGACTTATACAGGTTCTTTCTTTGCCTTGCTAAATCCGTTTGCGATTCTGTGTGGCTTAGTAAGCTTGCTAATGCTGATGACGCAAGGCGGTGCTTGGTTGCAAATGAAAACCGACAGTGAACTGCTTACTAAAGCAAGCCGCATCACCGCAATTACAGGTGTGCTAGCAGCCGTATTGTTTATCCTTGCTGGTGTTTGGTTGGCATTCGGAATTGATGGCTATGTATTGACCAGCGCTATCGATGGCAATGCAGTGATAACACCTTTGATGAAAACAGCCGAAGTTCAAGCTGGTGCATGGTTGGCCAACTATGAAAAAGTGCCTGCACTTATGTTAGCGCCGATTATTGGTATTGCTGGTATGTTGTTCGCCGCATTGACCGCTGTAATGAGAAAAGGCTTTTTATCTTTCTTGAGTTCATCATTGGGTATTGCGGGCATTATCGTTACTGCGGGTGGTTCTATGTTCCCATTCTTAATGCCTTCTTCAAGCTTTCCAAACATGAGTTTGACTATGTGGGATGCGACGTCAAGTGAGAACACCATGATGATCATGTTTGTGGTTGCTTGTATCTTCGTACCGATTGTTCTGGCTTACACTTTGTGGAACTACTTTGTGATGTACGGTCGTTTGACTAAGAAACACATCGAAGAAAACAATCATTCACTTTACTAGTCATTGGTACAAAAGATAGAGCTCTTTGGGCTCTGTCTTTTAGCAATAAATAGAGGAATAAATTATGTGGTATTTTGCTTGGGTTCTAGGTGTATTATTAGCCTGTTCTTTCGGTATTGTTAATGCCGTTTGGTTAGAGTTTAGTGGTTATGACGGTGAAGAGGAGCAACAGTAAATTCAATGAGAAAGAACAAGGAAGCAAAAGCGGCACGTCGAGCTGGTCGAATTAAAACACCTGAAGCGACATTTTTGGGCGAGTTAGCAAACCAGCAGTCGTCGAAATATCGACTTGCTCAAGGCTTTGGTGTGTTGTTTACGGTGTCGTTGGTGCTCCAAGCATGGGCGTTAGCGAATGTGTTTTCGGACATGGCGTTGCACCAGTCTTTTTCCTTGTCTCTTTTACTATTGGGTTTATTCGCTCTTTTATTACGTGCTTTGGCCAACTTTGGTCGAGAGCGTATTTGCACCAGCGCAAGCCGTGACATTCGTTACGGCTTGCGTCGTAAATTAGTGTCGCATTTGACAAATCTTGGACCAGCACGTTTAAGAATAGAAGAAGATGCGGCGCTTTCTACACGCGTTTATGAACAAGTGGATGCGTTAGACGATTTTTTTAGTCGCTATAAACCGCAAGTGTTTATGGTGACCTTAATTCCCTGTGCCATTCTACTGTCTGTTGCGCCAGTTTCTTGGATCGCCTTTTTGGTCTTTATGATGACTGCGCCCTTGGTCATTATCTTCATGATCTTTGTTGGTCATAAAGCCGCACAAGCCAATCGTCGTCAATTCAGTGTTCTGGCTATGCTATCCAATCAATTTATGGATTTGAGCCAAGGCTTGGCGGAACTCAAACGACTCAAAAAAACGGACGAGGCAAGACAACGCTTGTCTGATAGTGCAAGTGCGTACCAGAAAACAACCATGAGTGTGTTGGTCCTTGCCTTTTTGTCGACAGCTACCCTTGAACTGTTCGCGTCTTTGTCGATTGCGATGATCGCCTTATATTTAGGCTTGGGCTTATTGGAAGTCTTACCGTGGCAAGTGGGAAGTTCTCCGGTTACTTTGACTCAAGCTTTGTTTCTCTTATTACTTGCTCCAGAATTTTATTTGCCTTTGCGCCAGCTTGGGAATGATTACCATGCCAAGCAAAAAGCCGAAGCCGCCGCAACGGATTTATTGGAAATTTTAAATACAGGCTCGCAAGATAATTTTGAAGATGCCAATCAGGTGGCAGAAGTTGATTACGTATCCAGTGCCAGCCAGTTGTCTTTATTAAGTTTTAGAAACCTAAGTTGGCTTGATGAGGGGCGATATCGTCTTGCGCCCATTAGCGCGGATATTATGAAGGGCGAGCGAGTTTGGCTAAGCGGTGAATCGGGCGTAGGAAAATCCAGTTTGTTGCATTTATTACTCGGCTTTGAAGAAGATTACCAAGGTCAATTTTTGATAAACGGGAAATCCTTTCAACAGATAAATTTGCCTGACTGGCGTGCTAAATTGGCATGGTTACCGCAAACACCAGAATGGGTGAATGGCAGTATTCGCCGCAATTTACTTCTGGGTCTTGGAAGTAAAGAGGGCACGGCGTTACCAAGCGAAGAAGATATACAGGTCGCGTTAATAAAAAGCCAGTGTGATGAATTTATTCAAGCATTACCCGCTGGTCTGGATACAAAATTAACCGAACTCGGGGCAGGTTTGTCTGGCGGGCAAATGCAACGGCTTTCCATTGCGCGAGCGTTGTTGTCAAAAGCCGATGTTTGGTTACTCGACGAGCCATGTTCGGGCTTGGATCAAGATACCGCTCAAGCCGTATTAGACACCTTACATCTTGTTTCAAAGGGGAAAACCTTATTGATCGTCAGTCACGACACACATCCCATTTTATGGGCCGATAAACATTGGGCGCTTACCAAAGGAGGCCTGAATGAGCAATCACGCAACAAAAACCGCGAAGCTATCGCTTAAAAGCCTGCTACTCGCCAACCCTTTGGGGTTTGCTGTTCCTGTTTTGGTGGGCATTATCGCGAGCTTGGCAGGCGTGGCGTTATTGGGTGTGTCCGGTTGGTTTATATCCGCGGCAGGGTTGGCCTCTGCCATGGGCAGTGCTTTAGTGTTTAACTATTTAACGCCCGGCGCGATTGTGCGTGGCTTAGCTATTTTTCGTACTGCGGGCCGTTATGGCGAACAGGTAACTGCGCATAATCATCTACTGGGATTATTACGGACGTTACGACTTTGGGTGTGGGATCAGCGCGTCGCAAAAGACTCCGCCAATCTCCATGAACAAAGTCGAGGTGATTTATTGCAGCGTCTCGTCAGCGATCTTGATCAGATTATTCGCTGGCCGCTGGTGGTGTTTCTTCCTTGGATTTATGCTTTATTGGCGTATGCGGCGGTGGCTATTTTAGCGTATTTCATCTTGCCTGTTTTACTCTGGCCATTGGCATTTGCCGCCATTTTCCATGTGTTTGTTGTGCCGTATGTGTGTGGTCGTTTTGCCAGTCACGCTGTGCATGTTGGACAAATTCTTGGTGTGCATCGCCGTAGTCGATTTGTTAGTTTGTTTTCTGCCTTAATTACCTTAACCATTCGTGGGCATTGGGACGATTACGCACAACGTCTTGAGCAGTTGGATGAACGTCAGCGAAGAACCGAAATTCACATTCAACAAGCCGTTAGCCTTGGTCGCTTATTAGCGTATTGCGTGACTATTATCCTACTTGCTAGCAGCTTTTATTTAGCGGGAAGCTTTGATTCAGCAACCGGACACTGGGCATTATTAGAAGGCGTTCAAGGCACTTGGATGGTGGGTTTTGCCTTGTCTATATTAGCGGTTAATGAATTGGTCTTGCCACTGGTACAATCCTTCGTCGCACAAGGCCAGTCTCAGGTTGGTTTACGTCGGTTGAATCAACTTCATCAAGATGCACAATCATCATCTGAACAACCCATAAAAAAAATTGAACAACTATTTTTTAAAACGTGGCGTGGTTATCATGCTTCCAGTGGCATGGGCAGTCCAACCGTCAACATGACAATAAACCACGGTGAATTTGTTTGGATTCGAGGGATTAGCGGCTCTGGTAAATCCACATTACTAGCATCCATCGCTGGTGATTGCTTGTCGTCTGGTGAAGCCTTCATCAACGATGAAAAATACCCAATCTACAGTAACCCTATGTATCAAGCACAACTAAGTTACTTGCCACAAACGCCTTATATCTTCCAACAAAGCATTGCGGCTAACTTACACCTTGGTAACCCCAATGCGACCGACGAACAACTTTGGGGAGTATTGGAAGCCGTTGCACTTGCCGACTGGGCGCGTAGCCTTCCTAATGGTTTAGAAACCCTATTAAGCCCACAAGGTCGTAACCTTTCAGGCGGACAACGTAAACGCCTCGCGTTAGCACGCCTACTATTGAGACAAGCCCCCGTGCTATTACTAGACGAACCCTTCGACGGACTAGACAAAGCCACCATAGAAACCATTTGTCACTCACTGCAGAACGACTATAAACCAGATATCTTAGTCTTAGTCAGCCATGTTGGGAGTCGCATCGGTGATAACGCTAGAGTCATAGAACTGTAGCTCTTTTTCCCTCCCCTTATGTCTTCCAAGGGGTTAGGGTGGGGTTATTCTCTTCTTCGGATTCCACTCAAACGCTTTGTATTCTCAACCTTTATTCCGCTCTGCTGAGCGGGTAACTTTTGTCTAGCGACACAAAAGTAACCAAAAGGTCGCTTTATCGGGCTATCGCCCAAACGTCTCATTTATGTTTTTTAATATTTGTTTAGCAAGACGATTTTTGCCGTAAGGCATGGATTGTTTATTTGCTGGGAGATAGATCTTCAAACAATGATCCTGAAACTCCATAAAGTCGCGCAACTTCGTCGCGTCGAAGCCGCTTTTTGAGTTTATTTGGTTCCATTCAAACGCTTTGTATTCCGATCTTTTTTCCGCTCTGCTGAGCGGGTAACTTTTGCCCAGATCCGCAAAAGTAACCAAAAGGTCTCTTTGTCGGGCTATCGCCCAAACGTCTCATTTATGTTTTTTAATATTTGTGTAGCAACACGATTTTTACCGTAAGGCATGGATTGTTAATTTGATGGGAGATAGGTCTTCAAACAATGACTTTGAAACTCCATAAAGTCGCGCAACTTCGTCGCGTCGAATTGACTTCTAGAGCGGAAAAAAGATTGAGACACGTCATTTCCCACAAGGGGACAAGTGCCTGCGAAGGCGGGAATCAAGCTCTTATGGTCTAGGGGCTTTGACCTCATAGTTAATGGTTGAGGGTTCTTGATAAAAAACAAACAACCTATCAAATTGATATGTTATGGTTCGGGTATGAGAGAAAGCAATGTCATAGTCTTAACATTGGTTTGGGTTCATTAGGAGTAAAACGATGTATCACTATACAGAATGTGGTTTACCTAACGTCTATCTAAAAAACGGTTTTACCATTGAGCATATAGACGGCGAAGACTACACCAGCATTGATGATATGAATAACCTGCACGTCGCTATAGCGCAGACAATAGCAGACAGTCATACGGCACTTCGTCCGGCGGAATTTAAGTTTTTACGCATAGAGCTGAACCTATCGCAAAAAATGCTCGGACACCGCTTTGGTGTATCAGAACAAACGATAGCGCGTTACGAAAAAGGTCAGTCAGATATCCCTCGAACGACAGACGCTGCACTTCGGTCTCTATTCATGGAAAAACTAGAGAAAACCAACTCCGTTAGCTACTTTCTAGACCTACTTTCTGATGCCGAAGCTCAGCAAGCCGCAAAAGAAATCTTACTGGAAGAAATCGATAACCGCTGGGGAATTGCGGTATAGCTAGACGAAGTGAAATTTGGGTATTTCTAAAGCATTCTTCTGCAGGTTCAGACACACCATAAAGTCGCGCAACTTCGTCGCGTCGAAATGACTTCATCTGCGAGGCTGCTTTTTTGTAGGGCATCATGAGCGCAGCGACTCTTAATTTCAAAAAATGCCGCTGAAAGCGAAGCTTTCATTGTGGGTCGCGGCTTTAATCCGACGCGGAATTTATGTTCCATTCAAACGCTTTGTATTCCCGACCTTTTTTCCGCTCTGCTGAGCGGGTAACTTTTGTCTAGCGACACAAAAGTAACCAAAAGGTCGCTTTATCGGGCTATCGCCCAAACGTCTCATTCACTTTGTTTCAGTTAGCGTTTAGCAACACGACTTTTACCGTAAGGCATAGATTGTTTCTGCAGACTTAAGAAAGGGTATTTTTAACTGACCCTGAAACGCCATAAAGTCGCGCCACTTCGTCGCGTCGAATTGACATCATTTTGGGATGAAAGTTAAAGCACAATTTATGGGTGTATATACAGTTTATTTTTTAAATGGTCACTTTCTTGCACGTTTAGCCATTTTAAATAAACTAATTGTGCGCGTTTTGTACTGGAGGTAAGTAAGAAAGTCCTCTAATATCAATGAATAAGGATTCATAGAGCAGAAATAACGCGCTGTGGATAAAAGGAATAAGGCGCACGCTCGCTTTTCCTGATTTAGCTTTTGTTGGTATCTCTATTTATGGTTTTAGAATCAATTATTTATAGTGATATTAAGAAGATTTCAAATCTGTATAAACGCGTATGCGCATTAACAAAATGTTATGCCATATATGGAGAAAGCCTTAGTGCTCGACGATAATTTGTTCAAATCATATTTTCACGGCGACAACATTCCAGTATGGCCATGTCCTAAATGCGGAGTTCAATCGCTATCGTGCGAAAAAGATGAATTCAAAAAACAATATAAAGAACCAATAGACACCAATCATCCGGCTTTTGACCCTGATTGGATTGAATATGTTTTTACGATGCATCTGAAATGCTCAAATTCCTCATGTGGCTGCCGAGTAGTTTGTGTTGGAACTGGTGATGTATCTCAAGAATATCTAAATGATGGCACTGGAGGTTGGGATTGGTTTGATAACTTTCAGATAAAATATTTTGAACCATCGCTCAAAATATTTATTCCGCCAAAAGATACACCAGAATGTATTGAAAGGGCCCTCGATGCCTCGTTCTCAACGTTCTTTTCTTTACCAAGCCTGAGCCTTAGCGCTTTGCGCTCTGCATTGGAAGTCCTCCTTGGTGAAATGGAGGTGGCGTCAATCGATGAAAGTGGAAAATTTTTATCCCTTGCAAAGCGCATTAATTTGCTTCCGAAAGAAAGTAGAAAAATCTTAGAACCGGCTAATGCAATACGATGGCTAGGAAACGACGGTACACATGGGGGTGGCGTTCGGGTTCGGAGAAGTGATGTGCTTGATGGTTATAGGATTTTTGAACACATACTTATAGAGTTATATCCAGAGAAGAGAGCGTCAATTGATGCTTTGGTAGCCCGTATAAACAAGAATAAAGGTTTAGGGCGCTAGGCATAACAAAGTCAGGCACAGCGACGTCTTTTTCGTTGCGGCTTCGCCTTCACTGCAAAGCCGCGCGTGCTGGTGGCGTTAAGCTACAAGCAGTCGAAAGCATTTGGAGTAAAAATGGAAAATTTAAAGACAGTCGAACTAAAGTCTTTTGTTCCTGCAAAGGACTTTGAATGCTCCAAGCGCTTCTATCAGTTAATTGGCTTTGAAATGGCATCTGAATTTGAAGGTATCGCTTACTTTAAGTTGGGTTCATGCTCGTTTTTACTTCAAGACTTTTACGAACCAGTTCATTGTAATAATTTTATGATGCACCTTTTGGTGGAAGATGCTCAAAGCTGGTATGAACACATACAGAAACTGAGCCTTACTGAAGAGCTTGGCTCCAAGGTTACTGAATTGGTTGAACAGCCTTGGGGAATGCTAGAGTTTTGCATGATAGACCCTAGTGGTGTGTTGTGGCGAATAGCCGAGAACAAGTAGCTTAAAGCGTTAACAATTAGGATAAGATGAAGCCTACTTTAACTGGGAGCAGCATACTATAGGTGAAGAGCTCTAACAAACAGCTCTGGCTGGTTACGACTGAGCCGGGTGTTATGTTTAATCAAGCTTAGTGTTTAAATTTAAAAAGGGTTTTGGATTAATATGAGTGAAAGTGCTAATGATTTATCCAATACGTCTATTGAGCAAAAAGAGTCAAGTTGTACTAATACGAGTTGTTGCCCACCTCCACAAAGTCCATTAACCAGAGCGGCTCCAAAAATAGGCCGTAATGATCCTTGTGTTTGTGGCAATGGTTAAAAGTATAAGAAGTGTTGTGGTAAAAACGCATAAATTATTATTTATATAATAGCTATAAGTTTGGGGGTATTAAAACATAACAAGCTGCTCAAACCTCGTAACGGCTGCAAAAAGCGCGGCCTCTAATGGACGCGCTAACGCTCGTTGTTTATGGTGATGTTAAATTTTCAATCGGGTTTAGTGATGGATATAGAGATCGTAGAAAAAGCAGATCACCTTAAGCTTATAGAAGTCTGGGAGGCGTCGGTCAGGGCAACGCATGACTTTCTGACTGAAGATGATTTACAGGAGTTAAAGTCGCTAATATTGGAACAGTATTTTGACGCAGTTGATTTAAGGTGCGCTAAGAACGGTAACGGTGAAATTCAGGGATTCTGTGGGGTACATGACGGCAATATTGAGATGTTGTTCATCTCACCTGATGCACGCGGAAAAGGCATTGGTGCCATGTTAGCGGCCCATGCTATCAAAGAGCAGGGAGCATCAAAGGTCGATGTAAACGAGCAGAATGAACAGGCGGTAGGTTTTTATCGGCATATTGGTTTTAAAGTGACAGATCGGTCGCCGGTCGATGGTCAGGGTAAGCTTTACCCGCTGTTGCATATGGCGCTATAGAAAATTAATAAGGTCAGGCGTAACAACCACCACTGTATTAGGTAATAAATGAAAAGATCTTATATTTTATACGTAACCATTTTTTTGCTTGTCTTGTTTTCAGGCTGTCTTGCAATATGGGTGTATTATTTAAAGGAAGGCAAAGACCTACTGAACTTTACTACATCAATTGTAGGTTTTTTTATTGCATTGTTAGCGTTATTTATCGCTGTCCGGACATATACTTCAATCGACAGCGTTAACAATATAAGCAAAATGGATGGCAAGAACAATTAGGGTCAGAGTAAAATTAAACACTCATAAAGTGTAACCTTGTAGTCTGACAACGCTACCACTGTCTAAAATCCCCACAAACCCAGATAGGGTAAGCCTTAAGAGCACTAAAAGCTCTACGAATCGACGTAGAGCTATTCCTTGATTCTCTGTATTAACTAACTCCATTTTCCACAATTCCATTGACATCCCTTCGTTCTTTATATAGAGCGTTCTATATAAAGAACAATTTTGGATGCATTATGAATAAACCTATTCTCGGTTCGTTGGGTCGAAATATACAAAGGTTACGTATGGCAAAGGGGCTGTCTTTGTCTCAGCTTGCGCTGGATGCTGGGCTGGCGAAGTCTAATTTGTCTCGTATTGAGCAGGGTGAGGGTAATCCGACATTAGAAACAATTTGGCGTTTGGCGGTACAACTGGATGCTCCGTTTGGGGATCTTGTTGTCAGTGTGGAGTCGCCACTGGGTGAAAACGGTGTGCAGGTAAGGCTGATCGACCAAGGCGAGGGGAATCCGCGTGTTGATGTGTACTGGATGTCTTGCGCGCCGAATACGATTAAGCTGTCAGAGCCGCACATTGCTGGCACAACGGAAGCGGTCACCTTGATCAGTGGTCAGTTACTGGCGGGGGAAAGTAATGATCTGCACGATTTGGAAATTGGCAAAGTGCATACTTTCGCGGCCGATGTTCCGCACTGCTATCAAACTGCCGATTCATGGGCGACGTTAATGATGGTCATTACCTATTCAAAACAAGGCTACGCTAAACAGTCTGATTCTAGACAGGATGTTACATTATGAATACGACAACCCAAACCTTTGCAGGAACACCTTGGAAACAAGGTATAAAAGACGCGATTCCACTGCTAGGCGGTTACATTCCGGTGGCGATTTCTTTTGGTCTGATTTCCGTTCAGTCTGGTTTTAGTGTGTTAGAGACCATTCTTATCTCTACCTTTATTTATGCTGGCGCATCTCAGTTTCTCTTTGTTGCCATGGCGGCTTCTGGCGCGCCATTATGGTTGGTAGTTATCATGACCTTGCTAATCAACGCTCGACACATTGTCTATGGTCCAAATCTCTCCCCTTACTTAAATCATGATAAGAAGTGGCTGCCATTAATGCATGGTTTGACGGATCAGATCTTTGCGCTTGCTCATGCCCGTTTGCCCCAACTTCCGGATCAGGCTCGTCTAGGCTGGTACACAGGCGCGGCGATGTTGGCTTGGTTGAGCTGGATTGCTGGAACCGCACTGGGCGCCATTGCTGGTGGGGAATTGACTCAACGTTGGCCATTAATTAACGATATTTTACCTTTTGCGTTACCGGCTCTATTTTTTGTTTTAATTGTGCCGCGTTGTAATAATCGCTTGTGGACATTAACGATCGCTTTGTCTGCCGTTAGTGCTGTTATTTTGAAAGTGTTAGGTTACCCAAATGTCGCTATTCCGTTAGCGGCTTTGTGTGGCGCAGCCTTGTTTTATGCATTGAAAAATCAGCGCGATATGGGAGGGCGATAAGTATGGATATGTCTATGTGGCTGGCGCTGGTCAGCATTGCCGTTGGTACCTATTTAATTCGTTTATTGCCGTATCTTTGGATGAAACGAAGTTTAGCCAAAAGGCAAACAGAGGATGGCGTAGGTTCTATGCCGACTTGGCTAACCATTTTAGGGCCAACTATGATTGCTGCGATGTTTGGTACATCTTTAGTTCCTACCCATTCTGATATTGTATCTTGGCTAGCAACTGGCATCGGAATACTGGTTACGTTCGGTGTTTGGAAGCGTACTCGTTCCATGGGGATGCCTATTTTATGTGGGGTAGTCGCATTTGGGCTGGTAAGATTTTTTTTGGTATTCTAAAAAATATTTGGCGCTGCCATAGTTGAAGAAAACTAAGCACCTGCATGAAAAAGCATCGTTTGTTAGGGTGTTTGTCTCCGATTAAAATTGTACAAGTAGATAATTTTATCTATCCATACATTTTTATTCGGAGTGTTTATTATGAACGCATTAAATAGCAAATCCTTCTTCTCTCATGTGTTAGGTAATGTGAAAATTGTTGGCCTTAGCGGTGTGTTTGACAAACTAGTTAGTCTTTTTAAAAGTAATGAAAAAGTTGCTAAAGCACCATCAGATATGGAAGTAGATAATCTGGAGTGGTATCGTACTTTTCCGGTTAAAAAATAAGCTTTACATGCCAACAAGCAATGACCGAGAGAATAAAAATAACATTCCTCTGGTTCTGCCCAGTATTTAAAATTTCTTTGCCTCCCGTGTGTCCTTTTCGATTTTAGACAGCTAATTAGACTCTTGCTTTAGTTGCTCGTTTACACCCTGTTTTTTTGTGTGCCACTTTGGCTTTGTGTGCTGCTAGCTACAACATCTTCTCCTATAGGAGTTGGTTTCCTTCACTCAAGGTGCATCGGTTGTTCAGTCTGTTACTTTATTAAGATCATTTAAAAGCCTACCAGCGTTTTTCTTGTAATGTTGGCGCTCAAATAGGCGTGCTTGATGTAAGCTAAGCTTCTCGTTCAAATCGATTCAAATCAGGTTTTAATGATAGGTATTAGATCTATTTATTAATACATTACATTTTTAATGTACGAAAGTGCTTTATCACGAGGTTTAAGATGACGAATTCACCTATTCAAATTGTTTGTCAAAGTTGCAGTACAAAAAATCGCGTTCCGAAAGATAGGCTTGGTAATAAGCCTCTTTGTGGAAAGTGTAAAAAGCCCGTTCTTTCAATCAGATCTATTATGGGCGGTGATAATAATTTTAGACGCTACATCACAGACAATGACTTACCTGTGGTTGTCGATTTTTGGGCCACTTGGTGTGGGCCGTGTCAGCAGTTTGCACCTATTTTTGAACAGGTCGCGAGTGAGATGTCGACACAAGCTTGTTTTTTGAAGCTAGATACTGAGCAGAATCAAACCACAGCGGGCAGCTTTAATATTCGTTCTATTCCTACTTTGATGATCTTCCATCATGGTAAAGAAGTCGCTCGCTTGTCAGGCGCATTACCGAAAGCACAATTCCAGCAATGGTTAGCGCAGAACTTGCCTGCTGTTTAAAGTGTGTTTGATATTGGTAGGGCGTTAAACGCTGGTATCAAAGTGCATTTCAACAAACTTTTCGTATAGCGCGTCTTCAGTTTCACATCTGTCAGGGTCGGGTTTAACACAGTCGATAGGGCAGACGGCGACACAGGTGGGTTGGTCATAATGACCAACACATTCTGTGCATTTATCTGGATCGATGACATAAATCTTCGCGCCCATGGTGATGGCGTCGTTCGGGCATTCAGGCTCGCACATGTCGCAGTTTATGCATCGATCGTTGATTAGTAATGCCATACTTTGACCCTAAGCGGTTGCGTTCGCATGAGGTTGGCGGGTGGTTTGCCCTTCTGTCAGGTTCCTTAGCAAGATACCCTTTGTTGCATCAATACCTTGAGGGCAAGGAATAGAAACCACATGGCCACTGCCTTTGGCGACGTCGATAGGGCGACCTTGTTTGTCATTTAACTCGCTTAATTGAAAAGTGACATTACCTTTGGGTGTCATCAATTCTAAGGAGTCGCCAACACTAAAACGATTTTTCACTTCGATGGTGAGTGAATCATTGTTGGTCGCGATGACTTCACCGACAAACTGTTGTTGTTCGCTGATGGAGTTGCCTGTTTCATAGTTTTGTAGGTCTACATGACGATGGCGTTGTAAAAATCCATCGGTATAACCTCGGTTGGCGAGGTTCTCTAGGCTACTCATTAGACCTTTATCGAAATGCTTGCCAGCCACGGCGTCGTTAATGGCTTGGCGGTATATTTGTGCGGTTCTGGCGCAATAATAAAACGACTTGGTACGGCCTTCGATTTTTAAAGAATGAACGCCCATTTTGACCAGACGTTCTACGTGTTGAATGGCACGTAAGTCTTTTGAATTCATGATGTAGGTGCCATGTTCGTCTTCAAACGCTGGCATGTATTCGTCTGGACGGCCGTGCTCTTGCAGTAAAAAGAGTTGGTCAGTTGGTTCTTGAATTTGCACCGTAGCGTTACTGCTGGCGATTATCTGACCCACGTCGTCTTGTGTCGCTTCGTGGGCGTTGTATTCCCACCGGCAAGCATTGGTGCAAGCTCCTTGGTTTGGGTCGCGTTTGTTCATGTAGCCAGACAGTAAGCAACGACCAGAATACGCCATACACAAAGCGCCGTGAACAAAGACTTCCAGCTCCATATCAGGAACTTTTAAACGGATTTCTTCTATTTCGTCGAGTGATAATTCGCGCGATAAAATAACGCGGGAAATACCTTGTTGTTGCCAGAATTTAACCGTCGCCCAGTTGACCGCATTGGCTTGGACGGATAGGTGAATGGCTTGATCAGGAAAGGCTTCGCGAACCATCATGATAAGACCTGGATCAGACATAATAAGAGCGTCTGGGTTTAGATCGATCACTGGCGCTAAGTCTTGTAAATAGGTTTTTAGCTTGGCGTTGTGTGGGGCAATATTGCTGACCACATAGAGTTTTTTGCCTAGTTCATGTGCTTCATTAATGCCAATCCCAAGCTTTTCTAAATCAAACTCGTTATTGCGCACTCGTAACGAGTAGCGTGGTTGTCCTGCATAAACGGCATCTGCGCCATAGGCAAAGGCATAACGAAGGTTTTTTAACGAACCGGCTGGAGACAGCAGTTCTGGCATGAAGGTTTTTGGCTGAGACATTTTTACTTGAGACATTAGGCTTACCGATCGATCAAAACGCGCGGAGTTTACCTGTGTGCTAATTGAACTCAAGCTCTTAGGGCGGGATTAATCGTCTAATTAAGATCAGTTTGATCTGGGTCAAAATACCTATCTATATTGAGGTGTTTTACGGATCGTCGTCCAGCGTTACCCCCGCGAAGAAGGTCATCGCTAAACGACTTCCGTTGATTTGTAGTCAGATGAACCTAGGAACGAAGCTGTGACCTGACGGTTAACGGTATACATGACGGTTGAAAATGTACGTGATGCATACCAATATCCTCACAGCATTGCCTTTGAAAAAAGAGCCGATTAGCTAATGATTCCATATAAAGAAACTATACAAATCAATTGATTGAAGGCGCAATGAATTGAGAGTGAAGAAGCAAGCTGTCAGACGCCTGATCACGGTCGTACCTCCCTCATCAGGCCTACAAAACCCGGTCCAATCTTCACAGACTACCTTTAGCGATCTTCCTTCTCGGAAATGACAGCGGTTAAAGTGTTATTGCTCTTTACTCAGTTAAAAATCGTACGCGGCGGTGACGTAAATACGACGGCGCTCACCGACAAATGAGCCTATTGTTTCGGTAAAACCACTGACGGCGTATTCTTTATCAAGCAAGTTTTTGATGTTTAGTTGGAACTTCCAATCCTGCCAGTTTGTCTGCCATGACATGTCGTAAATCGTGTAAGGTTTCACTGTTTGGCCCTGACGATTAATTTGATCACTAACGTAATCTGCACCGAATGCAATTGATGACGCTATATTAGGGAAGTCATAGCGGGTCCAAAGGCCGAGTTGGTTATAGGGCGTGTTAGCAAAACGATCGCCATTGGCATATTGAATACCGCTGGTTGCTTCTTTGACGACTGTGTCGTTGTAGGCGTAACTAACATTAGCCACCCAACGAGGCGTAATATCGGCCATGACATCGATCTCAAGTCCTTTGCTTCGTACTTTGCCGATAGAAATAAGTAAATCGTCATCGTCTGGATCGGTTTGGAGAATATTTTCCTTAATTATGTGGTAAGCCGCTACGTTAATGTTTAGTTTGTTTTTTAACCAGTATGTACGAACCCCTGCTTCAATTTGGCGGCTTTCCTCTGGGTCGAAATATCCTTCATTAGATGATTCTTGATCAGAAGCAGATTGAGGCGTAAAGCCAGTAGAAGCCGACATATATGGTTTTACATGTTGATTGACTTCATAGGTGGCGCCTAGGCGGGCAGAGTAGCCTGTATCGTCATAATTGGATTCAGTATTGCCTCTATGGTCTTTATATTCTTCTTCAAAGCGATCAATACGAGCGCCAGCCAGTAGGTTTAAGCGGTTGGTCATTTTCCACTGGTCTTGCACATAAACACCAACTTGATTTGATGTGGTTGTGTTGTCTGCGTTGAGAGTCATCGCATAATCGCTAACATTGTCTTGGCCGTATGTTGGGTTTGTTAAGCTGAGGTTGGATACACCCTGAGCTTCTCCTGTGGCTCGATAATAGAGATAGTCGTTTACTTCATGAGAATAATCACTTCCGACTAATACTGTGTGATCACCTAGTTCAGCGATCACGTTGCCAGCAAAAGTGATGCCTTTCCTAGAGCGAACTTGGTCACGATACTGTCGTTTAGTTTCGTCATAGGTTCCATCACTGTTGGTATCCACTAAAGCGTTTAATTCATGGTATTTTTGCGTTTCAGTGTTTTCGAAATAGCGGATAGAGGCATTACTGTCTAGCCACGAGTTGATACTGTGATCTAAACGCGCTTGAAAAACTTGAGCGTCCAGTTCTTGGTAATCACTTTTTTCGTTATTGTTCCAAGAGGTATCGGCTAAAAAATTGCCATCATCATCGGTCGGAATACCACGTAAGCGGGCACCGGAAAGATATTGGTGAATGTCTGTGTACTGAAGGGTGAGAGTGTTGTTTTCATCCATGTCCCAAGCATAACCAAGGTCAATGATGCGGTTCTCTTCTTCCACATTGTTACGGTAAGAGTTTTGGCCATCGGAATAAATTCCTACACGGTAGCGTTGCGAGGCGTCTTCATTGGCTGGGCCAGAGGATTCTATACTGCCACTTAAAAAATCTTTATTACCGGCGCTGACTTTGAGGGTGTTTTTCTGCTCGTAGGTTGGTTTTTTAGTCACATAGTTTACAACGCCGCCAGGTTCTCCCGCGCCATAGATAGCTCCAGATGGGCCTTTAAGGACTTGTATTTGTTCTATGGTAAATAGCTGAGGAATAGAAAAGTCACCAAAAGGATCGCCTTTCAAGCCATCATAAAGTACTTCGTCTTGGCTAAAGCCTCTTAAGGTCACAGTGGAAACGTTATTTTGTGACATACCAGAAATGGATCGGTACAGATCCGTTATCTGTCTTGCCGCTTGGTCTTCAATCAAAGCTTCAGTTACTACTTGAACCGATTGCGGTGTTTCATCAATTGGTGTGGATGTGCGAGTCGCCAGTGCCGCTTCATCTTCCTTGTAATAAGAAAGAGCACGGCCTTGCACCTGAAGTGTTTGAAGTTCTATGTTGGATCCATCCTTAACGGCGTTATCTTCATCATTGAGATAAGTGTCTTGTGTGATATTGCTGGCAGTACTTTCGGCAAAAATCACAGTAGAAAAAGCAAGCGCTCCACATGCTTGCATCATTATTAAGGTGGTTCTTAAGGTCATAGGAAGGCCAGGTTGAAATGATCGGGGCGCGTATATTAGGCGTTATGATAGTCATTTACAAATGAGAATTGATTTACAAAAGATTCAAAACACCCGATGGATAGTGTTTAACCTAAATCTGGTGTATGAAATCGAATAAGAGGTGAGAGTGTATTAACGACCAGCAGGAGCAGGGAAGTAGAGCGGTTTTTAAAATTCAAACCGCTCTTTTTTTTGATATAAGGCTGCTAGGCTTTTTCAGCAGCAAGTCTTGTTGCCTTAATGTAGCCTTGTATGGTGTCTTTCAGTTGCAGGCGTTGTTTTTTTAACTTTTCTTCTTCTAGTGTTGGAGCTGGAGTGATTTCCTGTTCCATTTTTTCCACTTCTTTTGTTAAATGGTTGTATTCATCATAGAGTTTTTTAAAGTGCGCATCGTCCATTTTTAACTGGTGGATGTCGTCTTTATATTCAGGAAATTCGTTTACTAAATTGTGGTCTTCAATCGGCATAATTGCCTCCTATACTTGCTAGCTTTTGTTTAAGACTAACCTAGTTAGATTTGCCTTCCCTTGATGTTGATCATGTTTTAGTAAGTCTTTAAAACATCAACCAATTGCTTTACTACTCAGGCATGTTTGCGCGTTATCAAACGTCCCTAATGCGAATTTAATCCGCAGTAATATAGTTATGGATTGTTTCTTTTGCTTTTCAATGGAGCGCTTTTAAGTTTAGAAGACGTTGCACTGTTTGGTGGGTTTCTTTGCATCTCTTTGACATAAACCGCGATAGAAGCCTCTATCGCGGTTTGCTTGTCTGTTTGTATGTTGGCTTGCTCAGTTCAGTGGGGGAGTTTCTAAGAATACGCCGCTTAGAAGTTTAGCTCTACTCTTGGTTTACTGCTTTTTGATAAATCCACTTCAGGAGAGCAAAGGAAAATTCGTGATGACGAGATGCCTTCTTTCACTAAATAGTCTTTTAAGTGATCGGCACGCTTTTGTGCTAGGTTGTTTGCGGCTTCCTTTGTATCGTTATCTATCGATACTGGCGGCTTCTCAAACCCAAGATCGAGATAGCTTGCAACACCGCAGGCTTTCAGCTGGCTGTCATCTTTGTCTTTCATTAGGGCCACAAGTTGTTTCAAAAAGGCATCTTGAGAGTCGTTTAATTCGTCGTCTTCCGCGTTGAAAATCAAAGGCTCAACGCGAATCTTGAGTAATTGGTCGCCGGCAAATTGCGCGATGCTAATGACATTGGCATAAGGAACAAACGTCTGCATTAAGTAGGTGCTCGATGCACTGTATAATGCTTTTCTTACCGGTAGAAGTAAGAAGTCTTGCCAGCCAAATGAAGGATTCTCTATATCTCCAGAAAGTGGGATATCCAGATCAATATTGTTATCACTGTCTTTTAGAATGCCAACTGCGATATTAAGTGGAACGGCGCCAGCTTTGATAACAGAGTTGCTTTCTTTACGCCCACCAAGGTCAAACTCCCTTAGCACAATATGAGAGTTGCCACTTAATACTCCGCTGTCTGCGTTGAGTTTTAAGTCCAAATCCAGTTGACCAGAGTCTATTTGATAGCCTAAAACATTGGCAATATATGAAGAATAAGGCGGCAATTCTGCTTCACGAATCGTCAAATCACTTTTTAAAGTGAGTTTGTCTGCCAAAGGCCAAATCGTAATATCACTGATTAACGTAGCGTATTTGCCATTACGTGCTTTTAGTGCGAGTACTGTTGCTTGGTCTTTTTTCTGCGTATTTAGGTTGCGCAATGACAGAGTGTCTATATCCAAAGTGCGTTGTAAGGTTGGTGCTGTGCTCTTGTCTTGTACATAGATACTGGATTTTCCTGTCGTATCGTAGGCATCTAAAATAACGTAATAAGGCGCTTTAAATGCTGGGTTTTGTTCTGCGTCCTGAGTATTGTTCATGGCGTGGTTAGCGTCTTTTTCTCTTGGGACGTTTGGGTTTTTAAGTGTTGTGTCCGGTTCTTTTTGCTGGTCTACCTCGACAAAAACGAGATTTTCTATACGTTTCTGGGCATCTAAAATCAGGCTGACTTTGGCTGAATCTGTTGTGATCTGCTTAATTTTTGCGCCGTCTTGAGTCGCGTTTAATTGTTCCACTGTAATGCTGCCAATTTGCGTCAGCGGTGGAAGTGCCTGTTTGCTAGTTGAGTCTGCAAGCAGTTCGGAAATGATTAGATCTGATACGCTGAATTGATTTAGGGAGGCATCAAAATCTTTATCTTGCTGAGTAAATGACAGGCCACTAATGTTGGCGTGGTTCCAAGAGGCAATCCGCTTTTTATTCGCTAACATACTGTCGAGTGATTTACTGGTGAAATTAAAATTGGTGCCTTTTACGAGAGGAGGTTGTTGGTTAGTTTGATTAACGTCTAATTGATCGGCCGTGAGTTTAGCGGCGCCTAATGAGAAATTTTTCTCGTCGCTTTGTGTCCCTTTTAAGCCTTTGATATCGATAGACAGTTGGTTATTTTTAGCCGTAAGCGTATCGCCATTTTTTTGCAGGGAAAGCGCGTTAGATAAATGGAATTCGTTGTAGTTTGCTGTATTGCCTGCTTGCTGTACGGATAAATTATGGCTTTGGATATTAGCCACTAATGAGGTACTAAGTGCTTTGTTATTATCTATAGTAAAAGCGACATCGCTTAATGCAATCTGTAGCTGCTGATTTTGCATCGCCAGACTTTCAGATGAAATAGCAAGCGCATTCAGGTTCAATTCTGTAGAGGTGACATTTGCACTTAGGCCTGACTGATTATTTTGCTTGATGTCGAATGGTGCGTTCAGCGTTAGGTCGTCAAATTGCAAGTTTTGTTCGGCTTGGGCAAAGAGGGGTTTTCCCAACTGCAAATCGAGGTCTCCAGTTGCTGTTAACCCAAGCTCATTCTGCGTTAGATCAAATGGCATATTCAGCACAAGTTTATTGAGCTGTGCTTTTTGTTCTGTTTGAGTGAAGAGTGGCTGTTCTAGCTGCAAATCGAGTTTTCCATTTGCTGCTAGTCCTTGTTTGTCGCGTTTCACATTGAATGGTGTGTTTAAAGTGAGTTGATCAAACTGTGCTGCCATGTCTGCTTGCGCAAAGAGTGACTGCGTAGAATCTAGGTCAAGGGTTCCTGTTGCTGCCAACACATCGGCGGATACGAAATGCAGGTCGGTTTTTGAAAGCGTCAGTGATGTAGATTTGGTAGAAACCTTGTCTTGCTCGCCTATGGGTAAATCGAGGTCATCAATTTGCGTGTTTAGGTTTAGGTTTTTTATGTCAAAAACAGGTGTGTTGTTGTCCTGTTGTTGTAAAAATTGAAAACTCCCTGCGATATCCAATTGGCCTTTGCCTTCATTATAAGGAGCAGGCAGAAAATGCTGAAAGCTGTCTATTAGTATACGCGTATTTTTAATGTCTACGTTCGCACTGGCTTGTTCTGGCGAGTAGTCAAATTGACTGTTTAAAGACAGTGTTGTGGCATTGATTAGAGCGGATAAAGCAATCTCACCTTGCCAGGCGAGTTCTTGTCCCGACAGATCTTTAATAGATAAATTCGTTAAGATGAGTTTATCGGTTTCGGCTGGAACCGTTAAGTCTGGCTGGCGAGATAAATTAACTTGGCTGTCAGTGAACGAAAAAGAAGGCAATTTGATGTTCCAAGGTGCGCTTGGATTTTCTTCCGGTTCAGATTTTGGCTCTTGTTGATCTTCAGATGTGATGAATTGAGAGGTATTAATGCCTGCGATAATCCAGTCTTTCTTGTGTTGCGTGACGACTAAGTTTAACCCTTCAATCTTAGCTTCTGAAATATGAAGGGTTTTAGTGAATAATGGCCATATTTCGACTTCTAAAATAGCGCGCTTAAGTGTCAAGGTATCTTGGCTCTTGTCATTGATGACAATATTTTTTAAATCGGCTTTTGGCGGAAAAAAGTCAATAGACAGCTTGCCAACGCTAATGTCTTCACCTTGTTCTTGAAAGTAGGTCGTGAGGTAATGTTCAGCGACAAATGGCGTAGCGAGCCAGGTTGCCGTAGTAAGGCCAGTCAGAGCGGCAAACGGATAAAAGACAAAGAGTCGAAAGTGGCGGCGTGTCATCATAAAGTGCCTTTCTGCTGTTTAGATAATGAAAAAATGAATATGGGTTAGCTGGTTCCGTCTTTATCTTCTGAATTTTTTAATGTATCCGGTACGGCTGTCTCATTCCCGTTTGTGTTGGTAATGTCTGCCGATGATGGGGGTTCAGAACGAATTGGCATGCGTAACAAATAGACGCTGACGCAGAAACCGATAGTGATTAAGCCTATCGTTGCCCAAAAGCGAGACACAATAAAAATCGAAACCGTCATGCCAATCCACATGAAAATAATGGCGCGGTTTCTTGCTTTACGAGGAATGCCATCTGACGATTGCCAATCACGTACAATCGGACCAAAGAATTTATGCTCAATCAGCCAAGTGTGGAATCGAACCGAGGAGCGAGAAAAACACCAAGCAGCGAGCAGTACCAATGGTGTTGTGGGAAGCAAGGGAAGGAAAATCCCAATGATGCCTGTGACCAGAGAAAACCAGCCTAGCATCAAATATAAGATTCGCTTTCCTTGCATATGAATGCTCTCTTTAAAATGGTAAATAAAATACGCGTTTAAAAAGTAAAACGCGCTTTCCAGTTAGTTTATTTTCCAGAGTTAAAAATAGCGGCCATGCTATCTTCCGCTTCGTTTTCAACTAGCGGCCAGCCGCCAAGTCGTTTCAAACGATTAACCATCTCACAAAATAGTTCTGCGGTTTTTTCGGTATCGTATTTAGCGGAATGTGCTTCGGAGTTGCTAAATGGAATAGACGCCGCTTCGCATGCTTTCGCCAATACAGTTTGTCCAAACACCAAACCTGCTAGACTTGCGGTATCAAAGCTAGAGAAAGGGTGGAATGGATTACGTTTAATGTCTGCGCGTTCGATAGCCGCATTTAAGAAACCGTGGTCAAATGCTGCATTGTGGCCTACTAATATGGCACGTTTGCAACCTACTGATTTCAGTTCTTTACGAACTTTCGTAAACATTTGAGTTAGCGCTTCTGTTTCTGGTATGTCTTGTCTTCCAGGAGCAAAAGGGTCTATGCCGGTAAAGTCCAGCGCCGCTTTTTCAAGGTTTGCGCCTTCAAATGGCTTAATCAAAAACTCCAACGTTTCATGGATATATAAGTCGCCATTTTCATCCATTCGCAGGATACTGGCCGCCATTTCTAATAAAGCATCGGTTTTTTGATTAAAGCCTGCGGTTTCTACGTCGATAACAACAGGTAGGAAGCCGCGGAATCTATCTTTGATTTCATGGTTTGACAAAAGAAGGTCCTTAATTCTGCCGCTTGATCAACAGTAACGGTATACAATAGGATCGGATCATAACACATTTGATAATGCTTGAACGAGATGTCTAAATGGGAATTCCCCAACAACTTCTAATTCGCACAACATTTTTATTAGCTGCTGGCATGCCATTTTTGCAAGCCAACGCCATAACTCATTACCAATCTGGTATTTCAGACTCTGAGTGGCTACTTTCGGGCGATATTTTTTCGTGCAGTTTAACGCATCCCGTACCAAATTACGGTGAAGGTCACTTTATAAAAGAAGCCGGCGAGCCGATGAAGTTTATTTTGCAGCCGCAGAATGAAAAGCTTGGTCCTGGTCAGGTGTATATTATTTCGCAAGCACCAGACTGGTCGCCAGGCTTAAAGCCAGAAACCTTAGATATTCTGCCTTATCCTGGTTACGGTTTAACGGTTGAAGTGGGTGGCAAAGTGGCAGAGCGGATGTTGACAAGTTTGGATCGTGGTCGTCATCCTGTTGTTGCTGGAACCGCTTGGGAAAATAAACGTGAAACGATCGAAGTCGGCCTGTCGAATATTAACTTTGCTCCGGCTTACAATGAATTTAGGCGTTGTTTATCTAGCTTGTTGCCAGTTAACTACGATCAAATTGCGAGAACTGCCGCCTTGTTTCCGACTAATGGCGTAAACCTTACGGATCGAATCAAAGCTCGTTTAGACCTTGTGGCTTTGTATGTATCGTCCGATCCAAGCGTTGAATATATTTATATTGATGGTCATACGGATATCATTGGCTCTCGCCGAGATAATCGTGAGCTATCAAAAATACGAGCAGAAAAAGTTACGTCGTATTTACTTGAAAAGGGCGTGCCAGCAGGAAAAATTATTTCTCGTTACCATGGTGAACGTTATCCTTCTACCACGAATAATACGGCCCAAGGTCGAGAGCGTAACCGACGAGTCACCATTCGCTTGGAAAAAAATGACGCAAGTTGATTTATAAAGTTTTTGATTCTCGATAATTTATAAAAAGAGCTCTGTTTTACTGAATTATCTCAGTAGAGCAGGGCTTTTTACTTGCTAAGCAAGAATCGAGATCTTACACTTACGCTCACTTTTTTAAATTATTTGCGCCGCCATGTACTGGTTTAAAAGCACTGGTGTGGGAGCGCGAGCTTGTTAAGGAGAATAGAAATAATGTCTGACGTGAAGAAGGTAGTGCTTGCCTATTCTGGCGGCCTGGATACTTCCGTAATCGTGAAGTGGCTTCAAGAAGAGTATAACTGTGAAGTGGTTACCTTTACCGCTGATTTGGGTCAGGGTGAGGAAGTTGAACCAGCTCGTGCAAAAGCTCAAGCGTTGGGTATTAAGGAAATCTACATTGAAGATTTGCGTGAAGAATTTGTCCGCGACTTCGTTTTCCCAATGTTCCGTGCCAATACTATCTACGAAGGTGAGTACCTATTGGGTACGTCTATTGCGCGTCCTTTGATCGCTAAACGCTTGATCGAAATTGCCAATGAAACCGGCGCAGATGCCATTTCTCACGGCGCAACAGGTAAAGGTAATGACCAAGTACGTTTTGAACTTGGTGCTTATGCGTTGAAACCGGGCGTTAAAGTGATTGCTCCTTGGCGTGAATGGGACCTAACGTCGCGTGAAACCCTAATGGCATACTGTGAAGAACACAAAATCCCAGTGGACTTTTCAACCAAGAAGAAAAAATCCCCTTATTCTATGGATGCTAACTTACTGCATATCTCTTTTGAAGGGGATCAGCTGGAAGATCCATGGACAGAGCCAGAAGACGATATGTGGCGTTGGTCTGTGTCTCCTGAAGATGCGCCAAATGAAGCGACTTACATTGAAATTGGTTACGAAAAAGGCGACCCAGTTTCTATCAATGGTGAAGCTATGTCTCCTGCTACTATCTTGGAAACATTGAACAAGATTGGTGGCGCGAATGGTGTTGGTCGTGTTGATATTGTAGAGAACCGTTTTGTTGGTATGAAAGCGCGTGGTTGTTATGAAACACCTGGCGGCACCATCATGATGAAAGCACATCGCGCGATTGAGTCTATTACGCTGGATCGTGAAGCGATGCACCTGAAAGATGAGATGATGCCTCGTTATGCAAAAATTATTTACAATGGTTTCTGGTGGTCTGAAGAGCGTCGCATGATGCAAGCGATGATCGACACGTCTCAGAAATACGTTAATGGTACGGTTCGTCTTAAATTGTACAAAGGCAACGTGACCGTTGTTGGCCGTCAGTCTGACAACAGTTTGTTCGACAGCTCTATTGCAACATTTGAAGACGATGCTGGTGCTTACGATCAGAAAGATGCAGCAGGCTTCATTAAGCTAAATGCTCTACGTATGCGTATTGCTGCTCAGAAAGGCCGTGGTTTTCTAGATAGCGACAAGTAACCGCTTGTTGATTTAGAAAAAATAAGCTTTCAAAAAACGCTCCATTCTTGCAGAATTGGAGCGTTTTTTATTTTTGTACACTTGGTCAGTGTTTGCTGCTGAATTGATATAGTATGCTGAACACACAGTAGAATAAAATGTGCCGATACGATCGGCACGCTGATCTTGAAGGAAGAGAACTATGACAATTTATAACTTTGGCTCGATTAACCTCGACCACCTTTATCAGCTAGATCATTTTGTTCGACCAGGCGAGACTATAGCGTCTAGTAGTTACCAGTGTTTGCTGGGAGGGAAAGGGGCAAACCAATCTGTTGCTCTTGCTAAGGCCGGCGCTGATGTAAAACATGTCGGCGCAATCCATCACAGTGATCAAACCGTGATTGATCAGCTAGAGTCCTTTGGCGTGGATACTGGACTGATAAATCGCATTGATGTGCCGACGGGCCATGCGATTATTCAGTTAACGAAAGAAGCAGAAAATTCGATCATTTTATACCAAGGTGCAAATCATGCGCTGACGGAAGAGCAGGTTGATCAAGTGTTGTCGCAAGCGAACGCTGGCGATTGGGTATTGTTGCAAAATGAAACTAATCTTATCGAATACATCATGCGCAAAGCGCAAGAGAACCAGCTTAAAGTCGCATTCAACCCAGCGCCCATGGATGCTGAATTGACGAAGCAGGTGCTTGCTTTTGTTGACCTATTAATTGTCAATGAAGTAGAAGCCATGGATTTAATTGGCACAACGGATATAGACAGTACTATCGCCGCTTTTCCTACAGCTTATCCTGACATGGCTGTATTGATGACGCTTGGCAAAGCGGGCGTTTGCTACTTTACTGGAAAAGAGAGCGATCAAGAGAACACTGAAGAAATGTTGTCAGTAAAAGCATTTTCTGTTGAAGCAGTAGATACCACAGCCGCTGGCGATACGTTTATTGGCTTTTGCCTGTTTTCTCTAATGAATGGTGAAGATATGACACAGGCGATTACTCGTGCCTGTGCCGCATCGGCTATTTGCGTTACTCGCTTAGGCGCTGCCGTTGCTATCCCAACACAAGACGAAGTGACTGCCTTTCTTGCTAAGAACAGTTAGTTCAAAAAATTAGCTAAGAATGCTCAGCCAAAATTATATAGCCAACAACGAATTGCTAAAAGAGGAACTGAAACATGGCTCGCAAGATTATTATTGATACGGATCCCGGTATAGACGATGCAATGGCGATCTTCTTCGCCTTTCAAGCGCCACAGCTTGATGTGTTAGGTCTAACGACAACCTTTGGCAATGTGCCAGTGGATTTAGCGACGCAAAATGCGATTACATTGACAGAGATTGCTAAGGTAAATGTGCCTGTTGCAAAAGGGGTTGCAGTACCAAGCAAGATTGCGCCACGCCCACACCCAGATTTTGTTCATGGCACTGATGGCTTCGGTAATATTAATTGGCCAACACCCAAAGGTAAGGCGATTGAAAAAAGTGCCGCGCAGTTTATCGTTGATACCGTACGTGAGTTTCCGGGTGAGGTAACTATTATTGCTCTTGGGCCATTGGGTAACTTGGCAAAAGCCCTTGAACTGGACCCTGAAGTAGCTAACTTGGTCGACGAAGTTGTGTTGATGGGCGGCACTGCAATTGAATACGGTAACGTATCACCCGTTGCTGAGGCAAATATCATGAACGACCCACATGCGGCAGATCTTGTTTTTACTGCACCTTGGCAAGTCACCATGATTGGCTTGGATGTGACGCATCAAGTCTTGCTGGATAACCCGATTCTAGAACGTATTAGAGAAGCTAATCCGACGGAAGGTGGCTTCTTATACGATTGTGCTCAGCACTACATTAATTTTTACAGCAGTCGCTTTGATATGAATGGTTGCTACTTCCATGATGCATCGACGATTGCTTATGTAATGGACCCAAGTATTTTTGGCGTAGAGCTTGGTGCTGTGCGTGTTGCTTGTGAAGGCATTGGTATTGGGCAAACGATTTTTGCGCCGCAAGGAATGAGTTTCCCCGAACCGCATTGGAATGATGTTCCAATGACGCAGGTTTGTATGGAAGTGGACAGTGAAAAATTGTTGGCCTTGTTTGAGACAACATTGTCTTAAACCGTTAGAATGGCGTAATCAAACTTGAAGGCATGGAATATTACTTCCATGCCTTTTTTATTTATAAAGAGAAATATATGAAATTATTAGTAAGAAACCTTGCTCGCAACACTACTGAAGATGAATTGAGAAGCTTGTTTGCTGTTCATGGTACTTTGCAGTCTTGTACCGTTGTAATGGATAAAGAGACAGGTGAGTCTAAAGGCTTTGCGTTTGTTGAAATGCCAAAAGTTGGTGAAGCTAAAGCCGCGATAAAGACTCTAAACGGTATGGACGTGGATGGCTCTAAAATCCGTGTGAAGAAAGCAGAAGAGACGGCTAATAAAGCGGAAGGTGATTCTAACTAAATAAAGTTTAGAGTGGTTCTTTTTCCTAGCTTAGTTTTATTTTAAGCTAGGAATGAGCATCGGCGAACTCTTTAATAAAGGCAAGGTCTTTGTCTGATATCGTATGATAAACGAGTTTAAAGTAATGTTTGTTATGTTCGTTAAATACATCCAATTGTGGGTCGCATAATGCTTTAAGTGTGGCTGTTTTTCCCTCATGAATTGCCTTTAGTTCTATCTTTACCAGTTTTGATCCGTGCAGACCGTCTGGTGCTTCCACCTCGAGCATTTTTGTGGAGATGTGTGTGCAATGAATAGGCATCACTGTGCCATTGGTTAAATATAGGGAACCAGTCCAAAAGCAGCGGACATAAGGTGAATGTGTAATAGACATTGGTATTATCCTTTACTAGTGAAGATCCAAGGTCGCAGATGGCGCTTATAAAACAGCCATTATAGAGCAAGTAGGGTAGCCATTATAGTGTAAGATAACAGCCAAGTGATAGCTGAATAAAATTGATATGAATCAAGATGTTGCCGGAAAAAAATCGCAACATCTTGATTGTCGGGAGGGTTATAAGGTAGGCGAGAGTCTTTTAGTTTTGCTGCCTAATTGTCTCGCCTAATGCGTTGATTAGACTGTCGATTTCGGATTGTTCTGTTGTAAATGGCGGTGCTAATTGAATAGTATCAGCGCCATAACGTACATAATAACCTTTGTCCCACATGGCCATCGCGATTTGGAATGGACGCTTCGCTGGCTCGCCATCAAGCGGCGCAATAGTAATACCTGCCGCAAATCCATAGTTACGAATATCCGTGACCATAGGACTGGCGTCTTTCAGCTGGTGGACGCTGTTTTCCCATGCAGAGCTCATGTTACTAACTCGTTCAATCAAGCCTTGCTTCTTAATTTCTTCAAGGGACGCTAACCCTGCTGCACAGGCTATAGGGTGAGCAGAATAGGTGTAACCATGAGGGATTTCCAGCATGTAGTCAGGGCCGCCGTTATCCATGAAGGTGTCGTAGATCTCCTGTTTAAAGGCGACAGCGCCCATTGGTATAACGCCATTAGTTACTTGTTTCGCCATGGTAATCACATCAGGCGTGACCCCAAAGGCTTCTGCGCCGGTTTTTGCTCCCATGCGTCCAAAAGCGGTAATAACTTCATCAAAAATTAATAAAATATTGTGCTGATCACAGATCTCGCGCAAACGTTGTAAATAACCTTTTGGTGGCACAATGACGCCTGCGGAACCAGACATAGGTTCAACAATGACTGCCGCAATGTTAGATGCATCGTGCATCATGATGAGGTTAAGTAAATCATCAGCGCGCTCTTTACCTTGTTCAGCCATGCCTTTGGAGAACTCGGTGCCCGGCACTTGGGTGTGAGGCAAGTGATAAGACTCTAACCCCTGACCGTAAAGTGTTCGATTTGCAGGAATGCCGCCTACGCTGAAGCCCGAAACACTGGCGCCATGGTAGCCTTTGGCACGACCAATAAATTTGGTCTTTGTTCCCATGCCCTTTTTACGCCAGTAGGCGCGCGCTACTTTCAGTGCTGTGTCGACAGATTCGGAACCTGAACCAGTGAAGAAAATACGATTTAATCCCGCCGGCATAAATTCGGTAATTTGCTCAGCTAACAAGAAAGATTTTTCGTGACCGAATTGAAAAGCAGGGGAGTAATCGAGAGTTTTGACTTGTTGCGCTACCGCTTCATTAATCGCTGGAACACTATGACCTAAGCCACAGGTCCATAAGCCAGATAGACCGTCAAAAACCTTTCTGCCGTCACTGTCGGTGTAATAGTTACCCTTAGCAGAGGTGATAATACGAGGATCTTTTTTAAATTGACGATTGCCTGTGTAGGCCATCCAATGTGCATCAAGCTGAGCTTGGGTTAAACGGTGACTCATGGCATTCTCCCTCTATAAAAGTGAAATCTAATAGAGTAAGAATGCCGAGCTAGGAAGGTTTAATAAATTTGATGTTATTTAAATTTAGATTACTTTTTAGTTAACTAAAGAAGCTTAACTAAACTAGGTTGAAGTCTTGTCTTTGTATTCACATAAATCTTCAATGATGCAGGCATCACATTTAGGCTTGCGAGCGACACAAATGTAACGACCATGGAGGATCATCCAATGGTGAGCATCCAAAAGAAACTCCTTCGGAACAAATTTCAACAGCTTCATTTCCACTTCTAAAACATTTTTGCCTGGTGCTACCTTCGTGCGATTACCAAAGCGGAAGATATGCGTATCGACTGCCATAGCGACTTGTCGAAAGGCTGTATTCAGAACGACGTTAGCCGTTTTACGGCCAACACCGGGAAGGGCTTCTAGCTCTTCGCGAGTTTCTGGTACAACACTGCTGTGTTTCTCGATTAGGATCTGGCAGGTCTTGATGGCATTTTCGGCTTTAGCGTTAAACAGGCCGATGGTTTTGATGTAGTTTTTTAGACCATCAACGCCAAGTGCCAACATGGTTTCTGGTGTATTGGCGACAGGAAAAAGCTTGCGTGTTGCTTTATTGACGCTTACATCAGTGGCTTGTGCTGAAAACAAAACTGCAATCAAAAGCTCAAAAGGCGAACTGTATTCCAGCTCGGTTACGGGATTTGGGTTTTCAGCTCGTAAGCGAGAAAAAATCTCGTAGCGTTTGTCTTTGTTCACTTTGCAATGCCTTTATTCATTTTTTTTTGAAATAAAAGTTAACTTACTTGCCCAGTCACACGAACTCGTTTTGAAACACTTGGGCCGTCTTTGGCTTTTTGAGCCGCAATGCGTTTTTTCTCGCGTTCGTCTAGGTAGTTTTTACCGGCAATCAAGAGCCCTAAACCAATGAAGGCGCCAGGAGGTAGTACGGCAAACAAGACATTCGGGTAGTTTTCAAATATGACAATTTTCCAATGAGTAGCCATGTCGCCAAACAATAGCTGCATATCTGAAAACAGTGTACCTTGTCCAATTAGTTCACGCATTGCGCCTAAGGCAACAAGAATAAACATGAATCCTAAGCCCATCATAAAGCCATCAAGCGCCGAAGGCAGTACTGAGTTGCGGCTGGCAAAGGCATCTGCACGGCCAAGAATCGCACAGTTGGTTACGATTAGTGGGATGAAAATTCCCAGAATTTGATACAGTTCGTAAGTGTACGCCTGCATTATTAATTCGATGCAGGTGGTGAACGAAGCGATGATCATTACAAATGCAGGTAGACGAACCGCATCCGCAACATAGTTACGAATAATAGAAACCGCAATATTAGAACCGACTAATACGACCATGGTTGCTAACCCAAGGCCTAAGGCGTTAACGACAGTGCTGGTTACCGCGAGCATAGGGCATAGACCCAGCAACTGAACAAGTGCTGGGTTATTTTTCCAAATGCCGTTGTAAATGATTTCTGCGTAATTCGCGCTAGGCTTACTCTCGTCTTGAGTAGCGTCACTTGTGGCTGTTTCTGCGCTCATTTTCATTGGATTATCCTAATACGCTAGCAGCGTATCTCTGTGTTGATCAAAATAAATTAGAGTATTTTTTACGGCACGAACGACAGCGCGAGGAGTAATGGTTGCACCGGTAAATTGGTCGAAATCTCCACCGTCTTTTTTCACGCCCCAGCCTTTTAGGGTTGGGTTTTCTAACGATGTATTAGCAAAGCTTAAAATCCATTTGGATTTTTTAAGGTCTACCTTGTCTCCCAGCCCCGGTGTTTCTTTATGGCTGATGACTCGACTGCCAGTGACGACGCCATTTTTATCGATGGCAACTAACATGTCTAAATTGCCGTTATAGCCCCGTGGTGCAATAGTCTCGAAAATGATGCCTGAAACTTCGCCATTCTTACGGGCGATGTGAATCTTGATTCCTTCCTCGCTGCCAAGTAATGGATCAGCAGACAGCGTCGCTGTGTCTTTGGTTAAATCATTGTCGTATAAGTCGGCTGGCAAGATTTCATTGAAAGCTGAAATTTGTGCATCCAAAATATTATTCTTGATCGTGTGATCTGTCAGCTGATGGGTGATGGCAATTAAGCCAGCAGTCAGTACAGCGAAAATAGCCAAACCAAGGCTGTTACGACGAACAGAGGCGAATAATTCCATTAGTTATCTTCTCCAACTTTTAAACCGGATTTGGCTTTTTTATGGCCATAGGTTCTCGGTTGTGTGTAGTAATCGATTAAGGGGGCTGCAAAGTTCATTAGCAAGACGCCAAATGCTACACCGTCGGGGTAGCCGCCCCAAGAGCGAATGATGTAAATCAAGATACCAATACCGGCACCATAAATTAGCTTGCCGCGATTACTGGTGCAGGAAGACACAGGGTCGGTTGCGATAAAGAAGGCGCCAAACATCGCCGCACCAGTGGTTAGGTGGAAAAATGGCGTTGCAGTGTTGCTCGGGTCGATCAAGTGGAATACGCCTGCCATTACTAGCAAGGCGCCTAAAAGTGCTGCTGGCGTGTGCCAAGTGATAATGCGCAACCAGATCAGCCCAAGACCACCGACAAGGTAAGCTGCATTTACCCAAAGCCAACTATTTAAACTTGGTCCTTGAAGTGCTGCGATATTGCTAAAGGCGGCTTGCGAATCTAATAGGTCTTTGTGTTTAAAGCCATCTAAAGGCGTCGCCATAGTGTAACTATCGATCACGGGTAAATGATGAAAAATAGCTTGTAAGCTTTGCATGAAAGACAATGTTTCACCAGCAGGAATCATGCTTTGCACGCCAAGCCATTGACTCATTGGCACTGGAAAAGACACCAATACAATGGCATAACCGACCATAGCAGGGTTGAACGGATTATTTCCCAAGCCGCCATAAAGTTGTTTGGCAAAGATAATCGCAAACGCCACTGCTGTCACCGTAACCCACCAAGGCACAACGGGAGGCAAAGCAACGCCCAACAGTACAGCCGTTAATAGCGCGCTGTAATCTTTCAAGAAGAAACCGACAGCACGACGACGAATCGCCAAAATAGCCGCTTCGCTTAATAATGCTGTGATACAGGCAATCATCAGATTAATTAGCGTCCCCCAGCCAAACAGCCAAGTCTGTACGACTATGCCGGGGATGGTCGCTAAAATGACCATCTGCATCACCCAAGAGGTGCGACGTCCTGCACGTTGTGTATGGGGGGAGGTAATCCTCAATAGTGCCATTTAACGATTCTCTTGCATGTTGGTTTGCGAATGAATAAGTTTTTCTAACAAGGTTTCGGCGCTCTGTAGGCGTTTCTCGGCAGCGCCAATTTCTTGGCGGATGCTGTTGGCGTCTTCTGGTGAGTTTTCAAGACGCTTGTTGAGTTTGTTTATTTGCGCTTTTGCTAGTGCCACCGCGATTTTTTCTTTTTTGATCTGGGTTGCTAAATCCATTTCTGGTTCGACTTTGGCTTCGCTGTCAGCCGTTGAATTAGCAGTTTTCTCTGCTGGAGAGGAAGCTGGAGTCGGCGTTGCTGCTGGTGCGCTCTCATTTGCTTCCAGAGCGGCTAGTTTTTGCTGTGCTTCAATCAATTTTTTAGGCCATTCTGATGCTTCTATCTCGCTTTCGTCCTTGCTTTGGTCTTTTAGAAGCTGAATGTTCTTTTCGGCTTTTTTGATGCCTGCCTTGGCGATAGCTAGGTCGATTTTACGTTTCTTAGCAGCATCGGCATCGATATTTGTCGTGGCAGCAGGCGCACTGGCTTCTTTTGCGACGGAAGGTGTCGATGTCTCTGCTGCTTGATCTTTTTCAAGAGCGGCGAGTTTATCCTGTGCTTCTTTTAGTTTGCTTGGCCATTCAGAGGCATTGATTTCTGCCTCATCCTTACCTTGCTCTTTCAGAAGCTGAATGTTTTTCTCGGCTTTTTTAACGCCTGCCTTGGCAATGGCTAGGTCTATCTTGCGTTTTTTGATCGCGTCGGCATCAAGGTTGGTTGCAGGTTTTGCTTGTGCCGGAACTGCCTTGGGGGCCGTTGCTTCTGGGTTAGCTAAGGCTTTTTCCAGTTCATCAGCTCGTTGTTGTGCTTCTTTTAATTGCTGGCGAATCGCATCGATTTCAGGCGCGTTTATTTCTTCCGCTTTCTTTAATGCCTTCTCGACTTTCTTCACTGCCGCTTTGGCAATGGCTGCATCGATTTTTAGCTTTTTCAATTCATCGCTAATTGAGGCTTTTGGTTCAGCTGCTGCCGTGCTTGTGCTTGTGCTTGCTTGAGTGTTTTCACTTAGCTTGCTGACTGTGTCTTGCGCGGCTTTTAGATCGGTTTCAAAAGCGCTGATCTTGTCTTTCAACTCTTGATCATCTGGTGTCTCAATAAGCTGTTTTTGCAGTTTCTTCAGTTTCACGCCAATCAAGGCCACATCAACTTTGGCTTTTTTCAGCTCGTCGCTAACAGGCGCAGGGCTGGCTTTGGCGGTATTTGCCACTGGAGCAGCAGGCGCTGCGCTTGGAATTTGCGCAAGCTGTTCTTCCAGTGATGCGATGGTTTTTTCTTGATCAGTGACTTGCAGTTGCAAGCTGTTGATCTCTTCCACGTGTTCGTTTTCTTGCGCTTCAAGCAGCTGTTTCTGTAGCTTTTTCAATTTGGACTTGCCAATGGCGATATCCACTTTGAGCTTTTTCGATTCATCACTCGTCACAGGCGCAGCAGCGGCCGTTGGAGCTGGTTTTGCTGGTGCTGCTTTCTTCTTGTCTGTCGCTTTGTCTGAGGTTGCTTTTTGACGGGCAAGGCGTTTGGCTTCTTTCTCCGCGGCTTCTGCATCTTGACGAGCTTTACGAGCTTCAAAGCGTTGTTTCGCCAAGTCTGATTTGACATTAGCTTCACGAGCTTCACGGATGCTGCTCTTGGAATGACGGTAATATTGCACCAACGGAATGCTGCTTGGGCAAACATAAGAGCAAGCACCGCACTCGATGCAGTCAAATAGGTTATGGTGTTCGGCTTTTTCGAACTCTTGGCTTTTACTGAACCAAAGTAATTGCTGAGGTAGTAAGCTGGCAGGGCAGGCTTGTTCACACATGCCGCAACGGATGCAGGCTTGCTCAGGGGCTGGTGGCGGCAGTTCTTTTTTACTCGCCGCCAAGATGCAGTTACTGGTTTTGACAATAGGCACGACAGCTGAATCTAGGGTATAGCCCATCATTGGCCCACCCATGATCAAACGACTGAGTTTTTTTGGTTCAGAATCGGCGTACTCTAATAAATGCGCTACCGGTGTACCAAGCAAAACTTCGACATTTTGTGGATTTTTTAACGCATCGCCAGTTAAGGTGGTAAAGCGTGAAATCAGCGGCTTACCTAGTGTAACGGCATCGTGAACGGCTACACAGGTGCCGACATTTTGACATAAAACGCCAATGTCTGCTGGGTACTGTCCACTGGGAACTTCTTTGCCCGTTAACAACTGGATTAATTGTTTTTCGCCGCCAGAAGGGTACTTAGTGGGTACAACCGCAATCTGAATTTTGCTATTGCGTTCGGTCAATACGGATTTTAACGCTGCAATGGCGGTGGGTTTGTTGTCTTCAATGCCAATAACAATGTTATCTGCTTCAACAAGGTGTTGAAGTATCTCGATGCCTAACACTAACTCTAAGGTTTTCTCACGAATCAACATGTCATCAGCGGTGATGTAAGGTTCACATTCTGCTGCGTTAATAATGAAATGCGTTAGCGGATTCTTGTGGGCACCTTGCAGTTTTACCTGAGTTGGGAAGCCCGCGCCCCCCATGCCGATAATGCCCATTTCAGACAAATACGCCAACACATCTGTTTTGCTAATGTCTTGCCAATTATTCAGTGGTTCAAGCGTTGTCCATGTTTCATTGCCGTCAGGCGACAGGATAATACACAAGTCGCTCAAACCAGACGGGTGAGCAATAAGGCGTTCTTCAATAGCGGCAATAGTGCCAGAGGTTGGCGCGTGTAAAAAGCTGCTCAAGAAGCCGTTGTTAATAGCGATGGTTTCGCCTTTCAATACCTTGTCACCGACTTTGACCAAAGGGCGAGAACTCTGACCAATGTGTTGGCCAAGGGGCAAAATAAGCTCGTTTGGTAAGCTTGGACGCCCTAAAGGTAGCTGCAAAGATTGGGCTTTGTTTTCCGGTGGATGAATGCCACCATGAAAAGAAAAAACGTTTGCTGTTTGTTGTTTTCCTACTTGCATCAGTGCGTAACCTCCGCTTGGCGGTCGGTGGCAATAATGTTTAACGAGGTTGCCGCGATACCCTGCGGTTTGTCCCAAGACCAAGTTTTCGCTGTCACGCCTACTTCTACCATATCAATACAATCTACGGGACAAGGCTCAACACAAAGGTCACAGCCTGTGCATTCATCCGCAATGACGGTGTGCATTTGTTTTGCCGCGCCTAAAATTGCGTCTACAGGGCAGGCTTGAATACACTTGGTGCAGCCGATACATTCGTCTTCGCGAATAACTGCAACCCGTTTTGCGTTTTCAGTGCCGTGATCGCCGTCCAGAGGAACGGCTTCTACATCTAATAAATCCGCTAGAGCTTGGATAGTGACCTGGCCGCCGGGAGGGCAATGGTTAATGGCCTCACCGTTGGCGATAGCTTCGGCATAAGGGCGGCAACCAGGGTGACCACATTGGCCGCACTGAGTTTGTGGAAGTAGTGCATCGATCTGATCGACAATCGGGTCGCCTTCTACGTGGAAGCGCACATTGGCGTAACCTAAAATTGCGCCAAAAATAAGCGACAAAAGAACTAAGATCCCGATAGCGAGTAAAACAGTAAACATCGTCAGGCTCCTAAATCTGCACTAGGGCGGTGAAGCCCATGAAAGCGAGAGCCATAAGGCCTGCGGTAATCATACCTATAGCAGAGCCTTTAAAAACAGTCGGCACATCCGCTACATTAATACGCTCGCGCATGGCTGAGAATAAAATCAATACGAAGGAGAAACCCACCGCAGCGCCAAAACCATAAAGAATAGATTCAACAAAGCCATTTTGCTTGCTGATGTTTTGCAGTGCGACGCCTAATACCGCACAGTTTGTGGTAATCAAGGGTAAGAAAATACCTAATACCCGATAGAGTAATGGACTGGTTTTATGGACGACCATTTCGGTGAACTGTACAACCACTGCAATTACCAAGATAAAGGAAATGGTTTGCAGGTACTCAAGGCCAAATGGCTGAAGTATGTAGGTATAAGTGAGGTAGCTACACAGGCTCGACAATGTCAAAACAAAGGTCGTCGCCATTGCCATACCAATAGAGGTTTCTAGTTTCCCAGATACACCCATAAAAGGGCATAAGCCCAGAAATTGTACCAGTACAAAATTGTTAACCAGAATGGTACTGACCAGTATCAGGAGATATTCAGTCATTTTATGTCCAATAATAGGAGATCATTCTATGACGGTGTGTAAACGACATCGTAGTGTGGATCTCATAAGAGTAAGTTTATTGATTTTAGACACTTTTAGACAAAGTATCTGTGAGCGTAACTATACCAATCTGCTTATAACTAACAAGACTAAAGCTGATCTATTTTTAGTTTGATTTGGTATATAGATAATAGGTTATGCTTATATAAGTTCGATTTATGGGTTTTTATCAATACCAATGCCCACCTTATTAAGAATGTTTCTTATTTACTAAGGTGAGCATTGGTTTTTATACCATTTTAGAGTATCGCTAAGACGCTCTGTTGTTTGCTTAATCGCCGCTTACATCACACGTTGGCCAGGTTTTGCACCAGTGTGCGGTTCTAGTAGATAAATTTCTTCACCGCCAGGCCCAGCGGCTAAGACCATGCCTTCTGACATGCCAAACTTCATTTTACGTGGTGCCAGGTTTGCCACCATCACCGTGTGTTTGCCTTCTAAGTCTTCAGGCTTATAAGCTGACTTGATGCCAGAGAATACGGTACGAGTTTCACCGCCGATGTCTAAGGTTAATTTTAGTAGTTTATTGGCTTTCTCAACATGCTCAGCTTTAACGATCAAAGCAATGCGTAAATCTACTTTCGCGAAGTCATCAAAATTGATTTCGGCTTCGATTGGCTCTTTGCTCAGTTCAGTTTCCGCTTGCGTTGGTTGCGCCGCTTCTTTTGCTGCAGCTTCGGCCGCCGCTTCCACTTTACCTTCTTCGATAATGGCATCGATTTGAGTCTGCTCAATACGACCCATTAGCGGCTTGAATTTGTTTACCGTGTTGCCAAACAATAATTCGCTACGGTTATCCCAAGTTAGCTCTTTGCCAAGGAAGGCTTCGGCGTCGGTTACCATGTTTGGCATGACGGGTTTTAGATAAGTGGCTAAAATACTGAACAAGTTCAAGGCAACCGTACAAACGTCCTGAACTTTCGGTAAAGTCGCTTCGTCTTTTGCTAACACCCAAGGCGCTTGAACGGCAATGTATTCGTTTGCTACGTCAGCAAGGCGCATGATTTCACGAATGGCTTTACCGTATTCGCGGCTCTCGAAATGCTCAGCAATCACATCGCCAGCGTCGATGAAGGATTGAATCATGTCCGCTTCGCTAACGTCAGTCGCCAATTGACCATCGAACTTCTTGTTGATGAAGCTGGCGGTACGGCTGGCAATGTTAACCACCTTGCCAACTACGTCAGAGTTTACTCGTTGCAAGAAATCGCCTAGGTTAAGGTCGATATCATCAACACGAGAGTTTAGTTTAGCGGCATAGTAGTAACGCAAGTATTGCGGGTCTAAATGCTTCAAGTAAGTACGGGCTTTAATAAAAGTACCGCGCGATTTAGACATCTTTTCGCCGTCAACGGTAACGTAACCGTGTGCATTAACCCCTGTTGGCGTGCGGTAGCCTGCACAATGCAACATAGCTGGCCAGAACAAGGCGTGGAAGTTGATAATGTCTTTACCAATAAAGTGATAAAGCTCAGCATCAGAATCTTTGCTCCAGTAATCATCAAATTCTAAACCTTCCGTGCGATCACATAAGTTTTTAAAGCTCGCCATGTAACCAATCGGTGCGTCTAGCCAAACGTAGAAGTACTTGCCCGGCGCATCTGGGATTTCAAAGCCGAAGTAAGGTGCATCACGGCTGATGTCCCATTCTTTTAATCCAGAATCTAACCATTCAGATAGCTTGTTCGCAACTTGGTCTTGCAGGGTGCCGCTGCGCGTCCATTCTGCTAGGAAATCTTGGAAATCTGGTAATTTGAAAAAATAATGCTCAGAATCTTTTTCAATCGGCGTCGCACCAGAATAAACAGAGCGAGGGTTGATCATTTCCATTGGCGTGTAAGTCGCAGAACAGACCTCACAGTTGTCGCCGTATTGATCTTCTGCTTTACACTTAGGGCAAGTTCCCTTGATGAAACGATCTGCAAGAAACATTTCTTTTTCTGGATCGTAGGCTTGCACGATAGAGCGAACAGCGATTTTGCCATTCTCACGAAGAGCCGTGTAAATGCTGTTTGATATCTCGCGGTTTTCGTCAGAATGAGTAGAGTGGTAATTGTCGTAACCAATCAGGAAGTCATTAAAGTCCGCCATGTGCTCTTGGCGAACTCCGTCGATTAACTCTTCTGAGGTAATACCATTCTGCGCGGCTTTAATCATAATTGCTGTACCGTGTGCATCATCCGCACACACTGCTGTACAAAGATGGCCGCGCATTTTTTGAAAACGCACCCAGATATCGGTTTGGATGTGTTCCAGCATATGCCCCAAATGGATAGAACCATTGGCATAAGGAAGGGCGCTGGTGACTAAAATTTTGCGTTGCGTTTGTGCCATTTTTGATAAGCCTGCTGGATTAAAAAAGGTCGGGTATTCTATCAATAATTAGACACAGATGACGAATAAATAAAGCGCCTAAAGAATAGATAGTCTAAAAAGGCGTCATTATAAGTCTCAATCTGCCGCGTGCAAGAGCTTGTCTCTGTCTCTAGGCTTGCTTTTCTTCAATTTGCCCCCACACTTGGCACAACGTTCAATTATTTATAATCACGCCTTATAAGGAATCCCCATGCTAACTGATGCCCAACTACAGGCGAGTTTAGAAGCTCTAATCGACGACAATACCGGCCAACCTTATGGTGCTGTTTGGAAGATCGTCACAGATGATAACCGTGTTCATGTGACCTTGACACTTGGCTATCCAGCGCATAAACAGCAAGAGGTACTGGAAGGCAAAATCAAAGAACTCATGGACGATTCACGTAACCTAGTGTTAGACATCGACTTCCAAGTTAAAAGCCAAGCAACCCAGGGCAATATCGCAGGACTAAAAGGCGTGAAGAACATCATCGCCGTCGCGTCTGGTAAAGGCGGCGTGGGTAAATCCACCACTACGGTTAACCTTGCCCTTGCCATGGCAAAAGAGGGGGCTCGTGTTGGTATTCTGGATGCGGATATTTACGGCCCAAGCCAAGGCATGTTACTTGGTTTCGCCGAAGGTACTCGTCCCCAAGTTCGTGAAGATAAGTTTTTTGTACCGCCAACTGCGTTTGGTGTGCAAGTAATGTCCATGGCATTTCTGACCACCAAAGACACGCCGGTGGCGTGGCGTGGCCCAATGGTGACCGGCGCCTTGATGCAGATTTTGACGCAAACCGATTGGAACGATCTCGATTACTTATTTATCGATATGCCACCGGGCACCGGCGACATTCAACTGACCCTGGCGCAAAAAGTTCCCGTGGCAGGCTCTGTCATCGTAACCACACCGCAAGACATTGCCTTACTCGATGCACGTCGCGGCATTGAAATGTTCAATAAGGTGAAAATCCCAGTGTTGGGCGTGGTTGAAAACATGTCGACGCACATTTGCTCCAACTGTGGTCACCACGAAGCCATTTTCGGTGATGAAGGCGGCGTGAGCCTAGCGAAAGAATACAGCGTCAATGTATTGGGGAAATTGCCATTAAGCTTAGCGATCCGCGAACAGAGCGATGCTGGCCGCCCCATTGTCGTCAATGCGCCAGAAAGTGATACCGCAGACATTTATCAGTCGATTGCACGCAAGCTTGGTGCTACCCTTGCATCCCAACAAGGTTCTGAACAAGGTGAGCAATTCGCCATGCCGACTATCAGCATGAGCGACGACTAAAAAGCGCCAGCATCAGAGCGATTAAATAGAAAATTGAGGAAAAGAAATGCGTTTGTGTGACCGAGATATTATTAAAGCTCTAGACGAAGGTTCTATTGTCATCGAACCTCGCCCCGACAACAGCGTCATCAGTGGTGTCTCCGTTGACCTACGATTGGGTAATTCGTTTCGCGTCTTTCAAGGTCACCCAGCACCTTACCTTGACTTAAGCAGCTCAAAAGCCGACTTAAGCAAAGTCATTGAATCCGTCATGAGCGAAGAAATTATCGTCGAAGACGGCAAGCCTTTCTTTATCCATCCTGGTGAACTCGTGCTTGGCGTCACCAAAGAATCTGTCACCGTACCTGATAACCTAGTCGGCTGGCTCGATGGGCGTTCTTCCTTGGCGCGCCTTGGCTTAATGGTTCACGTCACCGCACACCGCATCGATCCAGGTTGGAGCGGCGGCATCGTTTTAGAGTTCCTTAACGGCGGCAAACTGCCTATCGCCTTAAGCCCCGGCATGACCATCGGCGCCATCAACTTTGAAACCATGTCAGGGGCGGCGGATCGTCCTTATAACAAGCGGGATAACGCTAAGTACAAAGACCAGACCTCCGCGGTTGGTAGCCGGATTTCCGGCGAGAACTAGTTTTCAGTTTCTTCCCCTTTCTTCAAGGGGAAGACGGAAGATGGGGTTAATCTCTTCTTTGGTTTCCATTCAAACGCTTTGTATTCCCAACCTTTATTCCGCTCTGCTGAGCGGGTAACTTTTGTCCAGATCCACAAAAGTAACCAAAAGGTCTCTTTATCGGGCTATCGCCCAAACGTCTCATTCATATTGTTTAATACTGGTTTAGCAACACGATTTTTGCCGTAAGGCATAGATTGTTCTTGTGGATTCTAGGAAGAGTGTTTTTAACTGACCCTGAAATTCCATAGGGTCGCGCAACTTCGTCGCGTCGAACTGACTTCATGTGTGATGCTGTTTTTTGTAGGGCGAGATGAGGGAGGTACGACCGCTTTCTGTAATATAAGAGTGCCGCTGAAAGCGAAGCTTTCTTTGTATTGTTGGTGGCTTTTGTAACCTGATTGTATATATTTTTAGGCTAATAAATGTACAGTCTTGTTGACATTAACGTCTGAGATAATGATACTAAACATGTAGATGACGTGGCGGTAGAGGCATCCCCACATGAAAAACACCAACCTCATTTGAAGTCGCGGCGGTAGAGGTATCCCCGCAATAAATAGCATCAACCTCAATGGAAGTTCTACTCAAAAAGCCCTTATTTTATAAGGGCTTTTTGTTTTTTATAACAAGGATGGTTATGAAAATTAGGCTGTTAACAGAAGCTGCTTACAATCGAATAATTATACTAAAAGAAACCATGAGCAAAAAAGATCGTGGTTATGGTGTGATTCCAATCAAGATTAAAAATATCACCTTTGCGATTCCATTCAGAAGCAATATGGCTCATAAACATGGGTTTAAAACCATATTCCACAATGGTGTATGGAATGGCGTTGACTACTCCAAAGCCATCATCATCACAGAAGACGACCTACAACCCAAAGCCTTTAAACTTCGTAGTGAAGCGGAATACCAAAAAGTAAAAAATAACAAAGACAAAATTCAACGGCAATTTGAAAAATACGTAAACGACTATGTCTCACAGGCCAAATTGGGAAAGCTCCCAAATCTACAGCGCTTTGGTTACACCACATTGATAAATTACCATGAAGAGTTTGGAGTAGGGGATAGCAGTATATAGGCGCTTATTATAAGGAAACGTTATTAGTAAAACGGGTCAGGTCATAAGGTCTGAAAGGCGATCATTGCCTAATGCCCAGCATTCGAGTAAAAAGAATGATACTGCCATAAAAGATAAAGGCAAATCCCCTATATAGGCAACACAGCCGTTCAACAGTGGGTTATAGCCATGGTTTCGCTACTGTATAACCGCTTAGTCGTTATGTTTCCACAAGGAGGAAGTGAGTGAGCTTCGATATAGTTGAATTTACAGGCCGGTTAGAGCATGTAATACGAGGTTCCATAAATGGTGTCTCTGGGCATGAGTGGGATGAAGATTTTATTACGATAAATCTTCTCAGAGATATTCGAAATGAATTATCAGGATCAAGGTTTACTGGCAGGGATAGTAGAGGCAGCATTGATTGGCAGATTTATAAATTAAAAGGAACGTTCGAAAATAACTATGGCGATGTAGCTCTGGTTGTAAATATAAATTACAAGGATGGAACATCAATTAACGGAGCGGCTTTTTTGGAAGCCAAAAAACGGGATTGGCGAAAGACAACCTTTGGTGCAATGAAGATCCCACAAGCAAAAAGAATTCTTAAAAATGCACCAAGATCACAATATCTGCTTTATGACTATGAGGAAATAACTAATTTTTTGAATGGTTCGTTGCACCTAGAAGAAATAAGTCCCTTCTATCATAGTAGAGGGTTGCAAGTTCCATTTGCGCCAGTAACTAGGGCTGTGTGCGTTCCACTCAATCTTGCAGTTGCTACAGCATCTAAAGATACAATTCTTTATCGTCATAGTGTGCCATTATCCCAAATGCTATCAAACCGATACTTTCAAGGGCTGGACTTAGAGTTTGACGATCAGGCAAAACAGATAGCCACTGGTTTTTTGACAAAATTTGGTCTTCCAAAATATGTGGTAAAAGTAGACATCTCAGCTAACGAAGTAGATGGCAAAGACCAAGATCTTAGAGTGAATCAACAACATTACTTGCAATTAGATTAAAACATAACAAGTGACATGTTGCCGAACTGGTTTTCCGCTGCGCTCCAAACCAGCCGAAAATGCGGGCGTTTATAACACTTCAAACAGCTGCATCAAAAATATGAATATAAGGATTTAATATGAAGATAGTTGTACCAGAAGTTCAGATCTCTAGTGACTGTGGATTTCGTCCGGATATAGATATATTTAAACGAAAAGGCTTTGGTGAAAGACTTGCTAACCTTGTTGAAAATTCAGGTGGAAGTCCTGTTGTAGCATTGGATTCTGGCTGGGGTGAGGGTAAAAGTACATTTATAAAAATGTGGCGTGGTTATCTTGAAAATCACAGAGAACCGGAAATGATATCCATTTACTTTGACGCTTTTGAAAATGATTATCAGAAAGACCCATTTTTGACGTTGGCATCTGAAATTTATCAACTCATCAAAGTCAAAGATGAAGAAACGAAGACAAGGTTTAAGGATAAAGCTGCAAAGGCAGCTAAGTCTCTTTTCAGAGGGGCTTTGAAAGTGTCTGTTAAAGTAGGTACAGCAGGTCTTGTTGATGGTAGTGCTGTTGATGTGGCGGAAAAAGAAATATCGAACTTGGTTGCAGATCAAGTCGATGATTTGATAAAAGAAAGATTTGAACATGCAGAAAAAGATAAGTTGGCTCTCAAAGAGTTTAGGAATTACCTGTCAGATTTTGCTAGTGAAATTAATGGTGGTAAGCCGATCGTATTTATTATTGATGAACTTGATCGCTGTAAGCCTGATTTCGCTTTAGAGCTACTCGAACAAGTGAAGCACTTGTTTTCTGTTCAAGGTATAACTTTCCTTCTAGTTACCAATAGAGAGCAATTAGAAGAATCAATCAAATCCAAGTATGGTCAAGGAATCGATCCTACAAACTATCTTCACAAGTTCATCAATGTATGGTTAACGATGCCTCGTGCTTCAAGTGAATATGACGATCATGGTTGTCAGTTTTTAAAAAACGCTCTTTCTTCAATGAAAGAGGAAAATGAAGTTATATTAAACAATGAGTCAGTTTCTGTGCTGAATGATATCGTTAAGTTTTATCAACCATCATTCAGAGAGATAGAACGTATATTGTCTTATTTCTCCATCATAAATAATATGTTAGGCAGTCAACAATACACTGAAAATTATCAGTATATAATTGCAATGGTGTGTTACCTGAAAGCCTGTCAACCAAATTGTTTAAAATTGGTAAATGGGAAGTTAAATTATAGCTATATTATCGATGCTGCTAGGTTAGACGAAATCGGTTCCTCTGAGTCATATTCTTCTCTTCAATATGTTAATAAGCTTGTACGCTTCGACTTAGCTGACGAAGATACACGAAAACAAATGTTGGAAGAAAAGGAGATTCAAATGGTTCGAATGGGGCACACACCACAAAACTTGCTCAAAACAATTAGTTCATGGCTGTCGGAAATTAACCCTGGCTAACGGTGTTATAACAGAGCATTTAAGAGTGATTCCCAACGCTTGTCATTTTAAATTCAGGGTTAAGTTTTGTGTTTATAGCGCAACGGTTTAGGCTCGTGGTAACGTTGCTCACACCTTAATGCGACGTTAATAGCCCCTTCGACGCAATCCCGATTGCGCTACCCTATTGAGTTTCTGGGTCATTGTTTGACGAGCTATCTCTTACTAAATAACCAATCTATGCCTTACGATAAAAGTCGTGTTGCTAGGCGCGATGTTTAACAATGTGAATGAGACGTTTGGGCGATAGCCCGAAAAAGAAATTAACCCTATCCTGACCTTACCCTTGGAAGACAAAAGGGGATGACTAACTCTAATCTTCCGTCAAGTATCCGTACAAGTTGAGTGTGTTTAAAATTTGCACTATAATCTCTAATATTGCGGAATACATCCGTACATAGGAGGGGCTATGGCAACGGCACGTTTAGATATCCGTCTTGATGAAGAGATCAAGGCAAAAGCTGAAAAGGCATCGGCTTTACTTGGTTTAAAAAGTCTTACTGAATATGTCGTGAGGCTTATGGACGAAGATGCCACTCATGTTATCGAAGAGCATGAAAGTATTGTGGTTAAAGACAGCGTCTTTGACGAGTTTATGGCGGCGTGTGATAAGGCAAAAGCACCAAATCAAGCTTTGCTTGAAGCGGCCAAATTTACAGGTGAGAGTGGTATTAGGTGAGTTGGGGTAAAGAGTTCGTAGAGCTTAGTAAATCAAAGCATGACCGAAATTCATTCGACTGTGGTGAAGAAGAGCTCAATACATTTATCAAAACTCAAGCAGCAAAGCACATGCAAGCAGGTATTAGCCGAACGATGGTGTTACCCAGTGCTCAGCCGCTGTTAAATCAAAAATACGCTATTTGTGCGTTTTATAGTGTTGCCCCGAGTTCTATCAGCCGCGAAACATTACCGACACGACTAGCAAATAAACTTCCTAGATATCCCATCCCCGTTTTTCTTTTGGCTCAATTGGCCGTGCACAAAGAATTTCATGGTTCAGGACTCGGAAAGGTGAGTCTAATTCGTGCGCTGAAGTATTTGTGGGAAGTGAATCATCACATGAGAGCGTACGCGATTATTGTGGACTGCCTGACAGCTTCCGCTCAAGCGTTTTATACGAAGTTCGGCTTTGAAGTACTGTGCGAACATAATGGGCGTGTTCGTATGTTCTTACCTATGAAAACGATAGAACAGCTTTTTAATTAATAGGCCATGAATCTAACCATGTGAATGAGGTGTTTGGACGATAGCCCAAAGAAGAAATTAACCCCATCCTAACCTTCCCCTTGGAAGACAAAAGGGGAAGGGACTAAGCCACCGACCAGCAGGGCTGAATAAAGGTCGTGAATCCAAAGTGTTTGAATGGAATCTAAATAACGCGTCGGGCTAAAGCCGCGACCTACAAAAGACCACAAGAGCTTGATTCCCACTTTCGTTGGCACTTGGCCCCTTGTGGGAAATGACGTGTCTTCGGCCTATTTACACTCTGGAAGTCAGTTCGACGCGACGAAGTTGCGCGACTTTATGGGGTTTCAGGGTCATTAACAGAAAGCCTTTTTCGAACAGCAAGATCAATCTATGCCTTACGATAAAAAATCGTGTTGCTAGACGTGATGTTTAACAATGTGAATGAGACGTTTGGGCGATAGCCCGATAAAGAGACCTTTTGGTTACTTTTGTGGATCTGGACAAAAGTTACACGCCCAGCAGGGCGGAATAAAGGTCAGGAATCCAAAGCGTTTGAATGGAACCAAAGAAAACCCCATCCTCCGCCTTCCCCTTGGAGGACAAAAGGGGAAGGGACTAACCCCACGCCCAGAGGGGCGGAACCAAGCTTGCAAACTAGGAATCGTTGAGAAGTAACAGATATACTTGCAGATCAAAGAAAACTAACCCAACCACACGAAGTACCCCAATCTATGCGTTTACTAAAATCCTCTATCCACCCAAGTATCGAGTCTGTCGATCAGTCTTCCTTTTTACGCCTTGCTGCCCGTGGGATTATTTTAAATGGTGAGGATGTTTTAATGCTGTATACCCAGCGTTACGATGATTACACCTTGCCGGGTGGTGGGATTGATGAGGGTGAAAATCAAGTGGAAGGTTTGATTCGAGAGTTAACGGAGGAGACGGGTGCGCGGAATATTCGTAATGTCGAGGCGTTTGGTTTGTATGAGGAGTTTCGGCCTTGGAATAGGGATGGTTTTGAGGTCATGCAGATGAAGTCTTATTGCTACACCTGTGAAATTGACGAGCAGTTAGGCGAGACGAGCCTGGAAGATTACGAGGTCAATAATGGTATGAAGCCAGTGTGGATTAATGTTCACGATGCGATTAAACATAATCTCGATACGATTAAAAACAGCGATAAAAAAGGGATGTCGATTGAGCGGGAAACCTTTTTGTTATGCTTGATTAGGGATGAGTTACTGGTGGTTGTAAATTGAGGCCGATTCTGTATTTCACGCATTAGGGTTGAGAATGTTGACGAGAAAGTTTTTATGTTTATTGGTGTTTATTTTATTGCAGGGGTGTTCAAGCATTATGCCGAATTTAGGGGTTACAAATGGGAAGTTAGCGGCTTGTCCTAGTTCGCCAAACTGTGTGAGTAGTCAGGTCGAAGTCAATGATAAGCATTTTATTGAACCTATAGTGGTTAAAGGCTCCAGTGCCGATGCTCATGACAAGGTGGTTGCGGTACTGGAATCTTCGAAGCGAACTAAGGTTGTAGTGAATGAAGCGGATTATATTCATGCTGAGTTTACGTCGGCGGTGTTTCGTTTTGTCGATGATGTGGAACTCCTATTTTCGCAAGAACGCGATGGAGAAGTGGTTGTTAATATTCGGTCGGCGTCGCGAGTTGGGCATTCTGACTTTGGTGTAAATCGAAAACGTATGGAAGCCATTCGCAGTAAGTTACAGGAGTAATGTTTATGACGTTTGATTTGATGGGCAAGAAATAAGGTGGTTGATTCTCTTCTATTATTGTTCTTCTTCTATGGCTCTATAAGTCTTGTGACCTTTTGTTTCTATGGTGTAGATAAGTCCGCAGCTAAGCGGGGTAAGCATAGAATTCGCGAATCAATTTTGCATTTGTTATCTCTTTTTGGCGGTTGGTTTGGTGCTTTATTAGCGCAGAAGGTGTTTCGGCATAAGACGAAGAAGCGACGCTTTTTGGTAGTGTTTTGGCTGACGGTTGCGGTGAATGTTGCTGTAACTGGTTATGGTTTTTATTTTTCTCATTTCCCTAATTTTGGCTAATCTCGTTACGTTATGTAATAAGCATAGATTTTTCATTCAAACTCCGTAGATAATTAACGCTTATATGAAAGCGCTTTGATTAGTTGTCATCTACAATCCATAAATGACTCTGGTTTTTATCTTTAGGTGTAATGTTTTATGAAAAACAATGAGCTAGCCATTAGTCTTGCTGATGTAATGGAGCTGATGCTCGATGCAGTTTGTGTTGTTGATCGCAATGGGAGTTTCGTTTTTGTTAGTGCGGCTTTTGAGAATATGTTTGGTTATGCGCCTTGTGAAGTGATTGGTACGCCTATGGTTAATATGGTGTATCCCGAGGATAGAGAAAAAACGCTAGTCGTAGCCGAGTCTGTCGTTGCTGGTGAAGTTTTACCACGTTTTGAAAATCGCTGGGTGCGTAAAGATGGCAAGGTGGTGAATGTTCTGTGGTCGGCTAGATGGTCTGAAGAGCATCAGGTTAGAATTGCAGTGGCCCATGATATTTCCGAACGCAAGGAAATGGAGGCACAGCTGCTTTACGCGGCGGGCCATGATGATTTGACGAGTTTACCGAATCGTACTTTGTTGTTAGATCGTTTGCAGTCGTCGTTAATGTTAGCGAAGCGTGAGAAAGCGGTTTTATCTGTTTTGTTTATAGATATTGACGGTTTTAAAGACATTAATGATGGTTATGGCCATGCGGTTGGTGATTTGCTGTTACAGCAAATTGCAACAAGACTAGTAGCCTGTGTCCGTAAATCAGATACTGTTGGGCGTCTTGGTGGTGATGAATTTTTAATTATTTTAAATAAGATAAATAATACGGAAAGTGCTGCTTTGGTGGCTGAAAAAATTCGTATGGCTTTATCCGAAGAGTTTATTGTTAAAGGCTCTTCATTGTCTGTTGCTGCTAGTATTGGTATTGCCTGTTACCCTGAAAACGGTAAAGAGCCATTAGACTTGGTGCAGTCTGCCGATCATGCTATGTACCAAGCCAAAAATAATGGTGGCGATAAGGTTATTTTAGCTACTTCTTAGGCTTTTTTGCTTTAGGATGTGCTTTGGGTTATTGAGCCCTTCTTATCGAGAAGGTAATATTCTTGTCACGTCTCATCACTCTTCTTGTCAGTTTATTTTCTGGTGCAAATTAGCAAATATACTGGAAATACACATTCTGTTTGATCTGTGGTTTACGATTTGCTTTCTTCGCGCTGGTTTCCGTTTTACTATCGAGGGATTGGGCGAAAAGCAAAGTCTAGAGTCCACATAACACCTGTGCCTATCATTGGTGTTGTTTGTAATCATTTAACTTTATAGGAAACAATAATGGCGGCTTTTGGTAGCGTGTTTATGCCTAAAATGGCATTGGCAACATTCGAAAATAATCAATGGAGTGACGCAAGTATTGTCGCATCGGATAGCATTCAATTACATCCTGGTGCCCATGTATTGCATTACTCGAGTACCTGTTTTGAAGGTTTGAAGGCGTTTCGTCATGCTGATGGCAGTGTACATGTATTTCGTATGGACCAAAATATTAAGCGTTTGGCGCAAAGTAGCCGTTTATTGTCTTTGCCAGCCATTGATGAAGCACAAGTTTCTAAAATGATTGTTGATGCTGTTGCAGAGTTTGCTACTGACGTACCTGAGCCACCAGGGTCTATGTACATTCGCCCAACTCACATCGGTACGGAAGCGGCAGTGGGTAAAGCAGCGGCACCGTCAGCGACGTCTATCTTGTATGTTTTGTTGTCACCTGTGGGTGATTACTTTACGGGCGGTGCTAAAGCGCTTCGCCTTTTGCTGGATGAAACCGGCATGCGTTGTGCGCCTCATATGGGCATGATCAAAAGTGGTGGTAACTACGCGAGTGCTTTGGGTCCTATTTCTAAAGCACAGGCAGAAGTACAAGCAGATCAAATTCTATTTTGTCCAAATGGCGACGTGCAAGAAACTGGTGCGGCGAACTTCCTGTTGATCGATGGTAATGAAATCATTACTAAAGGTTTGGATTCTTCTTTCCTACACGGCGTGACGCGTTCGTCTATCTTAACTCTGGCTGCCGATTTGGGTATGACAGTGACTGAGCGTGATTTGACGGTTACTGAGCTACTGGAGCGTGCTGCTAAGCCAGAAGTGGAAGCGGTATTATCTGGTACAGCGGCGGTATTAACGTCTGTTGGTACTTTTATCCATAATGATAAAGAGTATAAAGTAGGTACGGGTGAGCCAGGTCCTATCGCTCAGAAACTTCGCCAAGCATTGAATGATATTCAATGGGGAAAAGCAGAAGACAAGCACAACTGGCTAACAAAAGTTTGCTAAGTTAACAGACTTAGTTGTAAAAAAATGGGCTGGCGTGATGAATGTCGGCCCATTTTTGTATGGTGCTGAGGCCGCTTTATAAGGGGAAGGTCGAGTAACATAAATATGGCGTTTAGGTTATTGCTATCTTCTTCTTTGGTGTTGCAGCAAGAAATCCTTGCCAAAGAGGGTGCTGATAAATCTGTAGAGCCTGAAAGATCACCTAATAGGCGAGGTAATACCTGCGCTTTGTTTAAAAGTGCACGCTTAGCCGTTTACCTTGATGTTCAATGATATCAACGTCAACACCATACAGGGCCTGAATATTTTCATGCGTTAACACTTCATCTGGAGTGCCTTGAAATAGTATTGCTCCCTGTTTTAGGGCGATAATTTGATCCGCATAAAGACTGGCGTAGTTGATATCATGCAATACAACAACGATGGTTTTATTCCAGTCAACAATGGCACGCCTTAGTGTCGTCATCAAATGCCGCGCGTGGTACATGTCCAAGTTATTTAAAGGTTCATCCAGTAGGATATAGTCTGTTCCTTGGCAAAACACCATGGCCACCAATGCCATCTGACGCTGGCCGCCTGACAATTCATCCAAAAAAGTAGTGCGGAATTTTGACAGTTCAAAATACGCCAGCATTTGTTCCACCACGTCGTGATCCTCGGACTTTGGTCGACCTTTATGATATGGGTACCTCGCGTAGAGCAATAAATCTTGCACCGTCAGTCGGCTCATAAAGTGGCTATGCTGCTGTAAAATCCCCACCTTTCTAGCCATTATCTGGCTTGGTGTGGTCGAAATATCTAAATTATCGTAACGAATCTGGCCTGTTTGTAAGGGTAATAAGCGCGCCATAAGGGATAACAGGGTTGATTTTCCAGCACCGTTTGGACCAATTAAGGCGATGCTTTGCTTGGTTCCTAATGTGAGCTGGGTTGTTTCTAAAATGATTTTTTCTGCCCGTTTAAACCCCACGTTCTGAATTTCAATCACTGCGACCTCGCTTTATTAACAGCATAAAAAATACACATCCACCAATGACTTCAATTACAACACTCAATGTTGCCTTCATTGAGAGAACATGCTCAAACAAGGTTTGGCCTGCCACTAAAATCAATGCGCCCACCATCGCCACTAGCAATAAGTGATAGCCAGATTTTCCAGCAGGAAAGCATTGTTGGACCAAGGCGACAACCAATAACCCAAAAAATAAAATGGGTCCGACTAAGGCGGTTGAAATGCTCACCAACACTGCCACTAACATTAGGAATAAACAGGTCATTGGCACATAAGCAATGCCTAAATTGATCACATGACTGCGACCCAAACGGAAGATGTCTAGTACCGGATGAAAGCGCCAAATCAAACACAAACAACCAGTTAATAACACTAAAGCTACCCAAACCACTTGTCGATCTAGCTGATCGAATCGCGCAAAGGCGGCCCCTTGAAAAACGACGAAGTCTTCTGGTGAAATCATCCGCCCCAGAAACTCATTCAACGCCTGTATTAATAGGCCAATCACAATGCCAATCAACAGTAACCGGTTCATATCTTGATGAAATCGCAAGATCAAGCCACCAAAAATAAGCAAAGCAAAGCCGATCATCACCAAGCTATTGATTAAAAACAAATTAATGGCGTCAATTGCTAAGTAACTCCCCGTGCCTAACGCTGAAATAATGACTAAGCTAATCAATAAATAAATGGCATCCAAACCCATAATTGATGGGGTCAAGATGCGACTATGAGTCAAAGTTTGAAAGACATAAGTGGATACCGCTACTGCTACGCCAACGGCATTTAGTGCTAACCATTTTTCGAAACGTAACATGAGAAAGAAATGATCGCCCGGTGTTAATCCCCAAGTGATAAACAAGAAAGAGGATAATAGCCAAACACTGATGACACCTTTTAATATAGACTTTTGAAATTGATTAGAGAGCACGTCGATCGCCTCGCCATAACATTGCTAAAAAAACCGTCCCGGCGAATACCGCAAACACTAAGTTAGCTGGTACTTCTAATGGATGAGTGAGTAAGCGACCAATGACATCACATAGCAACAGAGAACTGGCACCCATCCATGCACACCATGGCAAACTGTGTTTTAAATTATCACCGCAATATTGTCTTACGATATTCGGGATCACGAGTCCAAGAAAGCTAATCATCCCGACCGTTGCGACTACTAAGGAGGTGGCAAGGGCAATCATAGCTAAAGCGATGAACACGAGTGCGCGATAAGGTACGCCTAATGTTCTAGCCAGATTTTCTCCCATACCTAGCATGCTAAATTGATTGGCCATCCAATAAGCCATAATGCCAATGATTAAAGCGCCCCATAGTAGTTCATAACGGCCTTGAATAATGGTTGCAAAGTCACCGTTGAGCCATACCGCCAGCATTTGCATTCGATCAAATTCAAAAGCCAAAAAGGTGACACCCGCCCCAAGAATGGCACTGTAAACCAGACCAATTAAAGGCAGTTGTAATGGATCTGATAAGGTTAGTTTTTGCAATAATGCGAAGAACAATAGCAAGCTGAAAAAGCCCATGCTGGCACCAAATAGCATTTTTCCTACTAGCCCTATCTCAGGAAAAATAACACTGGAGAGTAATAGTCCAAGAGCAATGCCTTGAGGGGTTCCTAAGGTAGTTGGCTCAGCAAAAACATTGTTCATAACTGATTGTGATAAACAGCCTACAATACCTAAAATACTGCCGACAATTAACACCGCTAGGGTTCTTGGTATTCGGCTAGATATCATCACATTTGCCATATCTGGCTGGCGCCAAATGTCCATTATCGAGATGGAGTAGGCACCAACTAACAGGCTAAAAAAAGTCAGTGCCAACAAGCTTGAAAGCGCCAAGAGGTAGTAACTAAATGGCCTCATACAGCTCCAAAGATACAGGCTCAAAAATAGCACACAATGTCATGGAGAGGTTTTCCAGTAAGCCACTAAATCAAGATGGGCAGGGTTAATGATCGAATTTAAATTCATCAAGCGGCGCTTCATTTGCGCGATGACATGCGCTTCCGTCGCGGCCCATAACCAAGTGGCATTGCTCAGTGACAAAATTGGTAAGGTTTCTACCGCATGATATAACAGAGCCCCATACGGCTGGCCGCCGTCTGAGTCTCGGTATAACCAGTTCAAGTTTGTGTTATCACCGTGGGAAATAGGGATTTCACTGTCTGCACTTGCCACTTCAATCCAGGCATCAATGTGAGCATCATTTGGTAACACTTCTAACCATCTCGCGAAGGCCGGCAAGCTGGTTTCATCCACAAAAAACACATAATTGGCCGCATTGGTCGGCGGCAACTTAACCGATCTAGGACCAAAAATGCCCAGAACATCACCGACTTTCGCTTGCTTTGCCCAAGGGCCACCCACGCCTTCGTCGTGCAAAACAAAGTCAATGTCTAAAGTGCATGTGTGCTCATCGAAAGCACGAATGGTGTAGTCACGAAAGGGAGAAAAGCGACCCTCCCTAGCGCCTTGCCAATCGGCTGAACCATTTTCCATCACATCTGGCATGCGTAGGTGGTTTGGCGCTTGAGGGAAAAACAATTTCACATGCGCTTCAGGGGCCAAAGGGTGAAAACCAAAACCTTCTAACTCAGGCCCTTGCAGTCTAATGCGTCTTAAAGTGGGTGAGAGGTCCATTATCCTTGTCACCTTGGCGGAGCGGGGCGTAAGAGGAATTTCAATCCTAGTGTTTTTTAACATGCTCTGTTACTCATTCATCAACCAATTTAAAAACGGGAAGGGTCGTTAAAGGCCTGTTCCAGCTGCTGTAATGTGTTTCTTAACCCTTGCACACCGCCGACGGCATTCAGGGTTCCAACTCCATCCAAATACACAATTTGTCCTTTTTGAGCGGCGGTCGTAGCATTCACCAAAGGGTTATTCATTTGCTGTTGAGCGTTTGAAGAAGGTTTGCCAACCGCCGCGTCACGATCCATCACAATTAACCAATCTGGGTTTTGTGCCAAAATATACTCAAAAGAAATGGGCGCTAACTCACCTAATTGCTTACTGTCATCACCGACTAGCGTCATGCCCAACTCGGACTGAAACCAATCTATGCGAGTTTTCGCGGTTAACATATTTAACGAGCGGCCAATCACCATCACCACCATCACAGAACCTGTCTTCGACACAGACGCGGCGACCTGATCACGCAATTGTGTTAACTCATGCTCGATGGTCTTAGCTTGCTCAGCTTTATCAAACAGCCGTGCCAAATCGTTCATACGCTGAATAGCAGCTTGATATGTGTTGCCTCTGGCCAAAGACAAATCCACTGTCGGGGCGATTTCAGCAACCGATTCAAATTGCTTCGCGGAGCGCGTTCCTACGACAACAAGATCGGGCTGAAGGCGATGAATCGCTTCTAAGTCGGCGGTAAATAATGTTCCTACCTCTGACGCCTGATTCTGATCTATGTAATTGAGGTGTATTCCTGCTGGCATGCCGACTAATTTGACGCCAAGCGCATCCAGCGTATCCACCACACCGGCCGGAAACGCAATGATTCGCTGCGGTGTTCCCGGCACATCAACGACGCCTCGGTACGTCTCAATGTCAGTCGCTTTCACACTAAATGACGTTAGAACTAAAACCGTAAAAATCACGCTAAAACGCATTACTGAGCACATTTTTTGATACCTATATCATTCAAAATTTATTTCTGCGCCTGATAATCTTCTAAGAATGCTTTTGGCGTCACACCATAAGCTCGACGAAAAGCATGAATAAAACTCGAAGCATGTTGATAACCTACAAGCCATGCGGCTTCTGAAATAGACTTCTGCTGCTCTAACATAATCACTTTGGCTCGGGCTAAACGCTGTTCAGTGACCCAGTTTCCCAGGGGTCTTCCTAGCTGCTCAACTGCACGTCGTTGTAAAGTTCGAACGCTCATATGTAACGCCTCAGCCATGGCTTGAATATCAAATATCCCCTGATCCAAAAGCCGTTCTAGGCTTTGCTGTAATGGTGTCGTGCTACCTTGCTCTAAAGCAATAAAGTGTTGCCACGTGGTGTTTAATAACAATAACCCCAACATATCTTTATGCAGAAGATTGTCATCATCACGCGCTGCTAACCATTGCTCACAGCCTGTTTGCATCGCCAGTGTCAAAGGCCAATCCCTGACCGCTTGATGGTAAACATCAACAGATAAGGTACCTTGAGCATCATTATCTTTTAACCAACGCTCCATGCCTCGCAAGACCACTTTTTCATCACATTGACCCGCAAACGTCACTCGGCGAAACAAGGTTCTGTCACTCAAACTGATCATGATGCAGCGGCCTTGATCCGTCGCCGAAAAATGGTAGTCCTGCTTCCCTAGGGAAAACTGCAGCTCACCTTTTAGCAAAAAGATAAAAGTAATATGTGGGTTCACATTCACTGTGTTATCCACGCTACGGCGATAGGTATTACGCCCACCATGAATCGCTACACCACTTTTGAGTGAATCAAAACGATAATCCCCTGAGTAATAGTCACGAATTAACGCATCGTCATAAGAATCATTATCGTGCAGTGAGCGAGTATAGAGCACTGTTATCCCCTCTCTAAAGGTGTTGGCAGATTTTCCAAGTAGATTGGCAAAATTTCGACATCAGACAAAAATTCACTTGGCATATAATAAATGTAAACGATAACCCTTCTCATTAGCAATGAGAAAAATTATACAAGGAATAAAAATGTCAAAATACCCTAAGTTTGCATTTACCACGCTTTTCTCTTGCATGGTCTTTAGTTCATTTACTTGGGCCGAAAACCAAATTCGCTTATCAACCCTGACCGTTGAAGGGAATGAGCTCTACCAAGAAGAAGCATCTGAAGAGTCAGAATCCTACACTGTGAATGGTGCAACCGTAGGTAGCAAAACCCCCGCTACTCTACGTGACATTCCTCAATCTGTGAGCGTCATTACTCATCAAAGTATCAAAGATCAAAATGCCGATACCTTGGAAGAAATAGCTGAAAATACCCCTGGTTTGAGAATGCTGCCAAACGAAAGAGGTCGTTCATCGGTCATTGCGCGTGGCTATAAATATTCTGAGTACAATGTGGACGGTCTTCCCGCTCAGATGGAAAGCCGATTGGGAACCATGCCTAACCTAGCGGCGTTTGACCGCATCGAAATTATGCGAGGCCCATCAGGCTTATTCGATGCCAGCGGAGAAATGGGGGGAATCATTAACCTCATTCGAAAACGTGGCACAGATGAGTTTCAAGGCAACGCGGAAGTCAGCCTAGGCACCAATGAGCAATATGAAGCAGGGCTGGACATTGGGTCACCACTCAATGACGACGGCAGCGTCCGTGGCCGCTTAGTCATCAACGGTTTTGGCGAAACACCGGAAGAAACTGACAAGTCGGAACATCACGAAACCTTGTACGCAGCGGTCGACATCGACCTAAACGACGACACCACATTGGGGTTGGGGTTCCTTCATCAAGCCCGCGATGTTACGCCCAACAATGGCTTACCACTGGATGCAAACGGCAATTTATTAAGCCTGCCAAATCACGATTACTACGCCCCAAGTTGGAACAGTTTCACTATGGAAAGTGATGACTTCTTTGCCGACCTCACTCACTCTTTTGCTAATGGTGGCTATGGCAAAGTGGGGATGCGTTACCGAGAAAACACCAGTGACTGGAATTATATGTATGCGGGTTCCGCCATTAGCTCGACAGATACCGTTTCCATGCTCCCTTACGCAGGCGATGTCGAACAAAAGGCCTTTGTTGTCGATGCCAGCTACAGCCAACCCTTTGACTTTATGGGAACGATTTCCGAATTCGTGATGGGCGCGGATTATAAAAAATTTGAAGATGACCGACGCGAATACAAAAGTCGAGCAGGCACCACTTACGCCGTGTCAGACCTCAGTAGCATTGCTTATTACGATATCCTAGCAACCAATGGTGCAAGCTCTTATAGCAATGTTCAACGAGAAGAAACTGGCTTATATGGCAAGTTAACCCTTCGTCCGATCGCCAATTTGGCTATCATTGCAGGGGGCAGAGCCAGCCAATGGGACATTACCAACACCAACAAACTCACTGACTCAACCACAAAACGCAGTGACAACAAAGCCATCTGGTACGGTGGCGCAGTATACGATCTCGATGATTCTCATAGCCTGTACGCCAGTGCTTCCGAATTGTACGTTCCTCAAGAATATGTCGATGCTAATGGGGACGTACTTGACCCACGTGAAGGCAAGCAAGTCGAGTTGGGCATCAAATCAAGCTACCTAGATGACGCCATTCAAGCACGCTTTAGTCTGTATCAAATTGATGATAAAAACGCCTGGGGTGTTAATTCTTCACGAGAATTCATCGCAACCGGTAAACGCCGAATGCAAGGTGCTGAAATTGAAATCATTGGTCAGGTAACAGAAGACTTTAAAGTCATCGCGGGGTACAGCTACATTGATACGGACATTATTGAAGAAAGCTCATATGACGTACTGATTAGCTATATGCCAGAGCACATGTTCAACCTATGGGGTAGCTACCAGGTAAATGAAAAATTGAATGTGGGTCTTGGTTTGAACACCTTGAGCAAAATCGAAAACGATTCCGGTGCCGATGCCAGTGCTTACGAAGTGGTCAACGCTATGATGTCTTACCAATTCACTCCAGAACTAAGCGCACAGCTGAATATTGATAACCTACTCAATGAGAAGTACTACGCTCGCGTTGGTGATTCAGGTCAATTCAATATCCCAGGGGCAGAGCGCGCCGCGAAAGCCACTATCCGCTATCAATTTTAACCATTATCCGTTATCAATTTTAATCACTAAGGTATCGGTCTCATAGGGCAATATGAGACCGATAAAGGCATTATGAGTCAATCTAGTATCCATATCGGTCTCGCCTTAGTCATGGGCTGGCTAAGCGCAAATGGCTGGCGACGAGACAACAGCCAAGTCGAGCAACTATTCAACCTCCAACCTTACCTTGATCTTGCTAAGCAAGCCGAACAAGCCAAACTCGATTTCGTTTTTCGCCCCGATACACTCTTTTTAAAAACCGCTCCTTTGGCGACCGAACCCGGCTTTAGCAATCTCGACCCTTTTGTCTTACTGTCCGCGATCGCCAGCCATACTCAAAAAATCGGTTTAGTCGCCACCGCGTCTACCACCTTCCTACCGCCTTATGTTGTCGCACGACAATTACAATCACTCCATTGGTTAAGCCAAGGCCGTGCAGGCTGGAACCTCGTTACCGCTATTGAAGGGCAACAAAACTTCGGTGAAAGCCCATTATCGCCATCAAAGCAGCGTTATGAAAAAGCGCAAGAACATCTAGAAGTGGTTCAGAAACTCTGGCATAGCTACCCAAATAGCAGCCTCAAAATGGACAAACACAGCAAGCAATTTGCCGATATCGAACAGGTTCAACCCATTCAGCACACTGGCGAATACTTCCATGTCAAAGGCCCACTTAGCACACCAGCTACGCCTTTCGGTGACATTCCCTTATTTCAAGCAGGTGCCTCCGATCAAGGACGTGCCTTTGCCGCTAAAGTCGCCAGCGCAGTGTTTGCCGCGACTCCCGATTTAGAAGCCGGCATCGAACTACGGCAGGACTTGAGAAAAAGAGCCGCACAACTGGGCCGAGATCCAAACGAAATTAAAGTATTGCCTGGGTTAAGCTTATACCTCGCCGAAACACGCAAAGAAGCCGAGACCTGTTACCGCGACACGCATGCAGGTTTCGACCTTGAGCGTCGCTATGCTTATGTTGAAGAAGCCATTGGCTTAAACTTGCGAGAGTATGACGATCACCATGTCCTAACGGAAACCGATCTACCTGAATTGACCAGACCAGTCCGCAGCCAAACCCACAGTAACCTTATGCGACAATACATCATCCGAGAACACCCCAGTGTAAACACCTTTCTACAACGCCCCGAAGTCTGCGGTTCATCCCACTGGTTAGTCATCGGAACAGCGGAAGACGCGGTAGACAGCATTATCGAGCGTATATCGGCTGGTGCTGCAGACGGCTTCATTGCTATACCCGGTGGTCACATTCAATCTGCTCAATTATTTTTTGAGAAGGTCATGCCTGCATTAGCTGAGCAAGGCTGGTTTAGACGAGAATATCAAGGGACTACATTAGTAGAGCATCTTAATGAATCATTTTAATCATCAAGTTATTACACTGTGTAGTGATAGTAATACAGAGAATTGCCTTTCTGGGTATCTAATAAACGACGTGGTGATTATCAGAGAGACGCATGAATAAATACTGATAAGAAATAGAATCGTATATGGGTATGTACTTCTTTACTAGAACACGATATTGAATAAAATAAAAAGGGTTAAAACACTATGTTTCAACCCTTTTTACGATCAAGGATCTTGCTTTAAAAGCTCAATCGAGCTGTTGCAGACATAATGTTGAAGTTGTCTGCTATTTGATAGTTTCCTGACAGCGAGAAGTGCGGGGTCAAATAATAGCCTAATGACAATTTGGTATTGTCTAAGCCATCTTGATCAGAATAAAGCGTGTGTGACAATCTTACTTCCAGACGATCTGATATCGTACTGTTAATGCCAACTCTAAAACTAAAATCTGAATCTGTGCTGCCTTCATAGTCGTTGTAGTGAATGAGGCCATAGATATTGCTCGCACTGCCAACATCAATGGAAGAGCCTAGGCCTGCTTTTAAAATGTCGAAGTCATTTAGGTCTATGGACTCTACTGAGATGATCGGAATGATGGGTGTTTCAATAGAAGCCGTAAGTGCGGAATAATCACCGTCATCTGAACCTGCATCATAGTCCACGGTACCTAATGTGTAGTCCACGAATGTCATTGATGAGGCATGCGTATTCATAGATAGGGAAATTATTGTCGCTGCAACTCCTGTGGCAATAATATTCTTCATGTATTTCTCCGTTAATTTGATAAATGAGAATGGACATTGAGTTTTATATTGTTTCCTACCTGTACTCCATCGGTTAGTTTTGAATAAACTTTAATCAAATGACTTCAGGTTTTTTCTTATACTTCTAATTTTTCGTCCAGCTTGATGATATATAAGGTATTCTATATAGACGATTTTTTTGAATGTATATCGATTCCTCCATTTAATGAAGAAGGTATTATGAAAAAAGCAATGAGAAAGCTCTGCTCCCCAGTATTGGGTGTGTTCGAGTCTGGCGAAGGGGAGTTTGACTATAAGCCATCCCATCGAACGATATTGATTGTGTTGGGGTTGCTTTGTTTTTTGCTTGCGAGTGTTTCTTTGGTTATGACGCTGATGACAGGTGAGGCGGCCGGTATCATTCCTATTATGGTGTTTTTTCTAATAGGGTTGGTGTGTGAAATTGTCGGACTGTTAGGAAGCGATCGAGCAGTGTCAAAAATTTGGAAACGCAGTTAAGTTGATGCTTTAAGATAGGATGTGGTCAGACATTGTTTTAGAAAAAATAAGCGACCCTTAAGTCGCTTATTGTCTTTTCCAGTAGTGATAGTTAATAGTCACTAAGTGACTTAGTGACGGTCTTTGTCATGACGGTGAGGCATATCGTCACCACGAGGTCTGTCATCACGACGAGGTCTATCGTCACCACAGTCTTCTAAGCGGTCTTTTTGCATTTCGATAAGCTTAGTTTTTTGCTCTGGGGTTAAAATACTCAGCATCTTGTACTGTTTACTTAGCATATCGACCTGACGCTCAATGTGTTTTTGAGACATTTCTTGTGCCAATTCAGTTGCCTTGGCTGGATCGAATTTATCGGCAGTTAGTAGAGCATTGATTTTATCGAATCGCGCCATACGAGCGTTTTCTTCTTGGTCTTTTTTGTCTTTGAAGCGTTCTTTCATTTCTTCTTTGTTACTTTTGCGAAGTGTTTTGAATTGCTCTTTTTGATTGTCTGTTAGGTTTAACTCTTTCATCATGCCGCGGTCTAGACCTGGACGACAGTCTTCTTGCGGGCCTTTGTGGTCTTTTCCGCCGAATGCAAATGCGCTAGTGCTTAATACTAGTGGTAAAACTACAGAGGCTAGAATAAGTTTTTTTGCCATTTTCATACTTTCTTCCTTATATATTTTAGGGGATCAGATTATTGATAACTGCTGCGTTCTGAACGCATAGGAGTAGAATAGAGGTTGTAAGGTAAAGTGGCGTATCTGCTAGGTAAAGTATCGTAAAGGCTGCATAGTGCTTGGCATTTCGACGTAAAATACTATCTATGAGCAAGGTGTTTGCTTGCTAGCTACTAATTAATCTAAACCGTTTTAGGAACTATTGATGCCACATATTTTAATCATTGATGATGATGTTGAGTTGAGTGACTTACTCAAAGAGGTTTTATCTTTTGAAAATTGTGCTGTTTCTACTGCCTATGATGGTGAGGCGGGATTGGCTTCGATGGACGACAGCGTGGATTTGATCTTGCTTGATGTCATGATGCCTAAACTCAATGGTTTTGAGACCTTAAAGCAGTTGCGTGAAAAATGGGATGTGCCTGTTTTAATGCTGACAGCAAAAGGTGAAGAGATTGATCGTGTGGTGGGGCTTGAGTTAGGTGCAGACGATTATTTACCAAAGCCTTTTAGTGAACGCGAGTTGTTGGCTAGAATTCGAGCTATTTTACGTAGGACTCAGACAAGTAAAAATCAGCAACAAAATGATTTTGTGACGTACCGAGATATCAAGCTTTATCCGGGGCGTCTTGAAGCCTATTGCAATGGCGATCTATTAGATTTGACCAGTACTGAATTTGCTCTGCTGCATCATTTCTTACTTCACCCAGGTCAAGTGTTAACAAAAGAAGTTCTAAGTCTTGATGTATTGGGCAAACGCTTGGCCGCTTTTGACCGAGCGATTGATATGCATGTGTCGAATTTACGTAAAAAGCTACCAGACTGGCCTAATGGCAAATCGCGTATTAAAACCTTACGTGGGCGCGGTTATTTGTTGGTGGAGGGCGATTGATGCGCTTACCAAAAATCACGAGTTTGTATGGGCGTATTTTTGCTATTTTTTGGTTTACCATGTTTTTGGTTATTTTAGCTGTGCTGGCGCTGCCTCATTTAGATCCTCGTAAGTCACGAGATATTTCGCCTCCTCATTACGATCGTATGCTGAAAATACGCGATCAGATCGAGCAAAATTTTGCTTTTGCTCCAGATTTAACTCAAGTTCTGAATCGTCTAGAAGGCTGGTCTCGTCGTGGGCCAAACGATAATAAGCTGCGCCTTTTTATCTCTGACCTTGATGGTAATGTGATTACGACTGATCGCCGTCCTGACTTTAGTTATAAAGCATTACGCAATTTTGTGACTTCTATTGATAACCCTCAGGAGCCCCAGCAAAAATTGTATGGAAAGACGTTGATCTCTGGCCCACTTCCTGTTCGGTTGGCTAAGCACGATTATTTTCTTTATATCGGAGCCCGCTGGAGTGAGCCTCCGCATTTTTTATTACAATTGTTTGATCACCCTTTTCGGTTGTTGTTGGCGGTAATGTTGGTCAGCACACCGCTGTTATTGTGGTTGGCGTGGGCCTTGAGTCAGCCTGCTCGTCGGCTTGAAAGGGCAGCGCAGCGCGTTGCACAAGGTGTGTTTGAAATTGATCCAGCACTTGAAAAAGGCACCTCAGAGTTTCGCCAAGCAGGGGCAAGTTTTAACCAAATGGTGGAAGCGGTTAACTTGATGATTTCACGGCAGCAACGTTTGTTATCGGATATTTCCCATGAGCTGCGCTCGCCTTTGACACGTTTAAGAATGGCGCAGGCGTTAGCAAAACGAAAGCTGGGTGAAAGTACGGACTTAACGCGTATTGATACTGAGGCTCAGCGCCTTGAGCAAATGATAGGCAAGCTGCTTGAACTGTCTAGTGTGCAAGTAGATAGCCATTTGAACCGAGAGATTCAGCCATTATCGAGTCTTTTTGATGGTTTATTGGCGGATAGTCAATTTGAAGCTGAGCAAGTAGGAAAGACTTTGCTTATGTCAGAGGTTCCTCATCGAATGATTCATTGTCATCCGCAGCTGTTGATGAGTGCTTTGGAAAATATTATTCGTAATGCCATTCATTATGGTAAAAAACAAGTGTTGTTTTCTCTGACTGTGCATTCGGATATGTTATCTATTCGAGTGGAGGACGATGGTGATGGTGTGCCTGATGATGAATTTGACTCTATTTTCCGGCCTTTTTATCGTGTTTCCACAGCACGTGATCGACACAGTGGCGGTGCGGGGTTGGGTTTAGCCATCGCAGAGAATGCAATTCGTCAGCATAATGGTACGATCAAAGCCGCTCGAAGCTCATTAGGAGGGCTGTTGGTGGAAGTAACCTTGCCACTGCAAAAAGCGCCCTAATCGCTTTAAATATCTGTTTATTAGTAGACAAAGCGATTAATTCGGCTCATATTAGAAATGCATTTTTCTTATTCTGCATTCGGTTAATTGCTTTTCCCAAAAGCTACCCCTAAAAGTACTGAGTAACGCAGAGAGTGTTTCTCTCTCGCACCTTGCCTTTTTTATATTTTATTTGAATAAGAAGTTTGTTAATAAGCGTTTGGTCTATTTGCTTAGACTCGTTTTGTAAAAACAAGAAAAGGAAAAAGCTTTGTCGCTTTTTTCTAAAACCATAGGTAATACATGATAGATACAGCCAAAGAATTTGTACTACAGCGCATTTGCATTTTTGCAAGCCAGAATTTTGACCCCAATTCAGATACACAAGTTGTTGGGTTATTGAAAAGTAAATTCAACATACGTTTGCCGCAGCGACGTTCTATTAATGAGTCTTTATCCTCTTCCGTTAGTGATCATGAAATTATTGCTTTGATTCTAAAATATCGTTCGATGACTGAATCATAAGTTTATACCTGTCGTCTGCTTTATTTTTTGACACACACAAAGATTGCGTTGCCAGACTGCTGATTCCAGGGGATGATTTTGTCATGCTCGTGCTCAAAAATATGAACGTCAAAGTAGGGTTTTAGTAAATCTTGAAGCTCACTAAAACTCAATGCCACCATTGGATGCTCATCTGCCCAACGTTGAGTTTGTAGCGCAGTGGCTTTTTCAATACTTAGCTTTAGTGTCTGTTTGTTCCCTTCACCACAATAATACCAAGAAGAACCAAACGAGAATTCACTCTCGTCATGCACAACACTGTGCTTTGCAGATAGGCTATTGTCTATGTGGTTTTTATCTACCGAATTAAAGCAAAAAACGCCACCGCTACTGAGTGAGTTGTATACGCTTTGAATGCAACTTGTTAGGTTTTTAATGTCGCCACTGTAATGAACCGAGTATAAAAAACAGGTGATCAAGTCGTAGGGCTCGGCCACATTAAATTCACACATATTACCGAGTTCGAACCGCGCCCCAGGGCATCGCAGCTTAGCAATATCTAGCATAGGTTGATTAATGTCTAGGCCGCTAGATTGATAGCCGGCTTGGCTAAGATAGTGAATATGTGGACCAGTACCACAAGCCAAATCTAAATGCTGCTTTCCACTATTTCCAAATATTTGATGAAGCCGGTGTGCGCTGTTGCTTTGGGCTTGATAATTAATATCGGCACACATTAAATCGTAATAGTTGGATAAGTCCGTGTAGAGCGCATTGTCAGACATTTTTTCACTCGGCGAGTAGGTCATAGGGTAGGTGAAATTTGATGGCGCATAATATAGTAGATACTTTCGTTCGACTACAAAAATGTTTAGGCGGGAATGAAGGTGGTAATGCTTGAAATTAAGACAAACAGGAGCAAAGAGTGACTTTGCTCCTGTTTGTCTTGGTATGTCGTTATCTTATTTAAACGAAGATAAAGAATTTAGCGATAAACAAGGCTGCTAAAAGGTATACGGCAACGCCTACTGTCTTGCCTTGGCCTGATAGGAGTTTGATCACCGCGTAGCTGATAAAAGACAATGCAATGCCATCTGCGATTGAGTAGGTTAGTGGCATTGTGAATGCTGCAATTAGAACTGGTGCGGCTTCAGTAATATCATCCCAATCTACGTGCGCTAGGCTGCTTGTCATTAATACTGCAACGTACATTAGTGCGCCAGCCGTTGCATAAGCAGGAATAGATCCAGCCAATGGGGCAAAGAACAAGCTTAGTATAAACAACAATGCAACAACGACAGCGGTTAGCCCTGTACGTCCACCAGCAGCAACGCCAGAAGCACTTTCGATATAGCTTGTTGTTGAAGAGGTACCTAATGCAGCACCGACAACAGTTGCTCCGGAATCGGCTAATAAAGCTTTTTTAAGGCGAGGTAGTTTGCCTTCTTTATCTAGTAGTCCACCACGCTGACCAACGCCAATCAATGTGCCTGAAGTATCAAATAAATCGACAAAGAAAAAAGCGAAGATCACGCTTAGCATGCTTATTTGGAAAGCACCTTCTATGTCCATTGCAAGGAAAGTAGGAGCAACAGAGGGTGGCATAGAAACCACGCCACCAAATTCATTTTGACCAAATAGAATTGACAAAACAGTGACGAAAAGAATGCCAATCATTACAGCGCCAGTGATATTCAAATACGCCAAAGCACAGATTACAAAAAATCCAAGCAGGCCATAAATCGCTGAAGGTGAAGATAAATCACCTAGAGATACCATGGTGGCAGGGTTTTCGACAATAATGCCTGAATTTTGCAGCGCAATCATGGCGAGGAAAAGGCCGATACCTGCTGCAATCCCTAGTTTCAACGAGGACGGAATGGCATTTATGACCCATTCACGAATTTTAAAAATACTGATAAAGATAAAAAGAATACCAGATAAGAAAACAGCGCCGAGTGCTTGTTCCCATGTGTAGCCCATGCCTAAGACTACACCGTAAGTAAAGAAGGCGTTTAATCCCATGCCTGGTGCAAGAGCAATCGGATAATTTGCGTATAAGCCCATAATCAAGCAACCAATTGCAGCAGCAAGACAGGTTGCGACAAATACGGCGCCTTGATCCATTCCTGCTTGAGCAAGAATAGAAGGGTTAACGAAAATAATATAAGCCATCGTTAGGAAGGTAGTGATACCTCCGACAACTTCATTACGTACTGTGGTGTTGTGCGCTTTAAGTTGAAAATAACGTTCGAGCATGAGGGGGACCTTTTGCTAGTAGACGATGGCGATTATTTTATTGTGAATTTACGGACCTAAGTCGCCTCACAATAAAATGCGCCGGGATAATTTAGTAACTGATCATTTGGTCAGTAAGTAATTTCGGCGCAAGTATAAAAAATTCGAGATGATTTGGGGAGATAAATTGCAATAAATAATCGTTAAGGCAGGATTTAGCAGTAAAAACACACTGATGTTGTGAGTTTTTACTGTTTATTGGGGGCTTGCCGTATAAGGCACAGTAAATGAGGGGGTTATAATTTAGAGACTTGGTAACCAACAGCTTCAAGTTTAGTTAGTAAACTATCTGGACCTGCAAGGTGCATCGCCCCAACCATGATGAATTCGACTTCGTCATTTTTGAGCATGTTTTCAATTTTCGGCATCCATAGGTTATTTCGCTCCACTAGAAGTGATTGATACACCTCAGGGTAATCTTGCTTAAAATCTTTTAATTCGATGTCTGCCATGGATTTCATATCACCTTTTCGCCAGCTTTTTCTGAGCTCATTCATCGTGTTTGGCATATCTTTGATATCAGATAAGGTGTAGTTAATTACTTCGTTATTGTCTTGATCGTTGAGGTTGCTGAGCATGTCAACTTGGGCTTGGGGTTCTTCTAGCCAGCTTTTAGGTTTATGGTCTTGTTGCGCCTTTTTTGCATAGAACTGATCAACACCTTCGCTGGTAAAGCCGAGATGCTTTAATTCAATCATGCTGAGAGAAATAGCAAGTGCACTGGGTTTTAGGTGTTGGATTGCAGTAATGGGGATTTGTCTGGCGTTCAAATAGATTTTTAGTGATCGATAGGTGTCTGGTGAGATGACTTGATCTATGGTGGTGCCATCGGAATAAGACAACTCTGATTGCATTTTCCTTATGAAAGCTGAGTTTCCTAGGGTTTCCATATCTGTTTCAAAAACAACGCTGTCACAGGCTTGATAGGCCTTATCGTAAGCTTTTGGTAAAGGGTAGTCTTGTGGCGTGAGTAAATGAATTGTACCGCCAATGTAGAGCGTATTGGTACCTGATGATACTTTCCAGACAGAGGCTGCTTGGGTTTGAAATGTGGCGGCTGCAAGTAGAGTTAGACCAAGTTTTCTGAAAAAATGCATTAGATACCTGAATGATATTGTTAATCTTTTATAGGTTTTAGTGTACCTATTTCAATGGTGAGCGGAAGGGGGGGTTGATAGTTGTGCAGCTTTTTTCTCATTTATTGCTACGAAATAGGTAAAATTTAGTAAGTCCAGAACCCCATAAAGAATGGCTGGTTTAATCAGTAAAAGTGATATTATCCTTGTTCTTATTTAATTCGAGTGGGTGAGTTTTTTGATGCAAAATGAGTTTGTCTCTGTAGGGTTAATTAATCCCAAAAGCCCTTCAAATGTTGGTTCTGTGATGAGGGCAGCGGGTTGCTATCAAGTAAATCAAGTTGTGTATTCTGGTAATCGATATGATCGAGCAAAAAAAATGTCGACGGATACCAAAAAAGCGACTTCTTCCATTCCTTTAATAAATGTGGACAGTCTTGGCGTTGATGATTTAATTGATGCGGTGGATGGTGATACTAAAATTGTATGTGTTGATCTAATTCAAGGTGCAACACCCTTACCTGCATTTAAACACCCAGATAAGGCCTTATATATTTTTGGGCCAGAAGACGGCACGATAGGACAAAAAGTTGTTGATAGAGCTGACTTTGTTGTCTTTGTTCCGACGGTGGGTTGTATGAATCTTGCCGCATCAGTGAACGTTCTGCTTTATGACCGCCTGGCTAAGTCTGTTCAATCGTTCGCTGGCGACGAACTAATTCGCCAGAGTAAAGATGTTAATAATAACGTGAAGGTTCGCTCTAATATTCAAAAGTAAGGCTTTTAAGTGTAAGGCTCTGTTGTTTTCTTATCTATTACTTTGCATATAGTTAGCAGAATTTTGACTGTGATAAGTTTGTATCAATGCAAAAATATCTCTTAAACCTGATTGGCGATTAGGAAGGAGGTAAGAGGTCTGTTTTTCCTGAATCTAAATATTGTTCCATTCTCTGTAACCTCCTTTTCTTAGCCATCATGGAACCAGTTTGACGAGATAGAAGGAATGCATACAAATGGAGTCTATAAAACGAGCCGCGCTTGCTGTATTGGCTTGCTCTACGTCTGCCGTTTATGCTGCTGACACCCCCTTTACCCCTCTAGAGCCTTTGAGTGCAGAATTAGAATTGGGTGTTATTTCCATCACGGGTAATACAGAAAGTACGGCAGTGAAAGCAAAGGCAACCGTTAAGCAAGATTTTATGGCTTGGAAAGCAAAGTATCAGGTAGATACACTTTATAAAAGAGGTAGAAATGAGGGGGAAGTTGACACTAAAACAACGGCACAAAAGGTGTTCTTATCTGCTCAGAGTGATTATAAGTTAAGCAGTAATAACACTTCCATATTTGTCTACGGGTCTTATACTGATGATAGGTTTAGTGGTTATGAGTATCAAAATACGGTGTCTGTTGGTTATTCTGCGCGCTTATTTTCCGACGATAGCTCTTTTTTAGATTACAGTATTGGTCCGGGTTATTCCTTCAGTCAGACTGATGAAGGTGAAGAGGATGAAACATCAATAGTGCATGTGGAGTTGCAGTACGAGTATGAAATTAGCTCGAATGCTACTTTTCAGCAATCTTTAAGTACGGAAGCCGCGTTGCAGGATAATAAAAATACCCGTTCGAAATCAGAAACTTCGGTTAGTGTTCAGCTCAGAGATAACCTCAGTATGAAGGCCTCTTACGGTATTACTCATAATAGCCAGGTCTTGGATGATAAAAAGAAAACAGATGGTACGACAAGTATTATATTCGCTTATACATTTTGAGAATTTTTCCCTATGCGTTATCAAGGTATAAAAGTCACTTTGGTGACGGGGTTTTTAGGGGCGGGTAAGACTTCTCTGATTCGTCATTTACTTGCACAGTCGCCTTTAAATGAACGTTGGGTCGTATTGGTGAATGAGTTTGGCAACATTGGCCTTGATGGTGCATTTTACGCAGATTTAGGTGTCGCAATTAGTGAGGTTCCTGGTGGTTGTGTTTGCTGCACGACGTCTGCAGCTTTTCAACAAGGGTTAAACCAATTAATTCGTCAGTATAATCCTGATCGTATTTTCATTGAGCCATCTGGCCTCGGCCATCCCAAGCAAATTATGCAGCAGTTACGCGGTGCTGCTTATCACGATGTGCTTTTATTGACAGGGGCATTTTGTGTATTAGATGCCCGTAACTTGAATGATGAGCGTTATACCAAGCATGATATGTTCAACGATCAAATAGAGTCAGCTGATGGTATTGTATTTAGTCATGTTGATTGCTACCAACAAGAAGACTTTGATCGGGTGAAAGTACGGTTTGGGGCGCCTACTTCAAAGATACCAACGCCTGTTCTTTTTATGTCCGATCCTATGACTTTAGGTGTCGACTCGTTGGATATTGGTCTGATAAACCTAACGAATGACGAAGTTGTGACTGAAAAAAACTCATCTCATTCCTCTCACCACCATACCCATGGTGCAGTTAAAGCAACCAATCAAGACAAGCGTTCGAGTTACCATAAACAACAAGGTGATATGCAGGTTGTCGGCTGGCATTGGCCCAAACAAGATTATTTCGATCAAGAAAAAATAGTGCCTATCATTGAGGGGCTGTCTAGGCTTGATGGTGTTTACCGAATTAAAGGCGTGTTTATGATTGGTCCAAGCGAAGCGCTTTTTGTCAATGTTTCGAGAGGCGAGGTTGTAATAAAAAAATCCCCTTGGTGTGACGGTAGCTGCTTGGAAAGTATCGGTGGAATTGAGGGTGATTGGTTGGAATGTGTTTATAAAGGCTGCGCTGAATTGCTTTGATAAGGTTCTGCTAATTATATTTCTCAGCCTTGTATTGGCTTTAATTATGATATTTCTCTTTTTTTGACGGGTAAAAAACTAAGCTTGGTCTATTTTGTCATTAACTTTGGCACCTTTTGTTATTGAGAGAAAGGCTCTGATAGAGGAACCTTTCCACTATAAGAGGTTCCTATTGGAACGGATGGAATAAAAACAATAAGAGGTCATAGGCCATGCCTGAATATAAAGCGCCATTGCGCGACATCAAATTTGTTACTGAAGAAGTTCTAGACTTTCACGGACATTACGCCAAGTTACCGGGAGCCGAAGAAGCGACGCCTGATATGGTGGCGGCGATTCTGGAAGAAGGTGCTAAGTTTGCTGAGCGTGTTCTTTCTCCTCTAAACCGTGTTGGTGATCAACAAGGTTGTCAATTTCAAGACGGTGTAGTGACTACGCCAGATGGCTTCAAAGAAGCTTATCAACAGTATGTTGAAGGCGGTTGGCCTTCACTGTCTCATCCTGAAGAAGTGGGTGGACAGGGGCTGCCAGACTCTCTTGGTATGATGGTGACAGAAATGATTGCCACCTCAAATTGGTCTTGGGGCATGTACCCAGGTTTAAGCCACGGCGCCATGAATACTATTGAATTACATGGTACTGATGAGCAAAAACAAACCTATCTAACAAAACTTGTGTCTGGTGAATGGACAGGCACCATGTGCCTGACTGAGCCTCATTGTGGTACAGACCTTGGTATGTTGAAAACCAAAGCTGAGCCACAAGCTGATGGCAGTTATGCAATAACGGGTACTAAAATCTTCATTTCTGCGGGTGAGCATGATATGGCGGATAATATTGTCCATATCGTATTGGCTCGTTTACCTGATGCACCTGCTGGCACCAAAGGTATTTCTTTATTTATTGTTCCAAAGCATAACGTCAATGATGCTGGCGAAATGGCAGACCGTAATCAGGTTTCTTGTGGTTCAATTGAGCACAAAATGGGTATTCATGGCAACGCAACTTGTGTCATGAATTTTGATGGTGCAAAAGGCTTTCTTATTGGCGAGCCAAACCGCGGTTTGAATTGCATGTTTACCTTCATGAATACAGCCCGTATTGGTACCGCTTTGCAAGGTTTGGCTCATGCAGAGTGGGCACTACAAAACTCCGTTTCTTATGCGAAAGATCGTCTGCAAATGCGTTCTTTATCTGGTCCCAAAGCGCCTGAAAAAGCGGCCGATCCAATCATTGTGCATCCTGATGTGCGCCGTATGTTACTAACGCAAAAAGCCTTTGCAGAAGGTGGTAGAGCCTTGATTCATTACTGCTCTATGTTGGTAGATACGACTAAAAAAGGCACAGCAGACGAGAAAGCGGAAGCGGATGAACTTATGTCTTTGTTGACGCCAATTGCCAAAGCATTTTTAACGGAAACAGGTTTTGAAGCTGCCAACCATGGTTTGCAAGTGTTTGGCGGGCATGGCTTTATTGCCGAATGGGGCATGGAGCAAAACGTTCGAGATTGCCGTATTTCTATGTTGTATGAAGGCACAACGGGCATTCAGGCATTGGATTTGTTGGGGCGTAAGGTACTGATGACACAAGGTGCTACATTGCGTCGTTTTACCAAAATTATTCATAAGTTCTGTAAAGAGCATAAAGGCGATAAACGCTTAAAAGCTTATATCACGGCACTGGATAAATTGAATGGCGAATGGGGCGATGTGACGATGAAAGTCGGCATGAAAGCGATGCGCAACAAAGATGAGGTCGGTGCTGCTTCTGTGGACTATTTAATGTTCTCTGGTTATGTCGTCTTAGCGTACTTCTGGGCTCGCATGGCCGTCACAGCACAAACAAAACTAGATGAAGGCACGGATGAAGTCGGTTTTTATACTGCCAAGCTACAAACGGCCACTTTTTATTATGAGCGCTTATTGCCACGTACTCGTGCTCATGTAGAAGCTATGTTGTCAGGAGCTGATAATTTATTGGCGATGGATGAAGATAATTTCTTATTCTTAAATGCCTAGTTAGTGTAATAAATCATCACTTAGGCATTCATTTTCTTTGCTTAGGTAATTAAAGTTTTGAAAGATTAAAGAGGTTAATATTATGAGTGAATCAAAAGCAGTATTTGAATCTATGCTAAATCGTTTTGATGCGGATGAAGCCGATGATATGGAGGCCGTCTTTCAATTTGACTTAGACGATGATGGCAGTTATTACTTAAGTATCATTGATGGAAAGTGTGAAATGGGAGAAGGTGAGCATGATGATCCAACCGTCACTCTTAATATGGACTTAGATACCTTGAAAGATGTTATGAGCGGCGAATTAGATGGAATGGCGGCTTTTATGCAAGGAAAGATTCGTGCTGACGGAGACATAATGCTAGCGACGAAGTTGACTCAAATTTTCCCACAATAAGGGATTTTTTAACAATTTTATAGCTCTTAAGCTCAACTGCACTGTATGTGGTTGAGCTTTTATGCTTGATCACTTTCTCCTAAATAAAAAAAACAAACGGAGCTTATTATGACTATGGATACTTCATCTCCTAGCAATACAAATATTGGAAAAGCACCGGGTAGCTATTTGCCAGAGTCGCTGAATCCACATGGCTATCAATCCTTGAATGATGTTTTAGCCTTAGCAACGAAAAAATTTGCAGATCGACCTGTATTTACCAGTGTTGGTCGCACTTTGACATATCGTGAATTAGGTGAAAAATCTGACGCCTTTGCTGCGTATCTTCAACACGAAACGGATTTAATGCCCGGTGATCGGATCGCGGTACAATTGCCTAATGTTATTCAATATCCTGTCGTGTTATTTGGTGCTATGAAGGCAGGCCTGATTGTTGTTAATACCAACCCACTTTACACACCAAAAGAGCTTGAGCACCAATTCAATGACGCTGGCGTCAAGGCCTTGGTAGTGTTTGCTAATATGGCACATAACGTCGAAAAAATATTGGCTAAAACATCAATAAAGCACGTTATTATTACTGAAATTGCTGATTTTCACTCTCCTTTAAAGCGCCTGCTAGTAAACTCCGTGGTTAAGTATGTGAAGAAAATGGTGCCTGCGTATCATATTTCTGGTGCCGTGACGTTAAACGATGCATTGGCAAAAGCCAATGGCAAGTCAGTTTCAAAAGTTGGCGGTAGGCCTGACGATATTGCTGTATTGCAATATACCGGTGGTACAACCGGTGTCGCAAAAGGTGCCATGCTGACACACGCTAATTTGATTGCCAATATGTATCAGTTAAGCTCAAGACTAAGCTCAATCATTAACGATAAGAACGAAGTTTATATTGCCCCATTACCGCTTTATCACATCTATGCCTTTCTAATTCATGGACTAACCTTATTGGAACGCGGCGCGCATAGCGTTTTAATTCCTAACCCCCGAGATTTGCCCGGCTTTGTTAAAGAGCTGAAAAAATGGCCGTTTACCGGTTTTGTTGGATTAAATACTTTGTTTGTGGGGCTTTGCAACAAAGCAGAGTTTAAAGCGCTTGATTTTTCTACGCTTAAGCTGACTTGTTCTGGTGGTATGCCTCTGACTCATGCTGCCGCGGATGAATGGGAAAGAATCACCGGCTGTAAAATAGTGGAAGGTTATGGCCTTACAGAAACATCACCGGTTGTTTCTTTTAACCCTATTGGTAAGGAGCGTATTGGCACGATCGGACTGCCTGTTTCTGAAACAGACATTAAAATACAAGGGCGTGATGGCGAAGCTTTGTCACAAGGGGAATCGGGTATGTTATGCGTACGTGGGCCTCAGGTGATGAAGGGTTATTGGAATCGCGAAGAAGCAACCCGAGAAGTTATGACAGAAGACGGCTTTTTAATCACGGGCGATATTGCTATGCAGCACTCAGATGGCTATTTGCAAATCGTTGATCGTGCGAAAGACATGATTATTGTATCTGGTTTCAATGTATATCCAACTGAAGTGGAAGATTGCCTTTCCTCTCATCCTTCGATTCTGGAATCGGCCGCTATCGGTGTGCCTGATGATAAGACGGGCGAATCAGTCAAAGCATTTGTTGTTTTAAAAGCAGATGTTGAGACACTTGATGAAAAAGCCTTGCGCATATACTGCAAAGAAAATCTTGCCGCTTATAAGGTTCCTAAGTTCGTTGAAATCCGCAAAGAGCTACCAAAAACTAACGTTGGGAAAGTGTTACGTCGTGCTTTGCGCGAACAAGAGCAGGCTTAAGTCTTATTTTCTACGTTTTTTGAAGCACTGGGAGAGCGGCAATGTCACAGGTTAAGCGCAAGCAAATGCATCGACGCTGTATTGAGTCTTTTGGCTTTCTGCGGGAAGACGGTCTATGGGATATTGAGGCAAGTATGCAGGATTTAAAAGCCTATGATGTGAAGCGTGAATTTGATGGTAGCTTGTTGCCTGAAGGCAGCCCTTTTCATGATATTCGTGCTTGTTTGACGATAGACGACACCTTTTTAATAAAAGAGGTGTCAGTGACTATGGACTCTTATCCCTTTCCTAGCTGCGGAGGTGCGGCACCTAGTTTTTCTATTCTAAAAGGTACTCGACTTGAGCCTGGCTGGAGTCGTTGGTTAAAAGAAACCTTTAGTGGAAAAGTGGGCTGTACTCATGTTTTGGAACTCTTTCCTGTTATGGCCACAACAGCGTTCCAGACAATGTGGGGCCCCCTAGGTGAAAAGTATCCGGAGCAAGTTTCATCGGCAGTGACTAAACTCGTTAACAGTTGCCATGGCTGGTCTGAAGACGGACCAATGGTGCGCAAATTGATTGATGAACAGGTGCTTAAACTACCATCATAAGGGAGCCATTAATGAGTGGTTTTGTTACTGAAAGTATTGAGTCTGGTGTACAAATTTTGTGCCTAGACCGAGTTGAAAAGAAAAACGCCATTACGCTAGATATGTATCAGGCATTAACGGATGCGTTACGTCGAGCTGAGCTTAACTCTGACATAAAGGTGACCTTAATCCATGGTGCGGGGAATGATTTTTCTTCCGGGAATGATATTAATGAATTTGTACAAATTGCTCAAACACCAGAAAAAATGGAAGCTATTATGGCTTTCTTACAAGCGTTAAGTAGTTATAAAAAACCGCTTATAGCAGGGGTTGAAGGTCGAGCTGTTGGTGTTGGGGCGACTATGCTACTTCATTGTGATTTAGTGCTTGCTTCTCGCGAAGCGCGATTGCAGTTTCCGTTCGTGCAATTAGGGCTGGTGCCTGAAGCGGCGTCTAGTCATTTATTGCCTCAGTTAGTGGGCCACCAAAAAGCCTTTGAGATACTTGTTCTGGGTGAGGTTGTTGATGGCACGCAAGCATATGAATTGGGGTTGATTAACCATATATGTGAAGAAGGCGAAGCCTATAAAGTAGCATTGAATTTTGCAGAAAAAACGGCAGCTCTCCCTGTCGAAGCGGTAGCATTAAGCAAGGATCTATTGAAGTATCGAGCTCAGGATGATGTGCAAATGGCCTTGATGCGAGAAGGGCGAATTTTTAAAGATCGGTTACGCTCAACGGAAGCGCATCAAGCTTTTACCGCGTTTTTGTCGCGCAATAAGTAATACCTTTTAATGATTTCTGTAAAGCCTCACTTATCAGTGGGGCTTTTTTGTTATTAAGGCTAGACTAACACGGTTGAAAAGGTTTGGAGCCTTTTAACAAATAATGCACCATCTGAACGGAGCTTGAATATTTTTGTCAGTTAACTGGCGCTTTTTTGTTATTGATGAAAAGCATTCCCAAACTACTATAGAGGGTATGTGAAGAGTTCTATTGATAGGGAATATTTACATGCTATTAATCGGCTAAAAACCAAGGTTGATTATATGCATCAGAACTTAATAATAAATACGAGGGGCTTATGAAAATCTTAGTATCTGTAAAGCGAGTCATCGACTACAACGTCAAAGTTCGCGTCAAATCTGACCAAACAGCGGTCGATCTTACCAATGTCAAAATGTCCATGAACCCTTTCTGTGAAATTGCCGTGGAAGAAGCCATTCGTTTAAAAGAGAAAGGTGTTGCTTCTGAAGTTGTGGTGGTATCTGTTGGTTCAAAGTCTTGTCAAGAAACCTTGCGCACAGCAATGGCGCTAGGTGCTGACCGCGCTATCCAAGTTGAAACAGAAGACGGTTTAGATTCTTTATCTGTCGCTAAGCTAATTGCCAAAGTTGCTCAAGATGAAGCTGCTGATTTGGTGATTATGGGGAAACAAGCGATCGATTCTGATAATAATCAAACTGGTCAAATGGTGGCGGCATTATTGGATTACCCTCAAGCGACCTTTGCGTCTGAGGTTGTTGTTGAAAACGGCGAAGCACAAACATCTCAAGAAATAAAAGTAACCCGCGAAATTGATGGTGGTTTGCAAACCTTAGCGATTACGCTACCAGCGGTTGTTACTACAGACCTTCGTCTAAATGAGCCGCGCTTTGCTTCTCTGCCTAATATTATGAAAGCGAAGAGAAAGCCATTGGATGTAAAAGCGCCAGCTGATCTAGGTGTTGAAGTTGGGTCTAACGTTAGTATTGTCTCCGTTACTCCTCCACCGCAGCGTGCTGGTGGTATTAAAGTGGGCTCTGTTGCTGAGTTAGTAGACAAACTTAAAAATGAAGCGAAGGTGGTGTCATGAGTATTTTAATCATTGCAGAACACGATAATAAATCTCTGAAGTCTGCGACTTTAAACACAGTGACCGCAGCAACACAAATTGGCGCTGATGTTCATGTTTTGGTTGCCGGTTTTGAATGTCAAACCGTTGTTGAGCAAGCATCACAAGTGGCAGGCGTTACGAAAGTTCTGGTTGCTGATAATGCAGTTTATGAGCATCAGTTGGCGGAGAATGTTTCTAAATTAATTGTTGAAATCGCTAGTAGCTACGAGCACATTCTAGCGCCAGCAACGACGACAGGTAAAAATACCTTGCCGCGTGTGGCTGCGCTATTAAATGTGGCTCAGTTGTCCGACGTGATAAAGGTCGAATCTGCAGACACTTTTGTTCGTCCAATCTACGCAGGCAATGCTATTGCGACGGTAAAAACAACGGATGCAGTAAAAGTATTGACTGTTCGCGCCACGGGGTTTGATGCCGCGGCGAGTACGGGGGGGAGCGCAGAACGCCAAGTGCTTTCTCAAGTGATTGCCTCTGATCGCAGTCGTTTTGTGAAAGAGCAATTGGCTGAGTCTGATCGTCCTGAATTGACCGCAGCGAATGTGATCATCTCTGGTGGTCGAGGCATGGGCAATGGCGATAACTTCAAATTACTGGAGGGTGTTGCTGATAAGCTGGGCGCAGCCATTGGTGCGTCACGTGCCGCTGTTGATGCTGGTTATGTACCAAACGATTTACAAGTAGGTCAAACGGGAAAAACTGTTGCCCCAGATCTTTATATCGCGGTTGGTATTTCTGGCGCCATCCAGCATTTGGCTGGCATGAAAGATTCCAAAGTGATCGTTGCCATCAACAAAGATGAAGACGCGCCAATCTTCCAAGTGGCGGATTATGGTTTGGTTGCTGATTTGTTTGATGCTGTGCCTGAATTGGAAAAGAGTTTGTAGTCTTTTTTAGAAACTAATTTGTAACAAAACTAACTTATATACCGGGTGACGGACGCTAAAGAGCGGCTGTCATCATAATAAAAATAATTGGAGACCAGCATGATTTTCGAAGGACAAGCAGTCAAGGTTGCAGTCGATGATGCCGGCGTGGCAACCGTCACTCTGGATTTGGTCGGTGAGTCGGTCAATAAATTCAATAGTCTTACCTTGAATGAATTGGCCGAAGCCGTTACTGCGCTAAAACACATTGATGATTTACAAGGCGTTATTTTTGCCAGCGCAAAAGACGTTTTCGTTGTGGGCGCAGACATTACAGAATTTACCTCTTGGTTCAAACTTGAGGACGATGATTTAGCCGATAAATTGCGTCACGCGCACAGTATTTTCAATGACATCTCGAATCTATGTTGTCCAACGGTAGCTGCGATTAATGGGATTGCGCTTGGCGGTGGCATGGAGTTGGCGCTGGCGTGTGATTATCGAGTTATGGCGAGCACAGCGAAAATTGGTTTGCCAGAAACTCAATTGGGTATTTATCCTGGTTGGGGTGGGACGGTTCGTTTGCCTCGCCTTATTGGTGCGGATAATGCTTGTGAGTGGATTTGTGGCGGTGCTCAAAAACGCAGTGAAGATGCCTTTAAAGATGGCGTGGTCGATGCGGTTGTACCTACTGTGAAAGTGAATGAATCTGCTCGTCATCTTGTTCAGCAAGTGCTTGATGGGAAGTTGGATTATCATGCTCGTCGTGATGAGTTACGTGCGCCGATGGAATTTACACCTATCGAAAAAATGATGGTGTTTGAATCGGTTCGCGGTGTCGTTGGTGCGAAAGCCGGTAAACATTACCCTGCGCCAATGGCGGCAATTAAAACCATTGAAAAAGGGATCGGCCAAGAAATGGAAAAGGCCCTTGATACTGAAATCAAAGGCTTTATTAAGCTCGCTAAAGGCCCAGTGGCGAAATCTCTGGTTAACTTGTTCTTAAGTGATCAACAAATTAAGAAAACTGCCGGTAAATATGCGAAAAATGCGACGCCAGTTAAACAGGCTGCAGTATTGGGCGCAGGAATCATGGGCGGCGGTGTTGCTTATCAATCTGCTTCAAAAGGCACTCCTATTATCATGAAAGACATTCGTCCTGAAGCCTTAGAATTAGGTTTGAGTGAAGCGAATAAACTATTCAATGGTCAAGTGGAGCGAGGACGTTTAACAACGGAAAAAGCTTTTAAAGCCATGAATGCGATTGCTCCTGCATTGAGCTATGGTGAATTTGATCATGTTGATTTAGTTGTCGAAGCTGTAGTGGAAAACGTTAAGATCAAAAAGTCTGTGTTGAGTGAAGTAGAAACCAAAATAGCCGACGACGCTATTCTGACATCGAACACATCCACTATCTCTATTACTGAATTGGCAAAAGATCTAAAACGCCCAGAAAATTTCTGTGGCATGCATTTCTTTAATCCTGTGCATCGTATGCCGTTGGTGGAAGTTATTCGCGGCGAAAAAACCAGTGATGCAGCGATCGCCAAAACGGTTGCTTATGCCCAAGCCATGGGTAAAACACCAGTTGTGGTAAATGACTGCCCTGGTTTTCTTGTAAACCGGGTGTTGTTTCCTTACTTCGCTGGTTTCTCTTTAATGATGCAGGAAGGTGCGGATTTCCGAGTCGTTGATAAAACGATGGAGAAATTTGGCTGGCCAATGGGGCCTGCTTATTTGCTTGATGTAGTGGGTATCGACACGGCATATCATGCAGATCAGGTAATGGCAGAAGGCTTCCCTGATCGTATGAAGCATGAAGGTACCAATGCGGTTGATCGTTTATTTGAATTAGAGCGATTCGGTCAGAAAAACGGTAAAGGCTTCTATTCTTATGAGCCAGATCGTAAAGGTAAGCCGAAGAAAATCTTTAACGAAGAAATTGATGTTTTGCTTTCCTCTGTTGTGGTTTCGAAATCTGAATTGAGTGAAGACGATATTGTGGCACGCATGATGATTCCGCTTTGTATTGAGACAGTACGTTGTCTTGAAGAAAACATTGTGGCGTCGGCAGCAGAAGCTGACATGGGATTGATTTACGGTATTGGTTTCCCTCCATACCTTGGCGGTGCTTTGCACTACCTAGACCAAATGGGACTGCAGGCTTTTTGTGACCTTGCAGACAAATACAGCCACTTAGGTAAGTTGTACGAGCCAACCGCGAAAATGCGTGAAATGGCAAAGAACAACGATACTTATTACGGCGCATAATTTCCCATAGGCTAGAGGAGAATTTCTATGAAACTGAATCCAAATGATGTCGTTATTATCGACGCTGTTCGCTCACCAATGGGTAAAACAAAAAATGGCGTATTTCGTAATGTAAGAGCAGAAAATTTATCGGCAGCGCTGGTGAAAGAATTGTTCAAACGTAACCCAAATGTAGATCAAAAAGACGTTGAAGATTTGATCTGGGGGTGTGTTAACCAAACTCTTGAGCAAGGTTTTAACATGGCGCGTGCTGTGTCTTTGTTAGCTGGTTTGCCAATTACAGCCGCTGCACAAACCGTGAACCGTCTCTGCGGTTCATCTATGTCAGCCATTCATACGGCCGCTCAAGCTATTATGACAGGTCAAGGTGATGTGTTTGTTGTAGGTGGTGTCGAGCACATGGGGCACGTTGGTATGATGCACGGCGTAGATGTTAACCCTGCATTGTCTAAACATATGGCGAAAGCCTCCATGATGATGGGGGTTACAGCGGAAATGCTAGGAAAAATGCATGGTGTGAGCCGTGAAGACCAAGATGCCTTTGCGGTACGTTCACATCGTCTTGCTCATGAAGCGACTTTGCAAGGGCGTTTTGATAATGAAATCGTGTCTATTGAAGGTCATGACTCTGATGGGAATAAGATACTTGTGGAAGTGGATGAAGTCATTCGACCAGAAACCACTATGGAATCTTTGGCTGGACTAAAACCTGTGTTTATGCCGAAAGTGGGTACTGTAACGGCTGGTACGTCTTCTGCTTTGTCTGACGGCGCATCTGCTATGTTGATGATGTCTGCGCAAAAGGCTGAAGAGCTTGGCTTAACACCTATTGCTAAAGTGCGCAGCATGGCTGTAGCGGGTTGTGATCCTGCGATTATGGGTTACGGTCCAGTACCGGCAACGAAGAAAGCGCTAAAACGTGCAGGTTTGACGATTGCCGATATCGATATTGTTGAGCTAAACGAGGCGTTCGCTGCTCAATCTATACCTGTACTTAAAGATCTTGGCTTGTTAGATCTTGTCGACGATAAAGTGAACTTGAACGGCGGTGCGATTGCTCTTGGTCATCCACTTGGTTGCTCTGGTACCCGTATTTCAACGACTTTGCTAAACGTTATGCGTGAAAAAGATGCCACTGTTGGCCTGGCAACCATGTGTATTGGTATGGGGCAAGGTATAGCGACGGTATTTGAGCGCGTGTGAATACACGACTACTGTGATGGTGACCTCGTGAATAGGGTTCAATTAAGCACATGAAGTTGTGTGCCTCTTTGCTTTAGAACAGCAAATTGTAATCTCTGTCTTTAGCCCCGCTTTTGCGGGGCTTTTTTTGCTCTGGTGTTTTGTACTATCTTGGTCGATGATACGTATCATTAACCAAGCGATATCAGATAAGTAAACGAGGATTGTTTCGTGAAAATAGCAATATTAGATGACTATCAAAATAGTGTAAAAGGTCTCGCGTGCTTTGGTCTTTTACAAGACCATAATGTGCGTGTATTTAATGAGACTTTTAAAAATACCGAGGACTTAGTCGCTCACCTAAAAGATTTTGATGTGCTTGTTTTGATTCGCGAACGTACGTGTATTTCGGAAGAATTACTGGCTAACTTGCCCAATTTAAAACTGATTAGCCAAACAGGAAAAATTAGTAATCACATTGATGCCAAGCTTTGCCATAAATATGGTGTGGCTGTGGCGGAAGGTGTTGGCTCTCCTGTTGCACCTTCAGAATTGTGTTGGGGACTGATAATGGCGGCAAGTCGACATATTCCAGAGTACGTTGAGAAGTTTTCTCAAGGCCATTGGCAGCAATCAGGCTCCTTAGGATTAGGTCGAGTATTAAATGGATCTGTGTTGGGTATTTGGGGCTACGGCAAAATTGGTCAACGCATCGCGCAATACGCGAAAGCTTTTGGTATGAAAGTAATGGTTTGGGGGAGCGAGAACTCCAGAGCATTGGCACAAGATCACGGGTTTTCAGCCGCATCCTCGAAGGCAGAGTTTTTTCAAACCGCCGATATTATTACTTTGCATTTACGACTTAATGGCGCAACTAAAGCTATTGTTACGCAGGCGGACTTGAGTTCGATGAAGCCTGACTCTTTGTTAGTAAATACCAGTCGTGCTGAGCTAATTGAAAGCGATGCCTTGTACCGCGAAATGTCAGCGAATCCGACTAAACGTGCAGCCATTGATGTATTCGAAACAGAACCTGCGAATGTCAATAATGAGCCTCTGTTGTCTCTGCCAAATGTGCTTTGTACGCCGCATATTGGTTATGTTGAAAAGTCCAGCTATGAGCTTTATTTCAAGATTGCTTTTGAAAATGTGGTGGCCTTTGCTAAGGGGGAAGCGCAAAATTTAGTGGTTAATCCATAAAAAAAGAGCCGAATTAACATTTATTATTCAATGTATTAATTGATGTTACCATTTCTTGGCTAAAGCCTTTAACTAATCCGCGTAGTGACGTCTCATTACGCCAATGGATATATTTTAATCACATAGGATGTTTATTATGAAAACTCTTTTGTCTGCGTTATGTGTTGCAATACCGGCCGTACTTTCCTCTAGTTTGCTCACTGCAGAAGAAGCCACAGAGGCGCCAGTCTGCGAAATTAAAGATATAACGTCTTTTTCTTACATGGAAAACCTTCCGCCCAATAGTGACATAGATGTTGGAGCGATATATAAAGCAAAAACAGACGAGCTTATTGCTTTTGGCAAAAAGAACAATTTGGAAGATTTTCAAGTCATTAGCCAAGATGCGTCTTTTAGCCCTAACTGCTGTGGCAATTATGGTTCGCAAGTTAATATGAATTATACCGTGAGTTATAAGCCTAGCTATGATGCATTTAATGCTTTCCGTAAATTGGCGGGGATGGGAGCCGTGTCAACGTATCGTGTTGGTATGGAAAACTGTCCTATAGAGAATAAATAATTTGATGTAGTTTCAGGGGCGCGATTTAAGGCGCCGCTGAAATCCAAGGTTGAGTGATTACTTTAGATGGTTGACGTTGCATGATGATTTCGCCATGGCGTACAGACAGTAATACTTCTCCTTGCTGACGCAGTACGCTGTAGTCGTCATGTCCTTCCAGCAGAATAAAGTTCGCCGCGTTGCCCACTTCAATACCGTAGCCTTGCAAACACATGGTGCGAGCGCTGCTGTCTGTGATCATATCAAGTGCGTGGGCGTAGTCTTGATAGCCCATCATTTGGCAAATATGCATGGCGTAATCTAATGTACGTAGTAATTTGCCATTCCCGAGTGAATACCAAGGATCGAAAATAGAGTCTTGTCCTAGACAGACATTGATATTGGCCTCTCGAAGCTCTTTGACTCTCGTCACTCCGCGACGCTTAGGGTAATTGTCAAAGCGACCTTGTAAGTGAATGCTTTCCGTTGGACAAGATATAAAGTTAATGCCAGAGTTCTTCAGTAAACGAAACAGCTTCGAGCAATAGGCGTTGTCATAAGAATGCATGGCGGTGGTGTGGCTTGCAGTCACTTTAGATCCCATGTCATGAAACAAAGCTTCACAGGCAAGAAATTCTAAGAAACGAGAGTTTGGATCATCGATTTCGTCACAATGAACATCCACTAATCGGTCGTATTTTTTTGCTAGCTCTATTATTAATTTGACGGATTTTTCACCCAGTTCACGGGTGTATTCAAAGTGTGGAATTCCGCCGACCACATCAGCGCCAATTTTTAAAGCTTCTTCCATCAGTTTTAAGCCATTTGGATAAGACAGCATACCGTCTTGGGGAAAGGCAACCACTTGTAAATCGATTTTGTCTTTTAGCTCATCACGAAGCGCACAAAGGGTGCGAACGCCGATTAACGTCGGATCTGTGGTGTCTGCATGAGTTCGAATCGCTTGCACGCCGTTTTGCACCAGCAGTTCTATTGTCGATAACGCACGGCGGCGTATATCTGCTTCATTTAGCATCGGCTTGCGCTGGCTCCAGCGTTCTATGCCTTCGAATAAAGTACCGCTTTGATTCCACTCTGGTTCGCCTGCCGTTAAGGCAGCATCTAGGTGGATATGTGGCTCGACAAAAGGCGCGCAAACTAATTTGCCGTTGGCATCAATGGCATTGTCGGTTACTGCTAGCGTGCTTTCTTGTGCTTCAATTTTACTGAAACGGCCAGCGTCAATGTGGATGGAAAATAGCTCTGGACGTTGGCGTAAACGGGCGTTGATAACATGCATAATAAACCTCAATCATGTCGTAGGCAGCTCTATGATGATTTTTAATATTAGCCATTTTTTGACCTGTTGTTATGAATAATATTTACACTTCAACTATATATACATATTCGGTAACGGGATTACCTATTATGTTCTTAGTTTTTATTTATTAGTTAACCTTTTTATTTAAGGTTATAACTATAGCTAATGAAATGTTACTGAAAAATAAAGTGTTTAAGCAGCAAGCAGGAGAGATCTTTATGTCTAACGAAGGTAAGTGTCCATTTAATCATGGTGCCGCAGGTGCAAATCAATCATCTGGTCGTGGCACGTCTAACAAAGACTGGTGGCCTAATCAGTTGAATCTAAACATTCTTCATCAGCATTCACCAAAATCTAACCCAATGGGCGAAGATTTTGATTATGCCAAAGAATTTAATAGCTTGGATCTTGAAGCGCTTCGCCAAGATTTATTTGCTTTGATGACCGACTCACAAGATTGGTGGCCTGCCGATTACGGCCATTATGGTCCATTCTTTATTCGTATGGCGTGGCACAGTGCAGGTACGTATCGTACGGCTGATGGTCGTGGCGGCTCAACATCTGGTACTCAGCGTTTTGCACCTTTAAACAGTTGGCCAGATAACGTTAACTTGGACAAAGCGCGTCGTTTGCTTTGGCCTATTAAACAAAAATACGGCCGTAAGATCTCTTGGGCAGACTTGATGATCTTAGCTGGTAACTGTGCATTGGAATCAATGGGATTCAAAACTTTTGGTTTTGCGGGTGGCCGCGTTGATGTATGGCAACCAGAAGAAGATATTTACTGGGGAACGGAAAAAACGTGGCTGGATGACGAGCGTTATACTGGTGATCGTGATCTTGAAAATCCATTAGCCGCCGTACAAATGGGTCTTATTTATGTCAACCCAGAAGGCCCTGATGGTAAGCCGGATACTTTAGCCTCTGCTCGTGATATTCGTGACACCTTTGAGCGAATGGCGATGAACGATGAAGAGACCGTTGCTTTGATTGCTGGTGGCCACACTTTTGGTAAAGCACATGGTGCTGGTGATGCGGCTCAAGTCGGTGCAGATCCTGAAGCGGCAGGTCTTGCTGAGCAGGGTTTTGGTTGGAGTAATAGCATGGGCACAGGTAAGGGTGTCGATACTATTTCTAGTGGTCTGGAAGGTGCTTGGACGAAAAATCCAATAACATGGGATAACGGTTTCTTTGAAAACTTATTTGACTATGATTGGGTTCTTACTAAAAGCCCTGCAGGTGCTTGGCAATGGGTTCCAAAAGGTAGTGCGGGAAGTAATAGTGTTCCAGATGCTCATGATTCATCAAAGCGTCATGCGCCGATGATGTTTACATCGGATTTGGCATTACGCGATGATCCAATTTATGCGCCTATCTCTAGACGCTTTTATGAAAACCCAGACCAATTAGCGGATGCGTTTGCTCGTGCTTGGTACAAGTTGACCCACCGTGATATGGGGCCAGCGGCTCGTTATCTTGGGCCTTTAGTGCCACAGGAAGAGTTAGTGTGGCAAGATCCGATTCCAGCAGTGACTTATGCAACCGCTAATGAACAAGATATTATGGATCTTAAAGCGAAAATTCAGGCCTCAGGTTTGACTGTTTCTCAGCTTGTATCAACTGCTTGGGCTTCTGCGTCGACTTACCGTGGTTCAGACATGCGTGGTGGTGCAAATGGTGCTCGTATTCGTTTAGCGCCACAAAAAGACTGGGAGGTAAATCAGCCAAAACAGCTTGCTAAAGTGTTGTCTGTTTTAGAAGGTATTCAAGCTGAATTTAATGGCAAAGATTCAAGTAAACAGGTTTCTCTTGCTGACTTGATCGTTTTAGGTGGTTCTGTTGGCGTTGAACAAGCAGCAAAAGCGGCGGGCCATGAGGTGACTGTGCCATTTACCGCAGGGCGCGCTGATGCATCTCAAGAGCAAACAGACGTAGAGTCATTTGCTTTCCTTGAACCAGCAGCGGATGGTTTCCGTAACTACTTGAAAGGCAAGTACACGGTATCTGCCGAGGAAATGTTGGTGGATAAAGCGCAGTTGTTAACGCTTTCAGCACCAGAGATGACGGTATTGTTAGGTGGTCTGCGAGTATTAAATGCTAATGTTGAGCAATCTCAACAGGGTGTTCTGACAGCGCAACCGGAGACGCTAACCAATGATTTCTTTGTGAACTTATTGGATATGGGAACCAAATGGTTTGCTACTTCAGAAGAAGAGGTAGAGTTTCAGGGCCGTGATCGTTTAACAGGTAAAATCAAATGGACAGCAACACGAGCGGATTTGGTATTTGGTTCTAACTCTCAACTCCGTGCGCTTGCAGAAGTATATGCATGCTCTGATTCGCAAGAAGGTTTTGTGAAAGACTTTGTTGCTGCATGGACTAAGGTAATGGAATTAGATCGTTTTGATCTAGCGTGATTTCCTAGCGTTGCCAACAACACCAACCCCGCTTCTGAAAGGATTGCGGGGTTTTTGTTGGAATGTAAAAAACTGTATATCCAATATTTTCTGTGTTTTAAAAACGTTAAATTTACATCATATAATTATTGGAATGTATTGTGAAAAATAAATCCTCTGTAGTTAACCAGCAAATCTCACGTCGAAAAATATTAAAACTAGCAACAGGTGGCTTATTGGGCATTCCTCTTCTAGGATTAATTGGGTGTCAGTCTTTACGGTCTGGGATGCCTCCGCCTCCGCCACATGGTTTTGATGGGGCGTTTCCCAAAGGTGGACCTGGAATGCCAGCCCCTCATGGGAAAGGTGGAAAACCACCTATACGAAAGCCTGTTGTTGGTAAGGCGACAGATAAAGCTCGTTGGGCTACTGGAGGTACTCATGCAATGGATAAAACCATTTTGTATCAAAATCCACTGCTTAAAGATGATTTGGGCTCAATTTGTCAGGTGACGAATCGAACAACGGAAGGTCCATGCTATTCGTCGACTCGAGTTCGTCAAGATATTTCAGAAGGGCGTGAGGGGTTACCTGTCCGTTTGTGGTTTAAAATAGTGGATGTTAACTGTCATCCAATACAAGGTGTAAAAGTGGATATCTGGCACTGTGATCCGTTCGGCATATACAGCGGAAAAGACATGGAAATGGTGGATTTTTGTACTAATAGTGACAAAGAGTATCAGTCTAATGATTGGTTTCGAGGAATCCAAACGACTGATGAAAATGGCTTAGTTTATTTTGAAACTTGTTTTCCTGGTTGGTATGTCAGTCGAGCCGTTCATATTCACCTTTCTATTAGTAAAGGAAGTGATACGTTAACCACTCAAGTAGGGTTTGATGACGATTTAGCTGATTCCATTTTGCTCAATGAGGCGGTTTACTCTGGACATGGAAAACCGGATACGAATAATTCTTCCGATACGGTTTTCCCCAATGTTGGGTATGAAGCTTTTTTGATGCAAACAAAAGCGTTAGTAGATAATTCAATGTTGGCTTGGAAGGCTCTTTCTGTCGACTTTTAGAGTGATTTTGAATAGGTTTAGCCAATGGGTTTTGTTACTACAAAAAGCAACGGTTTAAAGCTGGTATTTTATAAGTTGGTACTATAAATTCACTGCAATTCATTTAGTTGAAATAATTAAATGTCATTTTTATAAGTGCTGGAATTTCATGGAAGCAATTAGCATTTTTTTTAGTTAGGTTTTGTAGGGGCGTTTAATCATGAAGGTATCCCATAAGGTTGTTGTATGTGCATCCATTGTTGTTGTACTAGCATTTTCAGTGTATTCCTGGTTGCAATATAGCAGCCTTAAAAGTGCATTATTTGAAAAGACGACAACCAGTACTCAAGAAAGTAGTAAGGCATTGGCCTTGCAGATTAATAATTGGCTTAAAAATAAGATGGATCTTATCGAAGTTATGTCTCAAAACCTTGATGCTGATTTTAGTTCGGACTCCATCCAAAAATCATTTGACGCGCCTATTTATAAGAATGAATTCATTTTGTTGTTTGGCGGCCTAGATACTGACGGCGCTCGAATTACTAATGATCCAAGTTGGGACCCTGATGGGTGGGATGCTCGTAAACGTCCTTGGTATTCTTTGGCGCAACAACACAAACAAACAATATTAACAGACCCTTATCCTGATTCAGTAACAGGAGAAATTTTAATATCAGCGGTCGCTGCGTTTCGTGATAAAGGCGTATTTAAAGGGGCTTTTGGGGGAGATCTTAGCCTTAAAACCGTATCAGATGCGGTGAACGCGCTCAGTTTCAATAATACGGGTTATGCATTTTTATTGGATAAATCCGGAAAAATCATCAGTCATCCCAATGCTGGTTTGAACGGTAAATCTGTCTCTAATTTATTGCAAGGTGGTGTGCCTGAACTGAGTAAAGATTTAGTTGAAAAACAACTGACTAACGGTACTCCAGTGTATGTGTCTTTTAGTCCATTACCTAATTTATATGGCTCAGATTGGTATGTTGGTGTGGTGTTGGATGAGCATAAGCTGTTCGCCAGTGTCCGAGAGTTTGGTTGGGTCGCTTTTTGGGGAACGCTAATTGCAGCCTTACTTGTTTCTCTCGTGCTGTATTTTGTTGTGACTGCTTTACTGCAACCACTTCGCGCTTTGCACGAATCATTAAAAGATATTAATGGCGGAGAAGGTGATTTAACCAAACGCCTTGCGATTACCAGTGATGATGAATTCGGTCATGTCTCGGGAGAGTTTAATAAATTTATTGACTATTTGCAGCGCTTAATTAGTGAAGTAAAAAGCCAATCTCGTCATATCCGTGAAAATACAGACAAGACGGCAGTGTCTTCTGTAGAGTCTTCTAAACAGCTGTATACGCAGCTTAATGAATTGGATCAACTGGCGACGGCTATGCACGAAATGTCGGCGACTGCGCACGATGTGGCAGACAATGCTCAAACAGCAGCAAGCCGTGCGAATCAAGCAGATGCTTCAGCAAAAGAGGGGGAAGTTATTGTTGATCGTACTACCACTTCGATTACTGAGCTTACCCATAAAATGGGTGATGTCGTAACTACCATTAATGATTTGGTGAAATACAGCGATAATATTGAATCGATTCTTACGGTTATTACAGATATAGCAGATCAAACGAACCTGTTAGCCTTGAACGCGGCGATTGAAGCGGCACGAGCTGGTGAGCAAGGTCGAGGTTTTGCGGTAGTGGCTGACGAAGTTCGAACATTAGCATCGAAAACTCAAGAATCAACTGAGCAAATCCAAAAAATGATTCAGCAGTTGCAAACAGGTGTAAGAGGAGCAGAGAAAGCGATTCTTGAAAGCAGAGAAAATGCTAATTCTACTCAAAAAATTGCTGATCAGGCTAAGTTGTCGTTAGAAGCGATTCGTACAAGTATTAACGAAATAAACGACATGACAGTGCAAATTGCGGCGGCGGCAGAAGAGCAAAGTGCGACATCAAACGAAATCAACCGCAATACCACGAATATTCGTGATATTAGCCAGTTGGTTTCTGATGCCGCACAAGGTCAGTCTGTACTTTGTGAAACCATGGTTGAGATTACCGTTGAACAAGCGAGATCTTTAGATAAATTTAAAGTGTAGTTTTTCTATGTTCTCTTTTAAGGCGAGTTGGGTGTTTGATCCTACTCGCCTTTTTTATTGGCTTTGCAAAGTGATTGGCATCATCATTTGTCATTCAATTGATGTATCTTGATTTTTTTAAGAAGTGGTGCCTATGAAGTTTGAAGGGCTAAAAGCCATTGCTGTTATTGATGGCGTAAAAGGTGTGCTAGCTTTGTGCTTGGCGCTGAGTGTCAATGCAATTGCTCAGCAAGACCTCCATCAGCTTGCTGAGCAAATTATGGAAGATTGGCTCATCTCGCCAAACAATTATTATGTAACTTTACTATTAACCTTTATTGAAAAACTGACTCAGCAAGATCCGCTGTTAGTTATTTCTATTTCCCTTATGTATGCCTGCTTTCGCTTCGTCATAGCTTATGGGCTGTGGCACAAACTGCGCTGGACGGAATGGTTCGCCTTTATCAGTGGTTCACTTTATATTCCCTTTGAACTCTATGCTATTTATCAAACTCCCAATCTACTAAATTTTTCAGTCTTGCTGTTTAATTTGGCGGTTGTTGCCTATTTGTATTGGGTGCTAAAGCGTAGTGAAAAAGCGCTAGCAATGGCCGCTAAATAGATGCGTTTTAAGTCTATGGGAGTTCGGTCATGTGATGTAAAGACAGGGATGCTGTGATCGTAGTGTGATGGGTGACGGTGACGATCGAGTGGTTAGTGTAGAAAAACGTCCAAAATTCGATGGCTAGTGCTTCCATTCTATTGGCTTGGTATTAGCCTTCAGTGTAAAAGGGTTTGTAGATTTTTGGCGCATATCCTATCTGTTTAAGATGCAAGTAACAGTTAATTGGAATGTAAATTCCATGTTTTTTTGACTGAGAACAATACCTTTAGATTAACTATCTCTTTGTTATATATGAGTTTATCTTGTTTTTTCTGTTGTTTTTGCCTTTACGAGGGAGAGATAAAAAACATTTTTTACCTATTGAAACAAATGAAATAAATATTCTATTATGTTGTTCTTGTTGGAATAAAAATATGAAGTTGGTGAGTTAATAGTTGACTCAGTTTGATGGAATTAATACGGCAGTACTCAAGGTAATGAGGATAGAGTAAATGCGTATTGAATAGGCCGACTAAGGCCACAGTGAAAGCGCATACGATTACCTACTGAAATGCGATGAAGGTTTTATCTATTCCATTGAGCCAACTGCATTAAGAGGTGTTAGCAGAGACAGCGCTTTAACAAGTAGAAATAAAAGTATTGGAATTAGGCTTCAATTGTTCTGGAGGCGATTGGTAGCGCTGAGCTAAGGCTTGCAAAAGCAGTTTAGGGTAATGGAAGTGTTGAACTATTTAGCTTCTCAAATTATAGGTTTTACGACTTATTTGGTTACCCCCATCAGGTTACTGTGGTCCGATCTTAAAGGGTTCATCATCAGCGCTCTTTAATCAAATTCTAATATTAATGTTGAATGAGTTGAAAATGACGACCAAGCCCATAGGCTGGTGCGCTACTGCTAATAGCCAAGGAAGGTGTTAGGAGGTGTGTATCATATTGAAGAAAATGTGTTGTTATTTGAAATAACGGATCTATGAAGGCAATCCATAAATCCAAGGTTTTAAACGTATTTTGGTGGAGCCTACACATACTGCTTATCAAGCATTATATGTGTGTTATTAGGTCTTAGCTTGATTTTCAATTATATGAAAACGGTTGAGATTCTAGACAGCGTAGTGGAATTCAATAAAAACGAAAATAGATCAAGGTAGAGCAATATGGTGCCAGTCGATATCGCTTTAGTAGACTGGAAATATGCTCGATAAAATAATAATGATTGAGGTTTGTATGTCACATTTATTAAGTAAGAAACTCCAGCGTAATGGCACAACAGTTACGCAAGATGTCACACCAGAAAGTGCTAATTGGAAGTATGTTGGCTTTGAGGCGCATCAACTCAAAGAGGGCGAATCAGTAGTGGTTCAAACTGGAACAGATGAAGTGTGTGCGGTGATTTTGTCGGGTAAAGCGAACGCAAATACCAAATGCGAAGCATGGGACAATATTGGTGACCGCATGAGTGTGTTTGATCAAAAAGCACCATATGCGGTGTATTCTCCAGCACAAGATGAAATTCGTATTGAAGCCATTACCGATGTGGAAGTGGCATTTTGTAAGGCACCAGGCAAAGGTGGATTTCAAGCAAAACTGATAACGCCTGAGCAATGTCAATATGAGACGCGCGGTGTTACCAGTAATACTCGTCATGTGTGTAATATCTTATTTGGCAACGAACCCGCCGACAGTTTGTTGGTCTGTGAAGTCATTACACCAAGCGGTGGCTGGTCAAGCTATCCACCGCATAAGCATGATACCGATGCGGCACCTGCGGAAACACAGTTGGAAGAAACGTATTATCACAAAATTGATCCTCCACAAGGCTTTGCTTTTCAGCGAGTCTATACGGATGACAGAAGTATTGATGAGACCATGGCTGTTGAAGATGGCGATCTAGTCATGGTGCCAGAGGGTTACCATCCGGTAGGCGTCCCACATGGATATCAATCTTATTATTTGAATGTCATGGCGGGGCCGAGTCGGAATTGGATTTTTCATAATGACCCAGATCATGAATGGATTATTGAACGAGACAAAAAAATGTAAAAGTTTTAGTTTTTGGGCGACAACTGTGCTCGTAATATCGCTTGCCTGAAACTTGTTTTGATTTGCCTAACAATATTTACAAGTGCTGTCGTCGCCTTGTATAAAAACAATAAAATCAAGGATAAAAAATGTTGAACTTTGCTTTGTTTGGCGCTGGCCGAATTGGAAAAATGCACGCTCAAAATATTCAGGCGTTTGGTCAATCTAACCTTAAATATGTGTTTGATGTCTATGCGCCAGCGGCAGAAGCCGTAGCGGAAGCAACAGGTGCGAAAGTCGTTGCTAGTGTAGATGAAGCCTTAGCAGACCCTGAAGTGGATGCGGTTTTAATTGCCACTAGTACGGACACGCATGTTGATCTCATCATTAAAGCGGCTAAAGCAGGCAAAGCAATTTTGTGCGAGAAGCCAATTGATTTAGATACAGCAACGGTGAACGCGTGTTTAGAAGAAATTCAAGGTTGCAATGTACCGATTCAAATTGGTTTTAACCGCCGTTATGACCCAAGTCACGCCGCGGTTGCAAAAGCAGCACAAGATGGCAGCATTGGTAAACTTGAACAAATCATTATTACCAGTCGTGATCCTGGCATGGCGCCAGTAGAATACCTTAAATCGTCTGGTGGTATTTTTCGTGACATGGTTATTCATGACTTCGACATGGCGCGTTTTGTTCTGAATGAAGAAGTTGTCGAGCTGCAAGCTTTTGGCGGCGCTATGGTAGATGAAAAAATTACTGAAATTGGCGATGTAGACAGTGTGATGCTGATTATGAAAAGCCAGTCTGGTCGCTTGATTCATATTAATGGATCACGCCGCGCGATTTACGGATACGACCAACGAGTAGAAGCCTTTGGTTCAGAGGGCATGGTGATTTCAAACAACCAAACACCAACCTCGGTAACACGTTTTACTAAAGAAACGACACAAGTGCAAGATCCACTTTATAACTTCTTTATTGATCGTTATGTGGAGGCTTACAACTTGCAGTTAACTTCTTTCATTGAAAATGTTTTAGCTAAGAAGCCTGTATCACCAAGTTTCGAAGACGGACGTCGTGCGCAAATGCTCGCAGATGCCGCACAGAAATCTCTGGAAACAGGGCAAAAAGTGACATTGAGCTGGTAACAGATTTGGTTTAGGCTAATGCAATAAAAAAAAGGGCGAAAGCCTTTTTTTTATTGCATAAATTTTATGGCGTATCATCACTGTTCGTTTTTACTTTTAAGCCCTTCGAACTTATTATCGAACGCTTCGATAAACGCATTTTTTAAAGCTTCTAAAATAGCATCAAATGCACTTATTTCAGGGTCTTTTAGTGAACCTGTAATTTCGATTATTGTGGCGGCTTTGTCTGTATCGCTGTTGGTAAATAGTCCTGTTAGCCCGCCGCTCAACCCTTCCCAGGACAATTGAAAGAGTCCATCATCATCTTCTACTGCATCTTGTTGCCAATCTAAAATATCGACTTTTTTGAATAAGGGTTTTATGTAACCGTTTAACTCGCCATCCGCGGCCTTTAGTTCGCTGATAACTTCGCCAGTACCCGCTCGAAAATCAAACCCAGCATAGGCTTGTGCAAAATCATTGAGTAAAGGCAGTGAAACAGATTCTGTTTTTAAGGCAATGCTAAAATCGTTAGAGACAAAAGGATCGAATTCAGCGTTCATTTCCAAGGAAGCTGAATTAAGAAGCTTTGCATCTAAGTTTAAACTTGCGACGCGCTTGCCATCTTGTCCTGCAATGTTTGTGAGGTTGACCACGTCAGCGCGAAGCTCGGTGAGTTGTACATTAACTGGCGGCTTTGACTCAAAATTACGAAAGGCAATACTGCCGTTGTTTGCACTGATTTTACTGATGGTAATGGGAATAAGTCCTTCGACGACCCCTTGCCAGTCGCCACCTTTACCTGATTGCGCATTATCTGCTTTATCACTGTCGACGAAGTTGACTTGAGGGGAATCAAGAGAAATGTCCGCAAGTATCTGGCCTTTAAATAAAGCTCGCCAGCTTAATGCGATATCTATGTTATCAGCGCGAATAAAGGGCACCTTGTGTGTGCCTTTTATCTTTGAAACGGATAATTCCTGAAGTTGATATGCCCCTCGATAAAGGTCAATGTCGACATCCTCTATATGTCCCGAATAATCCCCCATATTGGATAGTTTTTGATTCACTGTATAAAGCGCCCAATTAGGGAGGTATAGCCTTAATATGATGAGAATACTTAACACCATCAATAGAAAGATAATGATATTTTTGAGTGGTACCGCCTTCATGCTCATTCCTCCTTGTTTGCATTTAGATTAGAGTGCCAGGCGATTTTTCTCAATGGAAATCAAGATTTTCCATAATCCATACACGCTGTTGCCATGTTACATACATTTTGCTCAGACAAAGAGAATGACGAATAAATAATTATTCAAAGGTAGCGATAGACAGCTCAACTCTTTGTCTGAAATCGTTCGGGAAGGGGATGGCGGATTTTGCCGCTTTGGAGAAGCATACATAGGTGACATCGGCTTCAACAACTATGTCATTGGTTTGTACATTAATAATGGTTTGTTTCATGGTGATACTGCGGTTGCCGATCTTTGCATAGCGGGTTTGCACTTCGAGAAGGTCACCGAAATTGGCTTCGGACTTGAAATTGATATTAATGTTGACCACGGGCCAGACAAGGTCTTGCTGCATCCAGTCGTCTTTATCGAAGAATTCATCAAAGAATGCCCAACGGCCTTCTTCAATAAACTCTAAATAACGGGCGTTGTTAACGTGTTGAAAGAGATCTAAATGATAACCGCGTACTTTTATTTGTGTTTTATTGAGCATGTTGCCTCCTTTTTGAAATATAACGCAAAAGGTTACGACGCTTTCATTAGGAAGCAAATAACAAAATCGCTCAAGTTAACTAACAGAGAGTTTAAGTAATTATGGGTCACTTGGGCGTACGGAGTGTCGCCATACTGGCGGCGCATGAAATGTTAGATGCTGTTTTTTGCATTCTTTGTCAGAAGCGTTTTCCAGTAATGTTGAAATAGCATCGGCCATTGCGCCAAGGGGTTGTGCAAATGTGGTGAGTTGATAGCCGAGCCAGCTGGCTTGTTCTATGTCATCGAATCCGACAATACAAAGATCTTCTGGAATACGTAAACCAAATTCATTTTTTGCCACATCCATAAAACCACAAGCAATTAGGTCAGTGACGCAAAAAACACCATCCGGCCTGTCACGTGAGGCCAATAAACGTCGCGCTGCGTCTACACCGGTTTGGTAGCTAGTTGGGCCTATTCGCACTAAGGTACAAGTTTGCTTGGCGTCTTCGGCGGCTTGAATAAACAGGGTTTCACGAGTCAATATACTTGGGGATTGAATCGTTGACGAGACAATCGCAAGCTTCTGACAGCCCGCTCGAAGCAGCATGTGGTGGGCATCGGCCATGGCGGATTGGTAATCAATGCTGATGTGATCTGTGCCTTCAAATTGTCCGGCACGGTTCACAAGGATGACTTGTTGTCCACTTTGTACGCAAGTTTCAATTAAGGTGGTTTGCGGAGTCCCTGATAATACAATAGTGGCCGAGGCGCGATAATTTAATGTTTGGCGTAACGCCGCATCGGCACTGGCTTCGCCTCCAGACGTGTTGATCACCATCACGGCTCGACCAGCCAATTGCAGGCGCTGTGTTAGAGCGTCGAGCAAGCTGGCTTGGTAAGGTGCATTAAGATTAGCGCCTAATATACAAACAGGTCGGCTTTTTTCACTGGATAAACCACGGGCAAGGTGATTAACGTGGTAATTCAGTTCTGCAGCCGCCGCCAATACTCGCTCTCGAGTGTCTTTGGAAACGCTTGCTCCTTGGGTAAAGGTTCGAGAAACAGCAGACCGCGAAACGCCAGCGAGTCTGGCTACTTCTGCGGCGCTGGCAATATTTTTTGCTCTTTGCTGCGTCATGTCTTTTTCATGTCCTTGCCAAAGCCCGCTTCTCGCAACATTTTTTCCATACTCGCTGCGCGCTCTGCTAAGTGAATCAAAGCTGGTTTTGGGGTTTCAAACCATTCATCTGGATGAAGTTCGCGGGTTTGGCGAATATGTGCGATGGCAGAATCAAGTGTTGGGTAGCGGTCAGGAAATTCAAGGTGAAGAAACAAGGCGACAATTGTTACTGAGCGGCTACGTCCACCGCGGCAATTCACTAGGATGTTGCCTTTTTCACGAACCTTATAAGACGCTTTTTCAGGAAGCTCTTGGTCTAGTGCTGAACGCATTAAATGGTAACCTGCCAATACCATAGATTCTGGATTACCTGGGCCATCAATAAGACCAATTTTATAATAGCGAACACAAGCTGAGCCGTGCTTTAGTAAGTGTTTAGGTAAATTAGGTTCTTCAGAATGCACAAGGTCAATGTCTAAGTTCACGGCGCAGTTAAGTACTACCTTGATATTATGCCTTTCGAGTAGTTCAGCGTCCGCCATGCCAGTGGAGCCGCCAATATAGATGTCGACGCCCCAGCCTGGAATGTTGCTTTCTATTAAGCTAATCGGTGGACGTGGATAATGCTTTATTACTTTTTCAGATGTCATGATGTTCTGTTCTCTTTTTTGCTCTTGTCTTGAGTAAAGTTCAAACGAGTCGAAATGTTAGACAGTAAGTTCAAGTTTTGTTGCGCTTTGGTTGTTCGTTTCTTTTTGATCATTATCTTTAGCTGCAAGCAATATCATGGTGTCATTAGAAAACTGTTCGGCTACACCGGGTGCAACAGCGAGAATCGGTCCACCGTGCGCTATTTCTTGGTGAGTGTTAGGGTAAACCCCCGTTCGTCCACCGGCCTCTCGAACCATGAGCAACCCTGCTAAGCAATCCCATGCATTCATATGCGATTCAGCATAGCCATCGGTTCGGCCTTCTGCCACCCAGGCTAATGCCAAAGCGCCAGAAGCACCGCGTCGAATATTAGTGCCGCTTACCAATAGAGAAGAAACGGTTGCCAAGTAGGTTTCTTGGGAAACTCGTGTAGACCATCCTAATTCAAAGGATGAACTATGGGTATCTGTTATATTGGAAACACGCAATGCTTGACCATTTTTGGTGACGTATTGGCCTTTTCGTGCCAAATACATTTCATTCGTTGCTGGGTTATAAATAGCGCCGAGCAATGTTTCACCTTGATAAACAAAGGCAATAGCAATACAGAAATGGTCTATGCCACGAGCAAAATTGGCCGTGCCGTCAATCGGGTCAACTACCCAAAGTGAGGTGCTAGATATAGACCCTCCGGTTTCTTCCCCAAGTAATCCATCTTCTGGGAAGCGGTTATTAATAGCATGACGAATGTGTTTTTCGACCAGTGTATCGGCTTCAGTTAAAAAGTCTTGCTGGCCTTTCATGGTAAAATCGCCGGGTTGTCTAGCACGATAGCTTTCTAGTGCTAATGCGCCTGCTGTTAACGTAATAGAGTGCAGGGCAGCTTCGCGTTTTTCTAATTCGCTTGTTTTGATGTTGTTGGGTGTCAAGGATTGATCCTTTTCTAAAATGTTGGATTGAGATCAGTTAGATATTGTTTTGTCCTAACTGATCTCCTTCTTGTTGTTACTGACGCTATATTTAGCTTATTTTTTAAAGCTTAGGCTCCATAAATCTTGCCAATCTTGACGGCTCTCCCAGTCTGATTTTGCTGTGGACGCCTCATACCCCATTATTTGGTCACGGACTTTATCTATGCCAGCGGGTTCGTTAGCAGGTAATTTTACGGTTTGGTTGGTGGACATTTTTCCGTCAGCACCCTGTGGTGCAATGCCTTCGGCTGTCATCATGTAACGAATAAAGAGTTTGGCTGCGTTAGGGCTTTTGCTTCCTGTGGTAATGAACCCTAAACCAGGGTAACTCCAACCACTAAATGGCACCATGTCGGCACAAAGGCCTAATTTCATACCATTTTTATTGTTACGAAACTTTGCCGCGCTGACCATACCAACAAAACTGTCTTTCACATCTGGTGCACCAACGGCGTTGGCTGCTTCTGTGTCTGAGCTAGTGACTAATGGATGGTTTTCAGCGAGCGCTTTTATAAAAGCGGCGGTGGCGCTGCTTTCACTGGTTTTCAGTGGTTTGCCAAATTCGGCTTGATAAGCATCTGCCATGGCTTTGTCATGATGGGTTGCTAATTGGTTAAACCAATCCGTATAAGATGGTTTTCCTAGAGGGTCCTGCATAGCGACTTTACCACGCCATTTCGATTCGGTAAGTTGCCAAATATTAGTGACAGGGCAGGTGTCATAAAGACCTGTATTGTAGGCCCAAATGTTAGGCGCCAATACTACAGTAAGTGGGCTTTGGTATGTTGCTGGAATGTACTCTGCTAAATCGGTTGGCACCCAGCTGCTTACGTAATCTTTTGACAATAGTTGTTCCATTCCAGCTGGTGCATCAGCAAGAATGACAACATCGGCTTTTACATTACCCGCTCTGGCTTCGCGGCTCACAATCTCTAGAATTTGTGACGCTTTGGCTTTGATGCCTGTTGCTTGAACACCGTATTTTTTACTAAATGATTCTGCTTGTTTGACGATTTTTCCTGTGGAATCGTAAACCGTCAACGGCGCTTCTTGTTTAGCCGCAGCAATTAAGGCTTGGAGATCAAACGAGTCTGCTGCTGAAGCAGAAATGGAGCCAAGAGTCGTCAGGCTAACACTCAGTGCAAGAAGGCTTTTTTTCATCGGGAAGTTCATAAAGGTTTCCTTTTTAAGATTAGCTTATGCTTGTTTAGCGTAGGGTTGATTGGTGTGTTTTTGGTTGGCGTATTTATGGCTAGGTAGTGCTGAGCTGAGCAGTAAATTGTCGAGTTCTTTATCGTTATCAGTGAGAGCAAGCCTGTTGCCGTCGTGATCAAAAAAATGCAGTGATGGTGTCGGCAAATTCGCATTTATTTGATCGCCTTCACGCCATTTCGGACGAGACTGTGTTGAGTGAAACAATCGGTCTTCACCGAAACTCAGTTCAATTACCCAGCTACCACCAGTAGGCATGATGTTTTCAATGGTCATGGGTAAGGTATGAGAGGTAGCGTTGTCAGTCAGAATGATTTCTTCAGGTCGAATGGCGCATACTTCGGCGAGCCTGCTTTCTGCTTGTGACTGTCTGGCTAAAATATGGCTGGCAACATTGATGGGTTTATCATTGGATTCTTTTAGCTTGATCAAATTGATTTTTGGATTGCCAATAAATTCTGCCACAAAGCGATTACTTGGTTCGGCATAAATTTCATCAGGTGTGCCGATTTGTTGCAGCTGTCCTTTGTTCATGACAGCAATGGTATTGGCAAGGGTCATGGCTTCCCATTGATCGTGGCTGACAAAAATAATGGTCGTGCCAAAGGTTTGGTGTAGGCGGCGTAATTCGGCACGCATTTCAAGGCGAAGAGTCGCATCAAGGTTTGATAAGGGTTCGTCTAATAGCAAAACACCAGGGTTAACCGCCAGCATACGCGCTAAGGCAACGCGTTGTTGTTGGCCGCCAGATAACTGAGATGGATAACGGTCTGCGTATTCAAGAATACGTAGCTTACCCATTACATCTAAGCAACGTTCTTTGCGCTCCTGAGCAGGGACTTTCTGTAGGCGCAAGCCAAAATCTACATTACGCTCCACCGTCATGTGTGGCCACAGAGCGTAGTTCTGAAACACCAATCCAATACGGCGTTGTTCTGGTGGAATAAAGCAGGATTGATGGACCGAATCGACGACTAGGTTGTCCACGGCAATTTCCCCGCTGGTGGAATGTTCGATACCAGCAATCATGCGCAGAATGGTGGTTTTTCCGCAGCCAGATGGACCAAGCAAACACATAAATTCGCCATCTTCCACCGTCAGAGAGACCTGATTGACGGAAGGCTCTGTATTACCGTCGTAGCATTTTGTGAGGTTAGTTAATGTGATAGTAGGCATATTAATTCTCCAGACCTTGAGCCAAACCTGTACCAGAGATCTTTTGGATCAATACGGTGCCAAGCCAAGCGATAAGCGCAATCATTAAGACCACCGCATTGGCGGCTTGGTCATAGTTATAATCGAGTAAACGCAGTGAATAGGTGGTGAGAACATCCGTAGATGGAATCGCCAAGATAATGAACAGGCTGACGCCTTTAATACCGGAAATAAAAGGCAAAAGAATACCTGTTGCCAACGGCCCTGCTTGAATGGGAATAACAATTTTTCCCATACGGCTAAACCAATTTGCGCCGGCAATACGCGCCGCTTCCTCGGGTTCTTTGCCAAGTTGCGTCATGGCTGCGATACCAGACCGGCTTGCAAAGGGCATTTTTTCTGCGACAAGGGCAATGATGAGAATAAAAGGGGTTCCGTATAAGGCTGGAATCGGGCCGCGAGCCACAGCGAATAAAGATAAAAACGCCGCCGCAAAGGCAATGCCGGGAACCAAATAAGGCAAGAAGGTAATTTGGCGTAAGAATGAACCCACGCCTTTGAATGAGCAGCGTAATACGGCATAACCGACCAGTAAACCTAGCACACCAGAAATCATTGAAGACGAGCCGACAATCACAATGGTGTTCCACGCGGCTTGCCAAAATTCTGGTGTCAGCAAGATTCCCTTGCTAAGGGCAACCGTGTCTAAATTGCTGCCGATCCAATAGTCAAAGGTGAAGTTTTCCAGTGTAAATCGACCAGGCAAAATCATGATGGTGGATAAGAACAGTGTCAGTAATGGCAGCACCACTCCAATCAACACGAAGGCACCGACAAATCCAGAAGCAGGTAAGCGCATACGGCCCAGTTTGCGAAGCCTGTCCATGTTGCCTTTGCCGCCAACGGTGACAAAGCGTCGAGCTTCTTTCATCATTCGCACATCAATTAGCAAGGTAATCACACCAATGATCATAATCACGGCAGCAATGACGGCCGCGACACCATTTTGACGAGTGTCTAAGGCTCGGTATAAACCTGTTGCTAATGTATCGTATCGCACTGGTAAGCCTAAAATATAAGGTACTGCGAATTCGCCAATACAATCGGCAAATATTAATAAAGCGGCAGACATCAAGGCTGGGCGAATTAACGGCAACACAATAGAGAAGGCGATGGTTCGAGATGGCGCACCGAGTACTCGGGCGCTGTCTTCCATTTGTGTATCAAGGCGACGTAATGCATTGCCCACAATCAGAATGACCAATGGCGTATAATGTAAAACCAAGATAAACACGATAGGAAAATAACCGTAAGCCACACTATTTGAAGTGGTGATGCCTAAGGATTCTAGCCAGCCAGGTTGTCCGCCAACCGTGCGGTTTTTAAAAATCGTTGTCCAAGCGAGGGCGAAGGTCCACGTCGGTAACATAAAGGGCACGATAAGCGCTGTGGCGAACCAAGCGCGTCCCGCCATGTTGGTACGATTCACTAACCATGCCAGTACCACGCCGATACTCATTGAAAATACCACGGTGCCAGCGGCAATGGCTAAGGTGTTGTACAGTGGTTGCCATAATAAGATTTCAGAAATGCGTGAATACAGAGTGCGAACAATATAGTAAAGAGTAAAACTGCCTTCGTCTTGATGGGTTCTTGCTTCGTCTCCAGATTGCACAATAAAGGAATCCACTAGAATGGAGAGCACAGGTGCAAGAATCAAATAGGCAAAGAAAATAGCCAGAACCAGACCGATTAAATTGGCAGGTTCGTGTCGGGCAACAGCAAATAAATGCCTTGCGCGTTGCCAAAGGGTTGGCTTCTTTTGCTCTGCTGCGGTGAGCATAAATGGTTCCTCTCAAATACATCGAATTTTCTACACAATAATCTTCCTCTATGACAAAGCGATGACACTTTGCACGTATGTGCAAAAAAAATTGTATTCATGATGAGATTAAATAGCATGATTCGATTGAGCACTCTGACATCTCTTGTTACCTTAGTTTTTCTAGTGACGGGAGAATGTAATGGAACATGTATTGCCGAGCGATGAGGCTTTTTATGGCAAGACTTTTATGGATTTGTCCATGGAGCAGGGCAAGGTAAGCCGTAAGCTATTTGAGTCTTGTGTGTTTGAGTCGTGTGATTTCACCGAGGCATTTTTTGATGCCTGTACCTTTAAAGGTTGCCAGTTCCGTAAGTGCAAATTAACGGCGGTAAATGTCAGAAACAGTAAATTCTCTGATGTGCAGTTTTATGAATCAAAAATTTTGGGCGTGGATTGGACAAAGGCCTATTGGCGAGGCTTGGAGCTAGGTGCACCGTTATTTTTTAAAGAATGTCTGCTCAATGCGTCGTCGTTTTATGATTTAAAAGTATCAGGTATCGTGTTTGAAGATTGCCGAGCACATGATGTGGATTTTAGGGAGGCGACGCTTTCCCGCGCACGTTTTACTGGAACGGATTTAAGCAATAGCCTGTTTGTGAATACTAATCTAACGGGCGCCGATTTTAATGGCGCGACCAACTACGAGATTGATGTGAAGAAAAACATCATTAACAATGCCACCTTTTGTCGATATGAAGCGGTGAGTTTACTGACGTCTTTAGGTATTAAATTGGTTTAGAGTGGCTAAGAAAAATAATGAGGGATGGATATGCTAAGAAAAGACCAAACTGGTTTGGTGGTGATCGATGTTCAAGGAAAGCTGGCTACTATTGTTCATGATAGCGAGGCCTTTATCTCGAATCTCGTCAAGTTGGTCAAAGCCGCAAAATTATTGGGCTTGCCGATTCTTTGGCTAGAGCAAAACCCAGAGAAGTTGGGTGAAACCGTACCAGAACTACAAGAAGCGTTGGATATGGTTGAGCCGATTACGAAGTATTCGTTTAGTGCCTGCGGTGAACCAACTTTTGTTGATGCGGTTAAAAACACCAAGGTGAAGACTTGGCTTATTAGTGGCATTGAAGCGCATATTTGTGTGTATCAAACAGCGTTGGGTTTACTGGATTTAGGTTATGAAGTGGAACTAGTGAGCGATTGTGTGTCGTCACGCGCTATACAGAATAAAGAAATGGCATTTGCCAAGTTAGTTCGCAAAGGGACAGAAGTGACTAGCCTTGAAATGTGCTTGTTTGAATTGATTGGGGACTGTCGAGCGGATGAGTTTAGAGAGGCGCTTAGTTTAATTAAATGATTCACCCATCCAACCTCCCCTTTGGCAGGTAGGAGCTTAGAGCTTTTTATTCCCTCCTCTTATGTCTTCCAAGGGGGCTAGGGTGAGGTTATTTTGTGTTTAATTTCCCTTGATTAGTCTGCTTTGTGGTTTAATTCAGCAATAGTTTTTTATTGGAATTCTCTTTTTCTCTAGGCAGGCAGCATGAACATAGATAAATCAAAAAAACGTATCGCGAAAAAAGTAAAAATGGGTTTCAAAGGCTATCCGCAACTGTCCATTGCTTACTTTGGTGATACAAAAGACATCGCTACAGAAGTGATTGTAACTTTTACCGCAGAAGAAGGCGCTGAGCCACAAAATCAGCGTTTTGCTAGTCAAAGTGATGTACGAGAAGATGAAGTAATTCAATCTGCTTTAGTGAAAATTATGGAACGCACCGACGCCAAAACGGTATTAGAGGTAGAAGGTGTTGCAATTAAGAGCTAAGGCTCATTTTTATTTCTAAATACTAGGAAGAGCATGCTTGACCTTGGACAGTACTCCAAGGTCTATACTCCTGTTTAAGCATTTACACAGGAGGTTTTATGAATAATCCCAACCCACAGCGTACTCCGCTTCAAGATTGCTGTTCCGCAACAAGTAATACCTCAAAAAGTAAAACCTCAACGAGTTGCACTAGCAACGCGAATCAAGACCAAAGCGATCAGAATACAGGACAGTGTTGCGCTTCTGATGAGATCGCTACTCATTCCTCTTCCATAGGGCTGCAATTTAGCTGGCGCGTTAGCGGTATGGATTGCGCCAGTTGTGCGCGGTCGATCGAAAAGGCGGTTTCTTCTGTGGATGGCGTGATGAGCGCTAATGTGGTTTTTTCTACTGAAAAACTACGAGTGTCTGCAAATATTGATGTATCTGACAAAATCCAAGACGCCGTAAAAGGGATTGGTTTTGATTTGCAGCCTTTGACCGCGACAATAGATTCTTCTTCATCAACCTTGTCTCTTTATAACTGGCGAGAATACGTGTCGATTGTCGGCTTGGCGTTATTGATGCTAATTAGCTGGGGAATAGCACAATTTAATCCATTATTTGGGCAAACAGCTTTCGTTGTAACTACCTTGGTTGGTTTAGTGCCTATCATGAAAAAATCGTGGCGTATGATGTGCAGCGGTTCCCCATTTTCTATAGAAACCTTGATGAGCGTTGCGGCGATAGGTGCGCTTTTTATTGGCGCTACTGCAGAAGCCGCCATGGTGCTGTTGCTCTTCATGCTTGGTGAATGTTTGGAATCCTTTGCGGCGAATCGAGCGCGCAAAGGGGTGAGTGCGTTGATGGCTTTGTTGCCAGAAGAGGCCTTGATCATTAAAAACGGCGTGCGTCAAAAAATCGCCATCGCCGATTTGCGTCCAGGGGATGAAATTGAAGTCTCACCAGGCGAACGTTTGCCTGCCGATGCAGAGCTTATATCCGAGATGGCCAGTTTCGATGAAAGTGCATTAACAGGAGAGTCGGTTCCGGTTGAACGGTTACGTGATGATAAAGTGGCTGCTGGGAGCTTATTAGCCGATCGAGTGGTGCGACTTAAAGTCGTGTCGAAACCGGGAAATAATGCCATTGATCGAATTTTACAGCTCATCGAAGAAGCGGAAGAACGCCGAGCACCACTTGAGCGTTTCCTAGATAAATTCAGTCGTGTTTATACACCAGTGATTATGCTGATGTCTGTCTTGGTGATATTGATTCCACCTTTGGCCTTTGCTCAGCCTTGGGATATGTGGATTTATCGCGGTTTGACCTTGTTATTGATTGGTTGTCCTTGTGCCTTGGTTATTTCAACACCTGCAGCTATCACTTCAGGCTTGGCTGCGGCGACTCGTCGAGGTGCATTAATTAAAGGCGGATTAGCGTTAGAGCAACTTGGTCGGGTGAAAACCATCGCCTTTGATAAAACAGGCACGCTGACAGAAGGCAAACCAAGCGTGACAAATGTAGTTACTTTTAATGGCTCTGAGGTTGATGATTTATTGGCTGCTGCCGCGTCCGTTGAAATGGGCTCCCATCATCCGTTGGCGAAAGCCATTGTCGATTACACCGAACAGCAAGGTATTGCCTTAGAGCATGCTAGTAATCGCAAAACGTTGGTGGGTGTTGGTGTGGAAGGAAATTTCGCGGGTAAGAAAATCAGCATAAGCGCGCCAAGTAAGCTTATACGAACTTTAGACAATTCTATTCAGCAGCAGGTGACGGTTCTTGAGCAAGAAGGTAAAACCGTCGTTGTTGTGTTAGAAGACGGTGAATCTTCGGGTCTTATTGCATTACGAGATAAGCTGCGTGACGATGCTAAAGTAGCACTTAAAGATTTAGCGGCTTTGGGAATTAATAGCGTGATGCTAACTGGTGATAATGCTCGTGCTGCTGGGGTAATTGCGGCCGAATTGAACATAGATTATAGAGCAAGTTTGTTACCGGAAGATAAGGTCTCTGCTGTTGTTGAATTGAATCAACAGCAAGCCACGGCTATGGTGGGCGATGGCATCAATGACACGCCAGCGATGAAAGCATCCACTATTGGAATTGCTATGGGAAGTGGCACCGACGTTGCGTTAGAAACCGCAGATGCGGCACTGACACATAATCGCTTAATAGGTTTGGTTGAGATGGTTCGCTTATCTCGTGCGACTAATGCCAATATTCGTCAGAATATCACTATTGCCTTAGGTTTAAAGGCTGTGTTTTTGGTAACTACCTTGTTGGGCCTAACTGGGCTTTGGCTTGCTGTATTGGCGGATTCTGGTGCGACCGCGTTGGTGACGGCGAATGCTTTGCGACTACTTTCGAAGAGGTCTTGAGCAAAAAAGGTGTTGCTAAAAAGTGAACCGTCAGTCATGAATATTTCATTTATGTTAATGAAATGGGTAAGAAAAGAATAATCCACTTGTAAAGCGCTAAGTTTTATTCTGCAAGCGCATTTTTATAGAAAGTTGGTGGTAGGATCTCGCACCTTGTGTTTGATGTTGGTCGTAGAAAGGACGATTTTGGTGGTTCTAAATTACCCAAAATAATGTCTAAACTGTGGTTAGCCTATATCAATGTCTGATGGTGGTGAGATGCTTTTAAGCTGTCTTTTTAAGGACAGCGAGCATGTCCTATCATCCAACTATAAAATAAATAGATGTTGCTTGCTTTATGAAAAATCAAAATACAGCTCCTGAAAAATCCTTATCCGCTCCGTTCGTTTATCCGAACATGAAAATCGCGTTTATCTTATTGATTACCTGTTTTGCGGCATGGGGCGTCGCCGCCAACATGACCGATCCCTTGGTAAAAGTGTTTAGTAAAATTTTCACCATGAGTACGTTAGAATCAGCCTTAGTGCAGTTTGCGTATTATGGTGCGTATTTCTGTTTGGCGATTCCTGCCGCTTTTATCAATGCTCGTTATTCTTATAAAGCGGGCGTGTTAACGGGATTAGGTTTGGCTATTTTAGGTGCCTTGGCTTTTTATCCTGCTAGTGTGTCGATGACGTATGGTTTCTTTCTGGCTGCTTTGTTTATTTTGGCGGCTGGCTTGTCTATTTTGGAAACCTCAGCAAATCCTTTTGTGATGACCATGGGGCCAGAAGGTAGCGCAGCGCGTCGCTTGAATTTAGCTCAGGCGTTTAATCCAGTGGGTACTAACATCGGCGTATTTCTTGCGGCGACATTGATCCTTCCAAATTTAAACACCGCATCAGCTGAAGAAAGAGCCAGCATGGCACCAGAAATGCTGCTTAGCATTCGAGCTGATGAATTAAACAGCGTAATGACGCCTTATGTCGGCATGGCATTTGTTTTGATGATTATCTGGATTTTGATTTATTTAATGCGTGTGCCTAAATCAGCTAACAAGGTTAACGTTGATGAAGTTCAAACGATCGACTTTATGGCAACACTGGGCCGATTGTTCGCTAGAAAACAATACCGTTGGGGTGTCGTTGCGCAGTTTTTTAATGTTGCTGCGCAAACTTGTACTTGGACCTTTACTATTCAATATGTACAAGAAACACTGGGTGGTACCGAAGCCAGTGCGTCTGATTACTTGCAGTACAGTCTGATTATTTTCTTGGTGTCACGTTTTGTTATGACTTGGTTGATGGGTTTTTTCCGTCCTGCTGTCTTGCTAAGCATCTTGGCTCTAGTTGGTACTGTTTTATGCCTCTATGCTGTGATGGTGCCAGGTATAACTGGTGTTTGGGCGATCGTGTCTATTTCAGCTTGTTTATCTTTGATGTTCCCAACGATTTACAGTATCGCATTGGATGGTCTTGGAAGCGATACGAAATTCGGCTCTGCGGGTTTGGTAATGGCTATTTTAGGTGGTGCGGTAATGCCATTGATTCAAGGTGCGACCATTGATGAATATGGCGCTATTATTTCTTACTTTGTGCCTGCTGCGTGTTTTCTTGTTGTAGCCGGTTATGGTTTATTTGCCATAAAGCGTACTTAATCATTTATGGATTGAATCGAAGCCTCGCAGTAGCGGGGCTTTTTTCGTTGTGACATTTGTTAATAACTTGCTTATGATTCTTGGCAGAAGAGTGATGTCGTAAATTAGGAAATTAACCTTGCCATGTATTTGTCTAATCGAGCAGAGATATTGGAGCAAGATGCCCGCATTTTTGCCCATAGTGTGACCCAATGTGAGCTACATCATCATGATGCTCATGAATGTTTATGGGTGGTGAAAGGGCGTATTCGGGTTCAAGTGATGGATGAAATACTGCTTTTGCAGGAAGGCGACGTCTTATTTATCAACAAAGGATTACCTCATGCCACTCAAGCCACTGAAGAAGATAATTTAGTCCTTTGCCTACAGCATAACTTTGTTGGAGTCGCTTTAGATACGTGCCCAATGAAAACATGGAGTGCAGTCCAGAAAAATACATTGCCAACGATTAAGCGACTGATGGCGCATCTGTGGTGGGAGCAATACTATAAAGCGGATTATTGGCAACAGGCTCAAACCAGTTTACTTTCTCAACTAGGGGTGCTGTTTGCTCGTTATTTTCCTTCGATCAAAACTATGAAAGCAGACTCTCTGGAATCTACTTTATTGATGAATGATTTATTAAGTCAGATCACATTGCGCTATCAAGAGCATCTTTCTTTGTCCATGTTAGCTGAGGAGCGAGGGCTATCGGAAGCCTATTTGAGCCGATATTTTAAAGCCAAAGTAGGTGAGACTTTTTTACGCTATTTGACTCTTTATCGATTAGAAAAAAGTTTGTCAGACTTGGCGCAGAAACCTAAGAAATCTGTATCAGACATCGCCTTTGATCATGGTTTTCCTTCTGTAAAAGCCTTTAATATGGCGTTTCGTCGAGAGTATGACAGCACGCCAACGGAGTTTCGTCTTAAGCGGGAGTCTATAAGTTTGGTGAGTGTGGGCCAAGCTTATGCCGGTGTAGATTTAGTGCTTTTAAAGCAGCGGATTATGCCGTGGCTGGATAGACAATTTTTGTACCTTTAAAGGTCTTTCGGATGAAAACTTAGTTTGAGATAATTTTTCAGGTCAAAAAATGGCTAATGAGTAGGTCAAAAATCGGATAGCGCAATTGAGATTAATTCCCATAATGAAGCGAAACAATAAATAAAAGAAAAGGTTTCATTATGAAAAAATTGTCTTTTTTCGATAAAGTTAGTTATGGCTTTGGCGACTTAGCCAGTAATGTGGTGTTTACTGCGGTTGGCACCTATTTGATGTTTTTCTATACTGATGTTTTTGGTATTTCTGCAGCTCTCGTTGGTACATTGTTTTTTGTTACTCGAATGTGGGATGCCATTTCAGATCCAATTATGGGGATGATCGGAGATAGAACTCAAACTCGATTCGGTAAGTTTCGCCCCTATTTGCTTTATGTTCCTATTCCTCTGGCGATTGTTGCTGTGCTCACTTTTACTACGCCTGATATGGATGATTCCGGTAAGATCATTTGGGCATTTGTGACCTACATTTTATTGATGACACTTTACACTGCTATCAATATTCCTTATTCCTCTCTACCAGCAACCATATCGGATAGCCCAGTTGAGCGTGGCCAGATGGCTTCATTTCGTATGGTGTTGGCGTTTACTGGTGCATTATTGGTAAATGCAAGTACGTTACCACTGGTTGAGTTTTTTGGTGGTGGCAACAAGCAGCAAGGCTTTCAATACACCATGATGTTGCTAAGTGTCATTATGATAGTGATGTTTTGGCTATGTTTTTCTCGCGTCAAAGAGCGTGTCCCCATGATCAAACAGCGCACTTCGCTGAAAGACGATTTTACCGTGGTGATCAACAATCGTGCATGGTGGATCACCATCTTAATGGGCATTCCTCTGTTTACTTTTACTATCATGCCATTTGCTGTGGGTATGTATTATTTTACTTATATCGTGGGCGACGCTAGTAAAGCGGGTGTGTTTTTTACCATGGCCAGCCTGGGTATGATCGTAGGTTCAGCTCTGATGTCTCAGTTAGTTAAACGTTATTCAAAGCGAAACCTAGTGATAGTGGGGGCGCTGTTGAGTATGTGTTTGATTAGTAATTTGTACTGGGTTGATCCATCTGACGTTTATGTGATCTACGCCATTATCTTTTTTAATCAGTTGTCGAAAGGGATTGCTGCTTCTTCATTGTGGGGATTGGTTGCTGATACTGCAGATTATGTCGAGTGGAAGTCTGGTCGTCGTGTGGTGGGGTTGTCTACCAGTTCAGCGACCTTCTCCCATAAATTTGGTATGGGCTTAAGCGGCGCTTTAGTGGGTATTGGACTGAGTATTGCTGGTTATCAAGCTGGCGTTGAGCAGACTGCTGAGTCAGCTCAGATGATTTTACTTTTCATGAGTTTGATCCCTGCTTTTGGTGCAGGCTGTATTGCTGTTATCGCTTACTTTTATCCTATTACGCAAGAAATTGAAGATACCATGCAATCTGAATTGCGTGTGACCCGTGCAGCAAACCGAGCTAACTAAGGAATACTGAGGTTTTATTATGAATGAGTTATTCCGGAACGCACCGTTTTTTCTAGGTGATGATGAGCTTGATTGGGTGGATGAAACATATTCAAAGCTAACGTTAGAGCAAAAAGTAGGGCAGCTGTTTAATCTTATTGTGAGAGCAAATTCTGCGGAAGAGTTGTCTCTTATTGATACGATTCAACCTGGCGCGGTAACCAAGTTTGTTGGGCAAGACCTTGATGCTGAGGTGGGTATGATGAATCAGCTACGCAGCCATTCTGTTATTCCACTTTTAGTTAGTGGTGATCTTGAGGGTGGCGGTATGAGTTTTCCGTTTGGCGCTCAAGTCCCAAATCAGCTTGGTCTTGCAGGGTTAAAAGATGAGCGTGCGGTGACGTATTGTACTCAAGTGATTGCGCAAGAAGCGGCCTTGCTTGGCATTAATTGGTCATTCACTCCGGTTGTCGACATTAATACTAAGTTTCGCAGTGCAGTGGTAGGAACTCGATCTTATGGTAGTGATGTTGATGTTATCGAAAGTATGAGTAAGTCAAATATTACTGCATTTCAAAATTACGGTATTGCAGCAACGGCAAAGCATTGGCCGGGAGAAGGTTTCGACGACCGAGACCAGCACTTAGTGACAACGGTAAATCCATTAAATATGACCGAATGGGAAGAGGGCTACGGGCGACTTTATCGTAGTGCCATTGACGGCAATGTGATGTCGATCATGTCGGCTCACATCGCTCTGCCTGAATATTCCAAAGCTCATGAAAATAATCCAGAAGAGTGGTGGCGTCCAGCCAGTGTGAGTAAGTTGCTCAACGAGAAACTTTTGCGTGGTGAACTGGGTTTTAATGGCTTAATTGTCTCAGATGCTACGGTTATGGCCGGGCTAAGCAGTTGGGCGAAACGGGAAGATGTTGTTGCCCAGATCATTGAAAACGGTTGCGATATGTTGCTGTTTTGCAAGGATCCAGTCGAAGATTACGCTTACATGTTCAAAGCTGTGCGGGAAGGTCGAGTATCTGAGTTGCGCTTAGAACAATCCGTGCGGCGTATTTTGGCAATGAAAGCGGCTTTGGGATTGCATAAAGTGCAAGATGACATTAGCGCTAATAAATTTAAGGATCTATTGGCCTCAGACTACGCGGAACGAATCCCTGAGCTGAATCGTCGTACGGTTCACTTAGTAAAAAATCGTGATAACATTTTGCCAATTAGTTTAGAGCGTCATCAGCGTGTACTTATTATATCTACTGGAATTCGGCATGTTTTTAGCCCTGAGCCTGCGCCATTAAATGTGGCTAATATGCTCAGAAATGAAGGCTTTGAAGTGACAGAGTTTCAAGCAGGTATGGCCTTAAATATGAAGGATTATGATTTGTTGCTTTATCTTAATGCTGATGAATCTATGTTGGTGAAGTCACATATTTATATTGATTGGATGGCATTACACGATGGTTTTGGTAATGCGATGTATCGTCCTTGGGTCGATATTCCGACTGTGATGGTCTCATTTGGCCACCCATATCTTTTGTATGATGCACCTAAAGTACCTGTTTATATTAATGCTTATAGCCCTTTATTGGAGGTCCAAAAGGCTGTCGTGGATGGTTTGTTGGGACGAATGAGTTTTAATACGGATGCTGCGATTGATCCGTTCTGTGGATTAGAGCAACTGCATTATTGATCTATGATTGATTTGATAAGGGGAGCTTGTGTGCTTGATGCATACAGGCTCTTTTTTTGTTTACTGACTTTGCTCTTTGACTCGATTATGATGATCTATTGTGGTGCAAAACCACCACTCTAATTGGAAAGAACGAGTGTTATAAAACAAGGAAGGTTTCTTGCCAGAGCCAATTTTCCTTCCATTATGCTGTTTAAACACACTAGAAAATTTTTGAATTAAGTCGTAGGTAACACGTTTACTTACGGCTTTTTTCTGTTTCAAGTAATAGGTTAGACCAAGAGAAAAAGGTAGATTATGATGCAAAGACCACAAATAACCATTTCATCATTAGATGCTGTGAGACTTGAGAAGATACTGGATTCATTAAGTTATTCCCAATTCCCCAACAAGGATGATTTACAGGAGGAGATTAATCGTGCCGACATTGTTGAGCCAAGAGAGATGCCAGACAATATTGTGACGATGAATTCGACGGTGAGATTTAAAGTCTTGTCTTCAGGAAAAGAGTTTTCGAAAACCTTGGTTTATCCAAAAGATGCCAATGGTGCTGAAGATACTGTTTCAGTTTTAGCGCCTGTTGGTAGTGCCTTACTTGGCCTTCAAGAAGGTGATCAAATTGATTGGCCTAAGCCAAATGGTGATGTGTTGTCTGTGACTATTATTCAAGTGGATTATCAGCCTGAACGCGCAGGCGAGTTTCAACTTTAAATGATCTTTAACTACAGACGGTTTTTAACTGCGGAGGCGCTGCTTTAGTCGCTGCTTTTGTTTTGAAAAATAACCCCTTGCACCACTGCTCGGGGTTATTTTTACACGATATTTTCAGTCTTCTAAGGCCGTATTCTGGTTTTTTAAATGACTGGTCACTTGAAGAAAAAGTAGTAGGCCTGAGAGCATGCCAAAGCTGGCTAAACCAAACCAGACCCAGCTGTGAGACAGGTTGGTAGAACTAAGTAGCCAGCCTGTTGAAATGTTTCCAATAAAGGCATAAATACCGCCAATACAGGAATATAGCCCATAATGACTGCCCAATTCTTTTGCCTGACAAAAGGTTGGCACATGCGCTCCGAGTAATGGAAAAACCAGCATAGAGCCCAAACTAAAAAACAGGGCGCAGATTATGAAGGGAAGCGCTGGGACAGCTGAAATGGTTAAGTTGAGCCATAAATAGCTGGCACCCATGATGGTCATGCCAAGCCCCATGCCTGTCGCCGTTCCAAGATGCTTTGCTACGAAGCGACTCACGGGCATTTGCATGAGAACTCCGGTAATGGATGAGGTGGCGAATACCCAAGTAATGATGGTAACGTCCTGAGTGACTACGCGAACTTCATGAGGGGTTGCAATATACAGCTGGTGGAACAATAAGTGATAGACCGAGGAGCAGAGGACAAACAGCATAAAGGCTTTATGAGTCAGCATGCTGCCCCATTGTTGCCAAAAAACTGGCCGGTTTTTAGCCGTTTTTTGCTGTGATTCAAGCTCTGGTAAATAGCGCCATTGAATGATGAGGAGTACGCTGAATAAGCTAGCGGATAGAATGCCCACAAGCGAAAAATCTAAGCTTAGTAACGCCAACCCAAGCAATGGACCGAGTAGCATGCCTGCTTCTGATGTCAGGTTCTGTAAGGCAAAGACTTTTTGTCTTTGATTTTGATGAGGGTATTCAGAGGCCAAATAAGCTTGGCTGCTAGGGGTAAATAATGCCCCAGCAAAGCCAGAGCAAAATGCCCCCAACAACAGAGCAGGCAAACTTTGTCCTAATCCTAATAGTGCAAAGCCTAAGATCCGAACGGCGCACCCCATTAAAATTAAGCGTTTATAGCCAAATCGGTCACCTAGTGTGCCACCGACCAAAAACAGACCTTGTTGACTCAGTACTCGTAAGCCAATAATGGCGCCTACATACCAACCAGTTAGGCCGATATCTTGTTCAAGATGATCTGCCAAATAAGGCAGTAGCATATAAAAGCCAAGATTGAAGGTGAAACCATTAATGACCAACACGCGACCTGCTGGAGACAGCAAGTGAAAATCGTTAATAAAGTGCTTAAATAGCATGTGGCTCTTATAAAATTAAGGTACTTGAATGTTGGCTAGTAGGGCATCGATGCGTTCGGGCTTTAACGCCATTTTGGCTCGTAATCTAGGCGCTTTTTTCTCAACTAGACTCAGGTTTTTGGCTTCGCCAACTTGAATGACTCCGACCATCCCCATCATTAAATGAGGCGGGCAATAATAAAGATGGATGCCTTCTTGATCAAGCGCCACAGTGTACTCTTTATCCAAGGGTGTTTTCCATTGTTTCGCGTCTTTTGGCACCACATAGGACTGCGCATTGTGTCCCGAGTGAGTTGGTATAAAGGTGACGGTATCACCTAAACTGGCATGAATGTAGGCAGGTTGGAAAATCATCCCACCGTCCTTACCTGATCCATAATTTAACATCTGTACCTGCCAATTTTTTGCTAATGAAGTACTGCTTAACATGATCAAAAATATGGAAAAAAGACATTTAGAGAGCACGTTCAACTCCTTTGGACGAATTGGAAGAGGTGTGTTGTTGGCTTTCGGCTGATAGGGGCTGCGCTTGTTTGCCTTGTCGAATCGTGCGAACAAATGGAATGCCTTGTGAATCCTTTGATATCTCCGCTTTTACACCGTACACCTGCTCGACAAGTTGCGGGGTAAGAATGTCGCTAGGGTGGCCACTTTCAACCACATGACCCTCTTTTAGAACCAATAAGTTATCGGCATATTGGGCGGCTAGGTTTAGGTCATGGAGTACCATTAAGGTGACCCAGCCTTGTTGTTTAGTCTGCTGATCCAAATGATCTAAAAGTACATGTTGGAAATGCAAATCTAAGGCGCTTACTGGCTCATCTAACATGAGAATTTTAGGGTTCCTCATCAGAGCTTGTGCAAATAAGATCATCTGACATTGTCCACCACTGAGCTTATTGACGGAGCGATTTGCTAAATGCAATAGCCCAATGGTTTCCAACGCGCTAAGCGCTTGTTCGATGAGTGAGTCGTCCAGTCGCAAACTCAAGGCATCCAATTGCCCAAGTAAGACCACCTCCAACACACTTAACTCAACATCAAGGCGAATGTCTTGAGGCATGTAGCCAAATTGCTTACGCCAATGGGACAGTTGCTTTGGATGAAGTGTTTCATCAAAAAACGAGATGTCACCAGACTTGGCTTGAATATCGCCAAACAGGGTTTTCAAGAGCGTACTTTTTCCTGTGCCATTCGGACCAATAATCACATTAACTTTGCCCGGTTGGAGAGAGAACGACATGTTCTTGGCGAGTATCAAGGTGTCCAAAGACACATTGAGATTGTTCACTTGCAGCATAATTTAGCGCCTTTTTCCTAAAATTAGCCAAAAGAAGAAAGGCACACCTATGATCGCGGTGACGATCCCGATCGGGAATAAAGCGCCAGGGACAATGACCTTAGAAAGAACGGATGCACTGGATAATAAAAAAGCACCGATTAAAAAAGATAGAGGCAGAAAGAAGCGTTGGTCTTCGCCTACCAGAATTTTGGCGATGTTGGGGGCGACAATACCAATAAAGCCGATGATACCCACAAAACTGGTCACAGTAGCGGTCATCAAAGCCACAATGAAAAGCGTTTTTAACCTTAAGCGACTGACGTTTACGCCTAGGCTTTTTGCTCGTTCCTCGCCCAATCTTAGGGCGGTTAGCTGCCAAGCATCTCTCATTAGAAACACCATGCACACGAATGTGATGCTGCCGACAATGGCGAGGTTGCTCCATGACGCTTTTGATAAACTGCCGAACAACCAAAATAAAATTTGCTGGCTGAGTTCGGGAGAAGAGATGAATTGCACTAATGACAGCAATGACTGGAATAGGAAAAGTAAGGCAATCCCGGCCAAGATCAGTTGTCCCGAACTAATGTGTCGCATAGTGGCGAGAGCAAATAGGAAGGCCGCAGCCAACATACAGCAAATAAAAGCACCAAGCGGTACGGCCACATTGGCATTTAATCCCAGTGAACCGACATAAAGCGTTAATGCTGCGCCAAAACCTGCAGCCGCGGCCATTCCTAAGGTATACGGGCTGGCCATAGGATTGTTTAACAGAGTTTGCATCTCGGCACCGCCAACCCCTAATACACCACCGACAATGACCGCCATGATTGCAATGGGTAATCTGAGGTTGGTAACGATGACCTTGGTGGTTGGGTCTACTTCTGTATTAAAGCCAATTAAGTGAAGCAGGGCATTTGCAACGTCTTTGACGTTTAAAAGAGATGGGCCAGTGGCCACATCCAAAATGAAAGAGGTCAATAAAACCACGGATAGGATACTAATAACAAACCAGCGACGTTGCTCAGAACGTCGCTGGTTTGAAATAGCATCAGAAAGTAAACCTGATGACTGCATAGTTAGAATACCGACTTTAACTGTGTAAGCGGTATATTACTCCGAAATTTGAACGGTAAAAGTACCTGTTGGGGTAACTGGTAAGTATTTTTTATAGAAATCCAAGTACGCTTGTTCTGGATTGATGTCCTTAAAGACGCTGGGGTACATGGCTTTGGCCATAAACTGAGCCATAGATGCGTCTAGGATAGTACGTGATGCACCTTGATAGATGCCGTACACTTGGCCTTTTTCAACGGCTGGCATTTGTGCCCAACCTGGACGATTGGTAAAGCCTTTTAGGCGTTCCTCTGCAAGAGTGCGTTTAATGCCTTGTCCCATTGGCATAGCGTCGCCTTTGACACCGGATTCAGTACCTGCAATGAACACAACCTGCGGCTTAGATGCCAGCACCTGTTCTGGATTCATCGGTCCCCACCATTCAACAAAGGGTGCGGCGATGTTATCTCCTTGCAGCATGGTGACCATTGCGCCCCACATGTTTTTACCGTAAGTGAAACTGTACTGACTCGGCCCTTTATTGCCAAATTCGACGTAAGTACGAGGCTGCGGAAGGTTCGCAGCTTGAATGCGAGATAACGTTGCTTCAATGGTCGCTTGGTATTCATTCGCAATTTGATTCGCACGTTCTTCTTGGCCGGTTAAAGTGCCGATGATATGCGTGCTTTTTAAATGACGTTGTAAGGTCTGCGCATTGTAATCCACAACCACAATAGGAATGCCGGCGTCTTCTAGACGGTCAACGTCCATGCCTAAACCTTTGTATTGCCAATCTGAAAGTAGGACCACGCTCGGTTTAAGGCTCAGTACTTTTTCAATGGAAAAGGTTTGAGCTTCAACTTCTCCTACATCGGGAATGTCTTTTAGAGAGGGGCGGTATTGAGTGTATAGGTTCCAGCTTGCAGGGCGCCAGCCTTCCCATGTATCACGGGATAAGCCAACGACATGGTCAAAGGCTTTCTCCGTGCCTATCGCCATATAATCTTCGGCATAAAATCCGAGAACAACACGTTTAGCCGGCACGTCGACTTCGACTTGTCGCCCTAATACGTCATCTATAACGGTTACTTTTGCTTGGACTGCACCAGTTAATATGGACATTCCAAGAGCCATGGCAAGAAGGGAACCTAGCTTCATCAATGCGATCCTTTTTTGAGAATGATTTTCGTTTGCGAATCTTACGGATCGAGAGGGATTAATCAAGCGTTTTATTAAGATTTAAGGTGTATTTGAGAGTTATTTTTATATGAAATAAGAGAGAAAGCTTTATTTTTTAAAAAGGAGCTCCTACGAAGTTAAGAAACTTCAACAGAGTGCTTACGGATAATTTACAAGTAAGTATTTTTCATTTTAATTGAAAATAATTCTCATTAAGTCTATATTGTTTTTTGATAATGGTTATCATTACATGGAGTTTGTTATGGACGCTACCCTTCCAAAATATACTGATGCTTTAGCATTAGATAGATCTCAAAATGATGTGTTTTTATTCAATTCAAACTTTAATCTTGTGCGCACTAATGGTATTCGTCAACGTATTACTGTTCCTCTGCTTAGTGGTGCTTTTCATCAAGAAGTCCAAACGGTATTTAAAAAAGAGAAAATTCAAGGACGGTGTAATCCTATTTTAGTTGGGGCCATTCCATTTGATATGAATCAGCCCGCTCAACTGGTGATACCGGAGTGGTATGAAAGGGCGAAACCTTTCAGCTGTACTTTTTCACCATTCATCGATAAAGACTTTATTCATCATGCAAGTCAGCATAGCTTTACTCCAAACTATGTAGATTTTATAGACATGATAGAACAAGCGCTGTCAATTCTTAAGAATAGTTCTCTGAAAAAAGTGGTGTTATCTAAAATACTTAAATTAACTTTAGATAGAAACGTTGATATACCTCGTTTATTGGCCAATATAATGGCGCAAAACCCAAGTGCTTATCATTTTAGTGTGCCGCTTGAAAATAGTGTTTTAATTGGTGCTAGTCCTGAATTACTTGTCAGAAAACAAGGCAATAACATATTCTCCAATCCACTAGCGGGGTCTGCTAAACGTTTTAGAGATGTTGATGCTGATCGAGAGGCTGCACAAACTCTATCTAATTCCGTTAAAGACCAATATGAACACCGACTTGTTGTTGATGCGATTCATGCGGCTTTATTACCTCTTGTTGAAAGCTTTAGAGCGCAAGAGAAGCCTCGTTTGATTTCAACACCCACGATGTGGCATTTATCAACCGATATTGAGGCGACACTTCCAACCATTAATACGCCTTCAATTTTTGATCTTATAAAGCATATCCATCCTACACCCGCAATGTGCGGTACTCCGACAGTGCAAGCACAGCATCGTATTGAAGCACTAGAACCTCATCAACGGGGTTTTTTCAGCGGCTTAGTTGGTTGGTGTGACGCAGAAGGTAATGGCGAGTGGGCTATTGCAATACGTTGTGCAGAAGTATCAGACAATAAAGTGACCTTATTCGCTGGAGCTGGAATCGTGCCAGATTCAAATCCCGAGAGTGAATGGTTAGAAACCAGTGCAAAAATGCGCACTATGCTGAATGCATTTGGAATAAAGGAAGATGTAATATGAGCATTACTTATACGCCATGGCCTGGATCGTTTGCCAAGAAATACCGAGAAAGGGGCTATTGGACCGATCGTCCATTGCTGGATTTAATTGAGAATGCGCCACAAGAAAATATTGCTGTTATTTGTGGTGAAAGATCGCTGAGCTATCAAAATTTGTGCTCTCAATCTAAGCGGTTAGCGGTTTACTTTCAGGACCTTGGTTTATGTACTGGAGATACAGCATTAGTTCAGCTTCCTAATGTCGCTGAGTTTTATGTGGTGTTCTTTGCGCTTATACGTCTGGGTGTCGCACCTGTTAATGCACTGTTTAGTCATAATAAAAATGAATTAACCGCTTATGCTAAACAAATCGAACCTAAGATTATCATAGCCAGTAATGAGCATGCCTTATTTCATGATAGTGCCTTTTTCAGCACGCTGAGTGTATCGTCAAAAGAATTGCCGCATGTTTTGCTTGTAGGTAAATCAGAATGGGCTGAATCTCTTGAAAATGTGCTTAGTTCATCGACGAGTACGTTATTAACTGCATTACCAAGTAAGGCGCATGATGTGGCGTTTTTTCAGCTTTCTGGTGGCAGTACCGGTACACCAAAACTTATCCCAAGAACGCATAATGATTACTTTTTTAGTGTGCGTCGTAGTACAGAAATTTGTCATTTTACGGCAGCTACAAAGTATTTATGTGCCTTACCTTGCGCACATAATTTTCCAATGAGCTCTCCTGGTGCTTTCGGTGTTTTTCATGTTGGTGGCTGTGTGGTTATGTCGCCAAGCCCTGATCCGAATACGTGTTTTGAGTTAATTGAACGTTATCGAGTTACGGTTGCTGCGTTGGTTCCTCCTGCTTTGACTTTATGGCTACAAGCGGCGCAGTTGAATAAAGCTGCTTTGTCTTCATTGCAGCTAATGCAGGTTGGTGGGGCGAAATTGAGTGAAAGTCTTGCTCGACAAGTTCCAATTGTATTGGGTTGTCAGTTGCAACAGATTCTTGGTATGGCTGAAGGCTTGGTGAATTACACTAGGTTGGATGATGATTTTGAGACAATAGTTACAACGCAAGGCCGTCCTATGTGTTCGCTTGATGAAGTGAAAATCATTAATAATGCTGGTGAAGACGTTGCAGCAGGAGAAATTGGTGAATTAATAACTCGAGGCCCTTATACCATCCGTGGTTATTATAAGGCACCAGATCATAACGCTAAAGTATTTGATTCTGAGGGGTTTTATCATTCGGGCGATTTAGTGCGTCGTAATGATAATGGCTATTTAACGGTTGTTGGGCGGGATAAAGATCAAATAAATCGTGGCGGTGAAAAGATTGCTGCAGAAGAAATAGAAAACCTCCTATTGAAGCATGAGCAGATTATGCACAGTGCGCTCGTCTCTATGCCAGATAGTATGATGGGAGAAAAGAGCTGTGCTTTTATTGTCCCTAAAGCTGCTGGTCATGGAATGAAAAGTATCATGTTGCGTAAATATTTAAGGGGGCTTGGTGTGGCGGATTATAAAGTGCCTGATAGATTTGAATTTATTGACTCTCTTCCCCTTACGCCAGTTGGTAAGCCTAATAAAGTTGTATTGCGCGAAGAGATACGCCAACGCTTACAGTCTAATTCTGAATTAGACAAAACGCTATAAAAAAAGGACTATTATGAGCATCCCAACAATACCTTCTTACCCTATGCCAACACCTGATACTTTTCCTAACCAAAAAGTGAATTGGGTATTGGAACCGAAGCGTGCCGTGTTTTTGATTCATGATATGCAGGCGTATTTTTTACGTTTTTACAGTCCTGAATCTGAGTTAATTAAAACCCTAAAACAAAATCTGGCTGCGATCAAAGCGTACTGTCGAGCGAATGGTATTCCTATTGTTTATACCGCACAGCCCAATGATCAAAAGCCCGAAGATAGGGCTTTGCTTAATGATATGTGGGGGAGTGGGTTGAATAATTTCCCTGAGTTGCAAAACATTGTCGAAGAACTGGCCCCGGATGAAAAAGATACTGTGTTGGTGAAGTGGCGCTATAGCGCTTATCATCGCTCTAATTTACAAGAGCTTATGCAGGGCTGGGGGCGTGATCAATTATTAATTGGTGGTGTTTATGCTCACATTGGCTGCATGATTACTGCCGTAGATGCCTTTATGCGCGATATTCAACCGTTTTTGATCGGAGATGCTTTGGCAGACTTTAGTGAGGAAGAGCATCGTCAAGCTCTAGCATTTACTGGAGGGCGAACAGGGCGTGTCGTATCAACCAAAGAGGTGCTTATCGCAACAGATGTTGCTGGTGTGGCTTTTCATTATGAGCAACTGAAAGCGCAGATTTTTGCATGCCTTGACGACGATATTCAAGAATTTAGTGCCGATAAGGATCTTATAGAATATGGGCTTGATGCGATTCAAGTTATGTCGTTGGTGGCAAAATGGAAGGTTAAGGGAATTGAGGTTTCTTTTCAGGAATTAGCGGCTGCCGCAACGCTTAATGGCTGGTGGAGCCTTATTCAAAGTAAAAGAGAGTGTGCAGTATGATCAATTCTCTCGATTTCTCTGGGAAAACTGTATGGGTGACTGGCGCCGGAAGAGGAATAGGATTAGAAGTGGCTAATCAATTTACTGAGCTGGGCGCGAACGTTATTGGTTTTGATCTGTCATTTGATAATGAGTTTTACGGTTTTAATTGTGTAGTGCTGGATATTAGCGATGAAGATGCTGTCTCTCATGCTGTGCAAAAAGTACTGAGTGGTTTTCCACGATTAGATGTCTTGGTTAATGGTGCAGGTATATTACGCCTAGGAAGTGTAGAGGAAACAGGCTTTGATGATTTCAAACGCTGCTTTAATGTCAATGCTGGTGGTGCTTTTTTAATGGTTAAGCATACGATTCCAACCTTTAAGCGTCAGAGGGGTGGGGCGATTGTCACGATTAGCTCGAACGCGGCAAAGGTTCCACGTCAAAATATGGCTGCTTACTGTGCTTCCAAAGCTGCTTTGAGTTCGCTTAGTCATACGGCTGGATTAGAGTTGGCACCTTATGGTGTGCGTTGTAACTTGGTGTGCCCTGGCTCAACAGATACACCAATGCAGCGAATGTTGTGGACAAATAATGAAGCAGAGCAGAGCACTATCAAAGGCTTTCCAGAACAATATAAACTCGGTATACCTTTAGGGAAAATTGCCCAACCGAACGATGTTGCCCAAGTGGTCTTGTTCTTTGCTTCCGCAATGTCGAACCATATCACTATGCAAGATGTAGTGGTGGACGGTGGTGCAACCTTGAATGCTTAATGAGTTTCTTTTGAAACAGATTGAATGCTCAATATAGTTGTTATGTTGGGCATTTTTTATTAGCTGTAACTAAATGGTATGTGTCTTAACTTGATTTTTAAAATGGCGAGTGTTCGTTTGTTTATTGAAAATGGAATTTTGGATGAAGTGCTTTACCCTATTGCAATAATAAAAGACAGTGCATAAAAAAAGACGAACCATTGCTGATTCGTCTTTTTTTCTTCAGCGCTTAGTGAACTACATGCGGTAAGTCGCGCTTAGACCGATAGTTCGAGTTTGGCCAACGGAGGCACGAGTCCCTCTGTTAATCAGGTAAACAACGTCTTCATTGGTCAGGTTTTTAATGTAACCATCTATCATGAGGTCGCCCATTTCATATTTAACTCTAGCGTTTGTGGTAATATAGTCGCCTGCTTTGTAGTCTTCGGTATTGGCTAAGTCTGAGTAATACTCTCCAACGTAAGTGGCATCCGCTCCAAATGACCAGTTATCGCCGATATACTGAGTAAAGCCTAGCCCTAAGTTCAAGTCAGGAGAATAGGTGATTTCGTTACCATTCCAAGAAGATGTGTCAGCATCGGTAGAGTCGACTTTCGTTTGAAGTGTACCGATAGAGCCACGTATTTCTAAATTCTCATTAATAAATGTGACAGCCTCAAGTTCGGCGCCATATGTATGTGCAGATTTTACATTTTCCAAACGATCTGATGTGTAAGCTTGGTAATCACTGTAATCATTGAAAAATACACTTGCATTGATATTGAAGTCTTGGAATTGGCTTTTGCTGCTGAATTCGTAAGCGGTTACTTCTTCTTTATCATAAGTGTAGTAACTGTAGTCGCTCCAATCCAATGCTGCGCCGCCGCCATTGTATCCACGGCTTACAGAAGCACCTAACGTAGTGCTTTGGTTTAATGCATAAGTTGCTGATAGTTTTGGAAGAAATACTGTTGTATTTTCATCCTGATTAAGAGTTTGAGTGCTCCATCTAACTAGTGTGCGATCTTGGTTTTCATTTTCAAGTCTACCGCCAATATTTAAGGTGGTCTTATCCGAAAGTGAATATGCAGTATCGCCGTATAAGGCTAAGGTTGTTTTTGTGCCATCGGCCACATAGAAATTATTAGCGAAAGTGGTGAAGTCAACATCCAGTGTTGTATCTGCCTGAGATGCATACGCCCCAATAAATCCAGAGAGGTTAGAGTCGCTTGGAGAATAAATAATACGGTTTTCGACCGTTATACTTTTTTCCGTTTTCTTGGCAATGGTATCACCTGGATATTCATCAAAATAAGCGGTGTAATCATTGTAACTAACCTGTAGGATATTTTTTGTTTGATTGGAAATATCATAACTAATTTCAGTTGAAATTGTGTCAACTGTGGAGTCTTGAAGTCGAGTATTTTCATTGTTATTCGAATCAAGAGTCATGGTTTGGTTTGAAAAGTTGTTATCTGAATCGTTGGCCCATGACAAATATTCCCCAGTATTTTTTCTATGAACAAGAGTAAGTTTTGCTTCTAACCCATTAATGTTTTTAGGCTTCCATAAGAGTTTGCCTCGGAAGTTTTGTGATTCAGAATCGTTCACATCGGGACCATCATTTAACTCTGAATTCTCTTGTTCGTAGTTTAGAAACCCCTCGCCCTTAGTGCCATCGAATGTTATACGGTAGGCTAATTCATCTTCTACTAGTACGCCATTATTCATGATGGCTAAATTGTAATTAAGGTTGTTATTTTCATATTGCTCTAAGCCAATACGAACAGCACTTTCAGAGGTAAAAGCTGGATCATTAGTGTTAATGATGACAGCGCCACCGATGGCGTTTGTTCCTTGAGTTGTAGATTGTGGGCCTCTTAAAACTTCTACTTGTTGCGTGTCCCATAACTGCGCAGGAGTGAAGTTATATCCGCCCCAAGATTCTGTTACGCCATCAACAGATGTCGAAATTCTTGGGCGTCCACCAGTCATGAATGCATTACCACCGACAGCAGCACCGGCACCATTGACCCCACGAATATTAATTGTACCAAAACCCGCTGATGTCACATTTGGAGCGACTGTCACTACATCGTTCACTTCTTTTGATTCACCGCTGTCATAGGTCTCTTCGCGAATCACCGTAACGGCAGTGGTAGTTTCCTTGATGTTCTTATCAATTTTCTCACCCGTTACTACCAATGTTGGTATTGAATTGACCTCTTCCGCGAATGCAGTTGAGGAAACACTCACGGCATTTATGCTGATAACGGCAAGAGCAACAGCAGATAGATTGCTTGGGAACTGAACCGATGAGTTGTTTTTTAAGAGCGACATATTCTTCCTTTTTAAATGAACATTGTTTATAAAGTATTGTAAATTTTATTGATAATGAAAATAATTCGCAATAGCATTCGATTGTTTTTTTATATCCCTACAAAAATAGATAGGAGTGAAATAAGTTTATGTTCGCTAAGAAACAGTTATTTGTCAGTATGTTAGCCGCGGCTCCCATGATGGCATTCGCAGTAAGTGATGATAATGAAATTAGTTTGTCTGAAGACACAGAGCAGTTAGATACCTTAGTTGTGACAGCAACTATGGAAGCTAAGAAAATTGAAGATATTCCTGCTTTTGCGACCGTGGTGACGAAGGATGATATTGCTAAATCAACAGTGAGTAGTGTATCGGACCTACTTCGTGAAACGGTTGGAGTTAATAATCTTAGTGATGCAACGGGTCGTGATGAGATTCAAATTCGCGGTTTAGATGGAGAATATACAGTCATACTTGTTAATGGTAAGCGTGTTTCAGCGGGGAGTGCATTTGATAAAGGCAGTGACACAGACTTAAACAGTGTGCCATTGAACTCTATCGAGCGCGTTGAAATTATTCGTGGGCCTATGTCTGTGCTTTACGGTGCGGATGCTATCGGTGGAGTGGTAAATATTATCACGAAAAAACCACAAGCTGACGCTGGTTGGACGGGAACTGCTAATGCTGAAGTGCGTAAAATTGAGTCTGGAGAAGGTGGTGACCAGTATCGTTTAGGCGTATCTGGCATGGGAGCAATCAATGACAAGCTTGCACTATCTGTCAGTGTTGAGGATTTAAGTCAAAAAGCTTGGTATGCGGATGATGATGCCGTCGGCCCTTTGCGCGAAAAGAAAAATGCTCAGAACTTGACTTCTACTTTGACTTGGCAAGCCGCTGAAAATCAGGAAGTGGAAGTTGATTTCGGCTACAACCATGATGAGCGTCCTTATCAAGCTTATAGTGACACAGCTTATCGAGAGCAAGAAATAACAAGAACCGATTTGGCTATTACCCACAAGGGAGAATGGGATTGGGCGAATACCACTGCCTACATTAAACGTGAGGAAAGTGATGTTTATGATTACAACTCACAATATGATGAACCAAAGGCCCACTCTAACCTAGAGGCAAACAATACCTACGCTAAAGGCTACGCTAATAAAGTAGTAGGAATGCATGCGCTGCTGGCAGGTGCTGATTATAAAAATGAGCAATTAAAAAACAGCTACACACTGCTAGATACAGGTGAATACAATGTAGATCAATATGGTGTTTTTGCCCAAGATGAAATGTCATTAACAGATAAACTTGTTTTTACCTTGGGTGGACGTGTTGATAACCATGAAATATATGGCAATAATTTCTCTCCTAAAGCTTACCTTGTTTATAACGCTACAAATGCATTAACTTTTAAAGGTGGTGTTACCAAAGCCTTTAAGGCGCCAGAGGTCAGTAAGTTAAGCGAAGAATATCGTACGGTAAGTTGTGGTAGCGCTTGTACATTGTCGGGTAACCCTGATTTGGAAGCGGAAACCAGCGTGAGTTATGAGTTTGGTATGGATTATCATACTAAAGGTCTGAGTGCGACAGCGGCTGTTTTTCGTAATGATATTGATAATTTGATAGAGCGTGAAGTTGGTTATGATAATAGCGGCAATGCTAATTCTGCAAAGTGGATTAACGTTGCGACGGCGATGACGCAAGGTTTTGAGTTTAGTGCTTCAACACCTTTAACCGATGACCTTTTATTGAAAGCAAATTACACTTATTTAGACACGGAAGCAGAAGACTCAGATGGAGTGAAAACTGTTTTAACTGGGCGCCCAGAACATCAGGCAAGCGTATCATTTGATTACCAAGCGACAGATATTGTGGCAACTTACCTGTCTGTTAATTATATATCAGGTATGCAGTATTCAAGTTGGGTGAGTGGTGTAGGGTCAGTGTATAGCACTTTACCTTCTTATTACCGTACTGATATAGGTATGACTGCCGATGTTACCGAAAATTTAACACTTCGAGCTGGCGTTAAAAATATTGGTGATGTGCGCCTAGACGAAGAAGATACTGGTTATACAACGTATGAATTAGGTCGTAATTACTTTGTAAGCGCAGCTTATAATTTTTAAAGTATGATTAGCTGATTGAAAGAGCGTACATTTTTCACATGTACGCTCTTTTTTAATTAGAGGGCTTAGGAGTATTAAGGCGATAATACTATTTAATTTTTTCGGTTAGGTTGGGATTGTTTAATGGGCTGTTTCTTAATGTTTTCAAGCACGCTAATAAGGTTAATCCTATGCTCATGGCAACGGCGCCAAAGACAAAAACACTTGCCAGAGAAGACAGTAGTTTGCCTAGAAGACCGATTGAAAGTGTCCCCAGCGAGTCGCCTGACGCATCTTGTGCTGTCCATATGCCGTTAATGCGTCCCAAATAATGGTCAGGTGTATGGCCTTGTACGAAGCTGTATTGAAGCAATGATGCAATAGAGACAAGGTAACCAAACCCTACAAGAAGAATGAGGGTAATGGGAAAAAACGTTGTTGATCCAATACCCATTAAACAGAGAAATGCCGCAAGGCTGCTTAGCATCATAGCCAATCCAGGCTTTTCAACATGATTTGCCCAACCGCTAACGATCGCCCCCAATGTGGCTCCTAAAGGGACGGCGGAATACATCAATCCCACCACCCAAGCACCGCCACCGTATACGGTGTCAGCAAGCGCCGGAAATAACACGCGAATGGCCGTTGTTAAGGTGACTAAGGTACCCATGATGACAACGCCTGCTAAAATTTTATTGGTGAAAATATACGCAAATCCATCCCATAATGAGGACAGGGGGTTATGGGCTTTTACTTCTTTTGGTCGCATGTTTGGTAAAGAGAGCAGCGCAAGTAAGGTGATGCCAGTTCCAATGGCGGCAATCAGGTAATTCCAAGCGACATCGGAGGCGGCAATAATGATGCCTCCGATGGCTGGCGAGATGACAGTTGCTAAGCGTACACTTACCATGCTGATTGCTCGGGCTTGCATGAGATTTTCTCGACCTACTAGAAAAGGCATGCAAGCCATTAAGGCTGTGATGCCTAGTGCGCCAAAAAAACCATCCCAAATGGACAACAGATAAATGGCCCATAATGAGGGATCAGGTAACCAAGCGTTAATCGCCATGGCAAGAAAGCCCAATCCACAAGTGGAACGTGCAAACAGAATGATGCGTTTTCGCTCATACATATCCGCTAGAACCCCTCCTAGCAGCAGACCAATAAATAGCCCTATCCCTTCTAATGCCATGACAATGCCAACTTGCAAGCTATCACTGGTTAAAGCATAGACCTGAACTGGTATCGATACCGAAAGCATCCCCAGACCAAGTATTGATATGGTGCGCGCAATAAAAACAGTGCGAAAATTTTTGTGTGTTGCTAATAAGTTGAAATCCACAAGCATGGATTTTTTCTTGGTGTCACTCACGTTTTACTCTCTTTTAATTGGTAAGGGTTAGTTCTGACGAAAGGTTTGATTATTTTTTTGGCCATCGATTCTTGTGATGTCTGATGAATAAGTTGATCAAATAAAGGTCCTATTGTTTTATAGCAATAGCAAAAATATCACTTGGGCTTATGGCCTGAATGTGAAGAGTATGTGTGAAAGCTTGAGGTTGTTGGTATATTTCTCGATAGTTTTGATGCAGCGCCTCAGAAAAACATAAAGTATTTGGGGCTTGGCTAGGTTTGATTGTTTTTTCTATTTTTTTAATGCTTCTACTTCACATATCATCATCGCCCCACGGTTTTCGATCAGAAAGGCGATTTTGTCATCAGGAGTGATTCGTAATTAGGCCACAAGCTGTATTGCCCCTGATCATTTTTAAGTACGAGAAAGCGATGAAATTCATTATCAAATGGATTTAGGTATTGGGAGTTATCCATGCTATATGGTCCTTATATTGTCTTAGATAGAGTAAATTCAGTATTAAATGCTTTAATCAAGCTTCGAATAAGACTTTGTTGCCAGCACAACCAGTCATGCCCCCCTCTAAATTCATTGAACTGAACATAGTGGCCATTCGCTTGCAGTGCTTTTGCCATGAGCTGGCTGACTTTGAGCATATCCTTTTCATAGCAACCGGCTTCCATAACAACCTTTAACGGCGTTGAGGCAATGGGGGCATGCTTAACGCTCTGAATGAACTCGCCTTCGCCAGGCATTGAGTCCACATCAGGCCACCAGAAAGAACCAGATAGACTGATGGCTGTTGCAAAATATTCTGGCCAATTTAAGGCACTATAAATGGCACTAAGGCCACCCAAGCTTTGCCCTGCCACAATGTTTTGATAAGGGGGCGTCAGAGCATATTGCTCTTGAATCCTAGGGATTAACTCTTGTTGTATGGCGTTCCAAAAGTCAGGGTTACAGGCGAGCTCAGTATTGCGATGTGAGGCATCGATGGAATCTATGAAAACATATAGGGCTTCAGGCAAATGTCCAGTTAACGTTAGCTCGTCTAGTTGATGGTAAATAGGAAGGTTGTTTGCCCAATGTTGTCCATCCAATAACAAAATAACAGGTCGTTTTTGATTGGTGTTGTTACCTGTCTGGTATAGCCAGATGTTGCGTTCGTTCTTAAGCTTTTCACTGGTCCATGTGGTTGTGTGTAATTGTCCGTGTTGGGGCGTGTTTTGATTTTTGAATATAAAAAGACTGCTTTTATCAAGGCAAACACGAGACAGCTTAATGCCGCTGCCATGACTGTGTGGTGCGATTAGGTTGAGTGGATCGTGTTGCGCGTTACTTTGCATCAGCTGGATCCACCAACGTCGCATCGTCGCTCGATCATTTTTAACGGGTGGTTTTTGGTTATGAGTTGCTGGCATCAGAAAGTAACTGCCAAGCCAATCACTGGGTAGCTCGGTTTCCCAGAACCAAACATCGCTATTGTCGATGCAAGCAAATCGAGTGAGTTCTTGTGTTGGGTGAGGGGTTTTCGAATACAAGTCAATATACACCGCCTCAATATCCGAGTTCGCTTCTTTCTCATCCCGCCAAATAAAACTAACGAGCGTTTTGTCTGTATTAAGGGGTAGTGTTAGCGGGGTTCCCATCGCTTGAATCCGGTCCCACCAATCAAGGGAGCCAACATTTTCACGACATAATTCGGGGTGGATTGGGGCTACTTTTGTCACGCCGTTTACCTGAAAAATAGATCATTCTTATTTTGGTCGTTTTAACCATTAAGCTGTTTTAAAGCTTGGTTGCTTGTATTGACCTTCAGTATGTAGAGCAATGTACTAAACATTGCCTGAGTCATTTATTGATTGCTGCTCAACCTATCTGGCGATGTTGTAAATAAAGTTTCGAGCCGTTTGATCATGTTGCTTGAACTAAAATAGTCGAGTCGAAATGTGTCATTACCCACACTGTAGATAGAGTCGTTTAGCACTGCTGGTATGGCGGCCAGATAGGAATTGGCTTTTACGGCTTCTTCTTGTGGCGGTTCTGTTGCAAATAAAAGTAGAGTGTTCCCTGTTAATGCGTCAGGAAAGCGTTCTCCACTGGCGATGACAATGTCATTTCGTTTCCCCATGCTTAAGTCACCACGAACTGAATCTGGGATATCGGATAAAGTAAAACCAAGTTGAGTGAGCAGTTGTCCTTGCGCTGACTCAGGTGTCCAGACATTGCCACCAGTGCCGTCTTGGTAATAGACCAAGGCCGTCGTTGGTTGCGGAGGGAGTGAGGTGGTATTTTTGAATTCCGTTATTTGCTGATTGAATGAGTCAATTAGATTGGCTGCATTGTTTTCTAATCCGAGAAACTCACCTAAAACCTGAGCAAGTTGCATCCAGCTTTTGTTGCTGTAATTAATCACAACGGTTGGAGCGATGTCTTTTAATTGGTCATATAGCTTAAGAGCAGAGTCACCGCCGGTTTGAGAAATGATAATGAGGTCTGGATTGGCTTTAACAACCGCTTCTGCATTGTGTTCGGTTTGATACAAAGCTTTGAGTTTCTTTTTAGTCGCGAGTTCGCTCCATTGAGTGAAAAAGCCACGATCATCTGAGATGTTTGTGTTTGGAATGGTGGCGCCAGAGCCGATAATTGGAGCGTCTATGGCCAGCAAGGTTCCTGTTATTGTGATGCTGGTTGAGACAATGCGTTTTGGAGGGTGGGTTAGTGTCACTTCGCCATAGCTTGTCATAATGGTTCTTGGCCATCCGGAATTGTCTTTCATTACCTGATCTATTTTAAGGTTTAAGGCGCTTTGCTCGGAAGTGTCTTGGCAGGCCGTGATGAGTAAGCATAATACGCTTGATAGAATGAGTTGAGAGAGGAGTTTTGCCTTCTGCATTATGCCTTACTTCCATTGATCAATGAGTTACCTAGATACAATAACACATATGATAATCGTTATCATATGTGTTATTGTTAATCTGATATCTGATTTACCTTGTTGGAACGATCTATTTTTTAGGGTGTGTTTTTCAGAACGTATATTTGTAGAGTGTATTAAGGGTACTGATTTGATAAACGCAATGGATTTGAATACAAAGCTGGAGTTTTTGGGTTGTCATGGAGAGGTTGGCAGTAGCCTTTGGTGGAGCCTGTTAAAAGCAGAGAGAGCCCCTTTCGTAAAGAATCAATCTTGTGTTCAGTTTATTTGGCGAGATCCTCAAGGCGATAAACATTCATCTGACATTGCTTGTGTAATATTGGACGTTAACTCGATAACGGATCACCATACATGGACCCCTAAGTGCTTACAACGAGTAGATGGTACAGATGTTTGGTTTGCTGAGTTAGACATCAATCCGCAATGGCGAGGCAGTTATTCCTTTATTCCATTAACAGCAGATCAGTTGCCTGAGGTTGTTAAACAACAAGGCGATGGTTCCGTGTCAGCGCAGAGAGCTTGGTGGATCTCTATCGCTGCTCAACAAACTGCCGATCCTTTAAATCCTCTGCCTGTATTGCATTCTGGCTGGGGGGTGTCGTCAGCCTTGCATATGCCTAACGCTCCGAAAGAGATCGGTTGGGAAGCATGGGATAAGGGGGATTTGCCGAGTATTGCGCATGACGTCATCAAGACATTTCACTGGGTGTCGGAAAGCTTGGTAAATAAGCGCCATTGTCAGCTGTATTCAACAGCAAAGGGAGAGGCGCCTTTCGTTATTTTACTCGATGGGCAGAAGTGGGGTGTAGAAAGTGGTTGTTTGTCTGTGTTGGATTTTTTGACTGATCAAAAACAGTTACCACCGGCTCATTACCTTTTGGTGCCATCTATTGATTCGAAAAGCCGTTGGCAAGAATTAAGTTGTCATCGTCCTTTTTGGGACGCGATACACAATGAATTATTGCCAGACGTGGCACAGTATCTCAATCATATTGCTTGCTCCCCATCTGAGTATCTTGTTGCCGGACAAAGTTTGGGGGGGTTGTCCTCTTTGTATGCAGGCTTAACCTTTCCAGAGCAATATCGAAAAATCATTAGTTTATCAGGCTCATATTGGTGGCCTGAAGTAAATCGTATGCATGCTTCTCATCTTGAAGAGGCTCCGTCGAATTGTCCTCCCAAAGGTGGCTTAACGGAAGGGTTAGAAAACAAAACATTGGATGCTGCACACCTATCCGTTTATCAAGCTGTTGGGTCCGGCGAAGCCGACATGTGTTTTTATAACGATCAAATGCTGAATGCTTTAGACAATAGTGGAGCGGATGTGTGTTATCACGTTTTTTGTGGTGGGCATGACTGGTTATCTTGGCGATCAGGCTTGGTGGATGGGTTAAGGTATTTACTGCTAAGTGAAGTCGATTAGTTAGGAAAGATGATGTTGAAGTCTACAGTGTTATTGGATTTTAGTTTACTGAAAACCAACGCCAACTTCCGCGCTATCTTCATTGCTCGTTTGATGTCTGTATTGGGCATTGGCATGTTAAACGTGGCAGTACCAGTGCAAATATACGAATTAACCGGGTCCAGCTTACAAGTCGGTTTTGCAGTGGCGCTAGATGGAATAGGCATGTTTATCGGTCTGATGTTGGGCGGGGTTTTGGCCGACAGGATGGATCGTAAGTGGCTAATATTGTTTTCTCGTTCTATTTGTGGTGTGGGCTTTGTGTTGCTCGCGGCAAACGCTTATTTGTCTGAACCAAGCTTGTGGGCAGTGTATGCGATCTCCCTTTGGGACGGTTTTTTTAGTGCGATTGGTATGACTGCATTAATGGCGTCGATACCGTATTTGGTAGGGCGAGAAAATCTGCCTACGGCCGGTGCACTAAGTATGTTGGTTGTTCGTATCGGTTTGGTGATTTCCCCTGCGGTAGCAGGCGTGGTGATTGTGTCGTTTGGGGTGACGTGGAACTACACTTTGGCTGCAATCGGTACCTTTTGCACCTTGATTACCTTAATCACTTTACCAAACATGAAACCGCAAGAAGGCGCGCCTGAAGAACATCCTATCCGTTCCTTGTTGGATGGCTTTCAATTTGTGTTCACTCATAAAATCATTCGCGCCGTGGTGGCGTTAGGCACACTGGAAGCGGTCACTAAATCCATCCGCATTTTATTTCCAGCATTGGCAGCAACGGCATTTGGCGGGGGGGCGTTTGAAGTTGGCCTGATGTATGCGGCGATGCCGGTCGGGTCGACATTAGGCGCGCTGACCAGTGGTTGGGTTCGACATGCAACACGGCCGGGAGTGGTGATGTTGGTCACGGCGTTCTTGTCATTTCTCTGTGTTGCCGCATTAGGTTTTATGGGGCATCTAGTCTTGATGTTGCTAGCGTTAGCGATATTTGGCTACCTCGGTTCGATCGGAGGTTTATTGCAATATACGATTGTTCAAGGGCATACCCCAGATCATATGTTAGGTCGTATTGGTAGTTTTTGGACCGCACAAGATGTGGTTGGCGATTCGGCTGGTGCGTTAGGTATTGGTGTCATTGTAAAAGTGTTATCGCCGGTAATGGGATTAGCGGCGCTGGGTTTAGGCTGTGCTGCGGCCACCCTTTTGTTAGGGGCGGGTGTTCGTTCGTTGCGAAACACGGCATTAATTGATACCAACTTATTTCCGACAGAAGACTCGACAGCGAACTCGTCAAAGAGTGTGGCTGCGTAATCTATCTTGGGACTAAGTTAGCGAAAAGTGGCGAGTTTGTTTGACCTCGCCACGTTACCGATCTGTTTTAACCTTGACGGCCTTTTGGGATCACCAAAGGTGTACCAGAAATAGGGTCTTCTATAATCAGGCAAGGTAAACCAAATACCGATTCAATTAAGTCTTCAGTGACAATGTCGGAAGGTTTGCCCGTAGCAACGACATGACCATCCTTCATTGCAATGAGGTTATCGGCGTAACGGCAGGCGTGGTTCAGATCATGTAATACGGCCACCATGGTATGACCATTCTTTTGGTTAAGATCCTGAAACAAATCCAGCAACTCAATTTGATGAGCGATGTCTAGGTAGGTCGTGGGTTCGTCTAACAAGAGTACAGGCGTTTGTTGTGCTAAGGCCATGGCTACCCAAACACGTTGTCTTTGTCCACCGGAGAGTTGGTCTACATGCTGATGGGCGAAGTCGGTAATGTGAGTCGCTGCCATGGCCTTGTCGACCGCATCTTGGTCTTCTTCACGCCAAGGTTGGAACCATTTTTGATGAGGGAAGCGACCGCGCGAGACCAAATCCATCACTTTAATACCGTCAGGGGCAATCGCACTTTGTGGCAATAGCCCTAATTGCTTGGCAACGTCTTTTGTCGTTTGTTCGTGGATGTTTCTGCCGTTTAGTAGTACTTTTCCAGATTCTGGTACCAACAGACGACTCATGGCACGCAGCAGAGTGGATTTGCCGCAGCCATTGGGTCCAACAATCACACTGAATTTCTCTGGTGGAATTTGCACCGATAAATTTTTTGCGATGACGGTTTGATCGTAACTAAGGGTGACGGACTCGGCCGCTAATAAAGAGGGTGAATTCGAGTTCATAATCTGCCTTCTCGTACAATTAAATAAACCAAATAGAGGCCGCCTAAACTGATGGTAACGAGACCAACAGGAAGGGTGATGCCTTGCCATGCGTGTTGCGCTAAGAAGTCCGCGGCCAGTAATAACATAGCGCCAACCAATGCCGAGGCCGTGAGTGAAATGGACGCATTGTTTTCTAAACGTCTGGCAATTTGTGGTGCGGCCAGAGAGATGAACGCAATAGGGCCGGTGATGGCGGTCGCCACAGCGGTTAATGACACACCGACAAACATCAGTGCCAAGCGGCTTTTGTTGACTGAAACCCCGAGAGCTGCGGCTGTATCATCGCCCATTTCAAGTAACTTCATACGACTGTTCATTGCTAAGGCGATGAGCATCAGCAATATCAGTAATATGGCGGCGGGCAAGACTTTTGACCAGGTCATGCCATTTAGAGAGCCTGCACTCCAAAGTGCCGCAGTCATGGCGGTTTCAAGGGATACGGATAAAGATAACCATTGATTAAAAGCGGTTAGGGTAGCGCTAATGGCAATCCCAACAATGATTAGACGAAAGCCAGAATGTCCCTCACGATAAGCAAACAGGTAGACTAAAAGAGCGGCACAGAGTCCGCCCAGAATGGCCCCCAATACGCTCATCCAATACAGATTTCCAAACCAAGCAATGGAAAGTAGAACGCCGGTAAACGCACCAACATTGAAGCCCGTAATATCAGGACTGCCCAATGGGTTTCGGACTAATGATTGGAAGACGGCACCGCTGACGCCTAGACCAGCGCCAATGATTAAAGCCCCCAATGCTCGGGAAGCACGCCATTGCCAGACGACAATAGATTGGTATTGGCTGGCGTCTCCCGTGAGTAATTGCCAGATGCCTTTCGTGCCTTGAGCAACTTGTTGCCCTGTAAACAGCGTTGCGAATAGAACCACAAGAGTCAAAATAAAGGCGATTAGGACGAGGGAAGGGTTGCGCGGGCGTGATGTCATAATGAGTAGGCTCCTTTTCGTCTTACCAGATAGATGAGAATAGGCGCGCCAATAAAAGCCGTGACGATAGAGACTCTCAGTTCACCGACAATCAAAACTCGGCCGACGATATCCGCAAAGAGCAGTAAACATGGGGTTAAAATAATGCAAAATGGCATGATCCAGCGTTGATCTGGGCCAACCATCCAACGGGCAATGTGAGGAATCATTAAACTCACGAAGCCAATCGGGCCGGCTGCTGCCGTTGCAGCACCACACAATAAGGTGATGGCGATCAGTGCAAAAACTTGTGCCCGTGCCGGTTGACTACCCAGCGCCGTCGCGAGTGAATCGCCCAGACCGAAAGCATTCAGCGCTGGCGTAATTGCAAGAGCAATAACACAGCCTAATATAACGACGGGGGCAATAAACAACGGCACAGCCAGATTACGAATGTCTAAGCTACCGACCGACCAAAAGCGGATTTGATCAAAGGCGCTAGGGTTAAAAAGCGTTAGTGCTGAGCTTAAACCGCCAAATACGGCACCAATGGCTACACCAGCAAGGGTCAGTTTTAGCGGATCAACTCGACCTCCACCTAAGCGGCCGACATAGTAAACCAGCAGGCTGGCCAGTAAGGCACCTATGGCCGCGTAGAAGAAAAATTCACTGAGTTGTGTTGCGCCAAGAAAGACAATGCTGATAGCGATGGCCAAGCTGGCGCCTAGGTTCACCCCTAAAATACCTGGGTCAGCCAACGGGTTGCGGGTAATGGCTTGAATCAGTGCCCCCGAGGTGCCTAATGCCATACCAACAAACAATCCATTGAGTGTTCTAGGCAATCGCCCTTCGTAAATAATGGTTTTCGCCAGCCCAGTTTCCTCGCCAGATGCGATCTGCCAAAGTTGATGGATGGGGATGGCCTTGGCACCAAAACATAAGCTAGCCAGCATAATAACGCATAACGTCATGAGCGCGATGGTTAACCAAATGAGCCTTTGCTTAGTTTGCATGGTTTGGGTGTCCAAAAAGCGTTTGTAAACGGTGTAAAAGGTTGGTGGCGCTGTAGTAGTCTAACCGAAAGGTGTCATTGCCGACGGCGTAAACTTGGCGGTTTTTAACCGCTTGTGTGGTTTGTAGATAAGGGGTGTGAATGAAATCGTTTTCTCTTTCACTGGCCGCCGCGAAAAGCAAAACGCTTTGACCCGTAATGGCATCCGGAAAGCGTTCCCCTGTGGCAATGATGATGTCATTACGTTGGCCCATACTGTTATCGCCTTTGACAGAGTCTGGCACCTTAGCGAGTTGAAAGCCTAACTCAGAGAGCAGTCGACCTTGAGCCGATTCATGGGTCCAGATATTTCCACCTGTGTTGTCTTGGTAGTACACCATGGCCGTTGTTGGCTGTGGAGGTAATTGGATCATTTGCTTGGTGTTTTGGACTTCTTGTTCAAACTGGGAAATAACGGCTTGGGCACGCTCTTCTAATCCTAGAAATTGGCCAAAGATGTTCGCTAGTTGCATCCAACTTTTGTCGTCGTATCCAATAATAAGCGTCGGGGCGATGTCTTTTAACTGTGCATACAATTTGCGGGCAGAATCACCGCCAGTCGCGGAGATAATAATCAGGTCAGGTCTGGCTGCCACAATGGCTTCTGCATTGGCTTCTGTCTGATAAAGAGATACTAGGTTTCGCTGTTTAGCGACGGTTTCCCATTGGCGCATGAAGCCGTCTTCCCCTGCAACACCGGTATTTGCCATGGTGCCACCAGAAGCGACAATGGGAGCATTAATGGCGAGCAGCGTGCCGGTTAATGTGACACTGGTGGAGACGATTCGCTTAGGGGGGTGCGTTAATGTCAGTAGACCTTGCTCAGTTTGAATGCTTCTTGGCCAGCCACTTTTTGCTTGAGAAACCTGCCAAAGAGCTAGGTGAGGTTCGGCGTCACGATTCTGCTCGCAGCCTGTGACGATGGTAAGAAAAACAGCCGATAGCAGCATACAACGAACCAATCCAGTTATACCGACCATGATAAACCTCTTCCATTAAGACAAAGGCGGCATTATAACGAGGTAGGTTGGGATTTTATAGTATTGATAATTGTTTTTATTTGCGTTTGTGGCCTAAACCGTAAAACATCAGAAATTAATGCTGTAAGGGCTGATTAAATTGGTCTTTAACATTTCTGAAAAGTCTTCTATGTTTTTGGCTTGGCCATTTCTGAGTTTATATATCATTTAGATCTTCCTTGTAGTGAGTGTGTTTGACGTGATTTAAGGATAGTTTTTTTTAGGGTAGGACCCCTCCCTTAGGTAGTGGAATATCTAGCTAATTACCATGTATAAAAAAGGCCAATATGAATCTCATATTGGCCAAATGAAAGTCGCCAGTACCTTTGATGACGACACAGTTATTGCATTTTAGGGGAGAATGATTTGTTTACATTAAAAATCCATGCTTGCTGACAGTGTCAATGAGCGACCTTCAACAAGGCCTAGGTCATTGTAGCTTGCAGTTGTCCAAGCATCTTTATCCATTAGGTTGTTGATATTGGCCCTGATCGTGAGAGGTCGTTGATTAACCGAAGTCACGTAGCGTGCCCCTAATCCAAATATAGTGTAACCAGGAATAGAGCGTTCATTATCATTTTCAAGATACTGTTTGGATAAGCTGTTGGCATTAACTATTAATGTTAGATTTTCTACAAACGGGGTGTCCCATTCAGCTCCCAATTTGGCTTGCCACTTTGGAACGCCTGCAGACTGATTGTCGTCGTTATCTCCGTCTTCTGTAGATGTTAAGTCTGCCTCAACATGTGCTAGACCACCCATTAAGCGTATATTTTCAACAGGTGTGCCAAAAAAGCTCCATTCAACACCTCGGTTACGCTGTTCACCATAGTAACCAAAAATGTTGGTGTCAGCATCGGTATAGCTGCTAGGCTTTTCAATTTCATAAATACTAACAGTGTGTGTGAAGGTGCCTCTATCAAGTTTTAGACCCACTTCTTTTTGCTTGGTTTTATAAGGAGAAAATATTTCTCCGCTGTTATCTGCAGTGGTTGGGGCTGTGTCGCCCTCGCTTAACCCTTCTATGTAATTAGTATAGACAGAGAGGTTATCGGTCAATTTAACCAGTAGAGCTGCAGATGGCGTGATGGCACTCTTGTCGTACTTATCGTTTACGAGTAGAGTTCTTGAGCCTCGCGACATATAGCCAGTACTTTTTGTTTTCACCTGTTGATACCGTGCTCCTAAAGTAAGCTGATACTTATCCTCGGCAAACGACAACGTATCTGCAAGCCCATAACTTGATAAGGTGGTTTTTGTTGTTGTCTCTGAAATGGCAGTGACAGCTTGGGCGTCAAAATCAGGCCTTGACCCCCACACTGTGTTATAGATATTTGTACTATATGTACCTGAGAGCCTTTTTGCGTGAAGATTATACTCTTCTTCATAACGAGTAATATTTGTAGCTATTTGATGGTTCACGGTGCCTGTTTGGAAGTGGCCATTTAAACCCATTTCTAGGGATGTTCTTTGGTTGTCATCATCAACACCACCAAGTGTTGTATCTATGTCTCCAGCAGAGTTGGTTACTTCAGCCTTGTCTGCACTGATACCAATGTAATTCCATTTGGTTATACCAGCCGCGGCGTAAGCTGTCACCTGGTCATTAATATCAAATTCGCCACGCACCATGGCTCCCTTAGTTTCGTTTTCATAAAAATTCCAGCTAGGGTTTAGTAGGGTGTCGTTAGAAGGCGGACTTGGGATATCCAGCCCAGTCGCAATGGTTATCCCCCTTGTTGGAGCATCAACATTTTCTTTAGTGTGATAAATGTCAGCGGATAAGCGAACTCTATCTGAGCGCCAATCTAACGCAATAGCGCCTAATTGAGTCTCGTTTTCTTGGTTGTCGATTGTACCATCACCGGATAAATATGCTCCGTTCACTCGAACGCCAAATTGTTTGTCTTGACCATAGCGACGACTTATATCGACACTACCGCCTACTTGAGAATCGGATACGTATTTGGTTGTTAATCGAGTTAGAGGTTCTTCCCCTGCACGTTTGGTGACTAAATTTACGGACCCACTTATTGATCCACTAGGAGACATTCCATTAAGCATTGCAGAGGGACCTTTTTGCACATCAACACTTTCATACATCTCAGTCGCGCTGCGATAGTACGGTGCCATCCCTACTAAGCCGTTAACCGTTGCATCATTACTATTAAAACTGAATCCTCGGATAGAATAGCTTTCTCTGCTTTCTCCACTTGTGTTAGTGCTATTGACTGAAGGGTCTGTTGCGCTGATAACATCAGAAATATCACTCGATTGTTGGTCCTGAATGTATTTGTCTGTATAGCTGATGGCGCTAAATGGGTTGTCTAGGGTGTCTTTGTCCCCCAAGAAACCTGCATGGTTTGTTTCGAGAACTTGTCCATCACTGCCAGAATAGACAGGTTTTTTTTCACGAGAATCTTCTACCGTAATTTCTGGAAGAGCAACCGTTGAAACTGTGCTGTTGTCTTCTGTCTCTGTATTGGTTTCTGCATACATGGACGGGCTATATAAGAATACCGTTCCTGCAGTTATACCAGCATAGATTGCATTCTTTGCTGCGTGTCGAGTAAAGAATAACTTATCCTGACCGTTTTTTTCAGCCTTCCTTTCATTGCTTAAATATAGAGAGGAGCACATATAAACATCCTATTGTTTTGATTAAAAACCCAATCCAAATTTAATAATATCAAAATTGATATTATTAATGCAAATGATAATCGATATTATTTAAAAATAATAAAACTGTTCTAATTTTCTTTATAGCCCTTGGCTATATCATTAAGCATGATATTTATTGCGGTAGGGCTTGCTGCCGCAATATACCAAGCGTCGGCATCGACAAAAATCACATGCCCATTTTTCCAAGCTTTGGTTTGACGAAGTAGCGGATTGCTGATGTTGTCAGCTGTTATTATTGCACGACGTTCCATAACCGCTGTGCGGTCTACTATATAGATGATGTCTGGATCTGCTTGTTTAATGAACTCGCTAGAAATAGGCTGACCGTGAAGTCCTGTCTCTTCGGTGCTATTTGCTGGCTGAACACCTAACTCATTAAAGATGAAACCATAGCGTGACTGCTTTCCAAAGCTACTAAAAGAGCCATTGTTGTGTAGGACAACAAGTGCTTTTTCTGGTCGGTTTCGTGTTAGTTGTCGCAGTTCTTTGACTTTGCTGTCTAGCTCTGCAGACTTTTCTTTCGCTAATTTTTCTTTGCCGAAAATTTTTCCTAAAGTTAGCAAATGGTCTTTTATTTTTGATATGTGGTTATTGGCGGTTGTGTTGAAATATATTGTTGGAGCAAACCCTGATAGCTCCTGATAATTCTTTGCATGCAGAGGTGTCATCAAAATTAAATCAGGCTTTAGGCCATGTACGCGCTCCATATTGGGTTGAACGATAGCACCTAAATCTTCTATCTTTGAATCGCTTTTATATGCGGCAAGATAATGAGGTATAAAATCTTTTGCCATTCCTGCGACAGGAATATTAAGTTGATCCAAAAAATCGACTTCATTCATATCGAGAGCAGCAACTCGTTTCGGACGATGATCTATAACCGCGGTGCCAAGTTCGTGTTTAATGGTTATTGGTGGAGTTAGTTTGTGCGACACTTCTGTCACTTCAGCTGTTTTTTCTTCACATCCCTGTAATGAAATAACCAGCAATGCGCTAAGTCCTAAAATCCATTTTCTATTTTTCATTTTCATATTTATCTCCTTAGAGGTTGAAATAGTTGCAAAGGCAACCGTGCTTACTTCGAATGATCTCAAAATCAAGTTCGTACAAACTTTTGAGATTAGTTTCTGTTATTACTTGTTCTGAGGTTCCGTTAAATTTAAGAGTGCCATTTTTTAAAGCAATAATATGGTCAGAGTAATTTGCGGCAAAATTGATATCGTGTATGACAAGTAATACAGTTCGGCCTTGTTCATCACATAGGCGACGTAGAGCTTGCATTATTTGCACGGCGTGCCTCATGTCTAGATTGTTTAAAGGTTCATCGAGCAACAAAACGTCTGTTTTCTGGGCTATAGTCATGGCTAAAAAGGCCATTTGTCGCTGTCCGCCACTTAACTCATCTAAATAAGAGTTTCTTAGATGTTGTAGGTCTAAAAACTCGATCGATTCTTCGATAATTTTTTTGTCGTCTTGAGTTAGGTGTCCCCTGCTGTAGGGGAAGCGGCCAAATGAAATTAGTTCTTCTACGGTTAAGCGTAAGTTGAAGCCTGGTGATTGGCGTAGGGTAGCAACTCGGTGAGCGTACTCTGCCGTCTTTATGTCGCTGATTTGGCGGCTATTAAAGGAAACGTGGCCGCTGCTTGGTTCCAGCAGTTTCGCTATTATCATTAGAAGAGTCGACTTTCCTGCTCCATTTGGCCCAATCAACGAGGTGATGCCCGCCGTCGGGAATGTTAGGCTAATGTCTGTTAGTACTGATTTTGTCCCATATACTTTATTAAGGTTCTGAACAGTGATCATGCGGTGCCTCTGGTGCGAACAATTAGTGCAAGAAAGTAGATGCCACATACAAGGTTGACAAGAATACTGACGCTGGTTTTATAGTTGAATATGTGCTCAACGAAGAGCTGGGCGACTAAAAATATAATAAGAGAAACCGCAAAAGCGATGGGGATGACAGCTTTGTGTTTGTTACTTCCAGCAAGGGCGTAAGCTATATTTGCAATGAATATGCCCATGAAGCCAGTGGGGCCTATTAGGCTTGTTGATACTGCAACGAGAACAGCAATTAAAGCTAAATACAATCGGATGTATTTAGGATGATCGACTCCAAGAGACATGGATTGTTCTCGACCAAGCGACATCACATCTAACACTGGCAATGTTTTTCTTCCCATCCATAAACAAATGGTTACTACTACCCCCCCAGAGATAAGCGTTTCAGGTTTAGAGCGGTTAAATGAGGTGTAGCTTAAGCCCTGAAATATAGAAAATTCACCTGGGCTAATGCTGAGCTGAATGAATTGCGTGAAGGTTGCTAATACGGTTGTTAATACTAGACCGAATAGTAACAACATATAGATATTATTTTTACATCTAGGTAAAAGCCAATAATGCAGAGCCCATGAATATATCAGCATAATGGCAATCGATATGATGAAGTTTCCGCTAATATTCAATATTGTCAGTCCATGGGCGCCTAGCATAAATAGTAAGAGTGCTTGCCACAGTAAATAAACGGACTCATAACCCATTATAGATGGAGATAAAATACGATTACCTACAATAGTTTGGAATAATATGGCTGATACTGCTAAGCAAATACTTCCAAGGATAATGGTCGAGAGGCGTAGTAAACGGTTAGGAATTAGATAATCAAAGTCGAAGCTTGAGCCTATAAAAGTAAAAAAGCACATCAGCAAAAGGATGAATATAAAAGAGCCCCATATTTTCATAGTTGTACTCATTTAATTCCCCTTAATATTAATATAAGGAACATTACGCCACCTACGCCACCTGCGGTTAGGCCAATAGGTACTTCAAATGGGTAAATAACTAAGCGCCCTAAAATATCGCAAAGGATAAGCAGGCAAGCGCCTCCTAAGGCAACAATGGGTAACGTTCTCGATAAATTTTCTCCATATTTTAGGGCGACTAAATTTGGAATGACCAGACCTACAAATGGAATCGTTCCAACCGTGATTACTGATGCTGAGACAGTTATCGCGACAAGTATTAGGCCTATGGCTGCTGTGCTGGCATACCCCAGTCCTAAGCTAGAGGACATCTCTTCCCCCATCCCTAGTACAGTAAAGCGGTGGGCGTAAAGGTAGGCCAAAATGATGACGGGTAAGATGATATAAATAAGCTCGTAATGCTCTTGGACTACTCTTGAAAAGTCTCCTAGTAACCATCCTTGCATGCTTTGTAGAATATTATTCTTATAAGCATAAAACTCAGCTATTGAACTTAATACACTTCCGTACATTAGCCCTAATACGGGGATAAGTACGGTGTTTTTGAACTCAATGCGATTAATGATGGCAATAAAAATGAGACTGGCAGCCAAGCAAAAAAGCATAGCAAATATCATTTTAGTACTGGTGTTAGCTTCAGGTAGCATGGTCAGTGAAATTAATAGCCCAAGTTTTGCTGCATCCAACCCCCCTGAAGTAGCTGGCTCAACAAACTTATTGCGCACAATATGCTGTAAAATAACACCACTAATAGATAGTCCTATGCCTGTCAGTATAAGGGCAATTAACCTTGGTATACGACTTGCCGTGAGAGTGAGCCAAGCATCTTTTGAGCCATCTAATAAATCAGACCACGCCAGTTGTTGTACTCCAATGGTAAGCGATGCTATGCAAAGCACCATAAATAAAATGGATAACCGTAATATCATTTGAAATATGCTTTATTTGAAAGTGGAGTTATTGAGCATAATTATGAAACCACTTTATTATGACAAAGTGGTCCACCTAATTTAGTTTTTGATTAAGTGATCTTCATACGTAAGTTTAGATTTTATGAGTCAAGGATTGCTCCTTCAGGGATTCCATATTGCTGAAATGACGTGTTTTTTTGAAGGCGATATATTTCCCGTTTAGCTAATTGGTTAATAATTGCTCCGTTGCGGGAAGCTCCAACACCGAGATCTGGAGAAGCAACGCTTTGCTGGAAAATTTCTGCGTTTTGTATGAAAATTTTACCTAAACCTTTGTCGCATCGTTGGGCGGTAAAGTCTTTTTGAACAATAAAGTCATTGTTGCTATCGACCGCTAGAACGGAGCCTTTCAACTGTTCTAGCCACTTTGGCCATTTGTGAACATATCCGACGGCGGCAATGACAGCATTGGTTTCTATTGTAAAATTTTGATCCAGCTGAGTATGCCTACATTTTATGTTCAATTTACTAGATTGACTGGTGTCTTCAATCGAATTGACTTGGCAGTTGGGGTTTAAATAAAGTCCTGAATGTCGCCCACCAATAGAGCGTTCGTATAGAAGGTCATAAATATCAGCGATTGTAGAGCAACTGATGCCTTTAAATAGCAAACCTTGCCCTGCTGCAATTTTACGTCGTTGTTCTCTTGATAGGTCTTGGAAGTAACTCATGTAGGAAGGAGTAAAACACTCTTGCCCAAGTTTTGAATATTCCATTGGGTGGTAGCCTGCAGATTGCGTTATCCAGCGGATAGATGCCCCGTTTTCTACTTGTTCAGGAGTCAGCAGCCTAAATAAGGCTAATACACACTCGGCAGCACTTTGTCCTGACCCAATAATAGTCACATTTTGGCATTGAGTTAGTTTTTCTTGCAGTTGAGCAAATTCTGAAGCATGTTTAACCAAAGGGTGGTGGCAACTCTCCAGCCATTTAGGAATATTTGGTGTAGTGCCTATGCCAATAGCAATGTTGGGGCTGGTGTATTGTTTTATTTGCCCCGACGCAAGCTCGCTATGGATATTAAAGGAGTCCTTTTCTTCATCATAAATGACCTGAGTAACGTTCTCTCCAAAATGGCAGTTTTGTAACTGATTAGCCGCCCATCGACAGTAATGGTTGTATTCTATTCGCGGAATTTGGAAGTCTTCATAATAGTAAAACTGATATAAACGATTATGTTGATGCAAGTAACTTAAATAGCTCAGTTTATGACTAGGGTCGGCCATAGTGACTAAATCGGCAAAGAATGGCACTTGCAGAGTTGTGCCGGGCAGCAAAAGGCCATGGTGCCAGTGGAATTCAGGTTTTTTCTCTAAGAAAACTGACTGTATGTCTCTCACTGTTGAAAGTAAGGCAGCTAAACCTAAGTTGAAAGGTCCAATACCAATACCAATAATGTTTGTTTTCCCTGCCATGTTAAATAAACCTCCAATGTAAAATATATATCGTTAAATAGAATGAACTGGCTGTGTTTTTTGATCAGCTGCTTTATCTGCCACCTTGGTTGCTTTTAATAACTTTTCTACGTTCTCTATGTTGCGACATTGAAAAACGTCATTAGCTGATAGTGAGGTTGAAAAATCTGCATTCAGACGCTTTAAGATGGTCTTAAGGTGGTGAGGCCTAAGTCCCATATTGATAAAGCTTGTTTCTTTAGGTGGGGCGTCTTTTGGGGCTATGCCAATCACTTCAGTGTAAATAGAAAATAATTGCGCTTGAAGGGAGAGACTGGCGCTGTTTGTGTAGAAGTTACAATTTTTATTACGAAAATCCTGATTTTGGGGAAAGCATTGCTTAGCAACAAAAGAGAACTCGTTTAAATGGATTATTTGACTTAAAGCTGTGTCAATGGCAGTAAGAAGATTGTCTATTGCGGTGACGTCTATAGCGTCACAAGCGTAATCAATGCTGAATACCAACGCTCCATCTTGCTGCGTTGTAAAGCGAATATCCATTGCGACTTGCGGTGTTTGTGTTAGACCAGATTTTAGATGCATTGGGTGTGCATCAGATAGTGAAGGCCAAGATAGTCCGTTGGTTATTACGATAGGGAGTACTGGTCCTGAACCGCACTTTTCAAACAAGGTACGAGCCAAGTCTACCCCCGAAAATGAAAGGTGTTGCAGGCCCTCTAGAATATCAGATTGAAGCTTTTTAGCTTGCGAGCTTACATTATTCACATTGGCTTGCCATGCAAGGGCAATGAACGTTGAATGATTAGACAAAGCCCCAGAATACATAGGTAACACTGGTATCGCTACGTGTATTGAGCGATTTTCGGACCAATAGGCCAATAGTTCTAAGACGACAGACATTATGGATGAGTTTTTGAACAGGCCTTGTTTGGCTCCAATCTTAATGAGTTGGCGATATTCGATAGGATTGATGATTACACTTTTTCGGGCAAATTTTGAAACTCCAACAGTGTCTAATGGCACCATCCAAGGAATTTGAGGTGTTGTGTCAATCGAAGAAAGTTTATTTGTCCAATATGTTATGTCGGATTTACGCTGTGCCGAGTCGTGATCGTTTAAGGGCTCAAGTGTTTGTTTCTTGTCAGGGGTTGGTGGTTCAATAGGTCCTGTTTCAAATAATTCGACCATTAGAGCAGCGATAGACCGACCATCTAAAATCAATGCGTCGAAGCGAGTAAACACTGTCAATAGTTGGTCTGTTAAGTAAAAAATAGTGACATTCCAAGGTGAAAAATTAAGATCAAATAGGCTGTGACTATAAATGTTTCGGTAGTTTTCGATATAAGTTGTAGCTGCTTGAGATGATTGTTGGCTTAAGTCAATCTCTTTTAGGTTGATTGTCACGTTGTCAGTGACTACTTGCATTAATTTGTTGGTGTCAATATAAGTGCGAAGGCTTTTGTGACGTTGAACCATGGAGGCAAGTCGTTTTTTAAGTACTGTTGCGTCAAAGTGGCCGTGGTATTCGCGAAACTCCTGCATGGCAACACCGCCTAAAGGAAGTTGTGTTGTGCGGCCTAATAAGTATGCTTTTTGTATGGCAGATAAGGGAGTTGCTGTATGGGCTTCAGAGTCAAGGGAGTTGTAAGCTATTTTGCTTTCAGGCTCATTGTTGTTTGATGTGAAAGCTCCTAAGCGATCAAAGCTTTTATTTAATAGCTCAGGTGTTGTGCATAGTTTTTTCAGTAGTTTGGTAAAGTTTTCAAAAATCGTGTTAACCCAATCTAAAGGCAGTGCATCTAATCGAATATCCCAATTTATTAATAGGCCCCCATCGAGACGAACGGCTTGGGCATCAAGTGCCACTTGCGGGCCTTGTGACACACTCCAGTTCATTGCTCCAAAAGTGTTATGTACAGATTCTGAAAATAACTCGCCCTCTGCCATATCCAATGCCGCAGTAAAAACGATGGGGGCATTTTGTGCTGTGCCATGATAGCGAGAGAGGTCTCTCATAACATTGACCCCAGGGTAGTGAGAGTGCTCTAGCAACTCGATCATTTGCGTTGCAATACTGCGAACTAGTGACGATAGATTTTTGTGCTGAGTAATATTTACGTTGAGCAATACAAAATTGGCAAAATCACCAACACATCGATTCGTCTCTGGTAATAAGGGTTCTCGCCAAAAAGTGGGGATATTAAGTCTAAAGCATTTATCGTTTGTTGCTTTACTTAAGCTGAATGCAAAAATCCCTAATAGAAGATTTGATAGTGTGACCTTATTGTGTCGTCCGAGTCGCTGTAGGTGCTTTAATTCTTCAGGTGCGATTATGGCGCGTAAGCAATGACTTTTAATTTGCTGTGAGTTTATGTTGCTTATTGGCAGTGATGGAGTTGGGGCAATATATGGAAGACGAGATTGCCACCATTTTCGATCTCTGCTGTTTAATTTTTTAAGGTCCGTATTAGATCTTATGGTGTTATGCCACTCAAAGAAGGAAGGGGCTGGAGTAAAAATTGCCTTGCTGTCTAGATAGAATAGTGTGAGGTCCTCCATTACACGGCGAAAACTGGAAGGGTCTATCGCAATCATATCTGTATCAATGTGTAGGCGGAAATTATTATCGCCAAGTAGGCTTACAGAAAATCTTGCTGTCTGTCCGTTACTTAGATCTAGTTGTTGGTGTGTCCATTGCTCTCTTTTGTGTAACAGATATTTCTGCTGCTCCTCGGAAGATAAGTGAGTCAGATCATCGACTTCTAAAAGAGAATGGGTTGAGTGTGTTTTTATCTCCGCAATACCGTCTAAACTCAAAGAGAGTCTTAATATAGGGTGTTCTAGATAGACTCGCTGAAGCGCTGACTCTAGATTGCTTGGGTGAATTCTTTGACCATCAAATTCCGTATAAAGGTGAGCTGCTACACCGCCTAAATAATCTGAGTCGGTTATGCGTCCAAACCAGCATGCTGCTTGCATAGGGGTTAATTCATTCATTATGCGCTTACTCGGTTGACAAAATAAAACAGATACGTAATCTTACATTCAAATGATAATGATTCCTAGTAAGTTTTTGATAATTGTTATTATTTGTTGTGTTTTGTTAATTTTGAGTGTCTAAGGGTATTTGTAAGATCTACGCTTGGGTTGCTTAACTGATGTTTCAGAGGATTGAAATATATGGCCAAAAAACTTATTGGATACCATTGTTGGCCTGAAAGTAAGTCTCATCAATGCTGTGAAAAGGATTACTGGATTGGCCTTTCCTTGATTCGTATCTTATCTAGGCAATCTGAATTCATTCTTCTGTTCTGCGTCCTTTCGTTAGTCCATATCTTTATGTTGAGTTTTCAAGGTGTTCTTGGTGTTCCTGAAAGTGATGTAGGAATTATCTTTCGCGCAGCTCTTGTTGTCATCGACGACACTCCTCTTAGGAAAAACTGATAGAAAAGTATTACTTAGCCTATAAATACGTTAAATAAATTAAAATTTTAAGTGAGTAGATGTGACTATTAAACAGATCTCTGATTACCCGATGCCTAGTATTTCAAACTATCCAACCAATAAGGTTGACTGGCAAATTGACGCAGAGCGGGCAGTTTTGCTTATTCATGATATGCAAGCGTACTTTTTAAGCTTCTATGATCCAAAAGGACCGTTAATAGCGACAGTAATACAAAACTTGAAGCGATTACGTGAATGGGCCTATGCGAATAATGTACCTGTAGTCTATACCGCTCAACCTTATGAGCAGTCAGATGAAGATCGTGCTCTCCTTAATGCAATGTGGGGGCAGGGGTTGTCAGCATCTACCGCTGATCAGCAGCTTATTATTGATCAATTAACGCCAAATGAAAATGATGTCATTTTGACTAAATGGAGATACAGCGCGTTTTCTCGCTCTGACTTGCGTGAACGTATGCAGGGGTGGAATCGTGATCAGCTTATTGTTGGAGGGGTGTATGCTCATATTGGGTGTATGATTACATCTGTAGATGCCTTTATGAATGATATACAGCCTTTTCTAGTTGGCGATGCTGTGGCAGATTTTTCTGAAGAAGAACATCATATGGCTTTAAAGTACGTTTCATCTCGTTGTGGCAAAGTAGTTGACGTTGATTCTTTGGTTCATGCTGACGATCAGGGAATTACTCAAGAATGGCTATATGCGAAGGTCCAGCAACTGATTGAGGAGGATGAGGAGCTGGATCCGGATGAAAGCCTTATTGTGTATGGTTTGGACTCGCTGAAAATTATGCAGTTTGCTTCAGACCTTAAGGCTAACGGTATTGCGATCAGCTTTGAAGAGATTGCTCGTAATCCGACCTTATCAAATTGGTGGGCTATGGTTCAGGATCGTCAAATAAACACTTCTGCTGCAAAAGAGGCGCCAGTTTCTGTGCTGGATTTATAGTGCTTACGCCTTGGTCGTGTTGATGGGTGTGCTGAAAATATATTTGGAGTCAAGGATATGAGAGAGGCAGGGCAAGAGATTGCAGGATGCAAGTATAATAAAGATGACCTAATAAAGGACTTTCTTTATCAAATTAGGAGTAACTTATTCATAGACTGCCCTAATAAAAATGCGCTGGTGTTTGATAAAAAAAATATTAGTTATCAATGTGTTGGTAATAATGTAGCAAAAATCATAGCGGCGTTTAGGCAAGAAGGTTTGGGGCCTGGTTCTGTTGTAGCAATTTGTTTGCGAAAGGGGCCTGAATATGTTTATAGCGTATTGGCGTGTGCGCTGACAGGTGTCATTTGGCTTCCCATAGACTCAGATTCACCGCCAATAAGACAGAGCTATTTATTGTCTAATAGTCATGTAGATAAAACTTTGAGTGATGGGTTTGGGTCGCTAGAATCCCCCCTAAATATTTATAACATTCTTGAAGAGTGCGGTGACTTAGAAATTGGTGAGGATTGTTTCAAGTATACGCTTGATAGTTCACCTGCTTATTACCTGTATACCTCGGGAAGTACTGGGACGCCTAAGTGTGTAGTGCTGAATAATAAAGCCACAGCTAATGTCTTATTACAAACCATAGAGCGTTGGAATATTAGTGCTGGCGACTCTTTCATGGCAATTACTCCTTTTCATCATGACATGTCTGTTTTTGACATTTTTGCTGCTATGTCTGTTGGGGCTACGCTTGTGATACCAACTTATGAGCAGCAGAAGAATGCTTTAGATTGGGCTAAGTTAGTGGCTGACAATGCCATTACTGTCTGGGTGAGTGTGCCGGCTATTGTTGATATGTTATTTATGGTGGGAAAAACAGAGCAATTGACATCTTTGCGTTTAATCGCACAAGGAGGGGATTATATTAAGCCCTCGCTAATAGCTCGACTTAAGAGGCTGTTGCCTGATGCAGACTTATTCTCGCTAGGAGGGCCTACAGAAACAACCATTTGGAGTATTTGGCACGAGATTAGCGACCGTGATCAAGATGTTATTCCATATGGTCAGCCGTTGGAAAATAATCAATATTATATTCTAAATGAGCAGCATCAGGCATGTGCGGTTGGTGAAGTTGGCAGAATGTATATGTCAGGGACTAACCTATCGAATGGTTACTTACTGGATGGAAAAATCATACAAAAAGATTTTATTCAGATTCAGACCGCAGCGAATGAGGTGGAAAAAGCTTTTCAGATGAGTGATTTGGGATACTTTAGAGAAGATCAGGTCATTATATTTACCGGACGAGAAGAGGGATATTTAAAAGTTAAGGGTGTCAGAATTTCGGCAGCTGAGGTTGAGAATGTTCTGTCTCAGCATCCGCTAGTCCATGATGTAGTCGTAGTTTGTTGTACGCATCTTGAGGCTGATGTGACAGAGCTGGTTGCTATTTATACGCAGGGTGCTAAAGAGCAGGTTAAGCCGTTAAGTATTACTGAATTAAGATGTTACTTGCAGCGTTATTTACCAAGCTCGCATATTCCCTCTAGGTACTTGTTGATTGAGGCGCTACCGTTAACAGTAAATGGTAAAGTCGACCGTAAAGTCCTATTAAATATGGCTCAAAAGCAGCTTTATAGTCGGTTGGTCACCTGCTCTCCTAAATTGTCGGAAGATGCCGGTGAGACTGAGGGAAGGCATATTCAGAGGTTAGTTTTTGAGGCTTTTGAGCATGTAGCTGTAGACGATGAAATGCAGATGGCTACAGTGAGTACTCAGCTATCCTCACTTCATTTACGACCAAAAAAATTAATGATTGTTGTTAAATATTTAGCGAAGCACGGCGGAGTAGAATTAGATTTTTATGCATTAGCTAGATGTCGAACTATGGGAGATGTAATTAGCCTTATGCAGCAGTCCTTAAGTGCTGCCTAGGCTCCAAAGTGAGGACTTTGTTAAATGAAAAAAGCAGAGAGATTAAGTTCTCCCTGCTTTTTTGCTAGGGCTAGCGTTAGCTATCACAACTTAGCTGTTTGATAAGTCTATTGTCTGGCTTGGGTGCCAAGGTGTGGCGTCCCTATGTGTGACAAAAATAACTGTTGAAGCAAGATAGTTAAGGGTTGTAATAATATCTTGCTCAGTTTTTTCGTCTAAGGCTGATGTAGCCTCATCTAAGATTAAAATGGGTGCCTTTTTCATTAGTGCTCGAGCGATAGTGACTCGTTGGCGCTCACCACCGGATAAAGCGTTACCTTGCTGGCCGACTGATTGATGTATGCCTTCAGGAGATCGATCAATGATAGTGTCCAGTGCCGCTTGTCTCGCCGCTGCCTCTATGTCTTGATCGCTGGCCTCTGGGTCGCCTATGCGTATGTTGTCTGCGAGAGATCCTGTAAAGATGATTGGGTCCTGAGGGACATAGGCAATCAGGGATGCAAGTGTCTCATAGGGCATGTCACTGAGTTTAACGTCGCCAATCGAAATTACCCCGACTTCGGGGTCATCAAAGCGCATCAATAACTCTAGTAATGTGCTCTTTCCGCTTCCGCTAGGGCCTGAAATATTAACTCTGCTACCGGCCGGTATAGTTGCTTTAATATTTTCTAATACGGGTGTTTGGCTGACTTGATTAATGAAAATGTCATACTCTGTTGGTGCTGCTTTAGGTTGAGTGGGTTCGGCTAACTGTGGTGTATTTGTTACTTGCTGGAAATTGTCTAAAGACGCTTTTATATCATTAATCCCAAGACCTGCCGTTGCCAATTCACTTAGTGGTGCAGCCGCGCGACCGGTTAATACCAGTACCGCCAGTAGCGTGGGAATGTGGTCGCTTTCTGATAGGATCATAAATACAGCGATCCCTGTCATGGGTAAGACACTTGCAAGCGTTGAGATGAAAATAGCTAAAGCGGAGGCTAAATTGGTTTTTGTCAGTGCTTGCTCTTGCGTTTCCCAGCGCTGTTCAAGACGTTCTATTGCTCGCACCGGGCCAGCGGCGGTGCGTAAGAGTTCGATGTGGTCAACGAATTCAAGGGTGGCGGCAGAGGTATTGCTTTGGGCGGTATGACGTTGAGCGTCAGCCCGTTTCAGTGCTCGTTGTGATAGAAATTGTACCACCAAAGATATGGCTAGTAACACACAGGCTATTAGGGCAACATTTAGTCCAGCGACTGCGCCTATGCCAATGACTAAGCACAGCGGTAGGCAAGGTGCGTGGAGAAAACTTTGCAGCTGATGGGCCGGGATGCTCATAAATCCAGGGATACCTTGACCGGCCATGCTGGCTATTTTTGAGCGATGATCATTAGTAAACCATGACAGTTTCGTTTGCGCTAAAGCATGGCCTAATGCTGTGTATAAATCCCCCGCGAGTCGCACACCTGTTAGGTATCCCGATCGATTAACTAAAACCGTGGCTAAAATGGCTAGACTGGCGCTGGTTAAAACCCATAGAGGGGGCCAATGATTGGCAATTCCAAGTGCGAGTACGGTATAGGCAAAGGCTTCTAATCCAGCCACAAGAATCCAACCTAAACTAACATTGAGCAAGCGATGGCGGGCGGAAGCGGGTAGGGCTAAGAGTGGCGAATTGTTTACATGATCCATGTTGTGTTTCATAACCGATCCTCCGTTGTAGTCGGTCGTGTTAATTTTAGCTGTGTTGCGGCATTTGAGGCTAAGGTTTTATCATGGGTCACCATGACGATGGTTTTTTCCTGCTCACGAGCTAAGCGCTCTAATTCGGTGATTAATCGTGTTGTCTTCTCTGCATCTAAAGCGCTGGTGGGTTCATCGAGCAGTATAACGCTAGCGCTGGACAAGAATGCCCTTGCGATGCTTAGGCGTTGACGTTCACCACCAGAGAGTGTCTTAGCTTGAGCATCTAGATCAACGTTTAATTGAGCAGATAGAAGAGCAGTTGTAAGCTGTGCTGTACTGGCTTCTGGAGCGATTAGATGTAGATTTTCCGCTACAGTCGCAGATAGCACATCTCCGCCTTGAGGTATGAGTAGTACCGATTGATAGCGTGTTAGTTCGCTTAGCTGGGTGATGTCCGTTTGCGCTAAAAGCACTTGCCCAGCTTGCAATCGTTCCAATCCTGCTAAAGTTCGAAGCACAGTTGTTTTTCCTATGCCACTTGGTCCCGTTATGGCATGTAATGCGCTAGGCTGGAATGTATAATTCAATTCATTCAGCAGTTGCGCACCGTCGATGGCAATATGGGCGTTGTTAAGTGCTAGAGTGGGTGTATCTTGTTGTCGCGTGATTGTCCCAGTAGGTAATGTGGGCTGCTGTAACAATGTGATAATCCTCCCCAGTGCGGCTCGCCCAGTACTTACATAATCAAGACCATGACCGAGTCGTAGAGCTGGTGTTACAATAGCAAGACTAAAAAATAAGGTGGCAGCGAGTGTTGTTGTGCTGGTGTCATAAGCAACCAGATAAGCAATGGCAAAGGTTGCTACAGCTTGCAGTAAAGCAACGGCCATGCCAGCTAAAGTAGCTACTTTGCCAACCCACATAACCATGCTGCTGGTAAAGCGTTGAGTGGAGTCATCATAAGCTGCTAGCGCACCGGATTGTCGACCATATATCCTATTGACTCGAATGCCGCGAGCGTAATCATCGACTGCGGATATGACTTCTCCCATGACTTTCATGCGTGCCTCGCCATCCCGTGCATTGATGCGCGGCACAATGATTAAATAGTACAAAGAAGCGAAAATACCGGGCAATAATACCCACAAGGCTGAAAGGCCGACCATATTGACTAATAGCAAGATGGAGGTGATGGGTAAGACGACAAAGTTTGTGATTTCTGATGGGAGATGAGCCACCATGTGATGTAGTTTTTCGATGTCGCTGGAGACTAGGCTTCGTAAGCTCTGATCGCTTTGTTGTGCGAGGGTGGTTGCAGGTAGTCGCACTAAATGATTGGCGACTTTACGTCGTAACCTAGCAGAAAAAGCGGCCTCGCCATCGTGAGCTAGCCACGAAGCGGACGCTGAGAATGTTGCGCCTAATATCCAGAATAGGACGGCTGAAAGTACCCAGCTGGACGAAAGGTCATCAAGTAATTGAATTAGGCACCACAGCGCGGCAAGCATGGCTAAGCCAGACAGTGATGAGCAGAGTGCTCCTGCAGTAAGTTTGGGGAGTGCTGGTCGTAAAGCGTTGGCAGTATCGTGGTTTGTTACAAGGCTGCGTAAAGTGGGCCTATTCATATGGCGAACCTCCATTGTCCATAATTTAAACTGTTCATGTAATTTCCAATTTTTATGTTGTGATTAATAGGTCGATAATTCGAGAAGTTCTTTCTGGTCTATGATGACGGCCTCGATAAGTTCATCAATTTTCTGAGTGGTTTTGTGATGGGGCATTGTTATTAAATGCGCCAAGGACCCAGATACTGCTAAGTGGTAACGTCTCCAAACTTCTTCTGATGGGCGGGGGAAAACGACTGTAATTGAATTAGGGTTCCGCCAAGCGCTAATTCCAGCCCTCTGGAGTTTGTCTACAGCGTATTGCGCCATTTTTAAACAGGTCTGTATACGCTGTTGCCACTCGCTATGTGAATATGAGTGAATTGCGCACCACATCATTAATACTGAGTGAGCGTTGCGTGAACCACTAATCGTTTGGTCTCTGGCTGAAATATAGTCCACATCGACAGAAATACGATCGACATTTTCACATCTAGCAACAACGATCCCGCAAGGAATAGGGCTTCCTATCATTTTGTGGCCTGACACGCTGATAGAATCAATACCATCAGCAAAGGTGAAGGGTTGAGGAGTATCGACAAAGGGGAGAATCATGCCACTTAATGCTGCATCAGCATGTAAGTAGTAATTGTGCCGCTTGATATTCATCTGCCTGAGGCGTAATTGAATATCAGATATATTATCTACTGCTCCAGACATGGTTGTGCCGACATTAGCAAATATAATTGGCTGCTTATCTTTGTTGGATATAATTTTTAGTATCAAGTCGTCAGTATTGATTTCACCGTTATCCAAAGAATCGACGATGCAAGATTTCATGCGAAGTAATTTAGCTATTTTAGTGACTGAATAGTGCGTTTCTTTGGAGTAATACAGAGTCGAGTTTGGGAAGAGTTCTCTTGCTAGGTAGCAGCCAAACATGTTGCCTTCAGTGCCGCCATTCGTTACATAGCCCCAGCTATCTTGAAAGGGAATCTTAAATAAATTGGAAAAATAATGCATGACGTCTTCTTCAAACTCAAAAGAGTTTAAGGCGTAATTGCTCAATTCTCGCCAGTCGCCGCAATTATTCAAAGAAAAATTAAAAAAACGATATAAAGAAGAGTAGTCAAAATCTGCAGACTCTGGATAGCCAATATTAAAATGCTGGTGCTGTAAGCAATAGCTCCAAAAGGAATTTAGACGTTCTTTATTTGCAATAGATAGGTTCATAATCAGCTCCATTTATTTGATTGGCAATACTTGGCCTATGAAAACCTGTAGTTACTAGATTTGCTGTCCGTTAAGTCCTTAACTTTTTGTAGTATAAGATTTTTAATTCATTTTGGCTTTAATGAAGACTTTCGTAAACAGCTCGATACTTGACAACAGATTTTATGGTATCGATAATGAGAATGATAATCAACAGTGTGTATTGTAAGGTTTTTCTATTCCATTAACTGCAGTAAGTTGATTGAGGGGAAATCAAGGGCTAAAACGTTTCAGCACTTTGGTAAGCACTTTTAGTTGATTTGGCAAACCGTAAAAAGAAGGGTGGGAGAGGCTGTGCAAGCGGTTATTTGATGGCGCTCGTAAAAACGAAAGTTGCTGTCGTTTTATTTATTTTTATTAGGTTTCGAACAGGGAGTACTATGTTTACACAGGTTTCTAATTTCAGCGATACAGGTATGTTTCAGGTTAGTGATTACGAAGAAAACATTTGGATGTTACAGTTACAGCAACCTGAACAAGTTCCTAGAAATATTCATGCTTGGAAGTTAAATAGTCATGCCGATCTTGTATTGCTGAGACAAGCCATACTAGATGTGATCAAAGAGAACCCAAATTTAAATGCCAGATACAGCTTTAGTGATGACGGAGAGGTCGTTAAATATCACTCACAAGACTACGGCGCGTGCCTTACTGACGTTACGCTGCAAGGCGATGTCTTTAGCTACCTAGAAGCGCGTCAAGGTTTAGCTTGGGACGCTGCCAATACTCCTCCTTTTAGTGCCGTTGTGGTGCATGCCCAGCCAGAGGATATTCTTGTTGTAGATATTCACCCTATGCTTGATCAAAGTTATAAATTTGAAGAGTTAATAGCTTGTATACAGCATAATTACCAGCAACTCTCATTATCTGGACCTGCTCTCTTATTAACTCCCCTTGACTCGTGTTCAATTCAGCGACGAAATAATGCTAAGCAGATAATCGAACCCAGTAAGTCACAGCTTACTAAAGGGCAGGTAGCGAACATTATTCTTAATGAATTTCGTGTAGCGCTAGTTGAACCAGATATGACGCTAGAAGATGATTTTTTTGATCATGGAGGGCATTCGTTATTGGCCACTCGTGTTATTGGTAAGCTTTTGCAGTCTCATGGTATTGAGGTTAACTTTAATGACTTTTTTAAATCCTCTACAGCGCTAACGCTCGCCGAACGGGCAATCACTAATGGGCAAGCGTATCAACAAGATGCTTCTGAAAGCCCGTCGAAAGAATGCACAGCGCCGCTTACCCTAGCACAAAATTTTTTGTGGCAAGCTTATTCTGCTTACGATTTTAGTCCGATTTATAATTTACCATTTGTTATATCGTTTGAGGACAGGGTTGATGAAGCGGTATTATCTAGGGCGTTTAACGATGTTTTAGTACGTCATGCTAGCTTGCGAACAATGTTTAATTCGCAAAATGGGCAGGTCACTCAGCATATCATTCCCACTTCAGAATTAGATCAATATAAATGGTTTTGGAGAAGTGATGAAAGTAAAGGTATTACGCCTTCTGATGAGGCCAGCTATCAGTTTGATTTGACTTGTGAGCTTCCGTTAAGAGTGCGTTGTATACATGATTCTGTAAGCGAACCGCAAATTCTATCTTTGTTAGTTCATCATATGGTGATTGATGAATGGTCTTTGAATACGATGATGGCTGATTTATCTTACGCGTATATGGCTCGTGCAAATACCCATGAACCGATTTGGGAGCAGCCTGCGCGTACTATTAATGATTTTGCTTTACTGCAATCAAAGCAAGGATTAAATCGACAACATGTTGATTACTGGGTTCATAGATTGCATGGAGCCACAAAAGGCTTAAGTTTTTCTGAGTCGAACTATCAAGCTGATGTGACGGGAGATATGTCTACTAAAGCCCAATGGACGGAGCTCGATCTTGGTAAAGATGCATTTCAAAAATTGTCTACTTTTGCTAGACAGCATGAATCGTCTCTTTTTAGTGTTTTGTATACAGCGATTGCATTATCCCTGCATATAGAAGGAAAGTTGGAAGAAGTTGTAATAGGAACTTCTGCATCAGGTAGAACAGATCCTGACTTTTTTGATACGGTCGGTTACTTCACTACTATGGTTGCCCATCGTGTGCAGTTTGATCATCACGAGCTTATCAATGGGCTACTTGCAAGTATTACTGAGCAGATAAATGAGTCGATGAGTTATGCAGATATTCCGATAAATTTGATTCAGCAAGAATTGGGTATGCCAATTGATGATGGGCTGCTGTTTGATGTTTATATACATATACATTCGAATAATGCGCTAAATGGTTCATTACAATCGCCGACAGGAGATATCTTTTATCAGCAAGTTCCTCCAGAGAAGAAGGATTCCATGTTTGGTTTACATTTTGAAGTCATGGATGATGTTTTAGCTGGTGGACTGCATGCTTTACGTATCGTCACTACATTCCAAGAAGCTCGTTTTTCTAAGGTTCAAGTCGACAGTATTCTGAAAAAAGTGAGTGAAATATTAACAATGTTTTGTTCTGCTACTGACTGCAGTAAACCAATCGATCAAATTCAATTGTAACACCTTAGTATGTCTATTTAGTTGTCTAGGAGGTTCTAGTAATTCATTTTTAATAGCTTCTCATTACTGAAATACGATAGATAGTGGGAGGCTTATTTTTTGGACTATTTTAGGGGGGGATTAGATACTTTCATACCTTAAAACACCAAAAATTAATGCTATAAGGGCTGACAATATTGAGTTTAGAAAGCTTGGGAAAGTCACTGAGTTTAACTTTGCCATTTTTAAATTTGGGTTTGAGGCCGTTGATACGGATTTTTTTGGAGGTTAAGGAGTCCGCGGTAATTTCAAAGCGTTTCTTTTTCGATCCAAAGCCGTTGCAATGAAGGATTTTGGGGCTGGCTGACATATTGATAATAAGCAGAGTACATTTTCCTTCTTGTTTCGCGCTATGGCAATAAATCTGTACATAGGGGTCGTTGCTTTGCACGTCAAAAACGTACTTTCCCATTAGCTTTTTCCATAGCCAACTCACCCAATAATCTGGGTTGGGTTTCAGTGTTTGTTGATTAATAAGGGCATAATCTCCGCCGATTAAGCTTTGTCTTATCATCACTTTTTGACCAATTTTCGCACCTCGACCGAGTTGATCTGCCCACCAAAAGCATGACACAAAGCGGTCAGAGAGTCGGGCTTGTCCGCCGCATTGCGCTGATCCAGTCTCTCCTGTCCAAAGTTGAGCGTTGGGCTGATATAGGTCGCGAAACTTTTTTAGTTGCTTTGAATATTTTTCGTAATCCATCAGAGAGCTTGGCGAAAGGATATTTTTGATCGTTGCCGCGCGGGTTTTTATTGGTGAGCGGCTGCTTTGAAATGGGTAATAATGCCAATCAACAATATCGAGAGGCTCTTCTAAACAGTTTAAAAATGACGCTGAAATATTGCTCAGTGGTTTGACGGCTTCGCCGATTTTGGGCCAAAAAGCACTGCCAGGTCCTGCAATTTTGCTTTTGGGGCTGTATTGACGAACACAGCGAATGAAAGTGTCATAATCTTTGGCTAAGTTTTTCGCGCTGGGTTGAGAGGTTAAACCATGAAAGGCCCAGTAGGCGTTGAGTTCATTGCCCAGTTCACAAATATCGATAATTTGGCTATGAGCTTGGCAATACTCCAACAAGCTTTTAACGTCAGTTGCTTGCCACGCGCCTTGTTGGCGTCGATCAAATAGGCCGTATTTCATGGTGAACATAAGAGCTAATTGATTACGCTGACAAAATTCATGAAGCTGATGCCACATGTTTTGAGTGATAAGAAGAGCATCAGAATGGCCACTAGTCGGTGCGTTAGTGCACGTAAAGTAGCGGACGTTATCAGCTTCTGATCCCCCGACGCGAACATAAGCGGGGCCAAGTGCTTGAACTAACAAGTCGAGTTGTTCTTGTTGTAAATTCAGGGGTTTAACTCGCTCTGTACCAAGTCCTCGCTGTGTTCCTTTGCTGCCTTCCCACCAGAAACCACCAGCGAGTACTGAAATATCAATCGAGAAAGATAAATATTTAGGGTCTATGGTTGTAACAGGTGTCGTGCTGTTAAGATTAACGACAAGCGATTTATTTTGGCGAATGTTGTGTCGTCTTTGATTCCATGGACGTATTAGTCTAGTGCTAAACAAGAGGCATCTTCCCTCACAATAGTTTTTACTAGACTGCAATAAAAGTGTGACATTTGTATGATGCTTTGAATGCATTGGTTTTTTTATAAAGGACACTAAAATGAAAATAACGAATGGGATAAAGGCGATTTTTCTTGCAGGCTGCGCTTTATTAATGGGTTGTACCAGTGCCCCTAAAAATATTGATCCTGTGACCGAGTTCCAAGTTAAGCGTTATTTGGGGACTTGGTATGAAATCGTCCGCCAAGATCATGCTTTTGAAGAAGGTTTGTCAGAGGTGACGGCGACTTACTCTATGCGTGACGATGGCGGTGTGGCTGTGGTGAATCGTGGTTATTCTGCAGAAGATAAAAAATGGCGGGAAGCCGAAGGCCGTGCTTATTTTGTAAACTCTTCAGATGTCGGTCACCTAAAAGTATCGTTTTTCGGACCATTTTATGGTGCTTATGTGATTTTCGAATTGGATAAAAAAGATTACCAATATGCCATGATATCTGGGCCGAGTCGTGATTACTTCTGGTTACTGTCTCGTACACCAAGAATGCCAGAAGAGGTTAAACGTCGATTATTAGCAAAAGCGAAAGCCCTAGGTTTCCCGATGGATAAGCTAGTTAACGTAGTGCAAAGTAGTAAAGTGCCTGCAAGTTAGTTTTTCTTTTCTTTATATAAATGATTAGAACAGGGTGCAAGTTATGGACTCTTTTGCTGTTGGGTTTGAGCAAACCTCAGCGTAAGCCGTTGGATTTCTCACCAACGAGTAGTGTGTATTTGAGTCTCGGCATAAGGCTAGAAAATCGTCATAGTGTTGATTGAAGTTTGCTCTTGTTATTTCGTAATTAATGCTTGCGTCATTATCACCAAAATTGTTATCTATAGCTTCTGTTTTGACTCGCTGAATTAGATAGGTTAACTCGTTGTATCTGCGTCTAACTTGATGGCAATAAGCACTATTAGGTGTAGTGTTGATGCATTCTGTCATTTCTGTTTCTAAATCTGCTAGTTCTGTTTGATAGCGCTCTAAATAGTTTATCGCTTGGCTATTTTTCCTGTGCGTCCTTTCTGACCGAAGCGATAACTCTTCTAATCTAGTCTCAGCTTTCTTTAAGAGCTCTTCCTTTACCAAGCAACTTTTTCCAAAAGCGATTAAGTCGTTGCCATGTACTAAGCTGATAAAAGTACATCCTAATATAAAAATGCTGGATTTAGTGGTCGAAATACTCATAAAGTTATTAACCCTGCTGTTTTTTTTGGCACGTTCATTGTATATGTCGTCAAGTATACACTGTGTTTTTCTGGAGGAAGTATGGATAAGTCGTTATCGGTAAAAAATGAAAAAAAAGGGATTGTTATTTCTCTTGATCGGGGGCCTTATCAGAATAATGGTGCATCACCTTGGTATGCGTATGTTGGACTTGGTACGACTGCACAAGCGTTAAAGTTTTCCTTTGATACTGGCAGCAATTTTATTTGGGTGACTTCTAGTTTATGTGGATCGGATACTTGTCATCATTATGGAGATACAGAGTTTGTTTATGACAAATCAACGAGCTTTTCATGGATAAGTACGAAGCCAATTAATGTCGATTTTGGTCCATGGGGAAGTATGCAGGTACAAACGGGTAAGGATATTTTCACCTTAACGCCAGAGGCACTAGAAAAAATGGAGAATGGCTTAGTGTCTGTGTCTTCGGATGTATATTTAGCACAATCTTATGAAGGTTCTCAGTTCAGGGAGCTTGATTGGGATGGCGGTATTGGTATTCCAAGCACAATGGATTTACCCGATTTCTCTTCCGTTTATCGATCTTACCGAGGTTTGACTCCGGGAAAAGAGCCAGAAACGACGTCATTTCATTTCTTTCAAAGTTTAGTTGATCAAGGGGTGGTCAATGCGAAAGATCCTTATGTCACTTTTCTAACTGATAACGATCGCAAGGTCGGTCAAGCCGCATTTGGGCAGCTGAATCAAGATTACCGAGAGAGTAGGGAGTATTTGTTTTTGCCTTGGGAACCTTATTCCATTGCGTCCGTGGCTTATATTTGGACAAGTCCACTAACTAGTTTTTCTGTGGGTGATGAGCAACTAATCAAAAAAGGTGACTCTTCAGTACCTACTTGTTTCTTCTCCTTAGACTCTGGTTCCTCTCAATTTAAAGGAGACCCGGCGTTAATGGATGACGCTTTTAAACTGACTTCTTTATATGGTAAAGATGTAACGATTGAGCTTGGAGAAACAGATAAAAATGAGACGGGTAAATTAGTTATTCCGTCTTCAATTTACGATGTTTTTATTGAGGAGGGTGAGGGCAAAGGTAAAACTATTTCTCAATTTGCTCCTTTGGATGGAATGAACAATCTCGTTTTAGTCGGTTCCGTGCTCATGGACTATTTATATACTGTATATGAATACAAAATTGTTTCCGATGGTTCTCAACGTTTTATAACACCTGTTGGGATGTGGATTTTTAATAAGCTTGATGGGGTAAAAGTTATTACAACTGAACAAGATTCGGTAGCACGTATTTTTCACTCATAAATAGGAGGGGTTATGTCTCAGAATTTAAATGGTTCTTGGGTGAATAGTTATGGCTCAAAAATGGATCTTCTCGTTGTCGAGGGTGGTGCCATCGTCGGTCAATACTCCTCGACAACAGGTTCTACAGGAATTTATAGCGTTATCGGACAATGTTCACCAAAGACACCACAAGAAGGTAAAGGCCTGGCCGTAGTTTTATCAATTTATTGGCACCCTATAAATGCAGAAACACCTGATGAAAGCTGGCACTGGGTATCCACTTATTGTGGTCAGCTTTTAGGTGCTGGTGAGCTGAGTGTTACTAATTCACTTGTTGCTACATGTGACTTTAATGGCTTTTCGTCGGGGGATTACATTGATAAGTTGGCTTTCCAAAAAGTGTCAAACGTATCTGATACATTCGTATCTTTGGTGCACTTTGAGTCCGAAGGCGTTGTGTTTGATAACCCTATTAATGGTGAATGGGTCGGCGTTAACCCTGAAGTTCAATTAAGCTTAACAGTAACAAATAATCATTATGGTTTGGTGCAAGGTGTTGCTAAGTATCAGGATACGATGATTACCTTGAAAGGGTTTACGGATACAGGGGTTAATGATTTAGGTCGTCAAAGTATTAGTGTTTGTGGATATATGCGCGGTAGGAATGTCCCTGTTTCATTAAGCGGATGGTTAGACATAAGTAACAATTCTTTACAGCTATCTAGGTGGATTGCTAACGCCACAAGCCCTGAAAATGTTTACTATCAGTCTGATGTTGAAAGTTGGCTACTCAGAAAAAGTAACCGCAAGGATTATTAAATTGATGGAGCATAGTAGTATGAATTTGATTAATACATTTGATCAAACCGAACATGATCAAATAATTATTGATTGCTTTTTGAAACTGTGGAGCTACTCTGCAGACCTAATGTTTATTATGTCCGTAGAGTCTAACGGCGAGTTTACTTTGTTTGATAATAATCCCGCATCAAGAGAAATAATGGGGTTATCAAGAGAAGCGAAAATTCATCGCATGAATATTAGGGATACATGGGGCGATGATATTGTAGAGGGTCTTTATAGTTCTTATCGGAAAGCTATCGCGGCACGAGAACCTATTTCAGTTGCCCAATACGCTACTTATGATGGTAAAGATGTCTATGTTGATACTTTGCTTGTGCCTATTTTTGATGCATCGGGTAACCCCATTTTTGTTTGTGGCGTAAGCCGTGATATTACAAAAATAAAAGAAGCTGAAATTGTTGCATTAAAAGCTAATGAAAAGCTGCTTGAGTACAGCGCAGCACTCGAAACGATCAATCAAGACCTGGATCACAAGGTACAAGAGCGAACCAAAGAGTTAGAAAGTGCAAAATGTACGGTAGAAGAAGCATTGGAAGCGAAATCTTCATTTGTTGCCAAGATGAGTCATGAAATACGCACGCCCATTAATGCTGTGATTGGATTAAGCCATTTAAGTTTAAAAACCGCTTTAAGTATTGAACAGAAAGATTACATCAATACTATTTTATCTTCAGGGGAGACCCTACTTAGCCTTGTAAATGATGTACTCGATTTTTCGAAGATCGAGGCAGGTAAAATGAGTATAGAGGCGGTGCCTTTTTCGCCCAGATTAATTGTTCAGCATGCGATCAATATGAACGCAATTAAAGCCGAAGAAAAAAAACTAGCGGTAACGGCTGACATTTCTCCATCACTCCCTCCCATGCTTTTGGGTGACCCACTACGTATACAGCAAGTATTGATTAACCTTGTGACGAATGCTGTTAAATTTACCGAGTGCGGTGGTATATGTGTACGCATGTATACAGATGAAAAAAACGATAAAGATGTTTTGTTGAGATGCGACGTCATTGATACTGGCATAGGTATCTCGAAAACATATATAGATCAACTATTTCAATCTTTTCAGCAAGCTGATGACAGTATTACTCGTCAGTTTGGTGGGACTGGTTTAGGCTTAACTATTTCGCGTCAACTTTGTGAGCTGATGGGGGGGGAGATTTGGGTTCATAGTGAATTAGGGCAAGGTTCTACGTTTAGTTTTACTCTACCTCTTAATATCGCATCGCATGCATCTGTATATACAGAGGACATGTCTAGCAATGAAATGGTTGACCTAGCCACGGTTAATGAAAAGGTGGAAGGGGCTTTTAGTGATAAGTTACTTTATGAGGATGGGGACGTTCCGGACTTTTCGCAATATCATGTCTTATTGGCGGAAGATAACTTAATAAATCAGAAGGTCATTTTAGGCTATTTGGGCGATACCTCTATCAATGTGGATGTGGCTGGTAATGGTGAAGAAGCTATTTATAAACTAAATAGTAAAAAATATGATTTGGTATTGATGGATATTCAAATGCCCATTATGGATGGTCTGGCAGCGGCTAGATACATTAGACGGTCTTCGGTATATGGTAATATTCCTATCATTGCTATGACAGCTCATGTCTCTGATGAGGCAAAAGAGCAGTCTGCACAAGCTGGTATGAATGCACATTTAGATAAACCAATTCAAAAATCAGAGTTATACAAAACATTACAAAAACATTTTGAAGTAAAAGATACTCATAAGTCTATACAAAAGCATGATTTTTTTGCTCCTAGTCATGATTCTTCCTACGATGAACTATTGTTTCAGCTCTCATCAATAGATACATTATCTGTTGATGATGCTATTGAGCATCTGAACGGGAAGAAAAGCTTATATCTTGATATTGCCACGGCTTTTTATAATAAATACAAGGTATTTTCGTTGCATGGATTTTTAGGTGATGATTTGGCGATTGTTCTTCATTCATTGAAATCAAATTCAGCGTATATAGGTGCATTTGAATTGTCATCTTATTGTGCTGAGCTAGAAAGTAATATTAAGGAAGATGTACCAGATTTACATTTGTTAAGTCGTCTTGAAATGATGGTGAGCGATCTTAATGACTCACTTGAAAAGATATTAACGCCTTACTCTTCTCTGCTTGAATATAGTGAAGAAGCTAAGAGTTTTAATGAAAAGGATTTGCTGATTAAGCTGCAAGCTATTGTTCCATTATTAAAAAAATCAGATTTTTTTGTAGAAAACTACTTTAGTTTATTGCGCAAAACGGTCAGGGGAACAAGGTATACATTGGACGTCGAAAATATCATTTTCGATATAAAAAATATTGAGTTTGAGACGGCAACTGTAAAAGCATCTCAACTTATTTTGGCGCTTCGAGGCGATAAAAGACGATGACAGAAGAACAAAGTGTTTTAGTCATTGACGACGAAAAAATCAACCTGAAAATAATCAGTGATATGCTTAACGATGAAGTTGTCGTTATGCTTGCAAAAAGTGGTGAGCAAGGCATTAGAAAAGCCATGGAATATAAGCCAGATTTGATTTTATTGGATGTGGTGATGCCTGAAATGGATGGCTTTGAAACCATGTCCCTTCTTCGTCATGATGTGCGTACAAGTGCTATCCCTGTTATTTTTATTACTGCATTAAATGATTCGAGCCATGAAGAAAAAGCGTTATTAATGGGGGCTAGTGATTACATTCAAAAGCCATTGCATACGAACATTGTTCAGGCTCGTGTACGTCTTCATTTACAGCTTGTAAAACAACGCAAGATGCTAGAGAAGTTGGCCAATATTGACCCTTTAACATCACTTGCCAACCGTCGTAAATACCAAAACGTTATTGAACAAGAATGGCAAAACGCAATCGCCAACCAAGCGAGTCTTTCTTTATTGGTAATTGATATCGACAACTTCAAACAATATAACGATTGCTATGGACACGCCACAGGCGATAAGGTTCTACAGCAAGTGGCCACCGTATTGGCCAAGCAAGTATTAGACAAAGGACTTGTCGCAAGATATGGTGGTGAAGAGTTCGTCATTTTATTGCCTAGTCACTCTCAAGAAGAGTCAATTGAAGTGGCTCGTCGCTGTATGCAAGGTGTTGGATCGTTGAACTTAGCTTACACTCATCAAAACTGTAGCGGCAAAGTAACAGTGAGTGTTGGTGGTGCTACAAAGTCTCCTAGTCCACATTGTCGCAGTGAAGACTTTTTTAATGCGGCTGATGGCATGCTTGGGCTTGCTAAAAAGAGTGGTAAAAATAAAATATTATGGCACTCACCGAGTAACCTACACGCAGTTGTAGAGTGATATTTTCTAAATCACTCTAATAGAAGGTTTGACAGATAACACAATGAATCAGGTTAATAACTCATACGGATTAAAGACGCACCCATTACGAGATGCATTGTATGCAGAGTTGCATTCACGTCCATTTCAGGTTTTGCCCAGTCCAGCTAGAATCAGTTACCTCGCTGTTATTGTTGGGGCAGATCAAAAGCAAGCAGAATTTGAACATTTCTGTTCACTGTACAATCATTTTAACGGTACACCTCCAGAAAATGACAGTGTGTGTTTTGAAGTAGATTTTGGCTCTTTTAAGCTGCGTCGGGATAAGCACCTTGAGTTTATTTCTTACATGATAATCCACACTCAAGTTGATACAGGGTTAGGTGTTTTTGCTCAAAACGCCTTGTCTTATTTGCCGCTTGAGTGGTTGTCAAATATGCCAGGTAATACTATTGCTGCCTTTCATGTAGCCGTTGAGGATGCTCGAACCATTCCTGAACCAGACTTAGCCCTCGTTAAGAGTCATTTTGAAGGAATGCGTTTAGTTGGCAGCCGCCCTCAAAATGGTGATGCTCAGGTCTGGACAACTTTTCAGCTGCACAGCGATGGTTGTGGCCGCTTTCTTATTTACAATAAGCGAATGAGCGATAGTCAATTGGGTCGTATGGTCCAGCGCGTAGTCGAAATAGAAACCTACCGTTTGATGGCCTTATTAGCACTACCCATGGCGCGTAAATACAACGCAGAATTGGTTGCCATGGACGAAGAGTTAGCGCAAACCACGGCTAATTTGTCTGACGCGACAGCAGCACTTGATGAGCAGGCTTTATTGAGTGAACTAATTGATATGGCTGCTTGGGTCGAAGCGACTCGGTCAAAAACCTCATTTCGGTTCAGTGCCACAAGGGCATATCACGAGTTGGTTTTAAAGCGTTTAAATGAGTTAAAAGAAGACGAAGTATCAGGCCATTTAACCATTACCGAATTTATGACTCGTCGATTAACACCAGCAGTACGAACCTGTAATACAGCGGGTAATCATTTAGAAAGCCTTTCTACGCGTATCGACAGGGTATCAGATATGATGCGTACCCAAGTAGAAATGTCGATTCAATCTCAGAACCAACAACTGCTCACCTCTATGGATCGGCGCTCGAAAATTCAACTTGCCATGCAACACACAGTTGAGGGCCTGTCGGTAGCTGCAATCAGTTATTACAGTGTGGGACTGTTGAAGTTCTTGATCGAAGCGGTTTATGACAAAGGTGTCCATTTTGATAAAAGCCTAGTGATAGGTTTGTCGGTGCCTCTTGTGGTTGGTGGTGTGTGGTTAGCGACGCGAAAAATCCATAAGAGGTTTTTGTTGTTAGCTAAAGCAAAAGAAGAGAAATAGTGATGATCCTTTTGTTTCGTTTCTCTGCTCTATCTAATTTCAAATTATAAAGAATAAAGCTATCTATCTAACATATATCTCTATATTATGGCGGCACAAGCTAGAAAGAAGTCTAAAATTATTAACTCTGCAATACGTTGTTTTATTCATAAAATCCTCGTCCTGAAAGTTTTTAAGTACAAGTCTATTTTTTTGCAAAATCGGCCCCTAAAGGGCTATTTAAAACTCAGGTGATTATTTATGTCTAATACAGTGAAAGGAACCGTTAAGTGGTTCAACGAAACGAAAGGTTTTGGTTTTATTGAGCAAGAGTCTGGTCCAGATGTGTTCGCACATTTCAGCGCAATTGTAAGCGATGGCTTCAAAACATTGGCTGAAGGTCAACAAGTAGAATTCGTTGTTACTGCTGGCCAAAAAGGTCCTCAAGCAGAAAATATTACAGTAGTTTAATTCGCTACTCAGAATATTTAAGAAAGGGTAAGTTCTTCGGAACTTACCCTTTTTTTTGCGTTTTAAAAAATCAAACCTTTTTGCAGAAGGACTAGTGCCACCTAGTTGGGCTTCTCATTGCGCTTTTTACCTAGCAAATTGAAACTTTATTTTAGGTTTTTACGTACTTATTGGTATCTATTGCGTTTTGACTATAAAGCAACAGCCTAATTCTAATAAGGAGAAATACTATGAATCGTCGGAATTTTCTCGTAACAACCGCTTGTGTTATTGGTGGTTCTCATTCGTTTAGTACACCTGTTATGGCTATCTCTTCCACCTCTGGTGAAAATTTTGAGGTGGTTCGAAGTAAGAAACAATGGCAAGCAAAGTTAAGTGATTTTGAATACCAAGTAATGAGAGAAGAGAAAACAGAGCGTCCAGGTAGTAGTCCTTTGCTGAATGAAAAGCGAGAGGGCACTTATTTCTGTAAAGGTTGCGATCTTCCTCTATATCCTAGTAATACGAAATATGAAAGTGGCACAGGTTGGCCAATACCTGATGCCGTTGGTACGAAAGAAGATAATGGCTTCTTTATGAAGCGCACAGAAGTTCATTGTCGTCGATGTGGTAGTCACTTGGGGCATATTTTTGATGATGGCCCGCAACCAACAGGATTGCGCCATTGTTTAAATGGGATTTCTTTGGTTTTTAAGCCTGCTTAGAAATTTTTTAAAGTTATTTTGGAAAAGCTTGAAACCTTTTTTAATTCGCAGCGTATTTCTTAATAACCATGGCGAATTGTTATGGAAAAACAAACTGGAGAATAACAATGAAATTACTAAGTCTTGTTTCTGCTGCAACAATTTTAACACTTGCTGGCTGTTCTGCTGGTGGTATGAAAACTACTGATGATAATGCAAATCCAATGGTGGGTGGCGCTCCAATGTATGCGAGCAAAAACATCATTGAAAATGCGGTCAACTCTAAAGACCATACGACATTAGTGGCTGCCGTTAAAGCAGCTGGTTTAGTTGAAACATTACAAGGACCTGGCCCATTTACTGTATTTGCGCCAACCAATGCGGCGTTTGATAAATTACCAGAGGGGGCGGTAGCTGGTTTGTTGAAACCAGAAAACAAAGCCGCTTTAACTAAAGTGTTAGCTTGTCATGTGGTAAAAGCCGATGCCTTGTCTGGCGCGATTAAAACCATGATCGATGATGACATGGGCAAACACCCAGTACCTACCATTGGTGGCTGTACATTAATGGCTACTTATATGGGCGATAAAATCATGCTTGAAGATGAAAATGGTCGTGTTGCTCACGTAACTATTGCTGATGTTAAGCAATCTAACGGTGTGATTCATGTAATCGATACTGTGCTTTTGCCTAAGCAATAAGCGAGTACTAAAAAACAGATCTAGCCCAAAAACCTGTATCTAACTAATAAGGTTGGCAGGCTAAACGAAGAAGTCAGTATCTTACCCCTTTAGATACTGGCTTCTTCGTTTCTTAAGGTCAGTACTTCATAACCCGTTTCTGTGACCAAGATGGTGTGCTCCCATTGCGCCGATAATTTTTTATCAGAAGTTACAACCGTCCAGCCGTCTTTTTTTGTCTTAGTTTTTGATTTTCCTTGGTTGATCATGGGTTCGATGGTGAAAGTCATGCCTGCTGCCAATGTCATGCCTGTTCCCGCTTTTCCGTAATGCAGTACTTGCGGTTCTTCGTGCATTTCTCGACCAATACCATGGCCGCAGTATTCTTTTACAACAGAATAACCTTTACTTTCCGCTAGGGTTTGGATGGCTGCGCCAATATCACCTAAGGTTGCACCAGGCTTTACTTTTTTGATCCCAGCCCACATTGCCTCGTAGGTAGTTTTTACTAAGCGTTTGGCAATAGGGTTGGCGTCACTCATGACATACATTTTGCTGGAATCGGCGATAAAACCATTCTTTTCTAGGGTGATGTCTAAGTTGATGATGTCTTTTGTTTTGAGTTTTTGATTATCACTTGGCACGCCGTGGCAGACTACTTCGTTGATAGAGGAGTTTAGGACAAATTCATAGTCGTATTGTCCTAAGCTTGCTGGTCTTGCGTTCAGTTCATTGCGAATGAAGTCTTCAACTCTATTGTTGATTTCTAAAGTCGACACGCCTTCTTTGACGAAGTCATCGAGCATATGAAATACGCTGGCCAGTAATTTGCCAGACTCACGCATGAAGTCAATTTCTGCGGGTGTTTTAATATGAACTTGCATGCTACTTCACCGCTTTGAGTGGTGTTTCAGCATTTGCACTGGCCAGTTCGTTGGCAATCAACTCGGAAAAGGTGAGGCTGGGGTTGAGCTCGGCTAAGCGTCCCATTTTCATCCAGAATTCGGCTTGTGCATTGATAGAGCGCGACATGACATGGCAGCTTTTGCGGATGTCGTCGTGAAGGTCGTCGGAGATTTTAATAATACCCATGAGATATGATCCATATATAAAATGTATATGGATCATATATTCACGGTTTGATCTTTTCAAGTGCTATTTATAGAATGATCTTTAGCAAAGTAGGTCTTCTGAATAAGTAAAAAAGGTAGTATAGGGTTAGTTCAAAAGTTCATTTGAGTAGCCATAGGATGACATTCTTCTAACTCCGGTTTCTGTAACCAGAACTTGCTCTTCTAGCTTCACACCTTCTTCACCGTACTCACGGCCAATGTATGACTCAACGCATAGTGTCATGCCGGGTTGAATGATGCCGTCATAACCTACTTCATCCCAGTCCATATTGTGGGAAATGATTGGCCATTCTCCTGTCATTCCACAGCCATGCACCACCGCCAGATATCGGTTTTTTTGATATTCTTTTGGAATTCTCCATGCTTTTTGTGAGTACTCTTTAAAACTCATTCCTGGTTTCATTAGCGCAATATTAGTTTCTAGTTCTTCACAAGATAACTGATACAGTGCCTTTTGAGTCGGCGTGGCTTCTTTACCAGGAATGACGAATGTCCGCGAAAAGTCAGTATAGTAGCCAAAAATACCAACTGTATCGGTATCAAAAGCAACCAGTTCACCCGCGTTCATTATTTTATCTGAACACTCTTGGAACCATGGATTAGTGCGGTTACCTGAGGAAAATAATCGAGTTTCTGCATACTCGCCACCTGTAGCGAGGACTTCTTTGTTAAATACGGCCCATGCTTCGTTTTCTGTAATGCCAGGCTTAAGGTAACCCTCCAGAACAGACATGGCTCTCTCTGTTAAGGTAACAGAGCGAGCGATAAGTGTAAGTTCATCTAAGCTTTTGACGGACTTAGCCACTTCAATAGGGCGAGAAGCATCTATCACGTCAAATCCAGCTTTAATAGTATCGGCTAATAATTCTGTTGGTGCTGATTCAATACCAATGCGACCGAAGTTCTGTGTAGATCGGCTAAGAATATCTTTCAACGAGGTAATAAAGCTTTGTACATGGCGATGAGAATGATCTCCGCTGTGAAGTGGCATGATAGGGCTGGCTGGATGAACCTCGTCCAGTGTCACAACACCTTCTGTTAAATGGGCGCATGAGCGATACTCAAAAAGAGCAACTGGGCCTTCTGCAGGTACAATTAAGTATCGAGCTGGGTTGCGTTGAGAATAAACCTGCATGTTGCGAACACCACAAGCATAGCGAATATTAATTGGTTCAAATAACACCACGGCATCGAGTTTAAAGTTAATGATTTGTTCTCTTAGTCGATTCAGCCTGTATATAGCGACACGGTCTTCTAAGTCTTTATCGATTACTTGATTGAAAAAATCAAAAGTTGAATAGTTCATTTTTTAGGTATGCCTTTTGAATTACAGTAGTTTAAAGTATTACCCGTCTTGTATTAGGCTGAATTTAGCCTGCTAAACCGTCTTCCCTTGTTTCTTGTTCAGCCTTGATATGAGCCTCAGTCACCCGTCCATAAACGTCTTTCGTCCGTTTAATTTTTCCTATCATTCCTGGCTTTTCGGCATAGCCAAAGAGGGCGCATAATCTAGTGCCTTTGCATGATGCAACGCGGTGCATAGAGAAGCGGCCTTTAAACATTTGTAGGTCGCCTGTGTTAAGTGTTAGTGATTTCACTTTTGTAAGATCACCATCGAGAATGTTTTGCACTTCAGAATAGTTTTCGTTACCAGGCTGACGAAGCCCAGGAGAATACTGAAATTCGCCGCCTTCTTCTGGACGTCTAGTCATCAAGCTGACAATAAATTCATTCGTATCATAGTGCCAAGGAAGTGATGTATTCTCTGGCATTGCATTAATCACTAGGCCTGCGATGGGATCTGCATATTCATAAATCTTATCCTTCCCTAAACATTCAGCAATGAACTCTTGGAAAATAGTATTCCTATAGAGTTGTTTGATAATCATCTGTTCTGGCAGTAGATCTTTTGCAACAAAGCCATTGCTAAACTGTTGGTATCGGTTAACCGGATGGTTTTCGCCTAATTCAGGGTTGCCTTCGGTGGCATAAGGTGTCACTTTATTCTCGTGATAGTGAGCCAAATGGGAGACATTTTCGCTCTGCTCTCTAATTAATTCGATTTTATCTTCACGAATAAAGTTGGGTAAGTGAGCACAGCCATCACTTTCAAGCTGCTTCTGACAAGCAAGTACTGCTTGTTTATAGGCCGCCGACTCTTTTTTATTTAAAGGGTAGTCAGACATATTTATCATCAGAGCAAGGCTGTCTAATTCAGATAGCATATTCAGATTTTGATTGTTTGTGAGGTTCATAATGAAAAATCCTTCAATTTCATTTAGATGCCATTTTAAATGGCATCTTATTCATGTGGTCTTAGTCAAATAGTTGTGAATATTTAAGGAAAAACTTATTTGTATTTTCCTTAAATCGTCACTTTGTTTTTTTCCCGTTTTAGAAAACACAAACGTAATAAGAAAATTTGCGCACACATGGCAATAATCATGCCCAAGAAACCACCGATGGTTGATACCAATTTCAGACCATCCAAGCCGCTATTGATTGTCATAATGCAGGCTAATAAAGCAATGATTCCGCCCCATACTAATTTAATAAATAGTGGTGATTTGGGTTCTTCGTCCTGTTCATGAAAAGACTCAACACATGTCCCAGCGATGGCATCAATAGCCGAATCTGATGCGGTTACATAAGACATGAAAGACATAATTAGGAAAAATGCAATGAAGAAAATAGAACCTGGAAGATCTTGCATTAGCTCCCAAATGATTGCACCAGGACCTTTTTGGCTTAGCGTATCAGACAATACATTATTGGCTGTTAGCTCAAGGTAAATAGAGTAGCCTCCAAAAATAGAACACCAGAACAGCACAAAAATGGAAGGCATTGCGACATTGAAAATTAGGAATTCTTTGACTGTATAGCCGCGTGAAATTTTACCCAGAAAAATCGCGACTATTGGTGCCCATGCGTACCAAGCAGCCCAGAAAAAGACAGTCCAATCTTTTGGCCAAGAATCTTCTACGACAACGCCTGTATCTAGGCTCCAGTTAACAAAGTTGGAAAGGTACATGGAAAGGCTATCTAGCCCTGCATGAGCGATGAAGCTAGTAGGACCAAAAATTAAAACGAGTAATGAGAAAGCGATAAATGCTTTTGCATTCCAACTGGATAAGAAGGCAATCCCTTTGTGTAGGCCAGATGCAGCAGACAAAGCGGAAGCCACCATAACTAAAGCGGCAATCAGAGCGAGTGCTGTCGTACCGATTTCAGTGGTAAAAAGAGCATTGATACCGCCTTCAAGCATTAAAATACTTGACCCTAAAGAGGTGATCATCCCCGCCACTAAGGCAATAAGGGCGAAAGCATCAATCAACTGTTTTGTTGTCGATTTTAATTCAATATTACTGCCAACAAACATGGCTGAAGAAATACTGAAGTCGCGTTTAAAATTATAATAAGCAAGTGCGAATGCCAAAGCTGGAATGCTATAGAGAGCGTATGTGGTTAGCGACCAATGCATGAATACGGCGGCTAAACCAAAGACGGCGGATTCTCTTGAAAGTGGTTCTGCTCCTAAAAACTTAGGAGGATATGCCATATCGATAATAGGTTCGGATGAGGCAAAAAAGAGTAACCCGATAGCAACAGAGCTACATAACGTAATGGAGGCCCACTGCCACTTTGTTAAAAGCGGTTTTGCCTCTTTCCCTCCTATTCTCATATTACCTATTGGCGAAAAGAAAACCACAAAGCAAGTTATGACCAATGAAAAAGCGGAAAGTAGATACATCCAGCCAAAATTATCTAACAACCAGTGATGTATTTGTGACGTTATGGCTAAAAAATTTTCATTATCAAAAAGTGCTAAGTAACTGAGTATCCCTAAGATAGTAAGTGAGGGATAAAATGTATAAGGTCTAATTCTTAAATTTTTTCTCATCGCAATCGTCTCTGGTATTTATTGTGTTCTATTAGCCTAAATAATAAATAGAGGAAAAAAAAATAAAGTTATGATCGAGTAAGTCATCATTTTTTTATATATAAAAACATTGGCCTCTAAAATAAGCTGTAAAAAACCATATTTATCATTGGTTTATGTTTTTTTTTGGGTGTGTTTGTAAAATTTTTTTGATGAGAATTTTTGCTTTTTATGTCGTAATTAGATTATATATTTTCCTATAACGGTTTTTTATGGACAAAAAAGTGTGCCATAACTTGTGATAAACCTAGAAATAACCGTCATATAAAGACGGATGAACTGTTTTATTTCGATCATTTTATTGAGGTTTCTAATGCTAGATATAAAACACTATGAGCTGATATGTGCAATTGATGAACACCGCTCACTAAAAGACGCAGCCTCGGCGCTTGGGTTGACTCAGCCGGCAGCGACTTATCGTTTGCGTGAAATAGAAAAGCGATTAACAGTAAATATCTATGATAAAAGAGGGCGCAAGCTAGTCCTTTCTCCTTCAGGTGAGAGGTTGTTAAAGGCAGGTAAGTTGTTACTGCCGTTTGTACGTAAGGCAGAAGCGGAAGCGGTAATGTTGGGGCGATCAGATAGCTATATTAGATGGGGAGTTAGCGCTTACGATACCTTTGATACTATTCTACAATACCTTCCTGAAGCCTCTTTTGATAAGCTGGATATCAACAGGTACAACACATCCAATCTTGTGAATGCGCTTTTCGAGAGAGAAGTAGATTTTATTATTAATACGACACCGGTAAATACGAAAGACTTCCATTGCGAAAAAATCTTTGATGATGAGCTGTTACTGACTCTGAATCATAAACATCCGCTAAATACTGCCAAAAATTTTAGTATCGAAAAAATTACAGAATACCCATACCTTACCTACAGTCGAGCCTATCAGCCGGATATGGAATTCGACACAATTTTCAGACCTAATAATTGCAGTCCTAATACCATCAGAGAGGCTGACTCTGTTTCATTGATATTAAGAATTCTATCTATGAATAAACAATATGTAACGTTTCTATCTGCCTGGGTAGTCAGAAATTCACCTTTTGAAAATATAACAACCTTAAAAAAGGCCGCATACTCAGTCCCATGCACTTGGTACATTATTTATCATCAATCAGTAGAGAGCCGACCTGAAATAAGAGAGGTTATAAGAGCATTACAAACGATTGCTGAAATTAGATAGCCAAGTCTTCGGGAGTATAAAAGCGTGTCCCCTTCTTGTAAGGTAAGAGGGGAAGCGCTTTTGGTATTTTGAGATTTTTTCTCTAATGTTGAAACAAGTCTTTTATCAGTTTAACACCTGCTTCTTGGCCACCTTTGTTGTACGCATCTAGGAGCGCAGAACCAAGAATCGCGATGTCGGCTTTGCCAATCAGTTGCTCTATTTGAGCTCGTTCACGCAGGCCAAAACCGACGCCCATTGGTGCGCTGGCGTGTTGTTTTATTTGCGTCAAATAGTCATCAAGTGATGTCTGCTTGGTTTTACGTTCATGGCTTTTGTTTTCATGAACAGAGTGACCCGTTACACCAGAGCGAGCCACACAATATAGGAAACCACTAGCTTGACTGGCTAGCATGGCTAGACGATCTGGTGGCGTTACTGGTGTCACTAACCACACTGGATCAATGTTGTTGGCTTTACAAGCGGCTTGGTAGGTCGTGGCTTGTTCAATTGGTAGATCTGGTAAGATCAAGCCTAGAATATTTTCCTCAGCCGCACGCTTGGCGAGCTTGTCTAATCCAAAGCGATACATTGGGTTGAGATAACTCATTAACACAATGCGGCTGTTAGGGAAGTTCTTAGCTAATTTGCCAAGCTGAGACAAACAGGTTTCTACGTCTAACTTTTGCTCTAATGCCTTATGGCAGGCTGCAACAATGCTTGGGCCGTCGGCAACAGGATCGGAAAAAGGAAATTGCACCTCGATAAAATCGACGCCTTCCTGCATTAATCTTTCCATCCAGCTCAAGCTTTGTTCAACACTCGGATAGCCATAAACCACATGGGTCATCGATAAAATCGGCTTTTGCTGACGTTTTTCTGCAATAAAGGTGGCTAACTGGCTCATGCGTTTTCCTCCTCATTGTCGGCGTGATTGGTTGGATATGCCGCAAGGTAATCGGTTAAGAATTGTGGGAAGGTTTCGTCTTGCACCGCTTTCGCTACATTAAAGATGTCCTTGTCGCCACGACCAGACAGGTTGATGACGATCTTAGAATCTTTAGGCAAATTCGGTGCGTCTTTAAAGGCACCCGCTAAAGCATGGGAAGATTCTAGTGCAGGGATTATGCCTTCTTTTTTCAGTAATAACGTACACGCCGCAATCACATCATCGTCCATGGCGTAGGTCATGTTAATACGCCCCGTTTCGGCCAAATGGGCAATGATTGGCGATACGCCAACATAGTCTAAACCGGCTGCAATGGAATGAGTTTCTTGCAGTTGTCCTGCGTCATCTTGTAAAAACATAGTCGCAAAGCCTTGGGCGATACCAGGTTGTCCAAGATTGTGAGACAAACGAATAGAATGCTCGCCAAGTTCCAAACCTTTACCGCCCGCTTCGACACCCACCATTTCCACTTCTATGTCATCAAGGAAAGGTAGGAACAAACCACAAGCGTTCGAACCACCGCCAACACAAGCGTATAAACGATCTGGAAATTGACCGAATTGCGCCACACTTTGTTCACGTACTTCATTGCCAATCACTGATTGAAAGTAGGCCACCATTTCAGGGAAGGGTGCGCAACCACAAGAGGTGCCAATCAGATAATGACTTTCTTCGTGGCTAGAAGACCAGTCACGTAGGGCCTCGTCTAAGGCATCACGTAAAGTTTGTGCGCCAGTGGTAACAGGCACAACGGTTGCGCCAAGCTGTTTCATCCAGAAAACATTTGGGTATTGGCGCTCAATGTCTTTCGCACCCATGTAAATGGTGCATTCTAGCCCTAAACGCGCTGCAACAAGCGCCGTGGCAATACCGTGCTGACCCGCACCTGTTTCGGCAATAACGCGTTTTTTGCCCATACGTTTGACCAATAACCCTTGGCCAATTACGTTGTTCATCTTATGTGCGCCACTGTGATTTAAGTCTTCACGCTTCAGATAAATTTGTGCGCCACCAAAATGCTCAGTCAAGTTCGCACAAAACGTAAGAGGAGTAGGGCGGCCAGAAAACTGCTGCCATTGTTGATTCAGCTCAGCAAGAAACTCAGGGTCGTTTTTGACTTCTTCGAACGCCTGTAAAATTTGCTGTTGGCTCGAATAAAGAATTTCAGGAATATAGCTACCGCCGTATTGCCCGTAGAAACCGTTCTCGCTTTGCATGACTTGCTCCTAAAATTACTTTTGCGCTCTATTAAATTAACTATACCGTTTAGTTAATTTAATAGCGTTTTGATGTCTCGTCAAGTGTATTTTTTGATTTAAAATGCTGATTGACGATTACGCTGGAGAAATATTAAAAAGTCATTTTTCAGAAGGGTCTAGAGCAATAGCACGAGATGTTTTTTGTGCGCTCAAGTAAGCACTTAATTTACACATATTTATTTTACTTAGCTTTACCCGCTATTTTCTTGTTGGTCTCTTCTTCCCTCCTATAGAATTCTGACCACGTTAACTTTAGATGTTTAAAGAGCCATATATGAATCAGTTTGTTTTTAAAAGTGCGCTTGTGTTAATGGTCGGCGCAAGTGTGTTCGCAAGTAAAAGTTACGCACATCACGGTGTAAATGGTCAGTTTGATGAATCTACGACGATTAAAGTGGAAGGCATCGTGACTAAAAGTCGTTTGGTTAATCCTCACGCTTATATCTACTTTAATGTTTTAGATAAAGCCGGACAGACTAATGAATGGCGCTGTGAATTGGGAACTGGAAGTGCGCTGAAGCGTGCCGGATGGACATCGGGGACTTTTGCAAAAGGCACGCAAATTAAGGTAGTAGGTTCTCCGGCTCGCAGTGAAGATAATGCTTGTTATGTCCATACAATTACTTTTGATAGCGGTGTAACTGTAGACCGTGACTCTGTTTTTGATAAAGCAGGTCAATTGGTAAAACAACCACGACAAACGACGCTAGTAGATGGTACGCCAAACATTGGCGGGACTTGGGTGGCCGAACGTCCAGAGCATGATAGAAAGCCTCCCAAAGGGGTTAATGGTGATAGGCCGCCAATGCCACCAGAAGGTATGCCGGAGTTAGCAGAGGGTGAGCATCGCCCGCCTCGTGGTGATCACCCTCCAATGGATGAAGGTCGTCCACAGTTTAAGTTAACCGAAGAAGGTAAAGCCGCCGTAGCGGATTATGCATTTGCTAAGTCACCGCGTATGCATTGTGAGGCCACAAATATTATTGATGATTGGACCTTTGATCAGCTGGTAAACAAGATAGAGCAAACCCAAGACGATATTGTGATTTCTTATGGCTTTATGGATATTGCTCGCACCATTCACCTTGATTTGGACAAGCACCCTGAAAATATTGAAGCTAGCCGAGCAGGGCATTCGATTGGCCACTGGGATGGCAAAGTATTGGTTGTGGATACTGTTGGTTTCAACCCTGGATATCTCCATGCGCCGCCAATGAAACAAGGCGCTGCAATGAACAGTAATCAACTGCATATGGTTGAGCGCTTTTATTTAAGCGAAGATGGTTTAACGCTTTATCGTGAATATGAAGGAGAAGACGCCTTGTATTTGGAGAATAGCTTTTCAGGTAAAGATGAAGTGAAGCTAACCGAGGGGCATTACGAACCTTACAACTGTGCTGATTTAACCAATGAAGTTCGGTAAATAAGGGTGTCGCGTGGACTTTTTGAATTGGGCTGAAATGTCACCTCTTGGTGAGTGGGTATCTACCTCTCTTTGGGGATATCCGATTGCCTTAACTTTACACACAATCGGTATGGGGACCTTGGTTGGGCTTGCCTTAATGATTTGTTTTAGGGTGTTAGGGGTTGGTCGAGGAATACAGACTAGTCGCTTACCTGTTTATTGGAAGCTGGCACTTATTGGCTTTGCCATTAACCTTTTTTCCGGTGTGGCGCTGTTTTTTGGCAGCGCCACTGTCCTCTGGGAGAGTTGGCCTTTTCGAATCAAGATAGTCTTTATTTTGGCAGGTTTGGTGGGGACTCACTTTTTAGTTAGAAGCTGTGCGGTAACGCGTCGTGTTATTTCGGCGAAAAATGTGTCATTGGGGCTTGTTGCACTAGGGCGGATTTCGGCAGGGGGAAGCACTGTAAGGCAAAAAGTACTCGCATTTGCTGTGATCCTAATCTGGATGACGGCCTTAGTGGCTGGACGCTTAATCGCGTATATTTTCTAAGGGATGTTAAATATGCAAATTCAGTCTATTGTTCAATGGATGAGTGAGTCCAACCTTAACCACTACATTATTACTCATAGTTATGTTTGGCCGACGTTAGAAAGCTTGCATTTTATTGGTTTATGCTTGTTGTTTGGGTCCTTGTTGTTTATTGATTTAAGAGCACTAGGCCTTGCTCGGATGATCCCATTTCCAGCCGTTGAGCCATTTATTTTAGTTTCGCTAATAGGTTTTTTCATTAACTTGGCAACTGGCGTAGCTTTTTTGTTCGGCGACCCTAGTCGCTACTTTATAAATCCGTCTTTTCAATTGAAAATGCTATGTATTATTTTGGCATTATTAAATGCTTTATATTTTTCTCTGAGAATGAAAAAACGCCGCAACGCAGACGCTATTGAACAAGGGGGAAATGAAGTGGTAATGCCTTTGGATATGAAACTGGCAGCGGGTGTGTCGCTCGCTTTGTGGATTGCGGTGATTGTCTTTGGTCGCCTTATTCCTTATGTCGAGTGATAGTCGTTTAGCCTATCGTCAATTGTTATTTCTGTTATGGGGCTTGCTCAAGGGTTAGAATAGCCTTTATAGCAGAAAATAGGCATAGAGGTAGAAATGGCAAGAGGAAGACCCAGTAAAAAAGCCCACATAGTTGAGGCGGCGGGTGGTTTATTTACCAAGCAAGGTTATCAAAGCACCAGTATTGATCAGGTAGTGGTGACGGCGGGCGTGTCTAAACCGACGGTTTACAGTAATTTTCCAACTAAGCTGGTGTTATGGGAAATGGTGTTAACTTCGTTAACAGAATTGGCTCAGGATGAAATGCAAAAGACTTTGGTGCGTTTGCAATCGAAAAAAGAACTATCGCTGATTGCGGGTTGGATCTTGCTTTGGGAAGCTTGGGTTAATAAAACTGAACGCCTTGCAGTGTATCGTATTCTGCTTGGTGAACAGCATAAAATGCTGCCGTCGACATTTGCCTTATTTGCCGAGTTTGAAGCCGTTTTAGAATCTGCTTTATTAGCGTGGGCTGCTGAATTTTCAGTATCGCCCATGAATTTTTTTGCCTTAAAAGCAGTTAGTAAAGAGGCACTTTTAACGCCAGCTTTGATGAATCAGGCGATGATGGAAGCGTCTGAACTAGAGAATCAGCTTGATACGCTGTTACTTACTTCCACTGATAACAAACAAGCCAAATAGTTTTGCTATTTGGTTTGTTTGTTTTCTTTTTGGTGTTGTTGAGCAGATAGATTAAACAGCGCTGTGCTCTTCAACGACTTCTTCAACCCGCCCTTTCTCAGCCCAGTACATAATACACACGGCTAGTGAGCCCATAATTATAAAGCCACCGGAAATGGGTAATAAGGTATTGTTGTACATTTGGCCTATCACGGTGCCAATACTCATCGACATGATAGAGGACGCTGAGCCAATAACCGCAGAAGCAATACCTGCAACGTGTCCCATGGGCTCCATTGCTAGGGCGTTGAGATTACCGAATAACAAACCAAAGCAGAAGAACAGCACGGCAGCATAGACCAAGAACATCCATAAGCTGATGGCCACGAAAGCATGTAAAGCAAAAAAGGCAATTGATGCGATAACAACCAGGCAAATGGCGCGGAAAGCGATATATTTCGCGCCATGTTTTTCAACAATACGTGAGTTAATCAACGAAGAGAAACCTAATACTAAAGCTAATAAACCAAAGTAGAGTGCGAAGAGGTTACCGGTATTAAATTGCACCTGGAATATTTGTTGTGAAGAGTTCAAATAACCAATAAAGCTGCCGAAAAACAACCCTATGCAGATGGTATAACTCGCGGTAATTCTATTCGTTACGACTTCTCTAAAGCCGTCTAAAAAGCCTTTTTTAGAGAAAGGAATGCGGTTTGATTTTGGTAGCGTTTCTTTTAGACGGAAACCAATCCAAACAATTAGTAAAACGGCATAAGCTAGATAAAGTTCAAAAATACCTCGCCAGTCTGAAACAAGCATGATGGCTTGACCCAATGTTGGGGCAATGGCTGGAACCAAGACGAAAATCATCATGACCAAAGACATTATGCGTGCCATTTGGGCGCCGTGATACAGATCGCGAACAAGAGAAATGGCGGAAATGTATGGCCCTGCAACGCCTAAGCCTTGAATAAAACGACCCAGCATGAGTATTTCTAAACTGTCTGCCCGATAACAGACAATCGTACCAACCAAGTAGAGAGCAAAGCCGCCAAATAAAATTGGGCGACGACCTAGCGCATCTGATAACGGCCCGCAAATTAACTGTCCCATCGCCAAACCGAGAAATAACATACTAATAAGTAGTTGTGGTTGGTTTGCTGTTACTGCGCCCAATTCGTTACCGATAATACCAAGCGCTGGCAGTAATGCATCAATCGAAATGGCTGTTATCGACATGAGCAGAGCGACTAAAAGTGTGAACTCCTTCGCTCCCATACCGGAAGAAGAGGTGTTGTTGTGAGCATTTTCCATATGTCATCCAAAGAAAATATGAAGTTGTTAAGGGTGCGAACAAACTCGAATCCTAATAATAGTCGAGTATTATACTCAGGCTTTCTAAAGCCCTGTTTGCTAGTTTGTGCATTAAAAAAGGAAGTGGTTGATTCGGGAAATTGAATGCTAAATTTATGTTTCTTGGTGAGTTTAGTCGCATTGCCTGGATGTAGTTTTTGTAGTTTTGCAGTGATTGGTTTGCTTTTTTATTGCACTTTTTTGGTTATTTTTATACGATAACTACATATTTGATAGCAATCGAAATCAAAAATTTTGATACAGGCGATACTAAATTGCACTTGCATGGAATGCGTTTACCAATAATGTTCTTAGCTCCCCTTCGTCTATTTGAAGATGCTTTTAATAGCAGCCAATTTTGTCTTCCTGCTTACCTTCATTTCCCAGTGTTTTCATACTCTCTATGAGGTTTTTTATGGCTTTTTGCCCATTTTTTATCCGGTCTCTAGTTGTCACTTCTTTTGTGGTGCTTAGTTATGGGTGTTCAAGTGTTACATCTGACAATATAAATCTAGACTGTAACGACCGTTATACTCGATGCGCTTCAAAAGTTGATGCTGTTGATATGAAACAGTTTAAAGAGCCGCAAGCCGTTAGTAAGGCGCCAAAAGTGAGCTCGGGAGCTTCCGAGAGTTCGCAAGCTAAGATAGCGGTAAGCCCTGTATTGTTTGGATTTGATGAAGGTGCCGCTGTTGGACTTGACCTTAATGATGTTGTTGTGTTTCTGAACTCATTCCCCAATGCCTCACTAACCTTACATGGTTACACAGACCCTATCGGCAGTGATGACTACAATATGGCCCTTTCGTATAGGCGTGCTGATTATATCCGTGAGCGTTTGCTTATGTCAGGCGTATCAAAACAGCAAATATTTGTGAAACCACATGGTGAAAATAATCTTTTGGTCTCTGCCCCAGAGGAGCCGTTAGCGTCCAGAGATTCGTTGAAAAGTATGTATGCGCGAAATCGACGCGTGGAATTTGAGTTCAAGGTTTCAAACGCCAGTACTCTGTCCAACTAAATTTATTATTCTGTAAAGCGCTTATTCTAAGGAGATGACATGGCGATCTACCCAGTGTTCGGTAAAACCATGCTTGCAATGCTTGTTGCCACTACAATAGTGGGGTGTTCTGTTAGTCCTGTTCGTTTAAGTGACAATGATGTCATGGCGAATGCAAGTGACAACAGTGCGTTGTTAGAAAAAAACGTTGCGCCTATAACAGGGCCAATTGACTTAAATGAAGCCTTTGCCAGGACGATTAAATACAACCGTGATGCGCGACTAAAAGCGTTTGAAGCGGTCGTTTCACAGGGGCAGTTGGCCGTTGATAAATTTGACATGTTACCTGAGTTAGCGGCTAAGGCAGGTTATAACCAACGTAGTAATTATGCGGCTTCAGCATCCGTGACTTTCTCTGGAGATGAGCCTTCTAGCCTAGGCAGTAATCCAAGTTATTCTGTTTCTTCTGATAAAAGTACGGTCAATGCGAGTATTGGAGCAACTTGGGATGTGCTTGATTTTGGGTTGTCCTATTACCGCGCAAAACAACAAGCAGATCGTTTTCTGATTTCCAAAGAGCGTGAGCGTAAAGTGGTTCACTCTATTATGGAGCAATCTCGTAATGCCTATTATCGTGCTGTTTCTGCTGAGCGCCTGCTGTCTAAAATTAATCCCTTAATCATTAAGGCCCGTGCTGCGTTAGTTGACTCCGCCAAGATAGAAAAGCTCCGCGCTCAGTCCCCAATGGAAGCGCTAACCTATCAACGTGCCTTGCTGGAATCTTTAAGAACACTTCAGGATATTCGTAAGGATCTGATGCCTGCCAAAACTGAATTGGCTGTTTTAATGGGATTAAATCCATCAGTGGATTTTGAATTGGCGGATGTTAATAACCCAAATAGTGATATCCCCGTTCTTAATATCGATATGAGTGATATGGAGCGTACTGCGCTAGTGCTTCGCCCAGAGCTTCGTGAGGCGCAATACCAAGAACGTATTACTCAAGAAGAAGTGCATTCTGCCTTTCTGTCTCTTTTCCCAAGTTTAAGCCTGAGTGCAGGCCTGAATTACAACGATTCCGACTACCTTCGTTATAACGATTGGACATCGGCTGGCGTCGGCTTAAATTGGAATCTAATGAACGTGTTTCGATATGGCAAGTTGGATAAGTTAAATGACTTGAAAATCGCGGCAGGCAAGCAGCGTTCTTTAGCAACGTCTATGGCGGTTATTTCTCAGGTTCATATTGCTGATATTCAATTCAAAGAATCGAATGATACCTATGATCTTGCTACTCAATATTATGACGTGGCACAGCGTATTAAAGCCCAAGTGGATTCTAGCCGTACAGCGCAAAGTGTTGGTGATTTAACCGTGATTCGTGAGGATCTTAATGCTTTGTTGGCCGAATTGCGTCGTGATGTGGCTTATGCGGATCTGCAAAATAACTTCGGTAAAGTGCTCGTATCTATGGGGCTTGATCCATTGCCGGAAGGTTTCGGCAGCATGAGCTTGGAGGAATTATCGACAGCCTTCAACAACATGTTCGCTCGTTGGGAGCAAGGTGATATTGAAGTGATTTCAGCAGAAGAAATGCAATCTGCATTAGCGGCAAAAAGCGTGGCTGAGAAGTAAATATTGATGACGTTAACACAGAAAATTGTGGCATGTCTGTTCTCTTGTTCAATCGCGGTGCCTGCGATTGCGCAAGAGACCTTTAAAGCGCGCGGTATATTAACCGCGACCAATAAGGCGACCTTGTCCACTGAGTTATCGGCTAGAGTGATTGCTGTGCCAAAAAAGATGGGGGAATCCTTTGAGCAAGGGGATTCTCTTATTCGTTTAGACTGTCGATTATTTGAAGCTCAGTTGGAAAAAGTGGATGCCGAGACGAAAGTTGCGCAAGCGAGGCTGGATAATACACAACAGCTCAATCGTTTGAACTCTATCGGTACACTGGAAGTAACCATTGCAGATGCTGAATTACAAAAGGTGCAAGCAGAGCGCACAATGGCGCAATTAAATGTGGAGCGTTGTGATATTAAGGCGCCATTTGATGGCGTGGTGGAGCAGCTAGATAGCCATACATTTGAAGTGGTGCAACAGCAGCAAGCCTTGATGAAAATCGTCGGATTGAATCGTTTAGAAGCCGACATTATCGTTCCAGCCCAATGGATGGCATGGCTGACGATAAATAAAGCAATCACATTGCAGGTTGAAGAAACACAACAAACATTACAGGCAGTGGTTAGCCATATCGGGCCAAGCGTTGACCCAACCAGTCAAACAGTACAAATACGTGCCACGATAAAGACTGTGCCAGCAAAGGTTTTGCCGGGCATGAGTGTGGTGGCAGTGTTCCGGTAGATATGGCTCTTAAAAGAAGCATATTGAGCAAATAAGAAAATGTCTGGCAAAAAGCAATTGTGCAGCATTTGAAAAATAGATTGGATGAATTTTAGTGACAAATAATAAGTTACTAAAAATATACCCCTAAGAGGTGGCGATTATGAAAAAGCAGTATTCCAACAAATCAACTAAAAAAACAACCAGCAGTTCGCCAGTAAATAAAAAGCAAGCGCGTAAAGCGCTTATTACGGCTCTGGAGCCGCGGTTATTGTTGGATGGTGCTGCAGTAGCCACCGCTGTGGATGTATTAACCGATTCACAGCTTCATGATGCTTTTCAAATGGACGTGAATCAGCAAGATTCTGATACCTCTTTCGTTATAGCTCCAACCGAAGTACGGGCTGTAGATCCATCACAAAACAATGGCAAAAAAGAAGTTATCTTCATTGAAGACAACGTCAGTGACTATCAAACCCTAATCGACGCGGCCAATACTGGCATAGAAATCGTTATACTAGATTCGACACAAGACGGCCTCGCACAAATGGCATTGTGGGCTGAAACGCATACTGATTTTGATGCTATTCATCTTATTTCTCATGGTGCTGAAGGTTCACTAAATTTAGGTGGCTTGCACTTAGATAGTACCGCCATATCAGGTCGCAGTGCTGATTTAGCCAAACTGGGATCGGCATTGAATAAAGAAGGCGATTTATTACTTTACGGCTGTGAAGTGGCCAGCGGTGAAGGACAAGACTTTATTGTCGCCTTAGCCAAAGCCACTCAAGCTGACGTAGCGGCTTCAGACGATCTGACCGGCTCGGCTGAACTTGGGGGGGATTGGGAGCTGGAAGTCAAAGAAGGTGCTATTGAATCTTCTTCTTTGAGTATTTATGAGTTTAATAAAATATTGCCAACCATCACATTTGATACAGTCACTCAAAATGGCAATTATGCAGTAAATGTTAGTGAGCAAGGAGTTGAGGTCTCAGTTACCACTGAAAATGCAAATAATATATTTGCTCAAGCGAATGCTTCAGTAGGTGGAGCAAGTGGTAACCTTATAGGTGATACTCAAGGGGATGGCTTAACTAAGGTTATTTTTACCTTTGATACAACGGTTGATATCACTTCAATTCAATATATTGAAACTAGTAACTTTTCTTCTGGTACTTATGTATTTACCAATACGACGTCAGGTAGCAGTGAGAGTGTGGCGATTAACGCGTCAGATTCAACTGATATCAATGGAATTCATGGGCAGCTGGCGACGTTAAATTTGACAAATGTGGATACAATGGAGGTGACTTACAGTGGCGGTGTGTTTGCTCCTGCGTTTGATAATTTAATTTTCACGCCTTCTGTTTCCAATACAACACCAACGTTAAGTGGCACACCAACAGACATCACGGTAACCGAAGACACGGCTTCTAATGTAGATTTATCCGCAGTGACGTTTGCTGACAGTGATGGCGATAGCCTAACGGCAACGCTGACAGCCTCGGCGGGTACTTTAGCGGCCAGCAGCGGTGGCAGCGTGACAGTGAGTGGTTCCGGCACAGGCACACTGACTTTGTCTGGTACAGCCGCCAACATTAATACCTATTTAGATACAGCTTCTAATGTTCAGTACACGGGTGCGAGCAACGCCAGTGGTGGTGATGCAGCGACGCTGAGTATAAAAGCGAATGATGGCACAACGGATTCCAGTGTAGCCACTGTTAACATTGACATTACAGCAGTCAATGATATCCCAGTCATTAATAATCTTAGCGATGGAACTCCTAGTACGACACTGAATATTTCTGAATACATTGATGTGCAAGGCGACATTGCTGGTGTAGTTGATGTGGACGGTGGCGATTTTAATGGCGGCTACCTGTTGATTGAACAGACCTCAGGTACAGCCAATGGCTCTTTTTTAAGCGACCTAGATGATATTACTTTTAAGTTTGGTACAACTGAATCGAGTGCTAATGGCACGCCTTCTGGGGGCGACACTGTTTGGTATTCCGATGGTGGCCCTTTCGTCGCCATGGGTACAGTCGATAATAGCTTAACGGGTCAGAATGGTGCTAATTTACGTATTGACCTAAATACAAGTAATGCAAAACCAAATAGCGTAGGAGATTTCTTAGGCTATATAAAATATAGTGCTTCTACCGAAGGTGATCGTTCATTTTCAGTGACAGTGAATGATGGTGATGGCGGTACCTCTACGGCAGCCAGCTTTACGATGCAAGTGATCGATAATATCGCGCCAACTGTAGTCAGTATAGATCGCCAAACACCAAGTAATGAAATTACCAATGCTGACAGTTTAGTGTGGCGAGTGACGTTCAGCGAAGCCGTTGCTAATATTGACAGTGCTGACTTTGCGGTATCCGGTACAACTGGCACGGTAACCAATGTGACGTCAGCAGGTGGAAATGCTTATGATGTCACTGTTTCCGGCGGCAACCTTGTTTCTTACAATGGAAATGTCACTCTTAGCTTTGCAGGGGGGCAAAACATTACCGACAGTGCTAATACGCCCAACGCCCTGACCACGACAACACCAACTGGCACTAATAACGCCAACTACACATTAGACAATACGGTATCAGCCCCAACGATTGACTTGTCGAGTGGCTCCGATTCTGGCTCGTCGAATAGTGACAACATCACTAGCGACACCACACCTACGGTGACAGGAACCGCTGAAGCTGGTGCGACCGTGGCTCTTTATGATACTGACGGAACCACATCACTTGGTTTAGCAACGGCGGATGGTTCAGGCAATTGGAGCATTACCAGCTCAGCGCTTTCTACTGGTAGTCATACCTTAACGACAAAAGCCACCGATGCAGCCGGCAATGTCAGTGTGGCATCCTCTGGCTTAACCATTACTGTCGATGATACCGCTCCGACTTTGTCTTCTAGTAACCCAGCCGATGAGGCTGTTTCAGTTGCCCCTAGCGGTGACATTACTCTGACGTTTAGTGAAGACATTGCCAAAGGTTATGATGAGATTACCCTAATCAATATCACGACCGGCGCTACGGTAGATACCTTCGACGTATTGAACGGCGGTAATTTAACGTATTCTGGCAATACAGTTACCTTGAATCCAACTTCTGATCTAGACGAAGCCACTACTTACGCGATTCGTATAGATGGTAACGCCGTACGCGATACGGCAGGGAATACCTACGCAGGCATCAGTGATAACACGACGTTGAACTTTACGACTGGCGTGACGGATTCTGCTGCGCCGACCTTCTTGTCGATTCAGCGTGCCGATAACAATACCATTACAGGGTCGACTACAAGCTTTACGTTAGCATTCAATGAAGCTGTGAATGTGGAGGCGGGAGACTTTGAACTGAATACCGGCGGTTCGGTAGCAGGCACAATTGGCACAATTACAGGCTCAGGCACTAATACGATTACCGTGAATGTCACGGGGATTTCAGGCATTGGCACGCTTGGATTAAACCTTAAATCTGGGCATGCTGTGACCGATCTGGCAGGCAATGCCTTAGCGACAGCAGAACCTTCGGACGATGAAGTCTACACCGTTGATACCGTCGCGCCGACGTTAATCTCGATTAACTGTGTTGACAGCGAGACGACCAATGCCGACTCCGTGCAGTTTATGGCGGTGTTTAGCGAAAATGTCACCGGATTAAGTGCAGATGATTTTGAATTAACCGGCACAGTCACATCGGGGGCCAGCATTAGCACCGTAACCGGTACAGGGAATGGCTACGTTATCACTGTGTCTGGTGTCAGTGGTGATGGTGCCTTGGGTGTGAAACTTAAATCCGCAGCCACTATGACTGATAGCGCTGGTAACGCCTTAACGGCAACCACGGCCAGTGCGGTGACTGAGCGGTACACGATTGATAATACCGCGCCAATCGCTACGGCGATTATCACTACGAATACTGCATTAAGCACAGCGGATACGGTGACCTTTGATGTCACCTTTGATGAAGCGGTAGCGAACGTCTCCGCCGATGATTTTGAGATTTCAGGCGATGTCACTGGCACTATTACAGGCATTACGGGTTCTGGCTCATCTTATACTGTGACTGTAGACTCTATTAGCGGCGATGGTGCGCTGGGATTGAACTTCAAATCTGGTCAGAATATTACCGATGCCGCTGGTAATGCTTTAGCAGGGACAGAGCCGACAACGGACGAATCTTATACTATCGACAATACCTTGCCGACTGTAACGTCTATCAGTCGTGGCATGGTGAATCAGGTTGAAGCAAATACCGCCACCGATGTCGTTTTCACTGTTGTTATGAGTGAAACCGTTACTGGAATTGAAACCAGTGATTTTGCCGTCACGGGCAATGCTACTAATACGGGCGTCAGTAGCGTTTCCAGCAGCGATGGTAAAGTTTTCAAAGTAACGGTGGCAGGTGTCAATGGCACCATTGGTCAGACCCTTGGCTTGAGTTTTACGGGGTCTGCTGACGATGTGCTTAGTCAGGCGTCCACGGCCCAATTTACCTCAGGTGATAGCTACACCATAGCGGGCACCTTGCTTAATGAAGGCGCAATGACACAGGCGCAGCTCGATGCGCTTGTTGATTTAAACCGCGAAGGTACCTTGCTGGAACAATCGGTTGATGGCGCGAAAGAAGTTGTCATTGTTGATTCGCGTGTTCCGGGTTTAGTTGACTTGACCAAAGAATCCAACCCGAATGCGGATGTCTGGTTGCTCGATGGCTCTCGCTCAGCGACTGAACAGATTACCGAAATTTTATCTAACTACAGCGATTTAGATGCCTTACACATCCTGTCTCACGGCGGTGTAGGCGAAATCTACCTCGGCGCAGAAACCATCAGTGGATCTTCTATTACTGAAAACAGTGATGTGTATGCAGCATGGGGTAATGCTCTAAGCGACAGTGGTGACATCCTACTTTACGGCTGCAACGTCGCCCAAGGCGATACTGGCATAGGCTTCATCAACCAACTTGCCCAAGTCACCGGCGCGGATATTGCTGCATCCGATGATTTAACGGGCTCGGCTGTGCTGGGTGGCGATTGGGTGTTGGAGCGATCAAGTGGTGAGATAACTAATGATACCTTATCTATAGCTGGAGCAGAGCTAGTATTGGCAAATCAGACTATGACGTTTAGCTCTGGCGCTAGTCATGCAGGGTTCACTTTCTCTGGTCTTAGTGGCGGGACCGGTGAGATTTGGTTGCCAAACATGAACACTACCCCAGGCCGCATAACTGTTGACTCAGGAACCTTTTCATTAGTGAGCTTTCAGACAGCTCAGTGGCAGGGGGCTGAGAACTATATCGTAAGCTCAAATTTAGGCCAAAGTCAAAATTACTCAGGTTCAGGTACGGTAACTTTAAATTGGTCAGGGATAAGTTGGATAGAGTTTCGTTCGGCGTCTAACGGAGGAGACGCCGATAGTATAAAAAACCTAGTTTTCAATGTGCCTGCTGCAGACACTACGGCGCCAACATTCGATAGCACTCCTGCGGCCAGTAATATCGCGGATACCACGCTGGATCTCGCCACAGACATTAATGAAGCGGGTAAGGTGTATTATGTAGTTGTTGCAGATGGCGCTCAGGCACCAACTGCAGCACAAGTGAAAGCGGGTGTTTCTTACGGTGATAATAATGGGCGTGGGGCAACGGTGGTTACGTCAGGTAATGCTACGGTCTCTAGCGGTGATTTCTCTAATACCTTTAATGTCACAGGCTTAACGGCTAGCACCTCGTACGACATTTACGTGGTAGCGGAAGACGATGAAGGAACGCCAAATCTGCAATCAAGCGTGACCAAGGTGGATGCGACGACCATTGCTCCAGCAAACCAAGCGCCAATCATTTCCGATGCTGTGGCCAACCAAACTGTTGATGATAACGCAACGGTTTCTCCGTTTAATGCGATTACATTAGCAGACGTAGATGGTGACAATGTCTCTGTCACCGTGGCACTGGATACCGCTGCGAAAGGGGTATTCACTGCGGCGTCTTTGACCAGCTCAGGTTTTACCAATGCGGGTAGCGGTTCTTATACACTGTCGTCTACGTCGTTAGCGTCAGCACAGGCAGCGTTGCGCGCATTGGTGTTCGATGCGACAGATAATCGCGTGGCAGTAAACTCAACCGAAACGACTACCTTTACCATCACGGTAAACGATGGCACGGTGAACAACAGCAACAATACCACCACGGTGGTGAGTACCTCGGTTAACGATACACCGACGGATATCGCTTTGTCGGATGCGGCATACAGCCACTCCGAAGGCTCTACTAATGTGGTTGTCGGTAGCTTCTCTTCCACAGATGCGGATACGGGTGAAAGCTTCAGTTATTCGTTAGTGGCTGGCTCGAGCGATACGGATAACGCTAAGTTTAATATTAATGGTGCGGATTTGCGTGTCACTGATCGTGCGAGTGTGCCAGCAGGAACCTATAGCATCCGAGTACAGGTCAGCGACGGTGATGCGACCTATGAAAAAGCCTTCTCCATTACTGTTTCAGACGATCAAGCACCGAGTATTTCAACCATTGTTCCTAACGATAATGCGACTGGCGTTTCGGTAGCGGATTCTATTCAAATTGCTTTTGATGAAAATGTGCAATTGGGCAGCGCTGGCACGATCACTCTTTATGACATAACCGGCTCGGGTGCAAATAGTATTACCATTGATGTGAGCAGTCATAATGGTCAACTATCAATTGAAGATAATGTCATTACTATTAACCCTACTGATAATCTGAAAGCAACTAATCAATATGCAGTACAGCTAACTGCGGGAGCATTAGAAGACAGTGTCAATAACGCTAGTCTCGCCGTAAATGATACCACTAGCTACAACTTTACAACTGGAACTGTAGACACAACAGCACCCACGGTTGCCATTGTCGATGTGGAAGGCCCAACACAACCTAATGCAGGTACAGTGTCTATTAACTTTAGTGAGCAAGTGACTGGTGTAGACATCACAGATTTTGTTTTGACTAAAGATGGTAACTCAGTCGATCTTACTGGGCTGTCTGTGGTGGGTAGTGGCAGCGTTTATAGTATTGATTTATCGAGTGTGACAACCGCTGGTGGAACTTATGTCCTAACATTGGCGACGTCCAATATTACCGACAGTTCAGGTAATGCTTTGGCTACTGGCGACAGTGATACTTTTGTTATTGATACAACCGCACCAACGGGCGTTGCCATTGTTCGTGCTGGAGCTGAAACCACCAATGGTAATGCAGCCACTTTTACTGCTGTATTTAGCGAAGCGGTGAGCGGTGTTGATGCCACGGACTTCACTTTGACGGGGACAGCAACCGGTGGCACGATCAGCTCCGTCACTCAAGTATCGGATTCGGTTTACACCGTCTCTGTCACTGGATTAAGTGGTGATGGCACTGTGGGTGTGGATTTAAACAGCACAGATACAGGAATTACCGATACCGCTAGCAATGCCATTAGTGGCGGTAAAGTGGGACAACAGATTACTCGTGATACGGCGGGGCCATCTGTGTTATCTGTCAACCGTGATGGCGCAGAAGTCACCACGGCAGACACGACAACCTTTACGGTTAACTTTAGCGAAGCTGTTTCTGGTGTTGATGTCAGCGACTTTAGTTTATTTGGTGGCGCGTCGGGCACTGTGGCTTCCATATCCGGTTCTGGTGCGACTTACCAGGTGACTGTGAACAATATCAGCGGCGATGGTAGTCTTCGTCTTGATCTTAATTCTTCAGGAACTGGCATTGCTGATCTAACCGCAAACGCCATTGCTAGTGGTTTCACTGGTGGTGATAGTGTGACCATTGATAATACGGCACCCACCATTACGGCGTCTCAAAGCGTTAATCTTGATGAAGGTATGGTAACGGGTACCGTCATCGGTCAAGTTAAAGCCTCCGATAGCAATGGTGTGAGCCAGTTTGCCATTCAGTCGGGTAACGATGCAGGGTACTTCGCTATTGATAACAACGGCGTATTGACCTTGACCAGTGCGGGGGCAGCGGCTATCGACTATGAAACAGCCACTTCCTACACATTAAATATCGTCGCTACAGATATTGTCGGTCAAGCATCCAGTGCAGTAGGTGTAACGATTGCTGTGCAAGATATTAACGATAATGCGCCAGTCATTAGCTCTTCATCTACAGCAAGCGTAGCTGAAAATACTGCCATAAGTGCTGTGGTTTATGATGCAAATGCCACTGATGCAGATAGTTCTACAACCTTTAATACACTAACTTATTCTTTAAAAGCAACCGCTGATCATAGCGCTTTCACCATTGATGCATCTACGGGTGAAGTGACGCTAAAAGCAGCGGCAGATTACGAAACCAAATCAGCTTATGACTTCACCGTCATTGCCAGCGATGGTATGCGTAGCACTGAAAAAGACGTGACTTTGTCGATTACAGACATCAACGACAACACACCAGTGATGACCTCTGGCGCAACGGGCAGCGTAGATGAAAATGCCGATACCTCGACCGTGATTTACACGGCAACCGGTACGGATGCGGATGGTACCGCGACCAACAATACCTTGGTGTATAGTCTAACTGGCACCGATGCAGCGTTGTTAGACATCAACGCCAGCACTGGTGTGGTGACCCTCAAAGCGTCTGCGGATTATGAAACCAAAGCCAGCTACCGCTTCAACGTGGTGGCCACCGATAATGGAGCCGGTAACTATAATTCGGGTAGCTTAAGTAGCACACAAGCGGTCACGGTGAGTGTTAACGATTTGAACGACAACACACCAGTGATGACGTCAGCTGCGACGGGCAGCGTAGATGAAAATGCCGACACCAGTACGGTGATTTACACGGCAACTGGTACGGATGCGGATGGTACCGCGACCAACAATACCTTGGTGTATAGTCTAACTGGCACCGATGCGGCGTTGTTAGACATCAACGCCAGCACTGGTGTGGTGACCCTCAAAGCGTCTGCGGATTATGAAACCAAAGCCAGCTACCGCTTCAACGTTGTGGCGACAGATAACGGCGCGGGTAATTTCAACTCAGGTAGTTTAAGTACCACACAAGCGGTCACGGTGAGCGTTAACGACCTGAACGACAACACACCTGCGATCACCTCCGGTGCGACGGGCAATGTCGATGAAAATGCGGATACATCAACGGTCATCTATACCGCCACAGGCACCGATGCTGACGGCACGGCAGCGAACAACACCTTGCGTTACAGCCTAACGGGTGATGATGCGGCGTTGTTAGACATCAACGCCAGCACTGGTGTGGTGACCCTCAAAGCGTCTGCGGATTATGAAACCAAGGCCAGCTACCGCTTCAACGTGGTGGCCACCGATAATGGAGCCGGTAACTATAATTCGGGTAGCTTAAGTAGCACACAAGCGGTCACGGTGAGTGTTAACGATCTGAACGACAACACACCAGTGATGACGTCAGGTGCGACGGGCAGCGTAGATGAAAATGCCGACACCAGTACGGTGATTTACACGGCAACTGGTACGGATGCGGATGGTACCGCGACCAACAATACCTTGGTGTATAGTCTAACCGGAACCGATGCGGCGTTGTTAGACATCAACGCCAGCACCGGTGTGGTGACCCTCAAAGCCTCTGCGGATTATGAAACCAAAACCAGCTACCGCTTCAACGTGGTGGCGACAGATAACGGCGCGGGTAACGTCAATTCGGGTAGTTTGAGTACCACGCAAGCGGTGATTGTTAGCGTTAATGACCTTAATGACAACACACCAGTGATTACGTCAGGTGCGACGGGCAGCGTGGATGAAAATGCCGACACCTCGACCGTGGTTTACACGGCAACCGGTACGGATGCGGATGGTACCGCGACCAACAATACCTTGGTGTATAGTCTAACTGGCACCGATGCGGCGTTGTTAGACATCAACGCCAGCACTGGTGTGGTGACCCTCAAAGCCTCTGCGGATTATGAAACCAAAACCAGCTACCGCTTTAATGTGGTGGCCACCGATAACGGTGCCGGTAACTATAATTCGGGTAGCTTAAGTACCACACAAGCGGTCACGGTGAGCGTTAACGACCTGAACGACAACACACCAATGATGACCTCTGGCGCAACGGGCAGCGTAGATGAAAATGCCGACATCAGTACGGTGATTTACACGGCAACTGGTACGGATGCCGATGGCACGGCAGTGAACAACACCTTGCGTTACAGCCTAACGGGTGATGATGCGGCGTTGTTAGACATCAACGCCACCACCGGTGTGGTGACCCTCAAAGCGTCTGCGGATTATGAAACCAAAGCCAGCTACCGCTTCAACGTTGTGGCGACAGATAACGGCGCGGGTAATTTCAACTCAGGTAGTTTGAGTACCACGCAAGCGGTGATCGTTAGCGTTAATGATCTTAATGACAACACACCAGTGATTACGTCAAGTGCGACGGGCAATGTCGATGAAAATGCAGATACATCAACGGTCATCTATACCGCCACAGGCACCGATGCTGACGGCACGGCAACCAACAACACCTTGCGTTACAGTCTAACGGGTGATGATGCGGCGCTATTGGATATCGACTCAATCAGCGGTGTCGTGACGTTGAAGGTCTCCGCTGATTATGAAACCAAAGACAGCTATAGCTTCAATGTGGTGGCGACAGATAACGGCGCGGGTAATTTCAACTCAGGTAGTTTGAGTACCACGCAAGCGGTGATTGTTAGCGTTAATGACCTTAATGACAACACACCAGTGATTACGTCAAGTGCGACGGGCAGCGTGGATGAAAATGCCGACACCTCGACCGTGATTTACACGGCAACCGGTACGGATGCGGATGGTACCGCGACCAACAATACCTTGGTGTATAGTCTAACCGGAACCGATGCGGCGTTGTTAGACATCAACGCCACCACCGGTGTGGTGACCCTCAAAGCGTCTGCAGATTATGAAACTAAAGCCAGCTACCGCTTCAACGTGGTGGCGACGGACAATGGCGCGGGTAATTTCAACTCGGGTAGTTTGAGTGCCACGCAAGCGGTGATCGTTAGTGTTAATGATCTTAATGACAGTGCACCGACGGTGGTTGCAGGGGCTGCGACAGAAACTCTAGTGGAAGCCGGTGGTGTAAATAATGCAGCAGCTGGTGCTAATAGTTCCTCTATTACGCTCACTAAAGGAGATGTTGATACGGTTGGTAGCGTTAGTTATGACGCTACGTATTTAATTAATAATGGCTGGACTAATTCAGAGGATGGAAAGACTTATTCAAGAATCGGCACTTATGGTACAGCGACATTAACAGTATCGACTGATGTGGTGAGCTATGTCCTGAACAACAACGATAGTGACACTCAATCTTTGGTGGTAGGGCAGTCCGTTACTGATAGTTTTATGATTCAAGTTACGGACGGTAATGCGACTCAGAGCACTAGTGCTGTATTTAATATAACTGGGGCGAATGATGCGCCGATGGTAGAGGCTACAGCGGCAGCTATGTCAGGTACCGCTGGGCTGGTGTTTACCCCAGTCACTTTACCAGCTGACTTATTTGCTGACGTTGATGACGGACAAACAGGTCAGTTGGTTTGGAGCGTGGAGAATTTACCGACAGGACTTGTGTTCGATGCAGTGACTCATACGATTTCAGGTACGCCTCAAGGCGGTTTTGAAGGTATAAATACATTGCAAATCGTAGCGACTGATCCTGATGGCGGTCAAGTTAAGACTTCTGTCACTTTGACGTTGAGACCATCTCCAGTTTCTCCACCAGTTGAAGCAAGTCCTGAGGCAACGGAACAGGTGCAACCTTTGGGTGAACAGGCCGATACCACTGAGTCAGATATTGATCTTAATGTTGAATCGCTACCTTCAGGCCTTATAGATTCAGGTGCTGGCGTCAGTGGCTTTGCTGGGGAATCGGCTGATGAAGTTCAATTGGTTGATGTTGCAGCACCTGTTGACAGTGCTGTTAGTGCCGCTCCATCCCCGGTAGCAGAAAGTAATGGTCAAGGGACTCCTAATGGTACGATAGTATCTGAATCACGAGTGTCTGTTGATGTTGGGGCTAATGGTCAGGTTCGGGTAACAGAAGGCGTTGGTCAATTATCTAATAGCACTGGTTTGACGGTTGCCAGTATGGTTAGCCGGGCTGATAGCGTGTCTATTTCCTTAGCCGATACGGGAACCTCTGCAAGCTACAGTGCTACGTTAGCGGATGGATCGAGTTTACCAACTTGGGTCAAAGTGAACCCAACCACAGGTGAAGTCTCTATGACGCCACCATCTGGGCAAGGTAAAATCACACTCAAAATTAATGCTACAGACGCAGACGGTAATATTCGTGTGTTAGAGGTTGAAGTGGACCTTAATCAGTTGCCTTCCTCTGTTGAGGAAGAGCCTGTAGAGCCAGCGGCTCAAGCTAATGGTGCTATCTTTGTACCGTTGGATGAGCAGTTAGCTGTTGCAGGTGAGCAGTTTGACGATTATGGAAATGATTTAATGAAGTTATTAGTGTCGTAATTTATGTCTACTGATCAATCTGTTGCACAACTGTTTCAAATAGAGCAGCAGGTTCGTCGTTGTGAAACCTTGACGGACCTCAGCTTTATTCTAGTGAATTTAACGCGATCTTTAGTGCCTTACCAGCAAGCCATGCTTTTGGTTGGTAATGAGTTGGAGAAATTGAAATTAAAAGCGGTGAGCGATCTTTCTCTTGTTGATCGATCCACCCCTTTTAGTGCTTGGCTTGAGCAGGTTTCTAATTTTCTAAGTGCTTCAGAGGCTGGTGATAAAGCACATACTGTAGATACGAAAAACTGGCCCGCTGAGTTGCTTAACGATCTTAGTGAGTTCTCTCCGCCTTATATGTTGTGGCTGCCTTTGTTAATTCCGGCTAAACCTACTCAACGTGTAGGTGTACTTTTATTGGCGAAATCCAAACCTTGGACGGAAAAAGAAATAGGGCTATTGCAACACCTTGCATCGAGTTACGCTCATGCGATGCAGATGTTTACCCATCGTTCTGGTTGGCGAACATGGTTAAATGGCTTAAATTCTAGAAAAGTGAGGCTTGGCGTCCTTGTTGCTGTTGTTTCATTGGGTTTTGTGCCTGTACGGCTGACCGTTCTGGCACCGGCAGAAATTATTGCGAAAGAATCCCTTTTGGTGACGTCTGCGATTGCTGGTGCGGTTCGTGAGGTGTTAGTGAAGCCTGGTGATCAAGTAGCCATTGATCAGCCTCTCGTTCAAATGGATAGGACTGAATTTCAAGGTGCTTTTGATGTTGCTCAGAGAGAGCTAGAAAGAACACAGGCGGAATTAAGAACCGCTGAACAGGCTGGTTATGTGGACCGTAGAAAAAAATCAGAGTTGGCTGAGCTGGAATCTCAAGTCGAATTGAAGACCATTGAACGAGATTATTTGAAAACTAAACTGTCTCGCACTCAAATTCTTGCGAACAAGTCGGGTATTGCGATACTGGATGACCCTGAAAAATGGAAGGGGCGTCCGGTTGTCGTGGGAGAGCGTATTTTATCCATAGCAGACCCATCGAAAGTGCAGTTGCAAATAATGCTCCCTGTTGCCGATGCTATTTCTTTAACGAATGGTAATGATGTCACTGTCTATCTAGATACTGACCCTTTAAACCCTATTGCCTTTAGTCTGGATTATTCTTCTTTTGAGCCGAGTTTAACGCCTGATCAAGTGATTGCGTATCGAATTATCGCCGATATACAACAAGATGTTTTACCTCCTCGTATTGGCTTGCGTGGTACGGCAAAACTGTATGGTGAAAAAGTTTCTTTGGCTTATTATTTATTGCGTCGCCCCATTACTTTCGTTCGTCAGCATTTAGGTATTTAAATGCCTGTTGATATGGATGCAACACTGCCAAAATTACGTCAGAACTTGTCTCTGTTAGTGGCGCCACCAGATGAAGATGGAGAGCCTCGTTGGCAAATTTTTGATCCAGTCAGTAATAGGTTTTTTTACTTATCTCGTACCGCTTTTTATTTATTTCGAGAATGGCGTCATGCAAGCAATGCTGTTGAATTGCTTGCTAGAGTTGAGCGGCGAGGTATTGAGGTTGAGGACGCTGAACTAGAGTATTTTTTGCGTTTCTTGGAAGGGAATCATCTGTTAGAAGCTCAATCTGAAAAGGATGTGGCTCGTCTTAGCGGTGAGGCTACTAAACAAAAAAAACATGTTTTGCTTTGGCTCTTACATAACTATTTATTCATCAAAATCCCTCTCATTCGCCCCGATTTACTATTGACGCGTTTTTACCCTTTTATAAAACAGTTATTCAGGCTGCGTTTAGATAGAGTTGCGCTTGCGTTAGGCGGTATAGGCTTAGTTGTGGTATTAAAGCAGTGGGACACCTTTACCCATACATTTCAAAACTTGTTTAGCATGTCGGCTATTTTTTATTACATTGCGGCATTGGTTTTTGTAAAAACAGCCCATGAATTGGGTCATGCTTTCGTTGCCAAACGCTATGGTTGTCGGGTGAGCTCAATGGGCGTTGCTTTCTTACTGATGACACCGATTCTTTATACAGATACGACGGATGCTTGGCGATTAAGGTCGCGGTTTCAGCGTTTGAGTATAGTGATGGCGGGGGTGAAAGTTGAAATTTATATTGCCTGTGTCGCTACTTTTTTATGGGGAATTGTTCCTGATGGCGGTTTTAGAAGTGTGCTATTTTTTATCGCGACGACTAGTTGGATATCGTCGTTGTTAATCAATACGAGTCCATTTATGCGGTTTGATGGTTATTATGCATTATCCGATTTTTTAGGTATGGAGAATTTACAGCCGCGGTCTTTCTTAGTGGGTAAATGGTTTTTGCGCGAGCGCTTATTTGGTTTTGGTTTTTTACCTCCTGAACCGCTTAATAGCAAAAAGTGCTTGCTGATGGTTGCTTATGCTTGGAGTACTTGGGTTTATCGGTTTTTTTTATTTTTGGGTATTGCTGCCTTAGTGTATTACTTTGCATTCAAGGTATTAGGTATCGTACTTTTTTTGGTGGAAATTATTTGGTTTGTACTACTTCCTATTATTAAAGAAATGAAGGTTTGGGTGAGTTTGAGAGATAAAATGTCGTTAAACCGCGCTAGTGTGATGACTTTATTGTTGTTTGTATTGGTTTTAGTTGGGTTGGTTATGCCATGGAGGAGTCAAATTAGTGCGCCTGCAGTCGCTACTTTTGAGCGTCATCAGACTTTTTACCCTAGCGAATCGAGTCTAGTTGTGTCTTGGCAAGTGACTCCGAATGAAAAGGTTAAGCAAGGGCAATTGTTGATTTTATTAGAATCTCCCGATGTGGAGCAGCAAATTCGATTAACGCAGATTAAGCTTGATGCGTTGCAGACTCGTTGGCATAGAGCAAGCTCAGGGGCTGTTGAATTAGACGCCGCATTTACGTTACAAACTCAATTGTCACGAGAACAATCTCGCCTTCAATCTTTACTTGAGCGCCGAGAGAAATTGGCGATTAAAGCGCCTTATGATGGTTATATTGGCGAATGGTTACCTTTATCAGAAGGTGATTTTGTCAATGGGAAATCGCCTTTAGCGACCTTGTATGATGATGAAAGTTTGATGGTCAAAGCCTATGTTGAAGGGCGTGTCGTGCCGCAATTGAAGGAGGGTAGTAAGGTAGATTTTATTGGTGATGATGGCGAAACCTTATCTGCTCAACTGGTCGTAGATAAGATATTACCTACGGCCATTAAAAGCCTCAGTTACCCAGGTCTTGGTTCTACGTATGGAGGTGCTATCGCGACCCAAAAATTAGAAGATCAGCTAATTCCTGAAGAGGCGACTTATGAAGTGCAACTGAAATTAATTGGTGAAACACCCTTGATGCGACAGCAATTTGGTAAGGTCAATTTAGCAATTGAGCCTCATAGTTTATTGGTAGAGGGTTTACGTCGTATTTACGGCGTGTTCATTAGGGAATCAGGCTTTTAGTTGTAAGCGAGAGGTTCTTTTAACGTATTTAGCAATGGCAGTTTCATGACCCAATTTAATAATGTTAAGACAGAATGGTCATCCGAACAGGTTGGTGTAATAATAAAAAGTTTAGCGAACTTACGCTTATTAGCTGACTTAGAATTAGTACCTCGTTACCCGTATTTTGGTGATAAAACTTATCCCTTAGGGCGCTGTAAAGAAATTCGTGATGCCGTATTTATTTTGCTTCAGGAAAAGCTCCCACAATCGACAGATCCAGGTCTTGTGTTAATACGCGATATGTTATCTAAAGGTGCTGTGCTTAACAAAGTTTGGGGCTCTCTACGTGATGAATACTTTCAGAATGCCATGATATTAGGAGATTGGTATCTTGATGTTTCTAACGATACGGTAAACCCGAACAAGCCAAGAGTCGAAGTTCTTCCTCTCACCGATTCACAGTTTTACCATATCTCAAGCTTCGAGCAATTTGTCAAAATAGCTCGAAGCTATTGGAAGGTTGAAGTATATAGAAATGACATCTGTCCAGCTCTAGCGCCGTTTATGCCGTTGATTTACCTGAATGAGGATGGTACCAGTTGGATAGGGGAGGCCAATGATGATATGTTGTCTATGGTGATGAAAAGCCAGTTTTGTTCAGCAGAAAGTATTTTGTCTTGTCTTTCCACTCCTCCTGAAGCGATAGTGAATAAATGGAAAGGCGCCTTGTCACAGTTGAATCACAATAACTTTATACATTCACAAGGTGATCCACTGGAATTTTGTAAAGAATACCGAGTAAAACAATACCACCTTGATTCTGTGTTTCGTGATCGTATTGTAATGGCTTTTTTGGCATTGCCTAGAGGGCTTTAGTTTTTAGAAAAAGCTATTTTTGCAGCTTGGAGTACGGGCCATGCATAACAGTGAGAAAGAGAAAGTAGAGCTTGAACATCAGGCTGCTAAGCTTTTTATGCGTTGTTATGAGCGTAATACAGGTAAGCATATTCGTCATATTTGGCATAATGATCCGATTCGTCCAGATGTGTCTTGTATGTTGGAAGGCGAGCGCCTTGATTTGGAAATAGCCCATCTTTATGGTTCGGAAGAAGAGGCCATGGCGATTTTAGGCAGAGATCTTACCGATAAAACGCGTGTCACATTACAAGCGTTAAATACCGAGCCCGCTAGCGAGCGTTTATTAAGGTCTTTGAATAAGATTTTAGGAAATAAGTCTGGTAAGCAATACGATTCAAAAAGAGTTTGGTTGGTTATTCGAAATACGCATCCAGCGTGGAGTCAAGCTGATATAAAAGCCCTTGAGCATCTTATTACGATTCCTGCTCCGCACGCGTTTGAGAAAGTGTGGATCCTTGGTGATATGGAAGGTAAAAGTGGTATAGTCCGCCTTTATCCCTAATTCTAAAGAGCACTAATTCCTTTTCTGCTTTTCCTCTAAGCGTTTTTTCGCTAATTCATTGATTCGTGTTTGCTCTGCTTTGTATTTTTTTAGAATAATAAGACCAACAATTAACGCAGCGCAGAAAAATATAATGGCGAAGGCGCCAAGTGCGACAGTAGCAAGAGAATGCATAATGTTTGTGCTCAGTATTTGTGCTAAATGGAACAAAATTGCGGTGATTATATAAAAAAATGGCCACTTTTACAGGTAAGTAACGTGGCCATTTTTTTATTGTTGATGTACTCGCATTAGGCTTAACGTTGATGAACGCATTTACCTGCGGAGTAAGTCGCTTGAATTGCTCGATCGTCGCCAATGGTCATGAAAACGAATAAGCTTTCTTCGATATTCTTCGATAGTGCTAGGCGCGACTCCAGTAATGGCGTGCCTTTTTTGTCGAGAATGATAAAGTCCGCTTCGCTGCCTACGGCTAGGTTACCAATTTTATCTTCTAGGCGAAGTGCTCTAGCACCACCTAGGGTAGATAAGTACAAAGATTTGATAGGGCTAAGGTTCTCGTTCTGTAGCTGAATAACTTTGTAGGCTTCGTTCATGGTTTGCAGCATGGAGAAACTCGTTCCACCACCGACGTCGGTACCAAGGCCGACATTGACTTTATGTTCTTCTGCTTTGTTTAATTTAAATAAGCCACTACCAATAAACAAGTTAGAGGTTGGGCAGAAAGAAATAGCTGAACCTGTTTCATGTAGTTTGTGGTATTCGCTGTCACAAAGGTGAATGCCGTGAGCAAATACTGAGCGCTCACTTAGTAGTTTGTGTTGGTCGTAAACGTCTAAGTAATTGCTGCTCTTTGGAAAAAGGTCTTGTACCCATGCACACTCGTCTTTGTTTTCTGATAAGTGAGTGTGTAAATAAACATCGTCATATTCGCTTAATAGCTTACCGGCTAACTGTAACTGTTCGTCAGAGCTTGTCGGTGCAAAACGAGGTGTAATGGCATAATGTAGTCTGCCTTTGTTATGCCAAGTATCGATAAGCTCTTTGCTTTCTTGGTAGCTACTTTCTGGCGTATCGGTTAGATAATCTGGTGCGTTGCGATCCATCATTACCTTGCCACAAATCATGCGTAAGTTATGAACTTCACTGGCCTCAAAAAAAGCTTCAACAGAGACTTTATGTACCGTACCGAATACCAAGGCTGTTGTTGTTCCGTTACGTAAGAGCTCTTTCAGGAAGCGATCTGCAACATCACGAGCATGAGTTTTATCGGAAAACTTGCTTTCTTCTGGAAAAGTGTAGGTATTTAGCCAGGTTAGTAGTTGTTCCCCGTATGAGCCAATCATATCGGTTTGTGGGTAATGGATGTGTGTATCGATGAAGCCCGGTGTGATAATGCTATCAGGGTGATGTTCAATTAAGGTGTTGTCTGGCAGGGTTGGTAATAGATCGACTGCGTTGCCAAGGGCGGAGATTTTATCGTCTTGAATGACCAACAAGCCATCTTCAAAATATTCATAAGCAGCATCTATGCCGACATCTTTAGGGTCTGCAATGCAGTGAACAATGGCGGAGCGCCACGCTTTCAAATGGCTCATATGTTTCTCTTAGTTGTCTTTATGTAAGGATGATATTTGACCGAATGGTTATACTTTATCAGGTCTTTTTCGTACTTTCATTAAGCCTTATCTTTTGATTTTAAAAATAGCCCAATTAATAACCTTACTATGATGATTAGAATGACACCTAAGGCATCAGCATAGAAATCTAACCATTCCGCATAACGGTTTACATAAGGTTGAATCAACTCAATAGCGCCACCTAAAAGTATGATGAATAAGGACAGTAAGAGAAAACGTTTGATCGGACCAAAAGCGCACAGCAATGCCCAGCCAGCAAAGCCGATTACATGATGTGTTTTATCCGTACCAGGTACTGTTGGAAGGATATCGGCAGGCGTTAATGTCGCTAGGCATATGATGAGTGCGCCTAAAATGAAACCGGCAGCTTGCGCTGCCGGAGAAGTGAGCTTATTGATCATCGTAAAATGCGCGCTCGAATGTTTTTGCCTTTGATTTTTTTGTTTTCGAACTCTTTAACGACGGTTTTAGCGACTTCGTTGTCGACTGAGACGTACGCATGAAAATCAAAGATATCGATTTTGCCAACCTGTGATTTGTCCAATCCAAGGCCAGCAGTTAATGCGCCAAGGATGTCGCCTGGGCGAAGTTTATTTTTACGGCCAGCATCAAAGGAGATAGTGGTTTTTTGTGGGATCAAACGATAGTGCGGGTCGATGGGTTCCAATTCAATAAAGTTGGCAGTCATGTCAAATCGAGCTTCAATATCGCGCACTTTGTAGTCGTCTTTTGATGTGACAAGGTTAACGGCAATACCCGCTGCGCCCGCTCGGCCTGTTCGACCAATACGATGGGTGTGAACATCTGTGTCACGTGTGGTGTCATAGTTCACCACGAGGTCAATTTCTTTTACATCAATACCACGAGCGGCCACATCGGTAGCGACTAGTACGCAGCTACTTTGGTTACTGAAGCGCACGAGCACTTGATCACGTTGTCTTTGTTCTAGATCGCCGTGAATAGCTTGAGCGGCTACTTTGTGCTCGGCTAGCCAGTCAGCAACTACTTGTGACTCGGCTTTTGTATTACAGAAGACAATGGCTTGGCGCGGTTCAAATTGCTGCATTACCGCTAACAAGGTTTCGCATTTGTCTTTATTTTCGCTGCGAACAAAAAACTGTTCTATATTAGGTTTAAGGTCTTCTTGTGCTTCGACTTTGATGCTAACGGGTTTGTTCTGAAACTCTTTGCTGATTGCTTCGATTCCATCGCCATAAGTCGCAGAGAAAAGCAGCGTTTGACGATTGCTTGGTGTTAGCTCAACGACTTCGCGGATACTATCAACGAATCCCATATCCAACATGCGGTCAGCTTCGTCTAACACTAGAGTCTTTAGCGCATTAAGTTTAAGCGTGCCTTTGCGAAGGTGTTCCATTAATCGACCGGGTGTACCTACAACAATATGAGCGCCATGTTCTAAAGAACCTATTTGTGGGCCGAATGGCATGCCGCCACACAAGCTAAGTACTTTAATATTGTCTTGGTAGCGTGCAACTTTGCGAATTTCTTTGGATACTTGATCGGCGAGTTCACGAGTAGGGCACATGACGAGAGCTTGAACGCCAAAGAAACGCGGATTGATTTTTAGTAAAAGGGCAATTGAAAAGGCGAGAGTTTTACCACTACCAGTTTGTGCCTGCGCAAGAATGTCTTTGCCTTCGATCATAGATGGCAAGCTTTGCTCTTGAATAGGGGTAAAGGTTGAGAACCCCATGTCAGAAAGTAGAGCCGTTAGCTTGGTTGGAAGAAGGTTATTTAGAGCGTGTTGAAATGTGGTCACAAAATGCCTGTCTAGTTATGTAGATAATTGGCTGAGGATACCAGAAAACAACAGTAAATACTTTTCTTAACCATTTATTCCGTGTCGGATATATTGTTTTTAGGTAAAGTAAGTTGTTAGTCATGGAAAAGCGTTAAGAAAGCGCTATTTGGATTGAAACACATGATGGGTAAAGAATGATTTCTTCGAAGAAACAGATGAAGTTTAATAAAGCGCATTACCTAGTGTTTTGTTTTGTTTTTTTATGTGGCATTGGGGCGAGTGTTGCGCTTTTGTTTGAAGAACGGGCCTATGTGGATTCTAATCAAAAAGCCATGGGAGCTGATTTCACCGATAAGCTTAATGATGCACTACGTCAATATACATTAGAGCTAACTTCTGTAGCTGCTTTTATTCAATCTAATAAGGGGGAAGTGTCCGAGAGTCATTTTTCTCGGTTTGCTCAGAACCTCATGATGTCACCTGGGGTTAGTCTATTTTTTGCTCAGTATCTTCCTATAGATAAAAAACATGAGTATCAATTGCAGCAACGAGTACTTTTGAGCAATCCTAATTTCAAGATTTTTCCTGATGGCGATAGAGAAGAGTACCTTCCATTGACATTGCTTTACCCAGATAAAATACCTTATGGCTATGATATTTTATCGTCACAATACCGCGATTTAGAATCCGTTTATTTGGCACGCAGCTCCTATGCTCTAGCGGCATCGATGCCTATTGCGTTGCCATTTTCAAATGTCATGCGGAACAAACAAGCAGATACTATAATCCTTAGTGCTCCTGTTTATTTGCCTCTCGATTCGCGTGTTTATAAGTTGACGGACAGCGTTGGTTTTCACGGTATTGTTGGTGCGTATTTTAACGTAAATAGTCTGCTCAACTTTGTGGCTCCGTCTGTCAGTGGTGATCTTTTTTATCGTATAGCAGATGTTTCATCTGATGAGCCTGTTTGGCTTGTAGATTCAACAAGGGGGGCGGCTTGGGATGAGGGCAATTACGAAACACATTACCTTTCTGTGGCTAATCGGCAGTGGCGACTTGATACGCGCCATTCTGTCAGTGTGTGGAGTAGGGGGCATTGGCTACCAGCTATCCTTGCTTTTTTAGTGTTCACTGCTATCGCTTGTTTTCTTTCTTTTTATACCAGAAAGCTGTCTTTAACTTATTTCTCTGCACTTGATGCAGTAAATGAGCGGATTGAGGTGGATGAACTGACAGGGCTGTCGAGCCGTTATCATATCCAACACACATTGAATGAATTGATTGGGTGTTGCGAAAAAGATGATAAACAACTTGCTACGCTCATTTTAGACCTAGATCATTTTAAAACTATCAATGACGCATTTGGTCATGAGATCGGGGATAAATTGCTGTCCAGCGTGTCTAAACGTTTATTGTCTATTTTACCTGATGATGCTGTTATCGGCTATTTGGGAGGGGATGCTTTTTTGGTTTTGCTGATGCAGGATGACTATCAAGATCGGCCATCATTGGATATTGTTGCGACGGACCTGATTAAAAAGATCAGCCAAAGTTATTTTGTTGAGGGGCTAACGTTAAATATTGGTTGCTCTATTGGACTGGCTTTATATCCTGAATTTGGTAAAGATGCGGTTACCTTAATTAAAAATGCCGATATGGCGGTTTATCAGGCTAAAACATTAGGTCGTGCCACATATCATTTTTACGACGGTGAGATGGGACGTCGCTTTGCTCGTAATGTACGAATAGAGACAAGGTTGAGAAAGGCACTTCAAACGGAAGGTTTAGAGTTACACTTCCAGCCCAAAGTGGACCTAATAACCGAGCGATGTGTTGGGGTGGAAGCCCTGCTGCGTTGGGAAGATAAGGAGCTAGGTGCGGTTTCACCTGCAGAGTTTATTCCAATTGCAGAACAGACTGGCGTCATCTTACCTTTAGGCGATTGGGTTTTTGAGCAAGCGTTTCGTCATATTAAAGAGTGGGAAGAGCAAGGGATTACGGTTCCACCCATCGCAATTAACTGTTCGGCTGCGCAATTGAAACGGGTTGATTTTTTGCCTAATTTATTGTCACTGCTCGATAAATATAAAATTGACCCTAGTTCGTTAGAAATAGAAGTGACGGAGTCAATCTTGATCGAAGATGCGGAAAGTTGTGCCGAGCTTTTACGTCAGATTAGTCGTCTTGGAGTGAAGTTGGCGATTGACGATTTTGGCACAGGGTATTCCAGCTTAAGTTATTTAAAAGACCTGCCATTCCATTATGTCAAAATTGATCAAGTTTTTATTCGCGATATTGTTGAAGATAGAAAGCACGCAGCATTGACTCACGCTATCGTGAGCTTAGGGCATAATCTTAATCTAAAAGTGATTGCTGAGGGGATCACCAATATCGATCAGCTAATTATGTTGCAAGAGTTTGGCTGCGATATTGGACAGGGTTATCTATTCAGTAAGGCGCTTGGTGCCAACACAATGGGAAGCGATCCGATGATAGTAGCGCTGAATGAACAAGAAGGGCTGGATAAGCAAGAGTAATAAATCAAGTTGCATAGCCTGCATTAATGTGGGCTGTTGTGAGCCATCTTATCCTTGAGTGCTTGCCAAAATTGATTGAGGTTTGGGTTTTGATTAAACCTAGATCGATATAAGCGGATCTCAAGAGGTATATTCCAGTTTTCTTCTCCAGCCAAAGCGACTTTTCCATAATTGAGAGTGTCTAGCATGAGGCGTTTGGGAATCCAGCCAATACCATAGCCTTCTTTCACCATGGCTTTGATGCTAACGGAATGATAATTTTCCGACAAGGTTTGCAGTTGCGGAATTTCTCTTTGTCGTTGCAAATGGTGGTGAATGACGGGCTGCAAAAACGAATTTTCGTAATAACCAATATAGGGCAAAGGTTTTCGTTTGGCGCCAGGCAAGGTAAATTTTGGGGCGCCTGTGGTATCGGTTGCGCTGTACGGAATTAGGGTCTCTTCGGCAATCACAAGATGCTCATACTGCTCATCGTCAAGGGCGCGAATAAAGTTAATGGCTGGATGCCAATAGCAAAGCATAATGTCGCACTGCTGATCCATGAGAGAATTAACAAAGTCGATACCGAGCCAAGAGCTAGATTTCATGTTGATATCTAGATCCATCTCGATGCTTTCGCAAAATGGTTCGATAACTTCTTTGTAAAAGCTGAGAAATAAAGTTTGTGTGGTCACAAAACGTACTTGAGACTCTTCTTGCTTGCGAATTTCTTGGCAGCGCTCTTTAGTATCTCTAAGTTGTCTGGTAATTAGTTCGGCGCTTTGCAGAAAAACTTCGCCCGCGGGCGTGAGAGACAAAGGCAATGTGTTTCTATCTATCAAGGTAACACGCATTTCTTCTTCGAGCAGTTTTATGCGTCGACTAAACGTGGGTTGTGTGACGTTTTGTTCGTCTGCAGCACGTGAGAAATGACGAGTTTTTGCGAGGGCGATGAAGTCCTCAAGCCATCTTATTTCCATACGACCTCCAGACAAACAGAAGCCGTAAAGTAAGCGCTAAGCACGAGCATCATAGTCGACCCTCTTCAATTGCGTGACAAGCGACACTGCTGCCGTCACTTTGTAGTGTCATAGGGGGTGATGTTTCATAGCAGCGTTGGTTGGCATAAGGGCAGCGTGCTTGAAAAACACAGCCAATTGGCTTCTCTGTTGGTGTTGGAACTTCACCAATTAATCGTATTGGTTGTGCTGTATTACTATCCAATCTTGGAATAGCCGATAACAAGGCTTGTGTATAAGGGTGCTTTGGGGATTGAAATAATGTTTCCGTAGGGGCAAGTTCACAAATTCGGCCTAAATACATTACCGCGACTCTGGTAGCAAAATGTTCGACTACAGCCAGGTCATGGGTAATGAAAAGGTAACTAAGATTTCGTTCTTCTTGTTTGTCCATCATTAAATTGAGCACTTGCGCTTGCACCGAGACATCCAGTGCAGACAGTGGCTCATCAGCAACAATAAAGTCGGGCTCAACCGATAAGGCTCTGGCCAAACTTATACGCTGACGTTGGCCACCTGAAAACTCATGAGGATAGCGGTCAGAGCTTAAAGCAGAAATGCCAACAGATTCTAATAGCGCATCAATTTTTTCATCCACTTGAGATTGAGAAAGTTGTGGATTATGAAAAGAAATCGGTTCACTGAGTGTTTGGTAGACGGTCATTCTAGGGTTTAACGACGCATAGGGGTTCTGAAAAACCATTTGCATGCGACGTCTAAAAAACATGCGCTGACGGTTGTTTAATTGATCGATGCGTTGATCAAGATAATGTATTTCACCTGCGCTAGGTGTTGTCAGGCCCATAATTACGCGCGCCAGAGTGGATTTTCCGCAGCCAGTCTCGCCAACAACACACAAGGTCTCACCTTGATGAATGGTTAAGTTAACGCCGTTAAGCGCATGAATGCTGTCTTTATGCTTTTTGAATTTTCCGTGACGAAACCGCCATTGGCTAAGCCAGCTTTCATTGGAAGAGAAGGCTTTTTCTAAACCGCTAATTTGAATAAGAGGAATTGGCACTAGCTTATTTCCTTATCGTTATTAGCGAACTCGTTGAGCATATCTTCGACCAAAAAACAGGCGACGCTAGACACACCGCTGTAAATAAACTTAGGTTGTTCTTGTCTGCATTTTTGTGTCGCATAAGGGCAGCGTGGATGAAATGCGCAACCTGTTGGGCGTTCTGCTAGTGATGGCATGCTGCCTTGGATTTGGTTTAATCGCTGCCCAGGTAATGTCATCTGGGGTAATGCATTTAACAGGCCTTGGGTATACGGATGTTGAGGATCATTGATGATTTCTAGGGTAGGACCTTCTTCAACAACATGACCGGCGTACATTACCAAAGTACGTTCAGCCACTTTGGATACCACGCCAAGGTCATGGCTAATTAACACTAGTGCTACACCATTATCTCGGCAAATGGTCAGTAGCAGTTGCAGTATTTCTGCTTGAATCGTGACGTCCAGAGCTGTGGTCGGCTCATCGGCAATAATAATATCCGGATTGAGTAGCAATACGGATGCAATAATAACCCGCTGTCTCATACCGCCTGATAATTCATGCGGGTACTGATTAAAACGTTTCTCTGGTGACGCAATTTGTACATGATGCAGCTTTTCAATCGCTATGTTTCGAGCATCTTTATAAGATATTTTGGTATGGCTGCGGATGGTTTCGACTAATTGGTCGCCTATAGTTAGCACTGGGTTTAGTGTCATCATCGGGTCTTGGAAAATCATCGCAATGCGTTTGCCACGAACTTCCTGTAGCTGCCGCAAATTCATTTTTGTAATTTCTTTGCTCTCTAATTTAATTGACCCAGACTTTATATACCCAGGTTTACCAATCAAATTTACAATAGAGAATCCTAAAATTGATTTTCCAGCACCGGATTCACCAACAATGGCGATTCGTTCGCCACGATTTAAAGTGAAACTGACGTCAATAAGAGCAGCGAGTTCCTGTTCTTTCATGTGAAAGTTGACGTGTAAGTTACTGACACTTAGTAAATTCATTTGAGACCTTTGCACGACTGCTGTGCTTGCCAATACCTTGTTAAAAACAGACTTGAATTGCTCATTTATACTCCATAAACTCCGCGTTCTCGTCTATTTTTGCCTCGTCTTTGCTTTGCTCGTGACATCGTGTAAAAAGGTCTCATATTAGTCTTTATACGTCCTTGGGTTTAGATGGTCGCGTAACCAATCACCAAGTAAGTTCATGGCTAGAATTAAAATGATCAGTGTGATACTTGGGATGACACAAATCCACCATGAGCCAGAAAACATATAGGCAAAACCAGCAGAAATTAGTGAGCCAAGAGAGGGCTCTGTTGCTGGCATGCCTAGACCTAAAAACGATAATGCGGCTTCAGCGACAATTGCATTGGCAATTTGAACGGTAAAAATAACCAAAACTGGTGAAAGGGTGTTGGGTAGGATATGACGAAACATGATGCGTTTTGAACTTATGCCCATTACTCTGGCAGCGTCAACATACTCTTTTTGTTTTTCTGCCAGTACTGATGCTCGAATAGTCCGCGCAAAGAGAGGCCACTCAGTTAAGCCAATGACTAAAATAAGAATGACCATAGCAAGTTGCTGATATCGAGCCATACCAAACAAAGATTGGAAGATAGCCAGAAAGACAATGGCGACCATCATGTTTGAGAAAGACAATTGAATATCTGCACAGCGCATCAAAAAATTATCAATTCGCCCACCTAAGTAGCCAGCTATCAAGCCGATACAAATCCCGAGCGTGGCTTGGATCAAGACAGCACAGATGCCGATAGTGAGTGACAGACGTGTGCCATATAAAATAACGGATAATAAGTCTCGACCTTGTGCATCAGTCCCTAATAAAAAGCGTGCGTCGCCACTGATCCAGTTTGGAGCAATTTCTGCGTTTATTAGGTCCATAAACGTAGGGTCAGTGATATCGTAAGGCGCCACTAAGGGGGCAAGCAGTGCGACAAGGCAATAAAAGAGGAAAATAATGAGAGCAAGCATCGCCAATTTATCACCCACGAAGCCGGATACAATATGGCTCCAACGACTGCCTGAAGTAGGGTGAAAGATGTCTCTTTTTGTGTACTTCATAAGCCGTGGCTCGCTAAGCGTACAGTAGGGTTAACTAATCCATAGATTAAATCTACCAAGGTATTTGTAATTACAAAAATGCCACCAACAACAATTAAATAAGCCGAAACGAGAGGAGTATCCACTCGGCTAACCGCGTCCATAAACAAAAAGCCCATGCCAGGCCATTGGAAAATGGTTTCGGTCAAAATGGTGTAGGCCACTAACGTTCCTGCTTGGATCCCTCCTACAGTAATGACTGGTAACATGGTGTTTTTTAAGGCGTGTTTAAAATAAATACGCCTAGCTGACAAGCCCTTTGACCAAGCGAAACGGATATATTCGGACTGCAATACCTCCATCATCTCGGCGCGAATTAGGCGAACAAAAATAGGCATTAAGGCAATTGCAAGCGATAGGCTAGGAAGCAATAAATGCTTAAGACCGTCTTTTGTAAATAGTCCGCTTTCCCATAAACCAAATACTTCTTTGGTTTGTCCACGTCCAAAGCTGGGAGCTATATTCAGTTCAATGGAAAATATATACACCATCAGAATAGCAATAATAAATATAGGGACTGATAGTCCTACAGAGCTGATTACCATTAACAAACGAGACAGTATATGTCTGGGTTTAATAGCCGCTAAAACGCCACAAGGTGTAGCGACAATAACGACCAATACAATAGCGCAAAAGGCTAATTCTAATGTCGCTGGTAGTTTTTCAAGAATGACATTGAGAGCCGGCTCTTTATAGTAGTAGGAAGTACCTAAGTCTCCATGAATGGCACCTTTTGCGAATCGCCAGTACTGAAGAAAAAAACCGTCATTTAAGCCGAGCTCATCCCGAATTTGATTGCGTTCTTCCTGAGAAACTGTCATGCCAACCATTTGTTGCACGGGGTCGCCTAACTTATCTTGTATCGCGAAGCTGATCAGGCTAATGATGATCATGACAAAGCAAGCTTGTATTAAGCGGCGGAGTGAAAAAATCAACATCAGGTAATGATATTCCCAGTGGTTATTTGCATGGGGGCCCTTTGATACAATCTCTTAAAGAGTTTGCCATATTTACTATTCTGCAATGAATAGATCTCCTATATGAGGATAGTTTTGATCATTGACTATGTCTCGTATTTTGACTTTATCCTTAGCTGCCCATGTAAGGGATTGCCAATATAGAGGCACGATTGCGGCGTCATTATAGATGGTTCGCTCTATTTGCTGCATAAGACGAATGCGCCTCTCGGGATTCATTTCTCGGTTTGCTTGACGGATATCGTCGTCAATATAAGGTCTGCAATACTCGCTGGCATTATAAGCGCCCAGCCCCGTTTTGGCATCTGGACAGGCAATAATAAATTCAAATAAATTATTGGAATCCATAGTGTCTGATTGCCACCCTAGCATCATGATGTCTGCGCTACGGTTATCAAACTCTTTAAAGTACTGTGCTTTGGGGAGCGTTTTTAAATCGACAGTAATATGAATTCTAGACAGCATGGCGGTAATGGCTTGTGCGACTTTTTCATCGTTCATGTAGCGATTATTTGGCGCCATCATGGTGATGCGGAAGCCTTTTTCATAGCCGGCTTCTTTCATAAGCATTAAGGCTTTTTTTAAATCGTATTCTGGTTCTAAATTATTGATATGACCTAAAAACCGGTCGGCACTTAATTGCCCTGCTGGTGTTGCGTAGCCTTTTAAGATTTTTTCGACGATGAGAGATTGGTTAATGGCTAAATTAATGGCTTTTCGAACTCTAATGTCTTGAAATTCTTTACGGCGTTTTTGGTTCATGTGCAGTAATAATATGCGTGTGCTGGGCAGTGTAACCAGTTGGATGCCTTTGATCTTTTTAGTGCGTTCAATGTCTATCGGCGAAACAGGGAAAATAAAGTCTACATCGCCAGATAGAAGAGCGGCTAACCTTGTTGAGTCAGCACGAATGGGGGTGAGTATGATTTTATCGACGTTACCAATTGTGTTTTTATCCCAGTAATTAGGGTTACGTTCTAGTTCCATACGGTTGCCTAGCTCTCGTTCTGTCAGAATGAAAGGTCCTGTTCCGGAGACATTTCGAGAGGCAAATGTTTCACCATATTTAACGATTTGATCTTGGTCTTGGTAGAAAGCTTTATCCATTGGGAAAACATAGGTCATTATGTTGAGTAGCAATGGGTTAGTATAGGTTGAATGAACATCGACCGTGTATTTATCGACTAAGGAAACGGAGTCTATAGTGTCAAACATGGCGCGAAAATCAGGGGATTTCTTGAGCCGTTCAATGGTGTAAATAACGTCTTTGGCCGTAAATGGGTTGCCTGTTCTAAAGGTGACATTGTGGCGCAAATAAAAACGCATTGTCTTGTTGTCGATCCTCTCCCATTTGGTCGCTAAACGGGCTTCAAACTGACTATCTTGTTTCCAGCGTAATAAAGGGTCAAAAACAAGATGAGAGAATTGTAGGGTACCTTCTGACAATTGCTCATGCGGGTCTAATGAAATGGGGTCCGCATCAAAGGCCATTTTTAGTGTTGTTGCTGTTGCCTTATTCCATAAGAGCAGGGCTAAGCAGCAAACTATAATAACCTTTTTTTTCATTATCTTAGGTCTCATTGTATAGTGAAAGTGGTTGCTTTTGTTAGATGGAGAAAGAGTTTATAAGATGCGGATAGTTTGGCATTTACAAATCTTGACCATTAAGACGATCTTGCATTTTTACAAAAAAATGAGCAAAAAGACAGCAAGACGAATGAGTTTGAGTACAATTTAAGTTGGATTGTGTTTTATTTAAAAGGTGTACTTAACAATAATTAGGTAGATATGAATTATTTTGCCCACCTCCACATTGCTTCGCTTACCAGTACTTCCTGGGTTGGCAATTTATTGGGGGACTTTCCCGTTGACGCTAATCGATTGGATTCAGATTTACTGCTTGGCTGGCGCCTGCATCAAAAAGTGGATGTTATGGTGGATAAGCATGAAGCCAGTTTATTGTTTCGTGCTATGGAGCGGAAAGGACGGCGTCGATTTGCTGGAATTGTGCAGGATATTACGATGGATTATTGGTTGATACAAAACTGGCCACAGTTTAGCTCTGTTCCTTTAGATGTATTTTGTGAGCAGGCGGTGGCGGGGTTGGTAAAAGATAAAAGTCGCAGTCCAGAGCGTTTGAGAAATATGATTAGTTCATTGGAACATGATAATTGGTTGTCTAACTTAGGGACACTTGACGGTGTCGATAGAGCGATTCGTTCTATCATGCACCGCTGGAAACACGGAGCACATTTACAAGGTTTTATCGATGATTTGCCTAATGTAGTCGCACAGGCTGAAGCCCCGTTTTTAGCCTTGTATCCAGATTTATTGGATTATGTTGAGCAAGAGATGAAAAAAGCCGAGGCCACACACAGCCTCGGCTAAATGGACCTTATTCGCTACTTACTTCATAGCAGGCCCGATCGAGAGAACAACCAGATAAACAAATTAAGCTTGGTGCAGATTCCTCGCCATCGTTTATCTGGAATGGATGAGTATAGGTATTTTCTGATTGGCCACCTTGACTTAGGTCAGATTTGATTTGATCACTACAATAAAAGCCCAATAAATTCATGAGAGATAGGTGCGCAGTATTTTATCTCTCTCTTGCCGTAACTTGTGGTAGAATCCGCCACCGAAAAAGACTTGGTTAGAATAGGGGAGTTAGGTTGAGCGTTCAGTGGTATCCAGGGCACATGAATAAAGCGCGTCGAGAAATCGAAGAAGTCATGACGCAAGTAGATATCGTTATCGAGGTATTGGATGCCCGTATTCCCGATTCCAGCCAGAACCCCATGCTGAATACTTTACGTGGAGAGGTTCCAGTTCTTCGTCTGTTGAATAAAAAAGACCTAGCGGACAAAGCTAGACTAGACTTATGGTTAGAGCATTGGCGTGGTAATGAATCTGTTTTGGCCCATCCCTTTTCGACATTAGACAAAGCGGATGTCGGAAGAATTAGCCAATGGGTGAGCCAGATGGTTCCCCATAGAGGCAGCGCTGAAAAACCAATTCGAGCCATGATTGCTGGCATTCCTAACGTTGGAAAGTCCAGTTTAATGAATGCTTTGTTAGGTCGCCGCGTGGCTAAAGTAGGCGACGAGCCAGCGGTAACTAAGTCTCAGCAAAAGTTGAAAGTCACTAATGGTTTTCAAATATTAGACACACCAGGCATTCTGTGGCCGAAAATTGAAAACCCTGATGCCAGCTATCGTTTGGCGGTAACGGGTGCTGTTCGTGATACTGCAATTGATTACGAAGACGTTGCTTTGGCAGGGTTGAAGTTTTTTATTGACGATTATTTAGAGTCGCTTACAACGCGTTATAAATTGAAAGAAGTCTCTGCAGATCCATACGAAGTGCTGAAGGTGATTGGCTCTAAACGTGGTGCTTTGCGTGCAGGTGGTAAAGTCGACATGCATAAAGCGGCAGAAGTATTTTTAAATGATGTAAGAACTGGCGCTATTGGTCCTTATGTCATGGAAACACCGGAAATGATTGCTCATGAAGAGCGGCTGGTTGAAGAGGCAAAAGCGAAAAAAGAAGCCGAGAGGCAAGCTCGATTGGCCGCTGCTGTTCCACAACGTCAGCAAGCAAGCAATCGCGCGTATCGTAATGCCCAATCAGTGGAGCAAGCAGAATCAACAGAACAAGCTCAAACTATTCAGCAAGATGAGAACATAGATGACAAACAGTGAGGTTCACGGTCATGGATTATGAAATTGCCTTTGATCAGGACGAAAATGTTTATCGTATTTATACAGGGTATGAGTTTGCTGCAATTGGCGAATGGGTCTCTGAATATGTACGTGATTTAGAAAGTATTCAGCGAGTGTTAATGGCCGCTCGTTTGGCGGAAACGGAAAAAGAAACCACAGCATTTAAGCATGGCCCTTTTGATGTGATTCTGAGCGAAGAAGGGGCGTCTGTCTCTCGACAAGTGGATCTAGACTCAGCAGAAGAAGAAATAAAAGCCATGTTCGATACGCAAGAAAGTTTTTATCAAACGTCGACAGACGGTATTCAAGCAGAATGTGGCTTAGAAGACCTGATTAATATGATCGAAAACTGGCACGAAGTGTTGCAATGATTCTAACGTGTTAGGATAGTTGTTCCTTGCGCTGGCTGGGTTTACACTAGCGCTTGTTTATTTTACGTTTTTTTAGGGAGCCGATATGCTCATCGAATTGGAAAAAGCCCGCACTCGAAATAATGTTGTTCGCATATTTCGTGAGGAATTGGATGGGCCGGATGGCTGGACCGACGGTTTTGTTGTGGATGCCAACGAAGAAATGGTTTTGCTCCAATTAGTGGATGATAGTGTTCGCCTTAATGGTTATCAAATTCTCTTTTTGGAGGATATTAGTGACTTTGCTCATCCTGCTCCCTTTAATGACTTCCAGAAAAAAGTATTAGCGCTTCGTGGCGAAGAAGTGGTTGACCCTGAAGTAGAGCTTGATGATTTAGCTGTATTACTAATTGATATTAGTGAAGAATTTGGTTTGGTTACTCTTCATCGTGAAGAAATTGAGCCAGATAGCTGTGAAATTGGTCGTGTCGTTCGAGCTGATGCCGTTACGTATGAGCTAGAAGAAATTGGTTCAGATGCTCGTTGGTTTGATGATACATTTGAGTATGATTTGTACGATATTACCCGTATTGAGTTTGGCGGTGCTTATGAAGATGCTCTTCTCATTGCGAACGATGATATGGGCGATGATGCTTATGAATTATCGGATGATTATCCTGATGACGGAATGATAGAGAGCAAAGATTAGTAAACAGAGCCTCTGTTTTTTTACTCTTTAATCGAAAAACGCCTTATGGGCGTTTTTTTATTTATATTAATACCTTTGTTGGGCTATTAATGCAGCAAGGGTTACATTACGTTAATAACGTCTGGCTGGCAGTGATCTTGTGACAATATAGGGATGAAGTGCTTCGCGAATACGATGAAACGGAAAATGAGGAACCTTTTATGTCTCGGTGGCTAACCCTTTTTTGTTCGCTATTGTTAATTTCTGGCTGTGCGGCTTATGCCACACACCAATTTGATAATGTGTTTGGGGTGCAAGATCCAGCCAATCGTATTGGTGATGTGAGTGATGCTGATAGTGCATTTTATAATGAACAAGTGAAGCCTATTTTAGATAGTCGCTGTGTTTCTTGTCATGCTTGTTACGATGCGCCTTGTCAATTGAAACTCACCGCTTCTGGTGGTATTGAACGAGGAGGTTCAAAAGATCTTGTGTATGATGGCACTCGCTTATTAGCGGCTTCGCCAACACGTTTATTTATCGATGCGAAAAGTACTGATGAATGGCGATCAAAAGGTTTCCACCCAGTCTTAAACGAACGTGAACAATCTCCATCTGCTAATTTACAAGGTAGTTTGTTATACCGAGCGATTGCGTTGCGTAAAAAACAAGGGGATTTTACGCAGCCTGTTTTGCCCGATAGTTATGACTTTTCGCTCGCTCGAGATCAGCAGTGTGTCAGTATCGAAGAGTATAGGCAATTTGAAGAGGATTACCCGAATTGGGGGATGCCGTATGGGCTGCCTGCACTTAGTTCTGGAGAATATGATGTCCTAACGCGTTGGTTAGCTAAAGGTGGGAAAATGTCGCCAGCTAAGCCTTTGCCAGCGAAGCTACAGCAACAAGTTGCTTTGTGGGAGTATCGTTTAAATGGCGACACCTTAAAAGAGCAGTTAGTTTCACGCTATATTTACGAGCATCTTTATTTATATAGTTTGTATTTGGATGGCAGTGAAGAGTTTCGTTTTCAGCTAGTGCGTTCTAAAACTCCACCGGGTGAGCCGATTGACCGTATTGCGACGCGCAGGCCATATGATCCGCCAGGTGTTGATCGTGTCTATTACCGCTTTTGGACAGACCCAGAAGTAAAGGTTCAAAAAAATCATATTCCTATGCAGTTAGATGAGGCGAGATACGCTAGATGGCAGTCTTATTTTTACGCTGAAGATTATGACGTCACTAGGGATCCCGGCTATGCGCCTGAAGTAGCGACAAACCCTTTTAAAACATTTCGTGAAATACCAGCTCATGGGCGTTATCGTTTCTTATTAGATCATTCTCAAAAAACCATTATGTCCTTTATTAAAGGCCCTGTTTGCCGTGGTCAAGTTGCGGTAAATGTGATCAATGAGCAGTTTTGGGTGTATTTTATTGACCCTGAGTTAGTTTATAACAAGGGCTCTGCCGATTATTTAGAGGATAAAGTTCAGAACTTAGATTTACCCGCTATTGGTTCTAGTAATACTTTGTCACCGGCTTCATGGGTTACTTTTTCGGAGCAGCAAAAATCTTACTTATCTGCAAAAGCGAAGCTTATTGAAAGTGAAGTAGGCAGTAAAATTCCTCTAGATTTGAGTTTAATTTGGGACGGTGATGGTAATAATGAAAATGCGGCTTTAACCGTATTTCGCCACTTTGATAATGCCTCTGTGGTAAAAGGCATGGTTGGACAGCACCCTAAAACGGCTTGGGTAATTGATTATCCATTGTTAGAGCGTATCCACTATTTGTTGGTGGCAGGGTTTGATGTATACGGTAATGTGGGTCATCAGCTAGTAACGCGTTTGTATATGGACTTCTTAAGAATGGAAGGGGAGATGAACTTTTTACTTTTGCTTCCCAAAGATGATCGCGAATCAATCCGAAAATATTGGTATAGAGAAGCGAATGAAACAATTAAGAATTACATTTTTAGTGATTATATAAAAGTAAATCGTCAGACCCAAATTAGTTACAAGACGAGTGACCACCAATCAGAGTTGTATGAAAAGCTTCGCGATAAGTTGGCCGCAGTGTTAGATCATGGTTACGATTTGGAGCAAAGTAAGTTGACAGCGAATCAACTCAAGGCGCTATATAAGCTGCAATCTGTTCGTGGTGGTGGGTTGGTTCATTTGCCCAATGTGGCAACCATATTGGTGACTCAGCAGGGTGCGCCATTAGAAGTTATTAGCCTTATTCATAATAAAGCTCATGCTAATATCTCGAGTTTATTGGATGAGGAGGCCGCGCGACTACCTAGTGAAGATGGTGTGACCTTGGTGAAGGGGGTCTTAGGTGATTATCCCAATGTGTTGATGCAAGTTGAAGAAAGTGAGCTTATTGATTGGGCGGAGCAAGTTGATAACCTTAAGACAGAAGAGGACTATGCTGCTCTTATTGATAGTTTTGGTATCCGCAGAACTCACCCTAATTTTTGGTTTGTAAGTGATGCCATCGCTAATCTTAATAAAATAGACCGCCCAAGAGAGAGTGGGATCTTAGATTATAATCGTTTGGAAAATAGATAAGACAATTATTCTATAGTAAGTAGGGACAGTGCTTCTGCATTTCGTGCATGATTACCTCCTTGTAACTTGCATTGATGGGTCTTAAATAAGGGGTATATTAGTTTGTTGGATGAATACTATGATTCCCTTTTCGATTCTTGATCTTGCACCTGTAGCAGAAGGCTCTTCGGTGTCTGATTCATTGGCGGTCAGCCGTCGCATGGTGGTCGCCGCTGAAGAGCATAAGTACGAACGGTTTTGGCTGGCTGAGCATCATGGTATGGCGGGGGTGGCGAGTTCGGCTACCTCTGTTGTGCTGTCTCACCTTGGTGCTGCTACATCAAAAATTCGTATTGGCTCAGGTGGGGTTATGTTGCCAAATCATTCCCCTTTAGTGATTGCCGAACAATTTGGTACCTTAGCAGAACTATACCCTGGCCGTATTGACTTGGGGCTGGGTCGTGCACCAGGTACGGATATGCAGACTGCAAGAGCTCTACGACGTAATATGGATGCTTCTGTTGATAGTTATCCAGATGATGTTTTGGAGTTGCAGCGATTACTTGGAGGTGGTGATCAGGGTGTTATGGCTGTTCCTGGGCATAATACTCACGTGCCGATATGGATGTTGGGGTCGAGTTTATATAGTGCTCAGGTCGCGGCAGAGTTTGGTTTGCCATACTCTTTTGCATCTCATTTTGCACCAGATCAGTTGATTCAAGCGCTTACTGTTTATCGTCGAAATTTTAAAGCCTCTGAGCAGCTTGCGAAGCCGCACACAATGGCTGGTGTTATGGCTGTGGTTGCTGAGACAGATGAAGAGGCGAAATATCTATTTACTTCTGCGCAACAGCAGTTTGTGAATTTGCGCCGTAGTCGAAATCTTCCTTTTGCTAGGCCTGTTGATAGTATGGATGGGATCTGGTCGCCCAGCGAGAAGCATATGGTCGAACATATGTTGCAATATGCTGTGGTGGGATCAAAAGAGTCTGTTGCGTTCCAGTTAGAAAGCTTTGTTGCTATGACTAAAGTGGACGAGCTGATTATATCAATGCCGATTCATGACCCTGAAGCGCGGTTGAGATCTTTGCGCTTAATGTCGGAAGTTCGCGATAGTCTTCGATAATTGAGTGTCGCTTGGATAATAAAAGCCACTGAAAAATGCTTTCAGTGGCTTTTATTTTATTTATCGTAGGGAGTGGGGGCGCCTGGTATTTCTTGTGTTTTAAAGCGTCTGTGTGTCCAAAAATATTGTTCTTTTTTGGGCTCTATTTGTGCCTCAATAAGTTTATTGATTTTAGTTGCATCAAGCACTTCATCACCAGTTGGATAATCCTCTAATTCCTGTAAAGAAAGAAAGTAGCCTTTATCAGTACGCCCATAATCATAAAGAAGAATGGCCGCTTTGGTTGTTTTTGCTAGTCGACTGATATGAGATATAGTGGCACATTGGTGACCATAGAATGGCGCAAAAACAGAGTTCTTGCGCCCGTAATCTTGATCTACTGCATACCAAACAGCTTTATTTTCTTTAAGTGACGTCATGACTCCACGAACGTTTCTGCGCTCGATTGTCTTAGTGAAAATGTTTTTGCGCTGGCGTTCCATAACCCAATTCATGATTGGGTTTCTTTGTAATTTGTAGATTGGGTGGACATCAATGTATCGTGCCATGTGTGTGCCGCAAAGATCGATAGAGGAAAAATGTGCGCCGATAATAATGCAGCCTTTTCCTTTTGCGAGTGCTTTTTCGATTACGTCTTGATCATGAAATGAGACCTTTGAGATAGTTTTGCTTCGGTCCTGAAACCAAGTGGCAAACATTTCAAAAACACCGATTCCCATGCTTTCAAAATGCGCCTTGGCTAATTTTTTTCTGGCGGCGTCGGACATGTCCGGAAAGCAAAGGCGCAAGTTTACATTGCAAATATGCCGGCGGTTTTTACTTAAAGAATAGTGTGCCTTGCCTAAAGTTTCGCCGAGCTTTTTTTGTATAGACCATGGTAAAAAGCTGAGTAGGTAAGCAATCCCCATAGCTAACCAAGTAAGCCAATATTTTGGACTGATAAAGTGGATAATGCTTTTGTTTAAAGTGCTTTTTTTAGCCATGGTAACCCTCCAAAAAAGCCTGCCATAGCTCTTCAGATACATGAAAATTTGAATATTTGTTGGATTCTTTATCTATTGAGCGTTTAAGTCGGTCAATATTGGACTGCATCCACTCTTGGTTGAGTTCTCTTTGCTCACATTTGTCGAAATCAATGAGCCAAATTTTGTGTTGTTTATCTATCATAATGTTGTGGCAGTTTAAGTCTGAGTGATAAATGCCGTTGTCATGAAAGTGTTTAATGACTCTACCTATTTGATTCCAGTCCGCTTGATCAGGTCGACCGCTTTTAATTATGTCGAAAAGATCTTCTGCGTCTGTGATCGTTTCAGTCAATAGTTCTGCTTGATAGAAGCCAAATCTAACGGTAAAAATGCCGCCAATTGGTCTGGGGACAGGTAGAGACAGTTTATTCATTGTTTCTAATAAACTCAGTTCGAGCCAAGGTCGTGTCTTTTCTAGTCCTGTAAATAAGAATCGGCACTTATTAAGTTTTGCAATAAGCCCACCTCGACGATAACGTCGAATGACAAACTTTCCAAATTGACTATTTATAAACCAGACTGCACCTCGGCCATTTCCTGTGCCTGTCAATGCTTGTTGTGACTGCCAGAACTCTGGATCAAACCAAGTTGTTGCTAACGGTAACGTTGGATCGCTTTTTAACAGTATTGTGTCAGGCGATATTTTGATGGTTTGTGGCATGGTGCTCGCTTTATTAAGATGTTCTTTGTAATGTCTATAAACTTGGACACATTCAAGAGTGTCTATTCTATAATACTTGCTGAGTTTAAGCAGCCCTAGAGGAAGACATGCAACAAGAGAATATTGAACATTTGGCCGTGATTCGATTATCGGCGCTGGGTGATGTATGTCATGCCATGGCAGTCGTGCAGTCTATTATAAAGCAGAACCCATCCATTCAGGTGACTTGGGTAACCTCTCCATTAGAGGCTAACTTAGTTCGTTTGCTCAGTGGCGTGCGAGTGGTTGTATATGATAAAAATAGCGGTTTTTCCGGGTTGTGGGCATTGCGTAAGTTATTAAGTGGCCAAACGTTTGATGTGTTGTTGCATTTGCAGTGGTCCTTTAGGGCGAGTGTGGTTTCTCGAATGATCAAAGCCAAAAGACGTATTGGTTTTGCCTTATCTCACTCTCGTGAAAAGCAACATTGGTTTGTGAATGAATATGCGCCTGAACCTAAAGGTGAGCATGTCCTCGATTCTTTTCTATCCATTGCCAGTGTGTTGGGGGTGACTGAACCAACGCTGCCTTGTGAGTTGATTTTGCCAGAACCAGACCTTGGTTTGCCAAACCATTATGTGGTGATTAATCCGTCAGCCTCTAAAGAAGATCGAAACTGGACGATTGAGGGTTATCAGGCTGTTATTGAGCGATTATTAATGAAAGGTATCTGCCCCGTTATCACAGGTGGCCCTTCTGTAGGAGAGGCGAATTTTGCGGAAAAAATTATTTCTAGTCATGCTGATAGGGTCATTAATTTGGTGGGTAAAACTCAAATCAATGTAATGTTGGCTGTCTTGAAAGGGGCGTCATTGGTTGTTAGTCCTGATACTGGGCCTGCTCATATGGCTACCTTGGTTGGTACGCCAGTTCTTGGGTTGTATGCGCATTCTAACCCGTGCAGAACTGGTCCATATCGTGATTTAGATAAAGTTCAGAGTGTTTATGAGGAATTGGTCGTTAAAGAGTATCAAAAGCCAGTCGCTGAATTACCTTGGTCAACTCGTGTGCATGACCCTAAGGCCATGCAGCATATTCGTGTTGAGCAAGTTCTAGCCGTGCTGGATACGCTTGTTTAGCACAATTAATAAGGCAAACTATTTCGAAAGAGATTGTTCTGCCAGTTTAAGGTCTAATGTTGCCTTTAACAGCTTGTAGAGTTGAATCGAGGCATCAATTTCTTCTTTTCGGTTGGTCAAACTCTCGATGTTTAAGCCAAGTGGAACACCAAGCGGTAGTGCTGTCTCAATAATTTGCTCTAAGGCATTGCGGCAAATTTTAATGGATTCCTCGAGTGGTGCAGACGCATCCAATATGCGGTGTTTTGTTGCATCAGGTACAGAAATACCTAACCACTCCATGAATTCAAGTGTTTTTGCGCTGCCGCATGGGGTGAAGGTTAAGATGATACGTTTGGGTGTTTCGCCTTTTTCTTTGCAGGTTCTCGCGTAGCGGCTGATTAAGTCTGCCGTTGCTTGGTGGTTGTAAACGGCTTGCGAAATGAAAAACTCACACCCGGACTCAGATTTTTTCAAAAGACGTAAATGCTCGTCGCCTTTTTTTGCATGACGTTCAGCAATAGTGACGCCACCAAGATTAAAGTCATGAGGTGATGCTTTTAGTGTTTCATAAGCTTGCGGTAATGGCAGCTTAATATTACCACTTGAAGATGGCGATCCGACTAATACTAAATCACGAATGCCGTATTGTTCCCATGCTTCTGTTAACCAGCCTGAAAATTCCTCAGAGCTACGTGATGACACAGACTTGTATGTAATTACGGGTTTTTCTGATTGTTGGTGGAGACGCTTTGACCAAGCTCGTGGGTCGTGAGTTTCCATGAAAGGAAATGGACGAGGCTTGTCAATACGGCTGGTTTCGTCTTGAATGTCATAAACGATTAAGCCATCGACGTCGATATTATCAAGTCGATCAAGCAGCTTTTGGCTGACTTGCTCTAGTTGTTCCTCTTCAAGAGAGGACTTTGGCGGTGTTGTTCCGATGAAATAAGCGCCTCGACTAGGGTCTTGAAGCTTTTTTGCTAATTCCGATTTCATAATGTCACACTCTGATTAGACGAGGCAGATAATGTCGATAAAAGGTTGGGGTCTGCATCTCGTGATGTTTGTTTGTTGTTGGTATTCTAACAGTGAAATGAATTCAAGGCTTTGCTTAGAAGTTGAATAATATTGTTGATGAAGTGAGGCACGCTAATCTTGTAGAGAGAGAAATTATGTCAAATATAGAATTGAAAGGTCTTTCTGAGATGCCATCTTCCGGCTTGCCACCTGTCCATAATTGGGCCCCGCCTTTTTGTGGTGATATGGATATGGTAATTAAATCAAATGGTGAGTGGTTTCATGACGGTGGTAAGATTAAACGTCCGGCCATGGTTACTATGTTTAGCCGAATATTGTGGTTTGAAAATGACGAGCACTTTTTAGTGACGCCTGTTGAGAAGGTTCGAATCCAAGTAGAAGATGCCCCTTTTCTTGTCGCTAATTGGCAGTGGATACATACAAAGCATGGCCGAGCGATTGAATTTACTACACAAACTGATGATGTTTTGGTGCTTGGTATTGATTGCGACCTTTGGATGGGAACTTTTAAAAATGAAGAGCGTCCCTATATTTCTATGCGCTATGGTATGAAGGCATTAGTAGGGCGAAATGTGTTTTATGGTATGGCTGAAAGCCTAGAGCGTGTCGAGACGTCTAAAGGAAGGGGGATGGGCATAATAAGTGCCGGTAAAAGCTATCTTTTAATGCAAGATGAATAACGAATTTGAACTTGTCTAGGTTATAATGCGCGAATTAAGCGTAGTGCTTTCGCTACGCTGTATGTTTAGTTTTGAAAGGGGTGTTTGTTTGTTATTCGAAGAATTTGGTTTTGATAATCGCATTTTAAAGTCCATTGACCATTTGGGGTTTGATGAGGCAACAGAGATTCAATCTCGTGCTATTCCAGAAGCAATGGCTGGCCGTGATTTGTTGGCGTCATCAAAAACAGGTTCTGGAAAAACACTTGCCTACTTATTGCCCGCTTTGCATCGTGTTTACAAGAAGAAGGCCTTGTCTAAACGTGATCCTCGTGTGGTTGTCTTGGTGCCTACTCGTGAATTGGCAAAACAAGTGTTTGCTCAACTTCGTCTTTTATTAGCCGCTAGTCGTTTTACCTCCATACTGATACAGGGCGGAGAGAACTTTAATGACCAGCATAAGTCATTGCAAAAAGACCCTCACTTTATAGTGGCGACTCCTGGCCGTTTGGTTGACCACCTAAAACAGCGTCACGTTTTTTTAGAAGGGCTTGAACTGCTTATTTTGGATGAAGCCGATCGTATGTTGGATTTAGGTTTTGCTGATGCCATGCGAGCGATTAACGCTGCAGCTAGTCATCGCCAGCGTCAAACGCTGTTCTTTTCAGCGACGCTAGATAATACAGAAGTCAGTGAAATTGCAGGGGAGCTGTTACGAGAACCTTCCCGCATTGCCATTGGTCAAGGCTTTGATGAACACACAGACATTGCTCAGCATGTATTGCTTTGTGACCATCTTGATCATAAGGAATCCTTGCTTAAACATTTATTAGTGGGTCAAACCATAAAGCAGGCCATTGTGTTTACCGCAACCAAAAACGATACCGTGCGTTTGTCTGAGATTATTGCTGGTTGGGGATTAAGTACCCAAGCATTGAATGGAAACTTATCTCAAGGTGCTCGTAATAAGACCATGGAAAGCTTTGCGAAAGGGCAGTTTGATGTATTAGTGAGCACCGATGTCGCTTCTCGTGGATTGGATATTGCTAGCGTATCCCATGTTTTTAACTTTGATTTGCCAAAGCAAGCAGAGGAATTTGTTCATAGAACAGGTCGTACTGGTCGTGCTGGATTTAAAGGTGATGCTTATTCTCTGGTTGGACCGAAAGATTGGGTGAATTTCAAAGCAATAGAAACTTTCTTGCAAAAGACATTTGTCACCGAATCCATAGAAGGGCTTGAGCCGAAGTTTAAAGGGTTGCTGCCACCTAAGCCGGTTCGTCAAGAAGTCAAAAAACGCCATGCAAAAGCACCGACAAAAGCATCGAAGAAAACGAATAAGAAGCCAGCTGGTAAAGCGCGTTTCCATGATAATCAACAAGATGGTTTTGATGCGTTTAAGTTGCCGCCGAAACGTTTTCCAGTGTCAGGCAATGTTGGTGATGAAGATGAGTAGTATTTATTAGTTTATTGTGAATTTATCCAATAAGTTAGATTTTATTAATTGACAGATGAGCTATATTCACGATATTGATTAAGTAAGGTGCAATTTAGTCTTTTAAGCCTGATTTTTGCTGAAAAATACTGAGATGAGTCCTGACTCAGAAGGAATGTGCCTTCATTTATTTTCTTATCTATTGGAGATGAGCTTATTAATCGTTTACCCCCATTAAATTCATTAAAGTGTTTTGAATCTGCTGCTCGTCATGGCAGTTTCAATAAAGCGGCCAAGGAATTGTCTGTAACACCTTCTGCGATTAGTCATCAAATTAAAGGCTTAGAAAGTTTTCTTGGTCTTGAGTTGTTTCGCCGTACTAAGCGTAAAGTGATCTTAACGGAAGCTGGGGAGTCTTACCTAAGGCCAATAAAAAGCATTTTTGAGCAGTTAGAAAATGCGACTTCAGAGCTTAAAAGTAAGCAAAAATCTGGCTCTCTTCGTCTGGCGGTTGCACCAGCTTTTCTTACCCGCTGGTTGATGCCAAGAATGGAGCGTTTTCAAGAGCGCTATCCTGATATTCAGATTGAAATTAGCTCTTCTACAGGGCTAATTGATTTCTCTGCTAACGATATAGATATGGCTGTGTATTTTGGTAGTGGCGATTGGGATGACGTCGAAGCTCATTATTTGCGTCCTGCACGACTTGCGCCTGTTTGTAATCCTCGTTTGATTAAAGCTGAGCAGCCTATTGATAGGCCGGAAGATATGCGCTTTTATCCCTTATTGCATGTTACTAAGCGAAAAGATGAATGGCACGATTGGTTGCAGCAACATGACCTTGATCCTAAGTTATTTCGTCGCGGTTTGATGTTTTCTAGCGGCTCGCTTACTGCGGGCGCGGCGGCTCAAGGTTTAGGGATTTCGTTAACTGATCCGGAGTTAATTATGCCTGAGATAGAGGCAGGAACACTAAAAGTGTTGTTTAACCAGCATCTGATCACTAACCGATCCTTTTATTTGGTTTATGAAAAACGACGCTCTGTAACCTCGGCTATGTCAGCTTTTAAAGAATGGATAATTGAAGAAATGGTTGGCAACACAAATACTTAATTGTATTTTTAGGCTACTGAAAAATATATGTTTAAAACGTAAATGAGAACTTTTATATGAGCACAACGTTAACGGTAAATAGCTATTTTAATGATCAAGTGAAGTCCGTTGCATTGAATAATGCGGAAGGAACATCCACAGTTGGTGTAATGGCTGTTGGTGAGTATGAGTTTGGTACTAGTCAGAGAGAGTATATGACCGTAGTGTCTGGTTCTTTAACGGTGATGTTGCCTTCAGAAAGTGAGTGGAAGACGTTCGCTAAAGGTGAAACATTTATTATTGAGGCAAACCAGGCTTTCCAAGTAAAAGTGACCGAAATGACGGCTTACTTTTGTCGTTACGAGTGATATTGCGATAGTGACATTGGATTGTACAATGATATAAAAAAGGGCTGAAATTCAGCCCTTTTTTTGGATTCTAACCTATCGAAATAACTTATTTATCCGCCAACTACATTGACGAGTAAGGTCACTTTATCTCCCGGTTGAACGTATTTTTTACTACCAACCTTCGGGTTCCAATCACGAATATCATTTATTGATACTTTGAATTTGTTGGCGACAACAGCTAATGACTCGCCTGAACGAATAGTGTAGACCACTTTCTTCATGACACTACGAGTACTGTTTGCTGATTGTTTAGGCTTTAACCATACAACGAGTTTCTTTCCAGGAATAAGAGGATCAGCTAATCCCATATTATTCCATCGAGCTAATGTCTTGCTGTTTGTGCCGTACTTGTTTGAAATCAGCCATAAGCTATCACCAGAATTAACGGTGTAGTTTATTTTTATACGGTTGCGGTTTGGCGCACGAGACTGTTTGGCCAATAAGCGTTGATGAGAGCTTAGTGTGTAGCTTTCAATTTTATTGCCAGCTACCGGAATCATTAGTTCTTGTCCGACACGAATCATGGTGGAAGATATTTTATTAACATCCTGTAAAACATTAACCGTCGTATTATGTTGCTTTGCTACGAGAAGTAAATTGTCGCCAGCTTTTACTGTGTAACGAACCCAGGTGACTCGTTCTTTACTCGGTATTTCTGCTAATTTAGTTCTAAATTGTTTGGCTTTAGAAACGGGCATTAGCAATCTGTGTGGGCCATCAGGAGATGTGGCCCATTGGTTAAATCCAGGGTTTAGCAAATAGACTTCGTCGATACTTACATCTGCCATCTCTGCTGCTTGAGCCAAATCGAGTTGTCCACCAATATTGACGACATCAAAATAGGGTTTGTTAGGAATAAAGTAAGTTGAATAATTATATTTTTCTGGGTTTTTAATGATTTTTGCTAGGGCAATTAATTTTGGTACGTAAGCACGTGTTTCTCTAGGGAGGTCCAGAGACCAAAAATCAGTTGGTTTACCGGCTTTTCTGTTTTTTCTAATTGCTCTTAAAACCGTACCTTCACCTGAATTGTAGGACGCTAGAGCATGTAACCAATCGCCATCAAACATTTTGTGCAGTCGAGTTAGATAGGCAATGGCTGCTTGAGTTGAACCAATAATATCTCGGCGACCGTCATACCACCATGTTTGATCTAAACCATACATTTGACCAGTAGAGGGGATAAACTGCCAAGGACCAGATGCACGCCCATGGCTATAGCCAAAAGGATCAAAGCCACTTTCAACGATAGGTAATAAAGCGATTTCAGTAGGGATGCCAGCTTTTTCTAGTTCATCTACTATGTAGTATAAATAACGTTCACCACGCTTTGATACTCTGTCTAAGTAAGAAGGGTGAGAACTAAACCAACGTAACTGAGATGACAGCCGAGGGCGGTCTATGTCTAGATTTAGCTGATACCCTTCGCGAATGCGTTCCCAAATGTCTTCTGGAACTTTTGGTTCGCTGTTTGCAATAACGGGTTCTGTTTTAATTGCTTCCTCTTCTTCAGCGGTTGCATCGATTGGAGGAACTGTATCGATAAAGCCAAGTTGTTCTGTATCTGCTTCAACTGTATCTATATCTACTTCTTCCGAAGATTTTTGCAGGTCGCTTGAAGTATTTTGTCGCTCTATTTTAGAGGCTGTTTGGCATGCGCTTAGCGCTAGGCTTGCAAGGCAAACCCATAAAAATTTATATATCATGAAGGTCACAAAATTGGATAAAGTTTCGCCATTTTAAAGGTGTGGTGATAGAGGTCAACTAAAACTGTCTTTCGCGCGCCTCACTTGGCTAAAAGCGGCGATAGAGTTTGATGCTGGTTTTTCGTTAAGTTGTTGTGCTGCTTGAATTTTTAGTGTCTCAATATGACTTCTTAAAAAAGGATTAGTTTTTTTCTCTAAGCTGAGTTTTGTTGGTAGGGTCGGCTTGTTATCTTGGCGAAGTTGTTGGCTAACTAGGTTGCTTGCTATAAGTTCTTTGTTATCAGGTTCCACTGAAAGAGCAAAGCGATAGTTGGCTAATGTGTATTCGTGTGTGCCATAAATGAATGTATTATCTGGTAGAGTTGAAATTTTTGTCATGGCCGCTAGCATTTGTTCAGGTGACCCTTCCATTATGCGACCACATCCGCCCTTAAATAGAGTGTCCCCACTGAACAAAATAGGGTTTTCTTGATCTGAGAAATAACACAAATGATCAAGCGTGTGCCCTGGTGTTGCTATGACGGAGAAGGTGCTTGCAAAAATATGAACTTGGTCATGCTCATCGACAGGGTGAGTGACTAGTTCTTTAAGATGTTTAGGGCCATATACTGGGCAGTTCGAATGTGCTTTGAGTTCGGCTACGCCACCAGTATGATCTTTATGGTGGTGGGTGATTAAAATGCCTGCTAAGGTCTTTTTATATTCATGGCAGTAATTCAAAACCACGTCTGCTTTACCTGGATCCACAGCCCAAATGCCCGAACTATCTTTATCTTGGATTATCCAGATATAATTGTCATTAAAGGCAGGAAGCGGAAAGATAGTCATAACATGTCTACTTTTAAAAAGTTAGTGTGTTTCATATGAGGCGCTCAGAAAAATAATAACAGGACGCAGTCATACCGTTTTATAAAGAGAATTCATTGTATGTTGGATGATCAATCAAGACAATTTTTTCAAAATTGGTACAAAAGTAACTTAGGCGATAGCCTGTTGCAATTAGAGTTGGGCGAAATAGCCTCTGAACTTGATTCTGCGGTGGGTTACTATTTAGTGAGTCAATCTCCTCTAAGAGACTTCCCTTTAGAGAACCACCGATTGCGAGAAAGTATTTTAATTGCCCCTGTTTTAGAGTTTGGCGCTCCTAGTAATACCATTGTGGCTAGAGCAAGTGAATTGCCCTTTGAGTCAGATGGTGTCGATGTGCACATATTTCATCACACGTTAGATATTTCCGCGACCCCTCATGATGATCTAAGGGAAGCGGCAAGAACATTACTGCCTAGCGGGAAACTGATTATCATTGGTTTTAACCCTTGGAGTCTATGGGGGGGTAGGCGCTTGTTCTCCAAGAAAGTTAAGGCTCCTTGGTGCGGACATTTTATTGCACATCAGCGTTTGGAGGATTGGCTTAAAGTGGCGGGTCTAACGCTAGAGTCAAAACGATTTGTTTATTATGAACCGCCTCTGCAAAGTGGTAAGTGGCGGTCACGTTTTGCTTGGCTTGATAAGTTGCTGAAACCACTTAAATTGCCTTTTAGTGGTGTATATGTGATGACAGCTACCAAGCAAGTAAGGCGTTTTATCCCATTAAAACCTCGTTGGTCTGGGGCTCGAGTAAGAGTGCCGCCATTATCAAAACCAACAGCAAAAGAGATGAAAGAGTGAAAAAGGTAATAATGTATACGGATGGTGCTTGTAAGGGGAACCCTGGCATCGGTGGCTGGGGAGCTTGGCTTACTTTTGGCGAACATGAAAAGCACCTATGTGGTGGTGAGCATGACACAACCAATAATCGAATGGAGCTTATGGGGGCAATAGAAGGCCTGCGTGCATTGAAGGAGAAATGTTCTGTAACACTTTATACCGATTCCTCTTATGTGCAAAAGGGAATTACGGAATGGTTAGCGGGTTGGAAGCGAAAAGGCTGGATGACAGCGTCTAAGCAGCCGGTTAAAAATAAAGACCTCTGGCAAGCCTTGGATGAACAATGCCAATATCACGAAGTAACTTGGAAGTGGGTGAAAGGTCATGCAGGTATAGAAGGTAACGAAATTGCCGACCAATTGGCGAATAAAGGTATTGATGAATTGAGGGCTGCATCATGAGGCAGGTAGTGCTCGATACGGAAACAACAGGTATTGACCCAAAACAAGGGCATCGAATTATTGAAATCGGTTGCGTGGAAATGATTGGTCGTAAGCTGACTAAGCGACATTTTCACGTTTACATCAATCCCGATAGAGAGGTGGAAGAGGAAGCCTTTCGTGTTCACGGGATCAGTAACGAATTTCTGGCTGACAAACCACGTTTTCATGAGATTGCTCAAGAATTTTTTGATTTCATAAAGGGGGCTGAGCTTATTATCCATAACGCGCCGTTTGATATTGGTTTTATGGATCATGAGTTTGCTCGGATTGGTGGTTATCCAAAAACAGCAGAAGTTTGTGGTGTGTTTGATAGTTTGGTTTATGCCCGTAAAAAGCATCCAGGGCAGAAAAATAACCTAGATATTTTGTGTAGACGTTACGGTATTGATAACTCGCATCGTGAATTACACGGCGCACTTTTAGACTCGGAAATTCTTGCTGACGTTTACCTGTTGATGACAGGCGGTCAAACTAGCCTTGGTCTTGCCAGTAACTCTGAATCAGATTCTAAACAAGAGGGTGGTGTAGAGGAAATTCGTCGGCTTTCACAAGAGCGCCCGCCATTGAAAGTTATTAGAGCAAGTGAAGAAGAACTAAAAATTCATGAAGAGCGTTTAGATTTGATTGATAAAAAATCAGGTCAGTCGCTATGGCGGGTTAAGCACTAGGATTATTAGTCGATGAGTTGACGATAAAAAAGCCCTCCTGTGAAGTGAGGGCTTTTTTGTTTGTTTAGGGTGGTGGATTATAAAAGGTAGACCACACACAGTCCGCCGACAAGACTCAAAACTATCGTGTAAGGCAGAGCCATCCAGACCATTTTCCCGTAAGACAGGCGAAGCAATGGTGCAATCGCTGACGTTAATAAGAATAGGAAGGCTGCTTGGCCATTTGGTGTCGCGACACTTGGAAGGTTCGTGCCTGTATTCACCGCAACGGCGAGTTTATCAAAGTGTTCACGAGTGATAGTGCCTGCATCTAGAGCGGCTTTAATTTCATTGATATACACGGTTGCCACAAAGACGTTATCACTGATTGCTGAAAGTAAGCCGTTGGCCATGAATAGCATGATAGGTTGGCTGTCCGTTGGCATATTGAGGACTACGTCAATCACAGGCTGGAAGAGGTGTTGAGAATGTATAACAGATACGACAGTGAAAAACACTACTAGTAGTGCTGTAAAGGGCAGCGACTCTTCAAATGCATGCCCGATGCGGTGCTCCTCAATAATACCGTTGAACGAAGTTAATAGAACAATAACCATTAGACCTACTAGGCCTACTTCTGCAACATGGAAAGCAAGGGATAGCACTAGAACAATAGCCACAATGCCCTGAATAATAAGTTGTGCCTTAGTTTTATTTGTGTGCTTTTGGCTTTCTTCTTTTTCAAAGTTGTTCAGGATATCTCGAACGGTATCGGGTAGTTGAGCACCGTAGTCAAACCACGCTGTTTTTTCTAGGACTACAACCGTTAGTAGGCCGCAAATTAAAACAGGTATTGATACTGGGGCAACATAAAGAAAAAACTCTCCAAAATTCCAGCCTGCTACTTTAGCAATTAGTAGGTTTTGAGGTTCGCCCACTAGAGTAGCAACGCCACCTAGAGCGGTACCCACCGCACCGTGCATTAATAAATCCCTTAAAAACGAGCGGAACTCGTTTAAGTCTTCTGTATTGACGGGCAAAATTGAATCGTCTTTTCCGTGGTCATGGTTTTTATTTGAACTTTGACCTGAAGCGGCCTTATGGTAAACCGAATAAAAACCGACACCTACACTGATAAGGACCGCTGTAACAGTGAGCGCATCCAAAAATGCAGAAAGCACCGCGGCAGAGAAACTAAAAATCAACGAAATTACGATCTTGGATTTAATTTTTACTAACAGCTTATTGAAGATAAATAGCAGCATATCTTTCATGAAGTAAATGCCAGCGACCATGAACATCAATAGCAAGATAACTTCAATATTATGAGAAACCTCAGTGTAGACCCCTTCCGGTGTCGTAAGGCCAAGCACAACTGCCTCAATGGCAAGCAATCCGCCAGGTTGTAGCGGGTAGCATTTAAGTGCCATTGCTAATGTAAAAATAAACTCAATAATTAATAGCCAGCCTGCGACAAATGGCCCTAAAACAACTAAGACAATAGGGTTAATAATCAAAAAGGCTAAGATTATCTGTTTGTACCAAAGTGGTGAGGCACCGAGGAAGTTCCTTCCAAACGCTTGCGATAGTGAGGTTTTCATTAATAGCTCCTTCATAGAAAGGCACTGAAATGTGCAAAAAAAATTAACAAGATTTTTCTGTTATTTCAGCGTCTCAGAAGAATCTTGTTAGCTCTCTTATACTTGTTTTATTTAGGAGGCTTTTTCAAAGTGTGCAGATAATAAGGCATATAAGAGACAGTATCTATAGAGAATTATCATGAAAAGAGATTGTTATTTGCAAAAATACCCCCAATATGCCAAGAACTTATGATTATTTAGAGGAAAGTAATGTTGGAATTTTTAGCTGATTACGCTGGCTTTTTATTGAAGTTGGTAAGTGTTGCCTTGGTTATTGGGTTTCTTTTGGCTGCCTTGTCGAGTGGAAAACGTAAGTCGCAACAACCTGGTAGTTTGTCTGTTACAAAATTGAATGAAAACTACGATGCTATGAAAGCTGAGCTAGATAATCAGCTGCTTGATAAAAAAGTCCTTAAAAATTTAGCTAAAGACAAAAAGAAAAAAGAAAAACTGGAAAAGAAAGCGCTAAAAAAAGCACCTAAAGAAGCTGAAGAGGTCGCTAAAAAGCGCCTCTATGTTTTGGATTTTGATGGAGATATAAAGGCCTCGGCTGTTGAAACCATGCGCGAAGAGATTACGGCTGTTTTGAGTGTTGCTAAACCGCAGGATGAAGTGGTGGTGCGTCTAGAAAGTGGTGGTGGTGTTGTGCATGGTTATGGCTTAGCGGCATCACAATTACAGCGTATTCGTGAAAGTAATATTCCATTAACGGTTTGTGTTGATAAAGTCGCTGCTAGTGGTGGTTATATGATGGCGTGTGTTGCTGATAAAATTATTGCTGCACCCTTTGCGATTCTTGGCTCTATTGGTGTGGTTGCGCAAGTGCCGAATGTGCATAGATTGCTTGATAAAAGTTTGATTGATGTTGAGCTTCACACCGCGGGTAAATACAAGCGTACATTAACGATGTTGGGTGAAAATACCGATGAAGGTCGAGAAAAGTTCAAGCAAGATCTAGAGGATACGCACGGTTTGTTTAAGCGCTTCGTTTCCAGTCAGCGTCCTCAGTTGGATATTGAGGATATTGCGACGGGCGATACTTGGTATGGTTCTGAGGCAGTAGATAATAAACTGATTGATTTGGTAATGACCAGTGATGCGTACTTAATTTCTCATTATGACAATGCTGAAGTGATACAGGTTACTTATAAGCAGCCAAAAGGTATGGCTGAGCGTTTAGGTTTGTCTTTCTTTTCCGCGTTAGAGCAAAAGGCGCTGTCTTGGGTTGGGAAAATAACTCAGTCTCGAGGTTATTAAGCCATAAACCAGAATTTGTTGTAAAAATGGTGTTAACAAAAAAGAGTGGTATGTGATGCATCCCACTCTTTTTTTATTAACTTGCTTTTATTGCTGTCTATTTTTTTAGCTCATTGGTGCTTTGTAGAGAATCATAGGTCAGGCTTCTTCCTGTTTCGGGTGAAACTGATTGCTCTGCAACTCTCTCAATCGCGTCCTCTAATTCGATAGGTTCAAAATATAGTAATGTGCCAATCGTTGGGTGATCTAGGTAGTTTACTTTTTTGCTCGCTGTTTTATTGCTTTGGTTTAATGTTAATACTAATGCTGGCTCGAATTCTTTGAGTTCAGTCTCTAATTCTGGTTCTGTTGTCTGTTGTGAGACAAAGGGGCTTATGTTTGTTTGAGGGGGATTTTGATTGTCTTGTTCTAGGATTGTATCTGATTGAGTGTATCTATCAAATAAATAGTGCTTGTATTGGATATCTGATTCTAAATAGCGCCCAAGTTTTATGGCGATGTTGGCGGTCAATTCGGGGTAGCCATCTTTCTCTTGGTGGCTATGAAAGGATTTTTTGATAGTGTCTCCTGGAAACCTGAAAATAAGCGTCCATTTTTGATTGGCTAATATAGTGACGTGTTGGTCCAGCTTTTCTTCGATATTGCCAAAAGGAGTGGGCTGACCTGTATTGCTGTCTTGGTCGTCGATAGCGCTTTCTTCTCCTGTGAGGCGAACAAGGTTTTCGCTAGAGAGCACATTTTTATAATCAACTTCTTCTTTGGTCAGGGCTTCAGGCCACAAAAATGTTACCAAATAGCCCTCATAGGCTCTGGCTGTATCTGGATTAATTTTCTCGTCTTCAGCAAAAGTGCGAGTGCTGAGTAAAGCTAGGGATAGGAAGATAACGATTAGCGATTTCAATGTAATAATTCCAAAGTCATTGTCGTTTGTTGGAAGCGCTCTTCTGCATTATGCATTGAGGCTAAAAATTTCAATGTATCAGAGCCAACCAGTTTATAGGTGTCGGGCTTTGTTTGAATAAGTTTAATTAATTTCATCGGGTCGACTGGTGTTTTGCTACCAAAATAGATTTTACCTTCTTTGGCATTGGCTTCAATCTTATTAATCCCAAGGCTTTCGGCTTTTAGTTTTAGCTCTGTTTGACGAAACAAGTTCTTCGTTGCCTCGGGCAGGAGCCCAAAGCGGTCAATCATTTCCACTTGAAGATCTTTTAATTCTTCACTACTTTTTGCACTGGCAATACGTTTATATAGAATCAAACGTGAATGTACATCACCTAAATACTCTTCTGGAATAAGCGCAGGAACTCGTAAGTTTACGTCAGTTTGTGCTGGTGATGTAATGTCTATGTCTGGAGATTCGCCATTTTTAAGGGATTTTACTGCTCGGTCGAGCATGTCCATAAACAGAGAAAAGCCAACATGTTCAATGTGTCCACTTTGACCGTCGCCTAACAATTCACCTGTACCGCGTATTTCTAAATCGTGAGTGGCCAATGTAAACCCTGCGCCAAGTGTGTCGGCAAGTGTTATGGCTTCCAGGCGTTTTTCTGCGTCACCTGTGACCTTGCGGTCATTTGGTGTTAGCAAGTAGGCATAGGCTTGATGGTGTGATCGGCCGACTCGACCGCGCAATTGATGCAGTTGTGCCAAGCCAAACTTATCTGCTCGCTCAATAATAATGGTGTTGGCGTTTGGAATGTCTATGCCTGTTTCTATAATGGTTGAGCAGACGAGAACGTTCGCTCTTTTATGGTAGAAGTCTGACATGACTTGCTCCAGCTCTCTTTCACGCATCTGGCCGTGACCCACAATCACGCGAGCTTCTGGTATTAATTCTTCCAACTCTTGTGCGGTTTTTTGGATGGTTTGTACTTCATTATGTAAGTAATAAACCTGTCCGCCACGGTGAAGCTCTCGTAAAATGGCTTCTTTTATTTGGTGTTCGTCTTTTTGCTTTACGAAGGTTTTTACGGACAAGCGTTTGGCTGGTGGTGTGGCGATGATAGATAAATCACGGATGCCGGACAGTGACATATTTAGCGTTCGAGGAATTGGTGTCGCGGTCAGTGTTAATATATCAACTTCAGCTCGTAACGCTTTGAATTGTTCTTTCTGTTTGACTCCGAAGCGATGTTCTTCGTCGATAATAACCAGGCCTAAATTGGCAAACTTGATGTCACTTTGAATAAGTTTATGAGTGCCAACAACTATGTCGGCTTTACCAGACTCTAGTCGATCAATAGATGTGTTAGATTGCTTGCCTGAGCGGAAGCGAGATAAGAGTTCGATCTCTACAGGCCAATCGGCAAAGCGGTCGCAAAAATTCTCATAGTGTTGTTGAGCCAGTAGCGTGGTTGGGACCAAAACGGCCACTTGTTTGCCATCTTGAACTGCTAGAAAAGCGGCTCGCATGGCAACTTCTGTTTTGCCAAAACCAACGTCGCCACAAACCAATCGATCCATTGGTTTTTTAGTCGACATATCTGCCATAACAGCATCTATCGCCATTTGTTGATCAGGTGTTTCTTCAAACGGGAAGCCCGCAGAAAAGAGTTCATATTGATCATCTGGTTTAGCGAAAGAGTAACCGACTCTGGCCTCACGTTTTGCGTATATTTCCAGTAATTCTGCCGCGGTATCGCGAGCTTTTTCGGCGGCTTTTTGTTTTGCAACGCTCCATTTGTCGGTGCCGAGTTTGTGTAGTGGCGCGGTATCTTCATCGGCGCCTGTGTATCTGGAAATTAACTGCAAAGACGAAACGGGCACATAGAGCTTGGCGTCGTTAGCGTAGCCAAGTGTGAGAAGCTCTGTTTCTTGCCCGTCTATTTCCAGGTTGGTGAGTCCCAAATAGCGACCCACACCATGATCTATATGGACGACAGGAGCGTTTAGCCTTAGCTCGGTGAGATTGCGAATGATCGCATCCTCACTGATATTGTTTTGTTTGTTGCGACGGCGATGTTGAGATACTCGCTCGCCTAATATTTCACTTTCAGGTATGAGCGCAAGTTTTTCGCCAATGATAAAGCCTCGCCCAATATTGCCTTCGGTGATAGCGAGTGATTTTGTTGATTTGGTAAAGGCTTCCCAACTATCAACTTGTTTCGGCTTTATGTTGTGCTTTTTCAATAGGTCGAGTAGAGCTTCTCGGCGACCGGCAGACTCGGCGACAATTAATACTCTGGTCGATGTCTTGGTTAGAAAGTCTTGCAGTTTGCCAAGTGGTTGGGCTGCCTTCGAATCAATTTTAACGGTATCAAGCGCTTTGTAGTTCGGGTGATCGCCAGCAGCTGAAAAAATGATGCTCGTGTATTGGTTTAGTTGCGAAAACAGCTCATCTTCTCGTAAGCAGATCTCATCAGGCTTTAATATGGGGCGCTCGATGTTGTAATTGAGAGATTCGTGTCGACTGCGGAAGTCTAGTTGGATGCTGGCAAATTGATCATTAAAGTTGTCTGAGCGAATGATAAGTGCATTGTCTGGTAGATACTCAAAAATGCTTGCCGTTTTTTCAAAAAACAAGGGTAGATAGTATTCGATTCCTGCAGGTATGATGCCGCTGGAGATGTCTTGGTATATTGGGCTGGACAGTGGGTTGGTTTCAAATCGCTCTCTAAAGGCTTGGCGAAACTGCTGAATTCCCTGAGATGTGGTTGGAAACTCTTTTGCAGGAAGCATCTTTATTTCTGAAACTTTACTAATGCTGCGTTGGGTTTCTGGATCAAACCAGCGAATCGACTCAATTTCATTGTCGAACCAATCTATCCTAATTGGGCTTTCTGCCCCCATAGGGAAAACATCCATTAAGGCACCACGAATGGCGTATTCTCCATGTTCGTGGACATTTTCGACATTTAAGTACCCAGCGTTCGTTAATTTTCTTGAAAGTTGCTCTAAAGGCAGCTCTTGCCCTTCTTTCAAATGAAAACGTTGGGCATCAAGGTGGTGTTTAGGGCAGAGGCGCGTTATACAGGACGCGACCGTAGTGAGCACAATCGGATTTTTCGTTTCGGTAAGCTTAGCCAGTGTTTCTAAACGCTGAGATATGATGTCTTGATGTGGCGAGAAAGCGTCGTATGGTAACGTTTCCCAATCGCTAAACCTCAATATTTCTTTTTTATTTTGATTTAGAAACTGTATTTCATCTTCGAGTTCGTTTAACTCAGCGACTGTGTTGGCCATAAACAAAATAGGCTGTTTATGTTGAGAGGCAATGGCTAGTAATTGTAGTGCTTTTCGGCTGCCGTCTAGGCCGCTGAGCAAATTTTTGAAGCCGGGCTTTTGGGTGATTGATACGGTTTCTGACATGTTAGGTTTATTGTTCTCTAGTGGCGGATAGCGTCAAAGATACAGAGTCTGCAAAACGTAATGCATGTGGTTTTGCAACTTCGATTTTTGCAAAAGTGACGTGGCTTGATGTCATGCATAGTTCCAGTAGCTCTGCGGTTAGTTTTTCGAGCAAAAGAAAGCGGTTGTTTTCAGTGTGGGCTATCATCTCTTTACAGATTGTCCGGTAGTTTACTGCATTCTCTACATTGTCAGTGTCGTATGCTTGGGAGGCAGGATAGTGTATCCAAGCGTTAATCACCACGTCTTGTTTGTTTTGTTTTTCAGATTCATTGAATCCAATATAGGTTCGTAGACGTAGATTCTTAATATGAATTTGAGCTTCTGGTTTGATCATAGTTATGCTTCCGTGTTTAAGCCTATTCATTTGTTAGGCGATATTGTGTCGTTTTCGATCATGTATGGCAACAGACTAAAAATACGGAATAGCGTCGCGCTTTGGATTGCTTTATTTGATTTTAATTCTTACGAAGAAAGTTCATAAGGCAAATTCTGCACTATTATGTAATTAAACAACAAAAAAATGTGATTTTAGTGGTTATAAAATGTGCAATAAGGACATTGTAGTGATTTTAAGTAAAAGTTGGTGCTTAAAAGACAGTCTCGTGAGCTGGTCAATGGAGGGAATGATCTTTATAATACGTCGGTTTTTTGGTGAAGTGAGTTTGCGTTTTACAATTAACTTAATGTTAGTTGTTCGTTCTTGCATGTTTTCCCGGAGGGGGGTAGGAGCATAACGCATTGCGCTTTTTGTGTTCAATTTATTGTTGGGCAGAACATATGTATAAAATTACAAAAGGCCTAGATCTACCGATCTCAGGTGCTCCCAATCAAGTGATTGAGGCGGCTGCTGTCGTAAAAACAGTTGCTGTAATCGGTCCAGACTTTCATGGAATGAAACCCACCATGCTTGTCAAGGAAGGGGATAAGGTCAAGAAAGGTCAAGTTGTTTTTACGGATAAGAAAACGGAAGGTGTTAATTATACCGCTCCTGCTTCTGGTACCGTAATCGAGATTAATCGTGGCGAACGACGTGTATTTCAATCTCTTGTTATTCGTGTTGAAGGCGAAGAATCTGAAACCTTTGCTTCTTATTCCGGTTCTGAGCTGAAGTCTTTAGAACGTAATAAGGTTGTAGACAATCTGGTTGGCTCTGGGTTGTGGACATCATTTCGTACGCGCCCATTCTCAAAAGTTCCTGAGATAGCGTCAGTACCAAATTCTATTTTTGTTACCGCTATTGATACTAATCCTTTAGCGGCTTCTCCTGAAGTTGTGCTTGCTGATCAAGCGGAAGCATTTGCAGATGGCCTTACCGTGTTAACTCGTTTAACAGAAGGTAAGGTTTTTCTATGTAAAGCTGCAGGCGCAAAAATTCCAACAACGTCTGATGTGACGGTTGAGGAATTCTCTGGTGTGCATCCTGCAGGTCTTGCTGGTACGCACATTCATTTCCTTGACTCCGTTAGTGATAAAAAGACTGTTTGGTCTATCAATTACCAAGATGTTGTAGCTATTGGTAAGTTGTTTGTCACTGGTGAATTAAACGTTGATCGAGTGATTTCGTTAGCCGGTCCACAAGTTAAGAAGCCTCGTTTGGTTCGTACTCAAATTGGTGCGAGCTTAGAAGGGTTGTTAGCAGGTGAGCTAGGTGAAGGTGATAATCGAGTTATCTCGGGCTCCGTTCTTTCTGGTCGTAATGCTTTTGGACCGTTTGCTTACTTAGGTCGTTATCACACTCAAGTGTCTGTATTGCTTGAAGGTCGTGAGCGTCAAATGATGCATTATCTTCGTGCGGGCGTAGAAAAACATTCTATTATGAATGTGTTCTTGTCCAAGCTGACGGGGAAAAAGTCATTTGATATGACAACAACGACAAATGGTAGTGATCGTACTATGTTGCCACTTGGCAATTTTGAACGCGTGATGCCACTTGATATTTTGGCAACGCAATTGCTACGTGCGTTAGTTGTGAACGATACAGAGCAGGCTCAAAAGCTTGGTGTACTGGAGTTGGATGAAGAAGATTTGGCTTTGTGTACTTACAGTTGCTCAGGTAAGTTCGAATATGGCCCGATCCTTCGGGATTGCCTAACTCTAATAGAGAAAGAGGGTTAATTCATGGGGCTTAGAAAAGTACTCGATAAAATGGAACCTGAGTTTCACTCAGGTGGAAAATACGAAAAATGGTATGCGCTTTACGAAGCAGTAGACACTATTTTTTACCGCCCAAGTTCTGTGACCAAAAATGGCTCCCATGTTCGTGATGCTGTGGATATGAAGCGCATCATGATTTTAGTATGGATGTGTACATTCCCAGCGATGTTCTTTGGTATGTACAATATTGGCTTGCAAGCCAATACTGCCATGGAAGCAATGGGGGTTGCGCCTGCTGATTCTTGGCGTCATGCCATTATTGGCGGCCTTACTAGCTATAATGCCTCAAGCATTTGGGACAATATGATTTACGGTGCAATGTACTTTTTGCCTGTCTATCTTGTCACTTTTGTTGTTGGCGGTTTCTGGGAAGTGCTGTTTGCTTCTGTACGTAAGCATGAAGTAAACGAAGGTTTCTTTGTGACTTCTATCCTTTTCTCTCTTTCTCTGCCTGCAACTGTGCCTTTGTGGCAAGTGGCTCTTGGTATCACCTTTGGTGTTGTCTTGGCGAAAGAGGTGTTTGGTGGTACAGGTAAAAACTTCTTGAACCCAGCTTTAGCTGGTCGCGCCTTCCTGTTTTTTGCTTATCCAGCGTCCATGTCTGGTGATTCCGTTTGGACTGCAATTGATGGCTTCTCTGGTGCGACGGCATTGAGTCAACTTGCTGCTGATGGTGTTGCTGGCTTAACTGTTGCTTGGTCTGATGCCTTCTTTGGTTTTATTCAAGGCTCAATGGGCGAGACGTCTACTCTTGCTATTCTGATTGGTGGTGGTGCATTGTTAATTATGCGCATCGCTGCTTGGCGAATCGTAGCTGGCGTTATGCTGGGTATGGTGTTGACTTCTGCGTTGTTTAACGCAATTGGTTCAGACACTAACCCTATGTTCTCTACACCTTGGTATTGGCATCTTGTTTTAGGTGGTTTTGCTTTCGGTATGATGTACATGGCAACTGACCCAGTTTCTGCATCAATGACAAACCGTGGTAAGTGGTTTTACGGTGCTCTTATTGGTTTGATGGTTGTGCTGATTCGTGTTGTTAACCCGGCGTACCCTGAAGGTATGATGTTGGCAATTCTGTTTGCGAATTTGTTTGCGCCATTTATTGACCACTTTGTTGTTCAAGCAAACATTAAACGGAGGATTGCACGCAATGGCTAGCAGTAACGATAGTATTAAAAAGACCATTATAGTTGCTTTATCTTTGTGCTTGGTTTGTTCTATTTTTGTTGCAGCCGCAGCGGTAGGTCTTAAGCCTATTCAGAACACCAATAAAGATTTAGACCGCAAACGTAATATTTTGTCTGCCGCAGGTATGCTCGATCCTAGCAAATCTGTTGATGAAATTTTTGAGTCAGTTGAAACGCGCATTGTGAACTTGCAAACAGGTGAATTTGCCACTCAGGCTGAGCTTGATGATGCAGGAATTAAAGCGTCTACTTTTGATCAAAAGGCAGCGGCAAAAGATCCTAGTTTGTCTATTTCACTTAAGGGGAGCGATCCAGCTGGTATCAAACGCCGCTCAAACTTCTCTGCGGTTTACCTTGTAAAGTCTGGCGATAATATCGATCGCATCATTCTGCCGGTGCATGGTTATGGCTTATGGTCAACTATGTACGGTTTTATGGCGTTGAAAAATGACTTCAATACAGTGATTGGTTTCGGCTTTTACGATCAAGCTGAAACGCCTGGATTGGGTGGTGAGGTTGATAATCCAAACTGGAAGGCGTTGTGGAAGGGTAAAGAAGTTTACAACGACCAAGGCCAAGCGGTTATTGAGCTAGCTAAGGGTGGGGTAGATAGTTCTGACCCGAACGCATCTCATAAGGTAGATGGGTTGTCTGGTGCCACTTTGACAAGTCGTGGTGTCACGCACCTTGTTCAATACTGGTTGGGTAAAGAGGGGTTTGGTCCTTTCTTGTCTCATCTTCGTAGCGAAGGAGTTCAATAATGTCTGATGTCAAAAGTGTCCTTTTTGGACCGATTCTATCAAATAACCCGATCGCCTTGCAGATTTTGGGTATTTGTTCTGCTTTGGCGGTAACAAGTAGTTTAAGTGTTAGTTTGGTTATGGCGATTGCTTTGACCCTAGTAACTGCTTTTTCAAACTTCTTTATTGCGATTATTCGAAACCATATCCCTAACAGCATTCGTATCATTGTACAGATGATCATTATTGCGTCTTTGGTTATTGTGGTTGATCAGGTTTTGAAGGCATTTGCTTACGAAATCAGTAAGCAGTTATCTGTATTTGTTGGCTTGATCATCACTAACTGTATCGTAATGGGTCGCGCTGAAGCCTTTGCTATGAAAAATGGCCCAGGCATGAGCTTCCTTGATGGTATTGGTAATGGTTTAGGCTACAGTGCAATGTTGATTGTTGTTGCCTTTTTCCGTGAATTACTTGGTGCTGGTAAGCTATTTGGTGTCGAGATCTTTGCTACTGTTCAGAATGGTGGCTGGTACCAGCCTAATGGTTTGATGTTGCTGCCACCAAGTGCTTTCTTTGTCATTGGCTTGGTTATCTGGGCTTTACGTGCTTACAAAACAGAGCAAGTTGAAGAGCCAGAATTCAAGATTGCAGCGAATTCTCGTTCTCAGGAGGCGCTATAAATGGAACATTTAATAAGTCTATTTGTTAAAGCTGTTTTTGTTGAAAACATGGCTTTAGCTTTCTTCCTTGGTATGTGTACTTTCTTGGCTTTGTCCAAAAAGGTAGAAACAGCAATAGGTTTGGGTATAGCGGTTGTTGTTGTTTTGGCAATTACTGTTCCTCTTAACAATTTGTTGTATAAAAACCTTTTGGCGGATGGGGCTCTTGAGTGGGCCGGTTTGTCTGGGGTTGACCTGAGCTTCCTAGGCCTGTTGAGCTACATTGGTGTTATTGCTGCTGTCGTTCAGATATTAGAAATGACTTTGGATAAATATATGCCTGCGTTATATAACGCGCTTGGTGTGTTTTTGCCACTTATCACAGTTAACTGTGCCATCATGGGTGCTTCTTTGTTCATGGTTGAGCGTGATTACGACTTTGGTGAGAGCGTTGTTTATGGTGTGGGTGCTGGTGTTGGTTGGGCGTTAGCTATTGCTGCGCTTGCTGGTATTCGGGAGAAACTTAAGTATTCAGATGTTCCTGCAGGTCTTCGTGGTCTTGGTATCACGTTTATTACTGTTGGTCTAATGAGCTTAGGTTTTATGTCATTTTCTGGTGTGCAGCTTTAATTAGCTGCCCATTTAGGCAACCAAGAATAAGGTTTAACTAACATGGTCAACTTAGAGATTATTCTAGGTGTGGTGATGTTCACAGCTATCGTGCTTGCGCTAGTGGCAATTATCCTTGCTGCTCGTGCCCGCTTGGTAAGTACTGGTGACGTTACAATCCGCATCAATGGTGAAAAAGAAGTAACAGCGCCTGCTGGTGGAAAGTTGCTTCAAACTTTAGCGAATAGCGGTATTTTTCTATCATCTGCTTGTGGCGGTGGTGGTACTTGTGCCCAGTGTAAATGTAAAGTGACTAGCGGTGGCGGTTCAATGCTTTCCACTGAACAGTCTCATTTTACTCGTCGCGACGAAAAAGAAGGTTACCGTTTGTCATGTCAGGTTTCTGTGAAACAGGATATGGATGTTGAGGTTCCTGAAGAAGTGTTTGGTGTTAAAGCTTGGGATTGTACTGTTGAGTCAAACCCTAACCTAGCTACTTTCATTAAAGAATTGACGTTGAAATTGCCTGAAGGTGAAAACGTTGATTTTCGTGCTGGTGGTTATGTGCAGCTTGAAGCGCCTGCTCACACAGTTCACTACAAAGACTTTGACATTGAAGAAGAATACCGTGGAGACTGGGATAAATTTAACCTTTGGAAATTTGTATCTAAGGTTGATGAAACAGTTATTCGTGCTTATTCAATGGCGAACTATCCGGAAGAAAAAGGCATTGTGAAGTTTAATATTCGTATTGCTTCTCCGCCTCCAGGTAAAGATGATTTACCTCCAGGTCAGATGTCTTCTTATGTGTTTAGCCTTAAGCCTGGCGATAAGATAAAAGTATACGGCCCATTTGGTGAGTTTTTTGCCAAAGATACGGATGCTGAAATGGTGTTTGTTGGTGGTGGTGCTGGTATGGCGCCAATGCGTTCGCACATCTTTGATCAGCTTAAGCGTTTGAATTCGAAACGTAAGATTTCTTTTTGGTACGGTGCGCGCAGTGTGCGTGAGGCTTTCTACAGTGAAGAGTACGATAAGCTTCAAGAAGAGAATGATAACTTCGAATGGCATTTGGCGCTCTCTGATCCTCAGCCTGAAGATAACTGGGAAGGTAAAACAGGTTTTATTCATAACGTTCTTTATGAAAGTTATCTAAAAGACCATCCTGCTCCAGAAGATTGTGAGTTCTACATGTGTGGGCCTCCAATGATGAACGCATCTGTTATCAAGATGTTAGAAGATCTAGGTGTAGAAAAAGAAAACATCCTACTTGATGATTTCGGTGGCTAGCACCTGAATAAAGACCCACCATCTGGTGGGTCTTTATTTTATTGGCGACTAAAAAGATTTTATATGCGTAAAAAAATATTATTTTCAGTTTTCCTACTTATCGCTATTGCGGTTGTGTACCGCCTTTCTGTTTTTACTCCTGAATTAGCTAGTTTTTCTGGTCCTACAATGGGCACAACTTATACAGTGAAATTTTTTACCACTAAAGAAGTTGGTGATGCTTGGGTGGTGAAAGAGGATGTTGATGCGGCTTTGGTTCGAGTTAATAGTCTCATGTCTACTTATGACCCTAACTCAGAGCTTTCGCTGTTTAATACGTTGCCTGCTGGCCAGTCTGCCGTTATTAGTGATGATATGGCTTATGTGGTTGATAAGGCTTTGCTTATTAGTGAAATGAGTGGTGGAGAATACGATGTCACTGTTGGGCCTTTAGTTAACTTATGGGGATTTGGTCCAGGAAAGCATGAAGATAAAGTGCCAAGTCAGGAATTGATTGATGAGGCAAAGTCACGAGTTGGCTATCAGTATTTAAAGCTTGACGGCCGTCGTTTGATGAAAGAAAAAGATATTTATGTCGATTTGTCTTCTATTGCCAAAGGTTATGGTGTTGATGCGGTCGCGAGAGTGCTTCAAGATAGAGGGATTGAAAGCTATTTGATTGAAGTGGGCGGAGAGATTGTGTCCAAAGGGCTTAAGCCTGATGGTGCTCCGTGGAGAATTGCAATCGAAAGCCCTGCTGGTGGGCATGATATTGCCGAGCGTATTATATCTGTGACTGATGTGGCGGTTGCTACGTCTGGAGATTATCGCAATTATTTTGAAAAAAATGGTGTGCGTTACTCTCACACCATTAGTCCAATTTCAGGTCGACCAATTACGCACCGGTTGGTTTCTGTTACTGTGGTGGATAAAACAACGACGATGGCTGATGGTCTTGCTACTGCAGTTACAGTGCTTGGCCCTGATAAAGGCTTCGAGTTTGTGCAAAAAAACGGCATTGCGGCGTATCTGTTGGTCAAAACAGATTTCGGCTTTGAGGAGCATTCATCGGATGCGTTCAAGGCGTATTTGAAATAGATTTTTTAACGTTTTGTTTTTAGGAGAGGTAATATGTTGACGATTGTTTTGGCATTTGTCCTTATGCTTATGTTGGTTGCGGCTATGGCTGTTGGTGTATTAATGGGTAGAAAGCCAATTTCTGGCTCTTGTGGCGGCATGAGTGCTTTAGGGATGGAAGTTGCTTGCGATATTTGTGGTGGCGACAAAGGTAAGTGCGAGAAAGAAACAAAAAAAGGCATGGCGGCAACGGTTTCTGATGACACGTTTTATGACGCATCTAAATAATTGAACAGTAAAGAGGGTATTATGACAACGAGACATTATGATGTGGTGGTGTTGGGCACAGGTCCTGCCGGAGAAGGTGCAGCCATGAGTGCTGCAAAGGCGGGCAAACGAGTTGCTGTTATTGAGGCGAGCTCGCAAGTTGGCGGAAGTTGCACGCATTTAGGAACTATTCCATCAAAAGCATTGCGTCATGCTGTTAAGGAAATCATTGCTTTTAATACTAATCCAATGTTTCGTGATATTGGTGAGCCCCGTTGGTTTTCATTTCCAAAAGTTTTGGATCGTGCTAATCGGGTTATTGATAAGCAGGTTATGGGTCGTACTGAGTATTATGCGCGCAATCGAATTGACATCTACTTTGGTAGAGGCAAATTTAAGGATGCAAATACAATAGAAGTAAATACCTATGAGAAGGGGCCTGAGTTATTAGTTGCAAAGAAGGTGGTGATTGCGACAGGCTCGCGACCATACCGTCCTGCCAATATTGATTTCTCTCATCCTCGTATTTACTGTTCTGATACCATTCTAAGTTTGAGTCACACGCCGCGTTCTTTGATTATCTATGGTGCGGGCGTAATTGGTTGTGAATATGCTTCAATTTTCTGTGGTTTGGGTGTGCGTGTTGAGTTAATTAATCCAGCCAAGAAATTATTAAGTTTCCTTGATGACGAAATTACTGATGCGTTGAGTTATCACTTGCGCGATGGTGGGGTGCTAATTCGTCATAATGAAACTTATGATTCTGTTGAGACCACGGAGCGTGGTGTGGTAATGCATATGGCATCAGGTAAAAAATTACGAGCTGATGCCTTACTATTCTGTAATGGTCGTTCCGGCAATACTGACAACTTGGGTCTAGAGTCGATTAATCTGGATGTTAATAGTCGTGGGCAGTTAGCGGTAAATGATACTTATCAGACGCAGGTTGAAAATGTCTACGCGGCAGGTGATGTGATTGGTTGGCCGAGCCTAGCGAGTGCGGCATATGATCAGGGGCGTGCTGCGGCTGCAAATATGTTTGGATCGCCTGGTGGTGAGTTTATTAGTGAAGTGCCGACTGGTATCTATACAATCCCTGAGATAAGTTCAGTAGGTAAAACAGAGGCGGAGTTAACAGCAGAAAAAGTGCCTTATGAAGTCGGTCGAGCCTTCTTTAAAAATACCGCTCGCGCTCAAATTACTGGTGAAGCTGTTGGTATGCTGAAAATTTTGTTTCATCGTGAATCATTGGAGTTGCTCGGCATTCACTGTTTTGGCGACCAAGCGTCGGAGATAGTTCATATCGGGCAAGCTATCATGAAGCAGCCAGGTAAACAGAATACATTGAAATACTTTTTAAATACGACTTTTAACTACCCGACGATGGCGGAAGCTTATCGAGTTGCGGCGCTTAATGGTTTTAATCGAGTGTTCTAATTTCTGGTTATTATAAAAATGCCCACGTTGAAGTGGGCATTTTTTTATCTGTTGCTTAATGGGGTCTTAGCTACCTTTGATGGCATAGATGCCTTTTAGGTTTCTGAAAAAGCCTTTGTAATCCATCCCGTAGCCGAATAAGAATCTGTCAGCTACATCTGTTCCGATATAGTCTGGAGTCATGTCTGTTTTGCGATCGTGTAATTTATTAATAACGGTCGCAGTGTATACGCCGTTTGTTTCCTGATTTTCTAGCCACTTTACGATAGCTTGCAGCGTATGTCCTTGATCGAATATATCATCAACAACAAGAATGTGTCTGTCTTTCAGGCTGGTCTGTGGATAGCTGAGCCAGTTAAGTGATGCACCTTCTGTTTCCATTCCGTATCGAGTTGCGTGAATGTAGTCGAGTTCTAACGGGAAGTTTAAGCGTTCTATTAGTGCTGCTGTCGGAATTAAGCCGCCATTCATAACACAAAGAACAAGAGGGAGCTTGTCAGCGAGGTCCGCTGTTATTTGTACTGCCATTTTATCAAGGGCTTCATTAAGTTTTGCTTCGTTAACTAAGCAATCCGCCTCTTCTAAAATTTTGTTTAGGTCGTTGATTGTATTCGTCATGGTAAGCCCTATTATGGAAAATTTGCCGGATTTTACATTAATCCTGACCAGATGCTAAGTTTTTCTGTTGAGTGGTTGTTTTTATATTGTGTAGCGTGGCGCAAAGGCAGATAGATGCGAGAACTATTAGCCAAGAGCTTTGCAACCAGATGAGAAAAATTGGGATGGCTGCGAATGCACCATATACAACTTGGTAGCTGCTGAAGAATTGTGCGAACGAGCTAAATATGGTGTTTAAGATGAATAGCCCAATACTGCCTGCAAGGGCTGAAACGGAAGCCCATTTTAACGAGACTTCCGCATTCGGCGTCAAAAAGTTTAGGGTTAATAGCATTAAAAAATATAGGGTGATGCTGCCAAGTTCTAATAGGTTATCGACCCATGCATTTGTCTGAGTACCTTGTATTTGCATGGATATTAAGGTGCCGTATAGGCTTAATGAAGAAGCAAAAATAATTGGTCCTAGGGTTAGGATTGCCCAATAAGTTAATAGGCGTTCTCTTATTTTTCTGGCTTTTCTAATTTCCCATATAGATTGAACGCTACTTTCAAAACTGTTTAGTAATAGTAAGGCGGTTAGTACAAGGGCGATTAACCCCGCTGCCGGAAGGTTTTTGGTTTGTTCTGAAAACTTTATGAGGTAGGGCATCATTATATCACTAGAACCAGGTGCTAGATGCTGTTCTATTAATTGAAATAATTGTGCTTGCATTGCTTCTAGTGCTGGGGTGAAGCTAAGTATTCCAACAATAATTGTGATAATGGGGACGGCTGCCAATAGACTTGATAGCGTAAGTTGGGCAGCCTTTTGTGATAGGTTGCTGTGTTTGAACCTTGTTATTGTTAGGTATCCATAGCGTTTGAAAATAAGAAAAAAATAAATTAGACGTTCTGGCATAGTAATTTTTCTCTGTGTAAGTTGGTTGTTACAATAACATAGGGTTAAATATTTTATTAAAAACTTCTTTTTAATGCACATTGCACAAACATAGTGCAACGCGTCTCATTTTGGCGCGCGCATCTTGCTTTTTTTGGGAGTGGCTTGTATTATTCGTCTTGTTCCTTTTGTGATATTTGTGCTGCGGAGTAGTGAATTTTAACTATTCTCGGTTCCATGGTTGCAAATAGTCATTTTTAGCCCAGTTTTACTGGGCTTTTTTATGTCTATTGGTTGACGATTGCTATTCCATCCCTATAATAGCCCACCAAATGAAATGTAATGATTTTTGTTCCGTTAGCTCAGTTGGATAGAGCAACCGCCTTCTAAGCGGTAGGTCACTGGTTCGAATCCAGTACGGAGCACCATTTTCAGTCCATTACTTTAATTAAATTATTATTTAGGTTTTGTTGGCTGTGATTGAATAGATGTCTTGTTAATAGCGAGATTGCCAACAAATTAAAGCAGGTTCCCGAGAGGAAGTTTTATGCAAGTTTCTGTAGAGACAACGTCTCCAATTGAGCGCGTTCTAACAATTAGTGTTCCAGCAGCTCGTGTTGACGAAAAAGTAAATTCTGAAGTGGCTAAAACAGCGAAAACGATTCGTATTGATGGCTTTCGTAAAGGTAAAGTGCCTGTTAGTGTTGTGAAAAAGCGTTATGGTCAAGGTATCCGTGTTGATGCTGTAGAGCAGATTATGCGTGATGCTTATGTTGAAGCGATTCAGAAAGAGTCTATTCAACCAGCAGGTATGCCTTCAATTGAGCCTAAGAACTTTGCTGAAGGTGCTGATCTTGAGTTCGTTGTTAAGGTAGAAGTATACCCAGAAGTAACATTGGCGGATAACTCTACTATTAAAGTGGATCGCGTTGTGTCTGAAGTAACTGATGCAGACGTTGATGTTATGTTGGAAACTTTGCGTAAGCAGAATTCTGAATGGTCTGCTGTTGAGCGCGCATCTGCCGACGGCGATCAGGTGACGATCGATTTTGTTGGCTACCTAGGTGATGAGGCTTTCGAAGGCGGTGCTGCTGAAGGTCATAAATTAGTATTGGGTTCCAATACCATGATCCCTGGTTTTGAGTCTGGTATCCTAGGCGCTAAAGCTGGTGAAGAGCGTACTATTTCTGTAACTTTCCCAGAAGATTATCAAGCTGAAAACTTGAAAGGCAAAGAAGCGACTTTCAAAATTACGGTTTCTGAGGTTGCAGAGCAAATTCTTCCTGAGTTAGATGATGCTTTTGTTGAGAAATTTGGCTTAGAAGAGGCGACGATCGAAGCTTTGCGTGCAGAAGTCCGTAAAAATATGGATCGTGAGTTGAATCAAGCGATCAAATCAAAGCTTAAAAATGCTCTTTTTGAAGGTTTATCTTCAATCAATGAAGTTGATGTGCCTTCTGCTCTTATTGATCAAGAAGTTGATGCGCTTCGTAAACAGGCTGCTCAGCAGTTTGGCGGACAGGATTTTGATGCTTCCCAGCTACCTGCTGAATTATTTGCAGAAGAAGCTAAAAAGCGTGCCAAGCTAGGTTTGCTTATTTCTGAAGTTATCAAGAAAGATGATTTGAAAGTTGATGATGACCGTGTACGTTCTTTCTTAGAAGATATGGCTCAAGCTTATCAAGAGCCTCAGCAAGTCATTGATTTTTACTTAAAGAACAAAGAACAATTAGCTCAGGTTCAATCTGCTGTACTTGAAGAGCAAGTTGTTGATAAACTGTTAGAATCTGCTCAAGTTACTGAAGTAACTTTGGGGTATGAAGACGCTATCAAGCCAAATGCCCAAGCTGAAGAGGCTGGGGAAGAAGTATAAGACGAGTCTTATCTTTTTTAATAAGGTCGACATAGTGTTTGCTATGTCGACTTTTTTGTTTTAAGGAATGCGATATGAATTTGATGAACCCGACTACTGGCCCTGTTGCAATTACCAGCAATGGCCTTGTCCCAATGGTTATTGAACAGACCGCTCGTGGAGAAAGGTCATTTGATATTTACTCGCGCTTACTTAAGGAGCGAGTGATATTTTTGGTTGGTCAAGTTGAAGATCACATGGCCAATTTGGTTGTGGCTCAATTGTTATTTTTAGAGTCAGAAAACCCAGACAAAGACATCCATTTATATATTAACTCTCCAGGTGGTTCTGTTACTGCTGGTATGTCTATCTATGATACGATGCAATTTATTAAGCCAGATGTTAGTACTATGTGTATTGGTCAGGCGGCGAGTATGGGAGCTTTGCTGTTAACAGCGGGGGCTGCTGGTAAGCGTTATTGTTTGCCTAATTCGCGCGTTATGATCCACCAGCCATTGGGTGGTTATCAGGGGCAAGCCTCTGATATTGAAATTCATACACGTGAAATTTTAAGTATCAAACATAAGTTGAATGAAATTATTTCTTTTCATACTGGCAAGCCAATTGAGCAAGTTGCTATTGATACGGATCGTGATAATTTTATGAATCCACAATCAGCAAAAGATTACGGCTTGATTGATGATATCTTGCAGAAACGAACAGTTTAAGAAAAGGGTGGAATAAATGTCGGATGATAATTTTAGCCGTGGCGACCACTCAGATCGGTTATTGTATTGCTCTTTTTGTGGCAAGAGCCAAGACGAAGTAAAAAAACTTATTGCAGGTCCTTCGGTTTATATTTGCAACGAGTGCGTGGACTTGTGTAATAACATTATTACGCAAGAGCTTTCGCAGATTACTGAAGATGGTGAGTCGGCAGATGAATTACCGACACCTGCAAAATTGAGTACGGCGCTTGATGATTACGTTATTGGTCAAGATAAAGCTAAGCGAGTGTTGGCGGTAGCGGTTTATAATCACTATAAACGTTTACGTCATCAGGGGAAAACAGACACCAGCATTGAGTTAGGTAAGAGTAATATCTTGCTAATCGGTCCAACTGGTAGCGGTAAAACATTACTTGCGCAGACTCTTGCTCGTGTTCTAGATGTGCCATTTACTATTGCTGATGCGACTACTCTGACGGAAGCTGGGTATGTTGGTGAGGATGTTGAAAACATCATTCAGAAATTGTTGCAAAGCTGTGATTATGATGTAGAAAAGGCTCAGCGTGGTATTGTTTATATCGATGAGATAGACAAAATCTCTAGAAAGTCTGATAACCCATCTATTACGCGTGATGTGTCAGGTGAAGGTGTTCAGCAGGCTTTGCTTAAGCTTATTGAGGGTACTGTTGCTTCTGTTCCTCCTCAAGGTGGTCGTAAGCATCCACAGCAAGAGTTTTTGCAAGTTGATACATCCAATATTCTGTTTATTTGTGGCGGTGCATTCGCAGGTTTAGAGCGTGTCATTAGTGATAGAACAGAAAAAAGTAGTATTGGTTTTTCTGCAACGGTGAAGAGTAAGGAAGAGGGGCGATCTTTTTCTGAGGCTGTTCACCGCGTTGAGACGGAAGATTTGGTTAAATTCGGTTTGATTCCAGAATTTGTTGGTCGTTTGCCTGTGGTGGCAACACTTTCAGAATTGGATGAAGAGGCGTTGATGACAATCTTGAGTCAGCCTAAAAATGCACTGGTTAAGCAGTATCAGCACCTGTTTGAGTTAGAAGGTGTTGAGTTGGAGTTTACTCCTGAGTCTTTACGTGAAGCTGCTAAGCTAGCTTTAGAGCGTAAAACTGGTGCTCGTGGCTTACGTAGTATTTTGGAATCTGCTCTATTGGATTGTATGTATGAGCTTCCGGCTCGCAATGATATTGCGAAAGTTGTTATGGATGCGACTTCAATTCGAGGTGAGTCTGCGCCTCTTATGGTACTAGAAAAAGAAGAACTGGCTAAAAACGCTTAGTTCTTTATAGGGTAGGAAATAAATAAAAGGCTGAATTTAAGTTGTGTTGCTTAAATTCGGCCTTTTTTTATGGTGTCTCGCTTAAAAACACTGTGTAGACTAAATTCAAATGGTGGTCGTGCTTGTAATTTCGCGCTTCGCCCTTATCTCTTTCCTAATCAACGTTGAAATATAAAAGTGCACTTTCTTTAATGTGCCCGGATTGGAAAAAAATATGTCAGATTCTTTGCTCCTGCCAATGTTGCCACTTCGTGATGTGGTCGTGTACCCCCATATGGTGTTGCCGTTATTTGTTGGTCGCGCTAAATCCATCGCAGCATTAGAGTCTGCGATGGAAAAAGATAAACATGTGTTTCTTGTTGCTCAGCAAGACGCTTCTAAAGATGATCCTGCTCTAGAAGACCTTTATTCGATTGGTACGACTGCCAAAGTGATGCAGTTGCTTCGTCTGCCTGATGGAACTGTTAAAGTACTTGTCGAAGGTGGTAAGCGTGCTCGCCTTGAAAAGATGGAAGACGCGGACGGATTTGTTTTAGGTCGAATTGTTGAGCTTGATCTTAAAGAAGAAGATCAAACTGAACATGGCGTGATACGTAATGCTTTGCTTAAACAGTTGGATGAATACGTCGCAGGTAGTAAGCGTATTCCAGCAGAGGTTGTGGCTTCCCTAAAATCTATCGATGACCTTGCGAAGCTTATCGATAATATTACGGGTCACATGAGCCTTAAGCTTGAAGATAAGCAAAAAGTGCTGGAGATAGACTCTTTAACTGGCCGTGGAGAGTATTTGATTGGTTTGATGGATGGTGAGCTTGATATTGCCCATCTTGAAAAAAATATTCGTAGTCGCGTCAAGAAACAAATGGAAAAAAGTCAGCGCGAATACTATTTGAATGAGCAAATGAAAGCCATTCAGAAGGAACTTGGCGATATGGAAGATGGCAGCAATGAGTTGGATCAGTTGCAAGAAAAAATTGCTGAAGTTGGTATGTCTGATGAAGCAAAAGAGAAAGCCGAAGGTGAATTGAAAAAACTACGTATGATGTCGCCGATGTCTGCGGAAGCGGCAGTGGTTCGTGGCTACATCGATTGGCTTACTTCTTTGCCTTGGAAAAAACGCAGTAAAGTGCGTAACGATTTGGCATACGCTGAAAAAGTGTTGAACCAAGATCACTACGGTCTTCAGGATGTAAAAGAGCGTATTCTAGAGTTTCTTGCAGTGCAGCAGCGAGTGAAAAAAGTTAAAGGTCCGGTACTGTGTTTGGTAGGGCCTCCTGGTGTAGGTAAAACGTCGCTGGGTCAATCGATAGCGAAAGCGGTTAATCGTCAGTACGTTCGTATGGCGCTTGGCGGTGTTCGTGATGAAGCGGAGATACGAGGACATCGTCGAACTTATATTGGTTCTATGCCAGGCAAGTTATTGCAAAAATTAGCGAAGGTAAAAGTTAAGAACCCATTATTTTTGTTAGATGAAATTGACAAAATGGGGATGGATCAACGTGGTGATCCAGCTTCTGCGCTGTTAGAGGTGCTTGATCCGGAGCAAAATCACACATTTAACGATCATTACCTTGAAGTGGATTTTGACCTTTCTGATGTTATGTTTATCTGTACATCTAATAGCATGAATATCCCAGGCCCACTTTTGGACCGTATGGAGGTTATTAGAATCCCTGGTTACACCGAGGATGAGAAGCTAAACATCGCGAAACGCTACTTGTTGCCTAAACAAATTAAGCTATCAGGTCTTAAAGATAGCGAGATTAACGTCACTGATGAAGCCTTGATGGACGTGATTCGTTATTACACGAAAGAAGCGGGCGTTCGAGGTTTGGAACGTGAACTAAGTAAAGTTTGCCGTCGCGTAGTTAAAAAACAAGCGCTGAGCAAGGATAAAGGGTCAAAAGCAGTTGAAGTGACCGGGGCTAATTTAGAAGATTTTTCTGGCGTTCATAAGTTTAGTTACGGTAAAGCGGAAGAAAAAAATCAAGTTGGCCAGGTGACAGGGTTGGCTTGGACATCTGTTGGTGGAGAATTATTGACCATTGAGGCGGCAGGTGTTCCTGGTAAAGGTCGTCATGTGAAGACGGGTTCTCTTGGTGATGTCATGCAAGAATCTATTCAAGCGGCTTTGACTGTCGTAAGAAGTCGGGCGGCAGGTCTGGGGATTGACGAAGATTTTCATGAAAAAACAGACCTTCATTTGCATGTGCCAGAAGGTGCTACACCTAAAGATGGTCCAAGTGCTGGTGTCGCCATGTGTACGGCTATTGTGTCTGTGCTAACTAAGGTCCCTGTTAAGGCCTCTGTAGCCATGACTGGTGAGATTACTCTGCGCGGAGAGGTGTTACCTATAGGTGGGCTGAAAGAGAAGCTTCTAGCGGCTCACAGAGGGGGAATAAAAACAGTGGTTATTCCTCAAGAAAATGCTCGTGATTTAAAGGAAATTCCTGATAATATCAAAGCAGACATTGAAGTCATCCCTGTCAAATGGATTGATGAAGTGCTTGATATTGCTTTGGAGTACATTCCTTCACCAAAAAAGGCAGAAACATTGCCTTCAAGTGAAAAAACTGTTGATGAACAAGAAACTGTAAGTCATCATTAAAGGCATAACCTGTGTTGACAGGGTATAGGCTGGGCTTGTATAACTGCTGGCTCGGCCTTATCGGTAGTCATTTATACTGCGCCGAAATACACTAAGGAACCAAGAAAATACTGAAGGGGTACAACGTGAACAAATCTGAATTGATTGATGCTATTGCAGCGTCTGCTGATTTATCTAAAGCTTCTGCTAGCAATGCGCTCGATGCTACTTTGAAAGCAATTGAAGCTGCTTTGGCAAAAGGTGACCAGGTTACACTAGTTGGTTTTGGTACTTTTGCAGTTAAAGAACGTGCGGCACGTACAGGCCGTAATCCTCAAACTGGTGAGGAAATCCAAATTAAAGCAGCGAAGGTTCCTGGCTTTAAAGCCGGTAAAGGTCTTAAAGACGCTGTAAACTAATGTTTTTGGAGCAGTAGTTCAGTTGGTTAGAATACCTGCCTGTCACGCAGGGGGTCGCGGGTTCGAGTCCCGTCTGTTCCGCCATTAGACACAAAAGGTGTATTCCAAGCGGAATGCACCTTTTTTATTTGTCATTCAATTAACTCATTTGGAGGCAGTAATGCTCCAGGATATCAGAGATAAGTCACAAGGCATTGTGGTAAAGATCATAGTTGGTTTTATCGTTGTGACTTTTGCTCTATTTGGCGTAGACGCCTTGGTTACTAGTTTTAATTCGTCAGATACTGTCGCAGAAGTGGACGGGGTAGAAATTACCCGTACGCAGATGTTGCAAGGTGCTGAAACTCAACGCCGTCAATTGATTTCAATGATGGGTGGACAAGTTAATCCTGCATTGCTGGAGGATAACTTACTGCAGCGTCGTGCTTTAGATGAGTTGGTTCAGCGTGTTGTATTAGCCAATCAGGCAAAAGGTTTGGGGTTGGGCGTTTCTGATGCTCAGGTAAATGCTTATTTGTTACAGGCTGAGCAGTTCCAAACAAATGGCCAGTTTGATCAAAATAAATATCTTAATTTTATTCGTTCGCTAGGCTTTACACCATTAGCCTTTAAAGAGCGTATTAAAGAAGATGTTTTGATTCAGCAGCCACGCAACGCCATTGCTGGTTCTGAATTTGTGCTTCCTTATCAAGTAGATAGTATTTCTAAACTGCAGTCTCAAGAAAGAACATACGATTACGTGTCTTTTTCTTTGGCGGATGAGTCAGAAAAGACCAGTGTTTCAGACGATGAGCTAAAAGCGTATTACGACGCTAATAAAGACAACTTTAAAACGCCTGAGCAAGTTAAAGTGAATTACGTTGTGATTTCCAGCTCTGATTTTAACAGTAAAGTTAAGATTACCGACGCTGAGTTGCAGGATGCTTATCAGGCATCTATATCAGCTCTGGCGCAAGAAGAAAGATCGGCTTCGCATATTTTGATCGAAACATCCGATCGCAGTGATGACGAAGCCAAAAAGCGTCTTGCAGAAGTTGAAGCTAAGCTAAAATCTGGTTCATCATTTGCCGATTTAGCGGCAGAGTATTCAGACGATATCGGTTCGAATAAAGACGGCGGTAAATTAGGTTATGTTGAAAAAGGTGTCATGGGCTCTGCTTTTGATGACACACTTTTCGCTATGCAAAAAGGTGATGTGAAATCGGTTAAAGGCCAGTATGGATACCATTTAATTAAATTGGATGATATTTCAAAGCCTGATGTGCCAAGTTTTGCTTCCAAGAAAGAAGAGCTGGAGCAAGAGTTGCGTGAGGATAAAGCAAGAGATGCTTTATTAACGGCTCATGAAGATATTACCGATTTAGCTTATGCGAGTGATAAATTAGATGCTATCGCAAAAGAGTATGACGTTGATGTCCTTCAGAGTGCGTATTTTGGTCGTGATGGCGGCTCTGATGAAGTAACTAGTAACCCTGCTGTTATTGCTGCGGCGTTTGGCGTATCCGTTTTAGAGGATGACCAGAACAGTGACTTGATTGAACTTAATGATGATCAAGTGGTTGTGCTTCATTTAAATGATCACAAGGCAGAGGCTTTTCAGACTTATGAGGAAACGAAAGAGCAAGTTGCTTCTATCCTAGTACAAAATAAAGCCGTAGAGTCGCTTCGTGCAAAAGCTGAGAAAGCGAAAAGTGCGAGTGATACTCAGTGGACGTCTGTGAAAGATGCTAAGCGTGGTCAAGATGAGATGACGTCATTGGCTTTCACGTTACCTCATCCAGATGATAAACCGGTTATTGATGTGAAAGGCCTATCTAATGGTGACTTGGCTTTGATTCGTTTAAACAAGGTTGATGTTGGTGATTCAACGGTTCCTGATGATCAAAAATTGGCTTATGAGCGTTACTTGAATCAAACACAAGCGACTCTTAGTACTCAAGGTCAACAAGACTACTTGAAAAACAAAGCACAAATAGAAAGATAAGTGTCTATTTTGCTTACAAAAAAGCCAACTCAATGAGTTGGCTTTTTATTGCCTAATACTTCTTTAGGATAAAGACACTAGCCATTTATTTGATGGAACAAAGAAGGCTTGTCCTGTTGTTGCGCGAGTATACTTCATCAAGTGGTCGGTATTGCCGTGCTCGTCACCTTTTACCATACTCTCTAACATAAGATTGAAAATCACTGGCGTTTTGCTGTAGCTGGCAAACATTAGGCCTTTTTCAGTTAAAGACGCAAATGGCATGCTGTGGCGTAAAATCTCTAAGGAATCGCCATTTTCATCTTTCAGTGATGTGCGCTTAGTATGAGCATGCACAGACTTTTCTGCTGATGGGTATTCTTGGTTGGTATGCTTGGTGCGCCCATACACATCTTCTTGAGTTTTCAGGTCTTCATTTTCCCATTTCTCTAAGTCATGGACGAAGCGCATTAGATTGAAGTAAGAGCCATGTTCAAAGCTTTGGTCTTCGCTGCCAACTAAGGCGACTGCCTTACGTTGTTCTCCCGCTGGGTTTTCAGTGCCATCCACAAAACCAGTTAAATCACGATTATCAAGGTACTTAAAGCAGCTGACTTCCTCTACTAACCTAACGCTGCTTCCAAAAGCGTTAAAAAGAACATTGGCTAATTGATAGGTTGCATCATGACGTGAAGAGCGGATGTGAAGAACAAGATCCACATCAGTAGGTATGAATTCAATATCTTTGCCGGCAATATGAGGGAAGGGAGCAAGAAATTGTGGACGATTTCTGTCAAGATCATCCCAAATAAGGCTGCTAAGACCAATGCTTGCGTGTAGCTCCGCAGCAGGGAATTGTGATTGCAGTTCTTCAATAAGTGCAGGAGCTGCGCCTAGAGTGTTTCTTAGAGCATTTATTTCGGATCTATCCACATTCAGTGTAATAAAAAGAGCATCACTTGAGGCTTCGGCGATAATGCCGGATTGATAAATTGTCATCATGGTGTCCTTTTAGGAAATAGTAGTCATCAAAAATTTGGGTACAAGGTTTTTAGCTGGCTAGCCTGTGAGGGTTTGGTTTGTCCACTGGTGTATTCTTCAAGTGAGTCTGCCAAGGGGTGGCCTTGCCACTCATGTGCTGGATTATTTGAATACAGCATCAACTCCGCTTCCATTAAAAGTTGAGTAACTTGTACCGATGTTAGGCGTTTTATGTCATCGACGCTGCGGATTTCGTTATCTCCCCAGCGATGTCGAGCCCATTCCAATAGATTTGGTCTTAAAGATTGAAGGTCATTTTGCTCGCAGCATTCAATTAGTGCTTTATAAGCGCTTTGCTCATCCGACGTACTCAGTGGGGCAAAGTCTTGCAATGTTGGGACTTGGTGACTGTGATCAGGCTGTTCTCTTTTGCGTTTGAACCAAATGATGCTCCAGATACTTAGCGTGGCGATGGCTAATAAAAGTAATCCAGCAATTAGATAATGACGAAGAGTAAAGTCATTGTCTGTTTGCGTCACTTCTAGGTCTACTCCATTTTCTGTTGCAGCAGGAGTCGTCTGTGTCGCTTTTTCTACTGGTATTTTGGCCAAGGAAATTGGAGCAACCGAGGGACTTTGCGCTGCTAATGGCTCATCAATTGTTTGTTTATTGACTGTGGTGTCAGTGGTTTTGCCTGAAGCGCTTGGTAATGGGCCAATCTCTATGGCTTTCGTAGCGGCGCTGGCAGTACTTATGGTTCGTTTCTCTGTATCCCAATAGGTGATATTGATATTTGGTAATGTGAGGGGGCCTTGTTCTGTTGGAACAACTTCAACTGTGATGCTCTGGTGGCCAATCACACCGTTGGCTGTCTTTTGGTTGTCGAACTTAGGTGGTTTCGGGTAGAGCTTATAATTTCGTGTACTATTGAAGTCTAGTGTTGGTATTTGCTCAGGAAGTGCGCCTTCGGCTTTGATATCAATTGTCCAAATAAGCGTATCGCCGACTCTTGGTGTGTCCGTTGTTTTATCGAGGGTGGTGGAAACCGAAACTTTTTTACTCGGCAGCCAAGCATCTCCAGTATAACTAGCGGGGATTGGAATCACTTGTAGATTGAGAGGCTCGCTTTGTACCTTAATCATTCTTCGCCCGTTTGACGTATTAATCATCGCTTGAATGCTTTGAGGTGGTATCGTTAATAGGCCACTGCGTTGCGGAAACGCCAAATACTCTCTGGTAATCACTTGATACTGCGTGCCATTGATCGTCTGATAATTCATTTGATCATCAATTAGCCTTTCCATCACAAGGTCAGGATGTGAAGGGGCTGACCGGTTGGCATTTTGAAGTGCAACTGACGTATAAAGTTTAACGCTCAATATGACTTCTTGCTGAAGGTAAGGTTCAATTTCCGAGACTTCGGTTTTCAGCATGACTGGTGGGTTGCCATTGCTGTCCATTAGTTGTGGTGAACTTTTGATCGTTAGTCGAATGGGTTGTGATTCATAATTGCCTATTTTGATTGGGGGAATTTCAACCGTTCCGACGGATTTTGGCATCAAGGTAACAACCCAAAAGTTTAACGCTTTACTAGTGCCTAAGTTGAAGCTGAATTGGCTGTTTTGACTTTTGCCCAAGATATCAAAATCACGTTCTAAAGGAGACAAGTCTGGGCCATTTCCTGTGTCTGAAAAATCGGCTCGCAAAGTGAGTTGGACGACTTCGTTTTCAGTGGCGACGTTTTTATTTAGTGTGGCGGTAACGCTGGAGGCGTGAAGAGAGCTTGATAAGGCAATAAAAAATAAAGTCGTCATTAGTGAGAAAAACAAGCGGCTAGGCTTGTTTTGCGATATTAATGAAAGTAAGTATTGCTTTATTACCATGGGTTTTGCCCATCCTCTTGCGAAAATCGATTTTCATTGCGCTTTTCTTGGTGTAAATACCAGAGCTTACGTTGCAGTAGTAATCCTGGGTCGTCTTGGATCTGTCTTAACCACTGATTTAACGCTTGTGTTTTTTCTTTGTTTATCTGAGTGTTTTTAGTTTGTTCTGGTTTTTGTTTGTCTGCGTTTTCATCTTGCTTATTATCCTCAGGTGTTTTGTTTTTGTCTTGTTTTTCGTTCTTTTTATTGTCTTTTTTTGAGTCAGAGGGATCTTTTGAATCGTTTTTATCATCGGAATCCGATTGATTGGGCTGTTTGTCTTTGTTCTGCTCTTGGTCTTGCTGTTTGGACTTATCCTGTTGTTTTTTCTGCTGGTCTTTCTTTTGCTGTTCCTGTTGCTGCTTTTTTAAGTAGTCGAGGTTGTCTTTTGCTGCTTTTAAAGATGGGTCTTGTTCCAGTGCTTTTTCATAAGCCTGTATGGCTTTTTCAGTATCGCCTGATAACGCCAACGCATTCCCCAAGTTATAATTCTCCGCCGAATTTCTGTTTAAGTTTTCCAGTTGCTGAATCGTTTCAGGGTAGTCTTTTAAGGCGTATGACGACGCGGCTTTCCACTGAGGCTGTTCAAAGTATTGATCCGCCGCTTGCCAATTGCCTTGATCTACCGCCTGTTGACCTTTCTGGTCTGGCGTCATAAACCAGTCGAGTGGCGAGGCTTGTAGTTTTTCTGACGGCAAATAAAACACGCCAATTAGCAGCATAAAAAGCATGCCTTTACGGAATTGAACTGCCAGCCATACTAGGAAGGGGAGGGCAAGCCATTGGCCTTGTTCTATCCAGTGGATGCTTTTGTTTTGTGCTTTTTGAGTTTGTTGATCATCCACTGCTGTATTGGTTATTTGCGCAAGTTCTTGAGGGCTTAAGCGCCCTTGGTGAAAGCGGCCACCGAGATCGGCTGTGAACGTTTTTAGACCCTTAAGCGGAGTTATTGGGATAACATTCTTGCCATTTTTTTTCAGGATTTGACCGTCTGGAAGCTTGATCGATGACGGCGTAGCTGTGCCAACCGCAATTAAATCCAATTGAATGTTTTGGCCTTCTAATAACGCTGGAATTGCAGTCTTATCTTGTTCACTAAGATCATCTGTGAATACGATTAGATGCACTGGTGAGGCGTTATCTTTACTGAGTGATAAGGCGGTTTCAATACCACTGGTTAAGTTGCTGCCATACATAGGCATGATGATCGGATCTAAGGCCAGCAGAAAATGGGTGACGGTTTCTCTATCTTGGCTAAAAGGGCTGATAATAAAGCCTTCGCCAGCAAATGCGACTAAGGCAATATCGCCTTCTTTGCTGTACGTCAAAATATCGCGAATGGTTTGTTTTAACTGGGTTTGGCGATTGGGTTTAATGTCCGTGGCGTACAGGGACAACGATTGATCGACAACCAAGACGGTTTTTTGTGTGTTTTCAAACATAGTCGTTGGTGCTTTTGTCCAACTGATACCCGCTAAGCCGATCCAGAGCAATGATAACGCCACTAAACCAAGCCATTTGTTCATACTGCTGGAGGTATTTTGATAGACCAAATGCTGCATCAAGCGCTGATCGACAACTTTATTGAGCGTGCTTTTGTTTGAGTTTTTGGTGGCAACAAAAAAAGCCAGCAGAAAGGTTGCAGGCAGTAAAAGTAGCCAGTAGGGGCGTTCAAAATGAATCAAGTCAAAAAGCATCATGCTTGACCTCCTTTGCGCGAGGTTAGCTTGCGCAGAACGTTTTTATTCCATACCAGTTGCTTGCTGGCAAGTAAGGCTAAGCCGAGGAAGAGGATTGAGCCAAGCCCTAACCAATGGAATAAGCTGGTTAATGGTCGTTGCCAAATGTCTTCGGCTGGTGTTGGCTCTAACGCATCAAGGGTTTGATAAATGGCTTGTAGGTCTTCTGTGCTTTTTGCGCGAAAGTATTTACCACCCGTTTGCGCAGCAATGTTTTTCAGCAGTGTTTCATCTAGATCACTCGAAGGATTGATGGCTTTAGGTCCAAAAAAACTTTGTATAATCATACTGTCTGCGCCAATGCCTATGGTGTGGATTTTTACATGCTGTGAAGCAGCAAAAGCGGCGGCTTGTTGTGGCTGAACTCGACCAGCGGTGTTCGCACCATCTGTCATCAGGATGAGCACTTTTTTATCAGAAGGTTTGTCTTCGAGTCTTTTTATTCCCAAGCCTATGGCGTCACCAATGGCGGTTTGTTCGCCAGCAAAACCAATTTGAGCTTCTTGTACCAGCTGATTAATGGTCTTGGTGTCAAAGCTTAACGGTGCTTGCAAGTAGGCTTTTGAACCAAAAACGATAATGCCAATGCGATCACCGCGACGTTCTTGAATAAAGTCGGACAAAACGGATTTGGCGGCTTCTAGTCGATTTGCCGGTTGGTCATTAAGTGCCATATCACTGACTTGCATACTGCCAGATAAATCCAGAGCAATGAGTAAGTCGCGACCAGAGGGCGTGACTTTCGTTGGTTCGCCTAACCAAACAGGTCGAGTCATAGCGAAGATCAGCAATATCCATGAAGTCAAAAGAAAAGCGTAACGCAATGTCGGGCGTTTAGGGATCGCTTTGCCATCTTGGTGATCAACTAGTTGTTCCGTATTACCCCACCAAATACCGTCACCTTTTGGCTTGGCTTTTGGCAGAAAATACATAATAAAGGGCAAAGGTAAAAGAATAAGAAACCAAGGCCAAGACAATTCAAGCATGGTGTTTCCTTATCCAGTAACAGGTATTTTTTATCATCGCGTTGCGTTGGTTTATGGTGAGCTCAATCTGTCTTTTATAAGGGCCATTGATAAAATCGCTGCCGAGAGGTGTAAATTGTCGTTTTTCTGGCATAGCTTTGTCTAGCGTTTCAAACAGTGTCTTGCTAGGTAAAGCGGCGGTTTCTGTTTTTCCTTCACTAATAAGGCAGCGTCTAATTAGTTCATGGCATAGTAAAATACAGTCTTTATCGCTAAGGTCGTTAGTTTTCTGAGTGATACTTGATAGCGCCTCGCGTCGGTATGTGCGTTTCTTATGGCGTCGATAGCAGATGACCAGCAAGCCTATGATGAATAAAAAGATGGCGGCCACAATAAGCCAAGTCCACCATGCTGGCGGCCACATAGGAACAGATTGTGGAAGCATATAAGCTTGATTTGGCAAATCGATTGTTTGTTGGGAGGCTTGTGCTTGTTGATGGGCGAGCGCGGCAGACATCAGTGTAATGCTCCTTGAGAAAGTAAGTAGCGAGCGATTTTTTCAGGCGACTCGGAGATGTCAAAGATTTGGTGTCGAATACCAAAGGAAGCCAGCTTTTTGCGCATGAGTGTATTTTGTTCGAAAAAGTCGGCTTTGGCTTGCTGCATACTATTTTTGCTGATGGTGACAGACTTTATGCCGTTATTGTCGGCCATCTGATATTGTCCCGCTGGTAAGTTAAAGGCATTGCTATCGAAGATTTGTATCCAATGAACAGCGTTGTGCTCGGCCAGTCTCATCAGTGTACTTTCTTCGTCTTTACTCCAGCTTTGTTTGTCAGTGAGTATTATCACATCTTTGTTATGCGCTTTGCTGGTGAGCACGTTGTTAGACCATATGCTCGCCGTATTGTTGCCATTAACTCGGTTTTCTATCTTTGAGGCGTTTTTTAAATGGTTGAGTAGCGTCGGCAAGGTCCCCGATTTATTGCTGGCGTGATCTTGGTTACCGTAAGCGATTCGATAAGACAAAGTGTCGCCTTGTTGTTTGGAGCGCCATGCAATAATGCCCGCAAGCTGCAGAAAACGCGTGGCAATAAAAGTATGGCGAGTACCAAAATAAGCGCTGCTAGACAGATCCAGTAACAATAGGCGTTGATGGTCGTTTTCTTGCGCATAAAGTCGAGTATGAGCTTGCCCTGTTCGCGCTGTCACTCGCCAATCAATATGGCGCAAGTCGTCACTGGCTTGATAGGCGCGAAGTTCGAGCATTTCCATGCCATGGCCTTTTTGGCGAGCGCGTCGCTCTCCTGAGCTCGTTGCAAAACGAATGGCTTTAGGTGCACGACCTAAATGCTTAGCATAACTCGCCAATAGGGCGAAATGGGTGTCATCCAGTTCAGGAGATTCTGGTGATAATAATGGGCTCATCGTACTAGTTGCCTTGTATTACACTTTTTAGAGTTACAGCGCTGGAACGTGACTAATCAATCGCTTCAATAGATCGTCTACAGATAATCCAGCGGCTTGTGCTTCAAAGGTCGTAATGATGCGATGGCGCAACACAGGCAAAGCTATCTGGCGTACGTCGTCCGGCGTGACAAAGTCTCTGCCGTTTAACAGGGCATTGGCACGAGCGCAACGGTCTAACGCTAGCGTTCCACGAGGGCTGGCACCAAACTCAATGAGATTCGTTCCTTTGCCAGCTTCCCCCAAATACAGTTCTGGTTGGCGGGTTGCCATGACGAGTTGCACTATGTATTGCTCAACACTTTCAGACATATACAAAGATAAGGCTTTATGCTGAAGCTCAAGAATGTCATGAGGTTTGCAAACGGGTTGTGGCTTGCTTGCTGAGGTTTTGTGTAAATCCTGCTGACGTACTAATCTAAGTACATCCAATTCGCTGGTGGCACTTGGATAACCGAGATTTATTTTCATCATAAAACGGTCAAGCTGCGCTTCAGGCAAAGGGTAGGTACCTTCTTGCTCGATCGGGTTTTGCGTGGCAATAACAAAAAACAGTTCAGACAATGGGTAGCTGTGATTGCCAACGGTAACTTGTCTTTCACCCATGGCTTCCAGTAATGCCGATTGTACTTTGGCCGGTGCGCGGTTGATCTCGTCGGCTAGCACTATGTCGTTCATGATTGGGCCAGGAATAAAACTGAACTTGCCTGTTTCTTGCTGAAAAATATCGGAACCCGTAACGTCTCCAGGTAATAAATCTGGCGTAAATTGAATTCGCTGGAAACGGCTGTCGATGGCGCTAGCAAGCGCTTTTGCTGCTGTGGTTTTGGCTATGCCTGGCGGCCCTTCAAGAAGCACATGACCATTAGCGATTAAAGCGACAAGTAATTCGTGGGTTAAATCTGGTTGGCCTACAACGGCATGATTCAGGTGATCTTTTAATTGCTCAATTACAGTTACCATCGAACCTAGGTTCCTTATACTTTTGTCAATAAAAGTGTCAACGCAAGATGAAAACTTTGCAAAATTAGTGTGCTCATCAATACTTTGTTAAAAACAGACTTAACGTGCTTATTGACAGTTCATAAACACAACTTTTATGTCTGTTTTTACCTCGACTTGGCTTCGCTCGTGACTTCGTGCAAAGGTCTCCATATAATAGCCTTCATCTTATCGGATTCAAATCTTTACGCACAGAGTGATCTCTGTAAGGGTAACGTAAGCACAGGACGAAAAAATGGCAAAAATTGTATTAAATGTGGCCTTGCCTGCGTTTAAATATGAAGCTATGTATGCTGGTGCGGCCAAAAATCTGGTCGCGAGTAGTCTAGATGGACGTAAAGTCCAGTTACCCTTGTCGGCTTTTCAGCGTTTTGTGACTCATCAAGGCATTTACGGTTTTTTTGAAGTAGAATTTGATGACATGAATAAACTGGTTGCCGTCACTAAGGTCAGATAGTCTAGAGTTAGATAGCTTTAAATCAGATAGCATAAAAACTAGATGATCATATAAATTAGATCGCACAGATCAGACAAGGCACTCAACTGATCTTAATAGCCTAGGAGCTTTAACAATGTACCAACTTGCTCGCTCGTTACTTTTTAAATTAGACCCAGAAGTGTCTCATGAATTGTCATTGGATCTTCTTGCAGCAAGCAGTCGATTGGGTTTAAACAAATTTCTAGGTGGATTGCCGTCGACTAAACCTGTTGATGTTATGGGGTTACGCTTTCCCAATGCGGTTGGTTTGGCGGCGGGTTTAGATAAAAATGCTGACGCTTTCGAGGCTTTGGGGGCGCTAGGGTTTGGTTTTGTTGAGGTGGGAACGGTGACGCCGAAAGGGCAGGCTGGTAACCCAAAACCACGTTTGTTTCGTTTGCCCGAACATGACGCCATTATTAACCGCATGGGCTTTAATAACAAAGGCGTAGATCATTTGGTTTCGCGCATTAAGTCGCACCGCTACCCAGGTGTATTGGGTGTTAATATTGGCAAAAACCTAACCACATCGGTAGAAGACGCAGCAGCCGATTATCTGGCTTGTTTGGAATCGGTTATTCCTTACGCTGATTACATTACAGCGAACATTAGTTCGCCAAATACACCGGGCCTTCGTAGCCTGCAATTTGGTGAAAGTTTAGCGCAATTGATTGCGCCTTTGTCTGCAGCACGTAATCGATATGAAGCAGAACATGGTAAGCGCGTTCCATTGGCAGTGAAAATCGCGCCAGATATGACCGATGACGAAATTAAAATGGTTGCTGATACGCTGGTTGAGCAGGGTGTTGATGGTATTATTGCCACCAATACCACCTTGTCTCGTGATGCGGTGTTAGGCCATCAGTTTGAAAAAGAAGCGGGCGGTTTAAGTGGTGCGCCGGTTCGTGATGCATCGACGCATGTAGTAAGAGTATTGGCAGAACATTTGAAAGACACTTTACCTATTATTGGCGTTGGCGGTATTTCAAGTGGCGCCGATGCAGTAGAGAAGCTGCAAGCGGGTGCGCGTTTAGTACAAATTTATTCGGGCTTTATTTATCAGGGGCCAGAGTTAGTTAAGGAAGCCATAGCAAGCACTGATGCTTATTATCGAGAGCTTGATCTCGGTATCTAAAGATCGAATTGAAAGCAGGCGCAGAGTATTTTGTAGCTTGTTTAAAAAAGAGGGCGGGACACAATTCCGCCCTCTTTATGCGTTTCGAGACATTCATTGGAATTTTAAAAAAGTATTTTATAAATGAGCACGATATTACAGACAACTGATTCAGCAAGTCAGGTTTACGCACTAGAGATAACCTGTCCTCTTGGGTTGGAAAATGTCTTGGAAAAAGAGCTGCATGGTGAAGGCCTGACACAAACTCGATTGGGTGAAGCTCAGGTTAAGCTGACAACTGATCTAGAAGGCATGTACAAAGCCTGCCTTTGGTCTCGTGTTGCGACTCGCGTTATGTTGCCGATTGCCAATTTCAAAATGGAATCCGCTGACGACTTATATGACGGCGTAAAAGCGATTCCATGGTCCGATCATATGAAAGCAACCAATACCATGGCGATTGATTGTCACGGTACCAATCACCATATTCGCAACACTCAGTTTGGTGCCGTTCGCGCGAAAGATGCGATTGCTGATTACTTTGTCGCCTTATCTGGTGAGCGCCCTAACGTTGAAAAAGAACAGCCAGAAGTTCGCATTGCTTTGCGTATAAAACGTGACGTTGTGACGGTGAGTATCGATTTATCTGGTGAAAGTATGCATCGTCGTGGCTATCGTCAACATGGCGGTATGGCACCACTTAAAGAAAACTTGGCAGCAGGTCTTTTGCTACGGGCTGGTTGGGGGACGGATTGTGGTTTGACGCAATTAATCGATCCTATGTGTGGTTCTGGCACTTTTCTAGTTGAAGCGGCATTGATGTCTTTGGACATCGCACCGGGTTTACGTCGCCCATATTGGGGATTTAAAGGCTGGAAACAGCATGATCACCGCATGTGGCAAAAATTAATGGATTTTGCTAAGAATCGCAAAAAAGACCCAGCAACCTTGGGTATCCGTTTCCAAGGGACAGATCGAGAGCAAAAAGCCATTGCTGCCGCGCGGGAAAATATCAAGCGTGCAGGACTCACGAATGTGATTGATGTCTCCATGACCTCTTTTCAAGAGCATGAATTCGACATTACGCCCGAGGTACCGGGTCTAGTGATTACCAACCCGCCTTATGGTGAACGTATTGGCGATGAAATGGCCTTGATCGCTTTATATCGTCAACTGGGTGAATGGGTTGTTAATAATGTGCGCGGTTGGCAGTTTATGATGCTGACTAGTAATGATCATCTGGCGCGTCAAATTCCTGTTCGACCAGAAAAAAGCACACGAGTGATAAACGGTGGTATCGAGTGTCGTGCTTATCGTTTCCCATTATTGGCTGGCAGCATCAAAGAAGACGTCGTTGCGCAATCGGTCATGACACCGGGTGCGCAAATGTTTGCTAATCGCCTGCAAAAAAATGCCAAGAAGCTGAAAAAATGGGTCGTAAAGAATAAGATTCAATGCTACCGCGTTTACGATGCCGACATGCCTGAATACGCTGTGGCCATTGATGTTTATGGCGATTGGGCGCACGTTCAGGAATATCAAGCGCCAAAGAGTGTGGATCCAGAAAAAGCTAAGCAGCGTTTGTTTGAAGTGATGTCTGCGATTCCGACCGCTTTGAATATTTCAGAATCTAATGTGATCTTGAAAAAGCGCCAAAGACAGGCTGGCAAAGAACAATACGAAAAAATAGATCAGACGAAACACGAAATGATCGTAGAAGAATACGGCTGTGACTTCATTGTTAATCTAAAAGATTACTTGGACACTGGCTTGTTCCTTGATCACCGTCCAGTGCGTAAACTGATTCAAGACAAAGCCGATGGCGTACGATTCTTGAACTTGTTCTGTTACACCGCAACCGCGTCTATTCATGCTGGACAAGGTGGCGCACGAAGCTCATTAAGTGTTGATATGTCGAACACCTACACAGAATGGGCTCGTCGTAATATCGAGCTGAATGAATTTTCAGACCTTCATCACCAGGTAGAACGCGCCGACTGTATTGAGTGGCTAAAACAAAGCCGTGATAAGTTTGACTTGATCTTCATGGATCCACCGACGTTTTCGAACTCGAAAAAAATGGCGGATGTGTTAGATATTCAGCGAGATCATGGTGAGCTTGTGCGTTTGGCTATGGCAAGGCTGGCGAGAGGCGGGGAACTTATTTTCTCTAATAACTATCGTCGCTTTGTATTGGATGAATCGTTAGAGCAAGAATACAATGTGAAGAATATTACTCGTGAAACACTTGATCCGGATTTTGATCGTAATGACAAGATCCATCAGTGTTACATTATTAAGAATAAGTAAGCATCAGTTAGTGAGTTCTGTATAATTTGCCGACACTTTTAAGGCTAAACTTATTGTTTAGCCTTTGTGACTTTTAAAAGCTTTTAAGGTTTATAAGTTTTACTATGAGAAAGAAAACATTTCGACTTGTGATTAGTTGTCCCGACAGAGTGGGGATTGTAGCGGCCGTCAGTCAGTTTTTGAACGATCGCCAAGGCTCGATTATCGAAGCGAGTCATCATACAGATTTAGAGCAAAAATGGTTTTTCATGCGTCACGATATTGATGCAGGAAGCCTAAATATTGATGTAGAAACATTTCGCCAAGAATTCGCGCCAATCGCAGAAGAGTTCAACATGCGCTGGTACGTGAAAGACAGTGAAGATCGCCCTAAAGTGGTTTTGTTGGCAACCAAAGAGTCTCATTGCCTAAACGATATTATGCATCGCTGGCATACAGGCGAGCTGAACTGTGAAATCGTTGGTGTTATCGCGAACCATGAAGACCTGCGCTCTATGGTTGAATGGTACAAAATTCCATACTTCTGCATCCCAGTGCCGAAAGAAAACAAAATGCCGGCCTTCCAAGAAATCGAAGCCTGCATTGATTCAACACAAGCCGATACCATTGTATTAGCGCGTTACATGCAGATCTTCCCTGAATACTTGTGTGAGAAATACCGTCATAGGGTCATCAACATTCACCACAGCTTCTTGCCATCTTTCATTGGTGCTAAACCTTATCATCAGGCCGCCGTTCGTGGTGTAAAACTGATTGGTGCGACTTGTCACTACGTGACAGCAGACTTAGATGCTGGGCCGATTATTGAACAAGACGTGATTCGTGTTCGTCATAGTCACGCCGCAGAAGACATGGTTCGTTTAGGCAAGGACATCGAAAAACTTGTACTTTCACGTGGCCTACGTTACCACTTAGAAGACCGCGTTCTGGTGCACGGTAATAAAACCGTTGTGTTTGCTGAATAAGCAATCATTGCAAGATTTGTGAAAAGGGAAGGCTCTATGTCTTCCCTTTTTTTTGGCTATCTGAGACTGTTGATTCTTGGTTAAACTTATGTAGGGTGAAAGGTGTCTTTTTTTATCTTTTTGTAATCTTAGTGTTAGAAAATTACCCTTCTTGAAAAAAGTGTCTATAGTCTATAGTTAACACAAACAAACAATGATCAACCAAGAGACGGCTAGAGGTGAACAATGAAACTCAAGTTAACGCCAACTCAAAATTTATGTGTTGGATACCTAGAATCTGGCTTTAAATTAATCCAATTGGGTGAGCAATTTTATTTTATCAAAGGTGAGCGGCGCCAGAAAGTATTACCAAAAACCTTAGATGCCCTAGTGAACCGCGGCGCACTGGCTCATACCGAACAGGGCGACTACATGTTAAGCGACGAATTTGTCGAGCATCGCAAACGAATGCGCGAAATGAACGAGCCCGAACAGACTCGTCATTGATAAGAGATTTATGTCTACCTTGGCCCCATTTTTTCCTCTCAGGTGAATGGGGCCTTTTTTATACGCCAACTTTTCTTCTTTATTCCCTCCCCTTATGTCTTCCAAGGGGAGGGCGAGGGAGGGGTTATTTCTTAGATTTTTAAGTCTGTTTGCTACTTCTCAGCGCTTCCTAGTTTCCAAGCTTGGTTCCGCTCTGCTGAGCGGGTAACTTTTGCCAATCGATGCAAAAGTAACCAAAAAATCTTTTATCGGGCTATCGCCCAAACGTCTCATTCACTTTGTTTAACATCACGTCTAGCAACACGACTTTTATCGTAAGGCATAGATGATTTATTCGGAGGGAGATAACTCGTCAAACAATGACCCTGAAACTCCATAGGATCGCGCAACTTCGTCGCGTCGAACGGACGGCTTCAGTGATGCTGGTTTTCGTAGGGCGAATGAGGGAGGTACGACCGTGATCCGCCGCCGGTGAAGGCCATTTTCCCCAAAACCGTCATTTCCCACAAGGGGACAAATGCCCGCGAAGGTGGGAATCAATCTCTTTTCGTACTTTTGGCTCCATTCAAATGCTTTGTATTCCCGACCTTTTTTCCGCTCTGCTGAGCGTGTAACTTTTGCCAATCGATGCAAAAGTAACCAAAAAATCTTTTATCGGGCTATCGCCCAAACGTCTCATTCACGTTGTTTAAGGTAGCGTTTAGCAACACGATTTTTACCGTAAGGCATAGATAGGCCTTGCTGTTCGAGAGAGTCTTTCTGTTAATGACTCTGAAACTCCATAAAATCGCGCAACTTCGTCGCGTCGAATTAACTTCTTCGGTTAACTCAAGGCTGGCGTGAAAGCCAATTTTTTATCAGATTTGCGCTGGCAGCCAATAAGAAAGTCTTTTAGTATCCATAGATAATTAGATTACATAGCTATGCTTGGAGAAAAAATGTCAACGATTGTCAGTAAAGAAGAAGCGCATAAGTTGATTGATCAGCTTCCTGCTAATGCAACATGGGATGATCTGATGCGTGAAATATATGTTCGAGAAGCCATTGAAAAAGGGCTCGAAGACAGCAAAGCTGGTAAAACAACAGGTGTTGCAGAAATCAGAAAAAAATATGGATTGCCAGAATGAAGGTTCAGTGGACCGCTACAGCATCGGCTCATTTAGACGCCATTTTTGCCTACATAGCCCAAGACTCTGAAACTTATGCATTACAAACTGTAGATCGAATTACGAGGCGATCTCAGCAAATAGGTGAATTTCCATTATCTGGTCGAAAAGTTCCAGAATATGAGCTTGATCAAATAAGGGAAGTATTTGTCGGTTCATATAGGATTATATATCGCATCATGGCGGATCAAGTTGATGTAATTGCCGTTATTCATGGCGCGACGAACGTACTGCAAGGAGATTCTGAATAGGAGTGTCAAATCAACTTCCGTTCTCTCAATTGTAGGTCGCACCTTTAGGCCGACAACTTAATAATTCCCCTTATATCTTCCAAGGAGAGGGCGATTGTGTAGTTATTTCTTTCGCTTATCCCGTAACGATCTCTGCTTAATTGCCTGTTCGTTAAAAACACACAATATTTTTATAGTCTTCGGTATCGGCTTCTTGTAGTCTGTAAAGAAATAGTCAGGGAAGACGAGTAGATAACTCATATCAAATAAACACTTCTTTCTCCCTTCACCTGATCTACACTAAATTTTAAACACTCGTTTTTGCTTAGTTAAAAACACGAATGACAAGATAACCAAAAGCATGACTTGGAAATTCTGGTACTAACATGGTTTTGTTGAAAACGCTAAAATGATTAGCGCCAAGTCAGCGCTGTGTTTCGCGGGAATAGCATCAGGGATAAAAGCTAATAAAGCTTTACTAAAAATCCGAATAGATGGCTGCAAAACTGTTTTTGTTAGATCTTGATTTTGCTTGCAAAAATCGGGGTGTTCATAGATGTTAGCATTCAAAAATTATTTCGGAGAAGTTTGTAATCATGGAAGTTAAGACAGAGCCAGCAGGTCGCCTTTTTGACATTTTAAGTGAAGCTAAGAAAAAGCCACCTAATACAAAAGTTAGAAAGGTGTGGGCTGATATATTTGGTATCGAAGTGACAGATACAGGTACTATCCTTCGAATGCTAGCAGACCTAATACAGCTTACGTATAAAACTAAGTCTCAAATTCAAAATATAGAAAACATTGATCATGAGATCTATCTAAAGCCTTTTATCAAAATTGAAGCAATGCTGTCTCAAATCAACCTAGATGCTAATTGGCAAAGCTGGCAACAACAAATTGATGAACCCACTATCTATGGACTTCAATTCTGTTCCGATAGACTAAATCGTGAAGCTAATTTTACTTCTCTAAAAGCCACAGAAATAGATCAAATTAAAAAAGCTCTTGAAGAGCTAACTGATAATGTAAGTAACTCACATCTAGAAACATCTTTAAAACTTCTCTTAATTAGAAATTTAGAAAGTTTAAGACAAGCTTTAATTTCTTATAAAATAAAAGGCATTGATGGAATTGAAACAGAGCTTGAATTAAACCTTGGTTCTCTTTTTCTAAATAAAGAGAAAATCAAAGATTCTGCTGATAAAGAAGAATCAAAGACATTTATTCAAAAGTATTTTAAGTTTCTAGATGGAATCAGCAAAACTGTATCTACGGCAAAGCAAGTTGATCAATTAACAGGTAATAGTTTATCTAAACTGATTGGTGTCGAATGAATGCTAACAAGCGCCTAAACTGCGACAATGTTAAGTTATCATGTTTTTTGCATACAACGCAAAAAGCCACGCTAAGACATTGCGTGTTAGGCGGGCGTTGAGGCTGTAGAATTTCTCCAAAAAGAACATTTTCATGTTCTTTTTTAATGGCCTGTTATCTAATCACTATTATTCGCTACAGTTGAACGTGATGGCTAATTACAAACTTGATTTATCCTGCCAAAGTAAATTCATTCCGATTGATTTCGTACAACAAATTATCCCCGGTACATTTGAGTACGCGCTTTCTCATATCGTTGATAAACACCTTGATTTAAGTTCTTTTGACGAATGGTATAACAACGATAATGGTGGTGCAGCGGCTTACCCTCCTTCAGTAATGTTGAAGATCGTCTTGTTTGGTTATTCGCGTGGATTGGTAAGTAGTCGCCGTATTGCAAGGGCGTGCGAAACCAATATTACTTTTATGAGTTTGTCTGGTGATGCGCAGCCTCATTACACTTCAGTTGCGAATTTTGTTGCCAACATGAAAGACCAAATTGAACCTCTGTTTACCCAAGTCCTGATGATAT
>NZ_QNSE01000002.1 GCF_003315485.1 Marinomonas rhizomae
TCTCCCCTACAGCATCAAAGTGCTTGGGCTAGGAACATACTTACCAGACTAGAGTGAATTACTAGCTAAGCAATTCACTTAGAAAGATACAAGGGCTAGGGTGGGGTCAAATGTAAAAAAGGGAAGCAAGTATGTCTTCTGTCTTAATAAAAAATGAATCTCGATTGGGGCTAAAACTGGTCGCACCCGCCGTCGGCATCATCGGCTTACTGGTGATTTACCCCATTTTGTTCAACCTTTATTTGAGCTTTTTTGATGTTCAGCTCAATGGCAGTAAAACCTTTGTCGGGCTGGATAACTACACGGATTTACTGGGTAATCCACGCTATTACCATTCAGTGGGAGTGTCTGTTATTTACCTAATCGGCACTGTCATCGGCACCACGGTATTGGGCTTGGCCGCCGCGATTCTAATGAATCAAGAATTTCGCTTTCGAAATATTGCTCGTGGTTTGATTCTCTTGCCCTATTTCGCCCCTGTGATCAGTGTGGTGTTTGGCTGGCAGTTTATTTTTGATCCGGTAAACGGCATCTATAACCATGTGGTGGTGGATGTGTTACACCTTACGAATGAACGAGAAAACCTCATAGGCAACCCTGATTCAGCTTTGTTCGTGGTGATTTTATTCGATATCTGGAAGCACTTTCCGATTGCCTATTTATTGTTCCTCGCGAAGTTACAAAGCGTACCAAAAGATCTCTACGAAGCGGCCGCAATAGACGGACAAAACGCTTGGGGGCGTTTCTGGCATGTAACCTTGCCAGAGCTACGATTCGTCATCGCAACCGTGGTGTTACTGCGCATTATCTGGAACTTGAACCGATTTGAAGACGTGTACTTGCTTGCCCCCAATGTCGAGACCTTGCCGATTTTCACCTATTACCAAGCCTTCGCAGGCATCGTTGATCAGGGCGGAGCCGCGGCCATTTCAGTAATTCAATTGCTGGTCTTGGTCGGGTTAATTTGGCTGTACGTTCGCAAAGTACTCAAGTGGTAGGAGATGACTCATGATGAATAAACGCACGCCCCTTCAATCCGTGATCTTGTATGCGTTAGTGCTCGCATTAGTGATTTTTTGCGTCTTTCCCTTTTTGCAGATTCTGTCAACGTCCCTGAAACACCCGATTGATTGGGGGAATCCCTCACTCATTCCACGGATATTGCACTTGGACGCTTATAAAGAATTGCTTGGTTTAATGCCGCCAAAAGAAGTGGATGTGCCCGCCAGCATCCAACGTTTGCTCGACAACCCAGCCTTATCCGCTGAAAAGAAACAAATGCTACTGGCGAAATTCAGTTCAGGCGGTGACGTCTTCCCGTTCGGACGTTACATGCTGAATACCTTTGTGATTTCGTTTATCACGGGGATTTGTTCGACCTTCTTGGCGTCACTCGCGGCGTATGCCATTGCTCGTTTACGCTTTCCCGCGCAATCTCTGATGGCCAACGGCGTGTTGTTTGTCTACATGGTAGGTGGTGTGTTGCTGATGGTGCCGCTCTATCAAATGAGCGTCAACGTGGGTTTAGCCTCCAGCGCAGGGGGCACGATTTTTAGTTTGTTCTTGATCTACCTGATCCAGACCTTGCCCGTCGCCATGTACATGCTGGGCAATTACTTCCGCACCATTCCCTTCTCCTTAGAAGAAGCGGCAATGATGGACGGTTGCTCAAGAGTAGAAGCCTTCTGGCGCATCATTATGCCCTTGTCGAAGCCCATGCTGTTTACCGTGTTTATCTATTGTTTTGTCATCGCTTGGAACGAGTATTTGTTTGCGTCTGTGTTCCTCAAACAATACCAAGATTTCCAAACCTTGCCGTTGGCATTACAAACTTTGTTTACCTCGAAAAACGCCATTTGGGATCGCATCATGGCCGCTTCCATGCTGACCCTGTTGCCCGTCATTATTTGCTTCATGTTAGCGAATAAACATTTGTCGGGCGGGCTTACCGACGGCGGCGTGAAAGGATAAATATGATTATTGTGTTTCATGGATATTTTTTGAAAGGTTAACAACTAACAAAACGTCACGAGCGAAGATCAGACAAGGAAAAAGTGAGCGAAAAAGCGGAGTTTATAGTTATAAATGAGCATTTTGAGCGATCTTTTGACGCAGTATCATCGAGCGCAGTAGTTTTGTAGGAGTAGAATATGAGTTCAGTGATCTTACGAAATGTTAATAAATCCTATGGCAACTTGCCAATAGTGAAGAACCTAAATTTAGAAGTAAAAGACGGGGAGTTTGTCGTGCTGGTTGGCCCAAGTGGCTGCGGGAAAAGCACCACACTTCGCATGGTGGCAGGCTTGGAAGACATCACCCAAGGGGAAATCCAAATAGGCAACCGTGCCATTAACGATTTGCCACCACACAAACGCAACATCGCCATGGTGTTCCAAAACTACGCCTTGTATCCGCATATGTCAGTGCGAGAAAACATCGTCTTTGGTTTGAAAAAGTCGGGGGCGGACGCGGAAACCATCAAGACAAAACTGGCTGACGTGTCAGAAATGCTCAAGCTCGACGATTATTTGGATCGCAAACCCGCAGATTTATCTGGCGGTCAACGTCAACGTGTCGCCATGGGACGGGCCTTGGCTCGTGATGCGGATGTGTATTTGTTTGATGAACCTTTATCAAACCTAGACGCCAAGCTTCGTCATCACATGCGTACTGAAATCGCTCGCATTCAGCACCAATACAACATGACGGCGATCTACGTTACCCACGATCAGATCGAAGCCATGACCTTAGGCGACCGCGTTGTCGTCATGCGCGATGGCATTGTTGAACAAGTCGGCACGCCAATGGAGATTTACCTACAGCCGACCAACACCTTTGTCGCGACCTTTATTGGCTCTCCCGCGATGAACTTGATCGAAGCCAAAATAGAAGGCGAAGATCTGGTATTCGACAAATACCGATTACCTGCAGAAAAAATCGCCAATGTGGACTTACACGACCTGAAATCCCATGACACAGTGTTAGTAGGTATTCGCCCAGACTTTTTTGAAGACAGCGCCTTATCATCACCAAGCGATAACCTATTTGAATTCAACGACATACAAGTAGAACTGGTGGAAAATCTCGGTTTCGATAAAGAAATTATGTTCAAACTCGGCGGCGAAGATGCGAAAGCCAGACTCGACCTACGCTCCCACGTCAAACGCCAACAACACATCTCGTTATCGGTTGATTTGAATCGTGTCTTATTATTCGACACCAGTACGCAAGGCATGTTGCTGAATGCGGGAGAGGTTTGAGATCAAGAATCGAAGCTTTAAGTGACCAAGGTTTTAAAAAAACAATCATCGAATAGTGAACCAGTTATTGATGCTTCTTTACTGGCGTAAGCCTAATTTATGACGACAGTTTCTCTACCAGATAATCAATAAAGACACGCACACGCTCCGGCATATGCTGCCCTCCAATGAAGACCGCATGAATGACCTCTTTATCTTGTGGGTTATAGTCTTCTAATAAGGGCACTAACTCCCCTGATTTGAGTGCATTTTCTATGTGAAAATTTCCAACTCGGGTAATGCCGATGTCTTGCATGGCAAGCTCCACCAAGGTTTCACCATTGTTCGCGATCATGTTGCCCGAAATGGGCAATATATAATGTCGATCCTCGTCGCAAAATGGCCAACCTGGCTCTAGACGATTAAAGCTGAAATCCAAACAATTATGTTGCTCAAGATCGGCTGGGGTTTTCGGTACGCCCGCCTTTGCTAAATAGTTCGGTGTCGCCACAATGGTCCGCCCCGTCTCTCCTAAGCGGCGCGCACTTAGATTACTGTCGGGCAAGTTGCCAAACCGTATCGCAACGTCGATGTGACCGCCCTCGACATCACTGACTAAATCACTGACTTCGATCTCCATTTTGATGTCTGGATAACGCTCTAAAAATTCCTTATAGATAGGCACCATGGTCAGACGACTGTGGGCCACAGCAGTGCTCACTTTTAACAAACCACTGGGGCGGGCTCGATCAGCCAAAGAAGCTTCCGTTTCCTCAACGTCTTTTAAGATACGTCGGGCGGCTAATGCGTAGGCCTCTCCTTCGCTGGTCAGATGAAGATGTCGCGTTGTCCTAACAATCAGCCGCACACCCAATCGAGTTTCCAGCCGTGTCATCATTCGACTGACCGCGGATGGGGTTAAGCCAAGTTGTTTGGCGGCGGCACTTAAACTCCCCGTCATGACCACTTCTAAAAAAGTTTCCATTTCGGTGGTTTTATCTACTTTTAACGGCTTCATTTGTGAATCCAATGCAAAAGAGATTGACTCAATCCCTATCTATTCAAAGAAGTTGTCTCTCGTTATATTCCTCACAATCATAAATCAACAGGAACTAAGATGAAAATTAACTTACCTCTATTGGCCTTAGCCATTGGTGCATTTGGCATAGGTGTGACGGAATTCTCACCCATGGGCATGCTGCCCACCATTGCAGATGACTTAGGCGTGTCCATTCCAACCGCCGGTATTTTGATCAGTGCCTACGCGTTTGGTGTTTTAGTGGGTGCGCCTATCATGACGTTGGCTTTTGCCAACATGCCTCGTAGACGCTTGCTGCTGTTGTCCATGGCAATTTTTACCCTAGGTAACTTAATCAGCGCTCTTGCTGACAGTTATACGACCTTATTAATTGGGCGCATTATTACCTCGTTTAATCACGGTGCCTTCTTCGGTGTTGGTGCAGTTGTGGCCACCAGCATAGTGCCTCCCAACAAACGCGCAGGGGCTGTGGCCGCGATGTTTTCAGGCCTAACCCTTGCCACCATTGGCGGTGTGCCGTTAGCCAGTTACATTGGCAGTACCATAGGCTGGCGTGTGGCCTTCTTTGGCATCGCCATTATCGGTGTGATCACTATGTTGGCGCTCAGGTTTAGCCTACCGCCATTGGCCAACACAGAAAAAGCGAATATCCGTCATGAACTGAGTGTATTAACCCGCGGCCCCGTGTTAGCGGCATTATTGCTCACTGTCGTTGGTGCCAGTTCGATGTTTACCGTGTTCACTTACATCGTACCGATTTTGCAGCAAGAAACATTAGCATCAACCACCTTTGTTACCGCGATGTTAGTGCTCTACGGTGTAGGGTTAGCAGTAGGGAATGTATTAGGTGGGCGCTTTGCGGATCAGTCTCTTTACGGTACGTTAATCGTCTCTCTGGTCAGCGTCACCGTATTGCTGCTGCTTTTTTCCGTCACCATGACCTCGGCTTGGATAACCGCACCTTTGATCTTTTTCTGGGGCGTCGGCAGCTTTGCAGTGGTGCCGCCATTACAATCCCTTGTCGTACAGGAAGCGAGCGAGGCGCCTAACTTAGCCTCGGCGATGAACATTGGCGCATTCAATCTCGGCAACGCTGTTGGTGCAGCACTTGGTGGTGCGGTGATCAGTGCTGGGCTTGGTCTACCTGCGGTTTCCATTGCTGGTGCCGCTACTGCTATTCTGGGATTAATGATGACCGTCTTCTTAAACCGACGACGTCAGGCAACTCAAGCTTTAGCATAAAAATCCATAGCGCTTTGCTTCAACTTAAATAAAAAAGGGAAAAACGTCGATCGCATTACATCGATGATTTTCCCTTTGCTGTATTAAAACTCATCTTGTCCTACTCGCCGGCCTAAGTGCTTGTTAAATCATCCACACCCAACATGGCAATATAGCAACGTAGCGTGCTTCAGAGGTAGCTTCAAATGCTTTTTTTCTGGTTCCATTTGCTAGGCAGTACTAGGTAGCGCTGCTTAAAGCGTTTTGAAAAATGACTAGGGTGCGAGTAACCTGTTGCCAAGCAAACATCTAGAACCTTATGCCCCTGTTCTAGTAAGTGTTTAGCATTAGTCAGTCTTATCTCTTCTAAATAACGATGTACGGTAGATTGTACCGCCAGATGGAATCCTTGTTTTAATTTGCTTTGATTAATACCCACTGTCGATGCTAGTGATGCGATTGTCCAAGGTTGATCAAATTGATGTTCAATCAATGAAATAGCACTTTGGATTTTTGTGTGATCGGATTTACTTAACTGCAATGGGACTTTAGTATCGTCAAAAATGGTTAGAACGTGTGAGAGGGCTTCGAGTGCCTTGCTTTGAAGAAATAGGGATCTAGGAATACCTTCTAACTCACAGTAAAAAACCTGTTGGGAGATTTCTTTGAGTTTAAAAGGAGTCTTCTTGGTCAACATAGTGGCTTTTGCGACACTGTGATTTTGTTCGAACATAGGGATTAATCGGTCAAGGTTCACAATGCCAAAACTTGATATATATTCTAGGCTGAAGCGGATATCTACACAGTGAATGTGACTATCCTTTTTGAACAATGTTCTTCCTGCGACTGGATAAGCAGAATGAAAGACCACCGTCATATCTGGCTGTATTGTTAATACTTCCCCTGCATCAATTGAAAATTCTCCTTTACCGTCCAGAAATATCGCAATGCAAAATGTCGGAGGCCCTTCCTCGCGGATGTCTTTGGAAGATTCTAAATGCAGGTCTAGCGTCGATATTTGTAAGTAATTGCCAATCTGCTCTGTGACGATCCCTGGTGATGTAAGTAAGGTTGCTATGGATGTGTTGGGAGCGTTTTCCGTATAAATTGTTTCCATAAAAAGCACCAGAGTTTTGATGTAATAATTATATATAAATAAGAATCGTTTTCAATAAAGTTCGGAAAACGATGTTTTTTAACCAAAAGTGTTAGTTTTCATTTTCTTCACTTCGCATAATCCTCAACCATATTAACTGTGGCGATTATTATGCAAAAACCTCATTCCATTAACTTATCTTTCTTAGCATTTATTGGTGTTTTGTATAGTTTTCAAAGTATTTTAGGGGCGATAACTTTTCAAGGAATGCCTGCTGTATTCAGGCAGTCAGGAATACCACCAATACAAATAGGCTTTATTTATTTACTCATGCTGCCTTGGATTTTTAAGTTTATTTGGGCCGCACCACTGGAAACATGGAGACAAAAGAAAGGCAGAAGAACGAACTGGCTCTTTCTAGTGGTTAACAGTGTGGCCATTGTGATGTTGTTACTCCTGACCCTTACAACTCCCGATGTTGGCTTATATTTTATTTTTATCCTCCTTGCAATTATTGCGATACTTTCCGCCACCGTTGATACCGCTTTGGATGGTTTTGCTATTAAAGAAAGCAATGCTTTAGATAAGAATTGGGTCAATGTAATGCAGATTGGAGGAGGGTATTTAGGATCGATTGTCGGTGGTAGCCTATTTTTGTTGTTAGTGGGCCGATACAACTGGAAATTTGCTGTTTATGCCATGGTTGTTCTGTTGTTGATGATGCTTTGTTATGTGTTATTTCAACAACAATCGGTTAAAGAACTAGGGCAGAAGTCAGCGAAACAGAGTCTACAAAAAACCTTTGCTTCCAAGCAGGTTCAGTATGGAATCTTCATTGTTGTTATTGCTCAATTAGGTTTGAGATTAGCACAAGGGATGACGATGCCATTTTTTATTGATTATGGCATTACATTAACTCAATTGGGGGTTATTGGTAGTATTGGAGGAGCCACTGCCAGTTTGATCGCCGTATTTCTGACAGGGTTATGGGTAACCAAAAAAGGCCCTGGGTTTGTCTTGATATCTTTATTGGCAGTTCAAATTTCTATGTATTTTGCCTTTTACTATTTCAGTGAGAAAGCCGAACTCACGTTATTACAAGCGTCCTTTTTATTGTTGTCAAATAGCGCTTGTGTCGCAGCCAGCTTTGTTGCTCTTTATAACCTATTAATGAGATTAACATCACCTGAACAGGCTGGTGTCGATTTCAGTTTGTTGCAAGGTGTTGATACTGCGATTGCTTTAATAGCAGGCGTTATCAGCGGCGCTTTAGTTCAATATTTAGGGTATCAAAGTTACTTCTTGCTTTGTGCACTTGCTAGCTTTAGCGCTTTAGTCGCACTTCCATTACTCAACAAATCCTCCTCCCCTCTTAAGGTAGTTATTTAAATGAACAATCAAACAGTTGTAATTATTGGCGCTGGTGTTGCTGGGCTGAGTAGCGCGTGGTGGTTAAGCGAATTAGGGTGGAATGTGATCGTTATTGAAAAAAACACTGATTTAAGAGCAAGCGGCTATATGTTGGGCTTGTCTGGACCGGGTTACAGTGCAATTGAAAAAATGGGCATGTTAGAGGCTTTGCAGAAGCACCAATATCGTTATCAAGTTGATAAAAATGAGTATTTCAATACTAAAGGCAGGAAAATATTCTCACTGAATATTGAGAAAATTTGGGGGAGCATAAAAATATTGATGCTGTCTAGAACAGATTTAGTGAATGAGCTATACATCAAAGCGAGCGAAAAGAAAAATATAGACATTAAATTTAGCTGTTTGGTAACGAGTTTTGAGAATAATGCAGACAATGCAAAAGTATATCTTTCTGATGGCTCGGCCATAACCGCCGATTTGGTTATTGGTGCGGATGGTGTTAACTCTCAGGTTCGAAAAGCGCTATTTCCAACACAAGATAGTAAAAGCCGTGAGTATTTGGGCTATAAGGTAGCCGCTTTTGCGACAGACGAAGTTGCAGAACAGGTTAAAAATTTTAAATCCTTTTCAGAACCGGGACGAATTGTTGAGCTTTATCCAGTTGGCAAAGATAAATCTGCTGGGCTGTACCTTTGGAAAAGCAGTAGCAATGCAGTTATAACTTCTCCATCGATAAAAAGGGCCGAACTCACGGCTCAGTTTTCTAATTCACACCCCTTAATTAAGAGAAAAATATCCTCACTTGATGACGCTTCTCCGTTATTTTTTGACAACTTAGTAATGATTGATTTGCCGAAATGGTCACAAGGTCGTGTCGTTCTGATTGGGGATTCTGCGCACTGTTTGACATTGTTGTCAGGTCAAGGTGCAGGCATCGCAATGATCTCATCTTATTTACTTGCAAAATCCTTACAACGTTACGGCATAAATCAAGGCCTAGAAGATCATGAAAAGAGGCTCCGACCTGTAATAGTGAGGCTACAAGAAAGAAGTCGAAAATTAGCAACTTGGTTTATTCCGGCTTCTAAATTGAGTTTTAACCTTAGAAATTTGGTTGTGAGGCTTATGCCAAATGCGTTGATTGGTTGGTTTTTCTTACGAGCAATTCGATCGGACATCATTGCGGCGTCCTTAGATGAAGCTAGTTAGAAACTACATTTATTAAATAAGAAGAAGGTGTTGTGTCGATGTTTCGTTACGTAAAAGTAAATACGTTGGTAAAAAGCATGGGGCTTGTATTGGTTTTGTATGGTCAACAGTCATTTGCTGCAAGTGTACAGTTAGATAGCATCATAGTGAATGCTACAAAACAAGACACACCAGCATCAAAAGTCGATGCCGCAATATTGGTAAAGACTGCTGAAGAGCTAGCTTTAGCCGGTGTTACGGAAGTAGCTGATTTAGAAAAAGTGTTTCCAGGTTTACTTATTCAGACAAGAGGGAACCGAACTTATGCCAGCGCTTCTGTTCGAGGGATAAATTCTCCAAACTTTTACTCGCCAGCGATTAATGTATTGGTAGATGGCGTCAAGCAAGACAATGCTTTTATTACTCAAAAATTAATTAATGTGGAAAGAGTCGAATTTTTAAAAGGTTCTCAAGGCAGTTTATACGGGACTAACGCTCAGGCTGGTGTGATTAATATTATTACAAAAAAAGGGGCATCTCATTCAAATATAGAACTGGGTTATTCCAATCAGAAGCAGTATTTGCAAGGAGCATTATCCGTTGATTTAAGTGATGAGTTCTACGCTGATCTAATGCTTTACTCGGAAGACGAAAATGGTTTTGTAGATCATCAAACCAGTGGTACAGAAGATGCGAATAGCAGTCGATCTGTCAATGCAGGCTTGAAACTAAACTATGTGCAGGAAGATGGTCCTTGGGATGCCGTTTTATCACTTTCTAATGACGAACTCGATTCTCATGAAGAGTGGTACCTTAGCGCTGATGAATACAATAATAAGACGACAACTCAAGATATACCTGATCTAGAACGTAAAGTAGAAAGTTATGGACTCACGGTAAACTATGAAAAAGAAAAAGTTAAACTAACCAGCATAAGCCACCTACAAAATAGGCGTGTAGATCGTCTGTATGTTGGCGGTTTATGGAATGAAGATCAGACTGTCACCTCGCAAGAAATAAAGTTAGCAACAAAGCATAGTAACAGCCTTAGTTCTTTTCTTGGTATTTACTTAGAAAGTCTAGAGTTTCAGGGGTTAGCCTATAGCGCCACGAATGAAATAGACACAGAAACAGTCGCTGCATTTGGTCAGTTAAGTTATGCAATTAACAGTGAAGTGGATATCACCGCAGGCGGTCGACTAGAACAAGTAACCACGACATCAGATTATTCTGGTAATTCCTCTTTTGGTATCGCTGCGTACGATGAGGAATTAACAGACAGCCAATTCTTACCTAAAGTATCATTGGGTTGGCAAATGAGCGATCTCACTCGGGTGTATGTCTCTTTATCAGAAGGTTATCGTCCTAAAGGGTTTAATCGAGTACCATTTGGAGACAATAGCGCGGGTTATGACAAAGAAACCTCTTGGAGTGGTGAGTTAGGATGGCGTACTAAACTACTGAATAATCGAGTAAATGTCAGTGGCGCATTGTATCAAATTAAATTAAGCGATGTGCAGCTTTATAGTGGCAGTATACCCAACCAGGTATTAACCAATTTTGGTGAGGCTACCAGTAGAGGCTTAGAAATTGAGCTTAATTGGTTGGTTGGAAATGGAGTCGGTATCAACCTTGGTGGTTCCTTTGGCAAGTCTGAATTTGGCCCTGGCAATGGAAGTTATGAGGGGAATAGCCTAACGTATACGCCTGATACAACGGTACTTTTAGGTGTGGACTACAAACATGAAGAAAGTGGTTTACAGTTAATGGCAAACACTCGCTACATGTCCAAAGTGTACTATAATGAGGCGAACACAGTCTCTCAATCTGCGATAACTCTGTTGGATCTCGCGGCGGAATACACGTATAAAAATGTCAGTTACCGTGTCTTTGTAAACAATGCGACAGATAAGGAATATGTTAGTTATTCATACCAAGGTTCTAGTGCCATTCAATCCAACTATGAGCAAGGTAGAGAAGTTGGCGTAAGCGCAAATTATCAATGGTAAATTAGGGTAAGTGAGCATAAAAGCCTGATAAAATATGCGGATTTACTGTGTGCTTTATCAGGTTAAGGAAAATGCGATTAAGCCCCCAACATCAGAGAATGTAGGTTACTTAAGAAACAATATACATTACCTTCACTACTACCAAAGCTAATATTCGGTGAAGAGGCAATTCGTCTGTATTAACTCAAGCTATCGGAGCTTAAAAGCGCAAAGAAAACAAACACTAGAATAAATTGGTAACTAAAATACCCAGCAAGCTACAAGCTTGAAAAGGTCGCCCTTGTACAAATATGAAGGGAGCACCTGAGCAAATGCTGAGCCCATTTAGAATACCAGTTTCATCCCAAAGCAACAGGCGGCAAACTCTGTCCAAGCCACAAAACTGAGACACTACTTACGCTCGTAAACCAGCCACAAGTTGGTCAAGTAAAGCTATCTACACAACATTAGTTTACTTGACAAAAACTAGGATTCTAACGATCCAAAAGGACGCTAGACTTACCTAAATCCCATAAATTAACCTAGGTTAATTACTCCTTTTCTTCGCTTCGATAAAGTCCCGTTATCACTCAAACAACGGAGCACAATCTATGAGCATCATCGAAGCATTAAAATGGCGTCATTCTCTGAAACATTTTTCACCGAAAAAAGTCGACTCTTCCATAATCCATAACCTCATTGAAGCCACCCGACTTTCCGCATCATCCTACGGCCTTCAACCATACAAACTATTAATTGTGGATGACCCTACATTACTAAATCAATTATCAGAGCAAGCGTTTGGACAGGCACAAGTAAAAGAATGTTCTCACCTCTTAATTCTTGCCAACAAAACTCATATAACCAATGATCTTGTGGACGACTATTTCGAACACCATCATCAGCAGACCCAAACAACCGAGGGCAGTTTGGCTGGCTACGCTGAGCACATAAAAACCGCCATTGGTTCAAAAACAGAAGAAGAGAAGCAAACCTGGGCAGAACAACAAGCCTACATCGCACTCGGCTCCTTATTGGCCGAAGCCGCCATGTTATCAGTAGACACTTGCCCAATGACAGGCTTTGACACAGCGGCCTTCAACCACACTTTAGGTCTCACTGACAAAGACTTAAATGCTTGTGTCATTTGCGCGGTTGGCTATCGTGAAGAAAACATGGCGGCACAAAACAAAGTCAGATTACCAGTGAATGAATTTGCGACTTTTCTTTAAGAAAAGACGGTAAATAGGCACAGTTAAATCTACCTCATGCCCTTTGCTTATATTTTAATAAATAGCTTTTTATAAAGGCTATTATGAAGAGACAACAGGTTTGATGGTTCAAGTCACAAATTTTGCTGCGTCCTATTGAAAGGGCGCTTTATTCGATTGTTTTTTCAATGTAGGACGCATTGGTGAGGCTTTTCAAGAATGTCATTAAATGAAGCGCTTTGGCTTGAGGTAGCTAAAAGTCTTTAATTTTTGAGTCACACAGTGGTGAATATATTAAAAATGCTCATTAAACAGTCAATTAAAGCGGATTCTTGATTCTATATTTACCTTAAATTGGGTATATTCTTCTTAAACCCCTTGATATAGAGAGTAGGTATGACGTTAAAACAAGCATCGAATTCAACCTCTCTCTGTGCTCCGCTATTGCAAGAACCTCAACTCATTCAGTCCCTTTATGGCGCTTTGATCGAAAAAGAAGGTTTCCATCTTTTTCTTGAGCTAGTCGTCAGCAGTGTTAATGCCTGTGCCGCCGAGTTAGCGGTTATTAAAAAGCAGCCTCTCCAACTCGATCATATTTGGTATGCCGGACTCTCCCAAGAGTTCATTGATTGGTATATGAGTAACAATATGATCGCAAGTGATCTTGTTTCAAACCACGCGGTATCATGTCGACCCGGTTTATTTCAAACAGCGCTATCCCTAATAGAAAAAGTTAAAGATCTACCGGATTATGGCCGTTGGCAGCAAGATCAAAACATGATTGATAGCGCTTGGTTGGTGGTGGATAGCACGAGTTCTCATACCACACTTCTAGCCATTCAACGAACGGTTGAGCAAGGAGCATATCTACAGACAGAGTTAGATCAGCTGGATCGATTAGTACCTTATATCAGACAAGCTGTGCTGCTATATCAGCAATTAGATAAAACCATCACGCCATCTGAAACGATTTCTGGATTAATCAATGCATTGCCTTACCCCAGCTTTGTTCTCAATGAGAGAGCTGAGTTATTATACTCTAATGACAAGGCCAAACATTTTCTTAAAAAACAAGAACAAGTGAGCATCAGCAATAAACGTTTTCAGTTTCAGGACAGCGAACATCAAGCCGCCTTTTTAAGCTCATCCACACAGATTCTTCGTGCAAGCATGGGGCAAGACGTATTCGACAACGATGTCATCATTTTTAAGCATAAAAACTCAAGAGCTTTTATGATGACACTCGCTCCCATCGAAGGAAGCGGCATATTAGTGACAATCTACGACAGCAGCCAACGCTCATTTCCAAATGCCGAGCTGATTGCAGCGTATTTCGGTCTATCACACGCCGAATCAAAACTGTGTGCGGATTTGGTACTAGGAATGAGTCTAAAAGAAATAGCGGATAAACGCGCCAAAAGTGAAGCGACGATTCGCTCTCAACTCAAGCAAATCTTCACCAAAATAGGCGTTAACCGCCAAGGCCAGCTGATTTGTACTGTCTTAATGGCACTCATGCGCTAGAAGCCCTAGTCACTCAAAAGCGCGGCCGCACTGCCACAAACTGTCATCACAAAAAGAAACCACTTGAGATGTTTCGGGTTGGCTTTGATCGCCATTTTTACGGCAAGAAATGAACCCAGCATCGTACCTGAAGCAAGGATTAATCCGGGAATCCATAGAATTTGATCATTCCAAATAAACACACCTAACGCTAAGGCCGTAAAGCCTAACGTACAGACCATTTTTAGCGCGTTTGTTTTAACCAAATCGTAGCGTAAAGTACCAGCCAAAGCGGCAATAAGAATAAAGCCAACGCCCGCCTGAACAAAGCCACCGTAAACGCCCGCGATAAACAAAGCGATCCATGCGCTAGGTTTTTCCGATACTTTAAAGGGCACAGTACCTTCCGGCGGTGCAATCATCGCAGGACGAACAATCATAATCAGCGTCATACCAATCATGGCACTCAACAATAAGGGTTTGAGCCAGGTTTCTGGAGCATAACTGGCAGCAAACGCACCAACCACACCGCCAAGTAAAGACGGAATCATCACTGGCAAGATATCAGCATTATCCAATTTTTTGGCTTTACGAAAGCCAAAAGTTGCCGCCACATTCTGTAAGAACACGCCGACTCGGTTTGTTGCATTGGCGATATCCGCAGGCATGCCCATAACCATCAAAGCAGGCAAAGTCAGGTTGGAGCCACCACCAGCCAAAGTATTAATAATGCCAGCAAGAAATCCTGTACCGATCAAAAGCGACACAGTAAACAAACTGTAATCCATAACATCGTCCTTACATGACTCTTGAGTGAGCCGAGAGAATCAAAAGAAGGAACGAATAATAAGGAGAATTTAATAGCCTGACAAAAGGTAATCTTATAAAAATAAAATTTTTTCGCGGCTGAGTTTTACCTCCCCGCAACAAATACCCACAGCTTGGTTCATGCTATGCGTGGGATGCTGAACACAATCACCGTCGCCACAATAAAAAATGCTCGTCCATTTTTCGGTTGTTGCTTCCTTAAGTATCAAGCTAAGCTAGTTTACTAATGGCAATATTTATAAACACGAACCATTATTCAAACAACGGACAAACGCATGTTAATTACAGACAAAAAACAAGCCGATGGTTATTATCAAGCGTTACTCAACCGAGAACCAAGCTATGTGGGCGTGTTTTTTGTTGGCGTCAAAACCACCTCTATTTTTTGCATTGCGACGTGCCGAGCACGCAAGCCAAAGCGCGAGAACGTTGAATTTTATACGCATTTCAAAGACGCCATGGACGCAGGTTTTCGCCCTTGTAAAGTCTGTCGACCTACCGAAAATGCCCATGAAGCGCCTCATGAAGTGCAAGCGGCAATGAATCTTGTACGAGATTGCACTAAGGCGAAAATCACCGACCAAGCATTAAGAGAATCTGGAATACGGCCCATCTTTGTGCGCCGTTGGTTTAATCAACATTACGGTATGACCTTTCAAACCTTTCAACGTATGTATCGAATTAATTATGCCTTTCAGGAATTAAAAACCGGCAAAAGCGCCACCAATACTGCGCTAGATTCAGGCTACGACTCTTTAAGCGGTTTCGGTTACACTTTTAAAAAGTTACTCGGTCATGCACCGACCCTACATTTGGAGAATGCTGTGATTTTAATCGATAGGCTAACAACGCCCATTGGCCCTATGTTTGTCTGTGCTACTGACAACGGAATTTGTTTATTGGAATTCGTTGATCGACGCATGTTAGAAACCGAATTTGAAGACTTACAACGTCGTTTAAAAGCGCCTATCGTTGCAGGTGAAAATGCGCATATTAAGCAAGTAAAACAAGAGCTAGAAGAGTATTTCTCAGGCAAACGAAGCGAATTTAATGTGCCCCTTCATACTCCAGGAACCGACTTTCAAAATGCCGTTTGGCAGATGCTTGGCACCATTCCTTATGGTGAAACCGCCAGCTACCAAGAACAAGCCACTCGATTGAATAACCCCAAAGCCGTTCGGGCTGTCGCTCGCGCTAACGGCATGAATCGCATTGCCATTGTGATTCCTTGTCATCGGGTAATTGGCAAAGACGGCAGCTTAACTGGCTATGCGGGAGGCTTAGAGCGAAAACGCTGGCTGCTTGACCATGAAAAAACGCATAGTCAAACTCTTGGGAAAAACCAAGCTTAAGCACTTAAAAGACCTTTAGTTTCATGAATACATCAAGGTTGTGTCATGGCAATGTAATTTCCCTCTCCAAGACTTGAAATGACCGTTAAGCCAGTTCATCTTCTACACTTTGATTGTAATTAGATGGAATTCAACATGCCTACAAACATTGTTGCTGTATATGGAACACTTCGTGAAGGGCTAAATAATCACGAACTTCTTGTCGAATGTAAACGCATCGGACTGGGTTGGTTGACTGGGTTTCGCATGCACAATTTAGGAGACTTTCCAGCCATTACCTCGACTCATGACGAGAGTGGCCGCATTCGAGTCGAATGGTATGACGTATCAGACGAAACACTCGCGTCTTTGGATCAACTTGAAGGTTATGACCCAAAGTCGCCAGAAAGCTCTCTGTATATTAGAAAGCGTGTTTTTTCACCTTATGGTCGAGGCTGGATTTACGTCTACAACAAGTCTCTAGACCACGCGCCATACATGGAAGCAGGCGACTGGGAACGATACTCACGAACGGCTATGCCTCACCAAGGCGCACAATCGGCGTAGACAACACTTTAGCCGTCTGCGTACTTTGTAATTGAGCGATATTCGTCACACTGTTTTTGATTTGATCTTCATCCGTTAACAAACCAAAACGCACCACAAAGTGTTTCGACTCGCCCGCTTCTATCGTCGGTACTAAACCTAAGTTTCGCTGATAAGAACGGTTATAAGCGAAGCTGGTGCCCGGCTCAATTCCCACCACATAACCTTGCTCCAGTGTGTCCGTATTTTTCCACACGGTAAGCACTGGCAAGGTATCTGTTTGATAACTCACTTCTATACCATAACTTGCGTTGGCATTGTGCAACAAGGCATGAGAAAAACCCTTCTCGTCACTCAGCGGACGAATGTTAAACACCATTTCGTCAAAGTCTTTAGTCGGTGCAGGCATCTGATTCCAATCACCCAAACCACCTGCAGCATAGTCATTAAATGGTGATAATTCGGCTATTGGTACGTGCAGTTGCGCTCCCTTTTCAAGAATCGGCTGAGCAAAGTTATTATGATAGATCGCTTGGTATTCACGTGGATAACTGCCTTTGTTGGTCAAGGTATCTTCAACCAATAAATAAGGCTCGTCCGGTGTCAGCGACAAAACGGTTTGCAACTCAAAATTGGTGAACTTGAAACGCTTTTCATCGACTCGACCACGCAAGGTCACACGATAAGGTGGTACTTGCTCAACGTCTAAAATCACCTCATCTGCGGGCGTATTTTGAATGCGACCATGTAAGGTCAAAAACTCATCGCCGTCTTGACCTGGGTGGCCCGCCCACTGATAACCACAACGCACAACCATCTCATTAAAACCATCCAACCAACCAATGCCGCCAGAGGCTTCCTGATTAATAAAGCTTGGATGAACCACATCTTTAACAGGAGAGTCCCAACCAAATCGTACGTCTTTCCCTGTCTTGTCCCTCCTCACTACATCAAGCACCGCCATGCCACGAGTCGGCACAACGCGAACGATAGAATCCCCCACCGTTAAGGTGATCAAGCGTGAGCCAGTTTGCTTGCCGCCAATTAAACACGTCTGTTGCACGCTAATCGGAATGTCTTTCGGCAAGCCCATTAATTCAGCAGACAGCAACAAATTACCTACATCGATATGTTGTTGATTACTAAGAAGGACAAGTTGAAACATGAGTAAGGCTCCAGAAAAATTTCCTCATGCTAGCGCGAGCTAGATAACAAGGCTAGCCATGAAGATAAAATCGACGGTTTATTCAATGTACGGCTTGGCGCTTTGCCGTGTAGTCTTCGAAAGAATCACGATACTGGCTCATACAATCCTCATATTGATTCGATTTTAATCTCTCACAAAAAGAAGTATGGCTATATTGCAGATTGCTATATAACGCTTTTTGACTGCAACCTAGTATTGAAAAAAGAGTGAAAACCAAAAGGACAAATTTCATTTTAAAACGCTAACCTCTTCAGTTTAAAGTCTCAACGATAAGGTTAGCATTTCACGATGATCATACAAGAAAATTAAAAATCCCCCGGCGCACACTGTAAACACGTCAGCCCCAAATTACGCCAACCCTGCACCACAGCGTCACGGTCATCCAAAACCAACCAAGGCGTAAAACCATCCGCATGAATCTTCTCTAACAAAGCTTTTTTAACATCCTCGTCTGGCACGGCATCGGCATTGTCCGGACGAAGATAAATACCATCACAAGGAATATTATGCTTTTGAATCCATTCAACCGAGTGCTGTTTATGGGACTCAGGACGACCACTGCAAATTAAAATATGTTGGCCCTGTTGCTTAAGAATATTCACCAAACGCAGCACATTTTCGATCACTGGTGCATATTTCATGTGTTCAAAAAAAGGGTCCCAATGCTTTTCAGCGCCCAATACCCAATGAGCTACTTGGGTGTGATCAAATTCGGCCAGTGTGCCATCTAAATCAACAATAACGGCGTTTGGAGTCATAAAAATTTTCCTTTAAATGGGGCAATATTCCAGCTATTTTCGTCTTGGCTGGGAATGAAAGAAATCGGCGTCACATTGCCAATCCTGGGGCAATAGGGTGTGCCGTTGATAACATTATTGAGTACTCGGTACACGCCAGAATGAGCGATGATTAAAGGCCATGAATGCTCGCTGAGGATCTCATTCAATGCGCTCAGCACACGAGTCTCAAAGTCTTGCCAAGATTCACCATTAGGCGGCGTAATTTCATAGGCTAATTGCTGCTCAATCGGACAGCCTTCAAGGTCACCCCAGTTGCGCTCTTTAAGCTGTTCGTAAGGGTGGATGACTTGATTGGGTACCGCGTAAGATGCCGTTTGTTGAGTACGCTGTAGCGTGCTGGTAATCACTGCGCTCCACTCAATAGCATTCAGAATCGGTGCTGCTTGTTGGGCTTGTTGAATACCTGCTTCACTCAGTGGGCTATCGGTAAAACCACCAATACGCAACGCGGCATTGAACGCGCTTTGCGCATGACGAGCAAAGACAAAAGGTTTAGGAATTAAGGTCATAATCTAACTCTATACAATCTAACTCAATATAAGAATCTGCAGTAACGCTTGGGCCAAGAGCCTGTCGCCACTCGTTTAGGTCTTTCATAGTATGGAAAAGTGGGGCACAAATACGGCAGTTAAGATGGTCCACCAGCTGCTGGAGATCCTGTTTGCGCGGATGCACATTCCAACGTTCAAAGTGTGCCCTATCTTCACTAACCGCTTGGCGAGCGTGTTCAGGAAGGTGTCCGGTATAAACCGGCAAATAACGCTCAGGCTGATGTAGTAATACCGCCGCCTCCCCGCTCATGCCGTCAGGATCACCGCATAGAACGACTTTAGCGTTTGGGTTAAACGCCTGACTCTTAATTCGTTCTAAGATTGGTCGAGCCTCGGTGCAAATACCTTCTATGGGCGCCGCCAAAGCCGACTCTGGCGACAAACAATCTTCGCCTAATGTCCAATCATCAAAACCAAATGACGTTAGCCAACAAGCAATTTCTAAAGCGCGGCCACTTTGCGGCACCGGCATCAGCAGTGCGCGCTCGTCATTAAGGTAATGTACCAAGGCACTTTTGCATTGCTCTAATGAATTGTCGTACAAACCATAGCTAGCATCGAGCAAGGCGATGCTAGCTTTCGGCGGCATAGTGAAAGGATACAAAGTAGATTCCAGACTGAAATCGCCGCTATAAAACACCCCTTCTCCAACATTGAGATGCAGCCAAACGCCGCCAAACGAATGCCCAGCTGAGCCAGTGTTGACTTCAATGCCTTCAACCAACGTCATGCCGCAAACTGGCAAAGTCTGTAAATTTAGATGACTCGGTAACTGTTGTTGCACTAACAAGGTCGCATAAACTGGGACCTTACTGTCTATGTCGTCTAAACCGCCCATGTGGTCTTGATGGTCGTGAGAAATGAAAATGGCATCCAAATCATTGGGTTGCGTCCAGCCTTTGTCTTCGCCCACTTCTAATGCACCTCCCGCGTCAAGCAAAAAACGTAATGTTCGAGCATGAGGTGACGCTTGATAAGTGACCAAAATCGCAGCGGCCGTTTTTCGACCGGCCCCACTGAGAATATCAACACAAACTTTCATGATTCACTCTCAAGGGACCAAGCTTGTCCAAGGCGAACAAAATGCTGGTTTTCTAGCGTCATAGGTATGTCGCTGTACGCGAGTAAGCGCTGACCATCGTTTAGTGTCAACTCAATGTCATAACGTTCACCTCGAAAAATACAACTGTAAACACGAACCTCAAGTGCCGCATCGTGCGAACTAACAAATTCAATATCTTGAGGTCGAACCAGCACAGAACTGGCTGTTTTCTCGGGTGAATACTGACAAATTAACTCGTACAACTTTGCTCCATTCACGTATTCCTGAGGAGCCACAGCGGCAACCGACAAGACAGAACCTCGGCCAATGAAATTCGCTAGCCAAGTGTTCTTCGGGGTGGCGTACAATTCCTGTGGGGTTCCCCATTGCACCAACTGCCCTTTCTTCAAAACAGCAATTTTATCGGCTAATGACATAGCTTCAGATTGGTCGTGAGTGACGTACACCATGGTCGCGCCAGTGCGTTTATGAAAGGCTCGGAAGGTTTCCTCCATTGTTGCACGTAAGTGCCTATCTAAGTTGGCGAGTGGTTCGTCAAACAACACCACATCGGGCTCGGTAACCAAACTGCGCGCCAACGCCACACGCTGACGCTGACCGCCACTTAATTGCGCTGGCAAACGATCGGCGTACTCTTCTAACTGAACAATTTCTAGTGCCTCTTTCACACGCTTGCGGCGTTCTGCCATCGGCGTTTTCTGTACTTTAAGAGGATAAGCGACGTTTTCTTTTACCGTCATGTGCGGCCAAAGTGCATAGGATTGAAACACCATACCGAAGTTTCTTTCCTCTGTTGGGACATGGCACGTCATACTAGAAAGACATTCGTCCCCATGAATAATTTGCCCTTCTGATACGCTCTCAAACCCAGCCAACATTCTTAAAATAGTCGATTTACCACAACCGCTAGGCCCCAATAAGGCAACAAACTCGCCCGGCTCAATGGTTAAATTCAAGTCTTTAACAACAGGCGCACCATGAAAAGATTTTTCAACACCATCCAATATTAACCGTGCCATGGAATCACTCCTTTGGGCAGACGAGGGGCAAACAGACTCAACAAACTCATTAGCCCTGCAACCAGTAAGACCACTAGTACGGCGATAGCTGAGGCCAATACACTGTCACCACTTTCATCGAGATTAAAAATCAATACGCCGAGGGTTTCATTGCCTGCGCCCCACAGCAAAGCAGACACCGTCAGTTCATTAATCGAGATCAAAAACACCAATAATCCACCCGCAAAAAAAGCGGGAGCGGTGAGCGGCAAAATGATGTCAATCAAACGCTGTATCGGCCGTGCTCCTGCTAGCTGAGCGGCTTCTTCTAATGCTGGATCGAGCTGCGACATGGCGCTTAGTACTGGCTTCAAGCAAACACTCAAAAAACAAGAAAGATACGCCAAGAAAATAATGCCTAACGTGCCATACAAGCTGACCTCTATAAAAGGCAACGGCTTGGCAAACAACAAAATAAAGGCAATTGCTAAAACAATACCTGGAATGGCATAAGGTACTTCGATCAAGCTGGCGATCACAGCTCTGGTGCGCATCGGCAAACGCATCAATAAATAGCCCAGAGGCAAAGACACCAACATCAATACTAAGGCACTAAAGAAAGCCAAAAATGCACTATTTTCGAAAGCTCTGGAAGTAACGCCTTGCCGCCCGAGCATTTCATAAAATGCGCCAAAGGTAATGGTCTCCGCGTTTAATGGCATGCCAAGAGCAGGCACCAATGAGCTCACAATTAAAGCAAATAGCGGTGCGACCAAGATAAAAAGTAAAATCAAGGCGAGTAGCATTTCGAGAGGTAAACGCCATTGTTTAAGACGAAAAGACAATGACTGCGCAGTATGACCTAATAAGGCATAACGACTGCGTTGCTGTAGCCATTGTTGTAACAACATGCCTGCCAGTACCAACAAGGCAATAATCATCGATAAGCCTGCTACTTGGCTCAGCATATCGTTACCGAATCCCGCCATTTGCTGATAAATCAAGGTGGGCAAAACAATGTAACCAGCGGGAATACCCAACATCGCAGGAATACCGAAATTACCCAGCGACGAAACAAACGCCAATGCGGCACCGGCGATTATCGCACTGCGACACAAAGGCAAAATGATATCGACCCAAATGCGAAACTGAGAAGCACGAGACAGTTGAGCTGCTTCTAATAGGTCCTGCGGTAAGGAAATAAGTTGCGTTCGAAGCGCGAGATACACCAAGGGTGCACTTTGAATGCCTAATAACAAGGCAATGCCTTCCGCTGAATACATAGGCTGTGGACTACCCAACGCTGGCTCGATTCCTAAAGTATTTAAAATTGGGCTTGCAGGGCCAAATAACTGCAACCAACTTAATGCCGTCACTTGTGGCGGAATCATCATTGGTAACATAAAACAAAATACCCAAATGCTACGACCACGAATGTTCGTTAACGTCACCACAAAACCAAAGCCGCAACCTAAAATCACCGCAATGAGCGTCCCCAAACCTGAGGTGTAAAAACTATTGCGCAAAGCAGTCCAAGTACGCTCACTTTTAAGTACATCGGCCATGGGTGATGACGTAGAAAAGGTCGTGTGACTTACAGCTTCCACCAACAACCGTAAGCTAGGTAATAGACTTAACATCGCAATCAGAACAAAAAGCCCAATAGACAGCCAGCGTAGCTGGCTATCCATGGACATTCCATCTAGAGCAAAGCGTCTTTTAATCAAAAAAGGGGTCATCTTGATTAACCTTCAAAGATCTTGCTAAAACGCTCTTTATTCGCTTCATTGTCGCGCAATGTTTTTGCAGCATCGAACGGCATCAAACGAATGTCTGCACGCTTAGGAAAACCCGCTGGGACGCCGATATCACCACGAGCAGGCAAATACCCTTGCTCCAATACCAGCTGCTGACCGTCTTTTGACAGGAGGAAATCCACAAAACGCTTCGCGGACGCTTTGTTTTTCGCGCCTTTCATAATCGCAACCGGTTCCGTCACCATGCTTACGCCCGTTTTAGGGAAGATAAATTCAATCGGTGAGCCTTTCGCCGCTTCACGAATGGCTAAAAAATCCACAATCACGCCATACGGTTTTGCACCTGACGCAACGGCTTTCAATACACCACCATTGCCGCCCTGGGCTTTCACTTGGTTCGCGTGCAATTGCTCGTAGTAATTCCAGCCTAGCATTTTGTCATCCGTCAAGGTCGCAAGGTGAATCAGGGCTGCGCCAGAATACAAAGGGCTAGGCATGGCTACTTGGTTGCTATATTCAGGCTTCGCCAGATCCGACCAATCTGTCGGGTGTTGTGGTGCTTTTTGATGACGAACAATGCCTGTCGTGATTAATTTCGTACCGTAGTAATAGCCATCTTTACTGTACAAGGTATCGTCATATTGTGTGCGGTTAGGACTTAGGTAGGATTCTAAATAACCGTCCAACACCATGGATTCCATGGTCACGCTGTCGGCGATTAACAGCACATCAGGTTTCACCACACCAGAAGACAATTCAGCGCGCAACTTAGTCATCAACTTCGTGGTACCGTCACGAACCCATTCTACTTTGATATCTGGATTGGCTGCTTCAAATGCATCCACTGTCATTTGCGCATCTTTATTTGGCTGACTGGTATACAGAGTCAGCGTCTCTTGAGCTTGCGCAGAAAGAGGAAAAGCAAGTGCCGCTGCGCATATCAATAAAGTCTTCTTAACGGTCATTGGGAAACTCTCTTTTTGATAAGTGAGTTGCAACAATACCGACACAATTTGACACTATAGTGACAAATAATTTTCGTTTAATGGCGACCTTCTTTCGTTTCGAAAAAGCACGTAAAAAATACACTAAAAAGGACTCAACCCTATGAATAAGCGACATCATGAAATTGTCCAATGGGTGAATTCGCAAGGAAGACAGACGCTACAAGCCGTCGCTGACCAATTTTCGGTTTCGGTTCAAACTATTCGCTCAGACATTCGATTGTTGGCAGAAAAAGGACTCATACTGCGCAGTCACGGCGAAGTAATTCCATTTCCTCATCGTGAAAACATCAGTTTTGACCAACGGCGGATTCGACATGCTGCTGGCAAAAAACGCATTGCCGACCTTTGTGTCAGCAAGATTGCAGATTATCAATCGATCTTTCTAGGCAGTGGGTCAAGTGTCGCGGAAGTAGCGAGTCAGCTTACGTCGTTTCAAGGTCTACAAGTAATGACGACCAACTTGCATGCCGCGCGCAATTTATGTGAACACCCGGATTGCGAATTGACAATTTCGGGCGGCCGAGTACGGATGCGTGACCAAGATGTAATTGGCGGTGATGCCATGCGCTTTTTCCAACGCTATCGCGCCGATATTGGTATTTTTTCCGTCGCGGCGACCAATAAACAAGGGTATTTATTTGATTTCACCGACGAAGAAGTTATGGCCAGAGAAGCATTGGTAGAACATTGTCATTATCGTATTTTGGTGATTGACAGCACAAAATTTGATACTGAGTCTCGTTGTTTATGGGGGAAAATGAGCGACTATGACTGTGTCATTACAGATCAAAAGCCGTCTTCTTCTTTGCTCAGCATGCTAAATTATCAGGGTGTAGAAATATTGTACTAATAATAAAAGAGCGAGAATAAAAAACCTGTGTGTAAGTTTTATGAATAAACACGCTTGATCTCAGTCTGTATATAAGACTATTGTTTTAGATACCCACCCACATCCACATTGCAAAAATTGAGGTTGTTATGAAGTCCCCTATTAGAATTCGGCAACAAATTAACATTGGTTTAGTGGTCATTCTTTTACTCGCTCTCGCCAGTATTTATCTTGTTATAGAAACGAAAGTAAAACCTGACCTAACGGCAGAACGCCAACAACAAATTTCCGTAAATCAACAGGGCCTCAGTGAATTACTTAGCGCCAAACTCGAAAAAATCCAATTACTAACCAGTACTCTTGCATTAGCGGGCTCTCAGCTTCCTAAGGAGGAAGCACTCTTCAAGAAACTATTCCCTAGTATTATTAATAACCATGATGATAAAAGCATTGCGGGTGGCGGTATTTGGCCAGAGCCTTCTGCTTTTCAGCAGGGCACCGAGCGCCGTAGTTTTTTTTGGGGGCGCGATGGATCTAAGATGAGTTACCTTGATGACTACAATGATCCTGCTGGGTCAGGTTATCACAACGAGCCTTGGTACACAGTCGGCAAAACATCATCGACCAAACTATGTGCTTGGTCGGAAGCTTATATTGATCCAGTTACCAAAATCCCAATGGTGACTTGCACCATTCCGATGAAAGAAAATAATAAATTTACCGGTGTCACCACGGTTGACATGATGCTCGATGGGGTTACCAAATCTCTTGAGCAATATGGTACTGAAAACCAAGGTTATGTGTTCGCCATAGATCAAACAGGCCAAGTATTAAGCTTCCCAAAAGGGAAAGCTAATTTGGTAAAAAGCGATGGCAGCATGCTAACGGCGACAGAACTTGGCAATCAGCTTCCATGGTTAAAACCTGCATTGAAACAAGTAGAGGGAGCAGAGCAAGTTATCTCACTTGATCACGATGCGATTTTAGATGGTGCGGCGTATGTGGATTTAATCAAACATCCGCAAACAGGCTGGACCATTGGTTTAGTCGTACCAAAAGAAAGAATGACGGAAATCGCTCAAAGCATGGGTTTATTCTTGATGATTGTCATTGGGGCTTTGCTCATCATCGTCAGTATAATTGCTGCTTCTTTCTTCCGTAGCTTGCTTAACCAGATCACTCAAACCACGCAACAAATTCAAGAGTTAGCCGATGGTGGCAGCACTCAGGAACTTGAAGTAGGAAAATTGAATGAACTGGGGGATTTGCGTCAGGCGGTGAATACATATGGCGACAAACTGAAAAATCTACTCGAACAGATTCATATTGAATCTGCCAATCTTGTGAAAGATGCTGGCAGTTTGAGCGCATTCAGTAATGATTTCTTAAATAAGGCGAACAGTCTAAGTGATGAAAACACCACCTTAGCAGCGGCAACAGAAGAGCTGGGGGCAACTTCACACGACGTGGCCATGTACGCCAACGAAACCAGAGAAACCGTAGAACGCATTCACCAAGACGTACGCAGTAGCGGTAATGAAATGAATACTGTGATCGAAACAATGCGCTCTCTAACCAATGCAATGACGCAAGCACAAACGAACATTCTGAAGCTAGATGAAGACAGTCGTCGTGCGAATGGGATGTTAGGTGTCATTCGTGACATTGCAGAACAAACTAACTTGTTGGCACTAAACGCGGCGATTGAAGCAGCCAGAGCCGGAGAAACAGGCCGCGGTTTTGCTGTGGTTGCAGATGAAGTACGTAACCTGGCCGCGAAGAGTGAAAGCTCTGCGGTAGAAATAGAGCAAGTTCTAGGCCGTTTACAAGTCGCGTCGAAGGAATCTGTCAGCTCTATGGAACTGGGTCACAGCGAAACAGAACGCGCCGTCGCAACCGCGGAATCAACGGCTAGCCACTTGCAGCAAGTCGTCAGTGCTTTTTCTCAAATCACCGATCAAGCAACACAAATATCCGTAGCCGCTAGCGAGCAACAAAAAGTATCGCAGGATTTGAGCCAATTTGTCTCTCGATTACAAGAACTCACCGGCAGTAACGCCAGTGATTCGAGTCGTCTTAGCCGTATGAGCCAAGAAATTGACGCTATCGCAAATCGACTCAATGCCTTGAAGTAGAGCAATAAAAGTACTCTAAAATATCATTGATCGAAAAATCCCACGCTGAGGAATTAGCGTGGGATTTTTATTTTCAGATAGTTAATTATCAGGCCTTCTATTGTCAGAGGAAGTGCCAAAATTTTGCGACTAACCGATGAATACGACGCTGGTACGGTGGACGCAATAAGGCAAGCACACTCGGTCCATGCTTACGCAATATCGATTTGCTATGCGAAAAAGTGTGAAAACCTTCCTCGGCATGATAAGCCCCCATTCCTGACGCGCCAATACCACCGAACGGCAAATCAGCCTGTGCGACTTGAATCAAAGAGTGGTTGATCACTAAGCTGCCACTGGCGATCGCTTCCTCACAGCGCTTTTGGTCTTCATTCTGTTTCGTAAACAAGTACATTGATAAAGGTCGAGGACGCTGCTGGATATAAGCTAAAGCTTCGGACAGATCCGTATAGGTTAAAACAGGTAACAAAGGCCCAAATATCTCGTCTTGCATCACACTCAAGGTTTCGTCTGGTTGATGCAGTACATGCAATGCTAGCTTGCTATCACTTTCCTCTGGGCCTTGCGCCATAAGATTGTCACATACCACTCCAGCCGCCCGTGCTTGTTCTAAATAGCCTTTGAGGCGGTTTAATTGCCGAGCGTTAATCAGACTTGTGTAATCAGGGCTAAGCACACCATTTGGGTAATAAGCAGCGAGCTCCTGTCTCATATAGTCAATTAAGGTCTGTTTTTGGTCGGAATGACACAGGACGTAATCGGGAGCAACACAGGTTTGCCCAGCGTTAAGCATTTTACCAAACACTAGTTTTTTGGCCGTATCGCGCAAATCTGCTGACGGAGCGACCAACAAAGGAGATTTACCACCCAACTCCAAGGTAATAGGCGTTAAGTGTTCAGCGGCATTGCGCATAATAATATAACCCACGGATGTTGAGCCAGTAAACAGAAGATGGTCAAATGGCAAACGACTGAATTCATTGCCTATTTCAGTCTCACCTTCAACCACTTCTACCCAATCGCTTCCTAACGCATGAGTCACTATATCGCGTAACACTCGATTGGTATCGGGACAGAATTCCGACAACTTCATCATCACCCGATTACCGGCAGCTAACGCGCCAACCAAAGGCCCTATGGACAGTAACACAGGATAATTCCATGGAGACATGACACCGACAACACCTTTTGGCTGATAGTACACCTGAGCGCTTGCAGGCAAGGTGCTGATATGAACCTTGCGTCTTGATGGTTTCATCCATTTCGCAAGGTGACGTTTCGCGTGCTTTATTTCACCAAGTAAAGGAACCAGCTCAATCAAGCGTGACTCTTCGTGGGCACGCTGCCCAAAATCTTTCTGCAAAGCATCTAATAAATTGAGCTCATGATCCATTAACGCGGCTTGTAAACGAGTAAGGCATTGTCGGCGTTCTTCCTCAGCAGGAAAGGGGTTTTGCTGGGCCACATTTCTCAGCCGGGATAATGCCGAATAAATCTCATCTTTTGAAGAAAAAGCAACCGATGTGATGTTCATTATGACCTCTTAACGTCTCGTTATTATTTTATGATCAAACGCCACTTATTAACTACACTATCTAATGATTCATCACGAATGCAAGGAGCAAATCATGGCAACTATTTTATGTTATGGGGATTCACTTACTTGGGGACGAGTACCTAACGGTGGGCGTTACCCGAAACATTTACGCTGGCCAACCATACTCAATGACTTATTGGGCCAACAGCATCAGGTTATTAACTTCGGATTGCCGGGTAGAACGACGATCTGGAATGATCCATTTTTAGAAGGGCGAAATGGCCTCGAATACCTTCAAGCGGCATTAGAAACGTTCGGCCCTGTCGATATTTTAATATTGATGTTGGGGACCAATGATTTGAAGAGACATTTCCATATTGGTGCCTACGAAGCGGCAAAAGGAGTAGAAAAACTGATCGAAAAGTCAAGAATGCCCAATGACAACGATTTTCCAGCACCCACTCTTGTAGTGATCGCTCCACCAAATATTTTATCCCCAATCGGCTCTATGGCCGAAAGTTTTGACGGCGCCATTGAAAAATCACAACATTTTCACCAATACTACCAAGAGGTAGCCATGCGCAACCAATGCATTTTTCTCAATGCTGCTGGGGTATTACAACCAAGTGACATGGATGGCGTTCACTTAGACACGCAAGATAATGAGCAATTAGCGCACTCTATATATTCTTTGATAAAAACTGAAATATGAAATTAAAATTCTGTTTTATAAGGTTTTTTTAATTTTTAATGGTGACTTTAGCTGTTTCGACAGTAACAGCTTACCCTCTACAAGAGAGCACTATTAATATAACCAAAATAGATTTTGTTGCTTATGGCTATTGACATAGAAGAGAAGATCTAGCAGTACAAAAGGAATGATTGAAAATCGTATAAAATATGCACGATTATTTGCTGATACGGCCTTTTTAACGAAATAATCGCTCACCTGAATTTTCTTGCACAAAGTTATCCACAGGACTATTGGGTGAGCATCTTCTATTAAAACATTTTCTTGAATACCACTAAAACACGAAAAATCTGCTTCTGTATGCTCAATTTCCTTGTTTTTTGTACCTCGTAATTATGATGCAAATCCGTATGATTTATTTATTCAATTTGTTTCTAATCCGCCTCTCGAACAAACGCAGTAAGGAGAAAAGCAATGAAAGTAAGTTTCATCGGACTAGGTACTATGGGTTACCCAATGGCAGGCCATGTGAGTAAAGCAGGCCATCAAGTAGTCGTCTTCAATCGATCGACTCAAAAAGCCCAAAACTGGTGTGAAGAATACGCGGGGACATTTGCTACAACTCCAGCCCTTGCAGCGCAAGATGCCGACATTGTACTGACTTGCGTTGGCAACGACGACGATTTACGCGCCGTGTATTTAGGAACAGACGGCGCATTTCAACAAGCAAAAGCAGGCACACTATTTATTGATCACACGACAGCATCAGCAGAGGTGGCAAAAGAGCTTCATCAGGCAGCTCAAGAGCGCGGCTTTTACTTCATGGATGCGCCCGTTTCTGGCGGCCAAGCTGGAGCAGTAAATGGTGTATTAACCGTCATGATAGGTGGTTCGAAAAGCGATTTGGATCAAGCTCAACCAATATTAGACTGCTACGCAAAAGCCACCAGTTTAATGGGTCCGGTAGGAAATGGTCAGATCGCAAAAATGGTTAACCAGATTCTTATTGGTGGTGTGTTGTCCGGTTTATCAGAAGGTATGCGTTTTGCCCAGACTGCAGGTTTAGATATTGCTTCATTGATTGATACCCTCAAACACGGCGCAGCGGGATCTTGGCAATTAGAAAACCGCGGTGAAACCATGACAAAAGACGAATTTGACTTTGGTTTCGCGATCGAATGGATGCATAAGGACTTGGGACTATGTTTGGCACAAGCCGAAAAGATGGGCCTAAATCTACCGCTCACACAATCGGTTGACCAAGACTATCAAGCTCTGATGGCTGAAGGTCGAGGTCGCCAAGACACATCTGTATTGATAAAAGCGTTCGATAAGAAAGCTTAATGTAACATCAATCAATCGTTTAATGTTTCTATGAGGAAGCATTAAACGAGCTTCCAAAGGTAAAAAAACACAACGTTCGGCCTCATTTCATCCCTGCCTTTTGCAGCTTTTTAATAAAAAACGTCTCTTTTTTTTCATATTCCTTACTTAGGCTTTTTCAGCCAAAACCTTTGCTATCAAGGCTTCACCTTGCTTAGAAAGATTCTGTATTCAATACACGTATAGGGCATATCATTATTTCGATTGGTTATTTAAATAGCCTTGAGTACTCTTCAGAGACGCTGTTTTTGATGCTTCTGTTTATTCAGGCTCATCATTTATAGCTAAAGGGGGCTCAGGGATGAGGCAGAACAACCCCATTCGGACTAGGAGTTTGGATGGGGTTTGTTTCTCATACTGATTAAAGATGGCTCTTTTCCTACCCAGAAAATCACAAAAGTAACAAATACCTTAATTCGACTTCCCACGTGTTTAACACGAAATATAATTACGTTAATGGAGAGTTACAATGAAAAAAGGGCTAGCAAAACTAACGCTTGCACTCATGGCTGCTGGAGCAATCGGCACATCTGCTCACGCTGCATCCACATTGGTTTATTGTTCAGAAGGCAGCCCAGAGGGCTTTAACCCAGCATTTTATACCGCTGGTACTACTTTTGATGCGACATCTAAAAACATGTTCAACCGTTTAGTTGAATTCAAATTGGGTACAACAGAAACGGAGCCGGGCTTAGCAACAAGCTATGACGTTTCTAGCGATGGTCTTGAATACACTTTCCATTTGCGTAAAGGCGTGAAATTCCATGCTGCAAAAGACTTTAAACCAACACGTGACTTTAACGCTGACGATGTGATCTTCACTTTCGATCGTCAAGGCAACAAAGAAAACCCTTACCACACAGTATCAGGTGGCTCTTACGAGTACTTTACTGGCATGGGTATGGACACGCTAATCAAGAAAATCGAAAAGATTGACGACTATACAGTGAAGTTCGTTTTAACTAAGCCTGAAGCGCCTTTCGTTGCTAACCTTGCCATGGACTTTGCGTCTATCTTTTCTAAAGAACAAGCCGACGCTTATATGAAAGCAGGCACACCTGAAAAATTGGATATTGATCCAGTTGGCACGGGCCCTTTCCAAAAAGTTCAGTACCAAAAAGACTCTTTGATTCGCTACACAGCGTTTAAAGATTATTGGAAAGGCAAAGCAAAAATTGATCGTCTTGTCTTCTCTATCACGCCAGACGCCTCTGTTCGTTACGCGAAACTAAAAGCGGGCGAGTGTGATGTGATGCCGTATCCAAACCCTGCAGATTTGAAGCAAATGGAAGCGGATCCAAACATCAACCTAATGAGCCAAGAAGGCTTGAACGTTGGTTACTTGGCGTTTAATACGCAGAAGAAACCATTCAACGATATTCGTGTTCGCCAAGCATTAAGCTTAGCAACCGATAAGAGCGCCATCATTGATGCGGTGTTCCAAGGCGCGGGGAAAGCGGCTAAAAACCCAATTCCACCGACTATGTGGTCTTACAACAAAAACGTTGTGGATTACCCATACGACCCAGTAAAAGCGAAAAAACTGCTTGCTGAAGCGGGTTATCCAGATGGCTTCTCTACCAACATCTGGGCAATGCCAGTACAACGTCCATACAACCCAAATGCGCGTCGTATGGCTGAAATCATGCAAGAGGATTGGTCTAAAGTCGGTGTGAAAGCAGAAATCGTTTCTTACGAATGGGGTGAGTACCTAAACCGTTCTAAGAAAGGTGAGCACGATACCGTATTACTAGGTTGGACCGGCGATAATGGTGACCCAGATAACTTCCTATATGTATTGCTAGGCTGTGATGCCGTTGGAGGCTCTAACCGTGCGCAATGGTGTAACGAAGAATTCAACAACTTGCTTCTACAAGCAAAACAAACCTCTGATAAAGCGGAACGTACAAAAGACTACGAAGAAGCTCAGGTTGTTTTCAAACGTGAAGCACCATGGATCACTATCGCTCATTCCGTGGTTTACGAGCCAATTCGTAAAGAAGTGAAAGGCTACAAAATTGACCCACTTGGCGGTCACTACTTCTACAACGTCAGCAAATAATAGACGTTTAGAAATACGTCCTTTGGACAACAAAGCACTTGCTCGCTGGGACGCGAGCAAGTGCTTTGCTGACCGAGCGATTTGCTCGATCACATAATATCTCAAGAGAGCCTGTCCTTTATGTTCCAATTTATTTTCCGTCGCTTAAGCTTAGTTATTCCGACCTTCCTCGGGATCACCTTGCTGACCTTTACCCTTATTCGCTTAATCCCCGGTGATCCCATTGAAGTTATGGCCGGTGAACGTGGTGTCAGCGCAGAACGCCACGCCGAGCTAAGTGCTCAACTAGGCTTTGATCAGCCCTTGTATGTTCAGTATTACCACTATGTTACTGGCGTTTTACAAGGCGATTTAGGCAACTCTCTCATTACCCGAGAACCGGTGATGAAAGAATTCCTCACGCTTTTTCCAGCTACCATTGAATTGGCGGTTTGTGCCGCTATTTTTGCAATTCTGATCGGTTTGCCAGCAGGTATTTTTGCCGCGGTAAAACGCGGTACCGTAATCGATCATTCGGTGATGACGTTTTCTCTCACCGGTTATTCCATGCCCATATTCTGGTGGGCGTTATTATTGATGTTGGTGTTTTCCGTAAATCTCGGTTGGACGCCAGTATCTGGACGAATAGACGTGGTGTATTGGATCGACGACGTGACAGGCTTCATGCTGATCGACTCTTTATTGTCTGATGAAGCAGGCGCATTCACATCGGCCGTATCACATCTTATTTTACCAAGTATCGTTCTCGGCACTATTCCCATGGCGGTTATCGCCCGCATGACCCGCTCTTCTATGTTGGAAGTATTAAGCGAAGACTACATTCGTACCGCTCGCGCGAAAGGCATTGCGCCTTGGCGAGTCATAGTGATTCACGCGCTCCGTAACGCTTTGATTCCGGTTATTACCGTTATCGGTTTGCAGGTGGGTATTTTGTTATCTGGTGCGATTCTGACCGAAACGGTTTTTGCTTGGCCTGGTATCGGTAAATGGCTGATCGAGTCTATCGGACGCCGTGATTACCCCGTTGTACAAGGCGGTATTTTGATTGTCGCTTGTATCATCATTGTCGTAAATCTCTTGGTAGATATTACATACGGCATTGTTAACCCACGTATTCGACACAGCCGATAAGGAGGCGTTTATGACAACATCTACAGAAACGTCCACGACAGACATTCCATTGACAGCTCCAACGCCAATGACGCCACTGCAAGAGTTTTGGCATTATTTCAGCAGCAACAAAGGCGCTGTAGCCGGTTTAGTCGTTATTGCGATCATTTGCTTCATGGCCGTCTTTGCCAATTTTGTTGCCCCGCACTCACCTTCTGACCAATACCGCGATGCGCTGCTATTGCCGCCAGCGTGGTTAGACGGCGGTAACTGGTCTTTTGTTTTAGGTACAGACGATGTAGGCCGAGATATCTTGTCTCGCTTAATTTACGGCTCACGCCTTTCTATTGCAGTGGGTATTGTGGCCGTTACTGCTTCCTTGGTGATGGGTATTCTGCTAGGCCTGATTGCTGGCTACTTTAAAGGCATGATAGACACCGCCATCATGCGTATTGTCGATATCATGTTGGCGATGCCAAGCTTGTTGTTGGCGATTGCGATCGTCGCCATCTTAGGACCAAGCATCGTGAATGCGGCCTTGGCGATTTCCATTGTCTCACTACCGCATTATGTGCGTTTGACCCGCGCGGCGACCATGGCTGAAATGTCCCGAGATTATGTGACGTCTTCTCGCGTAATCGGTGCTAGTCCACTGCGTTTGATGTTTATCTGTATCTTGCCAAACTGCTTAGCGCCATTGATCGTGCAAGCAACGTTAGGCTTTTCCAGCGCCATCCTAGATATGGCGGCCCTAGGCTTTCTTGGCCTTGGCGCTCAACCACCAACCCCAGAATGGGGTTCTATGTTAGCCGATGCATTGCAGTTTGTTCAGCGTGCTTGGTGGGTGGTTACTTTCCCCGGTTTGATGATTTTGATCACAGTACTGGCGTTTAACCTCATGGGTGATGGCTTGCGTGATGCCCTTGATCCCAAGTTGAAACAGTAAGAGAGGTTGTTATGTCACTGTTACAGTTGGAAAATTTAAGCGTTACCTTCGGCAATTTTCGCGCCGTGGATAACATCAGTTACAAGGTCGAAGAAGGGGAAGTTCTCGGCATCGTTGGGGAATCTGGCTCAGGTAAGAGTGTGAGTTCATTGTCCATCATGGGCTTGATCGATTTCCCAGGTAAAGTGAGCGCAGACCAATTAACCTTTGATGGTCAAGATCTGCAAGCCATGCCAGAAAAGCAACGTCGCAAGCTTACTGGCTCCGACATTGCTATGATCTTCCAAGATCCAATGACCAGCCTTAACCCATGTTTCACCGTGGGTTATCAGATAATGGAAGCGCTGAAAACACACCAAGGCGGCAGCAAGAAAGAGCTGAGAACCCGTGCGATTGAGTTATTAACACAAGTAGGTATTCCAGCACCGGAATCGCGTTTGGACAATTATCCTCATCAGCTTTCAGGCGGAATGAGCCAGCGTGTCATGATCGCCATGTCGATTGCCTGTGATCCGCGTTTATTGATCGCAGACGAGCCGACAACCGCGCTAGACGTGACGATACAAGCGCAGATCATTGATCTATTGATTGAGTTGCAACGCAAGAAGCAAATGGGCTTGGTGCTGATCACTCACGATTTGGCTCTCGTGGCCGAAGTGGCTCATCGCGTTATCGTCATGTACGCGGGTCAAATTGTCGAATCTGGCCCAGCGTCGGAAGTCTTTAGCACCCCAAGGCATCCCTACACTCAAGCCTTGCTGGCTTCTTTACCTGAATCGGCTGCCGGTAAAGCGCGTCTTGAAGCCTTGCCCGGCGTGGTCCCAGGTCAATATGATCGCCCGTTGGGTTGTTTACTAAGCCCGCGTTGTCCTTATGCGACCGATCATTGCCGTAAGGTTGAACCTGCGAACCAAGGCGATCTTGATCGCCAAGTGAAATGCCACACGCCATTGGACAGTGAAGGGAGACCAGCCGCATGAATCAGTCTGACAATTCATCCGATAGCACGTTAATTTTAAAAGCCGAAGATTTAAAGCAGCATTACCATGTGAAACAAGGTCTGTTTAAACCGGATGCCGTGGTAAAAGCCGTCGATGGCATTAGCTTCAATCTTGAAAAAGGCAAAACCCTTGCGGTTGTGGGCGAATCAGGCTGTGGTAAATCCACTCTTGGTCGCATGCTGACCATGATTGAAACACCCACGAGTGGTAAGTTAGCGCACCTTGGTGAAGACTTACTAACCTTGAGTGCAGACGCTCAAGCGAAACTGCGCCAGAAGATCCAGATCATCTTCCAGAACCCATATGGTTCATTAAACCCGCGTAAGAAAATCGGCGCTATTTTAGAAGAACCTTTGGTAATTAATACCAAGCTTTCCAAGGCCGAGCGCAAAGAAAAAGCCCTTACAATCATGGCAAAAGTGGGCTTGAAAACCGAACATTACGATCGTTATCCACACATGTTTTCCGGTGGACAACGTCAGCGTATTGCTATTGCTCGTGGCTTGATGCTTGATCCGAACGTTATCGTCGCTGACGAACCTGTGTCCGCACTGGATGTATCGGTTCAAGCGCAAGTATTGAACTTGATGATGGATTTGCAGGAAGAGTTTGGATTGAGCTATGTGTTCATTTCTCACGATTTGTCTGTGGTAGAACACATCGCTGACGACGTGATGGTGATGTACTTAGGCAAAGTGGTAGAACAAGGCTCTCGTGAACAGTTGTTCGAGAACCCAAAACACCCTTATACCTTGGCGCTATTATCCAGTACCCCACAACTTTCACCCGATAAACGTCGTGTGCGTATTAAGCTACAAGGCGAACTGCCTTCGCCGCTCAATCCGCCATCTGGCTGTGCTTTTCACGGACGTTGCAGCTACGCCAACGACCGCTGTAAAAGCGAAACGCCACGACTAAGATTGGACAGTGAAGAAAGCCAAGAGCAAGGCCACATGATTGCTTGTCATGCTGTGGAAGAAAACCGCATTGAAGCCATTGCTGCCGGTGCCGCGTAATACGTCGATAAACCGTCTGCACTTTAAAGTCTGTTTATTAAGCGCCCGTAAGGGCGTTTTTTTAATAGGCAGCAAGGGCTATAACCGCCATCTATTGACCTTGTAACCCACTGTATGAGCTTATAGAATCCACTACCCACAAACGCGAAAGGAATGCTTGTCATGCGGTCAGTTTTATCCGGTCTCCACCTCATTTGGATGAGTTTGTTGCTACTTTCCAGCACACTCCACGCGGCGGATTTTTATATTTCTGATGTCAGCGAAACCACTCAAGATAATGCTCCCGCCTTGGTGATTCGTTTTACCGAAGCCATTGACCCTCAAAGTGATCTAAGCAAATCCATTTCTGTGACACCCCATCCCACTACTGGCAATATATGGATACCGCAAAATAATGGCCGACAGTGGGTTCTACCGTTTGTTGAGCCTAGCACCGAATACACCGTCAAAGTACAAAACAAACCCAAATCAGTGATTGGCAACACTCTCTTAGAAAAAGACAGCGAAGGCAATATTCACCACTTTGAACGCACGGTAAAAACTCGTGAAATTGTTCCCGGTGCCAACTTCTCAGGCAACGGAAGTTTCTTGGTCGGTAATATTCAAAACGGCATTCCTGTTACCGTCATCAACCAAAAATCGGTGGATTTAGATGTTTTTCGGGTTCGTGATGACGCTTTAGACCGCTTCCTTGATGAAACTTCCTTTCAAGGCATGAATGATTACTATAGCCTCAAGCGCTTAAAGCAATACGCAGACTTAGTGCATTCTGCACGCTATGAAAATGACGCTAAAGCCAATCAACGTAAAACCTACAATTTAAATTTAGATCCCGTCTTAGAAAAGAATGCTCCGGGCATTTATGTCGCCATTATTCGCAAGCCGGGAGATTATGATTACGCCTACGACACGGCGGTTTTCACCATCACAGACATAGGGTTACACGCCCGAAAATACAAAGATTCGTTGGTGGTTTACAGTCATTCCATTGCTACAGCAAAACCAATGGCCAACGTAAATTTACGTTTCTTGTGGCCAAAAACAGACAAGCAAGCGGCCCACGAACAAGCGGCAACCAGTGGACAAGACGGTAGCTATCAATTATCGACCAATGACCTGCCACAAGCCGTTATAGCTCGACATGGCGACAGCATTACCTTCTTAAAATTAGACAGAGACGAATTAGACTTATCTGCTTACCCAAATGTGCCAAGCTTACATCGACCTTATCAGATGTTTATGTACGGTCCACGCGATCTTTATCGTCCCGGTGAAGAGGTGTCGATTAATTTATTGCTACGCGATTTTGACGGCCAAAAAGTCGCACCTTTGCCCCTAGAAGCCAGACTTTATGACGCTCGTGGCGAACGTAAAAAGCAATTCACTTGGCAGCCAGATAGCACCAATCTTTATCAAACAGGCTTTCAATTAGGCGACAACGCACCCACTGGAAAATGGCGCCTTGAAGTCAGCATCAACGGCGACTATGTAGATACTTACTGGTTTCAGGTCGAAGACTTTTTACCGGAAACCCTAACGCTTTCGTTTTACGATGATGCTCCTAATCAAACTCACTATGCGCCTAAAGGCAGTTTTGATGTTCCCATTCAAGGCGATTATCTCTATGGCGCGCCTGCCGCAGGCAATGATGCCGATGCGGTTATCACAGTCACACCTTCTACCACTCCGTTTCCGTCGCTAAAAGAGTATTACTTCGGCAATGCCAACGAAAAAATCAATGGACGAACTGTAAAAGCCGACGTAATCAAACTGGATAAAGATGGCAAAGGAATAATTTCCATCCCTGATAACTGGGCCAATATGCCAGTGCCATTACGCTACAATGTCAGTGCCAGCGTTTACGAAAGTGGTGGCCGCCCAGTGACCCGCAATCAGAACATCATACAGTTACCAGACTACGAAAAATTAGTTGGTATCCAGCCCTTATTTAAAGGTCGTCCTGCGTCCAATGAAACACTGCAATTTCAACTGCTCAGTGTCGATCAAGAAGGGGAACCCGTTGCTGACAAGCTGAGTGTTCGCCTGTCTCGAAATTATCGCGAATACTTCTGGGAATACAACGAATCCCGAGGCTGGTACTGGAATTATCAGAGCCATATTTACACGGTTGGTAATGAAAATATTGACGTGAAAGGCGACCCTGTTACCGTCGATTTCCCTGTGCAATGGGGCACGTATATTTTAGAAGTCACCTCTGAAACCGGCGCAAAAAGCACCTTCGAGTTTGACACAGAATGGAGTTGGGATAATCAAAGCAGTAGCAATCTAAAGCCTGACATGCTGCAAATGTCGTTGGATAAAGACCATTACGAGCCAGGTGATAAAGCAAGATTGCGCTTAACCAGCCCAGTGGCTGGCGATGGCATTATCAATGTGGAATCCACTAATGGAGTCCAATACAGCCTGCATAAAAGCATCAAAAAAGGCAGTAACGAAATCAGCATCGATGTCCAAAAAAACTGGAATCGGCACGACCTATACGTCACAGCAATGGTGTTAACGCCAGCGGACCAAGTCACAGAAGTGGCGCCTAAGCGCGCATTAGGAATTACCCATTTATCTATTATTCGCCCAGATGCAATCGCAGATGTAGAGCTGACCACAGACGAAAAAGTCCAGCCAAACAAGGTGGTTAGCGCGCATATTAAGGTGGCGAATGTATCGCAACTTGGTGATCAGCCACTTTATGCAACTGTCGCTCTTGTTGATAAGGGCGTGTTGAATATTACGCGCTATAAAGCACCTCAACCTGAGCAGTATTTTTATGCGCCGCGCCGCTTTGAGTCTGCGTATTTCGATATCTATGGCAAGATTATTAATAACTTAGGTTATGACATGATACGTCAGAAATTTGGTGGCGATGCGTTTAATGAATCCGATGCCGAGCTCAGCCGAGGCGGTCAGAAACCCAAATCCGATGTGCAAATTGTTTCCTTCTTGAGCAAACCTGTTTCCCTCGTCAATGGCGAAGCCGACGTCAGCTTTGAATTGCCGAATTTCAATGGCAAATTGGAATGGATGGTCGTGGTCTATGGCGACCACAGTTACGGCAGCGCCCACAATGAAATGATTGTCGCGGACAAACTTGTGTCACAAATTGCCATGCCGCGCTTCCTTGCCATGGGCGACAAGAGCCAAATCAGCATTGATCTGCACAACCTTTCCGATGCCAAGCAAACGCTTGATGTCAGCGTGAAAGTGGATGGCGCTGTTATTAGCGAAGGTTTGCAACAGAACCTAGCGCTTGCCGATAAAGAAAAAACCGTACTTTCCATCCCAATAACGGGCGCAGACATGGAAGGCCAAGGCGTCATCACGCTTAATGCCACCAATGGTGACGACATCAATATCACGCGAACGTGGCGACTTGGCGTACGCAGTCCTTATCCATGGGCGACCAATCAATTGTGGGCAACGCTTGAGCCAGGCGAACAGTGGAAGCCTCATTTTGATCTAAGCACATTACGAGACAGTAGCATTCAAGCCATGCTGACCATTTCTAATCGTCCTGCGATCAACTTTAGAAGCCAATTCGAGAACCTATTACACTATCCCTATGGTTGCTTAGAGCAAACCACCAGCTCGACTTACCCTTGGCTGTTGTTAAACGAAGACATGGTCAATCAGCTCGACTTGAATGACAGTATTGAACAAGAATTCAAACAACCGTTTAGCGAAGCCTTCCGCCTAACACAAATCCAAGACGGAATTGAAAAGCTTAAAGCCAAGCAATTGAGCAACGGTGGCTTTGGTTACTGGGATTCGAGCAGTTGGGAATCTCGCTGGGGCACAGTGTATGCGACAGAGTTTTTAGTCGATGCGCGTAAACAAGGCGTTGTCATTGATGATGATATGCTAAAACGCGCCATCGAAAGATTAACCTTCTTTGTCAACAATAACCCTGAAAGCGATATGTGGAGCGACAGCGCTGATTATTATGCGTTCTCTTATCGCGCTTACGCCGCGTTTGTCTTAGCCAAAGCGGATGCCATTAGTTTGAGTTTCGTTCGTCGTCTTTATGATCAGGCGATGACCAATAATGACGACACGGTTGCTTCCAGCCATGCCAAATCAACACCATCCTTCGATGAGTCAGGTCTTGCTTGGATGCACTTAGCAGGTGCATTACAGCAATTAAATGACACCTCAAGAGCCCAAACAGCACTTGAACTCGCCCTAAAGATTGACCGCAAACAATATGCTTATTATCGAGATTACGGCTCTATTGTGCGCGATCAAGCCCTTAGCCTTGCGGTGGCCTTAGAGCTTGGACTGGATGACGGCGATTTGGCTGATAAGATGATTGATAGCCTACAAAACAAGCGTTGGTTCAGCACACAAGAGCGCATCGCCCTATTAAAAGTTGCTCGCCAATACGCGAACAAAGACAGTGAATGGCGTGCCAGTATCCAATTGCCGTCTGGGGATCAATCGCTCGTTCAAACACAGGCATTCAATTCTGTGTTCGATGCCGACCAGTTGCGCAAGCTCAAAGGCATTACCGCAGACGACCAAAAATTGTATGTCAGTCTGCAATACCAAGGCGCACCGAAAGTCACGCCAAAGCCCTACAGCGAAGGGCTGCGCATTAGCCGTCAGTATTACGACCTTACAGGCAAGCCGACAACACCGGCGCAGTTAACCAGTGGGGATTTGCTCATTGTGGAATTAAATGTTTCTACTGATGATGACTTACGCATCCCAGACGCCTTAGTGGTTGACCTTTTGCCAGCAGGCTTGGAATTAGAGAACCAAAACCTCAGCAATGCCAGCGTCGACCTGGACAGCATTATGATTGACGAAAAGCCACTTGGTCGTTACTTCCGTGAAAACAACATACTCTATCAAGAGTATCGGGATGATCGCTTTGTGGCTTCCGTGAGCCTTTCCGATAAATCTGTGAAGAAGCTCTATTATCTAGTTCGTGCTGTCACGCCGGGGACTTATCAGGTCGCACCGCCCTTTGTAGAGGACATGTATCGTCCTAATTACCGTGCCATTGGTACGTCGATTACGACCTTGGAAATACAGCCTCGTTAATGGCGCTGTTGAATAGTCGATTCCGGTTATGGGTTTGTTTGCCTATCGCCGGAATACTGTTGTTTTTGTCTTTCTTGTTATTCGACAAGCTTGTGCCAGTCGACTTGGAATCCCGTTCGTTAAGCCAAACCGTTCTTGCTGAGGATGGTTCGATTTTGCGAAATTTTGCCGATGACAACGGCGTATGGCGCTTTCCGGTAACATTAGACGAGGTTTCCCCAAACTACCTAGAAGCGCTCATTACTTACGAAGATCAATATTTTTACTATCACCCCGGCGTCAATGTGTTTGCGCTCACTCGCGCTACTTGGCAATGGATAAGCACAGGCGACATCGTCTCTGGCGGCTCAACCTTGACCATGCAAGTGGCTCGCATACGTTACCCAGAATCCAGAACAGTATGGGGGAAACTCAAAGAAATCGTCCGTGCTTTACAGTTAGAATGGCGCTTTAGCAAAGCAGATATCCTCACCTATTATCTCAACCATGCGCCCTTTGGTGGCACCTACGAAGGTATTCAAGCCGCTTCCTTGGGTTACTTTGGCCATAAGGTAAAACAACTGACAGACGCCCAAGCGGCTCTTTTGGCGGTTTTGCCACAAGCACCCAGCTATTATCGACCAGATCGACATAACGAACGCGCCCAGCAAGCTAGGAACAAGTTGATGCGCCGTTTAGTAACACTGGAAGAGTGGTCAACAGAGCGCTTAAACGACGCATTAATCGAAGACATTCCCACCATAACCAAACAAGATTACCAATCGGCGCCATTGCTCGCTCGCCGATTGGTAACACAAAGCACTACTCCTCAGATCAAAACCTTTATCCACTCTCAATGGCAAGGCCAGATCAATCACCTGCTGAGAAATTATGTCCATGGTATTGGGCAAAAAGTCTCGGCTGCAGCCTTGGTTGTTGAAAATGACACAGGCAAGGTAAAAGTCTACGCAGGATCGGCGGATTTCAATGACAGTAGCCGTTTCGCTTACGTGGATATGGTTCAGGCAACCCGATCACCAGGCTCAACACTAAAGCCCTTTATTTATGGTATGGCATTGGATGAAGGCTTAATTCATAGCGAAAGCTTATTAATGGATGTGCCGCTTAAGTTTGGAGACTATCAACCCGACAACTTTAACGGTGGCGTCAGTGGGCCAGTTTCCGTCACCCATGCCTTGCAAAAAAGCTTAAATATTCCTGCCGTGCAAGTTTTGGAGCAGCTCAAGCCGATTTACTTTTTCTTAAAAATGAAAAAAGCAGGCATCGAGCTGAAGCTCCCGATCGGGGCAAAACCTAATCTGGCGGTGGCTCTCGGTGGTGTTGGCTCTGATTTAGAAGATCTTGTCTATGCTTACACCAGTCTTGGAAACAAAGGCCAAGCACGACAACTGCGTTTTAGTCCTACCGACCCACAATCACAACAACCACTTTTAAGCGAGGGCGCGGCTTGGGTTGTGCGAAAGATATTATTAGATAATCCAGATTCTGTTTCTGGCTTAGCGGTTAAAACCGGCACAAGCTATGGATTCCGTGATGCTTGGGCAATTGGAGTGAGTCAACACTACACCTTAGGCATTTGGGTTGGCAGACCCGATGGTGTTCCCATGCCTGGCCATTACGGCCAAGTCACCGCTGTGCCGTTATTAAACAATATTTATCAACGGCTCAATGATCAACGCCCAGCCCCACAAATGCCCGACAGCGTCTCTAAAATGGACATATGCTGGCCACAAGGTGACATGGTTAAAACGGATTGTGAGGAAAGCCACAGCGCTTATATCGTCGATGGCACCATTCCTAAAACTTGGTACAACACAGCAGCGTTAGAGCAGCCATTCAACCAAGCAGAATTTCAATTCTGGCAAGCGAATGATTCCAAGTTACGGGTCAATATCAGCTGTCAGGTCGAAGCCAAACGCCAAAAGGTAACCGTTTGGCCTGCACCGCTAGATAACTGGCTAACACCAGAACAACGCCGATCTTCTCGGATACCGAGCTGGGACCCTAGATGTGAAACAACAGGCAATATCATTCGCCAATCAGCAGTCCGTATCCATGGACTCACTGATAAAGATGCGTTTCAGCTACCTAAGCAACAAAATCGCAATATCCGCATTTCAGCCGAAGGAGGCGAAGCGCCTTTCTACTGGTTTTTAAACGGTGTTTTATTACCAGATCAGCAAAGAAAAACCACCTTAAAAAACCTAACGTCCGGTAACTATCAACTCACGTTATTAGACCAAGCAGGCTCAAGAGACCAAATCGAATTCTCGGTTCTTCTCTATTAACGAGCATTTCCTTAACTATAAAAGTTCATTTTTTAATCAGATTACTATATAGTCGTACGGAATTACCGTACTTAATGGTGGAAGCATGGATACAATTAGCGTTAACAAATTCAGAGACAACTTAAAGAGCGTTGTCGAAAACGTTATCAACCAACATGAGCCTGTGAAAATTACTCGTCGCTCAGGTGAGGATTTTGTAGTGATTAGCGCAGATGACTGGGAACGTGAACAAGAGAGCTTATATGTGCTGCAAAACAAAAATTTGATGCAACAGATAAGTGAATCAATCACAACTCACCCCTCAGATAATGCCCAAGGAAGAGGCTATCAACCAACGAATGGAGAGCTAAATGAGATCCTTGATCTTTGAAGGCTACACATGGGAAGCCTATGAAAAAATGCGTGAACAAGATAAAAAGCTTCACAAATCACTGTGTAAACTCTTAAAAGAAATGCTCAGATCCGATGATCCAGGCTCTGGGCTCGGCAAACCAGAAGCGCTGAAGCATAACCTATCTGGATTATGGTCAAAGCGTATCTCTCAGAAAGACCGACTCATCTATCGCTTCGATGATAAATCGATCTATATCTTCGCCATTGGCGGGCATTATGATCAGGGTTAAACCCAATGATTCTCGATCACTTCGTAATGACGAACAAAGGTATCTGGATCTAGTTCATACTTATCATCTTCTGGATAAAGTTTAGCAATCTCAATATCTTGACCTGCGAACGCCACAATTGACTCACGAGTCGGCCAATAAGTAATCAAGGTCACCTCGAACGTTAACTCGTCCACTTCTCGAGTAAAAATTTGCGCGCCTTTAAAGCCTTCAGTAGCGGACGTATCTTTAATGCCTGTTTCATATAAGTAGGCAATGAAACCGTCTTTTTTCGCCACTGGGCAACGGGCCTTCCATTCTCTTGCTATCACGTTAGTAACTCCCCTTTCTATGAACTGTGTGTTTCATGACTCATCAGAATATACGGTATTTCTCAAAAATGGTGAAAGAGAATCGAACATTGAAAAACTTTATTGCTTTATTGCTTTATTTTTATATTGTTTACTATATAAATAATTTATATGTAAACCTAAAAAATGGATGACTAAACGAGAGCAGCAAGCATTACACTAAAGTGAGGTAGCTCAAACACAGTGATGTAAGTAAAAGGATTTACATCTAAGAAAGAGTCAATTCCTTCTTTGACCAACAAGAAATTTGTTTGCGCTTCCTCTAAATCGCTGGCCTATAAAAATAATTAATGCATTGGTGTGTCGTTATGAAATTTAATTTTTCTACCTACGACCTTCAGGTTGTAGACGCTTCAACACAAACTCTTACTGGTATCCTATTGGACAAGGGTTTTGGAGTGCGTCACTTTATTCCAAGAACCTCTCAAGAGAAGCTTGTCTCTTTGAAGTTTAAAGAATTTGGACCGCTTGCTATTTTAGAATATGCCGTGGGCGTTCCCGTACAGATAAATGCCTCCCATGCTGCTAACGCATATTTCCTAAACGTTATTTTGGCCGGTCACAGTATCGAGCAATCTCAATATGGAAAGCGCGTACTCAAGGCAGGAGATTCCACTTTTGTTATGCCTAAAACCCATTTTACATCTAATGATTCAGCGGGCTGTAAAAAGTTAATCGTAAGGGTTTCTGCAGACTTTCTACATCAAACAGTACGAGAGTTTGGTTATTTATCTTCCATCAATCCCGTTCAGTTTGCTTCTGAGGTAAGCAAGTTCCCTATTGCTGGCCCCTTATTCAATTTGCTAAATGACATTCTGCAGCAAGACAAAAGGGAACTAAATGAACGCGCACGGTTTTATTATTGTCGATTATTAAACAGCGCTATCTTTACTATGTTTGATATCACTATTAGCCAAGGCTCTCTTTCCAATAACTCATTGCATCGCCATGTAGAACGCGTGCGTAATTATGTGCTGGACAATATTACAGCAGACATAAAAATCGATGAATTGGCCAAGGTATGCCACATTAGCCGAAAATCCTTGTATAACATCTTTGAAAGAGAAACAGGACTAACGCCTTCCGCTTACATACGCCGCCTAAAATTAGAAAGTATTCATTCCGAATTAAAGAACAATGAACACGTTAGAAATGTGACACAAGTCGCGTTGGAGTATGGTTTTACGAATTTGGGAAGGTTCTCAGCTCAATACCGAGAACAAATTGGGGAATTGCCTTCTCAAACGCTAAGGCATTTTACTCATTAACCTAAGACTAAAAAAAACAGACTAGGCAAAAGGGTAAGGCCCAGTCTGTTCTTGCTAGTGCTCTTTACTAGAACTTATACATCGCCATGACTTCAACTTGCTGTCCAGCAGGACGCGTTACAATGCTACCGCTCGCGGCACCATTAGTCGCGGCACTTTGATCTCGTAGCTCGACACCAATATCAAGCCCTGGAAGGTAAGTGTAAATCATGTTCGCTGTGGTAATGGTCAGCGTATCATCCGCCAAACTTGAAGCATCTGTCGACACTTGGCCATAGCGTAAATTCGCTCGTAACTTATCATTCAATTTATGACCAATACCCGCTGAAAAGCCAGTAACCGTCAATAGGTCTCCATTACCATCTAATTCGGCTGAGGCCGCTGTTCCAGCAGCTCCGTTGTACCCCCAACCAGCATATATTGCAGCACCCGTACCAGAAAAACCGCTTACAGATACACTAGTGTCACCAAATTTAAGCTTTGCTGCCAAAGACAATGCGGCACCAAATTTCGACTCGCTATCGTTTGTATCAGAGGGCGTTGTATCGACGTCTCTACCTGTAACCGACACGTTATAGGCATGGCCTTCGGCGGTTCTATGTGTGTATCCGACAACCAAATCAGGAAGGCTTGCATGACTATAAAGAGGATCCTGTGCAGTTAAGCGTAAACCCCCCTTTGCATAATGCGCAACAAGGTCAGGTCGGACTACTGCTCCGTTCCCTGAAACCGTACCAATACCCGTTCCATAGAAGTTAATCATTTCAGTATCAAAAGGCGCATTAGCGAAAAACTGCCCAGTCCAAGTCTGACCCACCGTTAAATTATCAACCGTCAATGTTGCATGGCGTAGACGAAATACTGAAGAAGCGCCTCGGAAATCGCCTTCAATAAAGCCTTTCAGTTTATGATCGCCTTCTTGGCGGCTAGTCGTCACGTTTAAACGTGACTGGCTAGCACTACTTTCAAACGTACTACGACTCTCATCAGGATTGTTAAAAACACCCTCAGCTTTAATATAACCACCCACACTAAATTGAGTACCGTTAAAATCCCCCAATTCAAGCGCAAAACCTTGAGAAGATAAGCCTGCAATAATGACCGCTTGTGCGATTTTATTTTTCATCAACATATGGATACCATCCTGTTCATTCACAGTTATATTTATAATTAGAGGGTCAATATCGCAAAGCAATGCGTATCCAGATATCCATATAGTGCAATCTTTGTACACTAGGTGAAAAGACAATAAAAAAGCCGCGGCCTAGTCGGCAGCGGCTTTTTTATTGAAAGCACGAAGTTCTAAAAGATTAGAAATTACACGCGAAACTGCTTCTGCAATCCCATCAGGAAGTTACGCAAGATTTGGTCTTTGCATTCACAATAGTGGCGGTTGCCTGGTTTGCGAAAGAAAGAGCTTAGCTCATGCTTGCTTAGGTTGAATTCCGCAAGTGACATGATGTCGAGGATTTCTTCAGCTTGTAGGTTCAAGGCTATGCGTAATTTCATAAATACAGCGTTGTTGGTCAGGCGCTTTTCCGGCACAGGCTGTGGGCCTTCACGCTTGCCGCGTTTAGTGTTAATCAATCCATTGAGGAATGTCGCCATTTCCACGTCAATCATTTCAACATAGCCTGCATCATCTTCTTTTTTTAGCCAGCTGGTGACTTGCTCTTGTGAAGCGATACCATCGGCAGAGGCAAAAATGTCCACTATATCCAGTTCTTTCAAATCAAAGGTATAGCGAAGGCGGCGTAAAATATCGTTGTTGTTCAAAATGATTTCCTAGTGTTAGGGGGCATAAATAATAGTAGGATGCGACTCTAGCAGATTGGCAAAATTTTACCTACATCTGTCGCTAAATTCGTAAGAATATCGTCGAAAATGCATGATTAACGTAAAATTTTAGATTCTGTCTGCAAGCTATATTGATTAGCAACAGAACTGGCGACTTAATAGCTTATATTTCTCACTTTCATGGATGTAAGCCAGTGAACATTACGCAAAAACCCACTCTGATAGACATCAAGACGCCCCAACAACCGTCTGTTGTCGAATCCAACCAGTCGAAAGCCAAGAAATCCTCTCGAGTTATTGAATTTGATTACCTACGTGGGTTGGCCATTGTACTAATTGTATTAGGGCATTCCATTACCAACACCAATGACGGCTTCCCTGTTTGGCTAGAGAATATTATTCGCGGTGGCACTGGCGTTTTTGTGTTTATTTCGGGCTTTTTCTTTCATCACATTTTCGCTCAACGCTTTGATTATCAAAACTTTATGTCAAAGAAGGTGCAGAACGTATTGGTGCCATTCTTGTCGGTGTCAGCGTTTGCCATTGTAGCCAATTTCTTCGTTTTTCTGTTCGTTGATCGCGTTACTCTAATGAAAGCTTTATCAATGTGCTGGGCACTCATACAGCAAGGTTTTGTGTTGTTTCCCCATTGGTATATTCCTTTTATTATGGCGACTTTTCTTTGCTCTGGACTGCATTTTCGTTATTTAAAACTGCCATTATTGACTCAGTTAACCATCTTGGCATTATTTTCAATCACCGCCGTCGTGATTCACCGTCCAGATGGCAATATCAATGTGCTGCAATCTGTTGTGTATTTTACCCCTTTCTATTTAGTGGGCATGCTGTACTCACAGTATTTAGATTGGATGAAGCAACACTACCGTTACTTTTTGACCGCTGCGATTATCGCAGTAATCACAACAGTCTGGTTGCAATCTAGTGTGCTATTCCATGCAGGTGGCTATCATAAAGCGGCATTTGAATGGGCGGGTATTGATTTACAGTTCATTCAAAAAATGGGCCTGTGCGTTTTATTTGTCGGGGTTTGCTATCATCTCGTTTGGCCTGCACTTGGCAAACACTTGATAATGCTAGCCTCTATTAGCTTCGCGATTTTCTTTTTGCATCCCTTACTCAGCATGATTTGGGGCAATACCAAATACTTATTGCTCAATGCTGGCTATATCGAACCCAATACCACCATGGCTTATAGCCTTATCTCATCGGTATGTTTGTTTATTTTTCAGTTCTATGGATCGGTGTGGTTGATAGGAAAGCTAAAACGTTTATTGAAATCAAAAAGCCGACTGTTGATTGGCGCTTGATAGCACAAGAGACTAAGTGAAAATATCTTTTGGTTTATTTTTGTTCAGTTTATTGTCATCTTTAAAACTCTAAAAAAAATTGAAAGGTATGAATAATGATTAGTATAGAATTTTTAATCACTTCATTAATTCTGGTGCTTATTCCGGGAACGGGTGTCATCTACACGATTTCAACAGGGCTTTTTCAAGGGACTCGTGCTTCATTTTCTGCGGCATTAGGCTGCACTTTGGGCATAGTCCCTTCGATGCTAGCCAGTATTTTTGGCTTAGCCGTTATTCTGAATACCAGCGCATTGGCATTTCAAGTGGTGAAATTCATCGGTGTGGCTTATTTACTTTATTTAGCTTGGGGAATGTGGCGTGAATCTGATGGGTTCGCATTAGAAAAGACTGAAGATAAGCAGATTAATTTATTCCAAGTCGCTCTAAAAGGTTGTCTTATCAATGTGTTAAATCCAAAACTGACTATCTTCTTCTTGGCGTTTTTACCGCAATTTATTCATTCAAATATCAGTTCGACGACCAGCCAAATGCTATTGCTTGGCGGTACTTTTATGGCAATGACACTCATTGTTTTCATTCTATATGGAGCTCTCGCCAGTAGAGCGCGTAAATACTTGATAGGCTCCTCTAACATAGCAAAGTACTTGCAAAAAACCTTTGCGGCTAGCTTCGCTTTATTGGGTGTAAAGCTTGCACTTACTGATCGCTGATATACCTTAGAGTGAAGAGATAACAAAAAAATCTCGTTGTGGCTCCGCATCAATTGTATTAAAAGCCCATACTATAAAAATTATAAAAACGCCCATTTTTTCAAATGGGCGTTTTCGTTTCGCAAAAGCTGGGGCGTTATTTTTTCTTCGGTTGGCGACCGTGATAGATGGCGAAGCCTTTGTCTCGATACAGTCGAGTATGCGAGCCCAGCGCCGCATCTAAGATTGGCGGATAACGTAAGAAGTCGTTGGCAACCACAAACAACTCTCCGTTTAAGGTAAGGTGTTGCTTCACCGCCATAAAGAAGCTTTCTGCAATGCTGTAGTCGGTATTCACGCCACTGTGGAATGGTGGATTAGTGACAACATAATTAAAGCGGCCTTTCACTTCACCTAAACCATTGGAAGCAATAACAGTAACCGCGTCGCTGACTTGGTTCGCAGCGAAGGTCAGTTCCGTCGCTTTCAACGCTAACACGCTGTCGTCCAACGCGGTGATGCGCGCTCCCGTTTTGTTGTGTAGCCAAAGGGCGATAATACCGTCACCACAACCGAAATCGAGTATTCGTGCACTGGCAACATCGCTCATAAAGCGGTGCTGGCTTAGCTGGTTCAATAAAATGTCGGTGCCTTTGTCTAATTTGCCATGACCAAAAACGCCCGGCAAGCTGCACAGAGTTAATGTTTGTCCTGCGACGTCTTGTTGCCAAGTCACAATCCAATCTTCGAATACAAATGGTTTCGCTGGACGGCGCTTGTAGCCGGTATAAAGCAAACAGTGTTTGGCGCCATCTCGTTTACCAACTTCGTCTAATCCATCTTCTAGACGCTTCATAGAGGATTTAACACCGCTTTTATTATCACCCACCAGCCAGATTTGACCGCCATCTTTTAGCAGAGGCAAAACCGCCGCAAGCAGATAGTCTAATAACTCTTTCGCTTTAGGCTGATAGATCACAATATGATCAAAATCACTACCATTCTCTGCCGTCCATTGCTCGGACAAAAACAGCTTTTCGTCCGCAAAGCCAACTCGCAACAAAGCATCATAAAAGGTTTTAGACTGGCACCAAGCAGACACATCCGCGTTTTTGCTTAGATCAAGTGGATAGGTGTCTTCAGGGTTAGCAAATAACACTTTGCCGACCAAGTCTTCTTCGTTGCGCACCAATAATTGGCTCGTCGAGTTAAGATTCATAAGTTACAGATAGCTCTTTAATAGATAAGGTGGTTACCGGCGCTAATAAAATATTCAAACGCTCAGTAGGAATTTCTGGTTGCACTCGCGGATAACGCGGTGCCTTTCGATCATTCAATAAAGGCGATGCCCAGCCTTTAGTCAATGTTAGAAAGTCTTGGGCAAAATCATCTCCATGCTCTAAGCAACCCGACAAAATCACATCTAGATAGCTTAATGCAATAGGACACTCATGGTGAGGATCAACCACATCATCCGTGTGATAAACCCAATAAGTGCCTTCCGGCAAAGGGTGATCTTGATAGGTTGTTAATTGCTTGGCATCGATTACGGCTCTTTGATAGCCTTGCTCTCGCTCGTCGAATAAGGGAAATTGATCGTAAGGCACTTCAACCAATACGCCATTGCAGGCTTTTTCTGCTGCGTGAATAACCGCCACAGAGCTCATGCCGTATTCAACCGACATGACTGACCAATGACGCTCAAATCCATGTAATTTAACGGGCCAAACCTTGCCAGTTTCACCTGTTTTAGCACGGCTTTCACCATTAATTAAGCTGCCATAACCCAAGATGAAGTGTCGATCTAATGCACTCATAGCCGCCCCCAAGCAAAACTAAGTAAATCAAATTCCAGATAACTAGCATGATAACGTGTGGCTTTAAACAGTACTAGCTTATGTCTTCATTGATCGAAAGAAGGAAGGAAGATAAAGACGCTAAAATGCTCTGAAAAATCAGAGCATTTTTAGTGTTTAACTGAATATTCGTAAATTTTGTCGCTTTTTCTACGCTGGGACGTGTTTCGATTTCCCCTTCAGTAAAAGCACCAAGGGTAAAGCCGCAACGGTAATCCACATCATCAAACGAAAGTCTTGTAAATACGCCAAAGTAGCCGCTTGGCCTGTGACAACCTGGTTTAGTGCAGCAAGTCCAGCGGCGGTTGTCGTGTTATAAGCTCCCTGTTCTTGAGAAATCTGCAAAGCAAGATTAAATGGATTGATATAGTCTGCAAACGCGGCATGATTTATCTGCGTTCGCTGCGCTAAATAGGTTGTCACCACCGAAATGCCGATACTACTGCCGATGTTTCTCAGCAAACTAAACATAGACGTGCCTTCGTTACGGTATTTAGGGTCTAAGGTCGCAAAACTGATAGTGGATAAAGGAACAAAGATAAACCCTAGCCCAGTACCCTGGACCATTCCTGTTCGAATAATGTCCCACGCCGTCACTTCAGTCGTAAACAAAGTCATTTCCCACATTGAGTAAGTGATCAGCACCAAGCCCAATGTAATAAATAAGCGAGCATCAATTTTGTTCGCAAAGCGTCCAACAATGATCATTGCCGCCATGGTACCAAAGCCCCTAGGAGCTAATATCGCGCCAATATCCACAACAGGGTAGCCCATTAACGAATTCATGAAAGGCGGTAGTAGTGCCATTGATGACAACAAAATAATGCCGACAATGAAAATAAACACCATGCCGATACTAAAGTTCCTATCGCGAAACATTTTCGGATCGATAAACGGATGGCTGTGGGTAAAAATATGCACTAAAAACATAGCGCCACAAACCACGGTTAGCAAACCTTCTATTGTCACTTCTAAACTGGAAAACCAGTTTTGCGACTCGCCTCGGTCGAGCATCATTTGTAAGCTACCAATGGCAACTCCGAGCAGTACAAAACCATACATATCAAAACTACGCTTCTTATCGAGTTTTGATTCTTCTAGGAAGCCTGCAAGACCGAGCCAAGCAATGATGCCAAATGGTACATTGATATAAAACACCCAGCGCCAGCTATAATACTCCGTCAACAAGCCCCCTAGATAAGGCCCTAAGATTGGCCCAACCATGACACCAACACCCCACATGGCCATCGCTGAACCATGCTTCTCTTTAGGGTAAGTATCGAGCAATACAGACTGAGACAAGGGCACCAAGCTCGCGCCAAACACACCTTGCAGCAAACGGAATAACACAATCTGGTCTAAAGACTGTGCGGCACCACATAAAATAGACGATACGGTGAAGCCTACAATTGACCACATAAACAGACGTTTACGGCCAATTCTTGCGGACAAAATCCCCGTCAATGGCATACAAATCGCAGCAGCCACTATGTAAGATGTCAGCACCCAAGATATCTGATCTTGAGTGGTGCCCATGGCACCCTTCATATGTGGCAAGGCCACATTAGCAATGGTGGTATCTAACGCCTGCATGATGGTCGCTAACATCACAGATATCGTGATCATTACGCGATTCGTGCTTGCGCCCTCCGTTTTTAGGCTCTGCGTAAGCGCCATATCTATTGCCTCACAAAGCTAGACCGAATAAACGGCGCTGGTGTTCTGTATCTATCGTGACATTTGAACTAAAACCGGTACGTAATACTGGCGTATCTTGATCAGCATCAACAAGAACCCTTACGGAAAGGCGCTGAGCGATTTTCACCCAATTGCCTGTCGCATTTTCAGCTGGAATCACAGAGAATTCAGATCCCGTCGCAGGACTAATACTCTCAACTTTGCCATGCAATGACACACCAGGATAAGCATCAACCTCGATTTCAACATCTTGTCCTGGCTTCACATAAGTCAGGTCCTTTTCAGTGAAATTGGCTGCAATCCATTGTTGTTCATCGGACACCAACACCATAGCAGTAGAGCCCGCGGTTACATATTCACCGTTATTCGGCACCTTGGCGACCACGCCTGATGCTGGCGCTCTCACGTCAACATGTCCGAGGTTAATTCTTGCTTGATCTAGCGCGGCTTGAGCAGTTTGATAACTTGGATGATCTTCCAGTGGCGCACTAGGGTCTCCGCCTAGAGTCTCTTTTAAACGGAATAAATCTTTCTTCAATGTTGCGACCTTCAGCTCACTAACTTCGGCCGCCTGTTTGGCTTGGTCGAACTGAGTGTCAGAAATAAACTTTTGTTTTAACAGATTCGCCTGACGTTTCTCTTCTCGTTGGTTAAAAGCAAATTGATTCTCAGCCTGTTTTATTTCAGCTTTCTTCTCTTCATAAGCGGCTTTTTGTTCCAGTATGTTTAATCTAGCTTGCTGCAACTGTGCTTGTGCTTTGGCCTCGGCTACTTTAAATGGCGTGGCATCAATACCAAACAATAACTGACCTTTTAAAACTTTTTCGTTTTCTTTGACGGCTATGGTTTGAATCGCACCAGACACTTCCGTATTAATCGCCGTGATGTCCGATTGGACATAAGCATTGTCCGTTTCAACATAGCGACCACCCTTCATATAAACAAACACAGAAGCTAAAACGACCACTAAAGGTAATGCCACTAATAACATACGACGAGTCGTGCGCTTTTCAATTTGCTTTGGCACCGATGGATTATTTTCTTGTTCACTCATTTCCAGTATTTCCCCAAGTAAATTCTATAATGACAGGTCCGTTGATAAATTTTTATGCATAACAGAAAGTGCGCCCTGAAGAGCATTTGCCTGCTCCTCCGTTAATCCCTGCAAAGCTTTCTCACGAACTCGCTTAACTTCGATATCAATTTTTTCTAACAAGGGCGCCGATTTATCCATTAAATACAATCCGTAAGCACGACGATCTTTTGGATCAGGGCGACGCTCAACTAGCTCATCTTCCGCTAATTGATCAATTAGACGAGCAAGCGTGATGGGTTGAATATCCAGCATTTCAGCTAATTGCACCTGTCTAATACCTTCACAATGAGAAACATAAACCAGTGCCCGCGCTTGCATGGGGGTCATGCATAAGTCGCTTTTGGAATACTCCCTACGCATGAGGCGAATGATGTCAGTTAGAAGAAAACCAATGTTGTTTGTTTGCATTCAAATCACCATATTTAATATCCTACGATTATTATATACATTACTTACTATATTCAATGCGAGCTTATAAACATGCCTAATACTTCCTTAATCTACGAAAAGGAGAGAATCAGAATCCCTCTATCTCATAGAACTTGAGAATTGGTTTTACTTAAATGGGTACGTTATTGTTAGGATAAATAAAATAGCAAGGAGCATGATGTGACATCGTCAATACTATTAATTACTGGTGGTGGAAGAGGCATTGGGGCAGCAACGGCGAAACTCGCCGCCCAACAAGGCTATAAAGTTATTATCAACTACCGAAAAGATGTAACTTCCGCTGAAAATGTTGTCGCTGACATCATCGCATCTGGCGGACTAGCACATTGCGTACAAGCGGACATAAGCGACACAGAACAAGTCAGTAAGATGTTTGCCACGATTCGACGTAACTGGGGGCCTATTAAGGCGTTGGTCAATAGCGCTGGAGTATTAGATCAACAAGCTAGGTTTGTCGATACCAAACCAGAACGTTGGCAACGCATCTTTCAAACCAATGTTTTTGGCACCATGCAATGCTGCCAAGAAGCCTTCCAAGATATGGCTAAGAGCAAAGGAGGCGAAGGCGGAGCAATCGTCAACGTCTCTTCTTTGGCCTCTGTTTATGGCTCACCAAATGAATATGTGGATTATGCTGCCAGCAAAGGCGCCGTCGACTCTTTCTCCAAAGGCTTTGCCTTGGAAGTAGCTAGCGATGGCATTCGAGTTAACGTAGTCAGACCTGGATTGATATATACCGACATGCACGCCGATGGCGGAGAAGCGGGCAGAGTAGATCGCGTAGGCCCTAATTTACCGCTGCAGCGCGGAGGACAACCCGAAGAGGTCGCCGAAGCGATTCTCTGGTTGCTCAGCGACAAATCCAGTTATTCCACTGGTGGCTTTATTGATGTTGGCGGTGGGCGATAACCTGACGCAGGTTATTTGGCGACCACACATTGAAAAGACGTCGCCTGAAGAAAGTCGCCCTTATTGTATCTAGCGTAAGATGGATAAGGGCACAAAGGGCGCTTTATCCCAGTCATACGCGCGGTGATTTCTGGATTTTCCGCGCGCGTGGCTGCAACAATATGTTGAGGTGGCTGCTTCTTTTCAACCCATGAAACCAAGGGTTGAAGCATATCAAATTGATCCGCTGATGGGCCGCCTTGCCCATGAGGCATACCGGGAACACGATACAAGCGAACAAACTCTGAGGCTCGTCCTTCTAAGGTAAAATTCAAAAAATCATACCAACGCATGGTGTCTTTCACAGAGAAGACTGGGTCACTGTTACCATGGAAGATAACCATTTTTCCGCCATGCTGTTTAAACTCTGTCAGCTTGGGTTTAGCCGCATCAGGTGGTGTCATGATAGCCATTGCTGATTCTTTGAATTGGTTATTCGTCGCATAAATTTTCGGCGCATCTTTATCAAAATCAAACTGAAGCAAGTAGTTTTCTAATGAATAAATATCACCCGCAACATTCGTATAAGGTGTTGTAAAAATATGTGCCAATGAGGCTGCCCCCATCACTATATTAATTGGTTTATTACTCCAGCCTGACATCGTGCTTTCTACTTTCCACATGCGCCAGTTATCAGAACGAATACCTGTGTCATATACCCAATCAGTGTACAACGCCTGATTTTTTGAGTTATGTGGTCCCATATGCATGCGCATTAAGGCTCCTATCTTATTTAACGACAAACAGTCTCGATCAAAATTACTTTTACATACCAAGGCTTTTGGTTCGAATACTTTTTGACAAGCATCCGCTGCAAACACCATATCATCGCTAATTCCATCTAAGGTGTCGCATTGATCAATAATGCGTTTTGCAAACACATCTAAATCGCGTTTCGTTAATGATTGACTGATATCGTCGCTCACTCTATGTAATGCCTGAATATCCCAAGCATGCTGCAATGCAGCCCTTGGCAAATTAAAGCCAGGATAGCCGACCAATAAACCATCAAACATATTTGGGAAACGCGTTGCAGCGACCATTGCCATACGCCCACCATTCGATTGACCAAGGCCATATGAATATTTAATAGGAGACTCGTAATAGCTTTCAATTAAAGAACGGACAACTGGGTTTAACTTTTGGACTGCGCTATAACCATAATCGCGACGCGCTTCTGGGTCATGACCAAATACCGCAGGACCCGCTAAACCATCTTCTGGATTAGCTTGGGCATCATGACCTCCGTTGCTGGAAACAACAGCGAAACCTTGGTTGATGGCATATTGATAACCAATAAGCCCAGTCATAGCACCTAATGCAGGCTTCACTTGACCATCGTTTCCACCATTAAACTGATAAGCAAAACGGCCTTGCCAAAAGTTAGGTAGGCGTAGCTCAAATTTTATCGAATAGAATTGACTATCGACTCCCATACGCTGGGACATAACGCCCGATACTAAACAATATGGGCTTCTAACCTCATTGTCTCTACCCATCATTGTAGTTTTAATTTCTACGTTTTGAGGCGTTTTTGAGATTAACGTTTGGCAATTAACAGCATAAACAGAGTTACTGCCTAATAAAAAAAGTGTCAAAGCGGGTGCTAAGTAGCTGAGAAGCGCTTTCATTCACATCGTCCTTTTTGATTTTTAGAATTAGACCAAAAAATTTATTCCTCAAGCTCTCGAAAGTACTTTTTAAATACGAGACTTAATGGGCAAGCTTCAAAGTAACCAATAATGAGACAAATAGAAAGTTATCAAGATAAACACAGGAGGGAAATAAAAAACGGGCTAAAAAGCCCGTTTTGATAAGCATGGATTAATGGGCAGCAAACACCAATAAGTTAGGAGAAACTTCATTAAAATCCAATGCCATGGTCACACTAAGAGCCGTTACCGTAATGATGGAAAAGAAGAACACTTGTCGTGCCCATCCATTTACATCAATACCCGGACGGTAGCCTCGTAACGCCATAGCTAACCACCAAAGACTGGTAGCCAGAGCAACAACCATAAAGCCAATTCCAACATAGCCAGTCAGCGGTAAAAGTGCTGCGACGACTGCAAAAGCAGCAATATGTAGAATTATATGGCGTTTTGCTTTTGCGATACCTTGTGACACAGGCAAGACAGGAATCCCTGCCGCTTCGTAATCTTTATAGCGAAAAATAGCGATTGCATAGGAATGCGGCATTTGCCAGATACAAAACATTGTAAGCAAAATAGCGGCACCAGCATCAAACTGACCCGCTGCGGCACAGTAGCCCACAACCGGTGGAACCGCACCAGATAAGCTGCCAACAAAAGTCCCGTAGACAGACTTGCGCTTGAAATACAATGTGTATAAACCGACGTAGACCACATAACCGAACACGGCAAAAGCAACCGCAACCCAATTCGTGAAAAACGCCAACAAAGCAAAACCAATGACACCTAATACAATACCGTGGAAAAATGCTGCTTTACCAGACATCTCACCATTCACCGTCACGCGGTTACGCGTACGCTGCATTTTTGCATCAATATCTCTATCAACATAGTTGTTAATGGCACAGCCAGAAGCAACCACCAACGACAAACCAACGACTGTCGCTAGCATAAGAATCCAATCAATCTCGCCACGAGAGGCCAAAAAGAAGCCCCCCGCAACAGAGATTAGGTTGCCCATAATGATGCCAGGCTTTGTTACCTGAAGATAACGCTTAAACATCTTTATAGGCTCCCATCGGACACACATTACTTATAATAGAAAAACTTGTAATGAAAGAAGTCCGCATAATCATCAAATGACTCTGCTTACATCATCATTGCGTTGGAAGCGAAGATAATCCATACGGATAACGCGACAACCATCACAATAATCATCAAAGCAAACAAGAAAGAATAAGCGTCTAACTTGCCTTGATCAGTAGAGAAGTTCAAATGAAGGAAATACTTCAAATGAACAAAAATCTGAACAATCGCTAACAAGATGATTGTTATATAAGTTGGACCCTTATCAAACGCCTCTGTCATTACCATCCAAAATGGAATACCCGTCAAAATTACGGACCAGATAAACCCTGTTAGGTATGACTTCACGCTACCGTGTGAATGCGCTTCAGAAGAATGATCGCTCATTAGATCGCCCCCATCAGATAAACAACGGTGAAAACACAAATCCAGATAACATCCAAGAAATGCCAGAACAAGCTTAAGCAGCTTAAGCGAGTGACAGTTCGGCTACCAAAACCAGATACAATCAATTCAATCATAAGGATCGCCATCCAGATCAAACCAGCGGTTACGTGTAAGCCGTGAGTACCCACAAGGGTAAAGAAGGCAGACAAGAACGCACTTGCTTGAGGACCGTTTCCATGAACAATCAAATGATGGAATTCGTAGATTTCCATTGCGATAAAGCCAGCACCCAAAAGAAACGTAACAGACAACCAAGATAGGGTGCCTTTTTTGTCTTTTTTGTGCGCACAGATCATCGAGAAACCGTACGTAATACTTGAAATAAGTAGTAGTGCGGTTTCAACTAGAACGAAATCCAACTCGAAAATATCTTTACCAGAAACACCACCTGCTGTGTTCATAAAGAGCACAGCGTAAGTAGCAAAAATGGTGGCGAACAACAAACAGTCCGTCATTAGATATAGCCAGAACCCAAACACATTATGTGGTGCTGGATCGTGGTCGTGATGCTCGTCGTGAGCGTCGTGTGTATTCATATGTGTCGTGCTCATGATTACCCCTTAGCCACGCTATCTAGATACGCATTTTCGGTACGAGCAACTTCATCTGGTTGAACGTAGTAATCAACATCTTTGGTGTAAGCTCGGATAACAAGGAATACAAAGCTACCGAACAAACCAAGCGCCGCTAACCACCAAATGTGCCAGATCAATGCAAAGCCCATTACCGTTACGCAACCAGAAACCAACATACCTGAAGCTGTGTTTTTAGGCATGTGAATAGGTGCATAGCTGTCCTTACGAACATAGGCTTCACCCTTCTCTTTCATATCGGTAAACGCATCGATATCAGAAACCGTTGGAATAACCGCAAAGTTATAAGATTGTGGTGGAGAAGACGTCGCCCACTCAAGCGTGTGCGCATTCCATGGATCACCAGTCGTATCCATATTATCCTTACGATCACGGAAGCTGACGTACAATTGTAGCAACTGGCTGATAATACCGGCCATGATGACAAATGCACCAACCAAAGCGATGTACAACCAAATGTTCCAATCAGGATTGTCTGTATGGTTTAGACGGCGCGTCATACCCAAGAAGCCTAGAACATACAAAGGCATAAAGGCTAAGAAGAAACCAATCAACCAACACCAGAAAGCAGTCTTACCTAATTTTTCATTAAGTGTGAAGCCCATTACTTTCGGGAACCAGAAAACAAAACCAGCTAGATAACCAAATACCGCACCACCAATAATGGTGTTATGGAAATGGGCAATCAGGAACAAACTGTTATGCAATACATAGTCAGCACCTGGTACAGCAAGTAGGACACCAGTCATACCACCGATAGTGAAAGTCACCATGAAACCAAGAGTCCATAGAACCGGCACAGTCACACGAAGACGACCGCGGTACATAGTGAACAACCAGTTAAATAGTTTCACACCCGTCGGAACCGCAATAACCATAGTAGCCATACCGAAGAAGGCGTTTACGTTAGCGCTGGAACCCATGGTAAAGAAATGGTGAAGCCATACGATGAAACCAAGAATGGAAATCGCACCACTTGCCCAGATCATAGATTTATGACCAAACAAGCGCTTACCAGTGAAGGTAGATACAACTTCAGAGAAGATACCAAATGCTGGAAGTACAAGAATGTACACTTCAGGGTGACCCCATGCCCAGAACAAGTTGATATACATCATTGAGTTACCACCGCCATCATTCGTAAAGAAGTGGAAGTCTAGGTAACGGTCAAGAGTTAGTAGAGCAAGTGTAACAGTCAAAATTGGGAATGATGCAGCGATCAAAATATTGGCCCAAGTACAGGTCCAAGTAAAGATCGGCATATCCATCAATTTCATGCCAGGAGCACGCATTTTAAACACTGTTGCCAAGAAGTTAACAGCAGTTAAGGTCGTACCTATCCCTGATATCTGCAGCGCCCATATGTAGTAATCAACCCCCACATCCGGACTGAATTGCAAGCCAGCTAATGGCGGATAAGCCACCCAACCAGTCTTAGCAAATTCACCTACGAATAGGGAAATGTTAACTAGAATCGCACCACCAGCCGTTAGCCAGAAGCTAAGGTTGTTTAGGAAAGGGAACGCAACGTCACGAGCACCAATCTGCAAAGGCAACACAATGTTCATCAGACCGATCATGAATGGCATCGCCATAAAGATGATCATGATAACACCGTGAGCCGTAAAGACTTGGTCATAGTGATGAGGAGGTAAGTAACCTTCTCCACCATTCGTAGACAAAGCTAACTGCAAACGCATCATGACAGCATCCGCGAAACCACGGAGTAGCATGATAAGTGCAAGTACTATGTACATAACGCCAAGGCGCTTATGGTCAACTGACGTTAGCCAGTTGTTCCACAAAGTACCAAGCAAATTGTACTTAATCAGTAAGAATGCAAGTACCAATCCACCAAGAGCAACGGCACTAAATGTCGCAATCAAGATTGGCTCATGGAATGGAATCGCATCTAAAGATAATTTACCTAGAATAGACATTATTTATCTGCCTCCATGTGCATCTCGTGAGATGAGTGTTCAGATGCTTCGTGGTTCATTTCACCATGATTCATCTCACCATGATTCATCTCACCATGATCAGAACCGTCGTGAATCATTTTAGGTTCAAATGAAGTTCCTTTCAGCAATTCAACTTGACCATGGTCCTTCATGAACTTCATAACGTTGTCCGTGAAAATACCTGGTTCAATTGAGTTGTAATACTGAACTGGAGTTGCTTCATGCTTGTGATGAGGATCGGCATCATATTCAGCAAGCTTGTCATAGGAGACTTGATTCAATACGCCATTATTAATAACGTCATGAGAACCGGCTTTAACACCTTCTACCCAAGCATCAAAATCAGCTTCTGTTGGCGTAGCGATCGCATTGAACTTCATGTTGCTAAAACCAGGTCCACTGTAGTTCGAAGAGATACCTTTAAAAGTACCAGGCTCATTTGCGATTAAGTGAAGCTTAGTCACCATGCCTGCCATTGAGTATATTTGGCTACCCAATTGAGGGATGAAGAATGAGTTCATTGTGCCTTCAGAAGAAATCTGGAAAGCAACAGGAACGTTTGCTGGGAATCTCAGCTCGTTCACAGAAGCAATACCAAGATCCGGATAGATAAATAACCACTTCCAGTTCATCGAAACGACCTGAACGTTGATATGATCTTTATCCGATTTCAACGGCTTATAAGGATCTAGTGCATGAGTCGATTTCCATGTAATCACACCAAGAATGATGACGATGACAATTGGAATAACCCAAACAATGGTTTCAATTTTTGTGGAGTGCGACCATTTTGGTTCATAGATTTCGTCACGACCTTCACGATATTTCCAAGCGAAATACAGTGTCATGAAGATGACAGGAATCACAACAAGTAGCATCAACAGAGTGGCAACAATAATTAGTTGCTTCTCTTCAATACCGACCTGCCCTTTAGGATCGAGCACACCACCCTGACAACCGGCGAGCAAGCCCACCATTAGCGCCAAAGCGACTTTACTTAGGATACGAGTTAACAAGAGAATCATCCTCTAACCCTTATGTTCACAAAACTGCTACCTGACAATCAGGTAACAGAACGAAAATCCGGCAAATACCGGGTATTTCAGTAAAGATCACCACACTGAAAACAGCACAAAGACCATTACCTAGTTAATATAATTAACGTAGCAATGGCTTTTTTGGATCACCTAAATCTGAAAAGGGGAGCTCCACATCTCATCATGCACCGTGCCTCAGCACGACTAGGTTGCTCATTCGGAGCAAACACATGGAATAAAGAGAAGGCCAATTTCTGGCGAGCGGGGTTGATATTGGTCATAACGGACCAATAACTAACCAATAATAGAGTTATAAATACGATGCTAGTAACTAGCCCCGCATTAGGAATAAGGTCGATATTAATAACATTTGGGTTATTAACAGAGAAAGGAGCGCTAATCAGGACAAAAAAACTTAAAAACAAGCAAGACACGGCGACAGCAGGGCGTAAAGAATCCGCCAAGACGCTGGATACCGAATGCACATAATGCTGCAGAATGTCTTGAAATTTGTTCAATTTACCCATCCGATTCATAAAAACAAAAGTGTAAAAGCCGCTTTTACTCGCTTCATACGAATTTAAGTGTGCGAAATATAGCAAAATTTATACAGCCACACAAAGTCTAGTTTAGCCTTTGTTCCTGTTTGCTTCACGGTCTTTTTAGAAAAATTAACATTCTCGTCTTGAGAAAATTCTACTGGTATCGCCCGCAAGCGCTAAGATTAACACTGTTCTAAGACATTTTCCTTACAATTGGTAAGGCTTCTTTTCTACCAAATTCTCGCTCAACCATTTCTGAAGAATGTTCACTATATACGTCATTTCTTCCTCTTTTGGACCACTAAACCCCAACAAAAAACCAAACCGACTATTATTAGGCTCTTTTCGGCCGTATACATAATGACCAGACAAAGGGAACAGCCGCACGCCTTCAAGGTTAACTTCTTGAGTTATCAACTGATCCAAAGCCATTTCTGTTTGCTTTTTAGGAACAAAATTAGGCTTGAGCTCAATCAACACATGCATGCCACCATGAGGCTTTTTCCATTCAAACCAAGTCGTTAAATGACGCTCTAATAGCACTAATAGAACATCTCGTTTAAGTCGATAATGGCGACGCATGCGATTTACATGGCGATCAAAATGACCTTGCAGCATAAAATCCGCAACAGCAGGCTGTATTGGTAAAGAAGCAGACGTCCCCAACACTCGCTGACTTTTATGCAATGTTTCGATATGTTTCGTCGGTGCAACAATAAAGCCAAGCCGCAAACCACGAAACAGCACTTTAGAAAAACTCCCAACAAAGAACACTCGATCTCGGGTTTGGCTATGCACACTCGCGGTTTGCATAAAAGGCACGCTGCTTCTTCCCTGATAGACAAACTCATTGTCGTAATCATCTTCTATCAGCCACCAGCTTGGGGAACCATTCTGTAAAGCTTGCAACCATTGTTGTCGTCGAGCCGCACTGATGCTCATACCTAGAGGATATTGTCTATTTGGCGTAACAACCGCCACATTCGAAGCATGCTCAGTATCAGGCAAACATGGCCCACTTTCATCAATTAACAGAAGACCCGCTTCGGCTGATGAAGGTATAACCTGACGAATTGGCGGATAAGTCGGTTCTTCTAACCACCACTTCATTGGCAAGCTATCAACATCACCCAGCAACGCAATAGCATGTTGCAATAAAAGTAGCGAATCTCGACTGCCTGCCGTGACAATAATTTGCTCTGTCGAGCACTCAAGACCGCGAACACGATATAAATAGTCCACTATCGCGGCTTTTAAATCTGGATAACCCGCAGTATATCCGCCTTCTAAAACAGCCAAATCTGGATTGAGCCAGCTACGTCGCATACTTGCCGCCCATTCTTTGTTAGGAAACACCGACACATCTGCACCCGCATCAAATGCTCGCTTAGACGGCGCTTTATTAACAGAAAATGGTGCAGAACTAGATAGTGTTGTCGAGCGATGACTCACCATAGGTAAAGCGGCTACAAACACACCCCGCTTTGCTTCGCTGGTTAAAATACCTTCCGCGATCAACTGATCATAAGCCCGTGACGTAGTACTACGAGAAACCCCCAACGAGCTAGCCAAAAAACGCGAAGAAGGTAATTTGTCACCAACCGATAGCTCACCAGACACAATACCTTGTTGGAGTTGCGCCATCAGTTGTTGATAGTAAGGAGCGCCAGTGTCATCAAGCGAAAGGCGTAAACTGGCAATAGCGTGCTTCATATCTGGCCTGCTTTTTTATATTGATTCTGGCTATTTTTATAAAAGCCAGTTTTTTCTAAAGTCTTGTTATAGCCAAACACACTTTAAGACACAAGGAGAGAATTAATGAGTCAGTCATTAGAAGAAACATCATTAAGTAAAGTAAAAAGAGGGCCAAACCGCGCTTCTTATGACAAAGATTTAGCATTCAGCATTATCGATGCTGCTCTAATGTGTCACGTCGGACAAACGAAACAGGGTCAAGTCTTTGTTACGCCCACCAGCCATTGGCGCGAAGGCGACTATTTCTACTGGCACGCACATTCTAAAGCGCGCAATGTGAAAGGCCCAATTGATGAACCAGAAAAGGTCTGCATTAACGTAAGTTTATTAGATGGTTTAGTGTTAGCACGTTCCGCCATGCACCATTCGGTGAATTATCGCTCTGTGACCTTATTTGGTGTGCCGGAATTGATCGACGATAAAGATGAAAAAGTACGCCAATTCAAACTTTTCCTCGATAAAGTCAGTCCAGGCCGCTGGGACACACTACGTCCAGTCAACGATCAAGAGATCAAAGCGACTGGGGTCGTGCGCATCAAGATCGACGAAGCCTCGGTCAAATTCCGAGCAGAACCACCAATCGATGATCCAGCCGATAACAACTGGCCTGTTTGGGCAGGCGTTGTGCCCTTAAAAAGAGAGTGGGGCACGATTGAGCAAGACCCAATTCAAACGGCGCACTATTCAGAGCCCAAGGCTCCCGATGCTTTTTAGCCTCAGGGACAATATCTGCATCAAAGGATCTTGTCCCTCTTAATCGAGCCTGCTAGTATCAAAAGCATGACGTATCTTATTGCACGATCACATCGATTTATCAGCCTCCGAGTCCCTAAACTGGACGCGGCGGCTTTGCTCTTTCTGAAATAACCTTTCAAAGACAAGCTCTCTCCGAGTCCTGACTCGGAGGAATCCAAAAGCATTGCACTAATTTTTATCTTGGATTTATGGAGCTTTACTATGTCTACGCACAACTATCTAACCCACGAACAATTACTTCACGCACTGTCTCTTCGCGACCTGAGCAACCCTTACCATGGCATACACGCCATGCAGCAACTCATTAGCGAAGCTGAAACCGCAGTTTCATCACTTTGGCCTTGTTACTTACAACGTGTAAATGCTAACCCTATCGTGCCAGTCTACGAAAACTACGACGCCCTCGGTTATCCGTCCGATGGTGCATCAAGAGACGCTCGCTACAGTCGCTATATTTCAAATAGCTTAATGCTACGCACGCAAACATCCAGTACTGTGCCAACCTGGTTAAAGAGTTGGCAAAGTCTACGACCAGAGTCTGTAGGGATAATCAGTCACGGATTGGTTTATCGTCGCGACTGCATTGATCGCTGGCATTGCGCAGAACCTCATCAATTGGACATCTGGATTGTATTGCCAAAACATCAAGCAGAAGACAATCAGATACTGAAAGAATCCATTTCAGCGCTGATGAAAACCTTGTTACCGAATCATGTGGTGCAGCAATCCAAATCACCGCACCCCTATACCATAAATGGCATTCAGCTAGACGCTGTAGACGATCAAAGTCTTATTGAAGTAGGCGAGTGTGGCAATATAGACCCAGACTTATTAACCAGAAATGGTTGGCCAAGCAATAACTATACAGGCGTCGCCATTGGGTTAGGATTGGATAGAATACTGATGCTGCGCAAAGGCATTCCCGACATTCGATTGCTTCGAGATCCAGATCCACGGATTGAGCAACAAATGCTCGATTTATCCCCTTGGCGGCCCGTCTCGCGACAACCTAAAGCCGAGCGAGATATTTCGATTGTGGTGGAGCAAAATTGCGATATGGACATTATCGGCGATCAAGTTCGTATCGCCTTAGGAGAACAAGCCCATTGGCTAGAAGAGCTTAAACTTTTATCTCGAACGAATTATCAACAACTACCTAGGTCCGCCGTGGAAAGACTAGGAATGTCCTCAGATCAGGTAAATCTACTGTTACGAATAAGTTTACGTCATCCAACCAAGAGCGTACCAACAAGCCTAGCCAATGAGTTGAGAAACAAGATTTATTTATCGCTGAATCAAGGACATAACTACTTAGCAAGTTAGACTGATCAACAAAACACTCTTAAAGCCAAACCACATTCATGCACTTTTTATGTGCATAAATGTGGTTTTTCCTTGCGGTTTTCCATAAAATCGCTACCCTTGCACACTTTTCGAGCTTCTGCGCGTTTCTTAGAGTGCTTTTTTTACCTGAAAAAGTGCTTCTAATATTCAACCCACGAACAATAAAGCGATAATCCTATCGAATAAAGGGAGTGCCCTACATGGCAGCCATCATAGACTTTTTAAATACTATTTTCTGGGGGTATATCCTCATCTATGGACTACTAGCTGTAGGCGTATATTTTACTTTACGCCTAGGTTTTATTCAGGTCCGTCGTTTCCCAGAGTTCATCCGTACTGTTCTTAAAGCCCCGCAATCCGATCGTGGTGGCATATCACCTTTCCAAGCACTTTGTACTAGTCTCGCTTCTCGTGTCGGCACTGGTAACATGACAGGTGTTGCTGTCGCATTATATCTAGGTGGTCCAGGGGCCATTTTTTGGATGTGGGTTGTTGCTCTTATTGGTATGGCAACCGCTTATGCAGAAAGCACCTTGGCTCAGCTCTACAAAATGCGCGACCAAAATGGTCAACTACGTGGTGGACCAGCGTTCTATATCAGTAAAGGCTTAAAAGCCCCTTGGGCTGGCGCGGTATTTTCACTTGCGCTTATCTTGGCCTTTGGTTTGGTATTCAATGCGGTTCAAGCCAACTCGATTGCTGGCGCAATGGAAGGCGCATTTGGTATCGACACCAGTGTGACTGGCATCGTTATCATGTTGCTAGCAGCGATTGTTATCTTCGGTGGCATCAAGAAAATCGCTCGCTTTGCTGAAATAATCGTACCATTTATGGCCGTTCTTTATCTTCTGGTCGCTTTGTACGTGATTGTTATGAATATCGACGAAGTACCAGCCGCTTTTGCATTAATTTTCAAAAGTGCATTTGGTATCGAACAAGCCGCTGGCGGTGTATTAGGCGCGATGCTGAATGGTATTAAACGTGGTTTGTTCTCGAACGAAGCCGGTATGGGCTCAGCACCAAACATCGCAGCCGTAGCAACACCGAACCCTCACCATCCGGCATCTCAGGGCATGGTACAGTCACTTGGTGTATTCATCGATACGCTACTAATTTGTACAGCAACCGCCTTGATGATTCTTCTATCTGGCGCTTTGGGTAATGGTCAAACCGGCATTGCCTTAACACAAACGGCGTTGACAACTCACATCGGCAGCGCAGGGCAATACTTCGTTGCTATTGCGATATTTTTCTTCGCGTTTACCTCCATTATTGGTAACTACAGCTATGCAGAAAATGCGCTAACTTACCTAAAATGGGCAAACAAACCAGGAATTTTTATTCTTCGTATCTTAGCTCTTGGTATGATCCCGTGGGGCGCTTATGAAAGTGTCGCGATGGTCTTCAATGCAGCCGATGCAGCAATGGGGCTAATGGCAACCATTAACCTGATTGCCATTATGATGTTATCTGGCCTGGTAGTGAAATTAACCAAAGACTACTTCAATCAGTTGAAAACACATACGCCAGTCTTCAACTCAGAAGACTACCCAGAAATTCGTGATGATATCGACCTAACCGTTTGGGATGAAAAGCCAAGCAAATAAGTTCTACTGATGTAGAACAGGCTTAGCCTTGTTTCAAACACAAAAAACCCGCTGCCAAGCGGGTTTTTTGTTTGCGGCCTCATACGCATACGCTGCGCAGTATTATTTCAAACGTTATACTTTCGCAGCGAGTTTATGAGCGAAGGCGTGCAAAAATGGTCCTGCGATAAAAGAAATAACCCCAGCTACAGGCCATGCCAATACCCAAGCATGCATCCAGAAAGAAGCAAAATCTGGATGTACACCAATATTCACAAAGGTGATCCATGCAGACATAAACAGTGACAAAGTGAACGACATTAAAAGTGCAAAAATAACTCTGTGTTTCATATTTCTCTCCTCATTGACTCATCGTCATCTCTAAAAAAGAGTGCCCCAGACGAAAAGTAGATAAACGACTCAATTTATTTATAGTCATACTAGCAAACAAAAATATTTGTAAATATACTGAATTTTTAAAAACAAATTTACGATATTGTAAAATGCTTGATGATCTAAAGATTTTTATAACCGCCGCCAACAAACATAGTCTGACAGCGGCCGCACAACATCTTGAAATGACCATCGCCACAGTATCTCGTCGTATCAGCGCCCTTGAGCAAAGGCTAGGTTGCGAGTTATTACATCGTTCAACCAAAGGCCTCACACTCACCACCATGGGCGAAAGCTATTACCAAGAATGCGCGGAATTTATCGATGCCTTAGACCAACGTATTTCTAACCTAGATCACACTCTAAACAGTCTAAAAGGTGATTTAAAAGTACTCGCGCCAGTAAACTTGGGCAGTGGATCCTTAAACGTCTTTTGGCAGGAATTTGTTCAGCGGTACCCAGATATCGCATTAAATATCGAGCTTAGCAACTCCCTTCAAGATATCAGAGACACCCGCGCAGACATCGCCTTGCGCTCGGGGAATCAACCAAGCTCTTCATTAATTCAAAAGAAACTAGGGCATATTGAACCTATCTTAGTTGCCTCACCAAAGGCCACCTTCCTGTTACCTAAAACAATAGAAGACTTACAAACAGCGCCGAGCATTGCATCGCATATTTTTTCTGACTGGTTGCTAATAAATAAACAAGGTGACCTTCATCCACTCAACAAAGAGCACCGACATATTAGTAACGATATGACCATCACGCTCAATCTAGCAAAAGCCGGCGCTGGAATTGCGTTAATGCCTATGAGTATGGTGATAAGTGCCCTTGAAACGGGCGAACTGGTTCGGATATTGCCTGAATGGCGCGGTCAAAATAGAGAAATTTTCTTAGTCTGGCCATATCGACGTAGCTTGTCTGCCAGAGCCAAACTATTGAAAGATGAATTAACCAAATTTCTTCACCAACAAACCTGGTTTCACCCAAGCCCTTAGCCTAAAAAGAAAACTTTGGTTACACTAACGCGCAACAATTTTTCTCGAATAGTTCAATCTCATTTCTAAGCACTAAGGACGATCATGGAAAACTTATTTTGGTGGCAATACGCCTTAATTGGCGCCATTTTTATATGGAGCGGCTTTGTTCGTAGTGGCTTAGGGTTTGGCGGTGCCGTGCTCGCTTTGCCTTTCCTATTATTGGTAAAAAACGACCCTCTGTTATTTTTGCCGATTATTTCCATTCACCTTTTAGTCTTTTCCAGCTGGATTGCTTGGCAAGGGTCGAGAACCACGAAGCAACAAGCCAAACTCGCAGCAGAGCGGGGCGAAACGTCACAAGAAGCACAAGGCAACATCGCTTGGGGTTATTTAAAAAAAGCTCTCAGTATCATGATTATTCCCAAACTGATTGGCGTATTTGGCTTATTAACCTTACCTGGCAACATAGTCACAGGTGTGATTTTTGTCATCGTCGCCGTCTTCGCTGTATCTTACATATTGAATAAACCCTTTTATACCAATAACAAATTCCTCGACACCATCTTCCTCATGCTTGGTGGTTACGTCAGCGGCACCTCTTTAATCGGCGCGCCACTCATCGTCTCCGTCTTCGCCACCAAAGTACCGCGCCACCAACTACGCGATACCTTATTCGTACTTTGGTTTATCCTCGTGATGATCAAAATGGTGTCATTCCTCATCGCAGACATCGACCTACAACTCATCCACCAACTTTGGTTACTGCCTTGCGCCTTACTCGGTCACGTCTTCGGACAAAAACTCCACAACCGCATTCAAAAAGCCGAAACACCCGTCTTCTTCCAATTCGTTGGCTGGGCGCTGCTCATCGTCTGCGGATTTGGCTTGTACTCGACGTTTATGCTTTAAGGTTTTCACTCACCTTTAATGGAGCCACTCATAGTTAGCTCAGTCACCAGATCAACTCTCGCTCCGGCGCTAAAGCGCAAACATCCGCGAGATGTTGATCTTGTAACCGCTATATCAGAGTCAATTGCTCAAAAACATTTATGTGCAAATATCCGTGAGATATTGATCTGGTAGCATTTGCTAAATGAACAATAGTGTCGACATGACATGTTCAAGCGATTAGGAAGCTGAGGATTGAGCCAATCTCGCAGGTGCGGCTGTTTGAATAAACCGCTTCGCAGCCTTCTACGGCTTTGGCTAGGGTTTTCAAGGCGCTGGCGTTGAGCTCTGGAGTCGAGAAGCCTTTGTCGCCAGCAAAGCCACAGCAGGTAATGTCTGGCGGAATCACCACTTCGTCAGCCAGTTGATGAGCAAGCTGCACGAAGCTGTCAGCCAGTCCCATGCGGGTACTTCAGTTCAGCCATACTAAATTTCTACAAAGAACCAATAAAAAAATTGGAAGTAGACAAACTAATTGGTTAGCTTGTCTAGTTATAAAGTTATTCTGCTGCAAGTGTAGTTTGCTGCTGAACGCCTAATCCCTCAATACCCAGCTTCATGGTTTGACCAGGTTTGAGGAATACTGGAGCTGGCTTAATGCCCATACCTACACCAGGAGGTGTGCCTGTCGAAATGATATCGCCAGCTTGTAAGCTCATACATTTACTCAAGTAGGAAATAATCTGAGGAATATTGAAAATAAGGGTATTAGTGTTACCGTCCTGGTATTTCGTACCATCCACTTCAAGCCATAAATTTAAGTTGTGCGGATCTGTAATTTCATCACGAGTTACTAGCCAAGGGCCAATCGGTCCAAAGGTATCAAAGCCTTTGCCTTTATCCCAGCTGCCCCCACGCTCAAGTTGCCATTCACGCTCAGAAACATCATTGATTATACAGTAACCAGCAACGTGGTTCATGGCATCTTCTTCTGATATATAGCGGCCACTTTTACCGATGACAACGCCTAACTCAACTTCCCAGTCAGTTTTTGTTGAGCCTTTAGGAATCTCAACATTATCGTTTGGACCTACAATAGCGCTAGTCCATTTGTTAAATACGACTGGCTCTGAAGGAACGGGCATTCCTGCTTCAGCTGCGTGATCTGCGTAGTTAAGGCCAATACAAATAAATTTACCGACTTTGCCAACACATGGACCAATACGTTCACTTGCGTTTACAAGAGGCAATGAGGCTAATTCCACTTCTTTAATTTTTTGAATAGATTCGTCTGAAATATTGGCTCCATCAACATCGGTAATGATTGAAGAAAGATCGCGAATATTTCCTTCATTATCTAGGACGCCTGGTTTTTCAAAACCAGATTTACCATAACGTAGTAGTTTCAAAATGTACTCCTAATAATCTTGGAAGGAATGAGCGTTAAACGCTCATTCCTCCATCAATGATTTGAACCGTGCCTGTAGTGTAAGATGAATCATCAGAGCCAAGGTAAACAGCTAATTTTGCTATCTCTTCAGCTGTACCTATACGTCCCATAGGTTGACGGTCAATAAATTGTTGGAAAACGATGTCCTCAGAAGCGTTTTGCTGAATCGCTTGATCAGCTATTCGGTCACGTAATGAGGGTGAGTCAACTGTTCCAGGACAGATTGCATTACAGCGAATGCCATTTTTTATGTAGTCCGCTGCAACAGCTTTGGTAAGACCGATGACAGCAGCTTTACTGGCAGTGTATGCAAGGCGGTTGGGAACTCCTTTAATACTTGAAGCCACCGAAGCCATATTGATAATTGAACCTTGACCACGCTCCAGCATCCCAGGGATAAATGCTTTTATGACTTGATACATAGATGTTACATTTAAATCAAAGGACTTGTTCCATGCGTCTAAATCACACTCCATAATGTTGCCTGCATGCACGTACCCAGCACAGTTGAAAATAACATCCACATTGCCAACATTTTTTTTCAAAGACTCTATATCTGATTCGGATGTGACATCTAAATAGTAAGCACGTACTCCTGGGAGGTCTTCTAATTGTTGAGTATTTATATCTGTTGCAATAACTTCAGCTCCGGCTTCCAAAAATGCTTTAACACTTGCTAAGCCTATGCCTTGGCCTGCCCCAGTAATTAAGACCTTTTTTCCATTCATTATTATTTTCCTATGGTTAAAGATTTATTGAGTCTTTGGTGAAAGATCCATTAATCAATCGATTGATTCTTAGTGGATTAGAATTTTTTATAGCATCTGGCAATAAGTGGTCAGGATAGTTTTGGAAGCAAACAGGGCGGAGGAAACGTTCTATGGCCAACGTTCCTACAGAGGTTCCGCGAGAATCTGATGTAGCTGGGTAGGGGCCGCCGTGAACCATCGAGTCACATACCTCTACTCCTGTTGGGTAGCCATTGATTAGAACTCGGCCGGCCTTATGTTGAAGAAGTGATAAAATATCACTAGATGCTGCCATTTCGTCTTCTTCGCTGATTAGAGTTGCGGTCAGTTGACCTCTCATAGCTGATAAACACTTAATCAATTCATTGCGATCTTGAGCTTCAATTAAAACCGTAGCTGGTCCAAACACCTCTTCTTGTAAAAGCTCGTCACTATCGAGTAGAAGCTTTGAAGAGGCTTTAAAAAGGTAGGGAGTTGCTTGACCTTCATGACTTTGGCCTCGTGAAAGTACCTCTATGCCATGATATTTTTCTAAGGTTTCAATTCCACTTACATAACTTGAAAGTGTGCCTTTATTAAGCATTACTGAGCTTGCTTTGTTAGAAATCTCAGTCGATAAATCATCAATAAAACTTGAAAAACTTTCTGATTTGATAGCAATCACTAAGCCTGGATTAGTACAAAACTGTCCTGTACCAAGTACAACAGAGTCCGCTAATTCCTTGGCAATGAGCTTACCTCTATTTTTAATGGCACCTTCATTAAGAATGACAGGGTTGATGCTACTCATTTCAGCAAAAACAGGGATTGGTTCTGCACGCTCTGAGGCCATTTTACAAATTGCGTTACCGCCTGAAAGGGACCCTGTAAAGCCGACAGCTTTTATGTGAGGGTTTTGAACCAAGGCTTTGCCAACCCCTGAGCCAAAAATCATATTAAATACACCTGATGGCATATCCGTTTTTTGTGCGGCATTAATGATCGCTTCCGCAACTATTTCAGCAGTCTTCATATGTCCACTATGCGCTTTGAATACCACTGGGCATCCAGCCGCTAGGGCTGCTGCTGTATCGCCACCAGCGGTGGAAAATGCAAGTGGGAAGTTGCTTGCACCAAACACCGCTACTGGACCAATACCAATTTGATATTGTCTGATATCAACTTTTGGGGCAGGCTGTCGTGACGGATCACCGGTATCTATTCTTGCGCCATAGAAATCACCACGTGAAAGTAGTTCAGCAAAAAGTCTTAATTGATTCGAAGTACGGGATTTCTCACCGTTAATTCGAGGATATGGGAGGGCAGTTTCTTGATGCACTATTTCAACAAAATCGTCACCCAGTGCATCAAGTTCATCAGCAATACAATTTAAAAATTTTGCTCTTTTAGAAGAACTGAAGTTACAAAATTCAAAAAAGGCTTCATTTGCGGAGGCACAGGCAGCCTCAACCTCAGCCTGAGTTGCTTGAAAAAATGTTGTGTTTAGCGGCTCGCCACTAAACGCGCTATAGCTATTAATAACCGTATTCCCATCGGAGCTACGGCTACCATTGATAAAGTTTTTTCCATGTTCTTTAGACATAAATTTCCCGTACTATTTTATTGTTTTGGGTAATTTATGTTGCCTTTTGATTACTTACCAATGGTTAAATTTGATTGACTGATAACCACTGGTTATTGAATAAGGTCTTTTGTGTCAGAAGCATTTCGTTGCAGAATGTCCATGAACTCCCGTGTTGCTCCGACTAAGTCTTCTCCTTTCCTTGTTAAAATACCGTAGTATTGCGGGATTAGTTCAAGCGGCGTTTGTAAAACACTCAAAGCCCCACTTTTCAAATGAGAGTCAACCATTACAGTAGGCAGCATGCCAATCATGGGGCCACGCTGAAGTAACTCTAAGAAAGTCTGTACCGAAATAGTTACAACAGTGTTTTTTGGCAAAGACACGCCAGCGTTATGAAAGGATTCTTCCATCCTAGTCCTAATGGGCGTCCCCTCTGGATATAACAACCAAGGCCAATCAAATAAATCCTCTAAAGATATCGACGCCTTTTTGCTAAGAGGATGAGTTGAATTCACAACAAGGCAAAAATTTTCGGGGGCTAAAGGAGTGTAATCAAAGTTAGGTTGTTGGTTTTGTTCAGAGAATCGACCTATTGCCAAATCAAGCGTCCTATCCTCCAACATCTTTATAAGGTTACCGCTTGTCTGTTCGACTACCTCTACATTTAAAAGAGGGTATCGCTGCTTAATCTCTAGAATTGCCTCAGGTAATGCTGCAGATGTGGCGGCAAAAATCCCTCCTACTTTTAAGTAGCCATATCCTCCATCTCGTAAACTAATTATCTGATCAACAAAACCTTCAGAATCGTTAAGCATTTTGTTTGCAAAGTGTATTAGATGTTTACCAAGGTCTGTTGGCGGCATACTACGAGCATGTCTTTCAAAGATTTCAAACCCAACCAACGCCTCAATTTCTTTAAGCATTTTACTGACAGCAGGTTGACTGAGGTTCATCTGCTGAGCTGTTAAGTGCATATTTTTGGTGTTTCCTAATGAGCTCAAAAGTACTAAGTGCTTAAATTTTACCCAGTTGCAAAAGCTGGCGAATGAGAATACAGACATGATTACTCCTTGATGCGATAACCATTAGTTATCACATATCTACTATTTGTCATTGGATTTTATCACTAAGTCGCTCTAATTTAATTCCAAAATAATAAAGGAAGTAAATGAAATGTCTTTGATTCTAACGATTGAAAATACAATGCCTGCTGATTACGAACAGGCCTGCTTAGTTGGGCGTGCGTGGGTTCCTGGTAACCCATCTGGTCCATCCCCAATCGCAGTAGTAGACAATGAAATATTCGACATTTCAGAGAGCTACCCCACATTAAGTGAGCTCCTTGAGTTAGATAGTCCTGCACAAGCTGTGAAGGGTATACAAGGAAAGTACCTCTGTAGCCTATCTCAGCTGTTGGAAAATACAGATGTATCACCAAACACGTCATCTCCACACCTTTTAGCGCCTCTAGATTTGCAGGTGATCAAAGCTGCAGGCGTTACATTTGCTTCAAGTATGATTGAGCGAGTTATTGAAGAGCAGGCTGGGGGTGACCCAGCTAGAGCAGAAGCTATTAGAAAACAAGTGGTTGAGGTGGTTGGAAACAATCTTAAATCGATCGAGCCAGGTTCATCGAAAGCGAGTGATCTTAAAAAATTATTGATTGAAAAAGGAATGTGGTCGCAATACCTAGAGGTTGGTATCGGTCCTGATGCTGAGATTTTCACTAAAGCCCCTGTGCTTTCTGCGGTGGGAAGTGGTAGTTTTATCGGCGTCCATCCTCAGTCCGAATGGAACAACCCAGAACCTGAGGTGGTTCTAGCTGTTAACAGCAAAGGACAGATACAGGGGGCAACACTAGGGAATGATGTCAACTTGAGAGACTTTGAGGGAAGAAGTGCACTGCTTCTTAGTAAAGCAAAGGACAATAATGCATCTTGTGCGATTGGTCCTTTCCTTAGATTGTTTGATGAAAGCTTTTCCTTAACTGATGTCGCTGATGCCGAAATCGCACTAGAGGTAAAGGGTGCAGATGGTTTCCTGATGTCTGGTTTATCATCAATGAATCAAATTAGTCGTACACCTCAAGATCTAGCTAGTCAGACTCTAAATAAAAACCATCAATATCCAGACGGCTTTTATTTGTTTCTGGGGACGCTTTTCTCTCCTACACAGGACCGACACGAACCCGGTAGCGGTTTTACCCATCAATTAAATGATCTTGTTTCAATCCGTAATCCTAAATTAGGAGCTTTAAACAATATTACTTCTCACAGCAACAATGTTCAGCCATGGACATTTGGTATCAACGCTCTGCTTACTAATCTGTCAGATAGAGGTTTGTTAAAGAAATAGTATCTAAAGCATTTAATTTATAAGAATAACAGGAAGTAAAAAATGCAGAATAATAAAAACCTCAAACTAAGAAGTCAGCAATGGTTTGATGATCCAGAACACGCAGATATGACTGCTTTGTATGTTGAGCGCTACATGAATCAAGGCTTGACTAGAGAGGAGCTACAATCAGGCAAGCCAATCATAGGCATCGCCCAAACCGGAAGCGACTTGACGCCATGTAATCGACATCACATTCAACTCGCTCAGAGGATTAAAGACGGCATTAGGGATGCTGGTGGGATTCCCATGGAATTTCCGGTACACCCAATTGCAGAGCAAAGTCGTAGGCCTACTGCCGCACTTGACCGAAACCTAGCGTACCTTGGGTTGGTAGAGGTGTTGCACGGTTATCCTTTAGATGGAGTTGTCTTGACTACTGGCTGTGACAAGACAACGCCAGCCTGCCTGATGGCTGCAGCAACAACTGATTTGCCATCAATTGTGCTATCAGGTGGCCCAATGCTAGACGGTTATCATGATGGTGAGCTGATTGGTTCCGGCACGGTCATTTGGAGCTCTCGTAAGCTACTTGCCAAAGGTAAGATAGATTATGAAGGCTTCATGGAATTGACAACTGCGGCGTCACCTTCTGTGGGTCACTGTAATACGATGGGAACTGCCCTCTCGATGAACGCCATTGCAGAAGCTTTAGGTATGTCGTTACCGGGCTGTGCAAGTATCCCTGCACCTTATCGAGAACGTGGTCAAATGGCATACGCTACAGGTCGTCGTATCTGCGAGATGGTTTTGCAAGATATAAAACCTTCTAGCATCATGACAAAAGAATCATTTCATAATGCTATTGCTGTTGCATCAGCCCTCGGCGCTTCGTCAAATTGTCCACCACATTTAATCGCTATTGCCCGACATATGGGTATCGATTTATCTCTAGATGACTGGCAAGAATTTGGTGAGCATATACCTCTTATTGTTAACTGTATGCCGGCTGGTAAACATCTCGGAGAAGGATTCCATAGGGCAGGTGGCGTCCCGTCTGTTTTGCATGAGCTTCAAAAAGCAAACTATCTAAATAATGATTGCTTAACAGTAAGTGGTAAGACTCTTGGAGAAATAGCTACCACAAGTGAAACGAATAATCGTGATGTAATTTATAGTTATGAAAAGCCATTAAAGCATAAATCTGGCTTCATTGTTTTGAGTGGTAACTTCTTCGAAAGTGCGATTATAAAAATGTCAGTTGTTGGTGATGCTTTTAAGAAAACTTACCTTTCTGATCCTGGGTCTGAAAATAGTTTTGAAGCGCGTGCAATCGTGTTTGAAGGACCAGAAGACTATCATGCTCGAATTAATGATCCTTCTTTAGATATAGATGAGCGTTGTATTCTTGTTGTTCGAGGTGCGGGTACTGTTGGTTATCCAGGAAGTGCTGAAGTTGTAAACATGGACCCACCTACAGAGCTGATGAAGAAAGGTGTTTCTTCATTGCCTTGTCTTGGTGATGGTCGTCAAAGTGGTACATCTGCAAGCCCTTCAATTCTCAATATGTCGCCTGAAGCTGCTGTTGGGGGAGGTATCGCTTTATTGAAAACGAATGACATACTGAAAGTTAATCTTAATGATCGGTCAATTGATCTTTTAATTTCCGATGAAGAAATGCAAACGCGCAGAGAAGAGTGGAAGCCTTCCATTCCAGCCTCTCAAACTCCTTGGCAGGAGATATACAGAAGCCTTGTTGGACAACTTTCGACTGGTGGTTGCCTTGAGCCCGCCACATTACACCTAAAAGTTATCTCTAAAGACAAACCTCCTCGTCACTCGCATTAGCGAATGGCTAGTCTCAGCCGATAAAAATTAAAATGGTGGACGGAATGGAAAAAATAACAAAGATATTTGAAAAAACTATTGAATATCTAATGGCATTATCCCTAGCTGTAATGTTTTTAGCAGTATTTGTTAATGTTCTCCTAAGGTATCTTTTTAGCTCTGGTTTTGCTGAATCAGAAGAGTTATCAAGACTTTTGTTTGTCTGGCTTATTTTTCTTGGGGCTACTTTAGCTGTAGGAAAAAATGCACACATAGGGTTTGATTTAGTTCAATCTAAGCTACCTGAAACCTTAAGAAGTATATGTTTTTTCTTTTCAAGAATGCTAATGCTATATGGCCTGTATCTTTTTCTTTTAGGTAGCTGGAGTCAGTACCAAATAGGCTGGAATATTACATCCACAGTTATTAAATATCCTTTAGCGTATATGTATGCGACGGGGTTGTTTGCCTCTGTAGGTATGGGCTTTTATTTGTTAAGAGATCTGGTGCAAGAGCTAAATGCTATTCGAACCAGGTTAGCGCCGAATAAATATAATCAAGCATCAAAAGAATGTAAGGGGAGCAATCTATGACTCTTGGTTTATTTTTAGTTAGTCTTTCTGGTTTGATGGTTTTAGGTCTTCCTATTGCATTCGCATTGATACTAACAGGTGTGATTTTAATGTGGCATCTTGACTTTTTCGATGCTCAATTAATAGCCCAAAATTTAATCAATGGTGCGGATAGCTTTCCTTTAATGGCGGTACCATTCTTCATTTTAGCTGGCGAAGTAATGAATGCTGGAGGCATTTCAAAACGCATTATCAATTTGGCGATAAGCTGTGTTGGGCACAGACGAGGGGGATTAGGGTATGTTGCAATTATAGCTGCCGTTATCCTAGCGAGCTTATCAGGGTCTGCAATTGCAGATACCGCAGCACTAGCAACTTTGCTACTGCCAATGATGCGAAATAACGGATATCCAGTTGGTCGATCTGCGGGACTAATTGCAGCAGGTGGCATCATTGCTCCCATCATACCGCCAAGTATGCCTTTTATTATCTTTGGTGTTACAGCCAACCAATCAATTAGCAAGTTATTTATGGCTGGCGTTGTTCCTGGAATTATTATGGGGCTAGGGTTGGTTCTTGCTTGGAAATGGAGCATGCGTACTGTAGATGTTGAGCCGCAACCAAGACAAGATATGAAGACAAGGTTGAAAGTAGCTAAGGACGGTTTCTACGCGCTTTTGATGCCTGTGATTATCATCGGTGGTCTTCGAGGTGGCATGTTTACACCGACTGAAGCGGCAGTAGTCGCTGCAGGTTACGCAATGTTTGTAAGCCTTGTTGTCTACAGAGAAATTAAAATTAAGGATTTAGTCCCTCTATTTGTTCAGGCAGCGTATACAACTAGCATTGTTATGTTCCTTTGTGCAGCGGCTATTGTTTCTTCTTATATGGTTACGCTAGCTGATTTGCCCTCAGAACTTATTAAATTCTTAGCTCCAATTATGGATGAACCGAAACTTTTGATGGCGACTATTGTTGTCGTGATGTTAATGATCGGAATGGTAATGGATTTAACACCAACCATTTTAATATTAGCGCCTGTTACGATGCCTTTAGTTGTTCAAGCTGGAATTGATCCAATTTACTTTGGTGTAATGTTTATTATGGTTGGCTGTGTTGGTCTGATAACACCTCCTGTCGGCACTGTATTAAGCGTTGTGTCTAGTGTTGCAAGTGAACCACTTGAAAAAATCACAAAAGGGATACTTCCATTTTTGTTTGTTTACATGCTGGTGATTGTTCTATTTGTTTTGTTCCCCGAGATAATTACTGTTCCTGCTAATTTTCTCTATTAATAAACTGAAGAAAGGAAACTTAAGATGTATAAGAATAAAAACGTCAAATCAGTTCTATCTAAATCAAAAATTGCAAAGTCTTTAATCGCATTGTCGGTTGGTGGAGCATTAACCGTATGCTCGGTTGCTGCCAGTGCACAAGATGTAAGCAATCGCTTTATTCGATTTGGCTATGGTTTAAACCAAGACAGTAAGCAAGGTCGTGCTGTTGAGGTTTTCAAGGAAGAAGTTAGTAGGCTTTCTGAGGGTAAGCTTAAAGTTAAACCTTTCGCAAATGCCTTACTGGGTAATGAAAACCAAATGCAAAATGCCTTAATAGGTGGAGCCCAAGAGATGATGATGACTGCTAGTTCTTCATTAATTGGTATTGATAAGAAGTTTGCTGTTTGGGATCTACCTTTTATGTTTGATGACGGACCTCATGCAGACAGAGTATTAGATGGGGAGTTTGGGCAAGGACTGCTGGATGGATTAGAGCCACATGGTTTAGTGGGCCTAGTGTATTGGGAAAATGGTTTTCGAGATCTAACAAACTCAAAACGTCCGGTTCATAAAATGGAAGATCTGGACGGTGTTAAGCTTCGTGTAATGCAAAACCCAATGTTCCTAGATCTATTTAATGACATGGGAGCAAATGCAGTTCCAATGGCCTTCTCAGAATTGTTTACTGCTCTTGAAACTGGCGCGGTAGACGGTCAGGAGAACCCTTACAGTACGATTCAGTCCAGTAAGTTTTATGAAGTTCAAAGCTATTTGAGTCAGACGCATCACGTTTATAGCCCATGGGTAATGCTGGTTAGCAAACGTTTCTGGGATAAATTGAGTGATGATGAAAAGGAAATTATCACGAAAGCAGCTATCAAGTCTCGTGACTTTGAACGTCAAGATAGTCGTGCACAGGCTCAAAAATCACTTGAATTCCTCAAAACTAAAATGGCTGTGAACAGTATCGCTCCTGAAGAAATGGAGCGAATGAAAGAGGCTGCTAAGAAGGTGATAGACGCTCAAGCCGATGAAATTGGTGAAGATGTACTAAACAACTTCCTTCAGGCTGTAAAAAACGCTAAGAGTAATTAAAGTTAAGCCGGCAAGGCGCGTGTCTTGCCGGCTTTCTTATATTAAAAGTAGGTCTAGTAATGAAAGTCAGCCCTTCAAATCCAGAGCAGTTTCTGAAAGAAATAGGCTCGATAGTCAGTAAACAAAACTTCATAACAGATAAAGCTAAAACAGCCAGTTACTTCAAAGGTTTTCGATTTGGTGGCGGAGATGCTAAAGCTGTTGTTATACCAAAAACTCTCCTAGAACTGTGGCGCGTAGTTCAAGTATGTGTTGATCATGATGTGATCATGGTTATGCAAGCGGCCAACACCGGATTAACAGGCGGATCAACGCCTTATGGTCAGTATGATCGTGATGTTGTTCTTATTAGTACAGTCAAGCTAAAAGGCATCCAACTACTAGACGAAGGTAAGCAAGTTTTGGCTTTTCCTGGTAGCTGCCTTTTTGAATTAGAAGAAGAATTAAAGCCATATAACAGAGAACCTCATTCAGTAATTGGCTCTTCATGCATTGGTGCTTCTATTATTGGTGGGGTATGTAATAACTCTGGTGGTGCTTTAGTACAGCGGGGTCCAGCCTATACGGAAATGGCCTTGTATGCTCGTGTCGATGAAAATCAAAAATTAACCTTGGTAAACCACCTAGGTATTAACTTAGGCTCTGAGCCAGAAAGGGTTCTATCGGCATTAGAGAACAAAGAGTACACAAAAGCAGATATTAAATATCCAGATCGATCTGCCAGCGACAATGGTTATCAGCAGAAAGTAAGAGAGATTGATGCTGACACTCCGTCGCGCTTTAACAATGATGGGCGTCTTTTATACGAAGCGTCAGGTTGTGCGGGAAAACTGATTGTTTTCGCCGTTAGACTAGACACTTTCCCAAAGTCAAAGAAAGATAAGGTGTTCTATATCGGTACAAATGATACGGAAACGCTTACTGGGATTCGTAGAGAGGTTCTTGGCAATTTTGAGCATCTACCGATATCAGGCGAATACATACACAGAGATTATTTTGATGTGTCCGATAAGTACGGAAAAGACTCATTCTTAGTAATCGAAAAGCTAGGTAGTGAAATGATGCCTAAGCTCTTTAAACTAAAGAACACAATTGACTCTTTCTTATCGAAGTTCTCTTTCTTACCGAAAAACATACCTGATAAGTTATTGCAGCAATCCGGGAAACTCTTTCCAGATCATCTGCCCAAGAAAATGAGGGAGTTTCGTGATAAATACGAACATCATCTAATGTTGCACATGTCGGACGATGGCGTTGACGAAGCGCACAAGTTTCTTGAACGTTTTTTTGAAGGTTCGGAGGGTGGCTACTTTATTTGTTCAGAAAGTGAGGGCAAAAAAGCATTCTTGAATCGATTCGTAGCAGGAGGGGCTGCTAAAAGGTTCCACACCTTACACCCTGATTGTGGTGCAATTATGGCTCTAGACATCGCTCTGAAGAGAAATGAAACTGACTGGTTTGAAAAGCTGCCTCCAGAATTGGATGAACTCGTTGAAGCTAAGCTATACAACGGACATTTTATGTGTCATGTAATGCATCAAGACTATATCCTCAAGACCGGAGTTGATGAAAACGAGTTCAAAAATAAAATCCTATCATTTTTTGATGCCAAAGGCGCTGAGTACCCTGCCGAACATAACGTTGGTCAGCTGTACACAGCGAAATCGGAATTAAGAGAGTTTTACAGACAAAATGACCCGACCAATAGCCTTAACCCTGGCATCGGAAAAACGTCAAAGAATAAGCATTGGTGCCATTAAAGTCTTGGAAGCTTCAGAACGTACAATTGAAATTAAGCACAACACATTATTTGTAGACACCCAACAAAACTTATCACTTGAGCCCTTTTTACTAAAAATAATTTTTTACAGCACAGTTATAAAATAATATGGCGATTAAATGACTAGGACTCAGACAATTGATCCACCAAATAGACAATGGATTGATACTCGATGCCGCTGTGTTCCGATAAGCCAATCTCACAGGTGCGGCTGTTGGAGTAACCCACTTCGCAGCCTTCTACGGCTTTGGCTAAGGTTTTCAAGGCGCTGGCGTTGAGCTCTGGAGTCGAAAAGCCTTTGTCGCCAGCAAAGCCACAGCAGGTAATGTCTGGCGGAATCACCACTTCATCAGCCAGTTGATGAGCAAGCTGCACGAAGCCGTCAGCCAGCCCCATTCGCGTGGTGCTGCAAGTCACATGCAGGGCGATTTTGCTGATTTTTTCCTTAACCGTGAGATTTTGCATGACATGGGTCGATACAAAGCCAACTTGCTCGTGCAGTTCTAAACAAGGATCAAGGCTTTCTTGCATTCGTAGCAAGCAAGGGCTCACATCGCAGACGATAGGGATTCGGCCATTATCGCTAGCAGCTAACAGTAAACTATTGAGATCGCTGGATTTTTGGTTCGCCGCATCAAATTGCCCCTTGGATTGAAACGCCATACCACAGCATTGGCTGTCGACATTATCAGGTACAGTGACTTTATAGCCTGCTTTTTGCAATACAGAGAACATCACAGCCATCACCGAACGTTTATCCTCTGCATTCGGCCCTGCGCCCATGACGCGAGTCGCGCAGCTAGGGAAGTAAATGACTTCTTTCTGCCTGTCATCCGCTTGCATCCCATTACTTTGAATATCATTACATTGAATAACAGGAATAGACTTCAAAGACGCGGCGGAGCTGGGCATTTGTTTATGCCATTTAGGTACAGCTCCTTGGGAAACTTTGTTCATTACCGAGGTGACAGCGGTCATGCCTGAATCACCAACAATACGACGAGCACCGCTGGCAAGGCTAAGTCCCACTTTTGCCGTTTTGGTCACGCCTTCAAAATGATCTGCAATCCAATAACCAACTTTACTGTCAGTGTGGCGATCGTGGCGTAATTCGCGAGTTAAATCGCCCGTATTAATGCCAACGGGACATTGCATCGAACACAAACCACAGCCAGCGCAGGTATCAACACCTTGATAATTATAGTCTTTTTTCAGTTCTGCAAGACGTTCAGGCTCCTCGCCTGAGGCAAGCAGTCGTTGTATCTCTCGCCAAATCACAATACGTTGGCGAGGTGTTAAAGTAATGGATTTTGACGGACAAGACGATTCACAAAAACCACATTCGATACAGGTGTCGACTTTGTCATTGGCTTTGGGTAAAGGTTTGAGGTTCTGTACATGCAAATTGGCGTTGTGAGATAAAATCACATCTGGATTCAGCAAGCCTTGCGGGTCAAAGGCGCGCTTAATTTCCCACATGATGTTATAGGCTTCTTTACCCCATTCTAATTCCACATACGGTGCCATATTACGGCCTGTACCATGTTCCGCTTTTAACGAACCTTGGTATTTCACCGCGACTAATTGCGCGACTTCGTCCATCAATTGCTCGTATCGTTTCACTTCGTACGGGTCATCAAAACCTTGGGTAAAGACAAAGTGCAAATTGCCTTCTAAGGCATGACCAAACAAAATCGCTTCGCGATATCCATGCTTTTGAAACACACCTTGTAGCTCCAAAACACCTTCGGCAAGCTGTTCGACAGGGAAAGCCACGTCTTCAATGATTACCGTGGTGCCAACTGGGCGTACCGCACCAACGGCAGGAAACAAGCCTTTGCGAATCTTCCAATAGGAGTCGTAAATAACTTTGTTTTGTGTAAATTCGATTGGATTGAGTGTTGCTTGACCGCTTAACGCTTGCTGCACCAAGTCCAAATTCACAGCTAACTCTTCAGCATCGGCAGCGCGTACGTCAACTAATAAACCCGCAGCTTGCGGGCCAAGAGACGACAAGATTTCTGGCATGCCCGGTTTGCCTTCCACTGCTCGTAGGCCCGCGCGATCAATCAATTCGACAGCAGACACAGGTGAGCTTTTTAGCGCGGTTACCGCTCGACAAGTGACCTCCATATCGTCAAAGAAGATCATCGCTGCCGCTTTTATTGGATGATCAATCACGGTGTCGTAAGTTACTTCGCTGATAAAGCCCAAAGTGCCTTCTGAGCCAATCATCAAATGTAGCAAAATATCAAACGGATCTTGGTAATCAGTTAAGCTGTTTAAACTGTATCCTGTGGTGTTTTTTAAACGATATTTGTGTCTGATTCTTTCGGCTAACTCGCTATTGCCTTGCACGCTTTTAGATAATCGAACAAGCGTATCAAGCAAGTCAGCATGACGCTTGCCAAAGGCGAGTCGGCTGGCTTCGTCTGCGGTATCTAACAAAGAGCCATCGGCAAAAATCAGACGCGCACTTTGAATCGTGTGGTAACTGTTTTGCGCTGTACCACAACACATGCCGCTGGCGTTATTGGCCGCAATACCGCCAATCATACAGGCATTAATAGACGCAGGATCTGGACCGATTTTACGTTGAAACGGCGCCAGTAGTTGATTCGCTCGCGCTCCGATAATACCTGGTTGCAATGAGATACTATGACCATGGTCATGCATTCGGTGGCCTTTCCAGTTATCGGACAATTGTATCAGGATTGAATCGGTTACCGCTTGCCCAGATAAACTCGTACCCGCCGCACGAAATGTCACTGGCAAGTTGCGTTTTCGGGCTTCCTCCAACACCAACTGCACTTCCTCTTCACTATCAACTCTCACGACTAGTTGCGGAACCAGCCGATAAAAGCTTGCATCTGTACCGTACGCCAAGGTACGAAGAGGGTCTCGGATCAACCGACTCTCATCAATCGCACTATTCTTTGCATCTTTCAAGGCAAAGTATAAATCGCGGTATTGAGCCATTTTATAAGCAAGTGAGTCGGTAGCAGTTGAGGCAGTATTCATCAGAAGTCCCACGGCGAGTCGCCTGTTTTTTTATTATTCATATTAAAAATTAACGCTAGACAAATTGGTAAGACCAATTTACCTTTTAAACATAAGGCACATTAAGAAGACTGGGAGACTTTGTCAACTGATAGTTTAGCCAATATTTCTTGAATTTTAGCGACAAGATTAATTGGTTTTACCACTTTTAGACTTATGCACAGAAGACAAGAAAACCTCTTTTAAGAATACATTTTTAGGAAAATTCATGGATTCCAATCAGTTTGGTCGCATTAAACAACCAAAAATATCCGACATCATCATGAAAGAGCTCGAAAGCATGATTTTAGAAGGCAGTTTCTCTGCAGGGCAAAAATTGCCGCCAGAAAGAGAATTAGCGGCGCGTTTTGAGGTATCTCGACCTTCCTTGCGGGAAGCTATTCAAAAGCTGATCGCGCGCGGTGTGTTATTCAGCCGTCATGGCGGCGGCACGTATGTGTCGGAGCAACTCGGTACCTCGTTTACTGATCCGCTGCAGGATTTACTCTGTTCTCATGATGAATTTTTATATGATCAGCTAGAGTTTCGCGATGCATTAGAAGGCCTTGCGGCTTATTACGCGGCATTACGCAGCACAGACGCAGACAAAACCAAACTCACGCACTGTTTTAATCAGCTAATAGAAGCCAATCAAAACAAAGCCTTCACCTTAGAAACCAAGTTAGATGTGGAGTTTCACATGATAATCGCTGAAGCGGCACACAACGTCGTGTTGTTGCACACACTTCGAAGCTTGCACGCTATGTTAGCAAAAAGCATTTCAAGTAACTTGAGAAACCTGTTTGAAAAACAGGCTGCTCGTCAGCGTGTGATGGAACAACACACCAATCTTTATCAAGCTATCATGGCTGGCCATGCAGAAGATGCACGAACCGCAGCACACACGCACTTGGTATTTGTAGAAGATAACTTATTGAAAATGCGTCAAGAGGAAACACGAATACAACGCTCGCTACGCAGAAGCGAGCACCAGAATCCGTCTTGAAATCTTAAGTACTTTTAAACCAAATGTTTTTCTTCATATTCTGTAAATAGCACCAATACAGTGTGACAGCGCGCGCGATAAATAGGGCAGCTTGACTTAGCCAAAGGCCATGGTTCCCCATGCCTTGGCTGAGAAACCAAACCGGAAAAAAGACCCCAATGACACAGATAATCATGGTGTTTTGCATTTGCTTTACACTGGTAGTACCAATAAAAATACCGTCCAGCATAAAGGACCAAATACCCAACAGAGGAAAGAAAATGAGCCACGGTAGGTACAGATTGGCATCGTCACGAACGCTTTGTACATTCGTCAATAACGATATGATTTGATTACCAAAAAGCCAAAATATCAGCATCAAAATAACTGCAGCAAAAAGCGCCCAATAGGTAGAAAGCTTAATCACCTTTTTAAAATTCGTTTTGTCTTTACGGCCATAATATTCGCCACACAAGGCTTCGACTGAAAAGGCAAAACCATCCAAGGCGTTCGAAATAATCATCAAGAAAGTCAGCAGAACGGCATTCGCAGCAAGAATCGAATCCCCTTGGCGCGCGCCTTGAGCCGTGAAAAACAACATGACCAACAGCAAAAGAATGGTTCGCACAAATAAGTAACGGTTCACTTTCACTAACGCCATGTATTCACGCCATTTTGCTAAAACGCTTAACGGCACATGACCGGAAAAGCCTTTTAACTTATGCCAAGCCAATACGCCGGCGACCGTTACGCCAATATAATGCGCAAACACAGTCGCCCACGCCACACCATCACTCGCCATGCCTAAACCATAAACGGCCACATAATCGAGAATCATATTGGCGATGTTAATCACCAGTAACATCCACAATGGCCCTTTGGAATATTGCACGCCAAAGAACCAACCCATTAAGGCATAACCCGCTAATACAGCTGGCGCACTGAAAATTCGCGCTTCACAATATAAACGTGCCCACGGCTCCACTTCAGCACTTGGCTCCATCAAGGTAATTGCCAAATCAATCAGTGGCCCTCGAAACAGAATCAGCATGAGCCCGATAAAAACGCCCATCAAAATCGATTGCAAAAGCAATTCACGAACGCGTCGTTCGTCACCTTGCCCAAGCGCTTGTGCAGTCAATCCGGTTGAGCCCATACGCAAGAAGCCAAATGCCCAAAATAGAAAGCTAAAAATGCTCGCACCAATCGCCACTGCAGCAAGGTGTGTTGCCGTTCCTAAATGCCCAACCACCGCCGTATCAACCAAGCCAAGTAATGGAGTGGTGATGTTCGACACCATAGGTGGCCATGCCATGCGCCAAATTTTTTGATTCAATACAGCATTTGCACGATACGAGCAAAAAATAGAACTGGGGGATAACTTTGACACAGAGAGCTCACTTGTGGATAAAAATCAATCAAAATAGGAAAACAGCAACGCGCCGATCTGTGGAAAATAATAGCAGTTATTAACAATTCGGGGCAGTTCTTAATGGTTTTGTGCAATAATTGGTCAAAAAGGAGCCGTTATCAGGTATGGTTCTCGTTTATGTCTTACTTACCCACAAAAAGCGGCTCCATAGATTCGACAAAATTCAATATTTCTAATATTGGATAAGTGATGCTTTTTTCCACAATCATGCTCACATCGTCGCGGAAATTTGCTAGAATCGCGTTTATTTTTTATCGTTCGGAGAACTTTTATGCCCAAGAAACTCAAGCCCTTTATCGAAGGTTTAGCTGTCGGGTGCGTATTCATCAGTATCACTATGCTGTTTCAAATTCCGCTTTACATGAGTTTCATCATAGGTGCATTGGCAGCATTAGGCGGATATCGTAATTCGATCAAAATGGACAAAGAAAAAACCGCCAAAAAAGAACAAAACCAGCCAAGCGATAATAAGAAAGACACCGAATAGATGGCAAACTCTATCCCTCCGATCTATGGTGAAGGCGACGCTACATTACAAGCCGTAGGCGGGCTAACTGGCTTACAAAGCTTGGTCGAAACCTTCTATCGCATTATGGAAAACACACCAGAGTTTCGGCCGCTTTTTGATATGCATCCTAGCAATATTGAGCTAACCATCGATAAATTGGTGTCTTTTTTATCCGGTTGGATGGGCGGCGAGAAGTTATTCTCGAAAAAATATGGCCCAATCAGCTTACCTCAAGCCCATGCACACTTAATCGTCACCGAAAAAGAAAAAGCCATGTGGCTAAACTGCATGGCGGCTGCTCTCGATGAATTGAGTTATTCAGAAGATTTAAAAGCGTATTTACTACCTAAACTCGAGTTTCCCGCGGAACGCATTCGTCAGGTGAGTGCGGCTAGGCACAGCGAATCAGTTTAAACGAAACACAATGACATTCCTCTTCGAAACTGTCGCCTCCCTCAGTGGAATGTCATTGCGCTTCTGAAACGCTTTACGATTAAGAGCGAATTTCTTTGGCGACAAAAATGCCTAAGCGTTTCGCTAAGCGCGCTAGGTTGGCGCGGTCCATAGATAGCTGCTGAGCAGCTTTAGTCCAATTCCCTTGATTCTTTTCTAATGCTTTTCGGATTAAATTTCGTTGGTAAGCCTCTGTTTCTAAACGCAAATCGATTGAGTTGTGTTTTTCTAAGCACGGTAGCTCCAGTTCGTTTTTCTGTATCTTTTCTTTAGCACTATTATCGATTTGTAACCCTGTTAAATGAGCAGAAGTGATAACGGTAATACCCGTTGGCTTATCTGCTTTAGAACTCTCTGCCTTTGAGAAAAGCGCAGCACGAGAAATAACATGCTCTAGCTCGCGCACATTTCCTGGCCAGTGATAAGCATCTAATAAATCAATTGCCGACGCAGACAAGGTAAGTTGTTGCAGACCCAATTTACGGCGGAATCGCTCGGCAAAAAAGCCGGCCAATAAAGCAATGTCGCCTTGTCTGTCACGCAAGGCAGGAACTTGGATAGGAAACACACTAAGGCGATGAAATAAATCGGCTCGAAAACGATGCTCAGCGACTTCGGTTTCTAAATGTCGGTTGGTCGCAGCAATGATGCGTACGTTTACTTTGCGAATTTGATCTTTGCCAACCGCTTGGATTTCTTGGTTTTGAATAGCACGAAGTAAAGTACCTTGTACTTCTAGCGGCAGTTCACCAATTTCATCAAGCAACAAGGTACCACCGTCGGCCAATAAAAACTTACCATCGCGATCTCGATCCGCGCCAGTAAAGGCGCCTTTCACATGCCCAAACAACTCACTTTCGATGAGGTGATGCGGAATCGCGGCGCAATTCACATACACCATAGGTGCGTCAGAACGGGAAGAATGCTCATGCAGGGCTCGTGCAACAAGCTCTTTGCCTACGCCAGTTTCGCCTTCGATCAAGATGGAAAAGTCCGATGATGCAACCAAATTAATAGACTGTTTGAGATCTTGCATGACCTTACTTTGTCCAATCATTTCATGGTTTTGTTCGCCCATTACTTTTAATACGTTCTGAGCATGTTGCGATTGGTTTTCTAATTGCTCCATCAAGATGGCGGTATTTAGCGTCATCGCCGCCATAGTCCCGATGATTTCTAGCGCACGCGCATCAATATCATCAAAAACACCTGGCATGATGCTATCTAACGTCACAACTCCGATTAATTTTCCCTCCAAATGTAGCGGAACGCCCATGCAAGAATGCACAGGTAAATTCTCATCATGACCTAACACCATACCATCGTAAGGATCGGGGAGAGGCGAGTCAGCAGGAAAACGAACTGGATAATGACCGCTACTAATGGTCTTCAAACGTGGATGTTCATCAATAATAAATCGACGCCCCATAAGGTCATCTGATAAACCGCGCTGAGCCAGCGGCGTCAACACCCCATGGCTATGAGACAACAAAACAACGGCATCGCAGTTGATCGTGGCCCGTACCGCGTAAACCAATTGTTCAAAACGATTGGGCTGCGTCACTGCGCTAGCAAGGTCGAGGGCAAAGCTTAGTAAAGCGTTATTAGAAACCTGATTCATGGTCATCCATTCATAGAGGGCATTACAGTTAGTGTCAATTTGACTCAAAGATATCATATGGACTTTTTATTTTGCGAGTCTTATTGACTCTTCTATCAATATAAAATATCTAACATACTGATTTAAATATCTATTTTTTTGTTGGCACGCGCTTCGCTATAGAAGAGATAGAAAGACTTTAATCATCCAATCAAAAGGATACAAAAATGCTATCTCAACAACACATAGATACAGTAAAAGCCACTATCCCACTTCTTGCTTCTGCAGGTACAGCGATTACAGAGCATTTTTATCAACGCATGTTTTCTCATAACCCAGAACTAAAAGATGTGTTCAACATGACGCATCAAAGAACGGGAGGCCAACCTGCGGCTTTGTTTAATGCTATCGCAGCCTACGCAACACACATAGATAACCTAGAGGTACTAACCAGCGCTGTGATGCGTATCGCTCATAAGCACACCAGCTTTAATATTCAGCCAAACCAATACGACATCGTTGGCCATCACCTGCTTGAAACTTTACGCGAACTTGCGCCAGATGCTTTTACTAAAGACGTTGAAGAAGCCTGGGCTGCGGCTTACGCCCAATTAGCAGAAATTTTCATCAAAGTAGAAGGCGACCTTTATGCAGAACGCGCCGCCCAACAAGGCGGCTGGAAAGATTTCCGCCGTTTCCGAGTGGCTTCTAAAACACCAGAATCTGAGCTGGTTACCAGCTTTGTGTTTGAACCTGTCGATGGCGGTGCGGTAATTGATTATCAACCGGGGCAATACCTTGGCATCAAATTACACCCAGAAGGCAACGAGTTCGACGAAATTCGTCAGTATTCACTGTCTACTGCGCCAAACGGCAACAGCTACCGCATCAGTGTGAAACGCGAAGGCACAGGTGATATCAAGGGCGTGATGTCGAATTACCTACACGATCACATCAGCGTAGGCGATGAAATTGAAGCCATGCCTCCCGCTGGTGATTTTGTTTTCCAAGATAAGCAAACACCTGTGGTATTGATTTCTGGTGGTGTCGGCTTAACACCAATGCAAGCCATGCTAAATACGCTCGCTAAGCAGCAATACAGCTACCCAGTAAGCTATTTGCACGCTTGTGCTCATCAAGGTCAGCATTCCTTCAAAGAACACGTAAACAGCCTGAAAGACCAACTAAACTTGTCTGTTCACACTTGGTACGAGCAAACCGACAGCGAAGCCGAAGGTGTGTTAAACGGCATGATGCAACTCGATGCCATCAAAGACAGCTTACCGCTGACAAATGGCGAGTTTTACTTGTGCGGGCCAGTGGGCTTCATGATGTTCGTCAAGCAGCAATTATTAACCCTTGGGGTAGAAGCAGACCGCATTCATTACGAATTGTTCGGCCCGCATCAAGAGGTGTAACCTTTAACTCCTCCCTAACCCTCCCTTTCAAAAACAAAAAGGGAGGGAGTTAATACAGCAAGACTAGCTCCTCCCCCTGCTAAGGGGGAGGTTGGGAGGGGGTTACTCACTTTCCTGGGCAAGCAGCAGCGCTTGGTCTTGTTGCTCAGCTTTAATAAACGCTGGACGTGAAATGACGCGATCAATATAAGCATCCACCACAGGGTTCGTCGTAATGAGTCCAAACATACGACACCATTTCAAGCTGATACCCCACAGAATATCAACAGCATAAAGTTGTTCTCCTAATAAATAAGGGCCTTTGGCGATTTGATCGAATAAGGTTTTAAGCATTTTATCAAAACTACCATAGGATAATTGAGTAGCTTCAACAGGAGAGCGATTAAAGGCTTTGTCGATCAAAGCAGGTTCAAAGCTGCTGCCTTGGTAGGCCATCCAGCGCAAATAAGCTCCACGTTTTGGGTCATTTAAAGCTGGGGCCAAGCCTTTTTCAGGGAAAAGATCAGCCAAATATAGATAACAAGCGACTTGTTCAGTGACTACCGTGCCGTTATGTACAAGGGTTGGAAATTTACCCAAGGGATTGATAGCCAGAAATTCCGGCTGCTGGTTTTCTCCTGCTTTAAAATTCAGCACTTTCATCTCATAGGGTACACCCAATTCTTCTAGCAAAACCAACACGCCAGTGCCTCGAGTTTGTGGGGCGTGATATAGCGTGATGGTGCCATTGTTTCGAGCTATGTTGTCGTGGATATTACTCATGTCAGTTGCCTCAAAAGGATGTTGGGGAAATAATGCTTACTACATGAACAATACTAGCGATGAAACCTGCCATCTGATGTCAGGTATTTCTTTTATACTGGAAAAATACAATTCACTTATCGCTACTACTGATGACACAGCTTAAGGGAAATCTCATGCGGGCCAGTCGAATACTGAAACTTCTGATGATGTTACAGACCCATGAAAGGGTGACTGCTCGCACATTGGCTGGCGCCTGTGAAACGTCGATCCGCACGGTTTATCGAGACATTGATGCGCTTAGCGCTATTGGCGTGCCCGTTTATAGCGAGCAAGGCGTACAAGGCGGCTATCGGCTATTGCGAGGCTACGACACCAGACTGAATGGGCTTTCTGCTAAGGAAGCTGAAACACTGTTTCTGACGGGTTTGACCGGTCCAGCTCAAAAAATGGGGCTGCAAGCGACTCTTGCTGACGCGCAATTGAAATTAAAAGCCGCTTTGCCAGAAAACATGAGACTCGAGACGGATCGCTTACAGAGCCGATTCTTGCTGGATGCGCCAAATTGGTTTTTCGACGATGAACAAGTCACTTACTTACCAGACTTAATGACAGCAGTATTAGAACAGCAATGTATTGTCATGCAATATCAAAGCTGGAAAGCCGAAGTAAATCGTCAGACCCAACCCCTAGGCATCGTTTTAAAAGGTGGGCAATGGTATTTGCTAGCAAAAGTCGATACAGACGTTCGAACGTATCGCGTATCTCGTATTGAATCACTGACCTTACTGGATGAGACATTCGAGCGGCCTAAAGACTTCAATTTAGCCGCGTTTTGGCAAGATAGTTTACGACGCATGGAAGCGATTCAATTTCCAATTATTGCCGATGTACGCTTAACCGCGTTGGGCGTTAAGATCATGCAACATGTGTGTTCTTCTTATGTGGTGAAACAAGCGACGATTGAACCAATGGATGATTCAGGCTGGCACCGAGCTAAATTGCCAGTAGGTGAATCAGTACACGGCTGTGCTGAACTCTTGCGTTTCGGTGCTGAATTGGAAGTCATTGGCCCACCAGAACTGCGTAAGGAAATGGAGGAATTGGTATCGTCCTTGGCAGTGCTGTATCAGAGAAATGCCTCCCAAGATTAAGCAAATCTCCTTCCATGAAAATATCCTTGATCACCCGCCGACTACAAATAGTCAAGCTACTGCTTCCACACTCAAAAATCACTAATTTACTCAAGTTCACCAACTACAATATGTGCAAACTAGCCCGCGACTGCTGGCAAGACATTAGTCTCGATTGATGCTTTCCTGTATTGAAAAGTAGGGGGGATGTAGGATGATGATTGTTAATTAGTCTAAATTGTCACTCTTGTCTCGATTAGGTTTAGCTACTGGGGTTTTTACGCCATTCTGGTCTCTAACATAGTACTCACCATAGTTGCCTTTGTTTATTTCTTTAACAAATTCAGCACGTGTCATTTTCTCATTCGTTTTGGTGTTCTTAAACTTAGTATTTCTACCTGTTTTGCTTTCTTCAGTGACGATGACTTGTGGTTTCTTGGCCATTAGAAGCCCCTGTTTGATGATGTGTAGGCTTTTAAGGGTAGTTGATAAATTAAAAAATTAGGGGGGGGGAAAAAAGCGAGTGGGCTAACTAGAAGATGCAAATTAACTAAAGGGTTAGCAGTTTTATTTTGCAATAAAAAATTTCTATCGCAATTCCATGTTGCAATAGTTATAATCAATTGGCACAATACACATAAATAACAATACCACATTCCTGTCTTATTATGGAGATTAAGTTAAAGAGCCAAGAAAATGCAGCGGGATTTAGTTGTATTACTGACGCGCCAGTCAACATTTTAGTTGTTACAATGCATGAAAAAGGAGGAGAGCTATATGAAAAAGACATAAAAATGCCGCTTACTTAGCGGAACTAAAAAAGCGGCTTCGATGTGCAATCTTGCTCGCCAAAGCAATCAGCACTTGCTGAGATAGACTCAACGAATTACAAATCAGATCCTAGCGCACATAGGTTAGGATCTCAAGAGTCTATTAATGCCATCGGAGCTTTTTCATTAATCTGTACTTAATAGAGGAAAATCTATGAGTAAGTTACAGCTTGTTATTGAAAAGGCAGTTGAGGTGCTAGTGCTTCTCAATGAGCTAATAGACAGCTTAACCGTCTTGATCCATTCGCTGGCTTAGGTGGTTTCTGTTTTGATATTAGAAGCCACACTTGAATGGCTCTTCTATCGTTGGTTAATCAACGTTAGGGACACGGTGTGGCTTTTAGCTATCAAGATTGGCTAAATATACTTTCAGTTATATATTGACTAGTAGATTGATTATTAAGGAAAGACTTGAAGTCATCAGTTAACTTCATTGCGTCCCCTCCAATATATTCATCTATCACCTCCTAAACGGCGACAAAGCTTGGGTGTCATGAGGACACTCACGCTAGGCCCGCCTAGCAATAATCATCCAGTAAATAGTATTGGTTTGTTAGGGTTTCACTTGCAAAAGCGCCTGCACTTGATAATACGGGGTTGCCCAGTCTGATGTGTTTGAGCATCGAAAATAAATCAAACTCTCAATTTTATTCATGATCAAATTCAGGTCTTGTTTGAAGATAGGTTCATGGTGAGCGATACGGTTACGTAGTTTTCGGATTTTATCTAAGTCGTTGAATATACTGGCTCGTAATTGGTCAACGGGCATATTGGCGGGGGCATTTGGTAGTAGAGTATGTAGGTATGGTTGCCAAAATTGTTGATCGTATTTGGTTACAAACATTTGCTGCCAAAAATTGAAGGTCAGTTCTGGTATAACCTTGCTGGCTCTATTTCTTACATCTTGCTGATTACGTGCTTTAGTTAGCTCTGCTCTAAAGTACTTAGGTAGTGTGAGTTCTAGGCTCCGAGCCCATGGCCATTGAGCATTAAATTGTGTTTCAAGTACCTGTGCGACAGTATTTCTTATGGTGATCTCACATAGATGCATTGGTACTAGTAAAGCGGCGGATATTTGACTGTTCCAAATGTACAGCTCTAAGGCTTTGGCTTGGTCTTGGTTCGTTGCATTTAGGTAAGTGCTCATACGGGAGGGGGAAAGTGTGTTAATAATGGGGGTGTGTGGCACTTTTTGTCCTTACTAAATGCTTGTATTCGCTTACTTTAACCGTATACATACTAAAAATACACAATTCCCATGGTTCACATAGTGGACGAATTGATGTTAATACTATTATACTAAGGATGTGAGCTATGGGGATCGTGGGTGAGAGCCTCCCTCGTAGACAAATGAAAAGAAGCCCGTGTCCTTGGATACGGGCTTTTTTTATGCTTGATAGATTCCAGAGTCGTCGACTAACATTTGGCTAAGGTAAAAGCCAGCCAACTTGATCAAGAAAGGTCTCACGCAGTCGTCGTAGATAAGGGCTTGTACGGCAAAGGATCATGCCATTTGCTTGTGCGTTTTGTACACCTCTTCAATTTTTCGTGCTTCGTTAGTTATTAACCCCATTACGATCAAATAAAAATAATCCTTAATCCTTGTATCTCCCCTTACAGCACAAAAGAGGCGGTTACTAAGTTTCCCGCTTAAACGGCAACAGCGTATGGGTATCTTGATGGTACTCACGCACGGCTTGGGCTTCTTCTTCGCAGAAGTTGCCAATGGCATCGCGGAAACCTTCGTGGGCGATGTAGTGAATACTGTGACTGAATACAGGTTCGAATCCACGGGCGATTTTGTGTTCCCCTTGAGTGCCTGGATCAAAGTGCTGTAACCCTTTTTCGAGACAGAACTCGATGCCTTGGTAGTAGCAAGCTTCAAAATGTAGGCAATCCACTTCCTCCATACAACCCCAATAACGACCATATAAAGAATGATCGTCGAAGAAACACCAAGACGCAGCAACAGGCTCTTCGTCTCGAAAGGCTTGTACCAGGAGGATTTTATCGCCCATATTCTTAGCTAATTGACCGAAAAACTCTCGGGTTAAATAGCCTTGTTGCCCACGCTTTCCGTAAGTGGATTGGTAACACAGATAAAAGAAATCGATGTCCGCAGTGGTTAAATCTTTGCCAATGGTGCGAGTCAGTGTAATGCCTTCTTTAGCGACTTTTTCTCGTTCCTTACGGACGGTTTTGCGTTTGCGGCTGGAGAAGTGCGACAGGTAGTCTTCCATATTTTTATAGCCACGATTAAACCAATGAAACTGACAGGAAATACGGTGCAGCAGGTCTTTGTTTGGTGCGAATAAGGCCGCGTGTTCGGGTTTGGCAAATAATAGGTGCCAACTTGAAAACTCTCGCTCTTGGTTGGCTTGAGTCATTAACTCAGCCAGCGCAGGGTACAGATGAGCAAACTGCACATCATCACCTTTCGGATCAAGATGAGAGAAAATTCGTAAGCCTGTCACCGGCGAAAAAGGAATCGCCCAAATACGCTTAGGAAAGTAACGCATGCCGTAACGTTGGTAGGCATCGGCCCAAGACCAATCGAAGACAAATTCACCTTGCGAGTGAGTTTTCAAATAGGTTGGTGCGATAGCAAGAGGGTGGTCGTCATCGTCCATCACTAACAAATATTCTGGGTACCAGCCCGTTCCATCGCCGATGCTTTTGCTTTGTTCTAACGCTTGATGAAAAGCAAATTGCGCAAAGGGATAACGTGTCGTTCCAATAGCCTCTTGCCATGTGGCTTCGCCTATTTGATCAACCGCATTGAACCATTGCGCTTTCATATTGCTTTCCTTTCTCTCGCTGATTGCAAAGATCGTTGGCTTACATCTGTTCGCGCATTGTCTCAACTAGACTAGCAGTTTCAGGTCGGACCTGTCGCCACAGATAAAAAGCTTCTGCGGCTTGACCTACCAACATACCAAGACCATCCGCACCACGGGCTCCATGCTCATGAGCCCACTGTAAAAACACGGTGCGCTCTTTGCCGTACATCATGTCGTAACACCATGTTTCAGCGTTTACCAGCTCCTCTTTTAATGGCGGTAAACTGCCAGACAAGCTGGCCGAAGTGCCATTAATGATAATGTCGAAAGGACCTTCTAATGCTTCGAAAGAGGACGCTAGACAATCAAAATGATCCGCCAAAGATTGCGCTTTTTCAAGGGTACGATTAGCGATGGTAACCGATTCAGGAGCGGCATTTAAAACAGGTTCAAGCACACCGCGAACGGCACCGCCGGCACCTAAAATTAAGATACGTTTGTCTTTTAAACTCTGTCCATGATTATGAGTTATGTCACGAACCATGCCGATTCCGTCGGTATTATCGCCAAACAACTCACCATTTCTGCCCATTAACAAGGTATTTACCGCACCAGCTTGCTTTGCTCGTTGGCTTAAAATATCACACATGGCGTAAGCACGTTCTTTAAACGGCACGGTAACATTTAAGCCTTTACCATCTTTCGCAAAAAAGTCTCTAACTTGATGTTCAAATTCAGCCTCATCGCCCAGCAGGGTCGAATAGACCAATTCTTGATTCGTCAGCGTCGCAAAGTGCGCATGAATGCTAGGTGATTTGCTGTGAGCAATCGGATTTCCAACAACAGCGTATTGATCCAAAATGTATCCCCTTCATGGTTCTGCTACTTCATGGTTCTTCTAATAGTAAGCCGCAACTAGCGTGCAGCCAGCCAATCTTTTGAAGTTAGGTAATAGTCGGTTAATTTAGCTTCTTCGCTGTTTGACTCAATTTGGTATTCATACGTCCAACGAACTTCTGGTGGCAATGACATCAAAATAGACTCAGTGCGCCCCAAACCACTTTGCAACCCAAAATGGGTACCGCGGTCAAATACCAAGTTAAATTCTACGTATCGTCCACGGCGATGCAATTGGAAGTCGCGTTGCTGCTCAGTGAATGGCAAGTCTTTGCGGCGTTCTAGAATCGGCATATAGGCTTCCGTATAGGCGTTACCTACCGATTGCATCATGCCGAAACAATGCTCAAAGCTGCCTTCATTAAAGTCATCATAAAACAAGCCACCAATACCTCGCGGTTCGCCTCGATGTTTTAAATAGAAATATTCATCGCACCATTTTTTGAAGCGTGCGTAATAAGCTTCACCAAATGGCTCGACAGCATCACGAGAAGTTTCGTGCCAATGGATACAATCTTCATCAAATCCATAATAAGGTGTCAAATCAAAACCACCACCAAACCACCAAACTGGCGTCATGCCATCTTTATAGACGATAAACAAACGTACATTGGCGTGAGACGTCGGAGCCAAAGGATTATTCGGGTGAATAACTAAAGACACTCCCATGGCCTCGAATCGGCCACCCGCCAATTCAGGACGATCAGCTGTTGCTGATGGTGGAAGGTTGTCTCCCATTACGTGGGAAAAGTTAACGCCGCCTTTTTCAATCACATCACCACCCGCTATAACACGAGTACGTCCGCCACCGCCATTTGGTCGATCCCAAGCGTCTTCTTTGAAACGAACTCTTGGTTCGACACTTTCTAATGTAGAACAAATATGATCTTGAAGAGACAGGAGATAGTCTTTAACAGCTTGTACATCAAGGTTCGTTACCGTAGCGGGTGAGCTTGCTGACATGAAATGCTCCATCTTGTGGTGTCGGTTGTAGAGTAAATAAAAACGGCCTAATCATTTAGGCCGTAGTTTATCACTTATAGACAATTTTCGTGCAGCCTCTCATTAATAAAGACGGGAACCATCAGGGCGAGTGCGCAGTAAATTAAGAACCCACATATATTGTTCAGGGTGCTTGGCAATCATTGATTCAAGAGCTTGATTCATAATAAGCGCATCCGTCGCTTCATCTCCGCTGGGAAAGTTTTCCAAAGGAGGAGAAATGAAAAGTTCGTATTTACCCGACTGAGCATTGTAGGCTGGCAACATAGGAATTACTGTCGCATCCGTCAGAGCCGCCAAGCGGCCCAAGCCTTTCATAGTGGCTTTGTTAGAGGCAAAAAAAGGTGTAAAAACAGAGTGTTGCGGACCTAAATCTTCGTCCGGCAGATAATACCCTAAATGACCTTCCTTAATCGCCTTCATAAAAGGCTTAATACCACTCGTTCGACAATACACACGGGCGCCATAACGGGTACGTTGACGATGAATGAGCCAATTGAAAATAGGATTTTTCTGAGTGCGAATCATGGCTACCGTTTTGTAACCTTTCGCTGTTAGCATGATCCCAGCGTAGTCAATCGCCCAACAGTGAGGAACTAAGGCGATAACCTTCTTACCGCGATCTAAAAGCGGAAATAAATGCTCTTCTCCAGAAATAGAGCAACGACCTTCACAGCGCTGCTTACTACGAATAACAAGCTCTCCATAAGCAACGAAAAACTGTGCCGCCGTCTGAAAACTTTTTTTCAATAGACTTTCACGCTCTTCCAAAGACTTTTCGGGAAAACATTGTTCAATGTTTATTCGCGCTCTTTTTAACGCTCTACTTTTTGTATTAAGCAAACGACAAGCAATCCCGCTAGCCAACTTATCACGCCAGCGCAACGGCATAAAAGCCACCAACAGCGAGAACAACACACCGACCCACGTGGCCCAAAAACGAGGATGCAGAAATCGCCATTGGAAAGTTGGATTATATATATGTTTATCGCCTTTGCTCATTCAGTCAGTATTCGCATTAATTGTGGAAATAATATGATACCTCAAACGCTCTATATTGTTTATATTCCTATTGCCTTAATTGTCATAACAATGAACTTGGTAGACAATGCGCTTTCCAGCGAGACAACGCTTTATCAAAAAAATCAGGCTTATCTGTACCTTGCACTAAAATCGAAGCACCATGCAAACAAGCCAATAATTGACTAGCCTGTATCAGCCCCGAGTCCTCATCAATCTTCTCTAAACGCACAAAAATTCGTGACAACCAATCTAAAAGAAACTGATAAAAAGCCGCTAATTCATGACCAACTGATTCAGGCAAAATACCTTTATTCGACGTCAACATAGTACACAAGCTCATGTCTCGCTGATCAACTATCTTGGCTTTAAAGCCATCGATAAATCCATTGATCATTATTTTCGGATCTAAACTTTCGTCTGTTGGGTCGGGTAATTGTCTAAAGAAAGATTCGGTGTAACGAGCCATCACGGCAGAGACCAGATCCGCTTTGGTCGAATAGTGATAGTGAACACTTGCACTCTTGATACCCACTGCTTCGGCTATGTCTCGGAAGCTAAACGCGTTATAGCCACCTTGTACAATAAAGCCCTCGGCAATGTCTAGAATCTTGCTTTTCGTATCAATTTTTTCAACGCCCATGAAATTGTCTTATCCTGATTTGCCTACCTAGTGATAGGTATTTTATTGACCCAGTCCAAATACTCAAGTTATATTCTATCTACCTAGTGATAGATAGAATTATTTTTCGCTTCATCAAACAACCTGAGGAGAACAATGTGATGTACGATTTAGTGGTTTTGGGTAGTGGTCCTGGCGGGTATGCTTCGGCGTTCCGAGCCGCAGATTTAGGCTTAAACGTCGCCATGATAGAACGTCATGATGCCTTAGGTGGTGTTTGTTTAAACGTTGGCTGTATTCCTTCTAAAGCCTTATTGCATGTGGCTGGAAAAATACTCATGGCAGACGAACCGACTCATGGCGTGCAATTCTCTAAACCGACTATCGACCTTGAGGCTATCCGACATCACAGACAATCCACCGTAGACACATTAACAGGCGGCCTCACCATGATGGCAAAGGGGCGAAAGGTCACTGTTTTTCATGGGGAAGGGAGGTTTGACACTGCAAACTCGATGACTGTCTCAAAAGACGGCTCAGAAGAAAAAGTAGAATTTAAAAACGCCATTATCGCTGTCGGTTCTCGTGCGATAAAATTGCCATTTGTGCCTTACGACGACCCACGTATTTTAGACTCCACCAGCGCCTTGCAACTCGAACGCATTCCAGAACATTTATTGGTTCTCGGTGGCGGTATCATTGGCTTAGAGATGGCCACTGTTTATCAATCCCTCGGCGCGAAAATCACCGTTGCGGAGCTGGGCGAGCAAATCATGACGGGCGCAGACAAAGATTTGGTCAAGGTTTTTGAACAAGTAAATAAAGACCGCATGAGCTTCTTAACCAACACCCAAGTCACCAACATTGAAGCCACGCCAGAAGCGTTAAACGTTACCTTGAAGGACAAAGATGGCGAACGCCAGCTTGCTGTCGATGCGGTACTGGTGGCCGTCGGTCGCTCGCCTAATGGTAAAACGGCTGGTATAGCCGACATAGGAGTGAGATTAGATGAACGAGGCTTTGTATTGACTGATGATAAATGCCAAACATCTGTACCCAATATTTACGCCATTGGCGACGTGACTCACGGCCCCATGCTGGCGCACAAAGCCTCGCATCAAGGCCATACCGCCGCCGAAGTGATTGCGGGTCACAAGGTTGATTTCCAACCGCTCGCTATTCCTTCTATTGCTTATACTTTCCCAGAAGTGGCTTGGGTTGGCTTGACTGAAACCGAAGCGAAAAAGCAGGATATCTCAGTCAAAACAGCCGTTTTCCCATGGAGTGCTAGTGGACGTGCCATTGCCTCAGGCGTTACTCAGGGCAAAACCAAGCTCATCTATGATGAAGTAACAGAACGCGTCCTAGGCGCTGGCATTGTTGGCTCTCACGCAGGGGAACTACTCGGAGAATTGACTCTCGCCATCGAACTAGGCGCCACATTGGAAGACATTGCTTTAACCATCCATGCTCATCCAAGCCTACACGAAACCGTTGGCTTAGCGGCCGAGCTCGGTGCAGGAACCATTACAGACTTGCCAAACAAAAAAGCAAAGAAGGCTTAATATCTAGTTACTAGACTGTGCGTGAGCAACCAATGTTGTTCATGCAAGGTCATTTTTTTATGTATAAAAAGCAATAGGTAATGATAATAAAGCAATCTGTAATCAACTCACATAGACGATATGCTGTTCGTCATCATAGCTGAAATTGAGACGGATCTGGATTTGGTTTTCCTCTAGATGCAGCTTCAAAACTAGATCAAAGGTGCCTTTTTCGGCTTTTTCCGCAAAGGCTTTTAACTGCTTCTCCAGCATCACCCAAGCGACTTCATCCCTTGATTCATCGAAGCCACTATCCGCTCTAGAAGTCGTCCGCAAGCAACGGAAATAGGCCAATGAATTCATTTTGATATCAAGGCTATCGCCAGCGTCCGTGTCAACATAGCTCATGCCACATTGAGCAAGCTGTTGTTGTAAATACGCTTTCCACTGCTGCATAAACTGATCTAAATAGGACAAATAAACCTCTTATTGGATCAACCGATTTTTGCTCCCATATTTTCACGCAACGTTATAATCGGAGCACTCGTCGTCTGCACTGGCTCTTTTTGAAGACGCTCAAAATGATGCATTAATACATTAATCGCGGTAAGCACTTCCGATTTCAAATCTTGGTCAATGATAATATCCACCTCATTTTGAGATAGTAAATCATAGGAACCATCATTCAACTCATGCCCAATAAAAACAACATCATTTGACCACCCCTTTTCTTTTAACGCTTGAGCAACCCCTTGAGTCCCACCTGTCACATTATAAATACCTAAAGGCTTAACTCCGGAATTAAATAGTTTAATCAAGCTATCATAACTTTCTTCGTCTAAATCATGATTATTAAAAGATTCTAGGATTGTAAGATTGGGAAATTGTTCCCTAATGACACGTCTAAAACCTAGCTCGCGCTCATATTGAGATCGATAAGGAGCACTCACAACAAGAACAACCTCACCACTACATGGCCCGATATAACGCCCCATTAAAGATCCTGCTGTTCGACCTGCACTCACGTGGTTCGGCCCAACATAAGACAAACGCGAAGTGTCACATAAATCAGTAGTAAAGCAGACAATTGGGCAGCCAGCTTTAACGATTTTATTCACACAAGCGGAAATTGCAGGGTCTTCTCTACACAGTAATACGATAGCGTCATATTGTTTTGAAGACACCTCTAATAACTCAATGAAGTGCTCTACATTGAACGGATAAAGTGACTTTGTATGGATCGTAATATTTTGCGAAGAAAACTGCTCTCTGATTTCCATTACGGTGTTTTCAATAGAGCGTAAAAAATTCACGCCAGATTCTGATAGAAATAAAAATCGTAGAGGTTCGTTCACTTCTACATTACTTGAATCAATCGATAGTTGCTGCTGGAGGTTTAATTGTTGAATAGCCGCAAACACTCTTTCTTTCGTATGAGGGCTGACTTTGGCTCGACCACTTAATACGCGATCTACCGTCGCTACACTTACACCAGCCAGCTCAGCAACTTCTTTCATCGTTGTTTTTTTTAGTAAATCCACTGACACGTCTATTGTTCTCTATTTAGTAAAGTGAAGTCTGACTTAGATTACCGTCTTTGATCTTGAAAGAGAACCTAACTATCAGCAATACATAAAAGTCACCGCATACAAAACAGATAATTAAGTTAAAAAAAACAATAACTTAATTATCAACAGACATCAAAATGAATAAAAATAACCTCAAAATGATTTAATTCAAATCAAAATGATATTGATAACATCAAAACTCAGTGATAGATTCGCAAGCTAGTGAGGCTTCATTTCACTAATAAATAAAATAATAAGGAGAAAACCATGAAAAAAATAATTACAGCAGCCATGACGCTAGCCATCCTAGCAACCCCAGTACTAGCGAACTCTCACCAACCTCGAATCGGTGTCACACTATTTAGTTTTGATGACAATTTTTTATCTGTCCTAAGAAATAATATCGAGTCGTCTGCAAAGAAAGCTGGCGCTAACTTGCAAGTTGAAGATGCACAGAATGAAATCGGTGTTCAGTTAAACCAAATACAAAATTTTATCGCATCAGGTGTTGATGCAATTATTGTTGATACAGTGGACTCCGATGCCACTATGGGCATGAGCGATGCCGCCGAAGAAGCAGGTATTCCTTTGGTTTTCGTTGGTCGTCATCCAATAAATATTGACATGATGCCCGACAACCAAGCTTTTGTAGGCTCAAACGAATTGGAATCAGGCACCCTGCAAGCACAAGAAGTTTGCCGCTTATTAGGCGGCAAAGGCAGAGCCGTTATTATGATGGGCACAATTGGTGACAACAACACAACCATTCGAACTAAAGACGTTCATGATGTATTTGCTACTCCTGGGTGCAACGGCATTGAAATCATTGAACAACAATCCGCTAATTTTATGCGTACCGAAGGTAATAACCTAATGTCCAACTGGCTAACTGCTGGATTGAGATTTGATGCTGTTATTGCTAATAACGATGAAATGGCACTGGGCGCCATTCAAGCACTTAAAGCCACAGGACGCTCCATGGACAGTGTCATTGTCGCAGGTATTGATGCAACAACAGACGCTCTCTCAGCGATGGAAGCAGGCGACCTTGACGTAACCGTTTTTCAAAATGGTGCGGCTCAAGGCAGTGGAGCCGTCAAAGCAGCATTGCAACTTATAAATAACGAAAATATAGAACCAAAAGTATGGATTCCTTTTGAGTTAGTCACACCATCAAACATGTCTAGTTATAACAAGCGTAACTAAGAACTCCCTCCTAGCTGGGAGAAAATTCTCTCAGCTTTTGAGCAAGATTCACTCGAAATTTCTGATTTTCCCCAATAAAAATTTTCACTAATAAATAAGGTTAACAATATGAGCATACGAGTTGCATTAATAGGCACAGGTATCATGGGAATGGATCACGCACGTATATTTGCTGAAGAACTACCACATGTTGAATTACGTACCATTTGTGATGTGTCTGCAGAACGCGCGCGCTACGTCGCCGATCAATTTGGCATTCAACATGCTGAAACAGACGCCCTAAAAGTCATTGCAAGTAAAGAAATAGATGCCGTAGTAATTGCCAGCCCAGATCACACGCACACACCATTAACATTGGCCGCGATAAAAGCAGGTAAGCCAGTACTATGCGAGAAGCCGTTGGCAACAAGTTCGCAAGAATGCCTGACCGTCATAGAAGAAGAGATGAAGCTTGGTAAGAAGATGGTACAACTTGGTTTTATGCGCCGATTTGATCCGGCCTATACGGCAATGAAAAAAGATCTATTACAGGGAAAAATAGGTCAAGCCGTGATGTTTCATTGCTTCCACCGTAATGTCGAGGCGCCAGCAAACTTCACAGGGCAAATGGCCATCTCTAATTCCGCTCCTCATGAATTCGACGCAGCACGTTTTATTCTGGATGAAGAGGTTAATTCTATTTCAGTATTTCAGCCACAATGCTTAGACACTTCTAAAGTAGGGGCCCCAGTATTCATGGTCTTGGAGACTGAATCTGGCCGCTTAATAAACATTGAGATCAACAATAATGCTGCGTATGGCTATGACGTACGAGGGGAGTTAGTCGGAGAGAAAGGCTCTATAGCATTACGCAGTCCAGTTCTTACTGAGCTGCACAGCGAATTACAAGCAAGCGAAGCCTATGCCGCAGATTGGCGACCACGCTTTGCAGAAGCCTACCGTTTGCAAAATAAGGCGTGGATTCAATCAATCATGACGAACACACCTAGTCCAATCGCTTCAGACTCATGGGATGGTTATTGCGCCACACTGATTGCAGAAGCGGGTGTGCAGGCACTCTCTTCAGGCACTAAAACGCTTATCCATCGCATAGAAAAACCGACATTTTACCTATAAGGAACCCTCTTCATGAAACTTGGTTTTGTATCAGATAGTCTTAGTGGTCAATCATTGACGAAAATGCTCGATAACGCCCAGCGAATGGGTGTACATGGCGTAGAAATTAATACTGGCGGATGGTCCACCGCACCTCACTGTCGCTTGGAGGAATTATTAAACAACGCAGAAGCTCGCCAAGCATTTCAACACGAATTCAACAGTCGAGGACTCGAAATTGCCTCGCTAAATGCCAACGGTAACCCCCTACACCCAACAGACAAAGCACAGTCTCAATGCTTAAAAGACACCATTCGCTTAGCGGGCAAGATGGGAGTTAAAACAGTCTGCACTATGTCTGGTTTGCCAGCAGGTGCGCCAGGTGACTCTATGCCAAATTGGATCGTGTCTTCGTGGCCACCGGAAACACAAACCATGCTGAAATATCAGTGGGAAGAAGTACTGATTCCTTACTGGAAAGACATTGCCGCACTGGCAAAAGAATGTGGAATAGAACGTATTGCATTGGAATTACACGGCAACCAATGCGTATATAATGTACCTAGCCTATTAAAACTGCGCTCTGAAGTGAGCCCTATCATTGGCGCTAATTTAGACCCATCACATTTATTTTGGATGGGAGCCGACCCAATTGCGGTAGCAGACGCCCTAGGTGATGCAATTTATCACGTACATGCCAAAGACACACAGCTAAATCCAAGTGTACAGGCAACCACCAGCTTATTGGAAAACGGCAGCTTAATTGATATTTCTGCACGTTCATGGTCATACATCACCCTAGGTTATGGTCATGGTGAAGAGTGGTGGCGTCAGTTCTGCTATCGATTACTTATGAATGGTTATGACCGCTGGTTATCTATTGAGCATGAAGACGTTTTGCTTAACTCATTAGAAGGTTTAGAAAAGTCCGTCGAGTTGCTGCAAGGTGTGATGCCAAAAGCACCTTCTGACTTTCAATTACAAGACATTTAAACCACTGTTGTTTAAATAGTAAAAGGGAAATATGAGGCATATCAAGTGGCTCTTTTCCCTTATGTTCTCTCATATTGAAAAATCTCGTACTAGCATCACAAACTTCTATGCAGAGACATCAAACTAAAAGCCTTTCCGCATTATTGTCATAGATATACTTAGATGAACGCTTTTTTCCTATCCTGAATTCCCTCCTGACACAAAGAAATAAAAATTAAAGAACCATAGCATTGATTGCTTTTTGTACTATATGCATTTGGGATACGACATACATTTGCATGAAGTTTCTTTTGATTTAATTTTCCGCCCGCTTTTTTATTCAACATTCCCATTAAAATCATGCACCTATTAAATCAAAACTCACTTCACACCTGCTAGTTCCTCCTCTTTTTAAGCAATTTTCTCTGTTTAATTTTTAAGCCGTTCTTGACGGCCTGAAAATCTAAATGTATTTTGTATCCAATATCCCAAAGAAAACAAAAAATAATCTATCAATAACAAGGAACATAAAAATGAAGAAAGTAATAACGACTCTTTTGTCGATTGCCGCCCTAAATTCCAACATGGTCACAGCAGATACACTCGATGATGTCGTGGATAGAGGAACCCTACGCTGTGGTGTAGTACTTGATTTCCCACCTATGGGTTATCGCGATGCCAACAATGAACCAGCAGGGTTTGATGTGGATTATTGCCATGATTTAGCGAAGTCATTGGAAGTGGATGTGAAAATAATGCCGCTTACATGGTCTGAACGTTTACCTGTCATTGTGACTGGGCGAGCAGATGTTGTATTTGGTTCCACATCAGACAGTTTGGCGCGAGCACGTACCGTCGGGTTTAGTATTCCTTATGCTATTTTCTATTCTCAGGGTGTTGTTAATGCCAGTAGTAATATCAAGACATTAGAGGATATTCGAGGCAAACGAGTGGCATCAGCCCTTGGTACATTGCCAGAGCAAGAATGGCTGAAAATCGCGAAGCAGTGGGGTGAAGAAAACCTCTACCAAAGTTATCAGTCTGAAAACGAAGTTTTTTTAGCCGTCGCTCAAGGTAAAGCAGACATCGGTATTACATCAAACACCACAATCAAGCCTATCACTCAGCAATACACTAATTTAGACGCGGGTCCTCGTATGCCTTGGGTCGCGGATTACACTTCGGTTATTGGCAAACGTCAGGATGTCACTTGGTTAAATTACTTGAATCTGTTTGTTACCCACCAAGTTCGCTCAGGTCGCTACCAAGAGCTTTGGGGGAAATATATTGGCGGTGATTCTCCTTCTCTGCGTGTCCCAGGCGTCATGTATTAATACATAAATGATGACTCATCGCTTCCCTTCCTATTATAAGAAGGGAAGCCTAAGGAGATACCAGAATGTTTGATTATAGTTTCCATTGGCGTCCTGTTGTAAAAAGCCTTCCTGAGTTGATCCAAGCAGGTCTTGTCACCCTTGAAATAGCGTCTTTAGCGATGCTTTTGGGTGTTGTTATCGGCCTTTGCTTGGCGTTAATGCGTATGAACATGAAAGGCCCACTGAAGTGGTTTGCCGTCACCTGGATTGAAATCGCACGCAATACACCGGCGCTGTTCCAGCTGTTCTTTTTTGGCTTTGGTTTAGGTGCTTTTGGCATCAACTTATCGCCCTTTACTATTATCTTAACGGGGCTCAGTTTTAATTGTGCAGGCTATCTTGCTGAAAATTTTCGTGGCGGCTTCCAAGCCATTCCCGTGATGCAAATCAATTCCGCGCGCTGCTTAGGCATGAATAGCTGGCAGGCTTACACTCGTATTGTCATTCCTCAAGTTTTACGCATTGTGTATTACCCCATCACTAATCAAATGGTCTGGGCGGTACTCATGTCTTCTTTGGGCATGCTGATCGGCTTTAGAGAGCTCAGTGGTGAAACTCAATTTTTTGCTAGTAAAACCTTTCGAGTATTTGAGTACTTTGCCGCCGCTGCGGTTATTTACTATGTCATTGTCAAAATAGTTTTAGGTGCTTCTCGCTTGCTAGCGATGCGTCTATTTCGATATTAACGGGGCTTTATATTATGCAAGAACCTATAAGCTTCTTTACCGGCTTTAACCCAAATGACCTTTGGTTTCTAGGTGAGGCAGCACTTAAAACACTTTGGATTTCTATACTGTCAATTACCGTCGGCAGTGTGCTCGGCTGTATTTTTGGCTGGATCCTCCATGAAAGCAGATTTGCTGGTGGCATTATCCTTGCTCCTATTTTGGATGTTTTCCGCTCTGTTCCTCTGATTATTCAGTTGGTGCTTTTCTATAATTTTGCTCCTATTGTGGGTTTGGATCTGAATCCATTCCTTTCCGGCGTTGTTATTCTGACTTTCTATACGGCGTCATTAGTATCAAACGTGGCAAGAGGCGGAATAGAGTCCGTTGATATGTCTATGCGCCGAGCTTCTCGCTCACTTGGGCTCACTTACTGGCAAGATTTGTTTCATGTTGTGTTACCCATTGGTGGCCGTACTGTATTCCCTGCTTGGATCGGTGTTGTGCTTGGGGTGATGAAAGACAGCGCGCTGGTCTCTGTATTGGGCTATGTGGAGTTACTCAAGGCCAGCCAAATTCTTATTACTAGAACGCAGGAGCCCTTGCTCATTCTATCTATCGCTGGCGTTTTTTACTTTGCGCTTTCTTATCCAATTTCACTGTATGCCTCTAGATTCGAAAAAAGGTGGGCGAAATGATTCAAATACGAGATCTACATAAACACTTCGGCGACCTTCATGTTCTTAAAGGCATTAACCTTGATGTCAATAAAGGGGAAGTATTGTCCATCATTGGTTCTTCAGGCTCTGGTAAATCAACCTTGCTGTACTGCATTAATGGGCTTGAGACTATTCAGCAAGGCACAGTTCATATCAATGGCACTGATGTTCACGCGAAGAATACGGACATTAATAAATTGCGCCAAAAATTAGGCATGGTATTCCAACAATGGAACAGCTTCCCTCATTTAACGACCTTAGAAAATGTGGCGTTGGCGCCACGTATTGTGAAAGGGAAATCTAAGGAGGAAGCTCTAGAGCTTGCCGCTAAGCAGTTAAAACACGTGGGACTGGGCGATAAATTAAAAAATTACCCCGTGTCTTTGTCTGGTGGCCAACAACAACGCTTGGCGATAGCACGTGCGCTCGCTATGGAACCAGAATACATGCTATTTGACGAAGCTACGTCGGCACTGGATCCCGAAAAAGTAGGCGAAGTTCTCGACACCATGCGGCTTCTTGCTGAAGAGGGTATGACGATGATTTGCGTTACCCATGAAATGAGTTTTGCACGAGAAGTCTCCGATAGAGTGGCTTACTTCCATGAAGGCATCATGGAAGAAATTGGTCCACCGCAGCAGGTTTTCGAAGACGCTCAATCAGAACACACGCGCAAATTTCTTATGAATGTCCGCTAATCTGAAGCGGTTTAAGACAACGTCTATTATTCATTTAAACACACAAGATTAAATACAAAACCATCGATTAAAAATAAAGGATTACAGAATGAACAAAGATATTTTTTACGGCGTAATACCAGCCCTAATGACGCCATGCAAAGCAGACCGCACACCGGATTACGATGCCTTAGTGAAAAAAGGCCAACAGATGATAGCGGCAGGCATGTCTGGCGTTGTGTACTGTGGCTCCATGGGCGATTGGCCGTTGTTGACGGATGAAGAGCGCATGGAAGGCGTAGAACGTCTTGTTAAAGCTGGCGTGCCCGTAATGGTCGGCACTGGTGCGATTAATACAAAATCAGCTGTCGCTCTCGCCGCTCATGCCGAGAAAGTGGGTGCCGCAGGCCTCATGGTTATCCCACGTGTTTTGTCTCGTGGCTCGGTGAGCTCTGCGCAAATTAATCATTTCAAAGCCATTCTTGCGGCGGCACCATCTATTCCTGCCATCATCTATAACAGCCCAGTATACGGTTTTGAAACACGAGCCGATGTCTTCTTTGCTTTGCGTCAAGAACACAAAAACCTTATTGGCTTCAAAGAGTTTGGTAGTAAAGAAGCCATGCGCTATGCCGCTGAAAACATTACCTCTGGCGATGAAGACGTGTTGTTAATGGTTGGCGTAGATACTCGTGTATTCCATGGATTCGTCAACTGTGGCGCTACCGGCTCGATTACAGGGATAGGGACGGCATTACCAAAAGAAGTTCTATTGCTTACTAACCTTTCAAAAATGGCTGCTACTGGCAATGCAGAAGCACGAGTACGAGCTCAAGAGTTAGAAGAAGCCATGTCCGTTCTTGCTAGTTTTGATGAAGGCCCAGATCTTGTACTCTTCTTTAAACATCTATTGGTATTGAATGGTGAAGAAGAGTATCGCCTACATTTTAATGAAACAGATGAACTAAACGAAGAGCAACGCCGATACTGCGAAAAACAATATCAGCTTTTCAAAACCTGGTTTGCTCAGTGGATAAAACAAGGTGGAGTGATTACTGAATGCATATCGTAGATAGCCATACTGAAGGCGAACCTACTCGAGTGATTCTTAAAGGAGGCCCTGATCTTGGATCAGGGTCTTTGGCAGAACGGGCGGCATGTTTAGCCACCGAGCATAGAGACTTCTATCGCTCTGTGGTGCTTGAACCCTATGGACAAGAAGCCATGGTCGGTGCGTTATTGACCGAACCAACGAACCCTGAATGCGTCGCTGGTGTTATCTATTTTGATGCTGCCGCGGTCATTGGCATGTGTGGTCACGGCACCATTGGTGTCGCCGCAACACTGGCTCACATAGGTACAATTGGCATTGGTACTCACAAAATAGAAACACCGGTTGGTATTGTTGAAGTCACTTTGAGCGACAAAAATACGATAACGGTAAAAAATATCGACAGCTACCGATTCAAAAAAGCCATCACGATTGAAATAGAAGGCATTGGCAAGGTAACAGGAGATATTGCTTACGGCGGCAACTGGTTCTTTATGGTCGATGATAGCCCAACGCCAGTGCAACCCAGCAATATTCGTGGCCTAACGGAAGTAGGAATCGCCATTCGAGAAGCCATTTACGCTCAAGGTATTGAAGGTGACAAGGGCGGTATTATCGATCACATTGTGCTGTATGGCCCTGCGCTTACTGAGAAAGGGCACACGCGTAATTTTGTTTTATGCCCTGACGATGCCTACGATAGATCACCCTGTGGAACGGGCTGTTCAGCTCGCTTGTCATGCCTTGCTGCTGATAATCGACTTGCCCCTGGAGAGGAAATCTATCAAGAAAGCACGATTGGCAGTGGTTATACCTTAAGCTATGAAGTGTCCAGCAACCCAACCGCTCCAAAAGGAAGTATTGTGCCGTCTATTACTGGTCAGGCCTTTATTACTCGTGAAGCAACATTTATCAATAACCCAAACGATCCTCTCAGAAAAGGTATCGAACTGGGCCGCTAAAACGAGCAAGGAGTCACTATGAGCGACCAAATAAAAGCGGATGTTATTGTGATTGGTGCTGGCATTATAGGTATCAGTACCGCGCTTAAATTGCAGTCAGAAGGCAGGCAGGTGCTGGTCCTAGACAGGAAAGGCATCGCCGCTGAAACATCCGCAGGTAACGCGGGGGCATTCGCTTTTGCGGACGTTATTCCGCTTGCCACTCCAGGTATTATGCGCAAAGCGCCAAAGTGGCTCCTTGACCCCCTAGGCCCTTTATCCCTGCGTCCTGGTTACGCGTTAAAAATTCTACCTTGGATGTTCCAATTCTGGCGAGCCAGTTGGAAAGACAAGTACCAAGCCGCTCTCGCCGCTCAAGCCAATTTAATGGCGCTATCAAAAGTCGCTTTAGAGCGTCAAATAACCGCCGTCAATGGTGAACCTTTGATTCGAAGAGAAGGGCAATTACAACTGTATGAAGGCGCGGCCGAATTTAAAGCAAGCCTTGCCGGTTGGCAAACTCGCAAGGAAAACGGCGTTGTATTCGAACTGCTAGAAAGCCCTGAAGCCATCGCTAACATCCAGCCCGGAATTCACCCTCGTTTTACCCATGCGGCTTTTACTCCTGAATGGAAAAACGTCGTTCATCCTGCCCAATGGACACAACACCTAGCTGACGCTTTCGAAAAGCTAGGTGGTCAGATACGCATTGCCTCTATCAATAGCATTGATTTGAAAGACAGCAGTGTCCTCTTAAAAAGCGATGATTTGGAATATGAAGCACGTTATGTGGTGATCGCAGCAGGTGCATGGTCCAAGACATTAGCTCAATCAATTGGTGACAATTTACCACTCGACACCGAACGAGGGTACAACACGACATTACCAGCCGGGGCATTTGACCTTAAAACCCACATAACATTCAGTAACCACGGCTTTGTGGTGACGAAAGCTGGTCAAGGTGTACGAGTCGGTGGGGCCGTAGAACTCGGCGGTCTGTCTCTTAAACCGAATTATAAACGCGCCGATGCTCTGCTTAATAAAGCCGCTCATTTCTTACCCGATCTAAACATTACAGGTGGAGAACAGTGGATGGGATTTCGTCCATCTATGCCAGATAGTTTACCAGTCATAGATTACGCCACTCAGTCTAAGCGTGTGATTTACGCTTTTGGGCACGGCCATTTGGGGCTCACTCAATCCGCTGGTACCGCCGAGTTAATCTGCGACCTTCTGGCTGAAAGAACGATCGACATTCCCATGCAGCCATATTCTGCAACACGCTTCCAATAACATCAGAGGACATCCAAGCCTATGCGCAGCCGTAAAACGATCCATGTTATTTCCGCTCATGCCGAAGGTGAAGTCGGTGATGTGATAGTCGGCGGCGTGACGCCGCCGCCCGGAAACACCTTATGGGAACAGCGTTCGTTTATCGAGCAAGATAAAACTTTACGCAATTTCATGCTGAACGAGCCTCGCGGCGGTGTGTTTCGGCATGTTAATTTATTGGTGCCCCCTAAACACCCTGACGCTGACGCCGCGTTTATTATTATGGAGCCAGAAGACACTCCTCCTATGTCGGGTTCTAACTCTATTTGTGTGTCCACCGTTCTCTTGGACAGTGGAATCTTGCCAATGCAAGAACCCTACACCGATATAGTTCTAGAAGCTCCCGGTGGTCTGGTATATGTTCGTGCAGAGTGCCGTGATGGCAAGGCCCAGCGTATTTTTGTGCAAAACGTTCCAAGCTTTGCCGATAAGATCAATGTGCCTTTAAAAGTCGAAGGGCTAGGCACTATTATGGTTGATACTGCTTATGGCGGTGACAGCTTTGTCATTGTAGACACCCAATCATTAGGGCTTGAGATTGTTGAAAGTGAAGCCAAAAACCTTGCTCAGCTGGGTGTGAAAATTACCAATGCCGCAAATGAGCAATTAGGCTTTACTCACCCAACGAACCCAAATTGGAAACACATTTCTTTTTGCGCTTTTTGCGGTCCACTCGAGACGACAGAAAAGGGGCTTCGCAGTAAATCGGCGGTCGCGATACAACCTGGCAAAATCGATCGCTCCCCAACTGGTACAGCGGTTTCCGCTCGAATGGCGCTAATGCACGCTAAAGGCTTGATGACAACAGGACAAGAGCTAATGGCAACGTCCATTATCGGTTCGCAGTTTAATGGCAAAATTATTGAAACTACTCAGGTTAATGGTCATCCTGCCGTGATTCCACAAATCAGTGGACGCGGATGGATTACAGGGACACATCAACACATGTTGGACCCAGATGATCCCTGGCCTGAAGGTTATAAGCTAAGTGATACTTGGGGAGCCTAGCTTCTACGGGAATAACTAAACATAATGGAGAAAGTATGAGCGATAACGTCACCCTAAGTTTGGCTGAAATGCGCGAGCTAAGCGAAACGATACTCATGGACAATGGCTTTAATAAAGATCACGCCCGTTCCATCACCGATATTATGTATGCCTGCCAGCAGGATAATTGTCACTCGCACGGCCTTCATCGACTACTTATGTGCGTTGATAGTATCAAGTCAGGACGCATAGATGGCACGGCTGCGCCCACCATCACAGACGCTGGACCTTCGGTGGTTAGAGCCAACGCCAACCAAGGAATGTCTTTACTTGCCTTTCAAGCGGCGCTGCCTCAATTAATAGAAAAGGCCAAGAAAAACGGTATCGCTGCGCTGGCAATTAATAACTGTTATCACTTTTCTGCACTTTGGCCTGAGGTTGAAAAGCTGTCTGAAGCCGGGCTCGCCGCCATTGCCATGGTGCCCAGCCATGCATGGGTCGCCCCTGCTGGCGGTACTCGCGGCACGTTAGGAACTAACCCTTTAGCCTTCAGCTGGCCACGCATAGGCAAACATCCCTTTACCTTTGATTTTGCCACCAGCCAATTTGCTAGAGGTGAAATAGAACTGTATCGCAGAGCAGGGAAGGCGTTACCAGAAGGCGTTGCGATCGATAAAGATGGACAACCAACCACAGACGCAGAAGCCGCAATGAATGGCGCTATGCTGACGTTTGGAGGGTATAAAGGCTCAGCTTTATCAATCATGGTTGAGTTACTTGCAGGGCCACTTATCGACGACCTGACCAGCAAAGAAAGTATGGAATTTGCCCAAGGCAAACCCGAAGCGCCTTATCATGGCGAAATAATAATCGCGATCGACCCGAATTTATTGAGCGGAGGTAAAACCCTCGCCAATGATGAACGAGCAGAGCGGTTGTTTGCAGATATTATTGACCAAGGCGCGCGACTGCCATCTCAACGACGCTATATTGCACGTGAGCACAACATGAAACGTAATGCGGTCGAGATTCCTCGAACTCTGTACGAAGAACTTCTCACATTGCGTAAATCTTAACCGGTTCAGGCAATAAAAAGCCGCACTCCTTGGTGCGGCTTTTTTGTCTAATAAACGGTTATATTAGATAAGATCTTCTGGTAATAATCCTGCTGGAATATCTTGATAGCACACTGGGCGCAAGAAGCGGCGAATGGACATTGTTCCTACTGACGTCGCACCAAAGTTGGTTGATGCAGGGTACGGCCCGCCATGCACCATGCTGTCACATACTTCCACACCTGTTGGGAAAGCATTCGCCAAGATACGACCCGCTTTACGCTCCAGAACAGGCAGAAAACATTTTGCGGCACGAGTATCAGACTCATCCAAATGGATAGTACAAGTCAGTTGTCCCTCTAGGCTTTTGGCGACTTGCAACATTTCCTCAATCGACGCGGCCAACACCACCACTCCTAATGGGCCAAATACTTCCTCAGCTAATTCTGTATTCGCTAACCACTCTGATGCGGTTGTGGCGTAAAGATACGGTGTTGCATCGCGTAATTCACAGGACGTTGCCAGTACTTCACGAACTCCCGTTGTCGCCGCAATACGTTTTTGACCAGTACGGTACGCTTCTGCAATTCCATCCGTTAGCATAACCTGAGAAGGTACAGTCGAAAGACTATTGCTCACAGTAGATACAAATGCATCCGCTTCAGGGCCAGCGAGCAACACGGCAATACCAGGATTAGTACAAAACTGCCCAGCCCCCATAGTCAAAGAAGCCGCCCAGCCTTTGCCCAGCGATTCTCCGCGATTGGCAATGGCATTAGGGAATAAGAACATGGGATTAACGGACCCTAACTCACCAAAGAAAGGGATCGGCTCAGGGCGTGCAGCACATAAATCAAATAAAGCACGTCCTCCTGCCAAAGAACCCGTAAAGCCAACTGCCTTGATCAATGGGTGCTGCACCAAGGCTGAACCCACCTCACGATTACCACCTTGTATTAAATTGAACACACCAGCCGGCATGCCACATTTTATAATCGCAGAGTGAATGGCTTCGGCAATAATTTCACCGGTTCCAGGGTGCGCACTGTGTCCTTTTACAACCACAGTACAGCCAGCAGCCAAAGCGGCAGCGGTATCGCCACCAGCAGTGGAAAAGGCCAATGGGAAGTTGGATGCACCAAACACGGCAACAGGGCCAATAGGACGCTGTATCAGTTTTAAATCGGCGCGAGGAAGAGGCTGACGCTCAGGCAATGCCGCATCGTGACGCTTATCTAAATAATCTCCTTGTAGAATATGCTGTGCAAACAAGCGTAATTGACCGCATGTGCGTCCGCGCTCGCCAATTAATCGAGCTTCAGGCAAGCCAGTTTCTGCGCAACCAATGGCGGTAATATCATTACCACGGGCATCTATTTCATCAGCGATGGCGTTTAAAAAATCAGCACGTGTTTCACGTGAAGAATAGCCGTACTCAAGAAAAGCCGATTCTGCAGTCTCAACCGCGTCGTTGACATTTTTTACCGAACCCTTTGCAAAGGCATGGGCTTCGCCAGTGGCTGGCGAAGATTGGAATGTTTGATCTGAAGAGATCCATTTGCCGGCGATGAAATGTTTACCATGTGGCATGAAAGTCATATTGTTCTTGCTCCATTAGTATTCGTTTGAAGTAATTCTTATATGGATATTGTATCCAAAAATACAAATTGTACAAGTAATATGCGAATAAGCATCATAAAGAAGCCGTAAGCAAGGCATTTGAAACACACTAGTAGAGCAGGAAATAAGGGGGGACTGAATACGGTTACCTGTCCTTAGCAACAGTATTCAGTTAAACAAAGTGAGTTATTTAGAACGTGTTGCTGCAATCAACTCTAGTATTTGTTGCTTGGTGTTCTCAAGGTGGGCTTTCAATAAATCTGCAGCACCATCCACATCACGTAAGCGAGCTAAGTTAAATAAAGATCGATGATCATGTTCAGCATTATCGGCTTTACTCAGCTGATCAATATGCATACTGACATATCGATTCGCCAGCATACTGACCCGTTCAAGAAGCTGCATCGTCAGCTTTTGATTAGCTGCTTCATATAACATTGCGTGGTATTGCGCATTTAATGGCCCCCAGTCAGCCACATTTCCAGCGGCGTATGACGCTTCCATTTCATCGAGCAACTCACGGCACCGGTCAAAGTGATGCTCATCCATTAACGGTATGGACTTTTTAAGCAAATCAACTTCTAAGAGAATTCTAACATCAAAAAATTCAGCAATTTCATCTAATGAGTGCTTTGTTACGGTAGCGCCTCGATTGTTGATAAAAACAACAAGTCCTTCCGAATCAAGCCGCTTTAATGCCTCTCGAACAGGCATTCGTGACACATCATATTCTTCAGCTAATAATTCTTGTCGGATAAGACTACCTTCTGCTAGGTCACCAGACAAAATTCGATTACGCAAATCAGTAGCGATGACATCAGGCAAACTTTGGCGTACGACAGCCCTCTTTTGAGCCAATTTTCTACCCTCACTTGATACATAAATTAAGAAAAAGTAATGACTTCATAATGAAATCAAAACGTCTATCTATACAAATTAAAGCATAATTGTACTCGATTTTACGGCGAATACGGAGCCACAATTAATTCTTCTACTGTTTGGTTTGACACTTTCAAAAATAATTCACTCGGCTTATTCGGCGGAATAGCTTTGCAACAAAGCACTGTGCCCCTAACGTGTACCCTCCTAGTCCACCCTGTGTAATGTCCTCCGATAAAATATGCTGGCGCAGATCCGCAAGGATAATGTCCGCTAAGCACTGACGAACAAATACTCTATCTTGGGCCAATGTTTTTTCCTCTTTGACGTTCTTATAAACCTCTGCAAAGCCGTTTTACTTTTCTGCATTTTGAATCTTCTCGTTTGCGCTACAAACGAAATCATCATTTCGTAAACAGTTATCAAATACAAAGTCGATGTTCCTCGATCATTGTGCTTCTTCTCGAATGTTTGAAAAAGATCAAACATTGAATTGATAGCTTCTCATTTTTCAAACTGTGACCTTTGCCTACTATCGATTGATATTGCAAGTGCAATGCCTTGGCTCGTACTTACCAACCGTTCTCCGCAATCTAGTCTGGAGTGTTTTATGACCACAATACTATCTCAGCTTTCTCTACTCAAAAGCCACTCGTACATTGATGGCAAATGGGTGGAAGCCACATCTGGAAAAACCTTCGCCATTACCAATCCAGCCAATGGCGAACACATTATTGATGTGGCGGATTTAGGCGCAGAAGAAACAACACTTGCGGTTGAAGCTGCTGAAAAAGCACAGAAAGAATGGCAAGGTCGCACAGCAAAAGAGCGTGCAACCTTATTACGCCGCTGGAACCAGCTGATTCTGGACAATCAAGACGACCTAGCAAAACTAATGACCTTAGAGCAAGGCAAACCATTTGCCGAGGCCAAAGGCGAAGTTGCTTATGGCGCGTCTTTTATTGATTGGTTCGCGGACGAAGCGCGTCGCTTAAATGGTGATGTGATTCCAACCTTTGCCAAAGACAAACGCGTATTAACGATTAAACAGCCTATTGGTGTAGTAGCGGCGATTACGCCATGGAACTTCCCGATTGCTATGATCACTCGTAAAGCAGGTCCTGCACTGGCAGCAGGGTGTGCGATTGTGATCAAGCCTTCCGATGAAACGCCTTTGTGTGCGTTGGCACTGGCTGAACTTGCCCATCAAGCGGGCATTCCAGCCGGCGTGTTAAATGTTGTGGTGGGTACAGATGCGAAAGCTATTGGTGGAGTACTAACCGGTCATCCTACGGTGCGTAAATTGTCTTTCACAGGTTCAACACCTGTGGGCAAATTGTTGCTTTCTCAGTGCGCACAAACGGTTAAGCGTACTTCAATGGAATTAGGCGGCAACGCGCCTTTCATCGTATTTGATGATGCCGATCTAGATGCGGCTGTAGAAGGCGCGATTGCGTCTAAATACCGTAACGCGGGCCAGACCTGTGTTTGTGCTAACCGCATCTTGGTACAAGAAGGTGTGTACGATGCTTTTGCCGAGAAACTAGCCAAACGTGTTGTCACCTTCAAAACGGGAGATGGTTTTGCCGACGGTGTAACTATTGGGCCGCTAATCAATGCCGCAGCCATCAGCAAGGTAGAGCAGCTTGTTAGCGATTCCGTTGCTAAAGGAGCTAAAGCTCTCGTTGGTGGATCAAAAGCGTCTACCGCTGGCGCTCAATTTTTCGAGCCAACCATTTTGACTGGTGTCACTGAAGACATGGATATCTTTTCTAACGAGATTTTTGGTCCTGTTGCGCCCTTGTTCAAATTTAAAACTGAAGAAGAAGCCGTTGCCATGGCAAACAATACCCCATTTGGCTTAGCTTCTTATTTCTATTCCCAAAATATTGCTCGTATTTGGCGCGTCTCTGAAGCCTTGGAATACGGCATGGTGGGCATCAACGAAGGCATCATTTCTAGCGAAGTTGCGCCATTCGGTGGTGTAAAAGAGTCAGGCAGTGGCCGTGAAGGCTCTCAATACGGCATCGACGAATACGTTGAAATCAAATACTTGTGCATGGGCGGCTTGGCGTAAGGTTTTACCTCACTCAACCTCTCTTTATCGTTAACAAACAAGCGGTGCTCGCGCCGCTTCATGTACATAGAGCTTGCTCTAAAAGGTGAAAGATAAAATGAACAACGCTGATCTACAAAAACGCAAAGAAAGCGCTATCGCTCGTGGCCAAGGCAACATGGCACCTGTTTACGTTGACCGTGCTTTAAACGCTGAAATCTGGGACGTTGAAGGTAAGCGTCACATCGATTTTGGGGCTGGTATCGCAGTGGTAAACACGGGTCATAATCATCCAAAAGTAAAATCAGCGGTACAAGCCCAATTGGAGCGCTTCACTCACACTTGCGTAATGGTTAGCCCGTACGAGTCAGCAGTGGCTTTGGCTGAAAAACTAAACGCTGCAGCACCGGGCAACACGCCGAAAAAGTCTATCTTCGTGACAACCGGCGCTGAAGCAGTAGAAAACTGTGTAAAAATCGCTCGTGCTTATACAGGTCGTCCTGGTGTGATTGCGTTTAACGGTGGCTTCCACGGCCGTACTAACATGACCATGGGTCTAACGGGCAAAGTAAATCCTTACAAAATTGGTTTCGGTCCTTTCCCAAGTGATATTTTCCATATCCCTTACCCAAATGAGTATTTAGGTATTACAGAAGAACAAGCTTTAGCAGATCTTCAAATGCGTTTTACATGTGATATCGAGCCTTCTCGCGTTGCGGCTATCATCATCGAGCCAGTACAAGGTGAGGGTGGTTTCTACCAAGCATCTGCAAGCTTTCTACAGAAGCTTCGTAAGCTATGTGATGACCATGGCATGCTATTGATTCTTGATGAAATTCAATCTGGTTTTGCACGTACTGGCACCATGTTCTGCCACGAACAAGCAGGCATTGAAGCTGACCTTATGACGGCAGCAAAAGGTATTGCCGGCGGTTTCCCAATCGCTGCGGTAGTCGGTAAAGCAGACATTATGGATGCGCCAATTCCTGGAGGACTTGGTGGTACTTACGGCGGCTCTCCAGTTGGTTGTGCGGCCGGTCTTGCTGTATTTGATGTGATCGAAGAAGAGAAGCTGTGTGACCGCGCAGTGGAAGTAGGTGCTCACTTCGTTAAGCACCTTAATGCAATGCAAGCTGAATACCCACAGATCATTGGCGAAGTCCGTAATGCTGGCGCGATGATCGCCGTAGAGTTTGTACACGATGGTGATGTCAGCAAACCTTACCCAGAGCTTGCTAAGAAATTATCTGCAAAAGCAGCCGAAAATGGCCTAGTTCTACTTTCTTGTGGTATTCGCGGTAACGTTATTCGTTTCCTACCCGCGTTGACCATCGAAATGGACATCATTGACGAAGGCATGGACATCTTCAAACGCTGCTTTAAAGAGCTTGTTTAACCTTTAATTGCGCGGTTTTATTCGAACCGCTTTAATTAAAAAGGAAAAGCTTCCGCTTGCAAGAATGACTCTTGCTCTAAGCCACTGTGGCAACACAGTGGCTTTTTTTATGAGAGAAATTCATACAAGTTAACCGGATTCATAAGATAATCTGAAGGATTACTGAGAATCTTTGGATCTTATTTCTTTGCGCTCCGTATAGGGCGGCAGCCCCATATCACGACGCAAATAAGCAGGTAAATAACGAGCAAGCATCATTTGCTTTCTTGTGACCCGCCTATCTCTTAGTACTTCATACCGATTTTTTAACCATTCATAGCTTGCTACTATTTTTTGATTCAACCACAGTAATAACGTCCACATACTCACACCTCCTGTCGATAAGAGCTTTATTGTGTCGTTAAAAAAAGGTAAAAACGAATGCTATATTCTTACAGATAAGATTAGAAAATCTTATGGGTTCTATTTTGGATACTAGTTTATGAACAATCGAGTCACTCATTTAAAGGCGGCCCATTACTTTTCAGTAGCGAGCCAAACTTTGAGCTACACCAAGGCAGCAAAGCAGTTACACGTATCCCAAGCGGCGGTGAGCCAACAAATTCGTTTATTAGAAGAATACCTAGGGGTGCCGCTGTTTTATCGTTCGGGCCGTGATATGCGGCTGACCAGCCAAGGACAAGAGCTCGCAGAGCATCTTACCCAAGCATTTAATTTTATTAGTAAAGGGTTAGAAAGCGTCAAACTCGAACCAGTGGAAGGAACATTGCTTGTCTCTGGATTACAAAGCTATGTGTCTCTATGGCTCATGCCAAGACTGTGGCGCTTCTCAGATCTTCAAAAAGATATTACGGTAAAGCTCTTCTCAGCAGACGAACGAATAGACATACATGGGGGGAAAATAGATGTCGGCATTGATGATAATCAGCATCTAACCGTCGATCGAGAAGACACCGTAAAACGAACACTTATATCGTCTGACATTATTCCAGTTTGCTCTCCGTCGTTGGCGGACAGGATTGGCTTATTTCAGCCCACTGATTTATTAAAGTGTTGGATGATTCAGGTAGACGATTCATCTTATCAGTGGAAAGCCTGGTTTGAAGAGCTGGAGATTTGCCCTATCAGAAACAAGAATATTCTATGGGCGGAAGTGAATTCTTGGTACATGGGAATCAGCGCCGTAAAAGCCGGCCACGGTGTCTTTTTATGCCCGAAGTTTATGGTCCAACAAGAGCTTGATGAAGGAATACTCGTCCAACCTCACCCCAAAGCATTGAATGAAAAGATCGAGTTTTATGCTTATTATGCAAAGAGCTCTCCAAGAAGGGCGAGAATTGAAGCCTTCGTGGATTGGTTAAGAGCGGAAAGTGGCGGACAGGGTGAGAGCATCCTTAAAGCAAACACCCATCAACCGCTGCCTTGGCCGTAGTAACAGCGTTAAACTTTATTCGTCTTTCAAGACATATTTCTTCAGAGCAAATTCAACACCACGGATTTCAGCTAAGCCCTTCATTCGACCAAGAGCCGAGTAACCGGGTTTTGCGTCACGGCGTAAATCATCCATAATCTGATGACCATGATCTGGGCGCAATGGAATTCCTTTATCTATGCCAGCTTGTTGGCGACGTTGCTCTTCTTTCAGTAACACCAGGATCACATCCGAAATGTCTGCATTGCCTTCTAAATGCGCCGCCTCATGAAAGCTTCCCCACGTCTCTTCTCGTTGAGTCGAGCGTAAGTGAGTGAAGTAAATTCGATCCGCAAAGGTGGTCGCCATATCGCACAAATCATTATCTTCACGTACGCCATAAGACCCCGTGCAGAAAGTAATGCCATTGGCTGATGAAGGGATTCGCTCAACTAACCATTCAACATCTTGCTTGGTCGAAACAATTCGAGGCAAACCTAAAATTGGACGCGGTGGATCATCAGGGTGAACGGCTAAACTCACACCACAAGATTCCGCTATTGGCACAATATGTTCTAAAAAGTAGGCGAAGTTTTCTCTTAAAATATCTTTATCAATATCATCATAAGCCGCTAATGCGGCACGAAAGTTATCTAACGAATAACTCTCTTCAGCACCAGGAAGCCCAGCCAATATGGTACTTATTAACAGCTCCTTTTGCTCGTCGCTGAGCGCTGAAAAATAGGCCTGAGCGGCCGCGATTTCAGCCTCACTGTAATTTTTCTCGCTATTTGGACGCTGTAAAATAAATAAATCAAACGCCGCAAAAGCGGTTTGGTCGAAACGCAATGCTCGGGAACCATCAGGTAAGGCATAAGTAAGATCGGTTCGAGTCCAATCAAGCACTGGCATAAAGTTATAGCACACGGTTTGAATGCCACAGGCTGCAAGGTTTTGAATGCTCTTACCGTAGTTTTCAATATACTTTTGGTACTCGCCCGTTCGCTGTTTAATATCTTCATGAACAGGAATACTTTCCACAACGGACCAACGCAGACCCGCCGCTTCTATCTTGTCTTTCACCGTTTGGATGGCCGATACAGGCCACACTTCACCATTGGGTATGTCATGTAATGCTGTAACAATGCCGGTTGCACCGGCTTGACGAATATCTTGTAAGGTTATGGAGTCATTTACTCCAAACCAACGCCATGTATGTTCCATAATAAACTCTCTTACTTATCTTTATTCTGAAAAGCGCTACGCATCAGACTCTGTACTTTTGCGCCAGCTAATAAGCCGTCCGCTACACTCGACAGACGAATCAGTAATGCCTGATCCTGAGCCAAGGACGCTGGAAAAATATCCTTACGCTGCAACAAAGCAGGAATCAGACGCCTACCATCATTTCGATGACGGCGCACTAATGCGAATAACTCCGTTTCAAGTGGGTCATTGATACTTTGTTGCTTCTGTTCGGCATGACAAAGAAAGGTGATCCAGCCAGCAATACCAAGTTCTATCGCGGGTGCCTTAAGGCGTTTTTCCTGCAATTCGGTCAAACCGCTTAACCAGCGTTGTGGCAGTTTTTGGCTACCATCCATCGCAATTTGTTTAAGTTGATGCTGCAGGCTGTCGTTTTCAAAACGAGCTAATAGCTGTTGGCAGTATGTTGCTAGTTCTGTTTGCTTAAAACTAGGCAATGTCGGTGCGACTTCTTGCATCATATAATGCTCAAGAAAGGTTCGAATATCCTTGTCTTGCATAGCATCTGCCACCGTTTTGAAGCCTGCAATAGTCCCCAAATATGCCAATAATGAATGACTGCCATTGAGCATTCTCAGCTTCATCATTTCATAACTAGACACGTCTTCAACCATTTGCACACCAGCCGATTCCCATTTTGGACGACCGGCAGGGAAATGATCTTCCACTACCCATTGGCTAAATTGTTCGCACTTCACCACCGTAGCTTCACTGATGCCAGTGTCCGCTTTGATCATCGCAAGATCTTGGTCTGAAACAGCAGGAACGATGCGATCTACCATGGAATTTGGAAACGCGACGTTTTGTTCAATCCATTGGGCAAACTCGTCGTCCTGTGCTTTAGCAAGCGCCACCACCGCACCTTTGGCTCGAACACCGTTATGAGGCATATTGTCACAAGACAACACCGTAAAGGCAGCAAAGCCTTGCGCACGGCGCTGTTTCAATGCTTCAAGAATCAGACCCAAAGCCGTTTTAGGTTGCGACGAGGCTGTCATGTCATGCTGGATTTCTGGCGCATCTAATAACAACTCGCCCGTGGATGGCGCTAAGTAATAGCCTTTTTCCGTAATCGTTAAGGTGACAATCTTGGTCGCAGGTGCTGTCATTTGTGACAGTAGCGCCTCTCTCCCTTCATCTGAGCCACAGAAAAATGTGTTTTTAATCGCTTTAATTTCTCTTAGATGGGCGTTACTTGTATCTGCGTATTCCACCACATGATAACAATGCCCAGCCGCCTGCATCTGCTCAACCAACTTATGATTAGAACGAATGTTGGCACTGGCGATCATCCAATCACCGCCATGAAGTGCAAGTGTTTGTTCTAGGTACACAGCTTGATGAGCACGGTGAAAAGCACCCAAACCAATGTGAACTATGCCGACATCATGCAAGCTTGGTTCAATTTGGCTATTTATACGTTGAATATTTGTCATAAAATCACCCATTAACCCAGCAACGAAGGCAGCCACAATGAAATAGCAGGGACATAAGAAACCAGTAAAAGCACAACAAGGTTACAGATTAGGAAAGGCCAAATTGCTTTTACAATGGTAGTCATTGGTAACTCACTGATGCCTGCAGCGACAAATAAACACACGCCAACAGGCGGTGTTGTTAAGCCAATAATCAGGTTAAGTACCGCCATCACACCAAAATGAATTGGGTCCATGCCTATACCTTCTGCCACTTTTAGCAAGGTTGGAAAAAGAATAATCAGTGCCGCGATGGTTTCCATAAAACCACCCACAACCAATAGCACAATATTGATGATTAAAATTACCACCAGCGGATTTTCACTAATGCTAAAAATCGCACCAGCCAACATCTGTGGAATCTGTTCGCTCGTAAGAATCCAGCCAAATAAGTTCGCCATGCCCACCAACAATAACAAACTCGTTGAACTCAGCACGGTATCTACTAGTAGTTTGGGTAAGTTCTTCCAGGTCAGACCTTTATACACAAACATCCCGACCACAAAAGCGTATAGACTTGCCATAATAGACGCTTCGGTTGGCGTGAATAGTCCGCCAATAATCCCGTACAGGATAATAAAGGTCATTAACAATGCCCAAAACGCACCTTTACCAACGATATAGATTTCTTTTAGCGTTGCACGTTTTTCACGAGGGTATTGGCGTTTCACCGCAATAATATACGCCGTTACCATCATCGCCAGCCCTAGCATAATGCCAGGCACAACACCGGCTAAGAACATCTTGCCAACGGAAATACCACTTAAAGAACCAACAATAATCATCGGCACACTAGGTGGAATAATAGGGCCAATAGTTGATGACGCCGCAGTCACTGCCGCAGCAAAGGGTTTGTCGTAACCACTTCGAGCCATCCCAGGAATCATCACAGCACCAATGCTCGCTGTGTCCGCCACAGCGGTACCGGAAATACCGCCAAAGATCATTGAGCCGCCAACATTCGCCAGTCCGAGACCACCACGAATATGGCCTAACAAGGCATTACTGAAACGAATAATATAATCAGTAATATTGCCGACATTCATTAAATTCCCCGCCAAAATAAAGCCGGGGATACAGAGTAAAACAAAGGAATCCATGCCAGCGTACAAGCGCTGAGGCACAATGGTTAGCGGAATACCCGCCATCGTTAAATAAGTAAGCGAGGCGATGCCTAAGCAAAACACAATAGGCACGCCAACAAACAACAGCAGAAAGAATACGAGAAACAGTAAAATGACTTCCATTATGAAGCTACTCCTTGGTCATCACGTTCGAGCAGAACAAGCAACACACTCATAAAGCTATAAAAGGCCGTTAACGCGAAGAAAAAAGTCACTGATAGGAATGCCCAGTACATAGGAACCTCTAAAGCTGGAGAGGTCTGCCAACGTCCTATTTGAGCGTATTTGATAGCGTAAGGCAGGATATAAATAGCAAAACTACCAGCTAAAAGGTGACAAAAAATCTGATAAAATTTTGTCCAAAACCGATTCAAGGCGCCTTGAAACAACTCCAAACGCACATGACGGTTATGTCGAATCACCAATCCAGAGCCCATAACAATAAGATAAACAAATAAATAGCGAGACAGCTCTTCTGTCCAAATAGGGGAGCTGGGCAGCAGGAAGCGAGAGACAACTTGCAAGATGACCACGGCAGCAATCGCTAATAGTGCCGACACAGCCAATACAGAAAATACCCAATCAATAATGTATAGTAACCACTGGATACTCTTTTCCAGCTTACTCACAAAATCTCTTGGGCTATTGGTTTGAGATGAGCTACTCATCGTATTCCTCTCCAAAGAGGCCTATTTTCGCTATATAAACGAAAATAGGCGGTCCGGTCTTAAACGGATGTAGGTTTGCCTATGGAAATTTAGATCTTTTTATAAAGCTCAAGCTGCTCAGGCGTTAATGCTTCTTGCACTGCCTTTTGTGCCGCCGCTTTAAAAGCAGCAAGATCTGGCTGTACAAATTCCATTCCACGAGCTTCTAGAGTAGAGCGCAATTTCGCTTCATCCGCTGCAAACATGCCATGTTCATAGCTTTGCATTTGCTGACCAGCCTCTAATACGATGTCACGTAAATCGGCAGGCATACTATTGAGCTTACCTTGACCAATCACCACATAGATCCAACTACGAACGTGGCCTGTTAAGTTCACATACTTTTGAACTTCATAGAAACTCGCACTATTGATCAAGCTAAGCGGGTTTTCTTGTCCATCAATCGTATGCTGTTGCAAAGCAGTAAACACCTCGCTAAACGCCATAGGGATTGGTTTAGCCCCTAGCGCTTGCCATGTTTTCACAAACAGAGGGACGTTAGGAACACGCAATTTCAAGCCATCTAAGTCACTTGGTGATTGAATTTTACGGTTAGAGGTTAAATGACGAGGACCACGTTCAAACCAAGCAATCGGTTTTAGTCCTGTACGTTCAGAAATCTGTTCACTGATTTCTTTACCCACTTCGCCATTTACCGCTTTTGTGAGTTGTTCAGAGCTGGTAAAAGCATAAGGAACTGCCATCAAGGCTGCTTTTGGTGCCCAGTTCTGTAGTGATTCACCTGTAATAGTCATATCAGCAGTACCAAGCTGAATGCTATTAATAACATCCATTTCTTTGCCTAACTGTTCGTTAGGGTAAAGCTTAACGTCAATACGGCCATTCGATTTTGTTTCTGCGACTTCTTTGAATTTCAACGCCGCTTTATGCCAGATATTGTCTTCATTTGCTGGATAGCCAAATTTCAACGTAACATCAGCAGCTTGAGAAAGCCCAGCCAACAAGATTGATGACATGACGGCGACTTTTAACATTGGTTTAATCATGAGGAACTCCGTTTTTATTATTAGATTTATGCTCTAGGGTTATCAATTACTTACTCATTTCAACAAGCACTTTACGAGTAAGCTCAGGGTGGTTTTCCATTAGCTGAATACCATCGCCAATGTCGTTTAAAGCAATCCGATGACTAATTAATGCCAAAGGATCCAAACGACCTGATGCAATCATTTCAAGCACTTGTGGAAAACGACGATTATTAAGGCGCGAGCCCACAATCGTCAGTTCTTTTTTAATCACTTCAATTTGAGCCAAGTCACTTGGTGTTGAACTAAAGCCCAACAAACCAATACGTCCTGCAGGGCAAGCCATTCGTAGAATTTCAGGCAAAAGAGCGGGGATGCAAGCCGCGTCAGCAATCAAAGGTACACCTTCACCATTTGTCCACTCTTGGATACAGTCTTCTACTTTATGAGTTCGACTGTTAATCACATCCGTTGCACCAAGGGATTTTGCGGTTTCAAGGCGCTCATCAACAATATCGGTGACAATAATGCGCTCGATTCCCATGGCTTTCGCCACTTGCACTATGGTCAAACCAATGACACCGGCACCGTAAACCAGCAAACTATCGCCGGGAATTGGCTCCATTCGAGACAACACATTCGTAGCAATAGAATAAGGCTCGACTAAGGCTGCTTGCTCAAGCGTGACATTGTCAGGAAGTACCAAGACATTACTTGCAGGTGCGCTGGTGAATTCTCCAAAGCCGCCATTACGGTGAACGCCAAACACTTGTAGATTCGCACAAACGTTAAAACGACCAGCACGGCAGGCATAACATTCACCACAGCTAATAACGGGATCAACACAGACTTTATCGCCGATTTTCACGTGGCTGACACCTTCGCCAACGGCAGCGACAACCCCAGAAAACTCATGCCCCGTAATTCGAGGAAACTGAACAAAAGGGTTTTGTCCGTGAATAATATGCAGATCCGATCCGCAAATTCCGGCAAAAGAGGTTTTAATCAATACTTCTCCAGCCTCTGCGATAGGCTGCTTGGTATCAATCAGAGCATAGTTATTGACATTCGCAACTTGGAACGCTTTCATAATTTTCTACCAATTCCACAAGGTGCCATCTTCTAGGCGATTGACCGGAAGATAAGCAGGTTTATAAGGGTATTTCGCGGCAAGTTCTTCATCTATATCGACACCATGACCAGGAACATCGCCAGGCGTGAAAAAGCCATCTTTAAATTCATAAGCATGAGGAAAAACTAAATCGGTTTCCCTGGTATGAGGCATGTGCTCTTGAATGCCAAAGTTAGGCACCCAAGTATCGAAATGCAGCGCAGCGCCCATACAAACAGGGGAAAGGTCCGTCGCACCATGAAAGCCTGTTTTGACATGGTAGATAGAAGCGAAATCAGCAATACGGCGAACATTGGTAATGCCACCAGCATGGGTAATGGTTGCTCGGATATAATCGATAAGCTGATTTTGAATCAACTCTTGGCAATCGGACAAGCTATTGAACACCTCGCCAATCGCTAGAGGCGTCGTCGTATGTTGACGAATTAATTGATAAGAAGACTGATTCTCAACAGGCGTACAATCTTCTAACCAGAATAAATGGAATTTCTCAACTTCTTTACCTAAACGCGCCGCTTGAATAGGCGTGAGGCGGTGATGCACATCATGCAGAATATGTAGCTCTTCACCAAATTCCTTGCGAACTGCGGCAAAGAGTTCAGGTACATGGTTAAGGTATTTTTCCGTCGACCAAACATGCTCAGCAGGTAAAGTAGAATCCGCAGGCTCATAAGGTTTACCGGCTTCTTTGGAAACACCATAAGTAGTTGGTATGCCAGGTATGCCACATTGCACGCGAACGGCTTTATAACCTAGTTCAACATGCTTGCGAACTTCTTCTAGGCAGGAATCAATATCTAACCCTGTCGCATGTCCATAGACCATCACTTTTTCACGACTTTTTCCGCCGAGCAATTGGTACAAAGGCATGCCCGCTAATTTGGCTTTTATATCCCACAAAGCAACATCGACAGCGGCAATAGCCGTCATGCCAACAGGGCCTCGACGCCAATAAGCACCACGATATAAATACTGCCAAATATCTTCTATTCGCTGAGGATCTTTACCTATCAGGGTAGGAATAACATGATCTTCAAGGTAAGCAACGACGGATTTTTCACGACCATTAAGCGTTGCATCACCAATGCCGTAAATCCCTTCGTCGGTTTCTATTTTTAACGTAACGAGATTGCGGCCAGGGCAAGTCACGATTACTTTTGCGGATCGAATTTTCATGAATATAGGTACCTAATTATTTTTTTGGCATACCAAATTTTCTATAATTCGACCAAAATAACCGAATATGGAGATTTAAACAAGTATAAAATGATTATTGGCATACCAATAAAATTAATTCTTCGCATAACCTGATTAAAATATCGACTTCTTACACAAGTTACGTAAAAATGGCATACCAAATAATTGGAAAAGAATCACTAAGAATCCTCCTATGGCAGAACGACTCTACAGAGAAATTGGCGAAAGCATTAAACAAGAGATTGCAAAATCAAACATAAAAGTTGGCGACAAACTGCCAACGGAGCGCGTTTACGCGGAACTCTTTGGCGTCAGCAGAACCTTGGTCAGAGAAGCATTTATCATGCTGGAAATCGAAGAGTTGATCGAAGTTCGAAAAGGTTCTGGCAGTTATTTAAAAAACCACCTTTCTTTAAAGGCAAATAGCAAGGTGTCGGATGTGGGCCCATTTGAACTCTTACAAGCTCGCCAAGAAATAGAAAGCTCAATAGCAGCCTGTGCAGCACTGGTCATTACAAAGCAAGAATTACAAACATTGCAAGACCTGCTGGAAATAGAAAGTGCAGAATTAGAAACGGTAGAGAAAGCCAACAATGCAGACAGAGACTTCCATTTACTCATAGCGCAGTCCACACAAAATACTGTGCTTCTGGATACAGCAACACGCTTATGGGACATGCGCGACGGCAATCCTATGTGGAAAAAACTTCATGCCCGTATACAGGACACCTCTTACCATGACCAATGGTTAGAAGATCACAAAAAGGTGCTAGTTCAACTGCGTAAACGCAACGCAGAAGGGGCAAGACAAGCGATGTGGCAGCATTTAGAAAACGTTAAGCAAACCTTGTTTAAGCTCTCGGATACTGATGCTCCAGATTTTGATGGCTACCTTTTTGCCCAACCACACACCAGCCACTAATGCCTTAATAAGGCGCAGAAATGAGCTCTTCTACCGTCTGATGTAACACTTTTAAGAAGAGTTCACGGGGCTTATTCGGCTGGGTGGTTTTCTTACAAATCACCGCGACGCCTAATGTATAAGAGCGCTGATTTGGCGCGACGGCAACAATGTCTCCTTTTTCTATGTACGCTCGGGCATATTGTTCGGGTAAAAAACCAATATATTGCCCTGACAATATCAGCGCCAATCGACTGTCATAAAAGTAAGAAATGGCCGTTAAGTTCATGTGAGAGATTTGATGACTGACGGCTTCATGTGGTTTCAAGCCGGCATGAGTAGCGGGGTAAACATCCGCTTGTGCGGCCTGATCTTTTTCCGTCATAGACGCAAGAGGGTGGTTTTTACCACAATACAAAAAGCAATCATCACTGTAGAGATGAACATAGTCCAAGCCATCAAGTTGGCGATGATAAGGAATAAAGCCAATGTCGGCCTCGTCATTCAAAATCATACGCTCAATATTAGACATTGAAGACACGTTTGTTGTAATCAACACTTCTGGCGCTTCCGTAGAAAAGCGCTGAATAAGTTCTGGAAAGTGACTGCGTGGGTCAAGGCTAACTTTATCAGAAAGCGCAAGACGTAATTTACCGGTCAAGCTGGCATTCAGGTTGTTTACAGTGGTTCGAAAGGCATCTAATGATTCGAGTAAGTTCTCGGTCATTTTATAAATAATGACGCCTTCCTCAGTCAAAGAAAAACCACCACGACCACGCTTGCATAAGACAAGATTCAAACGCGCTTCTAGATTAGAAATATGCAGACTAATAGTCGATCGACCAATGTTAAGAGAAGTTTCTGCTGCCGAAAACCCACCGCAGTCTACGACGGTTTTAAAAACTTTTAACTGTTTGATCTCATAATCACCGACTTGCCCCAGTGAATAGTTTTTAACACTCATCGCCTTTCCCCATGTGTACTAACATACATTTTATTCTTCTAGCCTGTGCAAAAGCTCGATACACGGTATGACTATAATACGACGAGCACAGGTCACACATAATAAATGATAGTCGCAATTTAGTTCGTTGATTCTCTAACTTTACATTGATTTATACGACTTTCATCCCCCTTTCGGCTTCTTTAAGGTAAGAGACGTCGGTTACCGCAGAAAAAATGTCTTCATGATGACGTTTTATGCATTCAGGATGATTCGTATCCGCTTGGTTAAACCCTGAAATAAAGCGTCGAATTCTGGCCTTTTATTTCATTCTTCCAGCTCGTTTTTTTGGCCTGTTTGTCTTACGTGATAAACAGGCCTTTTTTGTTGTCTTGATTGCTTACTCTTCTTTTCAAAAAGAGGTCTACAGGAGGTTATATGTCCATCGCATTATCCGTTCGTCAAAAGCTGATTGCTATTGTTGTTTTAGTCTGTATTGGGTACGCAGGGTTTGGTGCCTATTCCATTTACAACTTGTCGCAAATGTCTGGAGCCTTTGACGAGGCCAGCGAGTTAAGTCGATTGACCAGCGAAGTGAAAGACATTGAAATTGCTTTACTAAAGTTTGAACGTGAAATGAACACTATTTCTCCCAGCAATGTCGACACTATTAGCAAGACATTAATCAAGATAAAAAACGAAACCGCGGCTGGATTTCCTATCAGAGCGGATCTGCTCGATACTAAAGGTAAAGCTCTACTGGAAAGTAGCCAAGTTTTACAGCCGCATTATCTATCGGCGCTTGAAAACAATTTACACAACTTAACTACCCTTGGGTTAGATGGCGAAACAGGTGCACTGGGTCAATTAAATCAATCCGCACAAGCCTTGGCTGGACAGCTCAAATCATTGGCCAGTTTTGCTTCAAGTTTTAAAGAAGTAAGAGCAAAAGAAAAAGACTTTCTTGCTTACAGCGATGCTGAACACCAAGCGGCCTTACAGTCCGCCATTCAGGCACTCAAAAATAATGTCGATAACGTCGGTTTTGGTGATGTATTCGGCCCGATGATTCAAACCTATGAAGATGCACTGGCTCCTGTTATTACCTTGTCTGTTACCCTAAAAGAGCAGCAGAGCAAGCTTGCGCTGTTAAGCAATCAGTACACTCAAGCCATGGATAAGAGCGCTAACTACTTACAAAATACCTTGCTGGCCAAAGCACAAATACGCTCATTAGAAACAGCCAAACAAGCGCGCAGCTCTTTGGTCATTGCGTGTGCTTTGCTTGCCCTAGTCATCGGCCTAATTTTATCGACGGTGATCCGCTCTTTAAATAGAAACCTAAAAGCCGTATTAACGATATTAAAAGAAGTCGCGCAAGGTAAACTGCGTTTCCGTCAACAAAACCAAAGTTCAAGTAATTCAGATGAATTCCAACAACTCTTTATTGCATCAAACCAAATGTCCGACAGTTTACGTTTGTTGATTAGTCATTTAATCAACAGCAACAAAAAATTAGTACTAACAGCCGATGAATTAGACAGTGGGATTCAAACTATAGTCAGTGGCAGTGAACGCATTCGTGATCGAAGCAATACTTTAGCGGCTTCTACAGAAGAGATATCCGCTACCGCCGACACCGTTCAATCGATGACACGAAACGTGCAGAGTGCCGCAAAAGTCGCTTATGAATCCGCAACCAGCGGCGTCAATGCCATGCGTGATGCCATGACCAGTATTAGCGATGTAGCGGACACCATTCAAGATACCAATGAACGCGTGGATCGCCTTGGTACGCTTTCTAAAGAAATTGATGTCGTTATTGAATTAATTGTTGGTGTCGCCGAGCAAACGAGTTTATTAGCACTCAACGCGGCCATCGAGGCTGCCCGCGCAGGAGAGGCTGGGCGAGGCTTTGCGGTTGTCGCAGACGAAGTTAAAACACTTTCGGAACAAACCGTAAAGGCATCAGGCAGTATTACAGAAAAAGTTGAAAGTATTCAAAAAGAAACACAAGCAGTGATTGACGCCATGACGTTAAGCCTAAAGAAAGTGGGTCGCAGTAAAGAACAAGGTGAGAATGCAGTGAAGATTATTCATCTCGTTGAGCAAAATACTCTAGAAGCGATGAACAATACCCAGGAAATTACTCAAGCGATAAAAGAGGTTGCATTAACGACGGCGCAAATGGCACAGGACATGGACATCGTCGCTCATGACATTAAAGACAATCACGCCGCAACTCAATCTATCCAAACAGCCAATAAAAATGTTCACGACCAAACCAAAGAATTAGCCGACCAAATTCAAGGCTTTGACATCGCTTAATGATAGATATCCAGCAAATGGGCTTTTATGGAAAACCATAAAGCCCCAATTTGGTGCGACAATAAATTCCAGCTAAAGAGCTCGACAGGCCACTTTAAAAAAGTAAAAAAAGCGCACGTTTTCAACATCATAGATCAATAATATTCACACTATTGATGCATTTAGCTAATCTATTTTTTGCACCAAAAAAGGGCTTTCAGCCTCTTTGTTGTGCATTCCTTTTCAGTTAGTTATATGATTTATAACAGATTTTGGCTTTTTTGATTGTTTGATACCGACAAAACTTTAGATAGATTTTACGAGCTTTATTGCTCTCCGGCTTTTTGAAAGTATCAAATACAAGGTGTCACAACTTCAAAGGCGTGACTTTTTTATGCACTTTTGCTCTCGAGGTAGCTCAATGATTAAAGCGATACTAAAAGTAAAAAAACGATTAGCTGTAAGTTCTCTAGCGGTAGCTCTTGGATTAGGCGCGGTCGCTTCTTCTGCACATGCTGCAGATTACAACTGGCGCTTCGCTAACCTATACAGCCGTGGCTCTGCATTCGGCGCAGTATACGAAGATTTAGCAAAAAACATTGAGACTATGTCTGATGGCCGTATTAAAGTGCAGGTTCTTTATGACGGTGAAGGTGTTGGTTCTTCTGGTATTTTTGGTGCCGTGAAAACAGGCCTAATTACAATGGGTGCGACCTTCCAATCTTTGAACGCAGGCGAACTTCCAGCGGGCTTGGTTGAGATTGGTTTACCTGGTGGTACAAGCGATGTTGGTGAATTAACGACCTTGTTCCAACAGAAAGGCTGGGCCCCCATTCTTAAAAAAGCGTATGGCGAGCAAGGGCTAGTTTGGCTTGACCCTTACATTCAGCCAGCGGTTTATGTGATCACTAAGGAGCCAATCAATTCTATTGAAGACTTCGAAGGCTTGAAAATCCGTGCGCCAGGCGCATACGGTAAGTTCCTACGTAACCTAGGCGCTTCTCCTGTTTCTCTTGCTTGGTCTGAGATCTACACAAGTCTTTCAACTGGCGTAATCGACGGCTCTATCGGTTCTAACATGATCGATCACCGCGATGGTAATCATGTTGAAGTAGCGAAGTACATGTACCCACTGCCTTTGGCTGGTGCACAAGTGTTACCTATTATCGTCAATCAAAGCGCTTGGAACAAACTTCCAGCGGATTTGAAAGCCATTGTTAAAGCGGCGACAACCGTTCATGCTCAAGAGCAAATGACGAAATCTAAGCTTTGGGAATCCGAAGCCGTTGCTGACATGGAAGCAAAAGGTCTACAGTGGAGCCCTGAGCCAAGCGCAGCAGACAAAGCAGCATGGAAAGATGCAGGTTCTAAACTTTGGGATGAGTACGCAGCTGCCGACAAATACAGCAAAGAGTTGATTGACGTTCTACGTAAAGAACAGAAATAATTGACTCAGCAGTAACCAAAACGGCCTTCTCTAAGAAGGCCGTTTTAATTTCCGATCCATCCTAACAGGTACAAAACAATGATAATGACTGCGATTAGGCGCTATTGTCTTGGAGTCCACGCATTAGTGGCTTTCATTGGGAATTCCGTTTCCTATCTTATGCCGGTATTAGCATTTGTCGTTGCTTTCGAGGTTTTCTCTCGTTACATCTTAGACAGCCCAACCATCTGGGCTTACGACACTTCGCTATTTATCTTTGGCTATATTGCCGCATTAGGTGGTGCTTATGCCCAACAGCAACGTGCGCACATCAATGTCGATATCCTTTACAACAAAGTCTCAGCTCGAACGAAAAGCATATTTAACCTATTTTCATTCGCTCTCGCCATGTTCTTTATGGTCATCGTCTGCAAAATGAGCATAGGTAAGTTTGAAGAAGCGCTTGAGTTTAATTACCGACGTCAAAGTGAATGGGCTCCTCACGTGCATCATTACTGGCTAATGATGGCAATCGCTAGCGTGCTGCTAATTTTGCAACTTTCCAGCGACTGGATTGATTCCTTATACCAAGCAATTACAGGCAAACCCTTATTGCCAACAGCACCGACCGAACAAGAGGAAACGGCACCATGATTAGTATTGAGTTATTAACGGGCATTTTATTCGCCTGCATCATAGCCTCGTTTGCCTTGGGTGCACCAGTGGGTTTGGCGCTTGGTGGTATTGCGATGGGCATAGGCTACATGACTTGGGGCGATGCTTTATTCAACGTCATTCCGACTACGCTCGAATCTACCCATTTTAGTTTTATCTTGTTGGCAATCCCCTTGTATATTTACATGGGTCAATTGCTTACTCGCTCAGGCATTGGCGATGCTATGTTTAGCGCCAGCCAAATGTTAATTGGCCGTGTGCGTGGCTCATTGGCCATCAGCGTAATTGTGGTGTGTTCTATGATCGGTGCCATGGTCGGCATTATCGGTGCAGGCATCATGACGTCCGGCAGTATCGCACTACGCCCGATGTTGGAACGCGGCTATGACAAACGTCTTGCGTTAGGCGTTATCATGGCGGGTGGTGGCTTAGGGATTTTGATTCCACCTAGCATCCCAATGATCATGTTTGCATCGTCTACACAAAACTCAGTAGGGCGCATGTTTATTGGCGCTTTGATTCCAGCACTGATCACTATTGTATTGCTAATCGCTTACGTGGTGATTTCTTGTAAGTTAAACCCTAAGCGCGCACCAATGGATGTCGTACCAGAAGTACTGCCAACACCAAAAGAGAAGTTCTTAACTGCTCGTGATGGCTTGTTATCTCTACTACTCATTGTTGCGGTGCTTGGCAGCATTATTATGGGAATCGCAACGCCAACAGAATCTGGCGCTATCGGTGTAGTGGGCGCCATTGTTTTAGCGATTTTCTTTAAACGTTTTAAGCCACGCATGGTGCAAAAAGCCGGCATGCAAGCAGCACTGCTGGTTAGTGTGGCAATGTGGATTATCGTCGGGGCGTCTGTGTTCAGTAACTTCCATTTGTTAATGGGCGTGCAAAACATGGTCGCAGGCTTCACCCAAGATTTGGGTTTACCACCGATTGTCGTCATCATGTTGTTTCAATTGATCATGTTGTTGCTGGGCTTCATTATCGATGAATTCATCATCGTCCTAATGTGTGCACCTATCTTCACACCGATTGCTGTATCCCTTGGCTACGATCCAATTTGGTTTGGTATATTGATGATTTTAAATATTGAAATCGCCGTACAAACACCGCCTTATGGCTTTGCCTTGTTCTACCTAAAAGGCATAGCACCTCCGGGCATTACCATGTTGGATATTTACAAATCTATCCTACCATTTGTCCTGCTAAAACTTTTTGTCTTGGTCATTGTGATGATGTTCCCGGAACTAGTTACTTGGTTACCGAACCAATTAATGGATGGTTAACACCAATACCTTTTAGCAACACAATAATGAAAAAGGCGACTCACACACATTGAGTCGCCTTTTTTTGTGTAAGCTTGCCGATAAGTTAATAACGCTTCAAGATAATCGCTGCGTTTACGCCACCAAAACCAAAGCCATTACATAATACGTACTCAACACTTTTTTCACGTGAAACCAATGGGATAAGATCCAAATCAGCCATGCTGTCTTCTGGATTTTCAAGGTTGAGCGTCGGAGGCAAAATACCTGAAATTAGCGCCTGAGCACTGAAAATGGTTTCCACACCACCCGCAGCCCCCAGCAAATGACCTGTCGCGGACTTAGTAGAAGAGATCGCCACGTCTGTGATTTTTTCACCAAACACACGACGTAAGGCATTAATTTCGCCACGATCACCAACCGGTGTCGACGTTGCATGGGCATTCACATAACCAATTTGATTCGCCGAAATACCCGCCATCGTCAGAGCAATTTGCATCGCACGAGCGGCACCTTCGCCATTTTCTGGCCCCGATGTCAGATGATAAGCATCACCACTGGTGCCATAGCCAACGATCTCCGCCAATGGTGTAGCACCTCGAGCCAAAGCATGCTCAAGCGTTTCGAGCACAACAAGGCCAGCACCTTCGCCCATGACAAAACCTTCACGATCTTTATCAAAAGGGCGAGACGCTTTTTCGGGATCATCATTTCTCGTAGAAAGCGCTTTCAAAGCACCAAAGCCAGCCAGAGACAAGGGATCAATACAGGCTTCTGTACCACCCGCCAGCGCCACTTTAGCCTCCCCCGTACGCAACAGACGCATAGCATCGCCAATCGCTTGCACACCCGCTGCACAAGCTGTTACTGGTGTACCAATCGGTCCTTTGAAGCCGTACTTAATCGAAAGGTTACCTGCCGCAAGGTTGGCAAGAAAGGCAGGAACCGTAAAAGGCGACAAGCGTCGCGCACCTTGTTCCGTTAAAACAGATTGTGCATGAGTAATGGTCGGCAAGCCGCCAATCCCCGTTGCAATGATGGTAGCTGTTGCTTCCTGGTCTTCCGCAGAGGTTGGTCGCCAGTTGGCTTGAGTTAAGGCCTCTTCGGCAGCAGCAAGGGCAAATAAGGTAAATAGATCAACGCGTTTTCGATCCTTAGGAGACAAGTAGTCAGATTCGTTCAAACCGTTTTCTTGCTCTGTCTGGCTAGGAACTTGCCCCGCAATGTGCGTATTTAGCCCTTCCGATAAGGTCGTTGGTAATGAGCGAATGCCAGATTCACCGCGAATCAACCTATCCCAAACCGAAGCCACGCCTAAACCCAGCGGTGACACCAAACCCATACCAGTAATCACAATACGTTCTTTAAGCGACATGAAATAACCCTCTTAAGTTTCAGCAGAAAGAAAGTCTCCATGCTAGAGTGAGTCTATATATGATCAAGATAATATTTAGATTCCGATTTATAATCGTATAGAGTGTCAGTCAACGAGGAGGTTTAGTTAATTATGTCTTACACGCCAAGACACAAAGAGCAAACTAGACAACGAATATTACAAGCAGCAGCAAAACTCTTTTGCTCACATGGCTTTGATCGCGTCACACTGAATCAAATCATGAAAAAAGCCAACATGACACACGGTGCGTTTTATGCGCATTTTTCTGCTAAAAGCAGCCTGTACGAAGCGGCCATGCAATTCGCTACTTCGAATGGTTTTTGGGCGCGTAATGACAAGCAAACCGAAAACAATGAAACACATCTAAAAGCACTGGTTACTCGTTATCTAAGCTGGAGTCGAAACGACAAAGAACACCCATCTCCACTGGAATTTCTCGTTACAGATGCCGCACACAAAGAAGAAAAAGTTCGCCAAGCCTATCAAGCCTGTTTTGATAGTCTGGTTGACCGTCTGGCAGGGATTCTGAAAAAACGTGGCAGCCAAGAAGCAGAAGCGCTAGCAGAAGAAACCGTTGTTTCTTTGGTGGGAACGGTGGCCATCGCCCGGTCTTTTACGCAACCGCTGCAAAGCGATTTTTTAAAACGCGCCCAAGAACGCATCGTCAACCGACTCAACAGTGGGTTAGACACTAATAAACCCAATCAGGAAAATTTTGTTTAAGCTCATCCAGCACGGTTTCTTTTAAGTTCTGCGCTGCGGCATTTAATCCGTCGACTTGTATAAGACAAAGTGCCAAATTGGGTAATTTTGGTAACCATTCTTTTTCTAGAACGGCTAATGAGTCAGGGCAACCTGCTGGGGTACGAACTGTAATCCCCAAGCCAGCTTCTGTTGCAGACCACACACCCGATAAACTATGACTGGACATAGCAACCCGCCAAGGAATTTCTGACTCGTCTAACGCTTTTAATGCTACCTCACGAAGTAGACAAGGGCTCTCAAATAATATCAGCGACAATGGCAGCTGCTGATCGATAAAAGTCTCTGGAACACCAATCCATTGCATTGGAAATTGCCCGATGACTTCAGTATTCGTAACAACACTTTCGGTATTATTCCAACATAAAACCAAATCTAGCTTTCCTTGCTGAAATCTTTCCATCAAATTTCTGTTACGAGAGACTTGAACATCCAAAACAACCTCAGGATTTGTCCGATTAAATTGCGCTAGCATATCGGTCAAGAATCGTTCGCCAAAGTCTTCTTGCAATCCGATGCGAACAATCCCCGATACCTTAGGTCGTCGTAGTGCCATCACAGCATCATCATTCACAGCCAGCAAGCGTTTAGCGTAAGAAAGCAGTTCTTCCCCTGCAGGAAGCAACACCAAGCTTCGTCCAGAACGTTTGAGAATAGGTTGCTCAAGCTGCATTTCTAATTTTTTTAAGTGAGCACTGACAGCAGAAGTTGAACGGTTTAGGCGTTCAGCCGCTTCGGCAAAGTTTCCTAACTCAACACCTAAGACAAAACTTCGTAGTGCTTCTAAATCTAACGTCACTTTACGCATCAGTATTTCCCAACATATTTATCCTGTTTTTCAGGACTATGAATACCATATATTTTGATTTTTTAAACCTATTAATCAATTTACTCTTTTAGGCATCAAAGTAATTAATGTACTCATTAAGAGGGAAGCCCATGAGCAATTCATCATCGAACCTAGACGAAACAATGAAATCCACAGACGCAGAAAAAGTATTTGGCAACATAGCCCCTTTATTTGCCTCATTAACCGATGAAGTTTTATTCAATCAGGTATGGCAAAGACCACAACTAACCCCAAGAGAACGAAGCTTAATTACAGTCGCTGCATTAACCGCCATGTACCGCACAGAGCAGCAAACATTCCACCTAAAAAAAGCCATCGAGAATGGTTTGAGTGTAGAAGAACTGGCAGAAGCCATAACACATTTAGCCTTTTATGCGGGCTGGCCTTGTGCCGCATCAGGACTCGAAAGTTTAAAAAAACATATTGAGACAGAACAGCAAAAACAGACAGAGGAGGGAAAGTAATGCCATTCACACACATTTATATTTCAGCAGACAAGCCAGATGACTACGTAAAAAAAGTCTCTCAATCACTTCACGAGGCATTAACTGAATCGTTTGCAGTGCCTCAAAAAGACTGTTTCCAGATAATAAATCGCCTGACCAATGAGCAACGCGTTTATAACAAAGAATACGCTTGTCCGGTAAACCAAGCTCGAAGTGAGGACTGGCTATTATTTGAAATTACGGCAGGGAAGCCTAGAGACACAAAAACCAAAGAAGCGTTTTATCGAACGCTATTAACAAAACTACAAGCTTCTGTCGGTCTTAATCAAGCAGATCTTATGGTTATTATTTCAACCAACCAAACTGAAGAATGGTCGTTTAGCCAAGGTGCAATGGCAACCTTACCTTGAGAGGAGAGTAATCATGATTGTAATGCAATACAGTTTCACCTTACCAGCCAATTACGATATGGAAACCATCCGTAATCGGATTACAGAAAACGGCCATAAATTAAATGGCTTCCCTCAACTTATCTTTAAAGGTTACTTGTATTCGATTAGAAACGACAACGAACTCGACTCTCCTAAAGAAAATCAGTACGCACCTTTCTATCTTTGGGAAAATGATGAAGGCATGATCTCTTTTCTTGCCAATCAAGGGTACCATCAATTAGAACAAGACTTTGGACGCCCTAAAATATGTTATGGAATCCCTATTACTTATTCAAAAAAAGCTAGCCTAAAGACTGCGAAATACCTTAAAAAAGAAATCATCCCTATATCTAGAGACTCAAAGATTGCCGATATTATTGAGCAGGAAAAGTCGTCAGACATACACACCTTAACTGGAACCGATAACAAACTAGTAGCCAGTATTAGTAGCTTGAATCCAGAGCAATGGTTACTAACTCGCTGGACTTTTTGGACTTCACAAACAGTAGATACAAAAGAAATAACCGGAGTTTTATCACGTGATTGGTTTCACATTGGCTATTTGGCGCAATAAGCGGCGTTTATGATCTGATATTTTTTCACGTGAAACAATCAGATAAGACGTTTACATTAGGCCAAGGAGGGGAGGAAGAGTAAAATTTACTCTTCCTCGTTTTCTAGATACCAGTTCATTACATACGGTGCGAGTTCAGCACCAGATACAAAAAAGTGACCATTGAGTAAGGTTTCTCTTTGGTTGTAACGAAAGGGCTTTCCCTCCGGTGTGACGAGCATTCCGCCAGCGGCTTCAATGATAGCTTGCTGAGCTGCCGTGTCCCATTCACTCGTTGGTCCTCGGCGCAGATGAAGGTCCGCAATCCCTTCTGCAATTCGACAGCCTTTAATTGAGCTGCCTTTTGGTAATTCTCGCACTTGTTCGTAAGTCAGTTTTAATTTGTTCTTCAACGAGGCTGGAAGTGCAGGGCCGTGGCTGCGACTTGTCATCGCAATGATAGGCTCTCGAGGCTCACGCACATTGATACTTTCGTATTCATCGCCTTGCCATTTAAACGCACCGACTGGCAAATCTTGCCATGCTTTGTTTACTCCGAAGTAGCCTTCGGTTGTGGTCGGTAAATACACCACACCAAGAATTGGGGCGCCATTTTCCACCAGAGCAATATTAATGCTAAATTCGCCATTACGCTTGATAAATTCTTTTGTGCCATCAAGTGGATCAACGATCCATAACATTGGCCATTTAGAGCGCTCTTCAAACGCCACCACGCCTTCTTCCGACAAAACTGGAATATTGGGTGTCAGTGCTTGCAAACCTGCTAGAATCACATTGTGTGCAGCAAAATCAGCAGCGGTCACTGGGCTATCGTCCAATTTTTGCTCGACACCCAGATCGGCACGTTGATAAATATCCATGATCACATCAGCGGCATCGTGTATTATTTTTTGAAGAGCTTGGAAAATTGGGTGTTTACTTACGTCCTGCATAACAGCCTCAAATATGACAACAGAATAGGATCAACGCATTCTTTATGAGTAAACCAGAAAAGCAGTCGGCACCACAAGCCGTTCGTTTAGATAAGTGGCTTTGGGCCGCACGTTTTTATAAAACTCGCTCACTTTGTAAGGACGCCATCGATGGTGGCAAGGTGACTTATAACGGAAGCAAAGGCAAAGCCAGCCGTAATGTGGAAATAGGCGCCTTAATTGGTATTCGCCTTGGTTGGGACGAAAAGGTTGTCGAAATCAAAGACATCAGTGGTCAACGTCGTGGGGCACCTGAAGCACAATTGCTTTATGAGGAAACACCAGAGTCGATTGCAAAACGAGAAAAGCGCGCTCTCGAAAATAAATCATTTGGTGGTCGAATTATGTCCGACCACAAGCCGAATAAAAAAGAGCGCCGTGATATTAAGCAGCTAAAGAAGGATATTTTTAGCGACAACTAACCCATATCTATAAATAACACGTATTGTATTTTAAAAGAGAGAAGGTCAGCACCGTCTATTCAACAACGACAATAAAGACCTTCTCGGTTTTCTACACAACCATACAATTCCAGCTCCATTAATACCTGCATCATCAATCCAGCGTCCATTTGGCTTTGACGAATCAAGGCATCAAAATCCATCGGTTGTGCTTCTTGCTCCATAATAACAATAACCGCTTTGGCGTTATCCGATGTAGATTCAGGAACCGCCTGAAGCGGATTTATCGCTAGAGTAGAGGCTCTTTTTGTCGTTAGATTTCTATTCTCAGATGCGCTTTTTTTATTCTTCTTATCCGCTGACGATTGCTTTTCCATCGAAGCAGAAGGAAGTTCAGAGCACTCGGCTAATATGTCGTCCACATGACGAACCAGAATTGCGCCTTGTCGAAGTAGCTGATGACAACCTTCTGATTTTGGGTCAGTCAAACGACCTGGCAAAGCAAACACCTCTCGATTTTGTTGGACGGCATAACTGGCACTGATCAAGGAGCCACTTTTTACCGACGCCTCAGATACCAGCACTCCGAGACTTAAACCGCTGATGATGCGATTGCGTGGTGGAAACAGATGAGGGCGAGGACTGGTTGATAGTGGGTATTCACTTATTAATGCGCCGCCTTTTTCTAGGATTTCTTCAAACATCGAACGATTATGATGCGGATAACGGTGAAATAATCCCGTGCCCATTACTGCAATGGTTGGTGTTATCTGATGATACAAAGCGCCTTGATGAGCGGCGGTATCAATTCCCATAGCACCGCCGCTCACCACACAGATGCCACGAGCCGATAATTGCTCAGCGAATTGAAAGGTGACATCTCTTCCATAGCGCGAGCACTTACGCGCGCCAACAATGCCAATTTTCGGTAACGCCAGCCCGTCCGGATTGCCTTCCACGTAAAGAAAAGCGGGGGCAACGCTGATTTCTTTTAGCGCTTTGGGATAATGCTCGTCTTCTTGCAGCACCAAGTGATGGTTAGCGTCTTCCAACCATATTAACGATTCATCGCGTTTGATTTCTTGATCTTTAGTGAGTACACCATTAGAAAAATAGTCCATAGCCTGACGTGCGGTAATCTCTGGCCATTTTAGTGCGATCAATAGTTCATAGGTTATCGTCTCTGGGGAGCGGTGAGCGTTTAGCTCGTCATTATTAAATAAGGGCAAACTTTCAGCATCATCCATGGCTCTATGATGATCAAGTTGACTTAGATAGGTATAAAGGCGAGAGAGCCGGGATGGACCAATACCTGATAAGAAACTTAAGCATAACCAATCAGTTTTCGACAGGCCTGAGGCATTAGAGGTAGGCATGATAAACGGCTTCCTTAGTAGTTAAACATGGGCATTCCTTACCCAAACGATTACTTTAAATATCAAGTTAAAACATCAAGCCAAGAACGAATAGTCTTTGGCTATGGAGGCTATTCAATCATATTGGCCAAAAAACCGCCACGAGAAGACTGCTCAACGAGCAGACTTGCGTTACAATAGACATAATGAAAAGAGTAGGAGAAAGTGTCTCCTCTCATGAACAAAGACACATCGTTGGAAAAGATCATGGCTGTTTTAACTGTACTTGAATACCCAGACAAACGCTTACGCAAAATTGCGAAGCCAATTACCGAGTTCACTGATGAACTACAAACTCAAATCGACGACATGCTTGATACCATGTATGACGAGAACGGTTTGGGCTTAGCAGCGACACAAGTGGATTATCACCATCGTCTTGTCGTAATGGATTTTTCTGAAGAACGTAACGAGCCGATCGTTTTTATTAACCCAGAATTCGAAATTTTAGACGACGAGCCAAATGAATTCCAAGAAGGCTGTTTGTCTGTACCAGGCTTTTACGAGCACATTTATCGTGCTGCTAAAGTACGAGTGAAAGCATTAGACCGTAACGGTAAACCATTTGCTATGGATGTCGACGAGCTTCTTGCTGTTTGTGTTCAGCATGAAGTTGATCACCTGGATGGCAAACTGATGGTCGATTATTTGACGCCTCTAAAACGTAATCGCATTAAGAGCAAGTTAGAGAAAGCTCACAAGCTAGCTCGAAAACAAGGTTAAGAAGGACACTCTTTTTAGCCCGAAGAACATTGATATTCGTATTATAAAATCAGGCTTTGGCCTGATTTTTTGTTAAGGAACCTTTATGCCAACCTCACCACTTCGTATCGTTTTTGCTGGCACACCAGAATTCGCAGCGGCTAGCTTACAAGCAGTCTTAGATTCTAAAACAGAAAACCAATATGACATCGTCGGCGTTTATACTCAGCCAGATCGCCCAGCAGGGCGCGGTCAGAAACTGGTTCAAAGTCCAGTTAAGCAACTTGCTATTGCTAACGACATTCCCGTTTATCAGCCGCTAAATTTCAAGCTAGAAGAAGACAAGGCACAGCTTGCAGCCTTAGAAGCGGATATTATGATTGTCGCGGCGTATGGCATTATTCTACCGAAAATTGTCTTAGATACGCCCAAGCTTGGTTGCATCAATGTACATGCCTCTTTGCTGCCTCGCTGGCGTGGAGCGGCACCAATTCATCGCTCATTGATTGCTGGTGACAGTGAAACCGGCATTACTATTATGCAAATGGATGTGGGCTTGGACACTGGTGGTATGCTGTTAAAGGCGCACTGTGATATTAAACCGACAGATACTTCAGCAACGCTCCATGATCGCTTAGCGGTTCTGGGTGGTAGCGCATTGATTGAAGCCCTAGAAAAACAGAAAGCAGGCACATTGGTTGCAGAACAACAAGACGAAAGTCTTACTTGCTACGCCGCTAAATTAACCAAGCAAGAAGGCGAGGTGAACTGGGGATCTTCAGCAGAATTGATCGAGCGTCAGGTTCGCGGCTTGTCTCCTTGGCCTGTAGCCTACACAAACAGCCTTGTAGGTGTGATGAAAATCCATGCGGCGCATATTGCCAGTGTCAGCGATGAAGCCTCCACACCAGGCGATATTTTGGTCGTGAGTAAAGAGGGCGTTATCGTTGCAACAGGGCAAGGGTCTATTTTAATTACTGAAATCCAATTTGCTGGCGGTAAACGCATGAAAGTGCAAGACGCCTTAAATGGTAAACACAAAGCCGCTTTAGAAATTGGTCAGTGTCTTGGCGTTAATAAAAGTGAAAACAAGGGTGAACAAACAGCATGAACCAATATGACAATGCCTCCTCATCCAACATAAGTCATTCTGGAACAAGTACGGGGCAACAAAGTCCTCGCCAAGTGGCCGTTAACGTCCTAACCAATATTTTGCTTCAGCAGGGCTCGCTTAGTACGCAATTGGCTCGTCACCAGCTGGACGTCGCTAGCGAACACACTCCTATGCTTAAAGAATTATGCTTTGGTGTATGTCGTCAGTATCCAAGACTAAACAGCATAGCACTGCATCTATTGGCGCATCCTTTTGAAGAAAAGGACACAGATTTATACGCCGTATTACTTTTAGGTTTATATCAATTAACCTATATGAACACACCTGATCATGCAGCAGTAAACGAAACGGTAGAAGCTTGTCGTCTATTAAAAAAGGACTGGGCGACCAAGCTAATGAATGCAGTGCTTCGTCGTTATCAAAGAGAAGCTGACGAGATCGTTGAGGCTCTTGAAGCTCAACCTTCTGTAGAATTCAATATGCCAAAATGGTTGGTGAAGCGCTTTAATAAACATTGGCCAGATCATCTTGAAGATATTATCGACGCCAGCAACACACATCCGCCCATGTGTATTCGCATCAACGAGAGTCTGGTTTCACGTGAAACATATAAGGAACAACTGGCTGATTTGGGTATAGATTCGGAAGATGGCGAATTTTCGGATTCTGCACTATATCTCAGAAATGCGGTGCGTGTCGCAGAGTTACCTGGTTTTGATGACGGGTTTGTTAGTGTTCAAGATGAAGCAGCTCAGCTCTCTGCACAAATACTATCACCCAAAGACGGCGAGAAAGTATTAGATGCTTGCGCAGCCCCCGGAGGAAAAACAGGCCATTTGTTAGAAAAAGCCAATTTGTCTGGGCTGAGCTCAATGGAACTCACCGCTGTTGAATTAGAACCTTGGCGCATGGAAAAAATCGAATCCAACTTGAAGCGTCTTGGCTATTCGGCGCAATTAATCTGTGCGGATGCGAGCGATCTTGAGGCATGGTGGGATGGCGAGCATTTCGATAAAATCTTACTCGATGTTCCTTGCACTGCGACGGGGGTTATTCGTCGTAACCCTGATATAAAGATCAACCGAAAGCCCGCTGACATTGACGACCTAGTTTTCATTCAGCGAGAGATACTTAATAAGGTTTGGGCGACATTGAAATCCGGCGGTTTCATGCTGTACGCAACTTGCTCTTTGATGCCGGAAGAAAATGAGCAACAGGTCCAACACTTCTTAGCAAATCAAGACGATGCGAAAGAGGTTGCTTTAAATTCATTAGCACCCGACGAGGCTGCTAAGTGGGGGATTCCGGTTAGCCATGGCCGACAGTTATTTCCACATATAAACGGTCATGATGGTTTCTATTATTGCCTTCTACAAAAAGCTTAAAGCTGACAAATAATAGAAAACCACATATTAGGCACAGATTTTTTTTGATAACCGACTGAAAAGTAGATCTTTTTTGCATAAAGCTCAGCAAGTTGTTTCACATGAAACACAGTTTGTTGGGCTTTTTTTAAAGCTCAAATATAAAGTCGAAGAAAGCGTGTCTTTCTTTTTAACACTCATTAACCAATTAAAAAAATCCTCACAACAAGATCATCCAAAATAATTGCGAGTATTTATCAAGTTCAAGTTAAATAATTGTTCTTATATGGGTAAACTTGCTCTACTTAATTCGAGCAAGAAATATGCAAGCTCGATTGACCAGACGACTCATTTTGACATTTGAATTAATACACTCAACAAAGAGCCAGACATACATCGTGCTCTAAGGCAGACTATGAAAATCATCATTATAGGTGCGGGCCAGGTTGGCGCCACACTTGCGGAAAACTTAGCAAGTGAAGATAACGATATTACCGTCATTGATACCGATTTAACTCGCCTTAGAGAACTGCAAGACCGTCTCGACATTCAAACAGTCGAGGGCAGTGGTTCACATCCAGCCGTATTGGACCAGGCTGGTTGTAACGATGCTGACATGCTAATAGCCGTCAGCAATCAAGACGAAACCAATATGATCGCTTGTCAGATTGCTCATACCTTGTTTAAAACACCGACCAAGATCGGTCGGGTTCGCTCTAGTGCTTACGCAAAATACCCTGAGCTATTTGTTGATACCGCCATCCCAATGGATGTTCGTATTAGTCCCGAAAAAGAAGTGACTAAACATTTAAGTCGTCTGATTCGTTATCCGGGTGCATTACAGGTGATGGAGTTTGCGGAAGGCAAAGTACAGCTCGTCGTGGTCAAAGCAGAAAAGGGCGGTCCGTTGATCGATCAGCCAATCAGCTTTTTAAAAGAACATATGCCATCAATCCAAACGCGTATTGCAGCAATTTACCGTGACGGTAAATCCATTTCACCAGACGGCAACACACACATTCGCGCTAACGATGAAGTTTTCTTTCTGACAGCTCAACGAGATGTATTGGATGTGATGAGTGAGTTGCGCCCATTGGATGTACCTTACCGTCGTATCATTATCGCTGGCGGCGGTAACATTGGTGAACGTTTGGCACAGAGTTTGGAAAAAGAGTATCGCGTTAAAATCATCGAACGAGACCCAGAGCGCTGCCGTTATTTGTCCGAAACTTTAGATAACACCATAGTCCTCAATGGCGATGCGTCTAAGCAAGAATTACTGCTTGAAGAAAATATCGAATCCACCGATGTGTTCTGCGCCCTAACCAACAATGATGAAGCCAATATTATGTCTTCCATGTTGGCAAAAGTACTCGGTGTTCGTACTGTTATGACCATCATCAATAACCCTGCGTACGTGGACATTGTTCAAGAAGGCATGATAGACATTGCGATTTCACCACAACAAACCACCATTAGTTCGCTATTAAGTTATATCCGACGCGGTGACGTGGTGAACGTTCACTCGATGCGCAAAGGCGCTGCCGAGGCATTAGAAGCGGTTGCTCATGGTGATTACCGTTCTTCTAAAGTGGTTGGTCGCAGTATTGCCAATTTGAATTTACCTGAAGGCGCCACCATTGGAGCCATTGTTCGTGAAGACGATTTGATTGTGGCCACCAGCGAATTGGTAATCCAAGCAGAAGATCACGTCATCATTTTCGTGACGAATAAAAAGCAAATACCAGCGGTAGAGCAGTTGTTCCAAGTAGGTTTGACCTTCTTCTAGTTTGAACACTTTTATAGAAAAAAGTATTTGCAGCAAAAAGTAGAAGCAAGCCGTAACTGTTCCGCCAGTTTTTTAACTCCGGTCTGACAAATGAACATCGTCAGACTCAAGGAAGTAAGTATGCATTTTAGTGTTATTTTACGTGTCATCGGATTATTGGTCATGGTGTTCAGTGTCTCACTGATTCCACCGATTATCGTTTCTTTGATTTATTCTGATGGCGCACTTAATGCGTTTCTTTATGCATTAGGCATAAATATATTAGGCGGCTTTCTTCTGTGGTTCCCCGTTCGAAATGAGCGCGGCGAGCTAAAAATCCGCGATGGCTTCTTGGTTACTGTGTTGTTCTGGACGGTACTAGGCTTGTTCGGTTCTGTTCCGTTCTTCTTAGCCGAAACGCCAGATTTAACCTTCACAGATGCCTTGTTTGAATCCATTTCAGGACTTACCACCACAGGGGCAACTATCCTCACAGGTATTGATGATTTACCGCAGTCCATCTTGTTCTACCGCCAATTACTCACTTGGTTAGGTGGTATGGGTATCATCGTTTTAGCCGTTGCTATTATGCCTATGTTGGGAATCGGTGGCATGCAGCTTTATCGGGCAGAAACGCCAGGCCCTGTAAAAGACACCAAGCTCACGCCACGTATTGCCGAAACAGCCAAGGCTCTTTGGTATATTTATGCGACCTTAACCAGCGTTTGTGCCTTAGGGTATTGGATCGCTGGCATGAGTTTGTTCGATGCGATTTGCCACAGTTTCTCAACTGTCGCAATCGGTGGTTTCTCGACACACGACGAGAGCATCGGCTATTTCAATAGCGTCGCTATTGAAATGATTTGTACCTTCTTTATGATCGTATCGGCGTTTAACTTCGCATTGCATTTCTATGCTTGGCGCCACAAAAGCGTATGGCATTATTTTAAAGACCCTGAAGCACGTTTCTTTTTATTGATTCTTTCCAGCACAGTAATCTTAGCGACTCTCGTACTTGCCATGACGTCGACTTACGATTGGAGTACATCGATACGTTATGCGGTATTCGAGAGCGTTTCGATCGCGACAACCTCCGGTTTCAGCACGTCCGATTTTGCTAGTTGGCCACATTTTTTACCTTTCTTGTTGATTGTCACCTCGTTTGTCGGTGGCTGTGCCAGCTCTACTGGCGGCGGCATGAAGGTGATTCGTATTCTGTTAATCCTCAAACAAGGGATGCGGGAAATCAAACGCTTGATTCACCCCAATGCCGTTATTCCAGTTAAGGTAGGCGGTAAAGCCATTAATGAACGAGTGGTCTCTGCCGTATGGGGTTTTTTCTCGGCATACTTATTAGTTTACGTGGTTCTAATGATTGGCCTGATGGCGACAGGGTTGGATCAAGTTACAGCTTGGTCTGCGGTGGCCGCAACATTGAATAACTTAGGACCAGGCTTGGGTGATGTTGCCGCCAGCTTTACCAGTGTCAGTGATCCTGCAAAATGGATGCTGTGTTTTTCTATGTTGTTGGGGCGTTTAGAAGTCTTCACCTTGTTGGTATTGTTCACGCCAATGTTCTGGCAAAAATAAAAAACGTGAAAAAATAGATAACACGTAAGGATTAAAACAGTGACTCCAGCTATCAACCAGCTTAAGAAACTAAAGATTACGTTTAGCCTTCACGAATATAAACACGATCCGCATTGCTCTAATTTTGGAGAGGAGGCCGCGCAAAAACTAAACATTGAACCTGCTTGCGTGTTCAAGACTCTGTTAGTCACAGATGATAAGAACACCTTCGTTGCCATTGTGCCTGTGACGGGTTCTTTAAATTTAAAACGAGCGGCCAGTGCACTAGGCGTAAAAAAATTGCATATGGCCGACGTAAAAGATGCCGAACGACTTACAGGTTATTTGGTCGGTGGCATCAGTCCGATAGGGCAAAAGAAAAGCCTCGTCACTTGTATTGACCAAAGTGCGCAAGCGTTTGACAAAATCTATGTTAGCGGCGGGCAAAGAGGGCTAGATATCGGCTTATCTGCAAATGACCTTAGTCGCGCTTGCCGTAACGCCAGCTTCGCAACAATTGCTGACACCAAGTAGCATAAAAATCAAACTGCAAATCCTATCTATCCATTCAAATAAGGCATTCTTTCCCCATGGCGCAAATTAAACCCATTATTTTATTAGACCGAGACGGCGTCATTAACCAAGACTCAGACGCTTATATAAAAACGGTCGATGAATGGCTGCCAATTTCGGGCAGTATTAAATCTATAGCAGCATTATCTAAAGCGGGCTTTAAAGTCTTTGTCATCACCAATCAATCTGGCATTGCGCGCGGGTATTACGACGAAGCCACATTGCATGCTATGCACAATAAAATGACAGACCTGATAGAAGCAGAAGGCGGTAAAGTGGATGGTATTCAATATTGCCCACATGGCCCAGATGATGATTGCAACTGCCGTAAGCCAAAAAGTGGCATGATTGAAGCGATTGAAGCTGAATTAGGTTTATCCTTTGAAGACCACCCAGCGATTATGGTCGGAGATTCTCTACGAGATCTACAGGCAGGACATGCTCGAGGTTGTTCGCCAGTGTTGGTATTAACAGGAAAAGGGCGCGAAACGCAGTACAAGGCGATAGACTTCCCATTCACCGTTTACACAGACCTTGCCGCATTCACCATTGCGACACTGCACAAATACAGTTAATGAGATTAAAAGTCTGTCATACATTAAGTATCGAGTTAGTGAACAATCACTGACTGGATGCTTATTGCATGATAGCCAACACAAAATACAGAAGTACTGCGACATTGACCCCCTTCAATATTGTTCCATTAACCACAAACCATCAAGACTCTAATCCACAACAAATTCCTACTATTGCCATGGCCGCATGCCACAAAGCAATAGACGAAAAAATACACTCTACGTACGGATAGAATTCCCCTGAGAACATTGGCAATACGGCATAAATTGGTTGATAATCATTAGCATTTTTAATAATGAAATATTATGGCACTCCAAAGCAGACTCACACGCATTGAAAAGGTGTTAGATTACATTCACGAGAACTTGGATGAATCGATTCACGTAGCAAATTTAGCCGAAAAAAGCTGCTGGTCACGTTGGCAATTTCAACGCGTTTTTGGCGAAGCAACAGGGCTAACCGTCGCACAATACATTAGAGAATTGCGCTTGAGCAAAGCGGCCGAACTTTTATTGTCTAGCAAGCAGCGGCATATGGACATTGCCATGATCTGTGGTTTTGATTCGGAAATCAGCTTTAGTCGTGCTTTTAAGCAAATGTTTGACTGCACCCCTAGAGATTATCGCCTCAGGGGAAAGCGACAAGGTTTACGCACGCCATTGCAATATAGGACAGCAGAACCCGTCTCGGGTGAGAAACCCAAAGCCTTTACCCAAATTCGAATAGAAAGCCGCGATGCGTTTGAACTACATGGCGTAAACGACTGGATACGTGGGCCGTTTTCTATCGCTCCCGATTTTCTTGAACGGGTTCCTCAGTTGTGGAAGATCCTCGACAAGCACATCGACAAAAATGCTCAACCCATCGGCATCATAGATACTCATTACCATCCTCATAATCAAGGTCAGATGCGCTATTGGGCTGGCTACTTAAATCAACCTAAACACAACAATTACGACACCATTCATGTGCCATCACAAGAATACGCTGTGATTCCTGTGCATGGAAAAGTGATTGCTGTTGAGCAAGCCGTAGAGTGGTTTATTCATCAATGGCTTCCAGAGTCAAATTACTGCGGTGTGTCCGGTTATGAATTAGAAATATATGAACCCAATTACGACCCTCATAATGCTCAAAGCTACATGGAATATTGGCTGCCGATTAAACCAAGATAAAAATAAAACATGACGATATTCCTTTTAAGATGCACCAAACGGTTAAGTTTTACAGATCGATGACAAATAGAATGAGAGTCATTCTCAATCGATTTGTCATCTTATTCTATCTGCGGAGCTTCCATGAAACCGGCTTTACACATTCAACCTACTTTACTCGCGTTGGCTATTGCCAGTGCGACCTCTTATTCCATAGCAGAAACAGGTACAGATGAAAACAATCTGAACAATACCGATCAATTAACAACCCTAGAAGTAAAAGGGCAGAGCTACCGGAATACAGCAACAAAAACACAACTAGATCCAGAAGAAACACCACAAGCTATCTCCATCATTGATAGTAAAGAGCTTGAAACACGTGGCGTTGAAAGCCTAAACGAAGCCGTGCGTTATACTGCTGGTGTACACAGTGAACTACGAGGCGGAGCGATTACTCGTTTAGACCTTTTCAACATTCGCGGCTTTGATAATACGCTCGTATATTACGATGGATTACCATTACTCTATAACGGCAACAATTTACAGGCACAAATAGATGCAGCAGCCGTAGATCAAGTAGAAGTATTTAAAGGCCCAGCATCTACCCTTTACGGCAGTATGCCCCCTGGCGGTATGATCAACATGATCAGTAAGGCGCCACAAAAAGAAAAGAAAAACTCTGTAAAAGTCACTATTGGCAGTGATAATAAAAAAGAAGCATCTTTTGACTCAACCGGAGCAATTTCAGAAGACGTCAATTATCGTTTGATTGGTTTAGTACGAGATAAAGACGGCCAAGCGAACACAACGACAGAAGAGCGCGTAATGATTGCGCCATCATTGGATATTAAACTTAGTGAAGATACCCTTTTAAACCTAAACATGTATTATCAAAAAGACCCAAGTATGGGAACCTTTGGTGCGCTTCCAGGGGTCGGAACAGTCTATGATAACGCTTATGGCAAAGTCGATTCCGACACTTTTCTAGGTGACGAAAATTTCAATACGTTTGAACGAGAGTTCTTAATGTTCGGTTATAAAATTGACCATAAGATAAATGATACGTGGCAATTTTTACAAAATTCTCGTTTCACAACCGCTAAATCGTATCAAGAAATGGTCTACAGCACAGGCCTAGAATCAGATAAACGCACAGTTAAACGTGCCGCTTACATCACAGATGAAGAATCCAAAAGCATCAGTATCGATAACCAATTTTCCGGTGCATTTGATATAGGTAATGTAGAGCACAATGTTCTTTTAGGTGTTGATTACTTAAAGACGAAATCAAATTTTCAATACCAAAATGCTACAGCAGTACCAACGATTGATCTGTACGAACCGGACAACAATCAGTTTACGGCAAGCGACTTAACATTTGTAAAGCTTAGTGACCATGATTATAACTCTTCACAGTTAGGACTATATTTACAAGATCAAATGCGTTTTGATCAGTTAGTTTTGATTGCTGGTGGTCGTTATGACCAATACAAGTACGATGAAAGTGGTATTAACTATGGTAGTGCCGCTACAAAAGACATTGATCAGACACATTTAAGTGGTCGCCTAGGTGCCCTGTATGAGTTACAAAATGGTCTATCCCCTTTTATCAGCTATTCGCAAAGTTTCGAACCAGTCATGGATACACGAAATACAGGGAAGGACTATGAGCCAACTACGTCTGCACAATGGGAAACAGGGTTAAAATACAATGCGAACGGCTTTCATGGCAGCCTAGCCGTCTATGAAATAACGAAAAATGACATCCTAACCAATGACCCAGATGACCCGTCAGATCAAAGAAAAATCCAAGTAGGCGAAATTCGTTCTCGCGGTATTGAGTTGGAAGTCAATAAAGCTATTACCGAGGAAGTAAGCCTTTCATTGGCGGCGAATTTACAAGATGTTGAAATCACTAAAGATAATTCAGGCCTTGAAGGGAATACACCGATCCGCATTCCAGAAAAACAGCTGAGTGTTTGGCTGTCCTACAAACCGGCGGCTGGTAAACTCGTAGGAACAACCCTAGGAGCAGGCGCTCGTTATGTCGGTGAAATGCAAATTGATGCCGCTAACTCTGATACCTTATCACCTTATACTTTGGTCGATTTATCAATTGGTTATGATTTAGCTCAGTTATCGTCTAATTGGAAAGGCGCAAGCATTCAGTTCTCTGTATCAAACCTTCTCGATGAAACCTATTTTAGCTGCTACAGCAAAACCAATTGTTGGTATGGCGCAGACCGTTCATTTGAATTAACAGGGCGCTATGACTTCTAAATCTATTAAAAGGAAAAAAACACAATGGAAAGGCAGCTAGATCGTCTTTTCAAGACAGCAAAGTCTTATATTGCCGCCCTAGATGGACAAGAATCAGGCACTCAACACGACAAGCCGAGCACGCCTTACTTATCGATAAAAGCACCTGATTCTGCACTTATGGCTTTGCATCACACATTAAAAGAGGCGCACCCGGAAACGGGGGCGCCTTATTGGCGTATAAGGTGTTGGGGATTAGCCTGCTGGCAACCCATTTATCTCGCGATGATTTGTGTGTATCAGCTCAAAGCTGTGCCGCTGTACTTGCAAGAAATAGAACAAAAGCAAAACGGCGAAATGGTCGCAGGGTATTTTTTACCCAATGGAATATGGCAAGAGGGGACTCACGAAACCTTAATTCAAACCGCCGGCGAACAACTCAATACCTTATTCTCTTTGCTACAGAATACGCATGTTGAGGCTTTTGGCGGAAGACCAGCACTGTATAAAGGCTTACTGGCAGACCAACTAATGAGTGCTCTGATTAATATAGGAAGCCTGCTGCCGAATCAGCACACAAGTCGTTTAAAAAGCGATTTTAAACAGTGGGCAAGCGCTATGGATTTACCATTAAGAGCTTTAGAAGGGCTCAAACAACAAGCATCAGCACAACCGATTTTTGTGCGTCATACTTGCTGCTTAGAATTTCGTTGTGATGGTGGCGAGCTTTGCTCAAATTGCCCTAGACAACACACCCGCTTAGCAAAAAACACTCAGCAGAAGAGGGAAGTTGACTACATTCAGTAATGTTTTGTTAGATGATATACAGTATGTAAGTGTTCACTACTACGCGCTAACAGCTTCAACACAAGGAGATTGGTTAGAAAGGATATCGATAATATTCTCTTCAATCCAATCCGCCAACCCCACTACATGACCCGCAACCTGAACGCCGCTGTCCGTCAGGCTGTATTCAACATGGGGCGGGACAACAGGATAAGACACCCTCAGGACAAAACCATCCTGCTCTAACACTTGTAGAGTTTGAGCAAGCATTTTTTCACTAACGCCATTGATTGTACGACGCAACTCACTAAAGCGATGTGTTTCACCACCTTTTAGTGCCAACAGCACCAAAACCGCCCAGCGGCTTGTAACATGTTTCAATACATCACGAGATGGACATTTATCAGAGAACACATCTCCACGCATGAATTGCTGGCTTAAGTTAAGCTTTTCTGTTTTTTCGTCAGGAACTGAATTTTCTTTCATACTTACCTTTTTGTATGTACTTACTTAAAGTTTGTTAGTGATATATTCTACTTCTATCAACTCAAAACTCAAAGGAGAATATTATGATTTTAGTTACTGGCGCATCAGGTCAACTTGGCCGTTTAGTTATCGATAACCTTTTAAACACCACACCAGCAAATCAAATCATTGCGGCGGTTCGTAATCCTGAAAAGGTTGCCGATTTAGCAGAAAAAGGCATTCAAGTTCGTCAAGCGGATTATAGCGACCTTGATTCTCTTGTTACAGCAATGCAAGGCGTGGAAAAAGTACTGTTAATTTCTTCTAGTGAAGTAGGCCAACGGACTGCACAGCACAGCAACGTCATCGATGCAGCCAAACAAACTAGCGTGTCTTTGATTGCTTATACCAGTATCTTGAACGCGGACACGTCTCCACTTATATTGGCAAAAGAACACGTAGCGACAGAAAATTTGTTAGCAGAGTCTGGCGTACCTTACGTACTACTTCGCAATGGCTGGTACTCTGAAAACTACACGATGGGCCTAGCAGGCGCGCTAGAACATGGCGTTGTTGGTTGTGCCGAAGATGGAAAACTGTCTACTGCAGCACGTACAGACTATGCAGAGGCCGCGGCCGCAGTGCTTGTTAAAGACGAACAAGCAGGAAAAGTATACGAGCTAGCGGGTGACAACGCCTTCACACTAAACGAATATGCCGCAGTGATTAGCAAGGTATCAGGCAAAACGGTTGCTTACCAAAATGTGCCAGAAGCGGAACTCACCAAGATTCTTGTTGGCGTAGGCTTACCAGAAGGCTTCGCCGCGATCCTTGCGGATTCTGAAGCAGGCGCATCCAAAGGCGGCTTATTCAGCGACAGCAAAGATCTATCCACCTTGATCGGCCGTCCAACCACGTCAATTGAAGACAGCATCAAAGCGGCGTTGTAAGCAGCTCTATAAAGACAAAAGCCCGATTCAGTCATGTCTGATTCGGGCTTTCTTTATAACGTAGCGACGTTAAATTCACTTTATTCTGGTGCAGATTGCCACATTGTACAATAAAGGTGAGAACATTTAAGCAGCTCTTGATGTGAACCAATAGCAGAAATATGTCCGTTTTCTAGTAAGATAATTTTATCTGCTTGAACAACAGTTTCCAAACGATGGGCAACCATGACAATGGTTTTATTTTTATAAACCTGATGCAGGCTTTCTAGCACCTTCGCTTGAGTGTCGCTGTCTAATGCGGAAGTAGGTTCATCTAACAACAGAATATCAGCACGGCGCAATAACGCCCTAGCAATACTCAAGCGCTGTTTTTCTCCTCCTGAAAGATACATACCATTTTCGCCAATAGGTTGCTCTAAACCAAGAGGTAAATTTTTTACTAATTGACACAACCCAACAGACTCTAACGCTAAAAATAGCATTTCGTCTGTCGCCTGATTATCTGCGATTAAAAGATTTTCTCGAAGGGTGCCACTAAACAATTGAACCTGTTGTCCCACGTGTAAAAGAGATTGATACAAATTTCTTGTGCCAATATCCTCTATCGCAACATCCCCCAAAGTAATACGTCCAGATGAAGGTGACTGAAACCCAGCCAAAAGATTAAGTAATGTACTTTTTCCGCTGCCTGACGGGCCAATAATCGCGCAAAATTTTCCTGCATCTATAGTGGCTGAAAGGTCACATAAGGTGTCCGTTTCAAAATCATGGGTAAACGAAGCATGAGTCAACGTAAAAGTATTGTGTGTTATTCCTTGCCCCTCTATCATTTGACTAGGCAAAGTTTGGATCTCATAAAGGGCTTTAGCTGAAGATAATAAGGCTTTAAATTCAGGCAAAAGCATACTGAGTGTATGCTGAATTTGCATTATATAAAGCATAATCAATGCAGAAAACATCCACGTATGAGTATTCAAAACTCCTTTGGTAATCAACCAACTACTCATGACTAAAAAGCTAACCGAGCCTATTTGACCAATCAAATTAGGAATTTGACTTGCCATGCCTCCAGATTTTTCCAATTTAAGCCCTGAACGGCGTAAGACCTGCAGCTGCGTAACCAATGGTTTTAATAGCAAATCAGTTACCGCATAACTTTTGAGCGTTGTTAAGCCTTGAAGGTATTCGAATAATTGGCTACTAGTAGAAGCTTGCTCTTGGTTCTCCATCGCAATCGTTGGGGTAAAATAAACCGCCAATATACGATAACAAAGCCATGCGATCGGCAAAGGAAGTAAGGTTGCCAATGCCAACATAGGTTGCAAATATATCAATATGGCGACCAACACAAAAAACAGCACAAGTTGCGCGATAATATCCGCAATAAAATGCGAAAAAACCTCTTCGAATTGTTTGAACTGAGTCGTAAAAAGGCGCTGCCATTGACCTGACCGTTTACCTAATAGCAAATTCAAAGGCAAACGACGCAGTCTATCCAATAAGGTTGTACGTAATTGATTTGTGGCTTGATAGGCCCCAATAAAATTAAAGTAACTCCCTTGAGCAAAAGCGAATTTAAATATTAAAGCAAGCACAGAAAAGCCACAAAGAAGAACGAAAAATCGAGGACTAAACTCCCCCCCATAACCTATTATCCAAGCTAACATAATAAGAGGAAAAAGATCGGCTAACTCCTCTAAGACACGCAATAACCAACCAAGTAAAAGTAGCCGATTAGCGCTGTGATTATTTTTGATCAGCTTATAAAGATATGACATATCAAACCTCTTCTTGCTCAAAGGGAGTATGAAGCGGATGTACAGCAACACTCGATAATTGAAGGGAGGCCTCACAATAGTCACGTACAGTGGCTCGATGAGAAATAATAATCTGGGTTTGTTGCGGAAATGCTAGCAATAAATTATCCAGTAAACGCCGTTCTGTCACTGTATCTAAATGAGCGGTGACCTCATCTAAAATAAGAATAGGGGTTTTTCTTAACAAGGCGCGCGCTAATCCAACTCGCTGGGTTTCGCCACCACTTAATAAGCGGCTCGCCTCACCAACATCGGAATCCAGCCCATTCGGCAACCGTTCAATCACTGAAGTCAATTCACAAACCTGTAGCACTTGAGCGACAAAATCCGGTGCGGTTGAATTCACCCGATCCAATAGCAAATTGTCTCGAATGCTACCTCGAAAGAGAAATGTTTGTTGCGCTGCCATAGCAATCCATTGCGCTCTTTGTTGTGACGAACACTCTTGTAAAGAACAACCTCCAAGTGTCCAAGCACCCTTTTTTAGAGGAACCAAGCCCATTAGACTATTCACAAGTGTGGACTTTCCACAGCCAGATTCGCCGATAATAGCAATACGAGATCCAGGCTTTAGCTCTAAAGAAAGGTCATTGATCAACACTCTGTCCGCTTGCGCTAGCGTTAAATGTTCAGCACGTAAAGTAAAATCCGTCGGCTCACGTTGTCTATCACTCGCTTCAACAGGCATTCGTAGCAATGGCAAAAGCTGATTTATAGCATCAAATGCTTCCATCGTTTTCCCTTGCATTTGAGTAGCTAGCAACCATGGTTTCATTAAAGCCAAACTCAGTATCACCACCAAGACAAGTTCCATATCTGATATCTGCCGAATACTCCATAGCCAACCACCAAATGGCACCACCAAGAATACAGAACTCCGTGACACAGTCGTAAATGTGGTCCACCCTTTTATTAGCGTACGCGTAAAGGTCTGCATCAGATCGTAGTGTGATTGAATAGCATTATCTAACTGTACAAGAGAGACTTGGTCCTTTAAAAACTGTTTTAAAACAGAAGCACCTTGAACAAAGTCAAATACCGCTTTATCTACACAGGCAACACTTTGGTTATAGACAGCTTGCTGCTCTGGAAAAAACTTCATAATTCGCATTTGCAATAACAGTGCTATAGGTAGCGGTACCAATGCCACCAGCGCCAAACGCCAATCCAACCAACTCATTAAGGCAATATACAAAATAGGCTGAAGCAAAAGGCTAAGAGTTTCTACACCATAATGTGCAAGTAATAGAGTCAAACGGCTGGAGTCCCTAAGAACACGTTTTTCCAGATCAGATCGATGCCATTTTCCTAATTCTAACAACGGAGCTTGGGCAAGGTGATGTACAACCTGTTCACGTACTTTTTGCACAATACGGTAGGCGGCAAGATGACAAAACCAATAAGCCGAACTCATCAAAGCCAGCCGCGCGATAACCAATATAACCATAGCACCAGCAAGCCAGAGCAAAAGTACGCTGTCTTTAGCCTGTACCGCATGAGCCGCATAAAAAACAATTAAATAAACAGTCACTTCAGCACAACAACCAACAATAGTCGTTGCCACACCTAAGCTGAAACGCATTCGCTCCGTTTTTATCAATGACCAGAAAAAAGATGTGGTACTGTCCGTATTCATGGTGTCGAATGATTTGGAAGAACCTGTGTTCATAACTTACCTCTTAAGCATTCATTGCTTATCCGAAGTTCAGCATACCTTCGAGAAAAGAAAACGACTTTCCTGTATCGGTATGTTTATTTCGCAAAGAGGTAAATAACATATGCAGTATAAAAGCAGTTAGCCAAGAATTGACCGACGATATTCTCTCGGTGTTATACCAAATTCTGTCTTAAAACGGGTAGAAAAGTGCGCTTGATTCTTAAAGCCAACATTAAGAGCCACTTGAGTAATCGTATCATGTCGACTTAACTGGTCACGAGCCGCCTCTAATCTAGCCTTCCCAAGCCATTGTCGAAAGCTCCCACCCGTTAGGGCTTTAATATCTCGCTTTACATAGGTTTCATTAGAACGAGCCAAACGAGCAAGGCCAGCCAACGACCACTCTTGGTCTAAATGGGCTTGTACATGATTGAGTACTGAATGCATTTGACGCATCCTATTAGTAACAATAGGCATAGTGGCTTTTCGGCGCTTATTCAGTAAAAGTGCAAGTACTTCTTGAGCTTTTGCCTTAATAAACCACTCACGTTCTATTCCTTCAAAATCACATTCCCAGGCCGCTTGGCAACAACATAAAACATCGTAGGGAACAGGACCCAACTCTGCTAATTTAATTTGTGGTACCGCTTGTATGAATGCAGCTCGTTGTTTGGGCAATAACCTAGATTCTTGTAGATGATCAAGAGGAAGCATAATAGACAGCATTTGCAGTACACTACCATTTGGAAAATACATTGGGTCGTGACACGCTTGATCCAATAATGACACCATACATTGATGGCTAAAGTTAAGAGTAGGATCCATACCGGGTATACGCGTTTGCCCTTGGCATTCACCTATAATAGAAATATACAGACCTGGTTGATGGACATTTTCAATTATCGTGCTTTCTGTGAATCGATAATTCACCGAACGAATCCAACTATTCGCATCCAAATGAATATGTTCAAATGCCAAAATGCTCTCAACAGTACAATAGGTCATCGTAATACCTCCCTAAGCCTCCTGCTAATCTTTCAATAAAAGGGTATATTGCTATTTATGATATTAAGTCTCATTTGCATTGTATGCCACTAGTTTTATTCTCCTAAACAGAGAAAACATGGCCCCTTAATTTATCAAGATAACTTCCTAGCAGTGGTTTCAAAGTAACCTGATGGCAACACAAAAAAAAACGGTTAGAGCTCTCACTCTAACCGCTTTTTTTATTTACTAATCAAATACTTAAACGTCTAGGTTCGCTACACTCAAGGCGTTATCTTGGATGAAGTTACGACGTGGTTCTACTTCGTCACCCATCAAGGTAGTAAACATTTGGTCAGCAGCAACGGCGTCGTCGATGGTAACACGCAACATACGGCGCGCTTCTGGGTCCATGGTGGTTTCCCAAAGTTGCTCAGGGTTCATCTCACCCAGACCCTTATAACGCTGAATAGTCATACCGCGAGACGCTTCTTTCATCAACCACGCTTTCATGTCGTTAATAGTTTTCACGCTTTCACGACGTTCACCACGTTGAATATAAGACTCTTCACCAAACAATTCTGCTACGGTTTCTGACATAGCAACAATACGTTTGTATTCAGGAGAATTAAAGAAGGTGCCTTCAAAGCGGTAACGATTGGAAACACCATGAGACATGATGTCGACCACTGGCAAGTAGATATTACGTTCGTCGTCTTTCTCTACAGAGAAATCGAAACGGAAACCAGTACGAGCATCTTGTGGCATTTGAGCACGGATGGCTTCAACCCATTCCATCACCGCAGATTCGTTGGTCAAGTTTTCTTGCGTCAAGGCTTTGCAGTACAGAAGCTTGCCCATTACATCTTTTGGGTACACACGAGACAAACGATCAACATCTGCTTCAATGCGAATGTAATCACGCATCAGTTTCGCCAAATGCTCACCCTGAATACCTGGAGCATCTTCGTTAACGTGCATATGAGCGCCGTCCAAAGCCACTTCAATCAAGTGTTGATCCAATGCCGCTTCGTCTTTGATGTATTGCTCTTGTTTACCACGTTTAATTTTGAACAAAGGAGGTTGCGCAATAAAGATGTGGCCGCGTTCGATGATTTCTGGCATTTGGCGGAAGAAGAAGGTCAAAAGCAGAGTACGAATGTGCGATCCATCTACGTCGGCATCAGTCATGATGACAATGCTGTGGTAACGTAATTTATCCGCATTGAATTCATCGCGACCTATGCCACAACCCAGTGCGGTGATCAGTGTACCAACTTCCACCGAAGACAGCATTTTGTCAAATCGAGCTTTTTCAACGTTTAGAATTTTACCTTTCAGAGGCAAAATGGCTTGGGTACGACGATCACGACCTTGTTTTGCAGAACCACCCGCAGAGTCACCCTCCACTAGGTAGATTTCAGAAAGGGCTGGATCTTTTTCCTGACAATCAGCCAACTTACCAGGTAAACCAGCAATATCTAAAGCGCCTTTACGGCGAGTCATATCACGAGCACGGCGTGCGGCTTCACGGGCACGAGCTGCATCAATCATTTTATTTACGATGATTTTGGCTTCGTTTGGTTTTTCTAATAGAAATTCAGAAAAACGCTTTGCCATTTCTTGCTCTACTGCTGTTTTGACTTCAGAAGACACGAGTTTGTCTTTGGTCTGAGAAGAGAATTTCGGATCCGGTACTTTTACCGATACGATCGCAGTCAAACCTTCACGGCTGTCATCACCTGTTGTTGCGACTTTTTGCTTTTTCGCAAGACCTTCTTTTTCAATAAAGTTGTTCAAGGTTCTCGTTAACGCGCCACGGAAACCCGCAAGGTGAGTACCACCATCACGCTGAGGGATGTTGTTGGTGTAACAGTAAATATTTTCTTGGAAACCTTCGTTCCACTGCAATGCCACTTCAACAGCGATACCATCTTCTAGATCATCACGTTGGCAAATAAAGTGGAAAATATCGTTGATTGGCGTTTTGTTAGTATTCAAATGCTCAACAAAAGAGCGCAATCCGCCTTCGTAGTTAAAGAACTCTTCTTTACCAGTACGCTCGTCTTTCAATTTAATCGCAACACCAGAGTTCAAGAATGACAATTCACGTAGGCGCTTGGCCAAGATGTCATAAATAAACAAAATGTTGCTAAAAGTGTCTGCTGAAGGTTTGAAATGAACCGTTGTTCCCTTGCCGTCAGAATCACCAACAATGGCAAGAGGGGCTTGTGGTACGCCATGCTTATAGTGTTGCTCGTAGACTTTGCTGTTCTTACGGATCGTTAAAGTGAGTTCTTCAGATAGCGCATTTACAACTGAAACCCCCACACCGTGAAGACCACCGGAAACTTTATATGAGTTATCGTCAAACTTACCACCAGCGTGAAGTACCGTCATGATAACTTCGGCAGCAGAAACGCCTTCTTCTTCGTGCATATCAACAGGGATACCACGACCGTTATCGGACACAGAAATAGATTCATCTGGGTGAATCAGTACAGTAATAGTGTCACAGTGACCAGCAAGGGCTTCATCAATGGAGTTATCCACGACTTCAAATACCATATGGTGCAAGCCTGTGCCATCGTCCGTATCGCCGATATACATTCCCGGACGTTTACGAACGGCATCTAGCCCTTTGAGCACCTTGATACTGGACGCTTCGTAATTATTTTCACTCATTTAACTCTCCTGCAAACCTTTGCTCAATAAAGACAATTCGCCGTTATTCATAGCAAATTGACGAACGTCTGTCGTATCGGCCCACGTAAAATCCGTTGTATCAGGCTCGACACTGGTAATAAAAATTTGGCTGTTGAGTGACTCCAACAACTGACACAGTTTCTGTCTGTGGTTAGTGTCCAACTCAGCTGGTAAATCATCCACTAAAAATACCAGAGGGCGACCCATATCAATCAGTAGCTGTCCTTGAGCAATCTTTAACGCGGAAACAACCAGTTTCTGTTGACCACGAGACAGGGTATCTAATGCATCACCCGTCGCCGTTTTCACGCGTAAATCCGCTCTTTGGGGGCCGGTATGCGTATAACCTAATTCGATATCTCGCTCACGACCCGCTTCAACCGCCATCGCTAAGTTTTTCTGTGCATCCCAGCCTTGAAAGAACTGAAGATTCACTGCAAGCTCTGTGGTCAATTGCAATAAAACCTTCTCAAAATGCGGTGTTAGTTTTTCAACATACGCTTTGCGAGATTGATTAACTTGCTCACCCAGTCGGATCAATTCCTGATCAAATGCCGCCAATAAACTGAGGGATATTTTACCACGTCTAAGCAAGGTATTCCGCTGTTTTAATGCTTTTTGCCAGCCTCGCCACGCTTGAATGAAGTCTTTATCGAAATGAAAGGCTCCCCAGTCGATAAATTGGCGTCGAATGCTTGGAGAACCTTCTAATAATCGAAAGGCATCGGGGTTAATAAGCTGTACAGGAAGACGCTCAGCCAGCTCAATAACCGATTGCGCTCGTTGTCCTTGAATACGAACGTCTATTTGACCGTCACGATAACGCTGTAACCCCACTCGAATCGGGCTTCCTTGTTCTTGATAAAGCTGCGCAAAGACAATACAGGCTTCATTTTCGTGCTGAATATAGGTTTTGTGCTTATGGCTACGAAAGGAGCGACCAAACGACAATAAATGAATGGCTTCTAATACAGAGGTTTTACCACTGCCATTTTTACCAACAATCACATTTACTTGGGGCGAAGGTTCAAAACGCACACTAGAAAGGTTGCGAACATGAGAGATGTCCAAACGCACCAGCGGCATAACTCTTAAACCTTAATTGGGGGAGGGAAGACAACCCGCTTGATATGTAGCATTCTAGCGTACCAAGCGGGTGATAGGTCTATCATCTAAGCGATAATTACAGACGCATCGGCATCACAACGTATTGCGCTGCGTGGCTTTGTGCTTCTTCGATCAAGGCACTGCTGTTCGAGTCGTTTAAAGATAAACGCACTTCTTGAGAGTCTACGACACCCAATACATCCAACAAGTAACCCACGTTGAAGCCCACTTCCATGTTGTCGCCTTGGTATTGTACCAACACAGATTCTTCGGCTTCTTCTTGCTCTGGGTTATTGGCAAACACTTGCAACATACCGTTAGACAAGATCAAACGCACACCACGGTATTTCTCGTTAGAAAGAATCGATGCACGTAGGAATACTTGACGTAATTCCAAACGATCAGCAATAACGATTTTTTCGTTGTTACGCGGAATCACGCGATGATAATCAGGGAATTTGCCATCCACTAGCTTAGAGGTGAACACATAATCCGCCACTTTGGCACGAATATGGTTTGTACCTATGGTTAGCTCAACCACTTCATCGGTATCGTTCAGTAATCGGTTTAGCTCCAAGACACCTTTGCGAGGTACGATAACTTGCGTCAAATCACCACTCACTTGAGCATCTTCAACGGCCGTTGCCAAGCGGTGCCCGTCGGTTGCGACTACACGTAGTTGACCATCGGCTACTTCTAGCAACATACCGTTAAGGTAATAACGAACATCTTGGTTCGCCATGGCAAAACCCGTGCGGTCGATCAAACGACGTACGCTGTTTTGCGCGATAGAGACCGTTAGATCACCTTGCATATCCTGAATATTCGGGAATTCATCGGCAGGCAGAGTAGACAAGCTAAAACGTGAACGACCGGAACGAATGACGGCTTTTTGCTCATCCAAAGTAAATTCAATAACGGCGCTGTCTGGTAAACTTTTACAAATGTCCATTAGTTTACGAGCCGGCACAGTAATACGGCCTTCTTCGCATTCATCTAATGGCACGTGGCCAACCAATTCAACTTCTAAATCAGAGCCGGTAAGCGTCAGTACTTGGTCTTTTACTTCCACCAATACATTGGCCAAGACAGGCATGGTTTGTTTGCGCTCTACAACGCCTGCCACTAATTGAAGTGGCTTAAGAAGTGTCTCGCGGACGACTGAAAATTTCATTATTTTCCTCGTAAACTCAAAGTCTTAGACCATCAAGTGGTCAGAATTCGCATCAATTGTTTGTAGTCTTCACGGATATCCGAATCCGTATCTTGCAGTTCTTTAATCTTGCGAATCGCATGCAAGGCTGTCGTATGGTCACGACCACCAAACGCATCGCCAATTTCTGGCAAACTATGGTTGGTCAACTCTTTTGCTAACGACATCGCCACTTGGCGAGGACGAGCAACCGATCGACTACGACGTTTCGACAGCAAATCACTGATCTTAATCTTGTAGTATTCCGCCACAATTCGCTGGATATTATCGATGTTTACCAGCTTATCTTGCAAGGCCAAAAGATCTTTTAACGACTCGCGAACAAAATCGGGGGTAATCGCTCGCCCAGTAAAGTGCGAGTTGGCAATAACACGTTTTAGCGCGCCTTCTAATTCACGGACGTTAGAACGTATTTTCTGCGCAATAAAGAAAGCGGAATCATAAGATAGCTTAATGCCACTTTCATCCGCTTTACGCATCAAAATCGCCACACGCGTTTCTAATTCTGGCGGTTCAATCGCGACGGTTAAACCCCAACCGAAACGCGACTTAAGACGATCTTCTAAGCCTTGAATTTCTTTTGGATAGCGGTCACAGGTCAAAATCATCTGCTGACCACCTTCTAACAAAGCGTTAAATGTGTGGAAAAACTCTTCTTGTGTACGGTCTTTACCGGCAAAAAACTGGATATCATCAATTAATAAGGCATCCACAGAACGGTAATAACGTTTGAAATCGTTAATCGCGTTTAATTGCAGCGCTTTCACCATGTCAGCAACGAAACGCTCGGAATGCAGGTAAACCACCTTAGCATTCGGATTATGACGCATCATTTCCGTACCAACGGCTTGCATTAAGTGAGTTTTACCCAGACCAACGCCACCGTATATAAAGAGAGGGTTGTACGCACCGCCAGGGTTTTCAGCAACTTGCAAAGCGGCGGCATGTGCCAGTTGGTTGGATTTACCCTCAATAAAGTTATCAAAGGTAAAGGAATTATTCAGATTCGCTCCATGATTAATACCACCTTCGACCTGAACTTTACGTTTGGGGGCCGTTAATGGCAGCTGACCCTGTTCATAAGGTTCAAGTTCTCCACGTAATCCTGCACCAGATAAGGTTAATGGAGCTTCAAATTCAAGGTCAGCATTCGGGCTGCCTTCTTCGTCATCCATTAAACCAAAACCCGGACGATAGCCAGACTCTCTCGCCACTTCATTATTTAAAGGGTTTATCACCGGCTCATTTGATACAGGTGGCGGTGGAGGAGACATCTGATTTGCTTGGGCAAAATTTTGGCTCTTTACTTCTAGCTTTAAAGCCGGAGCAAGATCATCGCCAGCAAACTCAGATAATAATTCCTTTATGCGCGTTTGATATTTGTTACTCACCCAATCCAACACAAAACGGTTTGGTGCACTTAGGCACAACTCTCCATTCGGCATCATTTCAGCCTGTAATGGACGAATCCAAGTGTTGAACTGAGATGTGGAAAACTCACCCTGCAAACGCTGCAGACAAAGATTCCAATGCTCCAAAGACACTGTAGACGTACTCCCTGGTTGAGTGACAGACAAGGAGCGGATTTTACATCGACCCTGTAAAGTTATCCACATATAAATAGAAAAAAGCCGAACTTATCCATAAATAAAAAAATGTTAATAACACATAGGGTTATGCACAGGAGTAAATAAAACCCTCCGCTTGTGTATAAAAAAGGCATTTATGCACAGCAAAACAGACATTTATTTTTATCTTTTCCACATGCAAAAAAATGATTATCTTTTTGTTTTTTATGCACATTAATTAACAAAAAAACCAACTTGTGGATATCTATTTATTACTAATGTCATCGTTATCCACTAACTCAGTAGAACTCTGTGTGTAAGTGTTTAATGAATTGTGGAGTTATTTTTTTACTAATTAAGCCGCGCCAAGCATTGAATTTACTAAGGAAAGGCTCTAAAATCCGCGCCCTGATTTGACCAATCAAATGTAGAGGCTTGGCGGTCGCTAACCCTCAAAACTCAAACACTGCATTCAGTGAGAGAATTAAGATGAAAAGAACTTTCCAACCTAGCGTTCTAAAACGCAAACGTAATCACGGTTTCCGTGCTCGTATGGCTACTAAAAGCGGACGTCAAATCGTCGCTCGTCGTCGTGCTCGCGGCCGCAAGGTTCTAAGCGCATAAGTACGCTGATGACCGAATATTGTTTTCCTCGGCATGTCAGACTTCTGAATGCCGGGGATTATCAATCTGTCTTTAATGGCACTTCCTCCAAAGTCTTCGCAGGTGAATTCCTTTTATTGGCACGAAAACGAGATGATGACCAAACTCGGTTGGGTCTTATTGTGTCTAAGAAAACGGATAAACGCGCGGTAGGCAGGAATCGTATCAAACGTTTGGTGCGTGATTCCTTTCGCCACAACAAAATCCCCCTTTCTGGTCTTGATATTGTCTTCTTAGCGCGACACGGCATTAAAGAACTGGAAAACGCCGATTTGCACAACCGACTCGATAAAGCATGGGGTCAGTTGGCGAAAAAGGCTAAAAAACCCACTCAAAATAAAAAACGCGACCAATCTCGACAGAAATAGGCTGAAAAAACTGCCAAAGGCTGGTTTAATAGCGCGTGATTTTTATAAGGGTTCTGTGAACCTATTGTCCAACCAAACAAATTAGTTGAATACCATGGATTTCAGACGTTACTTTTTATGGGGTGCGCTTTTTATCAGTGGCTACCTACTGTTTTTACAGTGGAGCCAAGATTATGGTCCTCAGTCCACTCAAAGCGTAGCTCAAAGCACACAGTCTCAATCTGAGACAAACTCTCAAATGAGCGATGATTTGCCTCTGGCAACTCAAAGCACAACCGAAGCCAATGCCGAAATTCCACAAAGTGTGACAAAAATCGCACCTGGAAAATTGATTGAAGTAACAACCGATACCCTTCGTGTTGCAATCAATCCTATCGGTGGCGACTTAGTTGAAGCCGCTCTTCTTCAATACAAGAAAGAATTGGGTCAGCCCGATCCGTTTGTCATCCTAGAAGATGGCAGCGAGCGCACTTATGTGACTCAAAGTGGTTTAGTTGGCCAAGATGGTCCAGACGCCTCTCCTGAAGGGCGCCCTGTTTACCAATCTGAAAAGACGGCGTACACCTTAGCGGATGGTGAAGATTCTCTTGATGTGAGTCTTTACTACACCGACGCGAAAGGCGTGAAATACACCAAAACTTTCCGCTTTATGAAGGGTAAATACCGCATTCGCCAATTGATCACCGTAGACAATACGTCATCAAACACTTGGCGCGGTAACCTTTTTGCGCAGATCAAACGTGACAACACGCCAGATCCAAGCAAAGCGACTAGCATGGGCTTACAGCCTTATCTAGGTGGTGCGATTTCTGATGAACAAACGAAATACAGCAAAATTTCTTTCTCAGATATGAAGGAAGAACCTGTTAAAACAACCACAACCCAAGGTTGGGTTGCTGTGCTTCAGCATTACTTCGTTTCAGCTTGGATTCCAGAACAAGGTCAAAAAGTAACCTTACAAGCTCGCACTAACGGTGACTTTAATATCATCGGCTTTACTGGCACACCAGTAGAAATTGCACCGGGTAAACAAGGTACATTGAGCTCAACTTTCTATGTTGGTCCAAAACTACAAGATCATCTAGAAAGCACAGCAGAAAACCTTGATCTAACCGTTGATTACGGGTGGTTATGGTGGTTGGCGAAACCTCTTTTCTGGTTGCTAACACTAATCCAGTCTTTCGTTATCAACTGGGGTATTGCGATTATCTTGATCGTAGTTTGTGTAAAAGCCGTTTTCTTCAAGTTATCCGCTGCAAGCTACCGTTCAATGGCGAAAATGCGTAAATTCGGACCAGAAATTGCCAAACTAAAAGAAAAGTATGGTGATGACCGTCAGAAGATGTCGCAAGAAATGATGGCGCTTTACAAGAAAGAAAAAATTAACCCCTTGGGTGGTTGTTTACCTATCTTGGTTCAGATGCCAGTATTCCTTTCACTGTACTGGGTATTGATGGAATCTGTTGAGTTGCGCCACGCGCCATTCTTCCTATGGATTCACGATCTATCCGTGATGGACCCATTCTTTATTCTGCCAATTTTGATGGGTATTAGTATGTTTGTTCAGCAATCACTTAACCCAACACCTCCAGATCCAATGCAAGCTCGAATCATGAAGATTATGCCTGTCGCATTCTCCATCTTCTTCTTGTGGTTCCCAGCTGGTTTGGTTCTATACTGGGTAACGAACAACACCTTATCCATATTGCAACAGTATGTGATTACGAAACGCATCGAAAGAGAAGCCTGATACTAAAAGGCAGACACTTCGATCAAAAAGGCTTCCCATTGGGAGGCCTTTTTTACGTTTAGATTGCCATGCTTGTCTTGCTAATGGACAATGGCTATCAAACAAAAGTAATAACCTCTATTTATTTTCTTTTATCGCACAGAGTTAGATTATGACCGATTTCCAATACGCCACAGACCAAGACACAATTGCCGCACAAGCCACTGCTCCTGGGCGAGGTGGCGTGGGAATCATTCGTTTATCAGGCCCTAAAAGCCTTGCCATCGCCAAGCAAATTGTCGGCTTTGAACCTAAACCGCGTTATGCCCATTACGTGCCTTTCAAAACGACGGATCGGGAACAACTCGATGAAGGCATCGCCTTGTATTTTCCAGGCCCTAACTCCTTCACTGGCGAAGACGTCTTTGAACTACAAGGCCATGGCGGCCCTGTCATTATGGATATGCTGCTTAGTCACTGTGTGGCGCTTGGGGCACGTTTAGCTCGTCCAGGAGAGTTCTCCGAACGCGCTTTTATGAACGACAAAATGGACTTAACCCAAGCAGAAGCCATTGCCGATTTGATCGACAGCACCTCGGAACAAGCCGCAAAATGCGCATTACGTTCCTTACAAGGCGCTTTCTCTAAGCGCGTAGACGAACTGGTCGAAGCCTTGATTCATCTGCGTATTTACGTGGAAGCCGCGATTGATTTTCCAGAAGAAGAAATCGATTTCATTGGTGATGGCAAAGTCGCAGCGGAACTGGCTGGCATTCAAACGAAACTGGCAGAAGTGTTGAAAGAAGCCAACCAAGGCGCCTTAATTCGCGAGGGCATGAGCGTGGTTATTGCAGGGCGCCCCAATGCTGGTAAATCCAGCCTATTGAACGCCTTATCAGGCAAAGAGTCCGCTATTGTCACCAACATTGAAGGCACCACTCGTGACGTATTACGCGAACATATTCACCTAGATGGCATGCCGCTGCACATTATCGATACAGCAGGCTTACGCGACAGTCCAGACGAAGTTGAGCGCATAGGTATTCAGCGCGCATGGGATGAAATCAGCAAAGCGGATCGCATTCTAATGATGGTCGACAGCCAATCTATCGATTCAAAAGACCCAAGCGAAATTTGGCCAGAGTTCATGGAGAAACTTGGCGATACCAAACATCTAACCTTGGTGCGTAACAAAGTCGACTTGACCAAAGAAAGTACAGGCATAGAAATGGTCTCAGGCGTCTCTGTGATCTCTCTATCAGCAAAAACAGGTGAGGGCGTCAAAGACTTGACTGACCACCTAAAAGCCGTCATGGGATTCGACAGCACGACTGAAGGGGGGTTTATCGCTCGTCGTCGTCATATCGAAGCACTTAACAAAGCCAACCGCTTTTTAGACGCAGGTAACGAGCAACTTCACGGTTACGGCGCAGGGGAATTGCTCGCTGAAGACCTCAAAGAAGCGCAACAAGCCTTAAGCGAAATCACCGGTGCCTTCACCAGCGACGACTTGCTAGGCCGCATCTTTGGCTCGTTTTGTATTGGTAAATAAAATACGCAACTTAGTAGAAAGGTTGAAAATGGCTAGTTTAAACACCAATTAACTGTAATTAAGGTGACAATTAATGTTTTTAAATTCAATGGATTGGGTTGATTTTTGGTTTGCTAGCCGTTCAGCTATCTTAAATAAATATATTGCAACAAGTATATTTGTCGCTATAATTGATTCTAACAACACCCCTCCCGCTACCCGTAAGATCAGCGCCCTGCGAGGGGTTACTTGTTTCTGGGGGAATGAAAAATGACTACCCAGAACAAAATCCCTTTTACTAAGCCACCTAAGACGTTTGCAGAACAAGTTCAGATACTGCAATCTCATGGTTTGGATATTCCTGATCAATCGAAAGCTGAATTTTATCTTTCACAGCTAAATTATTATCGGCTATCAGCTTACTGCTTACCCTTCGAGACAAATCACACGACTCATCAGGTTGCTCCTGGTACAACTTTCGATGATGTGTTGAATCTCTATATTTTTGACAGAGAGTTACGTTTATTGCTTCTGGATGCTATCGAACGTGTTGAAGTCTCACTACGAACACAAATGGCTTATCACTTAAGTTACCGTCATAATACTGCGCACCCACATCTAGACCCCTCTATATTTCAAAATGCGGGAAGACATCAAGATGGGTTAAACAAGTTGAAAAAAGATGTACGCCAAAGCGATGAAGACTTTATTCGCCATCTAACAACTAAGTATCAGGAGACATTACCTCCCATATGGGCTGTAGTTGAGCTGATGACTATGGGTCAATTATCCAAATGGTTTTCCAATATCAATCAGAGGCAAGATCGCAAAGCGATCTGTCAGGTTTACAATCTCAATGAAACAGTAATGACTTCGTTTTGCGAACACTTATCATTGGTGAGGAACAAAGCTGCCCATCATGCGAGGCTATGGAATCGCGTTTTCCCTAAGCAAATGAAGTTACCAACAGCCGGCCCAAGCGATTTAATTAATAGCATTTTGCGCTTGCCTCACAACGATAGGAGCTTAAAAAAACTCTACAATACGTTGACAATAACCTTATATCTTATGGATATAATAGCTCCTGATCACCAGTGGAAAATGCGACTCAAAGACTTAATAAATACTCATGCCATAGATGCAACAAAAATGGGCTTTCCCGCTGATTGGGAAACCCGTCCTCTGTGGATCTAAGAAGATGTGATAAATAAAAAAATTTCATGGCTATGGCACCGGGAAATTACTGGATGAAGATCTAAAAGAAGCCCTAAGTGAAATCACTGGCGCCTTCACCAGCGACGACTTGCTAGGCCGCATCTTTGGCTCGTTTTGTATTGGTAAGTAATCACTGAAATAAGGGCTGATTTCAGTGCAGCCCTTGTCCCAACTTGATCACCGCAGCCACGTTACGAGCGGTGGTGATGAGGTTTTGCTCGCCTTGTGTTAAGACATTATCCAAGCTATCGAGCGCCGGAATTATGGGAAATATCGCTAGCATGCCGTGAGCCAAAATAGCCTCGGCGTCTTTACCCAAACTGCCCGCAATGCCAATAGTTGGAATCTTCTGCGCATTGGCTTGTTTTAAAACGCCCATGGGGGTTTTGCCAAAGACAGTTTGGCCATCTATTCGGCCTTCGCCCGTGATGACTAAATCAGCATTTTGCAGTTTGTCAGCGAGACCAACCGTTTCCATCACGATCTCTATACCAGGCTTTAGCGCCGCATTAAGAAAAACTTTCGCGCCTAACCCCATTCCACCAGCGGCACCGACACCTGAATCCAATCGATAGTCATCAAAGCCATTTTGTACTAAAACATCGGCAAAATGCGCTAAAGTCTTATCTAATAAGGTCACCATTTCTGGCGTTGCACCTTTTTGTGGCCCGAAAATAGCAGAAGCACCACGTTCACCACATAACGGATTATCCACATCACAAGCAACGTCGAAGCGACAGTCAGCAAGAAGAGGGTGTGCTTGGCTCAAGTCGACATAACTCAATTGTGCGAGCGAGATACCGCCAAAAGACAGTTCTGTACCATTCTCACTTTGGAATTGAATTCCCAATGCTTGAGCTAAACCAACCCCCGCATCATTAGTCGCACTACCACCTAACCCCAAAATAATGTGTTTTATGCCTCGATCTAAGGCATCTTTGATCAGTTCACCGGTTCCGAAGCTGGTGGTGTAACGTGGATCACGCTGATCTCGTGGTACCAAATGTAATCCAGACGCTGAGGCCATTTCGATCACTGCGGTGCTTGATAATTGACCTTCGACGGCACCTAAAATCCCATATTGTGCCGTGACTTTATCACCCAGCGGGCCAGTCACCTCAAGATTAATCAAATCCCCCTGAGTCGCATCAACCATAGATTGCACTGTCCCTTCGCCGCCATCGGCCATCGGCACTTTGATGTATTGCGCTGTAGGAAGTACCTGACGAAATCCCACTTCGATCGCATTCGCGACTTCCAGAGCGGTTAAACTTTCTTTGAAGGAATCCGGTGCAATCACAATCTTCATAGTTAATCCTTGCTGCTGGTAGAATACCAGTCTCGTCGTTAAAGCAGAAAAAGCAAATTGTTAAGCTTTCACATTCACCAATACTCGACCACGTACCTTTCCATCAAGCAATTTATGGGCCGTTTCTACCACGTTTTCCAAAGTGATCTCTTCACTGATGCTGTCAAAATCGTCTGCTTGCAGCAAGTCACTTAAGCGTTCCCATGCTTCGATACGGTCTGCTAAGGGTCGCATAACACTGTCGATACCAATGAGTTTCACACCTCGCAAGATGAAGGGTGCAACAGAACTAGGGAAATCCATGCCTTGAGCTAAGCCGCAAGCGGTTACTACGCCTCCGTATTTTGTGCTTGCACAAGCATTGGCTAAAGTGTGGCTACCAACACAATCTATCACGCCTGCCCAACGCTCTTTTTGTAAAGGCTTACCAGGCTCAGACAGAGTGTTACGGTCAACAATGTCGCTCGCACCAAGGCTTTTCAAATAATCACTTTCTTCCATTCGGCCTGTGGAAGCAACAACGTGATAGCCAAGACGATTTAATAAGCGAATTGCAAAACTGCCAACACCACCGTTGGCGCCAGTCACTAGAATTTCGCCAGAATTGGGCGTAACACCTTGTTTTTCAAGAGCAAGCACAGATAACATAGCGGTGTAACCTGCTGTACCTATTGACATAGATTGCTTAGCGTCTATACCTTTTGGCAGAGGAATAAGCCAATCACTTTTGAGTCGAGCTTTTTGTGCAAGCCCACCCCAATGCATCTCACCCACACCAAAACCATTCAGTATGACGAAGTCACCTTCAGTGAAGCGGTCAGAATCACTTTGTAAAACTTTACCGACTAAATCAATTCCCGGCACCATAGGAAAAGAACGAACAACAGGGGACTTACCAGTGATGGCTAAGCCGTCTTTGTAATTTAAAGTACTGTAATACACTTCAATTAACACATCACCTTCGGGCAGCTGGTCTTCATGTAACTCAACCACGGATGCAAAACTTTTTTTATCTTCTTGTGTGATTAATAAACTTTTAAACATAAACCCTCCATATTTAGACCGATCGTCTAATTAAATAACTAAAAAAACCAAGTATCGCGACTTGGTTCGTGTTTTTAATGAGTTTTCAATTGAATTGCTCGAATAAAAAATCGTATAAATAAGCTCAATGGCTGAATACTTTTTACCAATCTAGCACGATGAACCGCGCCTTCCCAACCAATCCAAAATGCTTGAGAAGTCTCTTCAATACTACCTTGAAAATCAACTTCTCCTTGCTTTTGGCTTTCTAATAAACATGCTCCAACTCGCATTTGCCAACTTTGATAAGTCGCTTGTAATTGCTCACGAAACTCCTCGGAAAGCTGTGTCGACTCTTGCTCTAAGTTACCCACTAAACAGCCACGTTTAAATTCATGGCGAACAATTCCATCTTGGGCATCTTGAACAAAGCGCTGCAATCGCTCTAGGGGAGAAAACGCCTCGTCCAATAAAAAACCATCTAACTTAGCTTCAAAATAACGACCATAACGTTCAAGAACAGCAAGACCAAAGGCTTCTTTACTTGAAAAGTAATGATAAAAAGAACCCTTTGGTACACCTATCGATTTAAGAATAGGGTCAATACCACTGCCCGTAAAGCCTGTTTCAGTTAGCGTCAACATACCAGCTCGTAACAGCGCTTCACGAGTCTCCAAAGAACTACTTGGTTGTTTTTTGGGCCGCCCACGACGAGGCTTATTAGGCAAACTGACGCTGGCGTCAGGTGTATCAACTAAATTAAGCAAGTCGTCATACCTATGAGATTAAAACTGATAAATATTAATTTAGACCAGTCATCTATAAAAATCAAATAACAATTACACAACAGTCTCTTCCCTTTGTTTATCCTTGGTTGGAGGTGCACCAAAGTAACGCTTATAGTCGCGGCTAAACTGATGAATACTTTTATAACCTACTTCTAATGCTATTTGAGTAACATTTATATGTCCTTGATTTAGCAGCATTTGTGCTTTCAAAAGACGTAGTCGCTTTAAATATTGTAGAGGAGAAGAACCCGCAATAGCTTTAAAATGATGATGAAAACTGGAAACGCTCATGTTGGCGTCTTCAGCGAGTTGTTCAACACGAACTTCTTGATTCAGCTGTTGATGTAACTGTTTAAGTGAATTTACTATCAATGAAAACCGCCCTTGGTTTACCACTAGAGCACGCAAGGCATCACCTTGTGGGCTTTGTAAGGCTTCAAAAACAACTTCACGAACTCGACTTTGCCCCATAACTTTCGCAGTGTTTGAATCATATAAAGCGCGAATCAACCGAGAGACAGCTTCTTCCATGCCTGGACTCATCACAACAGAAGACATAGGAAAATAAGGTACAGATGACTTTAACTTGACTTCAACAGTATCAGAAACCAACTCAGACAATAACACAGGGTCGATATCAATCGACACGCCCAAAAGCGGTTCATGTTGGCTGGCAAAAGTTTCACATTCGAAAGGTAATGGCAGAGTTTGTACCAGATACTGCCCCGAGTTGTAGTGAATTTCACGATCCCCTAAATAGCCAACTTTACGACCTTGAACAATAATAGTCAGTCCTGGCCTGTAAATAAGAGGCATCCTAGGTACCGATTTTTCACAACGCATTAAACGCACATTCGCAATAGAAGTGTCCGAAAAGCCATCTTTAGCGACAAGAGGTTTGATCAAATCAACTAAATTCTTCCCTATCATTTTTAATCATCTCCTCTTATAGAATTCGGCATTTATATTATCTATTCAAGATTGTGTAGGAAAAAGTAAATCTCTCTTATTTGGAGAAATTGGCAAAACTATAACAAAAATGCACAACACAAAACGAGAAAAATTGTTCTAGACTGCAAGTCAGCAATTTCACGTTCAAATTCAGGAGTTACATTTATGAGTCAAGCAAAATCCTATGCTGCAAAATCCGCTACAACCCCTTTAGTACCTTTTTCATTTGAACGCCGTGCTCTTCGTGAGAATGACGTCAATATAGACATTCTTTATTGTGGTGTTTGCCATTCAGATATTCATGTTGCCGAAAGTGATTGGGGGCCAAGTGAATACCCAGTGGTTCCGGGCCATGAAATTATTGGTCGAGTGACAGAAATTGGTAACAAAGTTAGTAAGTATAAAGTCGGTGACCTTGTTGGCGTCGGCTGCATGGTGGATTCTTGCCAAACGTGTTCATCATGTAAGCAAGATTTAGAGCAATATTGCGATAATGGCATGCTAGGCACTTATGGCGCCCGTGATGTTATTGACGGTAGTTTAAACTATGGTGGTTACTCTGATCACATTGTGGTTCGAGAAGAGTTTGTTTTGTCCATTCCAGAAGCGCTTGATGCCAGTAAAGCGGCACCATTATTATGTGCCGGTATTACTACTTATTCGCCACTTCGTCATTACGGTGTCAAAGCCGGAGATAAAGTGGGTGTTCTAGGAATGGGTGGTCTTGGCCATATGGGCGTTAAATTTGCCAAAGCATTGGGCGCAGAAGTGACGATTTTTACTCGCTCTGAAAGCAAAATTTCAGAAGCGAAAAAACAAGGTGCTGATCACGTTATAGTTTCAACTGACGATGCACAAATGCAAGCTGCAGCAATGAATTTTGACTTCTTACTAGACACCATTCCAGTTCAGCACGATCTAAACCCATACTTAAACTGCTTAAAAGTCGACGGTATGCATATCTTAGTCGGTTTAATTGAGCCAATGGAACCAGCTGTTCATGCCGCGAACTTAGTATTAAAGCGTCGTATTCTTACAGGCTCTTTAATTGGTGGTATTGCAGAAACTCAAGAAGTTTTAGATTTCTGTGCAGAGCACAATATCGAGTGTGATGCCGAAATGATTAATATCCAAGATATTAATCAAGCTTACCAACGCATGAAGAAAGGCGACGTAAAATATCGTTTCATCATTGATATGAAAAGTTTGAAAGAAGAAGCCTAATCGAAGGTTATAATGACTTTTAGTAAAAAGCGCCTTTGATAGGCGCTTTTTTTTGTTCTATTTTCTAGTCTTATACCGTTTGACAATAAAGCGATGATTTAAAAAAGCAAAGCTCAGGAGCAATGAGTATCATCTATAGCCCTCCTTTTATACACACCAATATGTATCAAACACCTTCCCTCCAATCCTATTGAGTTCAATTTTATTGTCGCTGGTTGATCCCTATAACTTGCTTGATCATTGTTGTAATCCTCGCCTTCCTTATCAGATCTGATAAGAAATAATACAGAAGACAAAAAGTTACTCACAGATAGGGCCTTTTCAAAATTATCTTTCTTTCTCCACAATGGTTTAGGTATCAACAAGAAGCAGGCGTTAAGCCTAATTATTCACACTGATAGTCTAGAAAAAATGACAAAATAAAATTTTTTTATTTATTTACCTGTGGATTAATTTTATATGAAACCTGGCTTTTTTTGTGTGCAAAAATACAAAAAACCCTATATAAACAATAACCTAAAATATATCTAGAATCAAAAAACACTTGTTGATAAGTATGGTGATAGCTTGATAGGAAGTTTTGCACAGTTTTTAACAACTATAGCCTTAAAAATCGTCTCTGTATAAGTACCATTTTTATGCACAGGTTAAGGTTATCCACATCACAAGATACTCCCCCTAATCTTAACAAGATGTTATCTGTTTAAATATATAATAATTATAGTTTTTTTTGTCTTATACACAGATTTTAGCTTGCTATATAAACATAACAAACATAAAAGACCTTATATACATACTTAAATATATTAATATTGATGACCGGGGTAAGTGAGGTTCGATCTCTTTCTTTTTGGAAATTAGCCTATATACTAAGCGGCCTCAATCAACGATTGATCGTTTTTTATTCATTTTATTAGTAATACCGAGGTTCCTGTGGATTTCCCAAGTCACTTTGATGTGATTGTGGTTGGTGGCGGACATGCTGGTACAGAAGCAGCTTTAGCAGCAGCTCGTATGGGCGTAAAAACTTTGTTACTTTCTCACAACATTGAAACTTTAGGACAAATGTCCTGTAACCCAGCCATTGGTGGTATTGGGAAGTCCCATCTTGTAAAAGAAATAGATGCTTTAGATGGCGCAATGGCGTTAGCTACAGATCAAGCTGGTATTCAATTTCGTACTTTGAACTCTCGCAAAGGTCCTGCAGTTCGAGCTACTCGTGCTCAAGCAGATCGCATCTTATATAAAGCGGCAATTCGTTATAAATTGGAAAACCAAGAAAATTTATGGCTGTTTCAGCAATCAGCAGAAGATCTGATTGTTGAAGATGGTGCGGCTCGTGGTGTTATTACTCAAACAGGTATACGTTTTAATAGTAAAACTGTTGTTTTAACCGCTGGCACCTTTTTAGGTGGTGTTATCCACATTGGCTTGCAAAATCACTCTGGTGGTCGAGCTGGTGACCCACCATCCATTGGCTTGGCAGAAAAACTACGTGCTTTGCCATTTCGTATTGATCGCTTAAAAACAGGTACACCACCTAGAATTGATGCTCGCTCTGTTGATTTCTCACAGATGCAGGCACAACCAGGTGATGATATTGACCCTGTTATGTCGTACATGGGTAATCGAGCAATGCACCCTCGTCAAATTGAGTGCTTTATTACTCATACCAATGAGCATACCCACGACATTATTCGAGCTGGAATGGACCGGTCACCTATGTACACAGGTGTAATTGAAGGAGTTGGTCCACGTTATTGCCCGTCTATCGAAGATAAAATTGTACGTTTTGCCGACAAAAACTCGCATCAAATTTTTATCGAACCAGAAGGTTTAACGACGCACGAACTGTATCCAAATGGTATTTCAACCTCTTTACCATTTGATGTGCAAATAGAACTCGTTCGTTCGATGAAAGGCATGGAAAATGCTCATATCATTCGCCCAGGTTATGCGATTGAGTATGATTATTTTAACCCGCAAGATTTGAAATATTCTTTAGAAACCAAGCATATGCCAAGTCTATTCTTTGCTGGACAAATCAATGGTACAACCGGCTACGAAGAAGCGGGTGCTCAAGGTCTACTAGCGGGTTTAAACGCAGCATTACAGGCACAAGACAAAGATGCTTGGACCCCTCGACGCGATGAAGCATACCTAGGTGTATTGGTTGATGATTTGATCAGTATGGGAACAAAAGAGCCATATCGCATGTTTACTAGCCGAGCGGAATATCGCTTGATATTACGTGAGGACAATGCAGATATGCGTTTAACAGAAAAAGGCCGTGAACTTGGTCTAGTTTCTGATGAGCGATGGGCTGCCTTTTGCAAAAAACGTGAAGCGATTGAATTAGAAACTCAGCGTCTTAAATCGAGCTGGATTGTTCCAAATACGCCAGAAGCGGAAAATATAAACCCTAAGTTAGAAACGCCAATTACTCATGAGTACAGTTTATTAGACTTGCTTAAGCGTCCGAATATTGTTTATTCAGATGTGGCGAATTTGAAAAATACGCTTGATGAACCGGTAGATGAGCAAGTTTCTGAGCAAGTGCAAATTGCGGTCAAATACGCTGGTTATATATCTCGTCAAGCTGAAGACATAGAGCGTCTACGTCGTCAGGAAAATACGGAATTACCAGATGATTTGGATTATTCCAAGATGGAAGGCTTGTCAAATGAGATCAAGCAAAAGCTAACTCAGTTACGTCCTGCCACGCTTGCTGCGGCGTCTCGAATCCAAGGTGTAACGCCTGCAGCCGTATCCTTACTATTAATTCACTTGAAAAAACGTGCGATTGCACGCAAAAGTGCCTAGAATCATCAGCCGATAATCCCTAATTGCTATCTTTATAGAAATGGATCGACTGTGACACACTTTGATACTATTCAAAAAGGCGCCCAACAAATGGGCGCTGCTCTATCTGATGAAACGATTCAGACTCTTGTAAAATACCTAGCCATGCTAGAAAAGTGGAACAAGGCTTATAACCTGACTGCTATTCGTGATGTTGAGCAAATGATCTCTTTGCACTTATTAGACAGTTTGGCGACTTTACCCTTTATAACAGGGGACAATATCATTGATGTTGGTACTGGGCCTGGCTTGCCTGGTATGGTGCTTGCTATATGTTACCCTGAAAAACGTTTCACTTTACTTGACAGTAACGGTAAAAAAACCCGCTTCCTGACACAAGTTAAAATGGAGTTGGGTATTCATAACGCCACGGTGGCAAATGAACGTGTGGAGAAGCACCCTCACCAAGGTGATTATGATCACGTCATTTCTCGAGCTTTTGCCTCCTTACAAGATATGATTAATTGGACGTTACCTCTTCCCAAAGCGACAGGTAATTTTTTAGCCATGAAAGGGGTTTACCCTAGTGAAGAAATAGCGGCGCTACCAAAAGAGGTTAGTTTAGTATCTGTAGAGCCTCTTAATGTGCCAAATGTTCAAGCGGAGCGTCACATGGTAGTGATGACGCGTAAAGGATAAAACATGGCAAGAACCATCGCAGTTACCAACCAAAAGGGTGGTGTGGGTAAAACCACCACTTGTGTCAATTTAGCGGCATCATTGGCGGCAATGAAACGTCGAGTATTATTAATCGATTTAGATCCGCAAGGTAATGCGACTACCGGAAGTGGCTTTACCAAAGAAGAGTTAGACACGAGCGTCTATGACGTATTGATTGGTTCTCATGGCGTAAAAGAAGTCATGAAAAAAAGCATGCCTGGAGATTACTGGGTGTTGCCTGCAAATGGTGACTTAACAGGCGCAGAAGTGGTTTTACTAGATTTACCTAGTAAGGAAACCCGCCTACGCGCTGGCCTGTATGAAGTCGACAATGACTTCGACTATATTCTGTTAGATTGCCCACCTGCGTTGAATATGTTGACGGTGAACGCTTTAGCAGCTTCACAAGGTGTATTGATTCCGGTGCAATGTGAATATTACGCGCTAGAAGGGCTAACGGCGTTATTACAAACCATTAATCGTATTACGCAAGCGCTAAATCCATCTCTAGAGGTCGAAGGTATTTTACGAACCATGTATGATCCTCGTCCTAGCTTAACGCATGATGTATCTAGTCAGCTTCATAAGCATTTTGGCGATAAAGTCTATGATACTGTGATTCCTCGTAATATCCGTTTAGCGGAATCACCAAGCTATGGCTTGCCTGTATTGCACTATGAGAAACAGTCTCGTGGTGCTATTGCTTATCTCGCATTAGCGGGTGAGTTTATTCGAAAGGCTGTCGCATAATTACTGTTTTATAAGCACACTTTAATACCAATTAGGGTTAATGAAATGACGATGAAAAAAAGAGGTCTAGGTCGTGGCTTAGACGCATTATTGGCACCACAATCGACGCCAACCAATGAGGCTGAAAGTGGCTCTGATAGTGAGCAAATAAAAGGCCTGACTTATTTACCTGTTGAATGGCTTTCTAAGGGGAAATTCCAGCCTCGTCGTGACATGAATCCTGCGCAATTAGAAGATCTTGCGGCTTCAATTCGTACTCAAGGTATTATGCAGCCTATTGTTGTGCGCCCAAGCGGCCATAATCAATACGAAATTATCGCGGGTGAGCGTCGTTGGCGTGCTGCTAAATTGGCTGATTTAACCCAAGTTCCTGCTATTGTCCGTCATGTTGAAGATGCCGATGCTGTCGTGCTTGCTTTAATTGAAAATATTCAACGCGAAGACCTAAACCCAGTTGAAGAAGCGTTGGCACTACAGCGTTTAGTGGAAGACTTTCATTTAACCCAACAAGAAGTTGCGGATACTGTGGGGAAATCCCGCTCTACCGTCGCGAATTTATTACGATTATTAGGGTTAACGCCAGAAGTGCGTCGCTTATTAGAGCATGGTGACATTGAAATGGGTCATGCGCGGGCTTTATTACCTTTAGAACATGACAAACAAATTCAAGCAGCCTCACAAGTCGTGACCAAATCTTTGTCTGTTCGCGAGACAGAAAGATTGGTGAAAAGTTTTCAAGCGGTTGAAAAAAGTGAAGATAGCAAACCTGCCTTGCCAGATTTGAGTGCAGAAGCTGAGCGAATTAGTCAAAAAATTAATGCCGCGGTCAAAATACAACCATCAGCTAAAGGAAAGGGCAAGTTGGTAATTGAATACCGTAACCCAGAGCACCTAGAACTCTTGGTTAGTGAACTGCTTGCTGGGAAATGAAGCAATTTGTGACAAGTACGCTTTTCTATCTAGACAAGATGGCTTGAAAGTGGTGATGTGGGTCGGTTTAAGTTGAACAAGGCCGCCATTACCCATATAATGCCTCGAATTTTGTAAATCATCACATTGATTGCACTTTTATAGTGCGAAAAGAGAGTCGGGTAATGGAGACAAAAAAGCCACTAAGCGCCAGTGCAATTATTAGCGCTAAAAAGAAGGCTATATTTCGTTTCCTTTTATTACAATTATTACTCACTTTTTTGGTTTCTTTGGGAATTTTTTACGTTGCTGGTGGTCTGTATGGGTATTCGTTTATATTGGGCGCTTTAACCAGCATATTACCGAGTGTTTATATGGCTTGGCGAATCTTTGGTTACAAGGGGACTCGCCCAGCAAAAGATGTTGTTAGATCATTCTATCGAGGAGAAGCTGGTAAGTTGGCTATGACAGTGGTTTTGTTGTCGCTGGTTTTTCTTCTGGTAAAACCATTAGCTGCAGGGGCATTCTTTGCAGGTTTTGGTGGTGCAATTTTGAGCCATTGGCTTAGTCCCATTGTGCTAAGAAATACTTAGTACAATGGGAAATAGGATTTTAATCATTGAGAGAGCGTGGATATAAGTATGGGTATTGAAAGTCCAACAGCTTCTTCATATATAAAGCATCACCTTCAGAATTTGACCTATGGTCAACATCCTGATGGAACATGGGGTCTTGCCCATGATGCTAAAGAAGCAGCAGATATGGGATTCTGGGCAATTCATGTAGACACTATGGCAGTTTCGATTGCTTTGGGTTTCTTGTTTTTATGGTTGTTCCGTAAGGCCGCAAAGAAAATTTCGACAGATACACCATCTGGTCTGCAAAATTTTGTAGAGCTAATGGTTGAGTTTGTTGATGGCAGCGTCAAAGAAACCTTTCATGGTAAGAGTAAGGTGATTGCACCTTTAGCACTTACTATTTTTGTTTGGGTTTTCTTGATGAACTTCATGGATTTGATTCCTGTTGATTTCTTGCCAACTGCAGCTCAGTGGATTGGTGTAAGTTTATTTGGTGCTGATCCTCATCATGTTTATTTTAAATTTGTTCCAACAACAGACATTAATGCCACATTAGGCATGTCACTTTCTGTTTTTGCTTTGATTGTTTTCTACAGCATCAAAGTAAAAGGAATTAGTGGTTTTGTTGGTGAACTGACGTTACAGCCATTTGGCAAATGGATGATCCCTTTCAACTTATTACTTGAAGGTGTTGGTCTACTTGCGAAACCTGTTTCATTAGCATTGCGATTGTTCGGTAACTTGTATGCTGGTGAATTGATCTTTATTTTGATTGCTATATTGCCTTGGGGTCTACAATGGGCTCTGTCTGTGCCATGGGCAATCTTCCATATTTTGATCATCGTGCTTCAAGCCTTCATCTTTATGATGTTGACTATCGTCTACTTAAGTATGGCGCACGAAGATCACTAAGTGTGTGTTCTTTAAAGTAATATTTTTTTAAACCTTATCTAAAACTGTGAAAATGTAGGAGTTAAAATGGAAACTGTAGTTGGTCTTACTGCGATCGCTGTAGCCCTTCTAATCGGTCTAGGTGCCCTAGGTACTGCGATTGGTTTTGGTATTTTGGGTGGAAAATTCTTGGAAGGCGCTGCGCGTCAACCAGAAATGGTTCCAATGCTGCAAGTTAAAATGTTCATCGTAGCGGGTCTTCTAGATGCCGTAACTATGATCGGTGTAGGTATCGCATTGTTCTTCACTTTTGCGAATCCTTTTGTTGCTTTGGTCGCTGGTTAATATTCTGCAAAACTTTGCGGAAATGATTTTTAAACGACTAAAAGCGAGGGTATTAGCGTGAACTTAAATCTCACACTTCTAGGCCAAGCTATATCGTTTGCTATTTTTGTCTGGTTCTGCATGAAATATGTGTGGCCACCAGTTATTACTGCGCTCGAAGAGCGCAGTAAAAAAATTGCAGACGGTTTGGAAGCAGCGAACCGTGCTTCACGTGACCTTGAGTTGGCACAAGAACAAGCCACTCAAATTCTACGTGAAAGCAAAGAGAACGCGGCCGAGATTATTGAACAAGCCAACAAACGTGCGAACCAAATGGTCGACGAGGCAAAAGAGCAGGTGATTGCTGATGGCAAACGTCTGCGCGAAGCAGCTCAAGCAGAGATCGAACAAGACGTAATGCGTGCTAAAGAAGCATTGCGTGCTCAAGTGTCCGTTCTTGCATTTGCTGGTGCCGAGAAGATTTTGGGAGCCACCATTGACGAAAAAGCACATAGCGAGATCGTTGAACAGCTCGCCAAAGAGCTTTAAGCGAGGGTCTAATGGCTGAATTAAAAACAGTCGCGCGACCGTACGCTAAAGCGGTTTTCGAAGTTGCTAGAGAGCAAGGTCACATTGTTGAGTGGGCTGATATGTTAAACGTATTAGCGGCTGTAACGGTTGAACCTAAGCTTGAAAAAGCACTTGGGAATCCAGCTTTTAGTGCGGAAGAGAAGGCAAACGCTCTAGCGGACGTTTGTGCAGAAGTAACTACAGAACAAGGTAAAGCATTTTTGTTAACCTTAGCTGTGAATAAGCGTTTATCGCTTCTTCCTGCTATTTCTGAGTTATTTTTACAGTTCAAACTGAATTTCGAAAAAGCCGTAAATGTTCAATTTACGTCTGCATTTGAATTAACAGCAGAACAAACACAAGCATTAGCCGCTTCACTGACTAAAAAGTTGGACCGTACAGTCAACTTAACCAGTGAAACAGACGCAAGCCTACTTGGTGGCGTGGTTATTCGTACAGGTGACTTAATCATCGACGGTTCAGTACGCGGTAAATTAGCGAAACTGGCCGAGGCGATAAACTCCTAGTGTTTCGTTAAATCGAAACCAGGGTTGAGGAATTTAGCATGCAGCAACTGAATCCATCTGAGATCAGCGAGATTATCAAGAAGCGCATCGAGAACCTCGATGTATCTTCTGATGCCCAAAATGAGGGCACAATTGTCAGCGTGGCAGACGGTATCGTTCTGATCCACGGCTTGGCAGATGTTATGTACGGGGAAATGATTGAATTCCCTGGTGGTGTTTACGGTATTGCTTTGAACCTAGAGCGTGACTCTGTCGGTGCAGTAGTACTTGGTAAATATCAAGACCTTGTAGAAGGTCAAAAAGTAAAATGTACAGGTCGTATATTGGAAGTTCCAATTGGTCCTGAATTGCTTGGTCGTGTTGTTGACGCATTGGGTAATCCAATCGACGGCAAAGGCGCTATCGATGCAAAGCTAACTGATAAAGTTGAAAAAGTGGCTCCAGGCGTTATCGAACGTCAGTCCGTTGATCAACCGATTCAAACAGGTTACAAAGCCATTGACGCCATGGTGCCAATTGGTCGTGGTCAACGTGAGTTGATCATCGGTGACCGTCAGATTGGTAAGACTGCTCTAGCAATCGATACCATTATTGCTCAGAAAGATTCTGGCATTAAGTGTGTATACGTAGCGATCGGTCAGAAACAATCTACAATTGCTAACGTCGTGCGTAAGCTTGAAGAAGCTGGCGCAATGGAATACACCACAGTGGTAGCAGCTGGCGCATCTGATCCAGCAGCAATGCTTTACATAGCGCCATACACTGGCTGTACTATGGGTGAATATTTCCGTGACCGCGGTGAAGACGCTTTGATCATTTATGATGATTTGACCAAGCAAGCTTGGGCTTACCGTCAGATCTCTTTGCTTCTTCGTCGTCCGCCAGGTCGTGAAGCCTACCCAGGTGATGTTTTCTATCTTCACTCTCGTCTTCTTGAGCGTGCATCTCGTGTAAACGTTGATTACGTAGAGAAATTCACCAATGGTGAAGTGAAAGGCAAAACAGGCTCTTTGACTGCCTTGCCAATCATCGAGACTCAAGGTGGTGACGTATCTGCATTCGTACCAACCAACGTTATCTCCATCACAGATGGTCAGATATTCTTGGAAACGAGTGCATTTAACGCCGGTATCCGTCCAGCGATGAACGCAGGTATTTCTGTATCTCGTGTAGGTGGTGCAGCACAAACTAAGATCGTCAAGAAACTTGGCGGTGGTATTCGTCTTGCATTGGCTCAGTATCGTGAATTGGCGGCTTTCGCTCAGTTCGCATCTGACCTAGACGAAGCGACTCGTAAGCAGCTAGAGCACGGTAAACAGGTTACTGAACTGATGAAGCAAAAGCAGTTCTCTCCTATGTCTGTAGCTGATATGGGCGTAGTTCTTTACGCTGCTAATGATGGCTTCCTTGAAGATGTTGAAACAAGCAAAATTGGTAGTTTTGAAACTGCTTTGTTGGGCTACATGAACAGTGAACACACTGATCTTATGGCTGACATTAACAAAACTGGTAATTTTAACGGCGAGATTGAAGCGACATTTAAAGCGGCAATCGAGAAGTTTAAAGCGACGCAAACTTGGTAATGAGTTTGGTGATAAGCGACTAAGCTTGTCACCACTTTCTTGCAGTTTGTGAAATAACATTCTCACAAGGGCAGTTCTATTATGGCAGTCGGAAAAGAGATACGCACTCAGATTTCGAGCATTAACAATACGCGTAAAATTACTCGTGCTATGGAAAAAGTAGCTGCAAGTAAAACGCGTAAAGCTCAGGATCGTATGGCCGCTTCTCGTCCGTATGCGGAACGAATTCGCCAAGTAGTTGGTCATTTGGCCAACGCGAATCCTGAGTATAAACACCGTTACCTTACCGAACGTGAGGCGAAGCGTGTTGGTTATATCGTAATCTCTTCTGATCGTGGGTTATGTGGTGGTTTGAACGTTAACGTGTTCAAAAAAGCCATAAAAGATATGAAACAGTTTGCTGATTCTGGTGTTGAAATCGACATCTGTGCGATCGGCAGCAAAGCCGTTTCTTTCTTTCGTAACTACGGCGGAAATGTAACAGCAGCCTTCACCGGTTTGGGTGATGCACCAAAAGCTGACTCTTTAGTAGGTAGCGTAAAGGTGATGCTAGACGCATTTGATGAAGGTCGTATCGATCGTCTTTATGTGGTTTCAAATGAGTTCGTGAATACCATGACTCAAAACCCGACGGTTGAACAACTTTTGCCATTAAAAGCGGAAGAGAATACAGAGTTACAGCACCACTGGGATTACATTTATGAACCAGAAGCCGTTGAAATTTTGAACGAGTTATTGGTTCGCTATATTGAATCTCAAGTATATCAGTCAGTTGTTGAGAACATTGCGTGTGAACAAGCAGCCCGTATGCTTGCGATGAAAAACGCAACGGACAACGCCGGCGATATCATTGATGAATTGCAGTTGGTGTACAACAAGGCTCGTCAAGCAGCGATTACTCAGGAGATATCTGAGATAGTTAGCGGCGCGGCAGCGGTTTAAGGTATTTAGGTATTTAAGAGGATCCGAACATGAGTAGCGGACAAATCGTACAGGTTATCGGTGCTGTTATGGACGTGGAATTCCCACGTGATAGCGTGCCAAAAGTATATGATGCCCTGACCATTGAGGGTAAAGAGTTGGTGTTGGAAGTTCAACAACAACTAGGCGACGGTATTGTTCGTACCATCGCAATGGGTTCCACTGACGGTATTAAGCGTGGCTTGGTTGTTGAAAATACAAACAACCCAGTTTCTGTGCCAGTTGGTACTCAAACACTAGGACGTATTATGGACGTTCTAGGTAACCCAATTGATGAAAAAGGCCCAATTGGTGAAGAGGCTCGTTGGTCTATTCACCGCTCAGCGCCTTCTTACTCTGAGCAGTCTTCTAGCAACGAGTTGCTAGAAACGGGTATCAAGGTTATCGACCTTGTTTGTCCTTTCGCGAAAGGCGGTAAAGTTGGTCTGTTCGGTGGTGCTGGTGTAGGTAAAACCGTAAACATGATGGAACTTATCCGTAACATCGCAATCGAGCACAGCGGTTACTCTGTATTCGCTGGTGTTGGTGAGCGTACTCGTGAAGGTAATGACTTCTATCATGAGATGACTGACTCGAACGTAATCGACAAAGTATCTCTTGTATACGGCCAAATGAATGAGCCACCAGGTAACCGTCTACGTGTTGCTTTGACTGGTTTGACAATGGCAGAGAAATTCCGTGACGAAGGTCGTGACGTACTTTTCTTCGTAGATAACATCTACCGTTACACGCTTGCGGGAACGGAAGTATCTGCATTGCTAGGTCGTATGCCATCTGCGGTAGGTTACCAGCCTACACTTGCTGAAGAGATGGGTGTTCTTCAAGAACGTATCACCTCTACTAAGACTGGCTCTATCACGTCTGTTCAAGCGGTATACGTACCTGCGGATGACTTGACTGACCCGTCTCCAGCAACGACGTTCTCTCACTTGGACGCAACGGTTGTATTGTCTCGTGACATCGCATCTTTGGGTATCTACCCAGCGATCGATCCACTTGATTCTACGTCACGTCAGCTTGACCCATTAGTTATCGGTCAAGAGCATTACGACGTAGCTCGTGGCGTTCAAATGGTATTGCAGCGTTATAAAGAATTGAAAGACATCATCGCAATCTTGGGTATGGACGAGTTATCTGAAGAAGATAAACAAACGGTTAACCGTTCTCGTAAAATCCAGCGTTTCTTGTCTCAGCCTTTCTTCGTAGCAGAAGTATTCACTGGCTCTCCAGGTAAGTATGTTTCTTTGAAAGACACGATTCGTGGCTTTAAAGGCATCTTGGATGGTGAGTTTGATGATCTTCCAGAGCAAGCGTTCTACATGATTGGTAGCATCGACGAAGCTGTCGAGAAAGCTAAGAAACTTTAACCATCACGCGTAGCAAAAGCGTTGAAAAGCGCTTTTGCTAAGTATGACTAAGAGAGGCAACTTATGGCTATCACAGTACACTGCGATATCGTAAGCGCTGAACAAGAGATTTTTTCCGGTACGGTTCAATCTCTTGTGGCTGCAGGCAGCTATGGCGATTTGGGCATTATGCCTGGTCACGCGCCATTGTTGACGACTCTGCAACCAGGTCCTGTTCGTGTGGTTAAAGAAAATGGTGACGAAGAGGTAATCTTCGTGTCCGGTGGCTTCCTAGAAGTTCAACCGCACCGCGTCACCGTCTTGGCTAACACAGCCACTCGTGCAAGAGATCTGGACGAAGAGGCGGCACTAAAAGCTCAGGCACATGCTAAAGAGCTTTTGGCTAACCAAAAACCTGACGTCGACTACACTCGTGCGACAGTGGAACTAGCAGAAGCTATGGCCCGCTTGCGTACTATTCAACAGTTTCGCGATCATAAATAAGCGCTAATGTTGAGTTTGAAGTCAAAAAAAGCAGCTTTCGAGCTGCTTTTTTATTGCCAAAATTTTATCTAACTGTTTGTTTCAAAGCATCTTCCACAAAGTATCGAAGATGATTTGCTGGGCTTTGGCGATGTCTTTAGATTCCAATACCACAGCAGAAGGGAAGTTATTACTCGCCAAAGAAATAATCGCACATTTGGGTGGATAGATAGCAATATAGCTGGCGTCGACCGAACCTTCCGTTTTAATCCACTTACGTTCCGATAATTCCGCCTCCTCACCGCCGTCACCAAGGGCGATGACTTTTACATTAATGCCTAGCTTCACCCGCTGTTTTGTGTAGTTTGGAAATGGGCGATATAAAAAGGGGCGAATCGGTTTAGATGAAAACACGCAATATTCTTTGTGGTCTTGTTGCGACACCACGTTTAAAATATCGCGTAAAACCCACTCTATGCCATCATCGCCTTCGTAATAACGTACATGGGTTTGATGATAATCTGGCTGCTGCTGATGCAAGTTAGGAATGATAGTGTTCTTTAGGTTTTCTATGGTTTTTTCTAAGCGGTTGCGTTTCTCTTCCGCAAGATTTAACAGGATATCTGGGTTTTCAGCGGTAAATAATCGGCGCTTCCCTTTGGGGAAATAGCTGACGATGCCTTTGCTTTGTAATTGTTTGAGTGACTCATAGGCGGTACCGCGATTGATGCCGCTATGCTCGGCAATATCTCGTATAGAAGAAGGACCTAGCTTTAGTAGAGTTTGATAAAGTTGAGTTTCTCTTGGCGTCAAACCAAGCATTTCAAAAGCTTGCTGAATCATAGGGCTCACAGTACGTGGTGATTATTTATACAGACCTTTGTATGAAAAGGTCTTTTATAGAATGTAGTGCGTATTTTCAGCTTTAAAGAATACACTTATTGGAATAAAAACGCAGGGAAGAACCCTCTGCGAGGAGAGAAAAGTGACAGACGATCAACGATTTGGCGGTATTCGCCGTTTATATGGCGATGCTGCGTATGAGTTTTTTACTCAAGCACAGGTTTGTGTCATCGGCATTGGCGGTGTTGGCTCTTGGGCGGCAGAAGCTTTAGCGCGTTCAGGAATTGGTCATATTACATTGATTGATATGGACGACGTTTGCATTACTAATATTAACCGCCAAATTCACGCATTAGATGGCAATATTGGTCAATCGAAAGTCGATATCATGGCGGAACGAATCAAGTTGATTAACCCTGATTGCCAAGTAACCTGTATTGAAGACTTTATTACCCCCGAAAACATCGCTGAGCTGCTGTCTGAGCCGTTTGATTATATTATTGACTGCATTGACAGTATCAAACCAAAAGCCGCTCTAATGGCGTGGAGTAAGAGTAATAAGCGTAAAGTCATCACTGTTGGTGGCGCGGGTGGTCAGATCGATCCGACGAAAATTCTAATTGGTGACCTTTCAAAAACCGAAAAAGATCCTTTAGCAGCCAAATTACGCAACTTTCTGCGACGCTATTACAACTTTACTCGTAACCCGAAACGCCGCTTTGATATCGAGTGTGTGTATTCCACTGAACAATTACGCTATCCACAAGGCGACGGCACTGTGTCTCACCAACGTTTAAAAGGCGATACAGAAACCAAAATGAACTGCGATACCGGCTTTGGGGCGAGCACCGCCGTAACCGCTTCCTTTGCGTTTGTGGCGGTGTCGCGAGTATTGGAAAAGCTGGCACAGAAGGCGAATTAGGTGACGATATCAAGCGTGATGGCTTTCCTTAGATATTTTTTATGATGGATAAGCTGGTTTTGCTTATCCAGACATACATCATTTATCTGGCCTTAGGTTTCTTTCATTGATTCGAAGACAATAACTGATGCACTTCATAAGCGGCTAGAACAGTAGCTGTTTGTACGTCGTGGCCTGTTATGAAATGGTCACCATAAATAGTTTCATCTGGGTATTCAGTAATAAGTTGCATAGGAATGTCTTCGGGCTTGCCTTGAGAAATTAGGCAGGGGAAGCTGTTTATAATACGAAAATTTGTTTCTCCAGCATGCTTCCTATACAGCTCAACCTGTTCATTGTTGAAAGCTAATACACCTGGGATTTTAATCAGCTTTAAAGTAACTAGGTGAACGAATTCTTCAGCATAAGTCGTCCACTTTTCATCCGCACAGTGACGTAATATTAAGAAAAAGCCTTTCGGTATTGTCCACATATCAAAACCACGAGGTACGTATCCAGAAAGCGGGCGAGTCCATTCATGCGATGGGTAGCCATGCAAGTTTATATGCAACTGTGCTTGGCTTATTTCTCGTGCTTTATGGCGAATTTCTTTTTCATAAAATTCGCCTTTTATTCGGTACTCTAAATCATCGCCTAAGGCGGTATAACGAGCCGCATGATGCATATGATGAGGGTTGTCTTTAATCAATCTCTGGTGCAGAGCGTAGCCATCAGGGTTTTCTAATGGTGAGATAGTAAAGTGGCTGTCTTTCTGTTGATTAAGCACTTGTGCTGCACGAAGCGTTCCGACCACACCGGTTGTTTCATTAGCGTGTTGTCCGCCACTGATCATAACAGGAAACTCTGTTCCTTTATGATAGCGAGCGCTTACTTTTCGTCCAGTGACTGTGTTGGCAGTAAAAGTATCGCCGGTTATTTTAGCCAGCTCTGTTTCTATTTGTTCCATACTGATTGGAGAATCGGCTATTTCTAAATCCTGCTGACCTGTTGAACCTTGTATTTTATAAGGTCGAGTTTCTACCTTGATGCTTAGAATGTTTTCATCTGTGTAGTTTATCTCTGGGACGATTTGACCAGGCTGTCCCTCTCTATCATTTGGAAGGTAGCCAGCTTTGATTTTGAACCATTCCTGCAATGAGAAATAAAAATCTTCGTGTAGAGCTTCACTTAAGCTGATCACTTCTTGTTTGTATTCCAGTGTTTGCGCTTTCCAAGGTAAGCATACTTGGATATTAAGTTCTTCAAAATATGGCTCGCTATCTGTCCAAGTGTATTGCGCAATAGCTTCCATACCAGCTAAGAACAAAGATTCATAATCAGTGACAAGGTGCTTGTTAAATACGAGTTTACCTTCAGAATCCGTTGTCTTTAGCCAACCTGTTGGTGATAGGTGGGTTTGGCCGATAAGATCTAGGTGCAGATGATTAGGGGCAAAAACCTTATGTTGCGTTTGCACTCCTGTCGCTGAGCGTAAAATCACCTCGTAACAATCGGCTGATTCTAGGTTGGCAATAAAATGGATATTGGTTTTACCAACTAGAGTAGAAAGAGGATAAGACTCGAGTAAAAAACGCTTCTCTGAAGCCGCTTTATGCGTAGGGTAATGCACTTCAATTTGAGTGATTTGACTCGATAACACATCAATGTCTTCTAAAAAGAAGTGTAATAGTGGTTTGTAGGCACTGCGCAGTTTGGCTTTTACTCCGAAATCCAATAGCGCTGCTTCTGCTTGCTGACGATGCTCTTTATCGGCAAATACCCAAGCTTCAATGAGTTGTCCTTGATACTCAGGCTTGCCAAACTGTTCTACTAATTGGTGAGTCGTTGGCGTAATAGTGGTGGAGAAAATATGAGTCATCGTGAAGTCCTGCCAGTAGGGTCTAGGCTGTCACGTAGCCAATCACCTAAAAGGTTCAATCCTAGAACGGTTAACAAGATAGCAAGGCCGGGAAAGACGCTGACCCACCAAGCATTTTGAATATAAGTACGGCCATCAGCGAGCATGCCACCCCAGCTCGGTGTTAATGGATCTACGCCAAGGCCTAGAAAGGTCAAACTACTCTCTAGCAAGATGTTATTTGCTACATTAAGCGTCATTAAAACGATGACAGGACCAATAAGATTAGGCAGTAAGTGACGGAATAGAATATTAAAATGACTCACGCCAATTGCTTGCGCGGACTGAATAAACTCACGATCACGAAGAGATAGTACAGAGCCGCGAACCAATCTTGCGTACTGAACCCATTGGGAAATAATTAATAAAAAAATCATATTAGCTAAACCGCCACCAACAATAGCGATGAAGGTAATAGCCAACAGAATAAAGGGCATTGCTAATTGAACATCCGCAAAACGCATGACAATGACGTCCCAGAACCCACGATAGTAACCTGAGACTAAGCCCATAATAACGCCAAAAATGACGGCACCAGCGACAGATAAAAAACCGACCTGGAGAGAAATTTTGCCACCAGAAACAACACGAGCCATTACATCTCGGCCTAGAGGATCTGTGCCAAAGAAATGACCAACATGGGTGAACGGTTCTAATAAACGAGCAGATAAGTTTATTTTATCCGCTCCTTGAAATAAAAAGTCGGAAAACAGCACTAAAAAACAAATCCCTCCTGTTAGTAAAATACCAAGGATAAACTCCAAGTTTTTATAGCGAGAAAAAGAGGCACTAAAACGATTCGCTGACATATTGTTATTACTCCGTACGAATGCGTGGGTCGATCAAGCCATACGCAATATCAACCAATAGGTTAACGCTAACGATAAGCATGGATAGGATAGTGATAACGGCTTGCAGTACAGGGTAGTCACGACCACTTACGGCATCGAAGGCAAGTGTCCCTAGACCTGGCCAATTGAATACGCGTTCAATAATGACAATCCCGCCTAATAAACCACCAAATTGCAGGCCAAAGTAGGTAATCAATGGAATCGCACAGTTACGTAAAGCGTGTTTGTAGAGCACTTTATTTTCGCTAAGCCCTTTTGCTCTTGCGACCATAATGTATTGCGACTGAAGGGTTTCAAGCATAGACGAGCGAACAAGACGAACATTGGTTGCTGTCAAAATAATTGCCATTGTAAAAGCGGGCATTAAGAAGCTAGTAAAACCATCCATACCACTTGGTGGTAACCACTGTAGCCAAATAGAAAAAACTAGAACCAACATAAGCCCTAACCAAAAATTTGGAAATGACAGACCAATTAACGACAAAATTCGTATAGTTTGATCAGCCCACTTACCTTTTGATACCGCGGCTTTAATACCCAGGGGAATGGAAATCGCAATGGATATAATCATAACGGATGCTGCAAGCATTAGGGTTGCAGGTAAAGACTTACTGATAAGGTCTGCGACTGGCGTTCCACCCATGAAACTACGCCCAAAATCGAAACTAAATAAGCCTTTCAGAAACTCAAAATACTGCACAAAAAAGGGCTTATTAATGCCTAGTGCTTCTCGAATTAACATCAGATCGGCTTCGGTTACACTACCTGCGCCTTGAGTCAGCATAAGAGCTGGGTCTCCTGTTAGACGTATAGCAAAAGCAACGATTAGGGTAACTGCTAGCAATACAAATACGGCTTGCAGAAATCGTTTCATTAAAAAGTTCGCCATGACTTTTCCTTTTAAAAACAATGAGCATTGCTCGTCGATTAATCGACTGAGCAATGCTGTTTACTTTAGTGAGCTAAGAGAGGTGGAAGAGCTTATTCGACGGTTACATCGGTTAAGCGCAAACGGCTATCAGGTACAGGTGTGAAGTTTTTAACTCTTTTAGATACACCAAAAATAGCATTGAGACTGTACAACGGCATTTCCAAGGCTCTGTTTGCCGTGTAGTTAGCAATGGACTGAAGAATTTCTAGGCGCTTAGCACGATCCGTAATAGAGCGTTGAGACTCTAATTGTTTGTCTAGTGCTGGGTCACTGTCGTATGGATTCCATTTTTCGCCTGTGTGGTACATGAAATACGCCGTATTGTCATAATCCAGTGTCCAACCACCCCAAGATTGTTGGAACATTTCGCCAGTCTTGCCTGCCGGAATAATGTCATTGAGTAATACGTTGGTTTCATAAGGCTTAATCGTGGCGTTTAGGCCGATAATTTGTAGGTAACTAGCAACGGCCTGAGAAACTTCATTAAACGTGGCGTTATTACCACGGATATCGATTTGTATTTTAGTACCAGGTTTAATGCCTGCTTGTTTAAGAAGTTGCATGGCTTTATTTGGATCATAAGGTAGCGGAGCCATTGATGGGTCGTCACCAAACGAAATAGCACTTTGGAAACTGGCAATTTGAGCGGCTTGGCCTCCTAAAATAGAATCAATGATTGCCTGACGATCGACACCATAAATTAATGCTTTCCGGACTTTTTCGTCTTTGGTAATGCCATTTTTAGTATTGAAACGTAATGCGTATACCGTTGGACTGATGGTGGTAATTACTTCAAGGTTCGGGTTTTTTTCGATAGTGGTAATCATACCAATTGGGATAGTTGGCGGAATAACCAAATCTACGCGTCCAGATTGTAGCTCAGCAACTGCCGTAGAAGGCTCGCTGATAAAGCGGTAGTTGAGGTTGGTTAATTTCGGTGCACCACCCCAATGATCTGCATAGGCTTCTAATTTAATACCCACTTTTGGCTCATAAGAGGAGAATTTAAATGGCCCAGTGCCAACCGGATGTGTGTTGAAAAAATCTTCACCTTTTTCTTGAATGTATTTGGGCGGTACTATCATGGCACCATAACCGGCAAGCTTGGTAAGTAATACAGGATCCGCTGCTTTTAGATGGAAGTCGACGGTATAGTCATCAATGACTTCGACAGAATCAATCGCTGAATAATTGGAACGCTGAGGGCCTTTTTTACCTTCATTCCCCATTAAGCGATCAAAGGTAAATTTCACGGCCGCAGCGTTAAAATCTTCACCGTCGTGGAATTTAACATCTTGACGTAATGTAAAACGAATACGTTTGCTATCGTCGAGTTGCTCCCAAGAGGTAGCAAGTCCCGGCTGCAATTTTAGGTCTGGACCACGATAGGTTAAGCCATCGTAGATGTTTGTCGCAACGGAAGCCCAATTTACCAAAAAGGTATCAATTGGGTCCCAACTTCCCGGATCTTGTGGTGAAGATACGGTTAATGTGCTGGCAAAGCTTAAGCTTGCTGCCGTTAGACTACTGGTAATAGCAAGGGCTTTTAATGCCCCCCCTAATGTTCTTTTACTGTTCATTTTTCAACTCTCCGTTCTTTTGTGATAGTTGGATAAACTGTTATTTTTATGGTGCGTCAGCAACAAAATGCCCTGGCGCGATTTCTTTGTGTGGAAGGATCCGAGGTTCGTCTCCTACTCGTCTAACAGGGCTTGGAATTTCGCCATTTAGGCGACCTAAATCTCGTTTAATGGTTGGGTCAGCAATTGGCACAGCGCTAAGTAAACGTTGCGTGTAAGGGTGAGAAGGTGTTTCCAAAATTTGTTGGCGAGAACCTAATTCAGCTACTTGACCAAGATATAGAACAGCCACGCGATGGCTCATTTTCTCGACAACAGCCATATCGTGACTAATAAATAAATACGCGATACCGTGCTCTTCTTGTAGCTCCATAAAGAGGTTAATAATCTGTGCTTGAATAGATACATCAAGTGCTGATAAAGCCTCGTCGGCAATAATTAACTTTGGATTTGAGGCGAGCGCTCGAGCAATACAGATACGTTGACGTTGGCCACCTGAAAACTGATGAGGATAACGTTTGGCATGTTCAGCGGTTAACCCAACCCGCTCTAATAGCTCATGGACTCTTTTCTGAATATTCTTTTCTCCACGAATCAAATCGTGAGTTTTGATAGGTTCAGCAATCGAGAAGCCAATTGTTTTTCTTGGGTCAAGAGACGCCAAAGGATCTTGGAAAATGTATTGTATTTCCTGACGTAAGCGCTGTTTATCGGCTTTACTCATTGTGGCAAAGGGATTGCCTTCAAAGCTAATGTCACCGCTGGTGGCTTTTTGTAACTGTTGAATGGTTCGACCTATTGTTGACTTGCCGGAACCTGATTCGCCGACAAGAGCGAGAGTCTCACCGCGAAAAATATCGAAGCTGACTTTTTCTACCGCATGGACACGATGAGTAACACCGCCAAAAAAGCCTTTCTTACTATCAAATCGAGTGACTAAATCTCGTACGGATAAAAGCGGACCATCCTTATATAAAGCTGTATCCTGTGTTTTTTCTTCACCTATTAAACGTGGCGTTTCTCCATCCATCACTGTAATTGGAAAGCGCTTCGGAAATGCTTCACCTGCCATACTTCCTAGCTTTGGAACCGCTGATAATAAGGCTTTGGTATACGGGTGTTGAGGGGTGGCAAACAGGTCTTTTACTGCGCCTTGTTCTACCTTTTTACCTTTCCACATTACTACAACATCATCCGCAATTTCTGCAACGACACCCATATCATGAGTGATAAAAATCACTGCCATGTCGAGTTCCTGTTGAAGGTCATGAAGAATGGTCAAAATTTGCGCTTGGATTGTGACATCAAGAGCCGTGGTCGGCTCGTCCGCAATGAGGACTTTTGGCCTGCATGCTAACGCCATAGCGATCATTACTCGTTGTCTCATGCCACCAGATAGCTGATGAGGATAACGCTTGAGCATATCTTCAGCATCAGGAAGACGAACCATTTTTAATAATTTGACACTTTCTTCTAATGCTTCGGCTTTGGAAACTTTTTTATGTAAAGACAGGGATTCTGAAATTTGATCGCCAATGGTAAAAACTGGGTTTAGCGAGGTCATTGGCTCTTGAAAGATCATCGCAATGTCTTTACCACGTATTGAGCGCATTTCTTTTTGTGAAAGTGAGAGAAGATCCACTTCTCCCTTATCAGTGGAGAAGAGTATGCGTCCAGTAGGATAGCTAGCACCAGTATTTTCGGCTAAGCGCATAATGGATTGAGACGTAACAGATTTTCCTGACCCAGACTCCCCAACGATGGCGAGTGTTCGGCCTGCCATGACAGAGAAATTAAGATTATCAATAACGCGAGATTGACCGAATTCCACCGATAAATTTTCGACGGTCAGTATTGGAGCGGATGAGATATCTGTCACTAAATAATCCTTACTATCAAGATGCGTTCGGCACAGGCGCTTTAGTTAAATCACCACCTGTTAAGTGAGTGTTTGGAAAACTACCTAAGCTATTTTTAAAGTTCTTATTCTTTACCTACTTTCATAATGTTTATTTAATGTGATGACTTCCACTTATATTATCGTATGCTTAATAAATAAATGTTATTGAATTCGAAGGTTGTTGTATGAAATTCAGACAGGTAGAGGCATTTCGTTACATCATGTTGCGAGGAACAACGGCCGCAGCGGCGGCTGAAATGCATGTTTCTCAGCCTGCAGTAAGCCGTTTACTTAGCGATCTTGAGCATTCGTTAGGTTTTTCGTTGTTTGATCGTCGCAAAGGTCGTTTACACCCAACTCATGAAGCCGCTGAATTTTTCCGTTCCGTCGAGGAAAGCTTTTTGGGACTTGAAAAGTTGGAATCGGTAGCATCAAAAATTCGTACCCGAACGCCAAGTGAATTAAAAATCGCAAGTACATCCGCGATTGCGACTTCCTTATTGCCGCTCGCTTTGCAGGAGCATAAAAAATTCTTTCCTGAGGAACACGTTACTATTCATACGGATAGCATGGCTGAGTTGGTTATGAAGCTACAGACTAATTCGGTTGATTTAGCAATAGGATTGGAATTGCCTCAACTAATCGGTATCGAGCGAGAGTTCATTGGCAATGCTCGGTTTGTTTTCGCGGCTCGATCGGATCATCCATTAGCTAAAAAAGAAACGATTTGTGCACACGATTTAATTGGAGAAACGGTATTGACCGTAGTCGACAATTCGCCTGTTTATTGGAGTGAGCTAGGTGGTGTATTAAGCTCGGTTAAGTCTCAGATTAAACAACGAATTATGATAGACACATCTCACACTGGCTATGCCATGATTGCGGCTGGTTTAGCTGTAGCGGTATTAGAGCCTTTTGCAGCGCGAGTTTGGGAAGGGAATGGTGTGGTCATTCGTCCGTTTGAACCAGCTATTTATTATCCTTATGGACTGGCCTATCCAACAAATACACGGCAACATAAGTCTCTATTTAGTTTTACTCAGTCTATTCAAAAGGTTGCTAAAAATATGCGCGAGTTTGATAACGATTGTGTGGTCATGCAAAAACAATAAGCCCAATGTCATTACAAAGTGTTGATTTTACTCAAAATCGCCAATACGCCATTGGTTCTCGAGCTGGTTAGATAACTTGATAAGTTAAGTTCCGCCAGCTCTGCTGTTAAATCCATTTTCTGAATATCCACGAGTGTTTTTCCTTCTACCAAACTCAATATAGCAACGAGCACACCACGCATGAGTTTGGCGTCGCTGTCGGCTTTGAAATATCGTAGGCCATCTTTTTCTTCAATGATTAGCCAAACCGCGCTTTCACAGCCTTTTACTTTGTTTTCTTCGGTTTTTTCTTCAGTAGGCAATCTTGGTAGTGTTTTGCTTAATGTCACCAAGGTTTTGAAGGTTTCTTCTTTACTACGGCAAGCTTGCAGCTGGGCTTTTATGTTTACTGGCTTTTGTTGTCCTAAAGAGTCTGTCATTACTTGTTACTCGTCGTTTAATAGATCGATGGCTTCTAGAAGAACATCGCAGAAGCGGTTGGCTTCTTCCATGGTGTTGTAGCAGGCGAAAGAGGCTCGTAAGGTTCCTGCTACGCCAAGTTGCGCCATTAATGGATGGGCACAGTGACTGCCAGCTCGAACCGCTACGCCTTGGCTATCTAGATAAGCATTCAAATCCAAAATATGAATATTGGGTACACTTAGGGATACTAATGTGGTGTTTTTTTCTGGCGAATATATGTCAATGCCACCTTCTTTTTGAAGGCGCGAATAGACATGCGAGGCTAGTGATTGTTCCCAAGCTAATAAGGCGAGACGATCTTGAGCGTTAAGAAAATCACACGCTGCCGCCAAGCCAATCACACCTTCAATGTGTGGTGTTCCAGCTTCTAGACGGTAAGGCAGCACATTAAATTCAGTGGCTTGATACGAAACATGGCGCACCATTTCGCCGCCGGTTTGGTACGGCAGTAGAATTTCTAGAGCATGGCTTTTACCGTATAAAACGCCAATACCTGTCGGTCCATACATTTTGTGGCCAGAGAAAACATAGAAGTCACAGTCTAATGCCTGAACATCAACAGGGTGGTGAGCCACCGCTTGGGCGCCATCGACAAGAGTAAAAGCACCTTGTTGCTTGGCATAATTAAGCATTGTTGGCAGCGGTGTGCTTACGCCGATGGCGTTGGAAATTTGTGTTGCCGCAAAAATGCGTGTTCTATCAGTGAAGTAGTGGCCAAATTCGGGTTCCCATTTGCCGTTGGACGTTAATGGCAGAATGCGCAATCGTGCGCCAGTGCGAAAGGCCAATTGCTGCCAAGGCACAAGGTTAGCGTGATGTTCTAAACTGGTAATGAGAATTTCGTCGCCTTTCTCGAGTAAGTGCTCTAAGCCAAAGGCAACTGTATTGATGGCTTCTGTTGTACCTTTAGTCCAAATTATATGGCTTTGTTCAGGCGCGTTTATAAAGCTTGCTACAGTGTCGCGGGCTTGTTCAAAACGATTGGTGGCTCGATCACTAAGGAAGTGCGCGCCACGATGAACATTGGCATTGAAGCTTAGATAATAACCTTGAATAGCATCCAATACAGATAACGGCTTTTGTGTCGTGGCAGCATTATCTAAATAAGTTAAAGGGTGATCGTAGGCTTGCTGCGACAGGATAGGGAAAAGGGGGCGAAGCGAGGAAGGATCAAAAGCCATGGATACTCTACTTTATGTTTGAACAATGAGCTGATTTCAACCGATGATAGATTGATTAAAAGCGATGTAATCAGCCTTAAATTGATGAAATTGTACCTGAACTCCCACCAAAATCGTGAATTATTGGGCTTTTACTTGCGTTTTTTCAAGACAACTATAATGATTGATAACAGATACTAGATGACAAACTAGAAAAGGTACAAAACGGTGGCGGATTTTTTATATAAGGGTGTAGTGGATTGGTTCTTGGATCAGATGTCACAGGAGGCTATTGCGCCTGGTGACAAGATGCCATCCTTACGAGCTTTATCGAAACAATTGGGTCTGAGCTTAAATACGGTGATACATGGTTATGAGTTGCTGAGCGAAGACCACTGGATCGAATCTCGCCCTAAATCAGGTTACTTTGTTTGTCATCGCAGCGAGACTAAACCTGCGCTGTTATTGGCGGGTGAGGCTTTACGTGAGCTCGCTAACGATGGGACTAAGCCGGCCTGGTCATGTCTTGCCCACCGTGCTGCCTTGGTGGATCAAAGTGATGTTTTTTTAAGCTCCGCAGCACGTCAGGAGGAAGAGCATTTACCTGTATTAGGCAAAGGTCATTTGTTGGCTCGTGAAGCTGTGAGTGAACATTTAAAAGGGCTTGGTATCAAAGCGCATGCATCACATCTTTGGTTAGGGCGTTCGCCTTTGACAATGTTTACTCAAACGGTGCAAACCCTGACCCAACGAGGCGATAATGTATTGGTGCTAACGCCTTGTGACCCTAGAATCACGACGACATTACAAAGTTTAGGGCGGCAAGTTATCGCTCTAACCGCTGGCGAGCGTGGCGCTGATTTAGATCTGGTGATTCGTTGTTTACGAGATAAATCCATTCGTTTGATTGTATTACCGGGGCAGTTCTCATTCCCTGCTGGTCAGTTGGTGAGTAATTTAAGCTTGCGTCGTTGGTTGGCGATTATTGAAGAAACCAAGTTACCAGTCATTGAGTGGGACTTGTGCTCACATTTAGCGTATCGCGCTGGCTCTATGATGACCTATAAATCATTGGACTCTTCCGACCATATTGTTTATATCGGTGGCGTGGAATCAAAAGGTGTAGATTGCTCTGCAAGCTGGTGTTTGCCAGGTAATCACCAGACTTTATTGGAAGGGGCCTTTTTAGGTGCAGATATGGCGTTGAGTGATGCGCAACAAATGGCTTTGACTGATGCATTACAGTCAAATAGTAAGCGCTCATTAATGAAACGCGCTAGAGATGTTTGGGCGAATTCAGAACGCGTAAAAGCGCATTTGGAAACATGTCTTGGCGAGCATGTCAGTTTTGCGGCTAGCAAAGGCGGAATGTCACTTTGGATGCGTTTGTCTAAGCCATTAGAGATTTCCAGCATGACCGCCTTGTTAGCCAGTTTTCGTCATGCGATCGTGCCCGGCGCTTTAGTAAGCCATGAAGCGGATGCGAATTATTGGCTAGCAGTTAACGTGACGCTAGACGATGTGGAGCCTTTAGCAAAAGCTTTGGCGGAGCATTTAGTCGTTGATGAAGTTGAGCCGATTATTGAGTCGCTAGAAGCTGCCATAGAAGAAACCGAAGAACAATCTGTAGAAATTCTTGACCCTGCGGAAGCCGTGGAAGAAAACGAGCAAACAGAAGAGCTTATCGAAGCGATAGAAAGTGATTTAGGGCAGCCTGAGAAGGAGGCTAAAAAGTCCCGTAATACCACAACTGAACCGCTTTATAACCCGATGTTGGATCTGATCAACCACGATTTTGGTTAAACAGAGTCGAAGTAATTCAAGGCGCTATGACAGCGCCTTTTTTATCGCATTTAGCATGTTTATATGGTCTTTGTAATCTAAGGGAATAGGTATGAGCCTATCTCCAATCAGTAAGGCCAGAGATGGAAATGAGTTCAAGCCAAGGCGCCGAGCGAGCTCTATTTCTTCTTCCAGTAAATGTTCATTTTGCACATGCTGCATGCTCTTTTGAAAACCATCGGCATTCATGCCTATTTGTTCAGCGCATTCAATTAAGGTATTAATATCTGATGGGTTTTTGGCTTTTAGATAATATGCCTCTTGGATGGCGTGATACATCTCTTCTTCTAAGCCTGTGTCTCTGGCGACATAGCAGGCTCTGCAGGCCGGATACGTTGAGCGTCGCGGTGCGGCTGTTCTCCAGAAGTCGAAGTTAAATTCCGTACCTAGAGTGTTTTGAATATTCTTCCATGTTGCTTCTAGTTTGCCTTTCATTTCATCTGGCATGGCAATATCAGAATCAATCGCAAGACCACCCAGCATGGGTTGAATAGCTAATTGATCTGCATCGACCAAATCTTGTAGTGCTTTTTGTAGCTTGGTCCAAGTCGGGCGAAATCCCCAACACCAGCTGCACATTGGGTCGTAGCAGTAAATCAGTGTGGCAGTCATGGATAGATCCTATAAAGATAGAAAAAAGCGAGTCCATAAGGTAACAGTCTTTTTAGTTAGAAAACAGTAACTATCAAAACAACAAACAAAAAAGGATAGGCACAAAAAAAACGGCTTCAACACTCAAGTTGAAGCCGTTTTTGTTGAATCGCATAATGCTGACTAAATGTGAGCCTAGCCCTTTAAAATTGCAGCGATAGCATCACAAAGAGGTTCCATGTTGTCATGCGTCATACCTGCAACACTAATACGTCCTGAACCAACAATATAAATACCGTACTCTTTACGTAGCTGGGCCACTTGATCTGGTGTTAGACCAGAAAAAGAGAACATGCCTTGTTGCTGCGATATAAATGAGAAATCTTGGTTAACGCCTTTGATGCGAAGAGTATTTACAAACAAGCTACGCATTTCATGAATGCGAGTTCGCATGGCTTTTACTTCATTTTCCCATAGAGCGTAAAGCTCAGGGTCATTCAGAATCTCGGCAACAACGGCGGAACCGTGAGAAGGTGGGTTGGAATAATTAGTACGAATACAGCGTTTGATCTGTGTGAAGACGGTTTCAGCTTGCTCGGCTGTTTCGCACAAAACTGTCAAAGCGCCAACGCGTTCGTTGTATAGACCGAAATTCTTCGAGAACGAACTGGCAATGAGCATCTCTGGCACGTGCTCTAAGAAAGTACGTAAGCCCTGAGCATCTTCTTGTACGCCTTGACCAAAACCTTGGTAAGCAAAGTCAAACAATGGCAAGAAGCCTTGTTTGCTGCATAGCTTCGCTAATTGATACCACTGTTCTGGCGTTGGATCTATGCCAGTTGGGTTGTGACAGCAACCATGAAACAACACCACATCACCCTCAGGAACTTGAGACAAACTGGCAAGCATGGCTTCAAAGTCTAAAGATTTGTTATCAGCATCGTAGTAAGCGTAGCTGCCAACTTCTAACCCAACGGATTGAAAGACCGACTGATGGTTAGCCCAAGTTGGATTACTTACCCAAATAGTTGCTTCTGGTAAGTGTTTTTTTATGAATTCTGCTGCGACGCGTAATGCGCCTGTACCGCCAGGAGTGTGGGCTGTTTGAGCAAGCTGTTTGGTAATAATATTGTGGTTTTTACCAAATAAAAGCGTTTGCACGGCAGATCGATAAGCGGGTGCGCCTTCGATACTTAAATAGCTTTTGGTTTTTTCTTGAGTCAACAAACGTTCTTCTGCTTGTTTGACTGATTGTAAGATAGGCGTATTGCCTAGTTCATCTTTGTAAACGCCAACACCCAAATTAATTTTATTGGGATTTTGATCTTTTTTGTAAGCGTCATTCAGACCAAGAATTGGATCTGCCGGAGCAGCTTGAATATGTTCAAACATGGTAACTCCCCCAAGAGGGTTATTTTCTTTTTTTATTATGGATTAGAAGATATAAAAATCAGACCGTATGGTACTCCAACACGTGAGTAACCGCTATAAGTTGGCGAAAAAGGGCAAGAATTAACTATATAAAACGTCGTCGCTTATTATAAATAAAGCCGTTTCTGAGGGCGAAAGAGTAATGTCACAACGCTTTGGTTGCTGAATGGAGAGTTGTGGAGTGAAAAAGATACTCGACCTAACTCGATAGCTAGGTCGTACTTAGTTCACTATGACGCTCAATTAATCAGGCGGTGACGTTAATCGTCCCAGCCGTTTGAGATGTCGTGGTGCAAACGTTTTTCTTCTAAATGCTGCTCAATGGCACGCCTAGCTTTTAGCATACGTGCCGCGTCTTCCTTCTGATTACGCTCTTTTGTTTCATTATCCAAGCTAATGGAAGCATGCATTATGTCGGTTTTTACTTCAGTTAATGTTTCCGCAAAATCGCTCATCGTTATACCCTTTTGGACGTTCGACGACATTGAAGTGCATAGATCACTGTCATCGACAGTTAAAAAAAGTCAAAATAGACAGACAACGTATTTTCAAGCTAATAAAAAACCCAAATAGATTAAAAATCAATCTATTTTTACGCGTTTTTTGTGACAAATTTATTAATTATTATGGCGGAATGTAATGGACGTTTCTTTTATCCTCGACTCATTGAATGACAAACAGCGTGAAGCCGTCGCAGCGCCTCTGCAGAATAGCCTTGTTTTGGCTGGCGCTGGGTCAGGAAAAACCCGAGTCCTAGTGCACCGTATCGCCTGGTTGATGCATGCTTACGAGTTATCGCCTTACAGCCTGATGGCCGTAACTTTTACCAACAAAGCTGCTCGTGAGATGCAAGGTCGTATTGAACAGTTAGTGGGAGTTCCGCCACAAGGCATGTGGGTTGGTACTTTCCACGGTCTGGCGCATCGGTTATTGCGTGCTCATTGGCGTGATGCTGGACTAAAAGAAAACTTCCAGATCATGGACAGTGACGATCAGCTGCGATTAATCAAACGCATCATGCGTGAGCTGAATATCGACGATACTCGCTGGCCGCCAAAGCAAGTTTCTTGGTTTATTAATGCACAAAAAGATGAAGGCCGCCGTGCGGCTCATGTTCCAGACAGTCACGACCCTTTCTCAAAAGGCATGCGCGAGCTTTATTATCATTATGAAGAAGCCTGTGAACGTGGCGGATTATTGGATTTCGGCGAATTGTTATTGCGTGCACACGAACTGATGCTGAGTACGCCTGCGTTGTTGCGTCATTATCAAGACCGATTTCGCCATGTGTTGGTGGACGAGTTTCAAGATACCAACACCATTCAATACGCGTGGTTGCGCATCATGGTGGGCAGTGAAGGTACGATTACGGCGGTGGGCGATGATGACCAGTCTATTTATGGCTGGCGTGGCGCGAAAATTGAAAATATTCAAAACTTCACCAAAGATTTTAAAGACGTAGGCACCATACGTTTGGAGCAAAACTACCGCTCAACAGGTCACATTCTTAAAGCAGCCAATGGCTTGATTAAACACAATGATGATCGTTTGGGGAAGGAACTTTGGACAGACAGCGGCGAAGGCGATCCAATCTCGCTTTATGCAGGTTTTAACGAGCAGGACGAAGCTCGTTTTATCATCGGTATTATCAAACAATGGCGCGATAAGGGAACCTCTTTGACTGACATGGCGATTCTTTATCGCTCCAATGCACAGTCTCGTGTTATTGAGGAATGCCTAGTTAGGGAACAGATTGCTTATAGAATTTACGGTGGACACAGATTCTATGATCGTCTTGAGATCAAAAATGCCTTGGCTTACGCGCGTTTGGCGCTCGACCCAAATGATGACGGCGCGATGGAACGAGTGATCAACGTGCCACCTCGCGGTATTGGTGAGCGTAGCATTGGTACTTTGCGTGAAATCGCTCGTGATAACGGCTGTTCTATGTGGCAAGCCGCGCAGGAAGTAGTGCGTCAGTCCTTGATGCCCGGTCGTGCGACCAATGCGATTAAGGTATTTTTACACCTCATTGAAGGCTTGAGCACGACTGTGCAGCAACCGGATCTGAACCTGAATGATATTTTCGAGCAGATTATTGAAGAAGCGGGCTTGATTCCTTTCCATGAGAAAGAAAAAGGCGAGAAGGGCGAAGCGCGTATCGAAAACTTAAAAGAGTTGGTTGGTGCGGCTGGTGGATTCAGTTGGAGTGATGAAGACGAAGAATTTAGCTCGCCGCTAATGGCGTTCTTGGATAAAGCGGTATTGGATGCAGGCGATGCGCAAGCGGATGAATACCAAGACGCGGTGCAGCTGATGACATTGCATTCGGCGAAAGGTCTAGAGTTCCCATTGGTGTTCTTAACGGGTGTAGAAGAAAATATTTTCCCAAACAAGATGTCTTTTGAAGAACCAGGTCGACTCGAAGAAGAACGTCGTCTTTGCTACGTGGGCATTACTCGCGCGATGGAAAAACTGTACATCACCTATGCGGAATCTCGTCGTTTGTTCGGTAGTGAATCGTTTAACAGTCCTTCGCGCTTTATCAAAGAGTTGCCACCGGAATGCTTAGAAGAAGTACGTCTTCGCTCTCAAGTCAGCCGTCCTGTGTCTTTGCAGCGTCCTGATTACAATTTTGAAAAGAACAAACTGCAAAACAGTAATGTGTTAAACAGTTATAAAGCGCCAGAAGTCACGGTGAATATGGGCGATCGAGTGAATCATCCGGTGTTTGGTGAAGGTTTGGTAATCAACTACGAAGGCCAAGGCCCACAAGCACGCGTTCAGGTTAACTTCGACGACGAAGGCACCAAATGGCTGGTATTGTCGTTTGCTAAACTGGAAGTGCTATAGGCTTTAAGTATTCGAGGGATCACCTGCATAGATTGTAGGTGATCTCTTCACGTTTACCCAATTTGCTTGCGCCAGTCTCCCCTCGTACCTCGGGTGCGACGCGTCAGTGCAAATTAGGTAAACGTGAAGAGATTAAACTCATTTATATTCATTGAAAAAAACTTCGAATCGATCTGGATCCTTTTCCGCTTTCACTGTTCTCAAAAATTTCTGATCGTAAGAGCTCCAAAATATTTTTGGATCTGAATCTTGAAGTGATTGCTTTAATGCATCTATTTTGGTGTTTAAACCTAAGATTAATTTATTTAAGCTTCGGGGAGCGAGTGTAATGCCAAAAATAAAACCGTTTTCATTGCTATTTCTAAAAACATCCTCCCAAAAACTGTTGTCGAGAACAATGCTTCCCTCAAATAGAGTACTGGCGTTAAAAATACCATTTTCTATTTTTGGGCTATCGATGCCTTTTTGCTTTAATAGCGCCATACCTTCTTCGTTTTTAGTGTCGACATACACTCTATTGGCGCTAGTAAAAGGGATGATATATCGCCACTCCTTTTCGTACATCCATTCGTCGGATTTTGTTAAGTAGTAGTGTTTCGAAATTTCTTGAACAGAGGTCGCCATAAATGAACCATTATAAGGACGCTTTTTTCGGTAATTAACTTTGTCGAACATTGCATCAGAGCTTGTTGCTATGTGGGCTACATTGAATAATTGAAAAGGATCTAATTTATCAATATCCAATTCTATTACAATGCCTTGATGATCTTCAGCATAGTGAGACCACATCAATAGGTTATCTGGTGATTCGGTTAATGAAATAACACCATGTCCATCCATAAATTCACTTAATTTTCTAGCAAAACCATTTCCTAAAGGGTTGTTATGCGCTATAGCAAGTTGCCCTAGTGATTGTGTAGTTGTTTCAGTGATAGAAACTTCAAAGGGGTCGTTTAGTCCTGACCTTGGTGTGATCCTTAACCAAGGGTCTTCTAGGAACTTTGGAGAAACGGATTTTGATAAATATTTATATAATTTCATAGCTAGGACGGTTACCCCAAAAATATATTTATAAGAAGTCTAATTTAGGAAAACTATGGTTACTGTAGGTTTAACGTTCACCCTCAAGTCCATGCCAGACACGAAGTACGATGATTGTTTCTTTGTGAATGGAATAACGCACAATGTAATTGCCAAATACCATATCTCTTACTGTTTCTGGCGACGGCGCTAATTTAACGGTAGTCCCGACATGAGGGAAATCCACGAGTAGGTTTACTTTATTAATAAGTTCTTGTGCTACTCGTAACGCTGAATTTGGGTTGTGTTTGGCTATAAAATCACGCAACCGTTTTAAGTCGTTAATGGCTTCTTCCGTGTAAACCAGTTTCATTATTTTACCCTCGGTGCATCCTGTTCGTTATCTGTTCCCCAGCTGTTTAGCCATTCGTGAACTTCTTCATCCGCAACTACTTTTCCTTTTGCAGCGGATTCCATCGCCTCTAGAGTTTGTTGCCAACGTTCTTGTTCTAACTGCTGTTTTTCAAGATATTCAACTAGAGCCTGATTGATTATCCAACCTTTGCTGCGTTGTAGTTTTTTGGCAAAAATCTCTAAGCGCTGTTCAGTATCATCTTGTAGTCTTACTGTCGTGACACTCATATCATTTACACTCTCGTTTATAATTTAAAATACACTGTAATACATTATAGTTTAGTTTGTATTTTTTTTAATTGCGGCAAATTTTTTAAATTGGCTGTAGACTATTTAGAGTTGTAAGTATTTAGTTATTTAGGAGTGTGGCATGGCGATTCGTGTTGGTTTGATTGGTTTTGGTTTGTCTGGGCGGGTGTTTCATGTGCCTTTTGTGATGAATGATCCTGACATGACGATGACGTATGTTTGCAGTTCGAAGGCGGGTGAGGTGAGAGCTATTTTGCCTGATGTATCTGTGGTGTCGTCTGCGGAATCTGTGTTTGCGGCGCCAGATGTGGATTTAGTGGTCATTACGACACCAAATGCATTGCATTTTGATCAGGCAAAACAAGCGTTGGAAAGTGGTAAGCATGTGTTGCTGGAAAAGCCGTCTGTTACTCGTTTATCTCAAATAGAAGCGTTATGTGACTTAGCAAGACAAAAAGGTTTGGTGTTTTGTGTGTATCAAAATCGCCGCTTTGATGGCGATTTTTTGCGTCTTAAAGCCTTAATTGAAAGTGGTGAGTTGGGCGAATTGAAGCATTTGGATTCTCGCTTTGATCGTTTTCGTCCAAGAGCACAAGCGCGTTGGCGTGAAGAGCCTGGTGTCGGCACTGGCATTTTTTGGGATTTAGGGCCGCATATTCTAGATCAGGCATTGAATTTATTTGGGCCGCCGAAGTGGCTGCATGCCAGTATTGATAAGTTACGTGATGGTAGTCAAACCCACGACTGGTTTGAAGTGGAGCTAGGCTACGATGATAAGCGTATCCGCTTAGCATCTACGCCATTTGAAGCGGGTGACATGCGCCGTTTCAATGCACGATTTACGAAAGGTAGCTGGCAATGTGTGGGGTTAGATCCGCAAGAAGAGGCGCTACGAGCAGGGCAAATGCCATGGGATGTTAGTTTTCCTTCGAAAGCGACTCAGCAAAAAATCACTCGTTTTGTCGCCCATTCTCAAGAGGATATTGAAAGTATCCAAGAAACGGCGACACAAGGTGATTATACGGCTTTTTATGCGCAGTTACGTAATGCGATTCTTGGCAAGGGTGAGGCTCCTGTTGCCATGGAACATGCTTGTCAGTTGATTTATTTAATCTGCTTGGCGGAACAATCTGCTGAAAGCGGTCAGCGTATGTCTTGGAGCTATACGCTAAATACCTCTGGCGAGTAAATTAGTCACGAGAAATTGCAAAAAAGGGTTGAGCAAGATTCCGACAATTCTTATCATCTTTTGCCCTTTTAATGTTTTCTGCGTTAAAAGGGCATTTTTCTGTCTGATCTTATAATAAAAAGGCAATAATAGACGGCATTTAGTTGGCGCTTTTATTGATCCGAATTCCATGGATGGTGCTGTTTTTTCATCGCTATCCCATGTCTCAGACACATTTCATCTAGATTAAATATCTAAGTTGTTAAAAAGTAACTGGCTCCCTGAGGGAAAATAATGCGTAATTTAATGGTATTGGGCAAATTGGCGTTTGCTGGTTTGTTTGCTTTGTCTTTGGTCGCTTGTGGCGGATCAGAGAAAACAGAAGAAACCGCAAAGGTTGATAAAAAAGTAGAAACGATTCATTGGAAAATGGTCACCACTTGGCCAAAAAACTTTCCAGGTCTGGGTACTGCAGCTGAAGAATTAGCGAAAAACATTACAAAAATGTCTAACGGACGTTTAGATATTAAAGTTTATGCTGCAGGTGAGTTGGTTCCTGCATTAGAAGTTTTTGATGCGGTCTCTCGTGGTACGGCGGAAATTGGCCATAGTACGGCCTATTATTGGAAGGGTAAGGCTCCAGCGGTGCAGTTCTTTTCGTCTGTGCCTTTTGGTATGACGGCACAAGAATTTAATGCTTGGATTGAATACGGTGGTGGCTTAAAACTGTGGGAAGAAGTGTATGCACCCTTTAATATTATACCTATGGCTGTTGGTAATACAGGCGCGCAAATGGGCGGTTGGTTTAACAAAGAAATCAATTCTCTAGCAGACTTCCAAGGCTTGAAAGTACGCATGCCTGGTCTGGGTGGCGAAGTGTTGAAAAAAGTAGGCGCGGTGACGGTTAACCTTCCAGGTAGCGAAATGTTTACGGCACTTCAAACCGGTACGATTGATGCCACTGAGTGGGTGGGTCCTTATAATGACCTAGCATTTGGCTTGTACAAAGCGGCAAAATACTATTATTACCCAGGTTGGCAAGAGCCAGGCTCTGCGGTTGAAGCGCTGATCAACAAAGATGCTTTCAATGCATTGCCAGACGATCTACAAGAGGTTGTTCGCTCAGCTGCACAACAAGCGAACTTGAATATGTTGAGCGAGTTTACTGCGCGTAATAATGCCGCCTTGAAGACTTTGGTCGATGAACATCATGTTATTTTGAAGAAGTTCCCGAAAGACCTTTTGGAAGCTTTGCGTGTAGCGTCTGATGAAACACAAAAAGAAGTGGCAGCTAACGACCCAATGAGCCAAAAAGTTTATGATTCGTTTACTGATTTTTTAACATCGGTTAGCGAGTGGCATGACATTTCTGAGCGTGCGTTTATTAATGCTCGCGCAACGGACTAATGAGCTCGATTTAAAGAACTAGTGAAACCAACAAGCCCTGTTGTTGATTGATAACAGGGCTTATTTTATTTTTTGTTTTTTTACTTTCTGATGAAAGAAAAAATGTTAAGTAAAGCGCTAATTTCCAGTGCAATTCATCTATTAGTGAGTACCGTGAATGAACAAAATAAATATGTGGGTCAAAGCTTTTTTGGTTGGTCTCATGATGACGACTTTGGTTTCCTGTGGTGGATCTGAAGAGAAAGATACTGCAAAAGTTGAGAAAAAAGTCGATGTAATTCATTGGAAAATGGTAACGACTTGGCCGAAAAATGCTCCAGGTGTCGGAACAGGAGCGGAAACACTCGCTAAGAATATTAAAGAGATGTCGAACGGCCGTTTGGATATTAAAGTGTATGCTGCTGGTGAGCTTGTTCCTGCATTGGAAGTATTTGATGCGGTATCTCGTGGTACCGCGCAAATGGGCCATGGTTCTGCGTACTACTGGAAAGGAAAAGTACCGGCTGCACAGTTTTTTTCTACCGTTCCGTTTGGTTTTACAGCGCAAGAGTTTAATGCTTGGGTTGCTTATGGCGGAGGCTTAGAACTGTGGGAAGAAATCTATGCTCCGTTTAACTTAATTCCTATGGTAGCTGGTAATGCTGGCGTGCAAATGGGGGGATGGTTTAATAAAGAAATTAATTCGTTAGCCGATTTCCAAGGCTTGAAAATGCGTATGCCAGGGTTAGGTGGAGAAGTACTGAAAAAAGTCGGTGCATCGCCTATTACTTTACCTGCTAGCGAAGTTTTCACCGCGCTTCAAACTGGGACAATCGATGCTACAGAATGGGTTGGGCCTTATAACGATCTTGCGTTTGGTTTGTATAAAGCGGCTAAATATTATTACTACCCGGGCTGGCATGAGCCAGGCTCAGCGGTTGAAGCTATTTTTAACAAAGATGCTTTTGACGCGTTACCAAAAGATTTAAAAGCCATTGTGCACTCTGCAGCTCAACAAGCTAATTTAGACATGATCAATGAGTTTACGGCACGTAATAATGCCGCTTTGCAAACCTTGGTAAATGAGCATCATGTGATTCTTAAGCCTTTCCCTCGTGACTTGTTAGAGGCGCTCAAAAAAGCGTCTGCCGAGACCCTAGAAGAAGTGGCCGCGAGTGATCCTGAAAGTAAAAAAGTCTATGAGTCATTCAAGAACTTTTTAGCCCCAGTAAGTGAATGGCATGATGTGTCTGAGCGTGCCTACATCAATGCGCGAGCAGATGACTAAGCGCTCCGCCTTTTAAAACGTCTAGTTAGTACTTCTTAAAGCTCCGTTATCTTTGATAGCGGGGCTTTTTGCTTTCCTGAAACAGTCATTAAAAATAGCCAAAAGAAATAAATATCAAAAAGGTCTTGAGCGCTGGCGGCGCAATTCATACTATTCAGTACACTTCGTGCATATAATATGAATTTCGGGTTCGAATTTTATCCTTAATTAAGGTTCTTACTCCTACACAAGTAGGGTTGTGTTGTTTGTTATATGCACGCTAAGTTCAACAAAAATAACTAGTCTCCTGAGGGATAATCAATGATAACAATAAAATCGTGGGGCAAACTGGCGTTGGTCGGTTTGGCTGCTGCTACCTTGGTAGCGTGTGGTGGATCAGAAGAAAAAGAAGCGGCAAAAGTAGAAAAAAAAGCTGAGGTGATTAACTGGAAAATGGTCACTACTTGGCCTAAAAACTTTCCTGGTTTGGGGACCGGAGCTGAAAATTTAGCAAAAAGCATTAATGAGATGTCCAATGGCCGCATTAATGTCAAAGTGTATGCGGCAGGCGAGTTGGTTCCTGCTTTAGAAGTGTTTGATGCGGTGTCTCGTGGTACCGCTCAAATGGGCCACGGTGCTGCTTATTACTGGAAAGGTAAAGCGCCAGCCGCACAATTCTTCACGGCGGTACCGTTTGGCTTCACGGCGCAAGAAATTAATTCGTGGATTCATCACGGTGGTGGTTTAAAACTGTGGGAAGAAATTTATGCCCCTTTTAATTTGATTCCAATGGCAGCGGGTAATACGGGTGTACAAATGGGCGGGTGGTTCAATAAAGAGATTAACTCTTTGGCGGACTTCCAAGGCTTAAAAATGCGTATTCCTGGCCTAGGCGGCGAAGTCTTGAAGAAAGTGGGCGGTACACCAATTAACCTTCCCGGCGGCGAAATCTTTACGGCTCTACAATCAGGCACTATCGATGCAACAGAGTGGGTGGGTCCTTATAACGATCTAGCATTTGGCTTGTACAAAGCGGCTAAATACTACTACTACCCTGGTTGGCATGAGCCTGGTTCTACGATGGAAGCGATTTACAACAAGGAAGCGTTCGAAGCCTTGCCAAAAGATTTACAGCTGATCGTACGTGCGGCTACTCGCCAAGCCAATGCTGAAATGTTAGATGAGTTTACTGCGTTGAATAATTCTGCATTGCAGACATTGGTCAATGAACACAACGTCATCTTAAAACCTTTCCCTGATGACGTGTTGCTGGCTCTGAAAAAAGCCTCCGCGGAAACACTGGAAGAAGTGGCAGCAGCCGATCCATTAAGCCAGAAGGTCTACGATTCGTTCAAAGACTTTGGTGCAAAAGTAAGAGCGTGGCATGAAGTGTCAGAACGCGCTTATATCAATGCACGTGAATTGAATTAAGCGCCTTTAATCTTTTTCGATTTGAACTAACTTATTGACCTGTAAAGCTCTGCTATCGCCGATAGCAGAGCTTTTTATTTAGAGAAGATTACTGTTTTAACTGAAAAATAAAATTAAAAAAGGCTTGAGCCTTGATATTGCAATTCATACTATTAAAAAGGCGTGGCAAATAAGCTATGACTATAGAGTTGGTTGGTCGACTCGGCTTTGCTTCGTTCATTGCAGTAAGCAAAGGTATATATAAAAATAAAGCTATTCAGTCTTTTAGGGATAATCAATGAGCACAATAAAAATGTGGGGAAAACTGGCATTAGTCGGTTTAACGGCGGCAAGCTTAGTTGCTTGTGGTGGATCAGAAGAAAAAGTAACGGCAAAGGCTGAGAAAGCGGCAGATGTTATTCACTGGAAAATGGTCACAACATGGCCGAAAAATTTTCCAGGGTTAGGTACAGCGGCAGAACATTTAGCGGAAAATATTACCGCAATGTCCAATGGGCGCTTAGTGGTAAAAGTGTACGCTGCAGGTGAACTGGTTCCTGCGTTGGAAGTGTTTGATGCGGTGTCTCGTGGTACTGCACAAGTTGGTCATGGCGGTGCTTTTTACTGGAAAGGCAAAGCTCCAGCGGCACAGTTTTTCTCCGCCGTACCTTTTGGTTTTACCGCACAAGAAATGAACTCATGGCTTCATTATGGTGGTGGCCTGAAGTTGTGGGAAGAGACTTACGCCCCTTTTAATCTTATCCCAATGGCAGCAGGTAATACTGGGGTGCAAATGGGGGGGTGGTTCAATAAAGAGATCAATTCCCTTGCAGACTTCCAAGGCTTAAAAATGCGTCTGCCAGGTTTAGGTGGTGAAGTGCTGAAAAAAGTAGGTGGTACACCCGTTAACTTGCCGGGTAGTGAAATCTTCACCGCATTGCAAACAGGTACTATTGATGCAACAGAGTGGGTGGGTCCATACAACGATTTAGCATTTGGCTTGTACAAAGCGGCCAAATTCTACTACTACCCAGGTTGGCATGAGCCGGGTTCTACGATGGAAGCGATTTACAACAAGGAAGCGTTCGAAGCCTTACCAAAAGATCTACAGCTGATCGTACGTGCGGCAACTCGCCAAGTGAGTGCTGATATGCTGGATGAATTTACCGCGCGTAACAATGCCGCGTTAGAAACGCTAGTGAATGAACATCATGTGGCTTTGAAACCATTTCCAAAAGAAGTATTGGTGGCATTGAAAAAAGCCTCTGCTGAAACGTTAGATGAAGTAGCTGCCGCGGATCCAATGAGCCAAAAAGTCTACAACTCGTTTAAAGACTTCAATAGTAAAGTCAGAGCATGGCACGAAGTGTCTGAGAGGGCTTTTATCAATGCTCGTGAGCTTGAGTAATTCTTAACTTAGCTTTCTTAAATGACAAATACTAAAAAAGTCTTCATGGTTAGATTGACCATGAAGACTTTTTAGGTAAACGAGTTTAGTTAGTCTCGCTCATTATTTTTTAAACTTTTTGATCAGCTTAGGAGCAACTAGTGCGGCTACGGTTGCGATCGCTAAGATATAAGTCATGGTGCCGTTAAGTAAGATAGACCAATTACCACCACTGATAGACAGTGCGCGACGTAAGTTTTCTTCCAATACTTCGCCGAGAACCAAGCCCAAGATCACGGGGGCTAAGGAGAAGCCTAGCTTACGTAGAATGAAGGCAAAAATACCTAAACCAATCATGAAGAATAAGTCGAACGAATCGCCATGGATGGAGTAGATGCCAACGAATGTAAGCATGACAATTATTGGGACTAGGTAAGACTGCTTAATAGACAGCAAGCGAACAAATAAACCAATAAGCGGCAAGTTCATAATAAGCAACGCAATGTTACCAATGAACATAGAGGCAATTAGACCCCAAGCAATTTGTGGTTGTTGTTCAAATAATAGTGGACCTGGTGTGATGTTAAACATCAACAACGCGCCTAATAGAATCGCTGTGGTACCACTACCTGGAATACCCAATGTCAACATAGGTAGCATAGAACCTGCTGCAGAGGCATTGTTTGCCGCTTCTGGAGCGGCAAGACCACGAATGTCGCCTTCCCCAAAGTGTTCGTTGTTGCCTTCTGCGAAGCGTTTTTCTGTGCCGTACGCTACTGCACTCGCAATAGAAGCCCCTGTACCTGGTAAAACACCAATTAAAAAGCCAGATAAAGTAGAGCGTAATACTACCCATTTAACGGCTAGCATATCAGACAGACTCACAAAGCTTTTGCCAACAGGAGTCATCTTTAAGTCGTTACGTGCCCAGCTTTCAAGAAGAATCAGTACTTCACTGATGGCAAACATACCAATAACGACGACCAAAAAGTCTACGCCATCGAACAAGTTTGGAATGCCCATGGTGAAACGCAGAATGCCTGTACCTGAATCGATACCAATGGTTGCTAGTAGTAAACCAATTACTACACCAACGATGGTTTTGATTGGACGTTTGCCGACCATAGTTGCCAAACACGTGAAGGCAAAGATCATCAACCAAACATACTCAGATGGACCAAATTCAATAGCTAAGCGGCTAAGTAATGGTGCAAAAATCACCATAAGCAACAAGGCGCCCATACTGCCAAAGAATGAGGAAACGGCAGATAATGCTAATGCTCTACCACCTTCACCGCGCTTTGCCATAGGATAACCATCTAAAGTGGTCATGATGGCGCCAGCGTCACCTGGTACGTTGAGCAAAATACTGGAAATACGACCACCGTATTCGGCACCGTAATAAACCCCTGCCAACATGATCAGGGCTGACTCAGGTGGTAAACCGATGGAGTAGGCCAAAGGTAATAAAATGGCAACACCATTGATTGGCCCAATACCGGGTAGTGAACCGATTAACGTACCAAAAAAACAACCTGCTAGAACCAGCCCCAAGTTAATCGGGGTCAGGGCTACTGAGAAGCCTATCGATAGAAAATGTAATACGTCCATTAGAAGATGTCTCCGAAAAGTAGGCCTGTTGGAACGTTAAGCTCCATCACATCGGCTAATAGGAAATAGCTGACTAAACTTAAAGCAAGAGCATAAAAAAAGGCTTTCAGAGGTTTTTCACCAAATAACCAGCTAAAAATGGCACCCACAATAGTAGTTGCAACAATGAAACCTGCTTCTTCAAATAAGAAGGCATATACCACCATAAGTACAAGACCACTGATAATTTTAATCAGCACATCTTTACGTGGTAACCAAGCGTTAGCATCAGGCTTTACAATTAGGCGTACGCTACAGATAGCGAGCACGATAGATAGAATGATAGGGAATGCCTTGGGACCAAGGGGTTCATACTGAAACGGGACGTTAAAATGATAAGCTGTCCAGGCGATTAGCCCGGACAGTACCAATAATGCGCCCGCAAAAATGCGGTCATATAACATGTTATCGCCTCAATTAACGACGTATTATTGAATTAAGCCAGCTTCTTTCGCTAGACCGCGCATGAAGCCAACGCGCTCTTTGATGTAGCTCTCTAACGCTGGACCAGACATAGTGAATGGCACTAGGTTTTGATCTGCAACGGCTTTTTGGAAAGCTGGATTGTTGTAGGCTTTTTTGAATTGATCGGCCCAGTAATTGTAGGCTTCATCAGATACTTTGGGCCCTAAGTAGTAACCACGAAGAATCGTCCATTCTGCGTCGAAACCTTGCTCAATAGCGGTAGGGTATTTAGAGAATTCACCTTTTAAGCGCTCTGGAGACATGATGCCAAGCACTTTTATTTTGCCTGCTTCAAGTAAGCCTTTCATTTCGCCTACATCACCTGGGTATACTTTGATGTGACCACCCAATAGGGCTGCGCTTGCTTCACCGCCCCCTTCATAAGCAACGTAACGCATTTTCTTAGGATCTACACCAGCAGATTTAACGACAATGGCGGCTTTCATCCAATCTTGGCTACCGACACCACCACCAGCACCTAAGACGAATTTGCTTGGGTCTTTTTTGATGTCGTCAACCAATTCTTTAAGATTGTTCCATGGTGCATCAGCACGAACCATGATAGCACCGTAGTCAACACCTGCTGTACCAACCCAACGAGCATCGTTCTCGTCTAGGCCTTGTCCAAATTTACCTTGAGCGATGTTAAGCAAAGATCCAGAGCTAAAAGCGACTAGTTTGTTTGGGTCATCTGGCGTAGTGGAGTTTATGTAGTTGTAAGCGACTGCACCGACACCACCTGGCATGAAGGTTACTGCCATAGGAATGTCTGTTAGGCCTGCGTTGGCAAAACCTGTAGAAAGGATACGGCAGGTTAAATCAAAACCACCACCTGGTTTAGCAGGAGCAATACAAGTTGGTTTATTTGGTTCAAAAGCACTGGCGTTTAGGGCAGCGGTAAGGCCGCCGACCAACAATAGGGAGGCAATTTTGGCTTTCATTTATTATTCTCCAAATTTCTTTTTGTTTTATTTTGCTGTACAAGGTTGTACAGGAGTGAGCAAAGTTACTCCTTTAAACTGACACTAACCTGACAAGAAGAGATAGGGTTCCGTCATGCGTATGTTATTAATTGAAGACAACGAGAGTTTGGCCGACTCGATTCGTGTGTATTTCAGGAATTTAGGTCATCCTATTGATTGGATTGGTTCAGTTGAAAAAGCCGAAGCGAGTCTGTCTTTTGACTACTTTGATTTGTTGATTTTAGACATAAATTTACCTGGCAAAAGTGGCTTCCAACTATTGCAGAGCTTACGTAGCAAGGGTAATCGCATCCCTGTTTTGGTACTAACTGCTCGTACTGAAGTGGATGACAGAGTTAGTGCTTTAGACTTTGGAGCTGATGATTATTTGGCAAAACCTTTTGATTTTCGTGAGCTAGCGGCTCGTTGTCGTGCGCTTTATCGACGTGAACGAGGTGGCGCGAGTAACGAAATACAGTGTGGTAATTTAGTGTATGACTTGGCGGCACATTCGGCCAAAGTGAATAATGTCACTTTAGATTTACGACCAAGAGAGCTGCAATTGTTGGAGCTTTTTCTGAAAAATCTGGATCGTGTGCTCACTAAAGATGACATCTCCAATCGGCTCTACAGCTACGATGAAGCCTATACCCCCAATGCCATTGAACAAACCCTAACACGTTTAAGAAAACAGTTGGACGGCTCGACTTTGATCATCAAAACCATTCGTGGCTTAGGGTATTTGGCCCATGTCGATGACTGAGAAAAGCTATTCAATCCGTTCCCGAATGTTAGGTCGTTCAGCTTTGTTGCTGCTGTCTATTTTTCTAATTTTAAGTCTGGGCGTTTGGCACTATGCTCGTCAATCCGCCAATTATTCTTACGACCGACTGCTCAATAGTGCCAGCTTGTCTATTATGGAAGGTTTGCACGTTTACGATAAACAAGTGGATTTAGATTTGCCTTATGCGGCGTTTGAAATGATGCAGCTTGCCGATGAAGATAAGGTGTTTTATCAGGCGTTAGGTACACAAGGCGAGCTGATTACCGGTTATCCAGACATGCCTTTGCCTAATGAACTTAACGAAGATTCGGCTATCGCTTTTTATAATGCGCATTATTTATCTGAAGAGGTGCGTGTGGTAATTCGCCATAAAAGGCTATCAGAGCCAGTGGTGTCTGGTTGGGTCACTGTGGTGCTGGCGCAAACGCTTAGAGCGCGGCATAAGATGATGAATGAGATTCTATACCGAAGCTTCGCTGTACTGTTTGGTATTATGGCTTGTGTAATGATTGTCTTGTGGGTGGCGATTAATCGTGCTCTTGAACCGCTGAGTTCAATCTCTAAAAGTTTGGCTTCTCACTCGCTACTTTCTGCTGAACCCATTCGGCCGACACCGATTCAAGAAGTATCGCCATTAGTAAGTGCGATCAATGATTATCAAGCGCAGCTGTTATCCAACTTAGCTGTGATGAAACGTTTTATTGCCGATGCTAGTCATCAAATTCGTACTGCACAAAGTGCGACTCAAGCTCAATTAGACATTGCTAGCCAAAGCGAAAATTTAGCGGATTTGCCAGAACATTTAAGTAAAATTCGACAAGAGCATGAACGTTTGACACGTTTAACCAATCAGTTGCTAACTCACGCTATGGTGGTGCATCGAGGTGATACGGTGGTTACCGAGCAAATGGATATCGAAGATGTTATGAAGAAACTATTAACAGAATGCGTGCGAGACAATGCCCATCGTATGATAGATTTTTCTTACCAATGCGAGCAGCAACTACCTTTGTTTATGGGCGATTCCATTAGCTTACGAGAAGCCGTTCGTAACCTCTTGGATAACGCAATTTATTACGGTCCTGAGGAGAATCAGATTGAGATTTGTCTACAAATGGATGCCTCATGTATTGATATTATTATTGACGATGCTGGTTCAGGCATTCCTATTGAATGGAGAGAAAAAGCATTAGAACGTTTTCAGCGCTTGGAAAATGGACTTAATGGTTCAGGTCTTGGTCTGTCTATTGTGACCAGTGTAGCAGAAGCTCATGGCGGTAAATTTTTCTTGGAAGACAGCCCCTTAGGTGGGCTTCGGGCAAGAATATGCCTGCCAAAAGAGAGGACGTTATGCTGAAGCGAATGAGCTTTTTATTGATATCCTTGATCATGATTGCGAGTAAGGTTATTGCTGAAACACCCACATTACCAACTGTATGGGAAGCAGATAGATTAACCATATACAGTGCAACGGATTTAAAAGCAATCTTCCCTGTATTAGAGGCTTTTAAAACACAAAATCCTAATATAAAACTAGAATATCGCGAATTTAATACTCAAGAGCTAGATCGTGCCATTAGAGCTAAACCGTTAGAGGATCAGCCTGATGTGGTAATTAGCTCGGCCATGGACCTGCAGGTTCGCTTGGTGAATGATGGGTATGCGCAGCCAGTATTAGGTGAAGCCGTTATAGGTTTACCTAGTTGGGCTAATTGGCGTAATGAAGTCATTGGCTTTACCTACGAGCCGATTGTTTTTGTTTACAACAAGCTAGCTTTTCAAGGGAAAGCGGTTCCTCTTACCCATGAATCATTGGCGAGCACCATGCGTATCGAGGATAGTTTTTTTGCTCATAAAGTTGGCTCTTATGATGCTCGCCGTTCAGGGATTGGCTATTTAGTAGCAACGCAAGATGAAGTGACATCAAGCATTAGTGGCCGCTTACAAGAAAGCTTGGGACGTGCTCGTACTAAGGTTTATGGCCAAACGGCAAGCTTATTAGATGATATTGCCACTGGTGAGTTGATCTTTGGTTACAACCTTTTAGGATCCTATTCTTTTGCTCGTGAAAAACGAGACAATCGTATTGGTGTAGTGATTCCTCAGGACTATGCTTTAGTAGTGAGTCGTGCTGCGTTTATTTCCAAACAAGCTAAGCATGTTTCCAATGCCCAGCGCTTTGTGAATTTCTTGATATCTAAGGAAGGGCAGGGTGTGATCGCGAAAAAAAGTGAGCTGGTGGCTTTATTCCCGGATATTGATGATTTGGTATCTCAGCAAGATACACAAGATCAAACGATTAACTTTCATCCCATTCCGTTAGGGCCAGCTTTGATGGTATATCTTGATGACTCGAAGCGCCGACGTTTTATTAAAGCGTGGGAAAACGCCTTGCTATCCATTAACGAAGATCAGTAACACGAGCATAAATGGCAAAAAAACAGCCCTTTTTGTTGCCAAGAAGGGCTGTTATTTTATGAACGAGCTCTTTCGAACGCGTTTTAGTCGTTCATGCTACCCAATTCAAGCAGTGTCGCGTTGCCACCGATCGCTGTTGTGTTGTTGGACACGGTGCGTTCAGTAACAAAGCGTAGAACATAGTGTGGTTTGGCAATCACGCTTAAATTTTTTGCATCGGTTTCTTCAACCAATTGGCAAATTAAGCCGCTTTTTGCTGTAAGACGTTGGCTTAGCTGTTGAGCTTGAGCTGAGTCGCAAAGCGTTGCGATACCTGCAAGGTGATTAGCTTCGATCAAAGAATCTTGCGCGGACTCTGCAATGTTTTGCACAACACCTTCTGCGACAACTGGTGCAATCATGTCCATGATCTCTTGGCCAGCTAGCCCCACTGTAATGACTGGGTTACCGGCAATCAGCGCAGCAAACACTTGGCCAACTAAACCTATTTTTGCCATATCACCTTCAAGAGAAGACATGCAAAGAAACACGCCACGGCCTTGGTTAGACAGTTCATTACGCTCGCCAGTTGGTCCTGGCATAACGCGTGTTTCAGCAATAGATTGCTTCGCGTTGTCAATTTGCCAAGCGGCCATTTTGCGTTGTGCTTCCGGGAAAGCGTTTAAGGCTTTTTGCAGTTTTTCTGCTCGGCCATTGACGCCAAGTTTGTCCCATGCTTCGAAGACTTTCTGAGCGACCTGAATTTGGATAGGTTGTACGATTGTCATAATAATGTCTCCCCTTAAAGGTCTTGCTCAATAGCGAAGCGTTGAAGGTAATGTGGACCGCCTGCTTTTGGTCCTGTGCCGGATAAACCTTGTCCGCCGAAAGGCTGAACGCCAACCACTGCGCCAACTTGGTCACGGTTGATGTAAAGGTTACCAACGCGAGCACGACTAGCGATACGAGCACAAGTGGTTTCGTTACGGCTATGAACACCCATAGTTAAACCAAAGCCTGAGTTGTTGATGGTGTCGATGATCTTATCCAAGTCGCGTGCTTTGTAGCGTACAACGTGGAGGATAGGGCCAAATTTCTCATCTGTTAGCTGATCAATACTGCTGATTTCAAATGCCGTTGGTGCAACAAAAGTACCGTTTTTTGCGAAGTCTGGCAGTTCTGCTTGGGCTATCAACTTGCTTTCTTTGGTCATGCGTTCGATGTGTTCAAGCAACATGTCTTGAGCTTTCTTATCGATAACCGGACCCACGTCTGTGCTGTGCAGGTAAGGCAAACCAACGGTTTGTTCTTGCATGGCACCTTTGATCATAGGAATAACGCGGTCTGCAATGTCTGCTTGCACGAACAACACGCGCAATGCAGAACAACGCTGACCGGCAGACGCAAACGCTGAACGCACGGCATCACGCACTACTTGTTCAGGCAAAGATGTTGAATCAACCAACATCGCGTTTTGGCCGCCTGTTTCGGCAATGACTGGCACTGGCGCAACGCCACGAGCAGCCAAAGTACGATTAATCAATTGTGCTGTGCCAGTAGAACCTGTGAAGGCAAGACCGGCAATGCGTTTGTCGCTCGTCAGAGGAGCACCAACGGTGGCGCCGTCGCCTGGCAATAGGTGAAGTACGTCAGTTGGAACGCCTGCTTGGTGGAGCATTTCAATAGCGCGGAAAGCGATCAAGCTGGTTTGCTCAGCCGGTTTGGCAACCACTGTGTTACCAACGACAAGAGCGGCAACGACTTGGCCTGTAAAGATCGCCAGTGGGAAGTTCCATGGGCTGATACAAGTGAATACGCCGCGGCCATTGAGCTTGGCTTGTTTTTCTTGGCCTAAGAAATCTGTGTAGCTGGTTGGATTGGCAAAGTGGCTACGGGCTTGTTGCGCGTAGTAGCGACAAAAGTCCACGGCTTCACGTACTTCGTCAATGCTGTCTTGAATTGTTTTACCCGCTTCACGGTGGCAAAGTGCCATCAGTTCCGCGTAGTTTTCTTCCATCAAGTCGGCTACTTTATCTAGGCAATCAGCACGCTCTGTCGCTGGACGTGCAGACCAGGCAGGGAAGGCCGCTTCAGCAAGGTCAATTGCCTTGGTGACGGTTGCAGCGTCTGCCCAGTCGATTTGACCTGCTGTTTGGCTGTGGTCGTAAGGGCTGTCGACAGAATGCGTTTGACCGGTTGCTACTTTCTCGCCACCAACGATTGGGAAGGCACGCCATTGGGTGTCTTGTCCCATGAAGGTATCAATTTTGGCTTTGAACGGCGTCCATTCAGAATCAATTTCGATGTTTGGACCAAAGGAGTTCTTACGGTCGTCAAATAAACCAGAAGGCAAGCTGATATGTGGATTCGCCAAGGTTTTACGGCTTTCAAGCGTCGTTACTGGGTGGTCAATCAACTCAGAAACGGGATAACTAGCGTCGATCAAACGATGAACGAATGAGCTGTTAGCCCCGTTTTCTAGCAAACGACGAACCAAGTAAGGAAGCAAATCTTTGTGGCTACCTACAGGTGCATAAATACGAACGCATATATTGCTGTCTTTGATCAAGCGGTTGTAAAGCGCATCACCCATACCGTGTAGACGTTGAAATTCGAATTCTTCTGTCGTCGCGCCTAGTTGCTTGGCGATGCAGCTAATGGTGGCGATTGTGTGTGCGTTGTGGCTTGCAAACTGCGGGAATATGTTTGCACGAGTATGCTCGCTCAATAAGAAATGCGCACACGCCAAGTAAGAAACATCAGTGGATTCTTTGCGGGTATAAACTGGGTAGCCGTTGATGCCGCGTTGTTGGCAAAGTTTGATTTCAGAATCCCAGTAAGCGCCTTTTACAAGACGCACAGGTACACGGTCGCCTTGTTCTTTAGAAAGGGCTGCCAACCACACCAAAACCGGTAGTGCGCGCTTAGAATAAGCCTGAACAACAAGGCCGAATAAGCCCCAACCTTTCGTACATTCGTCACGATAAAGTTTTTCGAATAAATGCAAAGACAGCTCGAGACGGTCAGCTTCTTCTGCATCTATGGTGATGCCGACGTTCAACGAGCGCGCTTTGATGATCAAGCTTTTTACGCTGTCGAAAAGCTCTGTCATTACACGGTCTTCACAACCGACTTCGTAACGTGGGTGTAGTGCAGACAGCTTGATAGAAATAGTTGGGCGGTGTCCTTTGCTGTAGGTGTCTTTGCCTACAGATTCTACGGCTTTCATATAAGACGTTAGATACTTATCAGCATCAGCTGCGGTTAGTGCCGCTTCACCCAACATGTCGAAAGAGTAGGTGTAGCCTTTGTCGCGGTAGCTTTTGCCACGAGACAAGGCTTCTTCAATACTGCGACCTAGAACAAACTGGTGTCCCATGATTTTCATTGCTTGGTTCATCGCTTTACGAATCACAGGTTCAGAAACACGGTTTACCATGCGGTTTACTAAGTTCGCTGGTGTACCGTCTTTGTTCTCGTCCATCGTGACGATTTTGCCCGTCAACAATAAACCCCAAGTAGACGCATTAACGAAGAAAGAGTCCGAGTTTTTAGCGTGAGATGCCCAATCGGCAACGCTCAAGCGGTCTTTGATAAAAGCATCAGCGGTTTCTTTGTCCGGCACACGCATTAGAGCTTCAGCTAAGCACATCAGCAAGATGCCTTCTTTGGTGTCTAGGCTGTATTCCAATAACAAGGCGTCAATCATTGACATGCTATCGTCGTCTTTGCGGACGTCGGCAATCAAATTGGCAGCGGCATTGGTTTGGTTTTCTAGCTCGCCTTCAGTCGGTTTAGCTAAAGGTAATAACTCATTTAACCACTTCTCTTCATCCATATTATAAAGAGGGGAAATGAGCTGCCACAATTCATTGAGTGGACGCTGAATGAAGTTAGGCTGTAACACCTCAATCGCTTTAAACATGGTTGGATTCTCCCGCGTTAATATAAAAAACGACATGGTTTTTTATGAAGGCCGCATATTGTTATAGAGCATTAAGCATTTTTCTGACTACTTTTCACTCTGCTGAATCAAAAAAATGCATGTCTGGATAATGCTGACACTTTAGTGACAGAAGGGATAAATTGTCTTTCGAAAAAATCGTTTTTTTTTATAAGAAAGTCCGACAGCATAAGAATAAAGAGGGCGCTGATTTATTCTTGTGCAAATGATTAGGGGAAACGATAGCAATGCTTATAAATGGGGCGTTTAATGATTTTATATGGAGAAAGAGAATCAGCGCGTACCAAATTGCTTTTGGTACTTCAGTGGCGTAATGCCAAGGGTTTGAGAAAATACATTGGTCATAGCGCTTTGACTAGAAAATCCACACATTTCGGCCACTTGAATAGGGGGGAAGCCTTCGGCGAGCAAGCTTTGAGCACGTTCTAAACGTTTGCGCATTAAGTATTGGTGTGGGGTCATGCCAGTTCGGTCTTTAAAGCGTTCGTGAAATTGGCTAACACTCAAAAAGCAGAAGTTTGCTAACTGATCGATATGAACACGGCGGGATAAATTTAGTTCGATAAATTGGTCGAGTTTATCAATATCAAGATGATTGCCACGAGAGCGGACATCTTTATTGTTGATTTGATGGCGAATAGCGCTTAATAAGGTATTACCGCAAGCGCGAGCCAAGGTCATATCATTTGGGTATTGTTGCAATTCACCAGATAAAGCAGAGGCTAAGATCTGTAAACGCGGATTTAGCTGAAAATATGCTGCTTGGTCAAACAAACGAGATACGACTTCGTATTCTTCGTCGGTAATACTTTTTTGCGGCGGAACAGGTAGATTGACTACCATGATGCGATTTTCCCCTAGGCCTGCAAACGCATGACTGTTCTCAGACGGAAGGATACAGCCTTCGCCAGTATGCAGTTGCTTGCCTTTGCCTTCTATATCGAAATCGGTATTGCCATCTAGCACAACGACCAATTGGTGGTAATCGTGATCGTGCGTGTCCGCTTCGGCAGGTAGGCTGAAAACATCGGAATCAGACTTAGTCAAAATGAGCCTTTTGAATAAACATAAGTAAGAAAGTATAGCGGCCTTAGGGCAGCTTTAGTAGCGTATTTTTGTGAAGATATCGGATTTTACCGTATGAAGAGTATCTTTATTGCGAATAAAGAAGCAGGTGAAAAGATAAGAAAAGACGGCACTTGATGTTATTAAGCACCGTCTTTTCGTACTGGTTGGGTACTAGCTTATGCGGATAACAAGGTTGCCCAACGCTCCCGATTTTAAAACATCTTCGTGAGCTTGAGCCAATTCGGTAAGCGGGTAGCTATGACGAATAACGGGCTTGAGGACACCTTTTTCAAACAATGGCCGCAAAGATTTTGCAATCAAGGCCAGCTCGACAGGTTTTACATTGGCTAATGCCACACCGACGACAGAGGCATCACGCGCCATTAAGTCACGAGGGTTAACCTCGACTGTGCCTCGGTTGCCCACAACCGCCACACAACCACCAAAAGCCAAGGCTTTTAAATCCTGATCTAAATTGTGATTAGCGAGCATTTCGATGACGATATCAAAGCCAGTTTCTAATGATTGATAAGGTGTAAGGTGATCAGCATCATTGTGCATAATGACGTTAGTCACGCCTTGCTGACGCAATAAATCTGCACCGGCAGGGGTGCCTGAACTGGCAACCACTTCCATTCCCGCGGCTAATGCTAATTGCACTGTGGCAAGACCTACAGCGCCGGTTGCGCCATGTACTAATACCTTGTCACCGGCTTTGCCGTTGGCACGACCAAACAAGGCTCGGTGAGCGGTAGTATAAGGAATACCAATACACGCACCTTCTTCGAAAGATAAAGCATCCGCCAAAGGATAGGTATGAGTTGCAGCACAAGCAGCAAACTCCGCAGAAGAACCGCTTAGATTGCGACTAAAATACACACGCTGACCAATTTCGAAGCCAGTGACATTAGAACCGAGTTCAACAATCGTACCCGCACCATCAGAACCAGGCGTATGCGGGAAAGTGGTTGAATAGTTATTGGTGCCAGAGCGAATATAAGTGTCTACAGGGTTGACGCCTGCCGCACCGACTTGAACCAAAATTTGGTCTTCATTGATGCTTGGTTTTGGAGCATCAGCCAGCGATAAATCGCTGGCTGGGCCGTAGTCTGTGATTTGCATTGCTTTCATGTTTTTATCCTAACTTAATGAGTTCTGTTTTTGTTATTTCAAAAGTTATGTCTTAGATCAGTCTGCATAGACTTGTTCAGGCAGCCAAGTCGCTAGATCTGGCCAAATGGATAACATGATTAGTACTAACACCTGAATAAGAATAAAAGGTAAAACCCCTTTATAAATAGACTGAGTTTTCAGTTCTGGCGGCGCTACGCCACGCAAGTAAAATAGCGCAAATCCGAATGGTGGAGTGAGGAATGATGTTTGTAAATTAATGGCCATCATAATACCCAACCACACTGGATCTAAGCCCATTGCTAACAATACTGGCGCAACAATAGGTACAACCACAAAAGTGATTTCTATGAAGTCTAGAATGAAGCCAAGGAAGAACATTAGCAACATCACGACGATCATTGCGCCAACAACGCCACCAGGAAGTTGTGAGAAGAAGTCTTGAATCAACTCTTCGCCACCAAAGCCACGGAACACCAATGAAAATAAAGATGCACCGATCAGAATCATGAACACCATGCAGGTGACTTTTGTGGTCGAGTACACTGCATCTTTTAAGGTTGGGAAGCTTAACTTGCCACTTCCTAGAGCTAGCAACGCCGCACCTAGTGCGCCAACACCTGCTGCTTCAGTTGGTGTGGCAATACCGCTAAGAATTGACCCCAATACAGCAAAGATAAGCACCAAAGGTGGCACCAAGCCTTTAAGTAGTTGAACGGCTAAAGACTCTGTTGAGCCATTGCGCAATTCGTCACGAGGAACCGCGGGTGCTTTGTGCGGCTGCAACCAAGCGACCATGATGACGTAAAGAATATAAAGCCCAACTAAAATTAAGCCAGGAATCAAGGCACCAACAAACAAATCTCCTACAGAGATGGTTTTAGGAGAGAAAATGCCCATTTCCAATTGCGCTTTTTGATACGCATTGGACATCACATCGCCTAACAGAACCAATGCGATGGATGGTGGAATGATTTGACCTAACGTACCTGTCGCACAAATAGTCCCTGCGGCTAAAGCTGGATCGTAGCCGCGACGCAGCATGGTGGGTAACGAAATCATACCCATAGTTACCACGGTTGCACCCACAATACCGGTACTTGCCGCCAGTAACATACCTACTAAAATAACCGAAATACCCAAGCCACCACGTAACGTACCAAACAGCATCGCCATGGAGTCGAGTAGTTTTTCTGCCAATTTTGATTTTTCGAGCAAAACACCCATTAGGACAAAAAGCGGGACAGCGATCAGCGTTTCATTGCCGATGATACCGAACAAACGGTTTGGCAAAGCCTCCAAAAAGACACCATCAAAAGTGCCGAACATGGAGCCTACAGCGGCAAAAATAAGCGCCGTACCACCTAGAGAAAATGCGACAGGGTAACCAAATAACAAGCAGACACAAACGCCGGCAAAGAGCCATAAAGGAATAAATTCAGCCATTAGTTTTGTCCTTTAGCATGTCTAGTAATGGGGGAACGCGCCGCAGTTACCACACCAATATTTTTCAAAATATCCGCAGAACCTTGAATGATCATGCTCACCATCATGATAGGAATAAGCGTTTTTAGCAGATACACAAAAGGTAAACCGCCAGGCTCTGGAGAGGTTTCCAGTACACGCCACGAAGCACTCACATAATCTAGGCTTAAATAGGCGGTATAAAGTGTGAATGGCAAAAGGAAGAAAATGCCGCCAATGATATTTACCCATGCTTTTTTAGTGACAGAAAAATCACGATAAAAAACATCAACACGTACGTGCTCATCATCTTTAAAGGTATAGGCCGCTCCTAACATAAAGACCGTTGCATGCATATAAAGCACGGACTCTTGTAGTGCGATCGCACCAATATCAAAGCCATAACGCAAAAGCACGATGAGACAGGTAAACAGCATCATCGCTAACGTAAGCCAAGCAACGCATCGCCCCATATAATGGGAAATCGCCTCAGCCGAACTGACTAGTTTGTTTAACATTAAAATACCCACAGTTTTTAATCATTTTTATCGGAAGTTTAGCGAGGCCACAGTGCCTATAAAATCCGGACAGTTAGTCTATTGGATAACGCCACTCTTGGGAATATTACAGATGGCTTGAAAGGCAAGTTAGAAGGTATTTACAGGAAATTGAGCGTTTTTTTCGAGTAAAACAGTGAGCGATGATTCACTGTATGTCAGAAAACAGACACGACGTTGCCGTGTCTGTTTATTGAAAGTATTACTTAGTTTGGTCTTTTACAAAGGTTGTGTCTTTTTCACCTTTAAAGAAATCACGACCGTATACCAAAAGACAAAGTACTACACCAACGGCGAATGCCCATGTAGCACCACGAGTGGCTAGTACTGCAGCAACGATACCTGCGATACCAAGATCGCGTTGTGATCTGGCTTCCATAATACCGATTTTCACCGATACATAACCCTGAATGAGCAAGGTTAACGCCAGTGCTACGCCTAGGATTGGTTGCACGAGAGTAACAATTGGCATGAATAACAAGCCAGTGTTGGTTCCCCAGCGGAATGAGCCTGCACCACCAAAGATGGAGTTCATGGCTTTCTTGCCCTGGCTGAAACGCTCTGTGATAACTACGTGCATAGCCGCCCAAAGAGGTCCACACATTGTTACATCGGGCCCAAGAATCGACATTGCTGAGTTTCTTGCACCAAAAATCATGTGTGCACGGTCTGGGCTGTAATCGATTTTTTCATCGGAACGAACTAGATCAGCTTCATCCAAAATCGCTTTGCTTTGTAGCACGTCACCAAATAGTACGATGTACGCTGCTAAAACTGTCGGAACAGCAGTAACAAACATCATTATTGGTGGCATGCCTAGACCGAACACGGTGTACTCTTTCCAAAGAGTAACAAAATCTGGAGAAGAGAAGCCCCACTGAATCTCAGGCCAAGAAGTCTCACCAACCGTTGGTGCAATAAGAATCGCTAGAACGATGATTGGGAAGATACCGAGCTTTCCGATCATATTAAACAAAGCATTGTTTTGTTTTAGTGCTGCAAAATGACGTGAAAATATCACATAAAAAGCCACACCCACTGCAAGCGTGATGGTTACAGGGTAGGTATCAAAACGGCCATCGACTTTAAATACCGCCATAACCGCCGCAATCCCTGCACCGATGATGATGCCGGATTTTATGGCCTGTGGAATGAGTGATACGACTCTGTGTGCCAACCCCGAGGCCCCGATAAAAATGGCAAACACCCCTAACAGTAGTTGGAATGAGACGAGAGCGTATATTCGTTCAGGCCCTTCTGGGAAGGTCGAGCAATATGCCATGAGTAGTGGGATAGCGGGAGTAATCCAGCCTGGAACGACAGGGTCGCCTAATAAATGGTGTAACAAATAGAACAAGCCATTAAGCATGACGACGGCCAATGCTACTTCGAATGGCATACCGAGTAGTTCGGTCATTAGTGGGATAGCGGCTAAATCGACCGCACACATTATGAGGCCTTGAAAGTAATCTGGCCACTCAAAACGATAATGGACAAAAGGCAGCCTGACTTTAAAAGGTCCCATCTTCCAATAGGGCGTTTCTTGGCCATCAATGCGTTCTTCTCTCATGAGTTTTTCCTTTTATTTTTTTAGTTATTAGCCTCACCTGTATGGGGCGAGGGTTGTGTTAAATTAAAAAGCTGCTTGATATAACGCTAATGCATCGTCTTCGGTGACGGGAACGGGATTGTTGCCGAGCAAGCGAGTTTGTAACATGGCGTCTTTAGCAAGCGTTGGCAGGCTTTCCTCGGTGACACCAACATCTTGTAGGCGTTGTGGTGCACCAGACTCATTCATCAGTTTTTGCATGAAATCAACGAATTTCGCTGAGCGTATTTCTACTTCTTCTTCTGACGAACCCAGCACGACATCGGCAAGTTCTGCGTACAATGGCGCCGCAACGGCCATGTTGTAGCGTAATACCGGACCAAGCATGAGTGCGTTTGTTAAGCCATGAGGTAAGTGATAATGACCGCCCAATGGATAAGCGAGAGCATGAACGGCAGCAACTGGGCTATTGGAGAAGGCTTGCCCTGCTAAGTTTGCTCCCAACAACATGGCTTCACGAGCCGCGCGGTTTTGTCCATCTTGACAAGCTGTGACGAGGTTTTTGCTTAGCAAGCGTAAAGCCTCTTTTGCCAATGCATCAGACAATGGGTTTTTAAGATGTACTGAGGTGTATGCTTCTATAGCGTGAACCATCGCATCAATGCCGGTTGCCGCGGTTGGCAACGCAGGAAGCCCGACAGTTAATTCTGCATCCAACAAAACACGGTCTGCGTATAATTGCTGAGATACCACCCCCATTTTAGTGGTTTCGCCTGTGGTAAGAATGGTGATATTGGTTACTTCTGACCCTGTGCCTGCTGTGGTAGGAACTTGTACCAATGGTGTTCGAGTTCCTGTGACATTGCCAATACCGTACAGCTCAGACAGTGGTTGTTCTGATGTCAGCATAACCGCAACGAGTTTGGCGATGTCCATTGACGACCCGCCACCCAAGCCTAGAACGATATCAGCATGGCTCTTTTTACCTTGTTCAACACACGCCATTAACACATGTTCTGGTGGATCTGCGACTACATCGTCAAAAACGGTCACTGTGAAGCCGTGTTTTTTTAGCGAGTCTTTGGTTTGCTCTAATAGACCGCTTTCGTTCAAGAATTTGTCAGTGACGATTAATAAGTTACGTTCTTTGAACCACTCACTAAGTAATTCGCCAAGACGTTTTGCGCCACCCCATTCAAGGTGCATGGAACCAGGTGCATTAAAAGAAAAAGGTTTGATGCCATCAGTCATAATGATCTCCTATTTATTGTTGTTGGCTACGGTTTTTGGCTTAGAGGGCACTGCATACGTATTTCATTTCGAGATATTCTTCGATGCCATATTTAGAGCCTTCACGACCAAGACCTGACTGTTTTACGCCACCGAAAGGCGCGACTTCGTTTGAAATCAATCCTGTGTTGTGACCGACCATGCCGTATTCAAGTGCTTCTGATACGCGGATCATGCGGCCGTGATCGCGGGTATAGAAATACGCAGCAAGTCCAAAAATCGTATCGTTGGCCATGGCAATGGCTTCCTCTTCGGTATCAAAGGCAAACAACGGCGCCATCGGGCCAAAAGTTTCTTCTTGTGCGACTTTCATCTCAGCCGTAACGCCGGTCAAAATCGCTGGCTGTAGGAATAGCCCACCCAAGCGATCACCACCAAAAGCAAGTGTCGCGCCTTTGCTGACGGCGTCTTGGATGTGATCTTCTACTTTAGTGATGGCTTTTTCTTCGATCATTGGACCAATGTCGTTGCCAGCTTCAACACCGCTACCGACTTTTAAAGCTTTGACTTTTTCGGTCAGCTTGGCGGTAAATGCCTCGTAAACACCGCGCTGGACTAAGATTCGGTTAGCACAAACACAAGTTTGTCCTGCATTACGATATTTAGACGCCATAGCGCCTTCGACAGCTTTATCCAAATCTGCATCATCAAAGACAATAAAGGGTGCGTTGCCGCCCAGTTCTAAAGAGACTTTCTTGATGGTCTGTGCGCATTGAGCCATCAATAAACGACCGACTTCCGTTGATCCAGTGAAAGATAATTTGCTAACAACTTGGCTGTCGGTAAGAACCTTGCCCAGTTTACTAGCAGAGCCTGTGATGACTTGAAAAACCCCATCGGGAATACCAGCGCGTTGTGCTAATTCGCCAATGGCTAATGCTGTCAGTGGTGTTAGGTCCGCAGGGCGAACGATCATAGAACAGCCTGCTGCCAGTGCTGGCGCAGCTTTGCGTGTAATCATCGCCGCTGGAAAGTTCCATGGCGTAATCGCGGCGGTAACACCGATAGGTTGACGGATAACGGTCAGTCTCTGGTCGGCGCGAGGTGCTGGAATGGTGTCGCCATAAATGCGTTTTGCTTCTTCTGCAAACCATTCAATGAAAGAGGCAGCGTAGCCAATTTCGCCTTTTGCTTCCGCTAACGGCTTGCCTTGTTCAGTGGTCATCAATAGAGCTAGATCGTCGGTGTTTTCGATCATTAGCTCAAACCAGCGCTTTAGGATGACTGAACGTTCTTTTGCTGTAAGCGCTGCCCATTTTTTTTGCGCAATACGAGAGGCTTCGATAACGGCAGGGATTTCCTCTGGGGAAAGATGAGGAATGTTTGCGATGACATCACCGGTTGCAGGGTTGGTGACAGGATGTGTTGTTTTGGCTTTAGCTTCGACCCACTCACCATTCACTAAACAATGAGCTTTTAGAAGTGACATGTCTTTTAACATGAGTATCACCTTTATATTGGTTATTTTTAAGACGCTCTGTTTTTGTCGTTGCTAGGGTCACAAGGGATCCATAAACAGATGACGAACACGTCATTGCTCATTAGAAATAATCAAATAAGAGGCCGCTCAAGTTGCTGGGAGGGCTTGTGAGATAGGATGGCATTTATAGTAATGCGCGCTCTTATTATTTTTTTACTAAGAACAATGTTGCTTCTTAGCTAAGAGCAATCAGGATGCCAGTTTTTTAAATATATCTATCTATTTGATAAATATATAAAAATTCATTCCCTCATTTGTTTTTACGAGAAGTTTGAGCGGTTATCGATCACAATGATCGATGTTTTTTGATCGGTAACCGCTCGAAAAATTAGTGTGATAGACGACGATCAGGATAATAAACCGACCAGTTATGCAACAAACGTGCAGCGGGGGGAAGGGAGGTGTCTTTAGTTGAGGTCCCGATGGAAATTACTTGCTGAAGTTGGTGGGTGTTTGCATCCATGTAAGACGAAAAACCAGTGGGATCTTCGGGAAGTTTAATCACTAGGTTTTCGAGGACGGTTTGCAATTCTTCATTAGTTGCATCGACCCCCGCAAGGTGAACGGCCTCGGCAATACTCATTATACCTGAATACGCCCCTTCGGCAGCGTAAGAAGGGTAACGTCCACTTAGCTCATAGAAACGTGATACAAACCACTGATTGAATACTGTATCTGGCCAATTGTTATGATGGCGGGAAGCTAAAATGAGTCCTTCGGGCATATCTTCACCCAATGCGGCAAGGACTTCAAAGTTAGCGCCAGTGTCGAAATTGGCAAAGTGAGCATGTTGGAAAAGCTTGGCGCTATTGGCTTGCTGAATAAAGGTGACGAGGTCACCACCCCACATGGCATTCACGATTAAATCAGTCGGCTTTTCGAGCAATGCCTGAATGAAGGTCACATAGTTTGGTTCATAAAGTTTGGGCCATAGAGTGGTGACAATTTCATAGTTTACTTGTTGTTGTTTCAGTGCTTTTTCTAAATCGTCCCACATGGTGTAGCCGTATTCATAGTCTGGGCCAATATAAGAAATTCTAATCGGTTTATCTGCAGAGGATGAGAAATGCTCACGGATATATTTTGCTCCGGCCAGCATACTTTGTTGGGTGTTATTGCTGACTCGAAAGTATAGCGGACGCTTCCCCGAACCTGTCATCCGCGACGAAGCGTGATCCGTGCCAATAAAAAAGACGTCTTCTTGCTCTGCAACTTGGGCAACTTGCCACGCAATCGATGAATTCACCACGCCACAAATAAAGCGCGTCTGATGATCTCTTACTAATTCTTTTACCAAGCGTGTGGCCCGTGAGGCTTTCGATCTTGAATCTTCAATAATGATTTTTAAACTAGGGTAGTCATCCGTCTTGTCTGCTAATTTTTCTAATGCCAGTTGGATACCTATTTTGCTGTCTTCCCCATACAGGCCACCACGACCAGTAAGAGGAAAAAGACAGCCGATATTTACATCCGCCTTATCTTGGTGACCAAGCACTATCTCCGCTTGGTTGTTTGTCGCTGTGAAACACCCTAATAGGGTGAGTAACCAGGTTAATTTTTTCATAAGAGTGTTCTTATTGTTATTTTTCTGAGTTTAAAGGTCGATATGAAGTCTCTGTATTCTGCGTTTTAGCGCGTGTCGAGAGATACCTAGCTGTTCGGCTGCAAGGCCTTTTCTACCACCGCATTGGCTTAAAGCACTTAAAATCAGCTCTCGCTCTTTATTCTCTACCACTGAGGAGTAATTGGAATCCTCTGTTCTTGACGACGCTGGGTTTTGTTTGTACTCATTGGGTAAGTGTTTTGGCATGGCCGTTTGGCCTGGATACAAAATAGTAATGCGTTCGACTAAGTTTTTTAATTCTCGAATATTGCCTGGCCAAGGGTAGGTTTTAAGCTGCGAGATAACATCATCGCTCCATATTGGAGGTTTACACCCTTCTTGTTTTGCAAACTGCTCACTGAAGAAGTTGACCAATAAAGCAATGTCACTGGTTCTGTCACTTAGCGCTGGGGCACTAATAGGAACCACGTTGAGACGGTAGTATAAATCGGCGCGGAAAGCACCGGCATCAACGGCTTCTTTAAGGTCTTTGTTGGTGGCGGCAATAACCACGACATTGGCTTTACGCTCTTTCCCTCCACCAATAGATCGATAAACGCGGTTCTCTAGAAACGTCAGTAATTTTGCTTGAATGGCTAGTGGCATTTCGCCAATTTCATCTAAGAACAATGTGCCATTATCTGCCAGTGAGATCAGGCCATCTCGCTTCTGTACAGATCCTGTATAGGCTCCACGTTCGGCTCCAAACAGTTCAGCTTCGATAAGCTGTTCAGGTAGTGCAGCACAGTTTATTTCGATAAAAGGGGCGTCATTAAAGCGGATGTCATGTAGGCTGCGTGCGATTAAGGCTTTTCCTGTGCCGGATTGGCCTGAGATCAAAATGGTTTTTGCCGCACTGTTTCCAATCTGCTCGATCATCTCCCGAAGTTGCTGGATGTTATGACTGTTACCAATAATTCGTTGAGTATGAATTTGCTTAGAGCGTAAAAAACGCAATTCTTTTGATAGCCTTTGTTGTTCACCGCAGCGCTTAATTAGTAGCTCTAGTTCGTCAATATCAAACGGTTTGGTGATGTAGTCGAGCGCGCCTTCTTTTACTGCTTTTACTGCGGTTCTGGTATCCCCATGCGCAGAAATCATGATGACAGGCGTGTCAGGAGATAGGGCTTTTAATTGTGCAAGGACATCTAGTCCAGATTGATCTGGCAGTCCTAAATCCAATAATACGACGTCTGGCGCTAAGGTGGTGAATGTTTTTATGCCTTCGTTTCCTGAATACGCAGCATGGAGGCCAATGTTTTGGTCATTGAGAGAAAATTGGATGCTGCGAACCAAGTTAGGCTCATCGTCTATTACCAAAACGGTTAGGCTACTCATATTTATCTTCTTCTATCCGGTCATTTTGAAAATGTAGTTGAACTTTTGTACCCGTATTTTCCTGGCTTTCAATGGAAAGCTGTGCATTGTTGGACTTGGCTAATACATGACAGATTGCTAACCCTAATCCTGTACCAGCAGACTTTGTTGTAAAGAAAGGTTCTGATACACGTGGCATGAGTGAGGCCGGAATGCCTTTACCATTGTCAATGACGGATAAAATAACTTGCCCATTTTGCTTGGTGCCAAGTAAGGTAATTTGTCCTCCTTCTGGAGGCATTGCCTGAATCGCGTTCAGTATTAAGTTCATTAAAATCTGTCGAATATGAGACAAATCGGCGGTTATCTCAAATAAGGGGTCACAGTCTAGCGCAATCCCAACCTTTTGTTTTCTCGCTGACGCGTTGATCAGCGCTCGTATACCTTCTAATAGCTCCAACAAGCTTATTTTTTCTAATTTCGGTTGTGTCGGCCGAGCAAAGTTTAGCAAGTTTTCAATGACACGATTAACACGTTCTATTTCTTCTTCGACCATCACCAGCATTTCGTTATGCTGAGGATTGGATTCTCGTTTAATTAACGTTTGTATCGTCATGCGAATAATAGTCAGTGGGTTACGAATATCATGAGCTAATCCGGCTGCCAGTTGACCCAAGGAAGCCTGTCGTTCCATTTCAACTGATGCCTGAATAACATGATGCAGTTGTAAACGCATGCGATCAATGGCTAAGGTTAGCCGCTTTAACTCCGTTCCCGGCTGCAGTGGCACAGGGGAGTCTAAATCACCTGCGGCGATGCTTTCTACGCGATCAATCAGTTTGTCTAACTGTCGGTTCAAGCGCTTTGAAATATACCAATGCAGCAGTAATAGACCTGCGGCCGTAAATAGCACCAATAGAATTAACCAGTAACGCATCTCGGCACTTGGTGGACTCGAAAGGTCTTTATTTTGACGCAGTTTTAGCGACCAGTTTGGCAATAACTCATAACGGGTGTTAATGCTGGCGTTTTTGTCTACAGGCTGACCGACAATATCAAATAAACGATCGCCAGGAACGTCTAAGAAGGGCGTATAAGTGCCATCGCTACCAAGTAGCTTGGGTATAGCGGCTAGCGAGTTAAAGCGCAGAATGATGCCAATATATGGTGCTTGCTCAATAGCAAAGCTACTGGTGTTAATTTGTTTTAATAATAAGACGGAGGAAGGACGGTTAAAAGAATAGGTTTCTGGGCCATAAATGCCTGCGTCTTCAAATTGTGTTACTGGGTAGATAAGGGACTGATCGTAGCGATTTTGCGAGTAAGCATATTCTGGAAAACTCCATAAATATTGTTTGTGCTGATCAAAAAATGCAATGCCATAGACATTTTGTAAGTCAGTTTGAATTCTGAGCAAGGTTTGCAATTCAGTAGACAACGACTGCGCGCCATCAAGGGTATAAATTTTGGGGTTGTCTAATTCATCGGCCAAGACATCAAGTTGGTAAAGGCGTTCACGAAGATTGGCCTGGAATTCATTTTGAACGGTGGCGACACGTGTACTTAATTGTTCACTCGATATTTTTATTACCAACTGATTCAGATAAGTATCATAGAGGCCAGAAAACGCTAATAAGGGTACGAGCGCCACGACTAAGGACAATAATAAATAACGATTGGATAAGCGTTTGTTTTGACTTTTGAACAACTTAGTAGGCTCTTTTAATGGCGTAATATCTGGCTATGTTACAGCGATTAAAATGGTATGGACAAAGAAACTTCTTGTTAACACCCGTCACTGACGCACTCCTTCTTAAAGGTCGCTAATTTATTTTTGAAATATTTCATTGTTTAACATTACTGTCACATAACTTTTCTATAGTACAAAACATCGAACGAGCTATGGGCAGTTGCTCATAAATATTTGACTATAACCACTGAGGTTTATGTGATGAAAAAACTAGTTGCAGGTTTAGCGATGACAGCGGCAGTAGGCGTTTCTGTTAACGCTTTTGCAGATGTTGATTCAAATTTGATGTCTTACAGCAAAGCAAGTGGCGTTTCTGGCAATATTTCAAGTGTTGGCTCTGACACATTAGCAAACTTGATGACACTTTGGGCAGAAGACTTCAAACGTCTTTACCCTAACGTGAACATCCAGATTCAAGCGGCTGGTTCTTCTACTGCGCCACCAGCATTGACTGAAGGCACTTCAAACTTCGGCCCTATGTCTCGTACAATGAAAGACAAAGAAATCGCAGCGTTTGAGAAAAAATACGGCTACAAGCCAACAGCGATTCCAGTAGCTATCGATGCTCTAGCGGTTTTCGTACATAAAGATAACCCAATCAAAGGTTTGTCTCTGCCTGAAGTGGATGCGATCTTCTCTTCTACCCGTAAAGGTGGACACAGCGAAGACATCACTAACTGGGGCAAAGCAGGTCTGACTGGTGCTTGGGCGAACCGTGATATTCAAATCTTTGGTCGTAACTCAGTATCCGGTACATATGGTTACTTTAAAAAGCACGCGCTTTTCAAAGGTGACTTCAAAAACTCTGTAAACGAGCAACCAGGTTCTGCTTCTGTTGTTCAGTCTGTTTCTACTTCTCTTAACGGTATTGGTTACTCTGGTATTGGTTACAAAACGTCTTCTGTTCGTGCGGTTGCTTTAGCGAAGAAAGAAGGTGGCAAGTTTATCGATGCAACTGTTGAAAACGCAGCAACGGGTAAATACCCACTGTCTCGTTTCCTTTACGTTTACGTAAACAAAGCCCCTAATAAGCCGCTTGCACCACTACAACGTGAATTCGTTAAAATGGTACTTTCTAAAATGGGTCAAGAGGTTGTCGTAAAAGACGGTTATGTTCCTCTTCCAGCGAAAGTAGCGAGTAAGTACCTTAAAGATCTAGGTATTAACTAAGTAACGCTGTAGCGAGCTACGAATTAGATGCTAAAAGTAGGAGGGCCGAAACGCTCTCCTACTTTGCTTTCTTCGTAGGCTGTCACACTACTGTCACATAAAATGTCACACAACAAAGATGAATGCGGATGACTAAATCAACTGACCATCAGATGCCAGAACTGGATTTCAACACGCCAGCTTTAAAGCGTCATAGAAAAATTCGCGCCCTGAAAGACCGTATGGCTGGAATGGGTATCGCAGTCGGAGGCAGCAGTGTCATTCTTGCTGTGCTTTTGATCTGTTTCTATTTACTTTATGAAGTTGCGCCTTTGTTCTCAAGCGCCTCTATTGAACCTGAAGCTAACTATAGTTTACCCGCGGCAGATCAAGGTGAGAGTTTATACCTGACCACGGAAGAGCAAGCGGAAGTCGGTATGCGAGTGGCGAGTAATGGCAGTATTGTCTTTTTCTCCGTTGCTGATGGCAGTGTGATTAACACCGTAAAAAATCTTCGTGCTGAAAAAGTCACCGCCTTTGCGGTTGAGTCGGATACCAGTCGTTTGATGGCATTTGGTTACGAAGATGGTAAAGCGTTAATCGTCAAACATGATTACAAAACTTCTTACCCAGATGGAAAGCGTAAAATCACGCCAGTGGTTGAATATCCGTATGGCGAAGAAGCGATTGATGTCGCTAATTTCTCGATTAATCAATTAACGCTCCGCGATGGTAGCGACAGTTTAACCATAGCGGCGATTGGCGATTCCAATAGTGCGATTACTAAAGTCACGAAAGACGTTAATTTCATCACAGATGAAGTTGAGTTGAGTGAGCAGAGCGAGCCATTGCCTTTCGTGCCAGATGTGGCCAGCATGCTACTTAGTGGTGATCAGCGTTATCTCTATGTTGCGACTCGTTCAGGTGCTATGAGTGAATTTGATCTACGAGATTTCGATAACATCGCGCTTAAAGATGAAATAGCACTGCTTAAAGACGCCGATACCAAGCTGGTTTCGATGACGTATTTGCTGGGTAAGTCGTCTATCATGGTGGCAGACTCGTCAGGTCGAGTGAGTCAGTGGTTTAATGTTCGTGACGATGCTACAAATGAAGAGAAACTGACCTTTATTCGTGACGTGAAACAACCTGTTGCTTTAGTTGATTTGGCAATGGAACAGCGCCGTAAAGGCTTTGCGACATTGGATGAGCGTGGCTTGGTTGCTATCTACAATGCTACATCAACTCGTCAAGTACTGAACGAAAAACTGAGCGATAACAATGCTCGACTTATTAGCTTTGCTCCTCGCGCTAACGGTCTGTTGCTGGAAGATGATAAAGGGTTACACTTCTTTCATGTAGACAATGAACATCCAGAAGTTTCCTGGTCTTCTTTGTGGGGCAAGGTATGGTACGAGGGTTATCAAGAGCCGACCTATACTTGGCAATCGTCAGCGGCAAATAATGATTTCGAGCCTAAATACAGCTTGATGCCATTAGCGTTTGGTACTTTAAAAGCCGCATTTTATGCGATGTTGATGGCGGTGCCATTGGCAATTTGTGGTGCAATTTATACCGCTTACTTTATGGCTCCAGCATTACGTCGCAAAATCAAACCTGTGATTGAGTTGATGGAAGCCTTGCCTACGGTTATTTTGGGTTTCTTAGCCGGTCTGTTCTTTGCGCCTTTCTTGGAAGAAAATCTTGCCGCGACCTTTAGTATTTTCGTTGTTCTTCCGGTTGGCATCCTATTGTTTGCTTATATTTGGTCTCGTTTGCCTCAGCAAATTCGTTGGATGGTGCCTGAAGGTTGGCAGCCATTATTGCTGATTCCTGTCATCGTCTTCTTAGCTTGGCTCTGTTTGGCGATGAGCCCAATCATTGAGTTGAACTTCTTTGATGGCAACATCCGTGGCTGGATTACTCATGATCTTGGTATTACTTTTGACCAACGTAACGCGCTAGTCGTTGGCTTTGCGATGGGCTTTGCGGTCATTCCGACTATCTTCTCTATTACCGAGGATGCCATCTTTAGTGTGCCAAAAGCGTTAACTCAAGGTTCATTAGCGTTGGGTGCGACGTATTGGCAAACTATGACTCGTGTTGTTCTACCAACAGCGAGCCCTGGTATCTTCTCGGCCATCATGATTGGTATGGGCCGTGCTGTCGGTGAAACCATGATTGTATTGATGGCAACGGGTAATACCCCAATTATGGATTTCAATATCTTCGAAGGCATGCGGACACTAGCGGCTAACTTAGCGGTGGAAGTTCCTGAATCTGAAGTGGGCAGCTCTCACTATCGTATCTTGTTCTTAGCGGCGTTTGTGCTCTTTATCTTCACTTTCGTGGTGAACACAATCGCTGAAACCGTGCGTCAGCACCTACGCAAAAAATACGGGTCGCTATAATGAGTAATCAAATGAAAATGAAGAAAAAATCCGTATCCGAATGGGTCAAATCTGGTGATCCATGGGTGTGGCTAAATGCCGGAGCTGTGGCGATTTCTGTCATCATGGTTGTCGGTTTGTTATTACTGATTGCGGTACGTGGTCTAGGGCATTTTTGGCCTGCTGATGTGGTTGAAACACATTATGCTTTACCTGGTGATTCTGCATATAACCTTGTTGCAGAACGGGTTGAAAGCGTGGAAGTACCGGCTGCTCAGTTGCGTGAAGCGGGTATTGATATTCCAGATCAACATCAGCTGATGCAACGTACTTTGATGAAAACCGGTAACCGGGATGTATACGGTTCGGATTTTCGTTGGGTTATCGATGAATATTTAACGGATACTAAACGTCCTGAAATGCTATTTACGGCGGAACGTCGTGAATGGGGTAACTTATACGGTTATCTGAAGGCGGTGAAAGAAGATGGCAACATCATTTCTGAAACTACTGATCTGACGCCAACCGAGTCAGCATTAGCGACGTGGAATACGTTTGAGAAGAGTATTGAGCGTGCAGCGGTTATTTTCGATGAGATCCATGAGATCGAGAAAAAAGACATTGGTAAGATCAACTACGCTCTTGAGCGTATTCGTCTTGAGCAACGTCGTTTAGAGCTAGAAGGTAAGTTAACGCCAGCTGCCTCCGCCGATCTTGCGACAGAGCGTGGTCAATACGACGAAGAGTACAAAGGGCTTCAGCAAAGCCTAATCGACCTTTATGCTCAGATCAATCGTGATACCTTCATTGTTCAAGTGATGGACGGAACAGAGCATGAAATGCCAGTGGCAAAAATTGTTCATGCCTTCCGCCCTAATTCGATGAACATAGCTCAGAAGATGAGCTTCTACTTCACTAAGTTGTGGGAGTTCTTATCAGATGAGCCTCGTGAAGCGAATACAGAAGGTGGTGTGTTCCCTGCTATTTTCGGTACCGTGATGATGGTGTTGCTGATGACAGTGATAGTGACGCCATTTGGTGTGATCGCTGCGGTTTATCTGCGTGAATATGCGTCCCAAGGCTGGGTTACTCGCATTATTCGTATCGCCGTGAACAACTTAGCGGGCGTGCCTTCCATCGTTTACGGTGTGTTTGGTTTAGGCTTCTTTATTTACTTCCTAGGGTCAGGTATTGACCAAGCTTTCTTCCCAGAAGCTTTGCCATCACCGACCTTTGGTACCGGTGGTTTGATGTGGGCGTCTATAACGCTAGCGTTATTGACTGTGCCTGTGGTTATTGTGGCAACGGAAGAAGGTTTGTCACGTATTCCTCGCAACGTGCGTGAAGGCAGCTTGGCATTGGGTGCAACGAAGTTTGAAACTTTATGGCGTGTTGTTCTGCCTATGGCGAGTCCAGCGATTATGACTGGGGTTATTTTGGCGGTAGCGCGAGCGGCGGGTGAAGTAGCACCGTTGATGTTGGTGGGTGTGGTGAAATTAGCGCCATCGTTGCCATTGGATGGTAATTATCCTTACATCCATTTGGATCAAAAATTCATGCACTTAGGTTTCCATATTTATGATGTGGGTTTCCAAAGTCCAAACGTGGAAGCGGCACGACCACTTGTGTACGCAACAGCTTTATTGCTGGTGATCGTTATTGCCCTGTTAAACTTGTCAGCAGTAACAATTCGAAATCATTTACGTGAAAAATACAAATCGCTGGAAATGTAAGCGGCGGAGAAGAGATTATTATGAGCGACGTTAAAACACACTCAATTGATATTTCAGCAATGCAGCGTAGCCAACAGGCGTTGCGCATTGAAAATGAAACCGTTTGCCTATCTGTAAACGATTTGCACCTGTACTACGGTGAAAAAGAAGCGCTGAAAGGCGTGAACATGATCATTCCAGAGAAAAAGGTTACCGCATTTATCGGGCCTTCTGGTTGTGGTAAATCAACGCTATTGCGTTGCTTTAACCGCATGAATGATTTAGTGGATGGTTGCCGTATTACGGGGGAAATCAACTTACGTGATGAAAATATCTACGCGAAAGGTACAGATGTTGCTGAGCTACGTCGTCGCGTTGGTATGGTATTTCAGAAGCCAAACCCGTTCCCAAAAAGCATTTATGAAAACGTGGCTTATGGCCTTCGTATTCAAGGGATTAATAAAAAGCGTTTGCTGGATGAAACCGTTGAGTGGGCATTGCGTTCTGCGGCGTTGTGGGACGAAGTAAAAGACCGTCTACACGAAAGTGCTTTGGGCATGTCGGGTGGTCAGCAACAACGTTTGGTTATTGCCCGTACTGTAGCGGTAAAACCAGAAGTGCTGTTGTTGGATGAGCCTGCGTCGGCGTTAGACCCTATTTCCACTTTGAAGATCGAAGAATTGATCCATGAGTTGAAAAATGAATTCACTATCGCGATTGTGACACACAACATGCAACAAGCGGCTCGTGTATCAGATTACACAGCGTTTATGTACATGGGCGATTTGATTGAGTTTGGTGACACAAATACCTTGTTCACCAACCCAAGCAAGCAGCAAACAGAAGACTACATCACGGGCCGCTACGGCTAGGCGGAGGACGCATTATGAAAGAATTAACAACGGATCATATTTCTCAGCAGTTTAACAACGAGCTGGAATTGCTTCGCCAACACTTTTTGACCATGGGTGGTGTTGTTGAAAACCAAGTTCAAGACGCAGTACAAGCGTTACTAGATGCGAATGGCTCTTTGGCTGAAGACGTGAAAGATCAAGACGCAACGGTCAATCAGTTGGACGGTTTAATTGATGAAGAGTGTCGTCGTATCTTGGCGAAACGCCAACCTGCGGCGTCTGACTTACGCATGATTTTGTCGATCAGCAAAGCGGTCAGTGAGCTTGAGCGTATCGGTGACGAAGCGAAGAAAATTGCCAACCTGACCTTGAATTTGATCAATGAAGGCGAGTCTCCTCGTGGTTATGTAGAGATCAACCGCATCGGTCAAATGGTGTCGCGTATGATTCATGACTCTTTAGACGCCTATGCTCGTTTAGATATTGATGCTGCCATTAAAGTCGCGAAACAAGATCGTGCGGTAGATCAAGAATACAATACAGCGATGCGTTCTTTGGTGACTTATATGATGGAAGATCCACGCAGTATTTCTCGTGTGATTAACGTTATTTGGGTATTACGTTCTTTAGAGCGTATTGGCGATCATGCTCGTCATACCTGCCAGCATTTGATCTTCATGGTAAAAGGCGTCGATGTTCGTCATATTAATGTGAATGATCTTTCTGTTGAAATGAATAAGAAATAACTCTTGTTGCCGATCTCTTGGTTTGATTCGAAAGCCAAGAGATCGATTCCTCTCCTTTTCTCTCCCTTATTTCTCCTCTGTAATCATTGTCTTTTTACTGTTTATGGGTGGGCTATTGGACTGACTTTGTTATCATCTATTTTTCGTTTTAACGGGTATGAAATACGATGTTTACCATAGAAACCAATCCTACCGCTTCTGTCGAAGAATCTTATCATGAGTTAAATGCTCAACTAGCTGCATTGCTAAGTGGAGAGCGCGACTTCATCTGTAATGCCGCTCAATTTTCCGCGTTTGTGATGCAAACGGTGGCGGATCTGAATTGGTCCGGTTTCTACTTTTCCCGTGGCGAGGAATTGGTGCTTGGGCCGTATGTCGGCAAAGTGGCGTGTACTCGCATCCCATTTGGTCGTGGTGTGTGCGGTAAAGCTGCGACGTCCCTGCAAACCCAGCGTATTGAGGATGTGCATGCCTTTGAAGGTCATATTGCGTGTGATGCGGCTTCGGCCAGTGAAGTCGTTATCCCCATTGTCGTCGAAGGCAAACTGATTGCCGTGTTCGATATGGATAGCCCGAAGGTGGGCCGTTTTTCAGACCTAGATCAAGCTGGCTTGGAAACGTTAGTGGCAACCTTCATTGAAGCCACAGACTTTAGTTGGTCAATCTAATGGTATCGAGTTTATTTAGCTGGAAAAGAAGGCCTCAAGCTCATTGAGTGAGGTTTGATGAATGGCGGGCAGGTCATCGATGATGGCCTGCATACCCAGTTCACTTTGTTGAGCGGATGCTTCTTCTATCAGCTGACATTGTTCGGCAAACACCTGCATTGCCATGTTTAAACTGGCGGATTTTAGTGAATGGCTAATTTGCCTTAATTCTTGATAATCTCTTATATTCCATGCTCGTATGAGCAGTGTCATTTTTTCATGGCTATCATCTACAAACTCTAGACGTATTTGATTAATCGTATCTTTTTCTAGTAACTGAATAAGAGAATCTAGCTGCGCGTAATTAATCATTTTTCTGAGCCTTTAGGTGTTTTGTGTGACAGAAATAGACCTGCAATAAGAGGCTCTAATTGTGTTTGTGTGAGTGGGAAAACTAATGGCGTGACTGGGTATTCTGGATGGTTAATCGCCTGAGGGTGATAACCAAAAACAGGACACGATTTTGTACGCCATTGCATAAGAGCATCATTACCATCACGCTCGAAGCGTGGTGTATTGCCCAGAATAACAAGGTCATAGTCATTATGTTCTTGCAGACTACCATCTTTCGATATAATCGCACTGATGTTAAATGCTGCCAGTTGCAAACTAATAATTTTAGCTAGGTGTATGTCTGTTTCAATAACCAATGCTTGTGTTTGGTATGGGCATTGAAAGCTTGTTGGCTTTGCTGCTGGGTAATTGTTTGGTACATAGAAGGGTATATCCACCCAAAATTCACAGCCTTTTTGTGGCGCACAAGAAAAATGCAGTTCACCTTGCATCAGATAAACCAGCTTGTGGCACAGTGCCAAACTCAAGCCGACTTTGCTAGGCAGCGGCCCTTCTTTTTGCATTGGTAGGGATGGGTTAAACCTTAAGTTTTGTTGTAATTCATTCGGCATACCTAGCCCTGTATCTCTAAGAGCAATTTGCAGCACTCTGATTTCTTTTGTGTCTTTAGCAAGTGGCATTTGAGGCGCGTTTAGTGCCGAAGGTCTAATTTGTAAACTGATGCTACCGGATGGTGTGTGTGTAATGGCATTTTGCAGTAGTGCAACGATAATTTCTTTGGTTCTGGCGAAATCTAGGCTGATATATTTTGGTAAAAGAGGGTCAACATAAAGGATACTCTGCACGTTTTTGCGTGACATCTGGGGCTCAAAGATCGCGAAATACTCTTCGATACTTTTTTGTAAATGCTCAATAGTTGGATTAAGTGTTAGTTTTTTTGCATTGATCAGTGATAAGTCGGAGAGCATTTCGATGGTTTGCAGTAATTGCAGGCCTGACTCTTCAATATGCTTTGAGAGTGCCTGCGTCTCGTTTCTCGATACTGGCCCATTTAGGGTCTTAGCCGTTCCTAGAATAGCATTAAGGGGGGAGCGTATTTCTTGATTCACGAAAGACAGTAAGTTGGCTTTGTCTTCGTTCACCGTTTGCATCCCTAATTGAAGGCTTTTGTTACGTCTAATAACGCTTTTAAGCTCAGTTAACCCTTTTACAGTAAAGAAGCATAAACACAATAGGCAGGCCAACAAGGTTATTGAGAGTAGTTGTATCTCATCTAAATTTTTCTGCAAGGTTTGATGCTGCTTGCTGATAAACTCATTACTGCCTTTATTTACTAGGGTGACAAATTCGTTTATTTGCTCTTCGATACGCCGAATGCGCTCAATTAAGTTGGGTAGGTAAGAGGCATCACCGCTTTCTATTTTAGATAAATTGAAACTGAGCAACTCCAATTCACCGTTAATGATATTCAGCAGTCTGGTGGTGCGACCACTTTCAAAGGTACGAATGAGAGAGCCCACGTCACCCTGCCTAAGCAAGTCTACTCGACTCATTAATAGGTCATATTGAAAGAAAGCACTACCATTTAGAGGATAGTCGTTATCGTCTAATTCTATTAAATAATTGAGAAAACGATATGACTGTATTTGTAATTGTAGGGTGTTCCATAAAGAGCTTTCAAATACACGCCGACTATTATTTTTTGAGCTATCACTGGTGTAAGTAATAATGCCAAAGACAGCGATGGTGATGGCAATAATAAAAGCAACGCAAGCATAGAGTACCCAAAGCTTGAATTTGGACAGCCAAATCTTTTCCTTAAACAAACTTTCCATTTTTACTCCATTAGGGTAACACTTTGATACGGTCAACTTGCCAAATAGAACGACCATAAAACATTTCGGATTTAAGCTCTTTGCGCTCATCGAATGGATAGATCACCATAATAGGCCCGAGGTTTCTAACACTCATTGGCTTGCCATCAAGGTGAGTGGCAAAAATGGCCCCATTTTCAGTAAAGTCACTCAATGGAATCTCGGTCATGTACTCATTGAGCGCAGTGATCTGCAAAAGTGTGCCAGAGCTGCCCACTCGTTGTAATAGGTCGATGGCAGAAAAGCCTTGGTAAGTGTGGCGGCCTTTTGTCCAAGGATTATGAGTAATAACAGTATACTGCGGCAAGCGGTTTAGCATGGTTAAATCAAACTTAGACTCCGGTATTGAACCTGTGGTATTGATTGCCCCTGAGACGCTTAATAAAACGTTTCCTTGTGCCGTTTCCGCAGCATAGGAAGAAATAGAAATAACGCCTAAAAACAGTACAACAAGAAGGTTTAGCTGGGGATGAGAAGAACATAAGCGCATAAATAAGAGCCTAACTTAGTTGCTTGATGAATTTTTACACTATGATAGACAAAAATGACTGGTTTGTGTGACGAAAAATCGCTTTGAAATAAAAGAACTGAAGGTTGTACCAGTAAATAAGCTGTTTTGGGGGCTCAATAGAGTCTCCTCAAAACAGCGTAGGGTAGGGCTTTATTTTAGTTATTTATGTGATATCAGCTAAGCGTGAACAAGCTACTTGGTGCTCATCCGATAATATCTGCAAGGTCGGTTTTTGCTGCGCACAGCCCTCATTGGCATGAGGGCAACGAGTACGAAATACACAGCCCGATGGCGGGCTGATGGGAGAAGGTAAATCTCCCGTTAAGAGCTGAATTTTTTTACCACGCTCTACTTTTGGATCTGGTACTGGGACGGCTGACATCAAGGCTTTAGTGTATGGATGCTGGGGATTTTCATAGAGTGCGCGTTTACTGGCGAGCTCTACGGCATTGCCCAAGTACATCACTAAAACGCGATCGGAAATGTGCTTTACGACGCTTAGGTCGTGTGCGATAAACACCAAAGACAAGCCCATTTCTGCTTGTAATTCTTTTAGCAGGTTGACGACTTGAGCTTGGATGGATACGTCCAATGCTGACACGGGTTCATCGCATACTATCAATTTCGGCTTGAGGATCAAAGCGCGCGCAATACCGATACGCTGGCATTGGCCACCAGAAAACTCATGAGGATAGCGGTTAATTACGTTAGGCAATAAACCCACGCGATCCATGATGGCTTTCACTTCTGCTTTCACTTCTGTTTTTGAGAGCTCTGGACGAAAGGTTTTAAGCGGCTCAGCGATGATATCGCCGACTGTCATGCGGGGATCAAGGGAGGCTAATGGATCTTGAAAGATCATTTGCAGCTCTTGACGTTTGTCGCGCATTTGTTTTTTGTCTAGATCTGTTAGGTCTTGTCCGAGCCAAACGACATTACCTTCGGTGATGGGTACAAGACGTAATAAAGCACGTGCAAGAGTGGATTTACCACAACCAGATTCCCCTACCACGCCGAGTGTTTCGCCCGCGTAAATAGTTAAGTTAACGCCATCCACGGCTTTGAGGGCTTGGCCTTTTTCCCATGGCCATGCATTGTCTGATTTGATGTTGAAGTGAACTTTTAAGTTATTCACTTCCATTAAAATATTATTTGCAGTGTTCATTAGGCGACCCATCCATCAACGGATTTGTGACAAGCTCGTAGTTGATCCGGTGCATACTCTTCTAGCGGCGGTATGCTTTCTCCACAGCGTTCTCTGGCAAACTCACAACGCGCTTGGAATGGGCAGCCAGATGGCATTTGTAACAAGTTGGGTGGATTGCCTGGAATAGTTGATAGTTGTTCGTCATCGGCATCTAGACGAGGAATCGCTTTTAGCAAACCTTGGGTATATGGATGCGTAGGACGATAAAACACGTCTTCTGCTGTACCGTATTCCATGGTTTGTCCCGCGTACATAACTAACACCTTGTCACATAAACCGGCGACGACGCCCAAGTCATGCGTGATCATAATGATGGAGGTGTTGAAATCGTCTTTTAACTCATTCAGCAAGGTTAAGATCTGAGCCTGTACGGTGACGTCGAGTGCCGTGGTTGGTTCGTCGGCGATCAGAAGTTTAGGTTGGCACAACAAGGCCATAGCAATCATCACGCGCTGTCTCATGCCGCCAGAAAATTCGTGCGGGTACATGTTCATACGCTTGCGCGCTTCGGGCATTTTCACCGCATCGAGCATTTTTACCGATGCTTCAAACGCTTCAGCTTTGCTCATTCCTTTGTGTAATATCAAAACTTCCATCAGCTGCTTGCCGACTTTCATATAAGGATTCAATGAAGTCATTGGGTCTTGGAAAATCATCGCGATTTCCTTAGAGCGGATGCGATTCATGGCTTTTTCATTCAGGGTTAGGATGTTTTGCTCATTAAAGCGTGCTTCCCCTTCAATGACGCCATTACCTGCCAATAAGCCCATAAGGGCAAACGCGGTTTGGCTTTTACCAGAACCAGATTCGCCTACGATGCCAAGGGTTTCGCCTTGTGCTAAGGTGAAATTTAAATCGTTAACAGCGGTAACAAAACCATCAGGCGTTCTAAAGTTCACGCGTAAACGGTTCACTTCTAACAATTTCTTTGTGTTTGATAAGTTCATAAGGCCTCCTTAGCGGTCTTTTGGATCAAGCGCATCGCGTAAGCCATCGCCGAGGAAGTTAAAACAAAACAGCGTCACGACTAAGAAGCCCAGCGGCCAAGCCAATTGCCAGATAGCGATTTCCATGTTCTGCGCACCTTCAGAAATCAATGCCCCCCAGCTGGTCATGGGCTCTTGAACGCCCAGCCCCAAGAAGCTGATAAAAGACTCAAGCAAGATCATATTTGGCACCAACAAGGTCGCATAAACGACCACGATACCAAGTACGTTTGGCACAATATGACGCAAGATGATTTTCGGGGTTGAGACACCACAAGCATAAGCCGCTTCGATGTATTCTTTGTTTTTCAGGCTTAAGGTTTGACCACGCACTATCCTTGCCATGTCGAGCCAAGAGATCGCGCCAATGGCGACAAAGATCAAGAAAATATGGCGACCAAATAAAGTCATTAAAATGATCACAAAGAACATGAAAGGAAAAGAGTTAAGGATTTCCAAGAAGCGCATCATGACACTGTCAACGCGTCCGCCTATGTAGCCAGAGGTCGCGCCGTAAAGTGTTCCAATGATGATGGCAACCGCGCTGCCCATGATGCCAACCAACAAGGAAATTTGTCCGCCTTGCATGGTGCGAACAAAAATATCGCGACCCAAGGTGTCGGTACCAAAGTAGTGACCGTTCTCTATATTTGGACGGCCTAAGACAGAAATATCGGATAACGCTTCCCAGTCGATATCGTCGTAGTTCCATTGACTAAAAAGCGGCCCTAGCAACGCAATAGCTGTGATAATGGCCAGAACAACCAGACTGGTAACGGCGGCATGGTTCGAAAAAAAGCGACGACGTGCGTCTTGCCATAAACTGCGACCTTCGACTTCCACCACTTTTTCGGCGAACTGTTCGACGGCCTGAATTTTGTCTTTTGTAGTAATCATAATTGTACGGCCTTAGTAGCGAATTTTTGGATCAATAACAGCGTATAAAATATCGACAATGGCATTGAATAGAATCGTTAAGGTTCCGACCAAAATAGTCACGCCCATGACCATGGAGTAGTCACGATTCAATGCGCCATTAATAAAGTGCTGACCGATACCGCCAGTACCAAAATACACATCGACAATCACAGAACCTGTCACTATGCCGACGAATGCTGGCCCAAGGTAGGAAATAACCGGCAGCATGGCTGGACGCAAAGCGTGTTGGAAAATAATGCGATACTTCGGCAAACCTTTGGCTCGTGCCGTACGAATAAAATTGGAATGCATGGTCTCAATCATGCTGCCACGAGTAATACGTGCGATCTGTGCAATGTAGCTGGTGGACATAGCAATGACAGGCATGACTAAGTAAGGCCAAGCGCCGCCGTTCCAGCCACCAGGCGGCAGCCAATGGTTATAAATAGAGAAAAATAGGATACACAAAGGAGCTAAAACAAAATTTGGCAACACAATCCCAAGGTTGGCAAAGCCCATGACGCTGTAGTCTAACCAAGAGTTCTGACGTAATGCGGCGACGACACCACAGCCGACACCAATAAGAAGGGCAACAAGAAACGACCAAATACCGATCTCAGCTGAGACTGGAAAACTCTGACCAATTAGCTCATTAATGGTGAAATCTTTATAGCGAAAAGAAGGCCCTAAGTCGCCTTGGAGCAGACCGCCAAGGTAATAAAAATATTGATTAATGACTGGCTCATCTAAATGGTATTTGGCATTAATGTTCGCCAATACTTCTGGCGGCAAAGAGCGCTCGCTGGAAAATGGACTACCGGGAGCAGAGTGCATTAAGAAAAAAGAAACCGTGATTAAAATCAACAAGGTTGGAATGGCTTCTAAAATGCGTTTTGAAATAAATGTCAGCATAAAAATTACCGGATTAGGCGCTATAAAAGGGCGGCTAATGCTAGGAACCTATAGGGAGTTCAAGAGATGCCCAGCGCAAAAGTGCTGGGCATGGTGTTAACACAATGTACTATTTAATAGATAAAACAGTGAGTTAGTGCTTGATGATGTACATGTCACGCACGTAAACATTGTCTTCTGGGTTGGGCATGTAACCACCTAGGTAGCTTTTTACTAAGCGCTTCTCGGTATATTGATAAATAGGCGCAACGGCCATATCTTGCTCAATGGCGATTTCTTCTGCCTTGTTGTAGTTCGCCGCTGGGTGTTGCATGGTACGAGCATCGTGTAACAGCTTGTCATACTCCGTATTGCTGTATTTTCCATCGTTATTACCGTGAGTGGTGGTTAGAAGGTCTAGCATGGTAGAAGCTTCATTGTAGTCGCCAATCCAACCTGCACGTGCCACATCAAATTGCTGATGTTTTTTCGTTTCTAGGTAAGTTTTCCACTCTTGGTTTTCCAATGTGACGTTGACCCCCAAGGTTTTTTTCCACATAGACGCAATCGCAATGGCGATTTTCTTGTGGTTTTCGTTGGTGTTGTAAAGCAAGCTGAAAGACAGTGGGTTACTTTTGCTGTAGCCCGCGTCTTCTAATAATTCTACGGCTTTCTTGTTACGTTCTTTTTGTGTCCAGGTGGCGTATGCAGGTGTTGCTGGCGAGAAATCATTTACGACTTCAGGCGTGAAAGAGTAGGCAGGTAGTTCACCTGTGCCTGTCACATATTTTGCAATCACGTTACGATCGATGGCATAAGACAAGGCTTTACGAACGCGTACGTCGTTGTATGGCGCTTTAGTTGTGTTGAACTGATAGTAATAAGTCCCCAGCTTTGGTGTGACCACAACTTGGTCTGGAATATCACGCATTAGCTGTTTGAAGTGATCATTTGGTATCTCGTAGCTAAGATCCATTTGACCCGCTTGGAAGCGTTTAAGCTCGGCGTTAGGGGATTCAATTGGCAAGTAAGTAACTTTATTAATGATGGTTTTTGCGTCGTTCCAGTAGTTTTTGTTACGAGTGAAGACCATTTTCTCGTTGACGATCCATTCGTCCATTTTGTAGGCACCGTTAGATACCATGTGCTCTGGTTTGGTCCAATCGTCGCCCCATTTTTCAACCACCTTTTTAGGGACTGGAAACATATTCTGGTGAGAGGTCATTTTTACAAAGTAAGGTACAGGGCGCTCAAGTGTGACTTGGAATGTATAGTCATCTAGTGCTTTTACGCCAAGAGTGGAAGGGGCTGCTTCACCAGCAATGATTTTACTCGCATTCACAATAGATGGGATTTCCATGAACCAAGCGTAGGGTGATGCGGTGGCTGGGTCAACGGAACGGGTAAAGGCAAAAACAAAGTCTTCGGCTGTTACAGGATCACCGTTAGACCATTTGGCGTCTTTACGAAGGTGAAAGGTATATTGTGTATTGTCATCGCTCACATCATAGCTAGTGGCTACACCTGGGACTTGGTTACCATCACCGTCTTGATTATATAAACCTTCGAAAAGATCTTTTGAACGAATAGAACCTGGCGTGCCTTCCATTTTCTGTGGGTCAAGAGTGGCGGGTTCTGCTCCACCACCACGAACAAGCTCTTGTTTAGCGGCTAGCTCGACTCCAGCTGGTACCTCTGCTGCTTGTGCTTGTAGAGCGAAAAGAGAAGTGGCCATGATAGCACTGGCGAGTAATGTCTTTTTCATGTCGATTATGTCCCTTGTTAGTTAGCTTTATAAGTGCGTTTTTTTTATATATAGACGCTATACCTGCACTGGTTCGTATTCGTCTTACGCTTTCATAGTTCACCAATTTACAAAAGGTCACAATCGAAATTGCGTATCAAGTCATGCGTCTAATAAATGTAAGCTTTATAAAAGCGTGGCGGAAATAGCTCGCATTGTGGCTACAAAGCTTGAAGCCATTGCCCGCTTAATTTATGGCACCTCTATTTGAAAGGCGTTGTGGAGCCGCGAAAGTCGTCATGATATTCTGTGGGGATTAGATAAATTTGATCGACAGGTCTAACTTTAGGAGTGATTTGGCATCGTGATTACACACCCATTTAAAGCCGCTGGGGCTTTTTTGAAAGCGTTTCCTTTGGTGTTTTCGAAAGACCTAAGGCTATTTATATTGGCACCTTTATTGGCAAATTTTGTTTTGGTGGGTTTGTTATATATGGTCGCCTTTAGTTATTTTCAGGCCTTAATGGATTCTGCTATGGGCTATTTGCCAGAGTGGGTTTCTTTTCTGAATTGGCTATTTTATTTGATCTTTGCGGCCATTATTAGCGTGCTTCTGTTCTATAGTTTTTCGGTTGGTGTAAATATTTTGGCAGCACCTTTTATGGCATTTCTAGCTGAAAAAGTAGAGGAGAAAGAGACGGGTAAAGTCTTTGACGAAGTGTTAACTGCAGGCGTTATTATGGCCATTATCGGTCGTAGCTTACAGCGTGAATTGCAAAAGATATGGTACTTTTTGCCACGTTTTGTTTTGCTGTTGTTATTGTCTTTTGTTCCTTTGGTTAATGTTATCGCGCCAGTCTTGTTACTATTATTTTCAGCTTGGATGTTATCTCTTCAATATATGGATTATGCTTTTGATAATAATAAGGTGAAATTCCATGATATGAGAATGGCATTACGCTCCAAACCTTTGTTATGTTGGACATTTGGCGGGATAGTAATGGTCGGTTTGACGATTCCTTTCTTTAATTTATTCGTTATGCCGATTGCTGTTGTTGCAGCCACTTTATTGTGGATTTCGGTTTTTAGGTCGCAGCATGGGGATTTTTCTGCCTTGTTAGATCGCACTAATGGAACTCTTTGATGCCGTTAAAAATATTAGTAGTAGACGATGCCTCTTTTACACGTGATTTGATTCGCCGAACATTGCGTAAGCAGTTTCCGGCGGTTGAAATTGAAGAAGCGGTAAATGGCCGTAAAGCACAGCAAATGCTGACAAAATCTCAGTTTGATATGGTGCTGTGCGATTGGGAAATGCCAGAAATGACAGGTGTTGAGCTGCTTAAGTGGTGTCGAGAACAGCCTAAATATAAAAAAGAAGACGTGCCATTTGTGATGATCACCAGTCGTGGCGATAAAAGCCACGTGGTGGAAGCGGTTCAATCCGGTGTGACGGATTATCTAGGTAAGCCGTTTTCTAGCGAGCAGTTAGCCAATAAAGTCATATCTGCTGCGAAAAAGCACGGTCTTGATAAGGCGCTGACGTCACAGAAACCTCGTGAGTCAGTTTCTCCCGGTGGTGTCAGCTCGGCGTCGCTAGATGTATTAATGGGAGCTGGTAAAGCCGCACCGGTAAAAGCCACCAAGTTCACTAATCCTGACGCGCCTGCTGTGTCAGTGAAAGATGTAAAAATCCCGACTATGGTGCGCTTCGAAAACAAACAGTTTCGCTGCATGATAGTTCAGTTTAGTAAAACTGAAGCGACTATGCTGATAAAGAGTGATGATGTTGTTCCACAAGTATTGGGACAGGCGGTATTGGATCTAGAACATAAGGGAGTGATGAACCGTTTGAACTATTATGTTCAATCCGTTGCTACCACAGAGAAGAAACATGATTCGACCTTTTTGACTGTTATTTTGAATTTGATCGATCAGGACAGCGAGAAAGAGGCTTTTATTAGCCAGTTGTTTGATAGTTTATAACGACCTATTAGACCAACCTCACCTTAACCCTATTCTTGAAGATAAGAAGAGGGAAGAGATCTTAATCTGCTACTTTCTCTTAATAAAGTTAGAGAATCGATCTAGCTCTTCTCCCTTCCTTGCAAAGGCATCTTTAATGGCTTGGCAAATCTTGGTTATTATTGTCAGTAGGAATAGACAGAGCTGGAATCGCATCGTTTCTGGTTCGATTCGCAGGGAAATGGCAAGAGAATGTACTACCAAAGCCAGGTTGGCTGCGAATTTGTAGCTTGGCATCATGATGTAATAACACATGTTTCACTATCGCTAAGCCAAGCCCTGTTCCACCAGTTTTTGACCCTCTTCCTTTGTCGACTCGGAAAAAGCGTTCTGTAAGTCGAGGAATATATCTCGGCTCTATGCCTAGCCCTGAGTCTTTCACTGAAAAAACACCATTGAACTCACTAGACTCCCATCTAATCTCTATCTCACCGCCATCTGGTGAATACTTTATAGCGTTAAAAATCAGATTAGAAAAGGCGCTGTAGAGCTCTTTATAGGAACCGTACAAACGAGCTTCTTCAGGGATATCTAGGGTAATGGTATGTTTTTCTGTCAACACGGGCGTTGTCGCATTGGTAATAGTGTGGACTATGTCTGATACCTTATACCATTGGTTTTCTTCACGTTTGTCATTGCTTTCTAAGCGAGATAGCAATAAGAGATCTTCTATGAGTTGCTCCATTCGCTCCGATTGCTCTGCCATATTCACAATGCCTTTTTGCATACTTTTTGGCAGGCTGTCTTTAAACATATCTAGGGTTTCTAGATAGCCTTTAATAACCGTCAGAGGGGTTTTTAGTTCATGAGAAGCATTCGCTACAAAATCTTTGCGCATTTGTTCTAGCAAGTGTAAGCGAGTGACATCACGGACAAAAATCAAATGGTCATTTTTATCGTATAACGTGGTCTGAATCTCTAAATATACGCCGTCTTTGGCTGGAGACTTGATGACCAAGGGTTCACCAAAGCGTTTTTGGCTGAAGTAACGGAAGAATTCGGGACTACGGACAATATTGGTAATGATTTGGCCACGATCGACAGGACGCATTAGCCCAAAAAAATGGGCGGCTGAGTTGTTCCACCATTCCAAGTTACCTTGGTTGTCAGCCATGATAACGCCCTCTTTTAAAGCGGTGGTGGAGCTTTCAATTCTGGTAAGAGCTTGGCGCATGCGGCGCTTGGATTTACGCTGTTTCTTGTGCAGTCGATAAACCGCATCGAATACTTCGCCCCATATACCACTAGCTTCCGGTGGAGCCGCACGACCTGAATGGCGTAGCCAATTATGAAATTGGTAGAGCTGATAAAGCTGCCAGTACAAAGATCCCAAGACGTACAGCAACAAAACACCTAATAACTGACCTATGATTAGGCCTATTACAATGCAGGCCGCAAATCCTGCGAGCCAAGTAATAATAGCGTTTCGCCAAACTGTTTTCATACGGACCTTTTTGCTGAGAAGCGGTAGCCTGTTCCTCGAACTGTTTGTATCAAGAAATCATGAGTACTACCAATGGCTTTGCGTAAACGACGTATGTGGACATCAACGGTACGTTCTTCAACGTAAACATTCCCGCCCCATACTTGATCCAACAATTGTGCTCTTGAGTAGGCGCGTTCTTGATGGGTCATTAGAAATTTTAATAGACGGTATTCTGTCGGTCCCATGTCTAAAGGACGACTGCCTATGGTAACGCGTTGGCTAATCGGGTCAAGGGTTAGGCCTTCGATCTCAATTGGCTCATCAACTCCTTGAGGTGTTGCACGGCGCAATACCGCTTTGAGTCGAGCTACGAGCTCGCGTGGCGAGAAGGGTTTGGTGATGTAATCGTCAGCGCCCACTTCTAAACCTTGGATTTTATTGTCTTCTTCGCTTTTCGCGGTCAGCATGATGACCGGAATTTCAGCTGTGGTAGTGTCTTTTTTCAGTCTACGAGTCAGCTCTACGCCGCTACCACCAGGCATCATCCAATCGACAAGAATCAGATCTGGACGATGATCCACGATGATTTCATGGGCTTGCTGAATGTTCTCGGCTTCCAAATACTCGTAGCCAGCCATTTCAAGTGCGATGGCGATCATCTCGCGTATGGAAGATTCGTCGTCAATAATTAATACTTTTTTACCGGTCACAGGATTTATCCTCATCTCAGGAACGGTTTCATTAAAGCGGTATAATGTGACAATTCAGTTACATTGTCACAACTTTGCCACATATTACATAAAATAGCTTGCAGCCAGACCGATGAAGACACAATAACCAACACGGTTATTATCTAAAAATGAGCGAAAGCAGGCTTGTCGATCACGCTCTTTAGCTTGCTTGAATTGCTGATAAAAAAGCCCAACACAAACGACTAGTGATGCAAAATATAACCAATGTAAACCGGCGAGTAGGCCAATCCACGTTAATAAAGATAAGGTTAGACCTTGTAGACAAACAATGACAAATAAATCGTATCGGCCAAATAAGATCGCAGTAGATTTGATGCCTATTTTGAGGTCGTCTGGACGGTCTGTCATGGCGTAATAGGTATCATAAGCAATCGTCCAAAAGCAATTTGCGACAAACAACATCCATAATTCTGGGTCAGCTAAATCTCCCCCTTGTGCGCTGTAGGCCATAGGAATGGCCCAAGAAAAAGCCAACCCCAAGAAAAGCTGAGGCAGATGAGTGTAGCGTTTCATAAATGGGTACAACGCAGCCAAGCCTAAGCCTGCGAATGACAATAGAATAGTTTGCAGGTCGGTAAACAATACCAAGATAAAGCTTAAAACTGACAACGCACAAAACAGTGCTAGCGCTTCTTTTTCTGATACACGGCCAGAAGGCAAAGGGCGTTTTTTGGTACGGTCAACAAAGCCATCGACTTTTCTATCTGCGTAGTCGTTAATGACACAGCCCGCAGAGCGCATGCTGAAAACACCTAAGATAAAGATAATCACCAAATGCCATTGAGGCATTCCGTCGGCCGCCAGCCATAGCGCCCATAATGTTGGCCACATTAGCAAAAATGAGCCGATAGGGCGGTTAAACCGAGTTAATTCTGCGTAGTCTTTAAGTTTATTCATAACAATCCGAACGGCGGTTTTAGTTGGTTAATTTCTTCAAAGAAAGCTTCATTGACTAATATTCCTGGACCAAACTGCTGGAAGATAGAGCGTCTCGCCCATAAGGCATTAGGTTGATTTGGAAACATGCGCCTTGGTAGCTGAGTGATCTCAATGCCACTTCGAGAAAGACCTTTATGTTGAAAAAGGTAGCCTCCCAGCGGTTTATCTTTTAAATGTTTTACTTGGCGCCAATGACCTTTTAAAGACCTAGCTGGAATAATTGAGCGAGCATAAATAACAGCTTCACCATCAACTTTGAGCAAGACAGTACGAATACGAGCCGCTTCTCTTGGTCGTAATGTTAAGCGCCTTCGCTCTCTTGCTGTTGGGGTTCCCCAAGAATCCTCAAGCACCTCAACAGTCAGTGTCCCCAAACTTTTAAGCTTTGCCGTCAACGAGTCTTGAGTGACAAGCCAGGGCCATAAATTCTTTGGTACTTTTACCTTACTGATCTGATTTATGGGCGACCATCTGTAGTCAAATTGTTGTGCGGCAGACGAGTTCATTAACGTCATAATTAATTAGGCATTCATTTTATTAATTAAGGCGACAATTTTATGTAGCTCGGTAGATTTTTGAAAAACCGCCTCTCTGCAGGCTTCAGCTTCTTCTAAGGTTAACCCGACCTCTAAAAGCACGGATGGCTCAATGGCTTCGTTATGATGCAGCTGATACGAGACATACAGCAGTTTTGCTAAAATAGTGTGCTCGCCATAATAGTGAGGCCTTTTGCTATAGCGAATGGCTGTCCAAATATTGTCTGGTAGACTCCAGTAACGTAGTAACCAAGAGCCTAGTTGCTCCTTAGTAAAGTGCAAGGTTTGCATTTCGATTAATTCAGATGACAAGTGTGCGTTGGCTTCTTGATAGCGCGACAAAATCGAAAAATGTGGCGGTAGAATAGTACTAATTGCCAGATAACCAAAGTTATGTAACAAGCCAGCAAGGTAGGCATGGCCTAATTTTGGACGATTTTGTATTGGCATGGCTTTGACTAAAGATTCCATCAATACAGCGTTAGATACGGAATCGAGCCAAAAATCTTCATAGTGACGAGGTCCGTCTTCTGGAGCTTGAAAGGCGTTACCCATTGATAAGCCAAGTGCTAAATTCATCACCATATCAAAGCCTAAAACTCGGATAATCGCATCTTCTACTGATTCTATAGAGCCTGGTGCGCCATAGTAAGGTGATGAGGCCCAGCTGATGACTTGAGCGGCTAAGCTAGGGTCTAGTGCGATCACGTCACATAGTTCATCGGTTCCGGCTGTCTTATCGGCTGAGAGGCGGATTATGCGATGTGAAGACGCTGGCAAAGGGGGAATTTCTAATGTTTCTTCTATGCGCTGCTTAAGACGAATTGATTGGAATCGACCAAGGGCTTTGAGAATATGCTCTTCATCGTTTTCGTGATTATCAACTGGGCGCTTTATAAGCTGTGCATTGATGGAAATATTCTCGAATCGGTTTAATGGGCCAGAAAACATGTCAGCTAATTCTGCCGGTGTCACGTTATGATACTGCCCATTTACTTTGGTTCGAATCGAAAATGCCGACCCTTTTAGCATGCTAGCTTCTAGTATAGTGGTTACGCTGCTGGGCTTGATAAGCGGATCGCCTGAGCTTTGAAAGTTGCTGACGGGCTCAAAACGACGCTTAGTAATACGAGATACGGCTGAAATATCAAGCATATTGCATTCAGGAAAAATAACCTGCAAACGGCCTGTGTGGTCTGCTAAATGTACCACGCGCAATCTTTGGCTGGGCTGTAGGCTTACGGAAGGTTCCATACGTTTTCCTGTTAAAAAGACTGACATAAAAAAGCCCCAATACGGGGCTTTGTCAATATAACAGATTTTAAGTCTTAGTTCTGAATAGTAAATTATTAGTGATTCAAAATTTGACTGAGGAACATTTGGGTACGGTCGTGTTGAGGATTGTCGAAAAATTCGTGAGGCTCATTAGCTTCAACAATTTCACCAGCATCCATAAAGACAACACGGTCAGCAACGGTTTTAGCAAAGCCCATTTCGTGCGTTACACACACCATGGTCATGCCTTCTTCTGCTAACTGAACCATTACGTCCAGTACCTCTTTGATCATTTCAGGATCAAGCGCGGATGTTGGCTCATCAAAAAGCATAATGCGGGGCTGCATACACAAACCACGAGCAATCGCTACGCGCTGTTGCTGACCACCAGATAGCTGGCCTGGATATTTCAGCGCTTGGTTCGCGATTTTTACGCGTTCCAAATAGTGCATCGCCATTTCTTCGGCTTCTTTTTTAGGTGTTTTTCGCACCCAAATTGGAGCCAAGGTTAAGTTTTCTAAAATGGTTAAGTGCGGAAACAAATTAAAATGTTGAAATACCATGCCCACGTCTTTACGGATCGCTTCGATGTTTTTCAAATTGTTGTTCATTTCGACACCATCAACCAGGATCGTCCCTTTTTGGTGTTCTTCTAGACGGTTGATACAACGTGTCATCGTCGATTTACCGGAGCCAGAAGGGCCACACACAACGATGCGCTCGCCTTTCTTAATACTGAAATTGATGTTTTTTAGTACGTGAAAATCACCGTACCATTTGTTTACATCGTTAAATTCGATGATTGCTTCTTCGCCCTGCGCAAGTTGGGCACGAGCCATATTTGTATCTGTCATGATAAAGACCTCAAATTCCTAACTAATTTCGCTTGTGCCCAGTTTCTAACTTACGCTCTAGTGACATACTGTAACGTGACATACCAAAGCAGATAATCCAATAGATCAAAGCTGCGAAGGCATAACCTTCAACGGTAGTACCTAACCAATTTGAGTCATGGTTAGCGGCTTGAATTCGACCTAAGAAGTCAAACATGCCAACGATATACACCAAGGTTGTGTCTTTAAACAGTGCAATAAAAGAGTTTACTATACCTGGAATAACCAGCTTTAGTGCCTGTGGCAAAATAACCAGAATCATTGATTGCCAGTAAGTTAGCCCCATTGCATCAGCGGCTTCATACTGGCCTTTAGGAATCGCCTGTAGGCCACCACGAACCACTTCAGCCATATAGGCAGCAGAGAATAAAGTAATACCAATCAGGACACGTAATAATTTGTTGAAATTCAAACCTTCAGGTAAGAATAACGGAATCATTACTGATGCCATAAACAAGATAGTGATTAATGGCACCGCACGAATGGTTTCGATAAATACCACACAAACTGACTTCGCAATTGGCATTTCTGAACGTCGACCGAGTGCCAATACAATCCCTAATGGGAAAGACGCTACAATACCTATAACACCCAGTAGTACAGTAAGGAAAAGGCCACCCCATAAGGAAGTTTCTACTTCTTCTAGGCCAAATACACCACCAGCAAACAAGAAGTAAGCCACAATGGGATAAACGACTATAATAGCGATAGAAAGATAGAGCTTGTTAATCGTCTTAATGGCAAAAGCACCTACCATAACCACTAGTAGAATCACGGCCAAATTAATACGCCAAGTTTCTGCTTCTGGATAAAGACCGTACATGAACTGGTCAAAGTACACACCAATAAAGGCCCAACAAGCGCCACCAGCCGTACAAGCTGCTTTAGATGAACCTTCCCAAGTGGCATCGATTAAAGCCCACTCGATAACGGGTGGAAGCAGTAGATACACTATGTAAAGGCTAAAAAAGGTTAGAAAAATATTCAGTGGGGACGAAAATAAATTCTGACGTACCCACGCCACGGCACCGACCGATGTTGATGGTGGTGGGAGGCTTGGTGATGGTTTAAAGATAATAGCCATGTTTGCCTCCTAGCGTTCAATTAATGACATTTTGTTGTTGTACCAGTTCATGAATACCGAAATCGATAGACTCAATGAACCGTAAACCAACATACAAAGACCAATGGTTTCAATCGCCTGACCTGTTTGGTTAAGCGTCGTCCCCATTACCACTGCAACCAACTCAGGGTAAGCAATAGCTGCACCTAATGAAGAGTTTTTCGCCAAATTCAGGTATTGGCTAGTAAGTGGCGGAATGATCACGCGTAATGCTTGAGGCAAGACAATAAGGCGTTGCGTAAGGTTGTCACGTAAGCCTAAAGAACGGGCCGCTTCGGTTTGTCCCCAGTTTACAGACAAAATACCAGCCCGCACGATCTCTGCGATAAAGGCACCGGTATAAGTAGATAGCGCTACTAATACTGCAACAAACTCTGGCGGTAATACCATACCACCGGTTACGTTAAAGCGACTTTTTTGCGGTAAATCAAACTCTATTGGAAACCCAGCAATGGCAAGGAAAATAAAGGTAATACCAACAATAACACCTAATGATGACCAGTAAGCAGGAAACCATAATCCGGTTCTTGTTTGGCGTTTTTTAGCCCATATGATGAGACCAATGGAGGCGACAAGCGACAGAATGAAGCCGAAGATTACTAATCCAAAGCCATCTTGGGATATTGGGTTTGGAGAATAAATGCCACGTTTGTTAAGTAAGAAGTCGGCAAATTCATAACTATTACGTGGCGCTGGTAACGCAGCAAGAACCGCAAAATACCAAAAGAACATTTGTAACAATAATGGAATATTACGCAATGTCTCAATATAGACCGTTGCTAAACGTGCTACTAACCAGTTTTTTGACAAACGGGCTAGGCCCATTATTACACCAATAATCGTGGCTAATATTATCCCTAACAGAGAGATGACGAAGGTGTTGATCAAGGCAACAACAAACGCTCGTCCGTATGTATTGGCCTCAGTGTATTCAATAAGGTGAATAAGAATTGGAAAGCCAGCAGGCTCATTAAAAAATGAGAAACCAGTGGAAATTCCTCGGTTGTCGAGGTTGGCTTGAAGATTACTGAATAAGTAATAACCCGCAAAGACCACCATCGCTAGCAGCAAAATTTGAAATATAAGCGCGCGATTACCCGCGTCGTTCAAAAAGCTGTTATTACTCGGAGTTGTTTTATCGCTCATCTTGGTTCAGGCAATGAAATGCTCGTCAGATGTGTAAGAAAGGGGGAAGAAACCCAGCGACATTCTAGTCGCTGGGTAAATACCCAAGCAGAGAATAGTTTGCTTTAGGTATTAACGAACTGGTGGCGCATACATGATGCCGCCAGCTTCAGTCCAAAGTGCGTTAAGACCACGTGGTAGATCAACAGGAGTAGATGGACCAACGTTGCGCTCAAACACTTCACCGTAGTTACCTACTTTTGCGATAACGTTGTAAGCCCAATCCGCAGGAAGCTCAAGTTGAGCGCCCATATCACCTTCAACACCTAGTAAACGCTTGATGCCTGGATCATTTGTTTCTTTTTTGATCTTAGCAACGTTTTTAGATGAAATACCCATTTCTTCTGCGTTGACTTGAACGAACATAGACCAAGTGACGATATCTTTCCATTGGTTGTCGCCATGGCGAACAACAGGACCTAGTGGTTCTTTAGAAATTGTTTCAGGAAGAATAACGTGAGCAGATGGATCCGCTAGTTTAGTACGGTGAGCCGCTAGGCCTGATTTATCTGTCGTGTATACGTCACAACGACCTGAGTCATAAGCAGCAAGTGCTTCATCTGCTTTTTGTACCACAACAGGAACGTAAGATAGTTTGTTTTTACGGAAGAAATCCGCCATGTTTAATTCTGTTGTTGTACCTTGCTCAGTACAAACCGTTGCGCCATCAAGATCCATAGCAGATTCTACGCCTAGGTCTTTACGTACCATGAAACCTTGACCGTCATAAAAGTTAACCGCGGTGAAGTCTAAGCCCAAAGAGGCGTCACGGGTATAAGTCCAAGTCGTGTTACGAGCAAGAATATCGATTTCACCTGACTGTAGAGCAGTGAAACGTTCTTTAGCAGAAAGTGGAGTGAATTTAACTTTTTGAGGATCACCAAAAATAGCAGAAGAAACGGCGCGACAAGCATCAACATCTATACCAGACCAGTTGCCTTTATCATCGGCATTAGAGAACCCTGGAACACCTGTACTGACACCACATTGAACGAAGCCTTTTGCTTTAACATCTTCAAGTGTTGACGCAGCAGCACCAGCGCTGATAGTCGCAGCGATTGCAGCGGTCGAAAGTAATTTACCAACATTCGATTTCATTATATTGAGCCTCCCAGGCGTTTTTATGTATGTTGTAACTTGCTTGATTTTATATTGCAGACTTTACAATCTGTGTCTTAAAAACTAGCAAGGTTAGTGCCAACATTTAATTATTCTTGTTGTAAGATATATGTAGACGATTCCTCTAAAAGATCATCACATACCCCTATAGAATTACTCTTTTGAAGTGTAGTCAAGGATAAAATGTCAGGAAAGGTGTGTGATATGCTTAGTTTTTACACTTTTTGAGCATATAAAGATTAGTGTGCTATTCAGCTTAGCTGAATATATCTTTTTATTAAAGCTAGAGAAAACAAGGCTCTTCAGCGAAGAGCATTTGTTTTTATGCACAACAATGGGGCAAAAATAAGAAGGAAAGGCGCTATTTTGTGGCGAATGTTTTTTTTGCAACATTTTGGTGCTTTTTTGTAACTGTTGTAAATAACCATATAAAAGATATTGAATAAAGCGCTTTCCATAATTTGCAATCTGCATGGTAGACTTACGCATCAATTGAAGTCATGTAAGGAGATCCATAGCAAATGGATAACTCAGCAAAACCGCTTGATCGCTTGGATAAAAAAATTCTTCGTGAACTGCAGATTAACGGCCGTTTGTCGAATGTAGAGCTGGCTAGTCGTGTAGGGCTAAGTGCAACTCCTTGCTTGGAGCGAGTTCGCCGGTTAGAACGTAATGGTTACATTACGGGTTATTGTGCTCTGGTTAACCCTAAAAAAGTGGATGCTGGATTGCTTGTTTTTGTCGAGATTCGTCTTAAGACGACGTCTCCAGAAGGCTTTAATGAATTCAAAACCGCTGTTACAGAAATCCCTGAAATATTGGAATGTCATTTGATTGCTGGTGACTTTGAATATCTCCTAAAAGCACGTGTATCCAATATGGACTCTTATCGCCTTTTGCTTGGTGAGACCTTACTGACACTGCCGCATGTTCGAGAATCTCGTACTTACGTGGCTATGGAAGAAGTGAAGAATACGACTGTGGTTAACATCCCTTAAAAATAATCAGCGCTAAATGGCCTGCTTTCGCAGGCTTAATACTTGTCACTTTGATAATTCAGCGACTATTTTACCTAGCATTACTGGCCCCACTCCTTTTACGTTGAGCACGGCTTTTTCTGAGTGAAAAGGACGTTCTGCTACGAGCCTTTCGAGAATTTTTTTTGGCACGCCTTTCGCCTTTAGAAGCTTATCCACTTTTGATTTATTAATGGCGAGATAGCCATCGGCGTAACCATTGGTGTTTTTTTTTACTTCTTTTACGATAGGTTTCACTACGGTTGTTTTCGGCGTAGATGCTGCTTTTTCGTTCCCTAGTTTATCCACTTGCATTACTGAAGTGGAAGCGTCGGAAGGCGCCTCAATCTGATAGAATGCGTCGAAATAGGCGGAGTCACACAAGGTGTAGTCCACTCCGTTCCATTCATTAAGCTGTAATGATAATTGCCAAGTGCCACTGGGCGGTTGTCGGAAAAGTAGATCGTAGTAGCAATCGGAAAGAAAGTGCTGCCCTTTTATTTCACCAATTATGGTTGAAGCGAGCACGACTGCTTCTGAGCTTCCTACACCGTGTTGAAATGCACATAACTGTAGTTGCAGTGTGCCACTGAGATTACCTTCGACTCTATCATTAGCGATGCGCTGAATGGAAATGATGACCCTGTCATTTTCGATCCGGTAGCCACCGCCTTGTATTGTTAGATGTGCTTGATTGGAAGCATTCATGCCTTTTCCTTTTTGCGAATCGCTGAGGTGAAATCATTAAGGGATTTTTGATCAAATTTCACACAGGTGCAAGCAAATACCCTTTATTTAGACGATAAAAAGAGTTAGACGTTTAAATATTGATCGTGGTTCGGTAACCATCGAGATAACAGTGGTGAAATACGATCAGGATAACGGCTGTATAAGAGTGTGGCGGCTTTTTGTACATCATCAAGCAAGCTTTTATCACGCTGTAAATCCGCGACTTTGAACTCCCAAAGGCCTGTTTGTCTGGTGCCAAGCAGTTCACCTGGACCACGTAGTTCAAGGTCTTTCTCTGCGATTTTAAACCCATCACTGGTTTCTCGCATGGTGGAAAGTCGCTCTTTGCCTTGTTGTCCCAATGGGGCTTTATAAAGCAGCACACAATGGCTGGCAGTTTGTCCTCGACCAACACGACCACGTAACTGGTGAAGTTGTGCAAGCCCAAGCCTTTCCGGGTTTTCTATTACCATTAAACTGGAGTTTGGTACATCGACACCGACTTCGATGACGGTTGTGGCGACCAAGAGCTGAATCTCACCGGCTTTAAATTTGGCCATAATGTCGGCTTTTTCTTGCGCTTTGAGTCGACCATGCACCAAGCCGATGGATAACTCCCCAAGCTGCTCTTGCAGCAAAATCGCGGTGTCTTCTGCGGCTTGGCATTGCAGGGCTTCTGATTCTTCAATCAGGGTACAAACCCAGTAAGCTTGTTTGCCTTCTTCACAGGCGCTTTTTACTCGGTCAATGACTTCTTGTCGGCGCTGATCCGACACCACAATGGTGTTTACTGGCGTTCTACCTGGTGGCAGTTCATCAATAATGGAACAATCCAAATCAGCATAGGCAGACATTGCTAAGGTTCGAGGAATGGGGGTCGCGGTCATGATTAACTGATGGGGCTGGAAACCGAGCTTCATGCCTTTTGCGCGCAATGCCATACGCTGATGTACGCCGAAGCGATGTTGTTCGTCAATAATAGCAAGCGCTAAGCGATCAAACTCAACAGTGTCCTGAAATAAGGCATGAGTACCGACGACAATTTGAGCGGCACCTGATGCAATATTAGCGAGTTCTTTCTCGCGAGTTTTGCCTTTAAGTTTGCCGATCATCCATGCGACTTTTAAACCTAAAGGCTCGAACCATTGGGTGAAATTAATATAGTGTTGCTCGGCGAGGATTTCAGTTGGCGCCATGATGGCGACTTGGTAGCCCGCTTGTACGACAGATGCCGCCGCCAATGCCGCAACTAAGGTTTTCCCTGACCCTACGTCACCTTGCACCAAGCGAAGCATAGGGTGGCCTGTGCCAAGGTCGTTAAGGATTTCCTGAAATACTCGACTTTGTGCATTGGTTGGCGAAAACGGTAATTGTTGCAAGAGTCGCTGGCTTAATTCGCCAGCTGCTTGAACCTTGATTGCAGCATCCTGTTTGGCTTTCATACGTTTACCGATTAGAGAAAGCTGATGGGCCATAAGTTCTTCAAAAGATAAGCGATATTGTGCGGGATGACTTCCCGATCGGAGTAGTTCTAGGTTGGCTTCTCTTGATGGGTGATGTAGAAAATGAATGGCATCGCTCAGCGGTGGCAAACTGAACTGAGTACGAATTTCGTCTGGCAGCCATTCTTGTAGATTGTATGGCGTTAAACGCTCTAAGGCTTGTTCGCACAGTTGGCGAATTTTGGTTTGCGTTAAACCATCTGTCAGCGGGTAAATCGGCGTAAGCTGTGCTGTTTCTTCTTGTGTTTCATCTTCCCCAATGATTTTGTATTCAGGGTGATAAATTTCAAACCCAGTACTGCCGCGACGGATTTCGCCAAAACAACGAACGCGCTTGCCGGATTCTAATTGCTTTTTTTGCGCAGCGGAAAAATGAAAGAAGCGCAAACACAAGGTGCCAGTGTGATCTTTGATACGGCACAGCAAACTACGGCGTTTACCCATTTTGATTTCAGCACCAGTGACTTGGCCTTCAATAACGGCTTCGTCACCAAAGCGTAGCATTCCGATTGGAATAACACGGGTTCTGTCTTGATAGCGAATCGGCAAATGGAACAGTAAGTCTTGTACCGTATTCAAATGAAGCTTGGCCAGTTTTTCAGCCATAGCATCACCAATGCCTTTTAGTTCACGAACATTCTGAGTGTCTAATCCGTCGATCATGCTGCTCTCTATAAATTCAGATGTTTGCAAGCATCGCGGATAGACTGGCTCACAGCTTCAATGGCTTTTGGACGTGGGAAGCTTGCTCGCCACGCTAGGGCAACAGTTCGTTTAGGTGCGGGCTCTGCAAAAGGGCGTACTTCTAACATATCGTGATTAATATTAGTGACGGCGGATTTTGGTAATACCGTTACCCCTAAACCAGACGCGACCATGTAACGAATGGTTTCTAATGAACTGCCGTTGACGACAGTTCGTCCATCACCGTACTCGCCTTCTGTTACCAGAGGGCAGGCTTCTAAAACTTGCTCACTAAAGCAATGCCCTTTGCCAAGCAATAATAAATTGTCGCTAGAAAGTTGATCGGTTTCTATGTGTGTTAACTTAGTCCATGAATGATTCTTGGGCATCAGCACGACAAATTCTTCTTCGTAAATCGGCTGAGTCACCACATCTGGCTCACGGAACGGAAGTGCCACTATGATGGCGTCTAATTCGCCATTACGCAGTTTAGGGCGTAAGTTTTCAGTGAGGTCTTCTTCAATGATTAATGGCATGCCTGATGTAGCGCTATGTAAAGCTGGAATCATAAAAGGGAACAAATATGGGGCGATGGTGTAGATAGCACCGACCTTGAGAGGACCTTTTAATTGGTTTTTCCCAGACGTTGCCAGCTCTTTTATCATGTTGGCTTGATCCAGTACTCGCTTGGCCTGAGTGATGATTTGCTCGCCTAGCGGAGTAATATAAACGGAGCTTTTGCTGCGTTCAAAAATAGCGGTACCAAGTTCTTCTTCCAGCTTCTTCACCGCGACGCTGAGAGTTGGTTGTGATACATAGCAGCGATCTGCTGCTCGCCCAAAATGTTTCTCTTCGGCTAGCATTACAATGTATTTCAATTCCGTTAATGTCATAGGACACCTTTTGCTTAGGCTGATTCATTGTTAATAACTATGATAATACATAATTTGATAAAGTATACTGGTTCCTTTTTATTACTGAGTATTTCTTTCTTAGACGATCCTATCAAAGTTTTCAGCATAACATGTGCTTTTAACACATTTTGGAGAAGATAAATGGCAAAGGTTTTAATCGCTGGCTGCGGTGATTTAGGCGCTGGCTTGGCTATCGAGTTGCTTGCTCAAGGCCATAGTGTTACGGGTATTCGCCGGACAAAAAAACATTTCCCTGATGGTGTCATTGGCATAACGGACGATCTGGTTGGAATGAATGACGATGCCTTGCCTGAAGCCGATATCGTCTTTTTAATTATGACGCCTAATGGTCGCAATGAAGAAGCATATCGGGCCGCGTATTTTGATACAGCGCAGGTGCTGATTCGTCGATACAACAACAGGGCGAAGCAGCCCAAGGTATTTTTTGTATCAAGTACCAGTGTCTATGGTCAAAGCCAAGGTGAATGGATTGATGAAACGACGTCAGCACAACCAACCTCAGCCACCGCTAAAGTTCTAGTCGAAACAGAGCAATCACTCGCTGCTGCCTTCTCTAGTGTGGCGATACGTTGTTCTGGCATTTATGGCCCAGGACGCTTTAGATTATTAGAGACCGTATTAAGTGAAAAAGAGTGGGGAGCGAATAGCTGGACGAATCGAATTCATCGAGATGATGTAGTGTCGGCTTTGGTGTTATTGGCAAACAGCGCATTGAGAGAAGAAACAATGCCTGAGCACGTAATCGTGACGGATCAAACGCCTGTATCTATGTGGGAAGTTAAGTTGTGGCTGGCAACTTGTCTTGGTGCTAAGGTTGCCGTGAGCAGCGGTGAAGGCTTTGCACCAGCTTCTGGGAAACGTATCCAAGGCCAGTATCTTTTGTCACAAGGTTGGCGTTTGCAATATCCGAGTTATGTCGCTGGCTATCATGAGTTGTTACGCGAGTTTAATGCTTTGCGATAAATCAGCAGAGCAATAGATAAATGCTAGATAAAAAAAAGACATAAAAAAAGAGGCTGCAGCACAGCCTCTTTTTTATGAGATAAACACTCGTTTATCTCATAAGCACCAGTGAAGAGGTTAGTCTTCTAGCACCATAATTCCTTCGATTTCTACTTGAACGCCTTTCGGTAACGCGCGAACGCCCATAGCGGCGCGAGCTGGGTAAGGCTGTTTCACGAATTGCGTCATTACTTCGTTGACTGTGGCAAAGTTGCCTAAGTCAGTCATGAAGATATTGAATTTCACGACGTTCTCTAGAGAACCGCCAGCGGCTTCACAAACCGCTTGTAGGTTTTTGAATACTTGAGTGGTCTGCTCGACAATGTCTTCGCTGATTACTTCCATTGTTTCTGGTACCAAAGGAATTTGACCGGACAAATACACCGTGTTGCCAGCGCGAACAGCTTGTGAATATGGACCAATAGCGGCTGGTGCGTTTTCAGTGTGAATCACTTGCTTTGACATAATAGGTATCCTTTATCTTGGATTGGAAAGTCTAAGTTAAATAGGTAAGTGGACATGAATTAGCGCCCAACGATGGTCTCGCGCGAGACTTTTTCGACGCATCGAACCGCTTTTATTCGGCGCATTACATCGGCTAAGCCTACACGGCTGGATATAGTAATGCTTAACCGTAAACGACTGACCCGGCCACGTTCGATAATATCGAGGTTTGATACTTGGAAATCGGTATCACTGATCGAACTGGCTATTTTTGCTACAGCGCCACGTTCGTTAATGTAGGTGACGATAAGACTAATGTGTAGCTCTTCTTCTATCTCTTTACCCCATGCCATATGAATAAAACGTTCAGGGTTAGATAAGTGATCCTGAACGTTAGGGCAGTTAAGATGATGAATAATAATGCCTTTATCAACTTGAACATAACCAACAATCGGATCACCAGGAATCGGTGCGCAACATTTGGCATAGGAAATAAGCATGCCTTCTGAGCCGTTTACTTTAAACGATTTTGGTGTAACCAGAGACTCTTCATCAATATTTGGGAAGAGCTCACGAGCCACTAAGTAACCAACATGACGGCCTTTACCTATGGATTCTAATAAATCATCCATAGACTCTAGCTGGTGGTTTGCTAAGACTTGAGCAATTTGCTCTGCCGTTAGCTCTTCAACGTTGGTTTTAAATGCATTTAAGGAACGAGTTAGCAGACGATGACCGATAGATATCGCATTTTCGCGTTGTTTGTCTTTTAAATAATGGCGAATATTGGTGCGGGCTTTGCCGGTAATCGCAAAACTTAACCAAGCCACATTCGGTTGTGCATTCTTTGCGGTAATGATTTCGACGGTTTGTCCGCTTTCTAATTGTGTACTCAGCGGCGCAAGGCGGCGGTTAATTCGGCAAGAGATACAAGTGTTGCCGATTTCAGTGTGAACACCATAAGCAAAATCGACAGGTGTTGCGCCGGAAGGTAATTCAATAATTTGGCCATTTGGTGTAAAGACATACACTTCATCCGGGAACAAATCATTTTTCACGTTATCAACAAATTCGACGGGATTTCGTGCTTTTTGCTGAATTTCTAATAAGCTTTTTACCCACTTCGTCGCACGATCGTGGTTGCTTGGCATACTAGACGTACCGCTGACTTTGTAAGCCCAATGAGCTGCAATGCCATTATTGGCAACCAAGTCCATTTCTTCCGTACGTATTTGGACTTCCATCGGAATACCATTGGTACCTAATACGGTCGTGTGAAGAGATTGATAGCCATTCGATTTTGGAACCGCGATGTAATCTTTAAAACGTCCTTCGATAGGTTTGAACAGAGCATGAATAACCCCGAGGATGCGATAACAGCTGTCATGTCGATCGGTAACAATGCGTACGCCCATGACATCCATGATTTCATCTAAAGAACGGCGCTTTTTGTCCATCTTCTGATAAATGCTATAGATGTGTTTTTCTCGAACGCTGATGCTGGCTTCAATATAGTCGGCAGCCAGTTCTGAGCGGATCGTATCTTCAAGCTTTTGAGTATCTTTAATACGCTGTTGACCATACTTCTTGTGAATGGCTTTTTGCAACATGCGTGCGCGCATGGGGTAATAGGCTTGAAAAGCGAGGGACTCTAGGTCAACCCGAACCTTGTACATGCCCAGGCGGTTTGCGATAGGCGCATAAATGTCTAGCGTCTCGCGGGCAATACGGCGTTTTTTGTGGGCAGGCATGGCATCTAATGTGCGCATGTTGTGCAGCCTGTCCGCTAACTTAACCAAAATGACTCGAATATCATCAGCCATGGCCATGGCCATTTTTTGGAAGTTATGGGCTTGTTTTTCTATTTGGTTATTGAATTCAAGGTGGGTTAACTTACTCACGCCATCCACCAGTCCCGCAACACCTTCACCGAATTGTTCGGTAAGCGCTTCACGGCTGATGCCTGTGTCTTCAATAACGTCGTGCAAAAGTGCCGCTGTCAATCCATCACAATCCATTCGAAGTTCCGACAGAATTTCGGCGACAGCGAGAGGATGGGTGACGTAGGGCTCGCCACTTTTACGTCGCTGCCCATCATGGGCTTGCTCGGCGTAATAATAGGCGCGTTTTACCTTAGCGATTTGTTCGTAAGGTAAGTACTGACTCAAGGCCAGGGCTAAATCTTCAACGGTATACATCGCTCACCTCACTAAGGCAAAAAGGAAGCGCGACAACTGTGCTATGAGCGACACCATAAAGATTAAAACTCGTGCAATGGGCGTTTTTGCTGATCAACATTGTGCGCGTTGATCAAGTCTTCCGCGATTTCACGTAGTGCAACTACAGTTACTTTGTCGCCTTCTAAAGGTACTTTTGCGTCTTCACCACCAGTTGCAAGTTGACGGGCGCGTTTTGAAGCGACCATCACTAATTCAAAGCGGTTATCAACGTTTTCTAAACAATCTTCTACGGTAACTCGAGCCATTTTGACCTCTGTGTTCGGTTATCTACTTTTCCAAGGGTAATTCTACTTAACGGGTTCTTACAATGACAAGAGATCATTTATAAGATTGCCATTTTTTTCCTGCATAACGGTTGTTTTCGAGCGCATTGCTTGAAAAACAGCTGACATTTGTGAAAGCGCGGCATCAAAATCGTCATTGACGATGACAAAATCGTATTCGTGGTAATGGGACATTTCGTTAACGGCCTTTGCCATACGACGATGAATGACCTCATCTGAGTCTGTTGCGCGCTTTCTTAAGCGTTCTTCTAGCGCTTGTAATGAAGGCGGCAAAATGAATATTCCGATGGCTTCAGGATAGAATTGGCGAATCTGGCGAGCGCCTTGCCAATCTATTTCTAAAATCACGTCTAAGCCTTGCTCTAGCATGCCGAAAATAGACTCTTTCGACGTGCCGTAGTAATTATCAAAAACTTGAGCGTGTTCAAAGAAAGCATCTTCGGCAATCATGTCCAAGAAGGATTCATCATCGATAAAGTAATATTCACGGCCATGCTCTTCTCCGGTGCGTGGGGCACGTGTGGTATGAGAAATGGAAATCCGTACTTGTGAATCTTGGCTAAGAAGTGCCTTGTATAAAGTCGATTTACCCGCCCCAGAAGGAGCCGATAAGATGAATAAATTGCCTTTATGTTTGTCCATGGGTTGTTTGGTCCGCCAATCTTTGTCTTTTTAGCATCTTACTATATCACAAACAAAAAGCCCGTTTTTAGTAGGAAATTATGGCCGGAATGATCGTTTTCTGACCGAAACTCTAGCCCATGCTGTTAGCTAGCTTTATAAGGCTCATTGCGTGTATGTTATTGGTTTAGTGATGAGTAATAATTCTTTACAAATTTGTTGATTGTTCTAAATGCTTTTTTTGTAAATGAGTCTAAGCTTCAAAAGATAAGTTTGTAGCTGATACATGATGAAAAACAAGGAAGGGAAATACAATGGATTTACCCTACGAAAAGAAATCGCTGAAAGCAATCTCCACACAAAGAAACTACTGCAAAGTCCTATCCGTTGAAGATGATCTTGATTACCAAGAAGCGCTAATGAACGGCCTTAGTGCGCTTAATTATGATAGTAAAAAGGTAGAGCTCCTGACCGCATCATCCGCTAGTGAAGCGGCCACGGTGATTGCTGCTAACCCTGACATTTCGGTTATTTTTATTGATGTTGTGATGGAAACAGACGTAGCTGGGCTACGTTTAATTCGTACCATCCGCGACGTCATTGGCAATGATTTAGTGCGTATTGTGTTATTAACCGGCCAACCCGGTATGGCCCCGGTGGATGATTTAATCAGTCAATATGATATTGACGATTATTGGTGTAAATCTGACCTCACACAAGCACACTTACAAACGATAGTGCTCAGTAATTTGCGGACGTGGGAGCATCTTTTGGATATGAAAGAAGCCCGTCATGGTATGCAATTGTTACTGGCCTCCAGTCAGAGAATCGCATCAAAAAGCGACATTACTGATTATACGCATTCTATTTTGCAAGAAATTGGCTCGCTACTAAAAATGAACAGCGGCGGTATTGTGTGTTTTTTTCATCCGGAAGAAGAACATCTAGAAAAAGCGTTAATTGTGGCAGCGTGCGGAGAGTTTTCGTCTCATATCCATCAATATTTTTTATCAGCTGTCCAAGAAAGCTTTTTAAAAGACGCCGTAACATTAGCCAATACACAGAAAAGTCATGTATTTCAAGATGGCTTTTCTGTGCTCTATTTTTCGAATAAAGAGTTAGAAGATCGAGAATACATGGTGGTGGTAAAACTTGATCGGAATCTTGCTACCAATGAAATTAATTTACTGCAGGTATTTTGCGAAAACATTAGTGCTGGTTTTCGTAACGTCGCTTTGCATAATAAGTTAACCGAACTGGCTTATATTGAGCCTATATTAGGGATTCATAATAAAAACTGGCTGGTTCGAGAAATACGTAATATGTTTTCTTGGGAGCGTGAAAAAGCCACGTTATTGATGCTTTATGTAGAGGATCTGGCTTATACCGAGTCGGTATTAGGTTCTAAATATTGCGATCAACTCACCCTTTCTTTGTACGATTATCTCAATCACTTTTTTGATAAAGCGGTTGATATCGCCTTACTTGAACGAGATACATTAGTGTTAGTTGTGTATGACGATCGGGATTACAACGAAGCGTCACTCGAAAGCATTATTCATACCAGCATTGAAGTGGAAAAATCTCTACATTCTCTTGATTTAACTGTCAGCTTGGTGAAATTTTCCGACTTTCCTGATTATGAGCCCGAGCAATTAGTGAGTGTTGGGAAGAGCACGCTAGAAAGAGCCAAATATGAAGGCGTTTCGTATTTGGCTTTTTCTGAAACGCTGGCCTCGGATATGTTTGGGCGTTATGAATTGTTAAAAGATTTACGAGAAGCGATTGCTGATAATCAGATTCGCGCGTATTTCCAGCCTAAATTTAACTTAAAAGACAACTCATTAATTGGATTTGAAGCCTTGGCTCGCTGGACCCATAAAAATGGCCAATGTATTCCACCTGATCAATTTATTGCTTTAGCAGAAAGCAGTGGTTTGATTGATAAACTGGACCAGCAGATGTTGCGTCAGTCTTGTGAAGCAATTAACACACTTAAAAGCGTCGGTATAAATGTGCCTATTTCTGTGAATGTAGCTGGCAATGAAATCGTTCGTCCAAATTACTTCGAGAATTTTAAAAAAATGCTCGAAGAAGAAGGTGTTTCGAATGAGATGGTTGAGCTAGAAATTACAGAGTCTCAAATCATTGAAGAGAAAAGTACCATAAACAAGCATTTATCAACGCTTAAACAGTTAGGTATACGTGTCAATATTGATGACTTTGGGACGGGGTATTCTTCTTTAGCTTATTTATCTACATTATCGGTTTCAATTATTAAAATTGATCACAGCTTTGTGTGGCGAATGGATGAGTCCGAAAAAGATTGGGAAATACTGAAGATGATCATTGAGCTAGGAAACTTCTTGGGGTTAAGTGTAATCGCTGAAGGTATTGAGACGGAGCAACAAAAAGCCAATTTATTGGCTCTGGGCTGTAAGGATGGCCAAGGTTACTTATTTGCTAGACCTATGTCTTTAGACGATACCGTTAGTTGGGTTCAATCAGGACTATAGCATATGATTTTTGGCAAACGGACGTCACAAAAATCGCTACTCGTTATTTATTTATCAGGTGTTTTGATCGTCATTATTTTGCTTGGCGTAGGCAGCTATCGATTTTTTTTAGATAATAAAATCAGCCAATTAGCATGGAGTGAGTCAGAAATTTTGTCTCGTAGCAGCAGTCTTTTTAGTCGTGAAATGGGGCATATCAAACGCGTTACCTTGCTGCTACGCAATAGTATTAACGCGCGCTTATCTACTCAGAATATAGGGTTACAAAACTCAGAGGGACAGAATTCAACAGCGGCTTCGTCACAGAATAAAACAAGATTTCCGGCAAACTGGGAGGCTCAGGTAGTGGATGAGTTTAATCAATTTGCTCGAACCTCTAGCCTAATTTCTCAAGTGCGTTGGATTACGCCGACAGGTCAAGAGTATATTCGAATCAATTCTCAAGCTGGTGTCATTACTCGAGTACCAGAGAATTTGCTACAGAATAAATCGGATCGACATTACATTAGAAATGTACCAGCCAGTCGCAATGACGTGTTTATTTCCTCTTTGGATTTGAACATAGAGAATAAAGAAATAGTTCGACCTTTTCAGCCAACGGTTCGAGGTGTTGTCAGAGTTGGTGGTGGTTTCCCTGGCATTTTGGTGGTGAATTATGATTTGACCAAACTTTTCGAGCTTGTGCGTACCTTTAGCTCAGAAGGCATATATTTAGAGATATTAGACAGCCATGGAAATTGGTTGTTGGCAGCGGATAGAAGCCTCGAGTGGGCAGGTATTTTGCAGCCGGATGACTCAAACCTGAATATTAGAGCTCGTTTTCCCACTATTTGGCAGGAAATGGATTCGGCAGATGGGTTAGAGCGAGTCTTTGATAATGGCCACTTATGGAGCCTTTTAAAGCTGTATATAGACGAAGAAGGTCTCAATGTTCAAAGCCCAAAAACACCTTCTTTATACTTTGTTGCGCGTTCAAACTCTGATGCTTTTGTGTCATGGCGGAGCAAGCTGATTCTTTCCATTGTAGGTCTTGCTGCGGTTAGTTTCTCTATGATCGCATGGCTGGTTTGGCGCCAAGTTACCGCTCAATTTGAGACCTATCGATTGCTTAAACTGGTTCAGCAGGAAAAAGCGCAAGCTGAGCAGGTTAACCGAAAATTGAATTTAACGAACAAGCGCTTGGTGGATATGCAGGATGAGTTAGTGGAGACCAGCAAATTATCTTCGTTAGGTTTGATGGTGGCAGGTTTAGCCCATGAAATGCACACACCACTTGGTGGCGTCAGAATGGCTTTGTCTTCTTGTAAAGCCTGGTTGGATAAAGAGGTCCAGCAACACCCTTCGGAAGAGCTTGAGAAAATAAATAGTTCATTACTTATCGCTGAAAAGAACTTGGTACGAGCGCTAGATGTCGTTGCCAGCTTTAAACGCATTGTATCGGATAGAACCGCTCAGGACATGCAGTCCTTTTTCTTTCATAATGTCGTCAATGACATATTGTTTACTTATAAACCTATTTTAAAAAAACGCTTTCAGATCCGAATCAATGTTGATTGTCCGCAAGACATTGATATGCGAGGGTACCCTGGAGCTATGTCCCAGATCATTCAAAACCTTATTGATAATGCATTAGATCACGCCTTTCAACGACAGGATCACGGTGTGATTACTATCATCGCGAAAAAGGAGCAAGATAATCTCGTTCTCGTGATCAATGATAATGGTAGAGGTATCTCTCCAGAAATAAGAGCGCATATTTTTGAACCTTTTGCGACCACAGGCCGCACAAATAACCATACCGGCTTAGGGCTGCATCTAGTTAACCAATGGATTAATAAACTGATGAAAGGGAGAATAGACACTGTTTCAGAGATAGGTGTCGGGACAACATTTACTCTGACCATCCCATTAACACAGCAAGAAGACGAGAAATCGGCGAGCAGCTGACTTTAGCAACTTCTGTCAGGCATTCCCTGTCATAAACAGGTTATTCTGTCATCACTCAGTGAATTGACGGAACGAGCAAAGAGCGTGGCATCAATAAAGCATTACGAAAAACGCATGTTGGCGGTATGTGATTACATATATAAGCATTTGGATGAAGACCTAACGGTTGAAGCCTTATGCGATGTCGCTTGTTTTTCTAAATATCATTTCCACCGGCAGTTTACGCATTTTATGGGCGTTGGCGTTTTTAAGTTTGTTCAGCAATTGCGCTTAAAAAGAGCCTCGTATGAATTGGTGTTCACGACAGAGAAACGCATTATTGATATTGCTATGAGTGCAAAATTCGATCATCCAGAATCTTTTTCCAGAGCCTTCAAGAAAGCCTACTCACAATCGCCAAGTGACTTTCGTCGTAATCCTGATTTACAGAAATTAGGTTTGCATTTTCATAAGCTAGAAAAACAGCTGGAACCTAAAATGACGGCAAATATTGTCGATTTTGATACCACCAAAATAGCCTTGCTAAAGCATAGAGGGGCGCCGAGTCGAATTATGGAATCGGTTGCTGTCTTTAGAGAATGGCGCAAAGCATCAGGCTTATTACCGATATCGAAAAGTCGCACATTTAATATCGTTTACGAAGACCCCGCCGTGGTCGCCCCAGAAGATTTTCGTTGTGATATTGCGGCAGAAGTAATGAACGAAGTAGATGATAATGATTACGGTGTGATCAATAGCACCCTAGAAGGCGGTCGCTATGCTGTTGTGCGCCATTTAGGCCCTTATGACAGTATTAGCCGCTGTTTGTACTTTCTCTATGGGGAGTGGTTGCCAGAGAGCGAGGAAGAGCCGAGAGATGCGCCCTGTTTTTTTCAATATCAAAACCATTTTCCAGAAGTGGCTGAACATGAACTAATTACTGATGTGTACTTACCTCTAAAATAAAGTTCCCATAGGAGTCAAAAATGTTAGCTATTTTTACACATACCCCAATGTGGGTTTGGTTGTTGTTGATTTTGCTTATTTACTTGGGTGCAAAGCAAAGCCGAGACCGTCACGTGTCAAAAAACAAAGCCTTCATTCTGCCTATTGTGATGATTGTGTTTTCACTGCACGGCGTAATGTCGAATTTTGGTGGCAGCTTTGATTCGCTACTGTTTTGGAGTGTCAGTTTTATTGCGACGCTATTGATTGGCGTATTGATTTTTCCATCTCAACAGGCGCGGTTTGATGAGTCGACACAATGCTATTTTATAAAAGGTAGTTGGCGACCACTGTTTCTTATTTTGGGAATTTTTACCATTAAATACACGGTCGGCGTGATGGAAAGCATGCAAAGTGATTTGCTTAGTCTGTCATTTTTTGTTGATGGGTTGTCGTTGCTTTATGGCTTCTTCAGCGGCGTGTTTGCCGCGCGTAGTGTGAGCCTATGGCGCTTGAGCCATCAGACTCAAGCTTATCCTTCGCCTTGAGCAGTTAACGGTCTGGTTTTGGGCTCGCCATCCAGCCCAATCCCATCCAGATGATGCCAATGCTTAACATGACATAGAGCGATGCCGTCCATGACTGCTGCCAGTCGTAGAGTGCGCCAATTAACACAGGGCCAATAGCTGCGAGCGTGTAACCGATTAGCTGTGCCATACCAGACAGCGCGGCTGCTTGTTTTGGGCTATTGGTTCGTAAGCTGACAAAAGACAAGCCCAAAATAAAGCCCATACTGACGCCAAAGCCAAAAGACACCGACCAGACACCAGACCAACTTGGAATGAACAAAAAGCCAGCCAAGCTCAATGTCGTCAGCCCAGTGGCAAACAAGCAGAGTCGTCTATGACTGCCTAAGCGATTGATAAAGGGCGCTAAAATCAACGAAGGAATAGCGCCCGCTAGTTGCAAGTAACCTTGATAAAGCCCAGCTGTCGAATCGGTATAACCATTATTCATTAAAATCGCCGGGACCCACGCGACCACCACGTAATTCACCAGCGAGTTGACGGCTAAAAAACCAGCCACTTGCCAAGCGGTAATGGATCGCCAAACCGAGGTTGATATTTCCACATTGTTAGTCTGAGGAGGCTGATGTTGGGTTATTTTACAACTGAACCAAACCACCAAAGGTAACAGAATCAACACACTTTGACAGGCCAGAGCAAATGACCAACCGCTCATAGGCAAGTGAAAAGAGGGCTGCTCTGCATACAAACTTAACGGCACCGCAAGGCTCGACATCAGAAAGCCGCCGATGCTCATCATCAGCACATAAATCGCCGTGAGCTGGACCACGTAATTCGGAAATTCGCGTTTTAGCAAACTCGGCAACAAGACATTACCGATGGCAATACCAGCACCAATAAAAATAGCGCCAATATACAAGGTGCTGATCGAACCAAAAGTACGGATTATCATACCAATGGCAATTAAGCCTACACCTGAAGCCAAAATCCGCTCAATGCGAAAATGACGCGTCAGCCAAGACGCCACAGGCGCAAAAAAACCAAACACCAACAAGGGCAAACTAGTAAGCAAACCAGATTGCGAGCTGCTTAAATTCAGATCGGCACTGATGCGATCTAGTAAGGGCGGCAAGCCTGTTACTGGGCCACGTAAACTCAGTGCCACCAGAAAAATAAACAGAAGTAAAAATGCCGCGTCGTGTTGCGCTAATTTATGTAATCGTTTCATGATGTCCATTTCGAAAAAGTGATGCTGGGAGAGATTGTCGAGTCGCTATTATATGAGTTACTCTGCTTGCTGAATTGAGAGATTTGGACAATAAATTGCGAAATACAGACAGAACTATGCTTCAGACATTGACCGACCTTTGCTTTGCAGACCACTACCCACATCGCATCTTGGTATTGCGCTCACAATCCGTGCCCCATCTTGAGGAAACCCCATGGCATCATCATAAGAAAGCACAGCTTGTGTTGCCATTAACTGGCGTTGTGACCAGCTTTATTGATGACAAAATGTGGCTTGTGCCACCGCGCTGCGCGGTTTGGATTCCCAGTAATCTCATGCATCGTAACCAGATATCGCCTAATGCTGACGTGTGCATGTTATTTGTCGACAGCACTGATTTAGCGTTGCCGGAAGTTGCTTGCACCCTGACGATCACGCCTTTTGTACGGGAATTGATATTGCATCTGCATACGCAACAAGATTACGAAAAAACCGATCCGGCAACGGACCGACTAGTCGATGTTTTGCTCGATCAACTCATTCAACTAGAGCGAGAAGAGTTTGATTTTCCTATTCCTGATGAACCAACACTTAACCGCCTTGCCCTCGAACTCATTGCCAGACCCAACGAAAAGCGTACCCTAGGCGAATGGGCCAGTGACTTTGCCATGAGCGAACGCACCTTAGCGCGCCTGATAAAACGCCATATACAACTCACCTTCGGTCAATGGCGTCGCCAACTTCACATCGTTCTCGCTCTGCAAAAACTCGCCATCAACATGCCAATTCAAACCATCTCCGAAGAACTCGGCTACGACTCCGTCAGCGCTTTTATCACCTTTTTTAAAAAAGCACTGGGAAAATCACCAAGACAATATCGGATCGAGCGCTGGGGGAAGTAAGGGTATCTATCGTGCAAGTGTTTGTTTTAGTGGGCGAACTTCAACACTACTACACCAAGGATGATCAGCAACACGCCCATGTAGCGAAGCAAGGAAGTGGGATCGCCATAAAACCAAATACCCAATAAAAACGTGCCAGATGCACCTATTCCCGTCCAAACCGCATAAGCGGTTCCCATCGGAATTTCTTTTTGTGCCAACCACAGTAAAGCACCACTTACCGTCATAAAAAAAATCGCAATGGCAATCCCTAACATTTTTGACCCGCCAGATTGCGCCATTTTTAAGCCGACGGGCCAGCCTATTTCGGTAAGCCCTGCTAATAGTAAATAGACCCAGCTCATGTTCATCACTCCATACTAGAAATATTCGCACTTAAGTGGGCGAAGTTGCTTTTTATAGTATCGATATTTATGATGATATAAAGTTATTAACTATCGATATTTTTCATATGTTGAGTTTAGAGCAAATCAATATGCTGGTGTTATCCGCTGAATTAGGGTCTTTTTCAGCGTGTGCGAGAAGACTGGGTAAAGTACAGTCAGCCGTGAGCCACGGTATCAGCAGCTTAGAAATAGACTTAGGAGTTGAACTGTTTGATCGCTCCTCACGTAGCCCAAAACTGACGCTGGAAGGGGAACGTTTAATCCGCAGCGCAAAAGCGCTTTTAGCCCAATCCCATGAGTTTGAAAAAATTGCCGAATCCATTACGCGTCGTGAAGAGGGTGCATTAACGATTGCCGTTGACGATGCCTTATTGACGCCTTATTTGAGCTCTATCTTGGCTGTATTTTCTCAAGCTTTTCCCCATGTCGAAATTGACCTGATTTCTTTGGCGTCGCCTGACATTATTACCAGGGTGGCCGATGGCAATGTTGACATCGGCATGATGTTTTCAGAAGTAGAAGTGAATAAGCAAGTGGACTTTTGTTACGTAGGCAGCGTGGACTTTGTCGCGGTGTGCCATGCTAATTTCCCCTTAGCGGCTTTGCGTCGGCTCTCCGAATCGGATTTGATACCCTATCGCCAAATTGCAGTGAGAGGCCAGCAAAAGCGAGAGTCACAAGCACTCATCAGCATGACGCCAAATGCATGGTGGTGCTCAAGTAACTACAGTGTATTGGAGTTGGTGAAACAACAAATAGGCTGGGCTTACCTTCCTTTAACCTTGGTCCAGCCCTTCATTCAAACAGGCTTACTGCAAAAAATAGACGTCACCTTTGACCACAAACCCTGGTCTGTCCCCGTTGACCTAGTCTGTAAAAAAGGCGCCTTACGTGGCCCAGCTCATCAGTGGCTCTTTGATGCCTTTAAAAATGCATTTCCTGCTGAGCGTTAGGTAAGGTAAAAAGATAAGAAATTATAAAATGGACATAATAATATCCAAAAAATCTAAAATTAGACTAAAATAGATACTATTGTATCTTTTTTATGGGTGGTTGTTTCTATGAGTCATTTCCTATTGCTGGACGACAGCGACGTACAGCACGCTTTTGCGGCGCATCTTCGTAAGCTGCGAGAGCAAGAAAAACTGTCTCGCGATGCATTGGCCACTCGCAGTGGCGTGCCCGCGCCTACTATTAAAAAGTTCGAACTGACAGGGCAGATTTCCTTTCGTCAGCTACTGTTACTCTGGCAAAGTCTCGATGATCTATCGCGGCTCTTTGCGTTGACTCAAAATACAGAAAATAATCAATCTAGTATGCCAACGTCCATTGAAGAGGTGTTGAAAGATGGCTTTTAAACCCATTCAAAAACTCGCCACGACCGCCAGCTTTGCAAGCTGGGAACAAGCCCAACAAGCGATAGAAGAAATTGTAGAGTCTCTCTCAGGGTTTCATGACGCCGCTTTATCACTCGGCGTGAAACCCGATACCGTGCGTCTGATAGAAAAACAACTGGATGCTTGTTGGCAAGATAACAAAGGTTTGTTGGGGGAATGAACCGATACGAAATCTTGGCTGTACAGGAAGGCTTATCAAGATAGGACTGTATTCCTATAATAGTTAAAAATATAGGAACACAATCCTATTTTTGAATAGGGATAAATGAAATGCCTAAGAGAGACATGCACCGAGTGTTATTTCCCAAACAACTCAAGGTTTGCGTGTGTTCGGTGAAGATTTGTTGTTGGCAGCTAAACGGCGAGGCTTTACCAAGCAATTGATTTGTGACCGTACCGGGTTTGATAACAAAACAGTGAACAAAGTCTTTGCGGGCGATCCGGGTGTGGCGATTGGCACTTATATTAAAGTCATGGCTGTGCTTGGTATGGAGGGCAATTTCTCGACATTGGCTGCCCATGACGAAGTAGGCGTTAAGCTGCAAAACATTAAGCTACTGGAGGGCAGGAAATGAGCCGTCGAGTGGTGGAGGTTTATGCCCATTGGATGCCTATCGACCCGCCTTTGTTAGTGGGACAGCTGACGTTCGCAGAAAGCAGCCGAGGTGGTGTGTTTAGCTTTGCTTACGATCAAGCCTTTCTAGCATCAGATTACCGCTTACAGATAGATCCACTGCTAACGCTTCATGATGGCGAACTGTATAACGATTCACTCGATAAAAACTTCCGTGCCTTTTTGGATTCATCACCGGATCTTTGGGGTCGAATTCTCATGAAGCGACGAGCCGCCATTGAATTTAACAAAGGCTTAAGGACAACAAGTCGACTCACTGAATTAGACTATTTATTAGGTGTACATGACTCTTATCGAATGGGCGGAATTCGCTTTAAACTCGCTGGTTCGACAGACTTTTTAGATGACAACTTAGATAACTACAGCGAGTTTGCTGCACCGCCTATGGCCTCTCTACGAGAGTTGGAATATGCCGCTCTCCAAATAGAAAAAGACGACAATATTGAGAGCGATGAATATTATCGCTGGCTAAAAATGTTGATTTCTCCCGGCTCATCGTTAGGTGGTGCTCGGCCAAAAGCGTGTGTAACAGACGAGAAGGATCACCTTTGGATTGCCAAATTTCCCAATCAAAGTGATGTTTTTGATGTGGGGGCTTGGGAAATGGTCTGCTACGAACTGGCTCAAGCCGCTGGCGTAGAGATGTATCCCAGTGAAATCCGTCGATACTCCTCTGAACATCATACTTTTATCACCAAACGGTTTGACCGAATCGGCACGCAGAGAGTGCATTTTTCCTCCGCCATGACCGCAACGAAGCGACCCGCATCTATGATCAAGTGCTCGGTGCCGTGAAACACTGGCAAAGCATCGCCAACCAGCTCGGCATCCGCCGCAGCGAACAACTAGCCAAACAAGAAGCGTTTAATGTTTGAACGCGGCTTAGAAAGAGACATAGGCAAGCAGATGTCTTTTGGGTTATGTATAAAAAACACGAAAAAATAGACATGTCATAAGGATTTGGTCTTTTCATGTCGAAAAAGTGGGAAAATTTCGACATGACTACCTCTCGATGGTGACGCTCTGCTAAGCGATAGACAGAATAGATCATATACGCGTTGCGAGAGTTACAAAAAGTTAGCAAAAGCACTCAAAACATTTATACTGTTTTTATATACAGTATATTGGTGTTTAAGGAGAGACAATGAGCCGATTTGAACTGGGTTTTAAGTCAAGCGAACTACCCGTTACGTTAAAAGATTGTAGCTATGAGAATGATACTTGTCCCTCGTTCTATTTTCGAGTGAAGGATCAATACTACAAACTGTGGGTAGAATACAAAGACAAAGCCCAACGAGAAGACCCTGATAGCCCTCGTTACACGGTGTGTAAAGCTATCAATGAAGGGGATGATGAATCGCCAGAGATTTACAGCGACTCATCAAAAGAAGATCTTTTTCGTTCCGAGTATGTGAGTGAACTGATTGGATTTCTTTCTTCCTAATTTACTTTTGACGTGGTGGTTTTTAGAGGCTTTTGCTTTAAGTAAAGCGGATACGTATACGAAGAAACTATCTATATGAAGTCACGTTAGTATGGAATCTTGCCTCGTTTATTTTTGCGAGTATGATTGGGCGATTTTAAGTTTAAGCTGTTGGGCGAATGAAGAATAAAGAAGTACTAGTAATTGACCTATTTGCTGGGCCTGGTGGGCTGGGAGAAGGCTTCTCGTCAGTGAAAGATGAAACAGGTAATGCTGTCTTTAAGATAGGTATTTCCGTTGAGAAAGAAGCGTCAGCCCATAAAACGCTTACAACACGTGCTTTTTATCGAAAAATTAAAGATGTTGAAGGTGGCTTAGAGAGCTACAACGCATACTTGGCTGGAAGTATTACACGTCAGCAACTTTTCGATTTATTTCCTGAGCAAACTGAAGAGGCAGAAACCGAGACCCTTTATGGCCCTAAAGCGCTAGGTGATGATAATGAAATCATCCATGAACGAATTACCGAACTCGTAAAGCTACATAGTGATTGTCCAAAAGTCGTTATAGGTGGGCCGCCATGTCAAGCTTATTCACTGGCTGGTCGTTCTCGTAATGCAGGAATTAAAGACTATAAAGCAGAAGACGACCATCGCAATTTTTTATATAGAGAATATTTGAAAGTACTTTCTATCGCTCAGCCTGATGCATTTGTGATGGAAAACGTTAGAGGCATACTTTCGGCCAAAATTGCCGAAAAAATCATGTTTCCAAGCATCCTAAATGATCTACGTAATCCAGAGCAAGCGACAGGTATAGCGAGTCCTAGGTACAAAATTTACTCCTTAGTTGTTGAAGCCTCAGATAAAGATAATCCAGTTTATAACGATTCAAGTGATTACCTTATAAGGGCTGAAAACTATGGAATTCCCCAAGCGCGTCACCGAGTCATTTTATTGGGTGTACGTAGCGATATAGAAAAAGCCCCCAAAACGTTGACTCGTTCTGACGAACAAGTGTCTGTTAAACAGGCGATTGATGATTTGCCTAAACTTCGAAGTGGATTCTCCAAACGTAAAGATGAACCGCAAGCATGGGAGAAGGCTGTCTCGCAAAACTCAGCACGCATAAAAACCTTATTAAAAAAGCAATTCGATGGAGTAGAAAGCCTAGACTTGCAACCATTCAATAACTTGTCTCGTTCTGCCACACAGCCTATTACTCCACTCAATTTAGTACCAAAGAGTCTTGCTGATTGGTACCGTAAAAATGAACCTTGCCAAGTGCTTAACCATGAAACACGTGGTCATATGGAAAGTGATTTACTCCGGTATGCTTACAGTGCCGCCTATACAGATATTAGAGGTGATATCTCACCTAAATCTCGAGATTTCCCAGACGAGTTAGCACCAAAACACGAAAACTGGAAGTCAGGTGCCCATGCTGATCGCTTTAGAACGCAAGCAGCCAATAGATATGCTACAACGGTCACAAGCCACATTTCCAAAGACGGGCATTATTTTATTCATTACGATCCAAAACAATGTCGTAGCTTAACGGTACGAGAAGCGGCACGTTTGCAGACATTCCCAGATAACTACTTGTTTGAAGGCAATCGAACACAGCAGTACGTGCAGGTTGGAAATGCTGTGCCACCATACTTGGCACAGCAGATAGGGTGGGTTGTAATGAGGCTGCTTGAAGTTTAATCTTTCGCATTAATAGACTGCAGTCGCAGTTAAAATATATGGATGTAAATATGCCTGATTCACTTATTCTAAAATTTGACCCAAATACAATTGAGCATCTAGGTGTTTCGCTTTATTCAAAACTCCCTAGCGTGCTTTCTGAGTTACTCAGCAATTCATGGGATGCGGATGCAAAGGTTGTAACTATCGATTTTTCTGAGCAGGAAAATGCAAAGGAGATCATCTACGAAGACGATGGCGAGGGTATGACTTTTGAAGAGCTTAATAATAAATACCTAGTCATAGGTCGTAATCGTCGTCGTGACACTCAACGACAATATAGTACTCTTGGTCGCCCCGTTATTGGAAAAAAAGGCCTTGGAAAACTGTCTGTTTTTGGTATCTGTGATGAGATCGAAGTAATTTCTATCAAAGAGGGGAAAAGAAATCATTTCACTATGAACCTTCAAGAAATTAAGGGAAGCCGTGGAAATGAATACTCTCCAGAATTGCTTGCTTTTGATGAGCGAACCTCTGCCAAATCAGGAACTAGGATCATTTTAAAAAAGATTCGCCGTAAAAGTGGTTTTAATTTAGATGATATTGCTCTTAGTCTTTCTAAAAAATTTATTATATTTAGTGAAATGGATACAAGAATTACTAGAAATGGGGAGAGTGAGTCAGAAATTCATATAACCAATGATCTAAAATACCAAACTTTAAATACAGAGTTTACTTGGGAGTTTCCTGATGAAAAGTTTGACTCAGAATATTCTTACTGGGGTCAAATGAAAGGTTCTGTGATTACTTTGAAAACTCCAGTTAGAGACACAGAAATGAGGGGGATATACCTCACATCTAGGGGTAAAATTGTCAACGTTGCAAGCTTTTATGGTGCGCGTGATAATGATCAATTCCACAACTATGTTACAGGTTACTTAGAAGTCGATTTTATTGATGATTTTGAAGATGACGTAATTTCTACTGATCGACACTCCTTAAACTGGGAGCATGAAGAAACGCGTTCTCTACAAAGCTACCTACAGACAGTTATTAAAGTCATTGGCAAAGAGTGGAGAGAACGCCGAGCCCAAGTGAAGCTAGAAGCTGTAGAAAAAGAACATAAAGTTGGGCTTGAAAAATGGAAGGCGAAGCTGCCATCTTTTGAAAGAGATTTGGGCGAAAAGATAATTAATCCTATTTTAGAAAACTCAAACATTGATGTGGGTGAATCAGCAGAGTTAATTGGAAGCGTGATGGATAAGTTTGATAACCAAGCTTATAAAGAGTATGCGTCTTCTATAGCTGATTTATCTGAATCAGCGGAGGATATTCCTAAGTTGCTACGCTTAATGGATGAATGGAAATCTATAGAATCCAAGCAGTATCGTGATTTGGCTATTTCACGTGTCGAAGTAATAAAACAATTCGAGAACTATGTAAACACAAATACAAGAGAAGTCCCCACTCTGCATAATTTTTTGAAGAAGTTTTCATGGCTTTTAGATCCTCGGATCTTAGAGTTCCGTGATGAAGTCACGTACTCAAAGCTTCTTGAAGAAACTTATCCTGAAGAAGAGTTAGGGGAACAAGAGCGCCGTATTGATTTCTTATGTAGTAATGCTTTAGGGGAAATTCTTTATGTAATCGAAATTAAGCGTAGTAGCTATAAAGTCGATGTAAAAGCCATAGAGCAAGCTTATGAGTATGTATCCTATTTAGAAGAAAGGTATGCTTCTCAGACAGGGTTCTCGCGAGTTGTTTGTTATGTAGTTGGCGGTAGTAAATCAGAAGATAGGAAATTTAGATCGAAAGAGAAAACATATGCCGAAACTGGAGAGGTTTTTGTTAAGACATACCGTGAACTTCTTGAGCAATCAAAAGAGTACCATAAGGAATTTATAGAAGCTTATGATCAGCATAATAGCTGACTTTAAATATTAAAGCCTATTGGCTCTTCACATATAGGTTGGTATAGGCTTATTGCCTTTAATGTCTTCAAAGCCTTCTAAGGGATGTTCAGCCAATACCTAAGTTAAGCGCTTGGTAATTATTGCTGAGGTAGATTTCTTTTATTGCAGGTTTAATGCTAGTGGAGTGGAGATTAGATCTGCTTTTTTGAACCCCTCAGAGCTATCATTGCGGCTTTGAAGAATACCTGTAGAATATTAGCGGCATCAGCTTGATTAGCAGGCGCGTTGCAAATTGAATACGATAGATCGTTGTATATTGAAAATCACACGGCCATTCATAAGTTCTCTATCTGTTTTTGTAGGGAATTAAAGAATCGCACTAGATTTGGCTACCAATAATCAGGTTTAAATATTGGTTTCTTCTTGGTCGGTACTTTATCAGGTAGCTGATTTGCAGCGAGTTCTTCATTCCTAACAATTGTCCGCATCCAATCTGCTTGGTTGCGAAGTGTGCCTGGTGCGCCACGTTTAATACCTTCTCTGTGTGGAAGAATGACACCAATTGTTATATGAGGAAAGTCTTCTTTGATTGCTTGAAGAGCAGGGCCGATATCAGTATCTGCAGAAACCAGCACAATTTGTTGAATTTGATCTTCCGTGTGTAAAGCTTGTTGCTTAGACAAGAGGCGATACAGGCTAACCGCTAAATTAACATCTGTTTCCTTTTCTTCTAATTTCCAGATATCAACCTTATCTTGCCGGGACGGTCGAGTCGATTTGTTAACAAACCTTGGGGCTTGTGCTGGCTCGAGAGTATGCCTTCCCATTGTTACAGAAACACCACAAGCTTTTAGCGCTCGGATATAAGAATCCTGCGCTTCTTTTGATTGAGTTCCCCGACTCGCTAATTCTGGCTTTACTGGTGAACTAAAGTAGTAAATTGCTGCGGTTTTTGATTTAGGGTTTTCGATTGCTGTGATGTGAGTTAGTAGGGCGGGTAGGTCGAGCCACTTGTAGGAAGTATTGGCAAGTAAGCCGTAAAATAGATTATATCCATCAATAAAAAAAGTTGTTCTCATTTTATCTATCCTTAGATGTGAAAAAACCGGCCAAAGCCGGTTTTTTCGCCTTAACAGCCAGCGTAACTTAATCGCTGCGTACAAGGCTGAGTTGTAATACTTATGGTAGTGATCATTTTGATAACTTTGAATTTCATATAAGCTATCAATTATATAAACCTTATAATTTCAGGCTATATCAAGGCGAATTAATCTATTTTTGTCAGAGTGCTAGAGAAAACGTGAGGTAGGCTAAAGCAAGTTATCAGTCTATAATTAGTCCATATTTAGACTGATAGGCTTTTTATGAATATTCAAACCGTGTCCTACCTGAAAGCAAATGCCAATAACCTCTCGTTAGATAATCCTTTGCACGTCACTCAGAACGGAAAAGAAGTGTATGTTGTACAAGACTCGCGGGCTTACTATGAGCAGCAAGAAACCATTGCTTTGCTTAAGCTGATCAACCTTTCTGAGCGTAGTTTGAATCAAAAGGGTGAGCTGTCTTTGGATGAGGCATTTGATGTCTGAGTCTTTTCAAGTTGTCGCTACGCCAGTATTTAAAGAGACACTTAAAAAGCTATCTGCATTCCTAACTCGCAAACATGGGGCTGCCGTGGCCGATGACGCTCGGAGCCTAATGAAACAACAAGTTCAGGAACTGAGTCTTCATCCTTTTTCCTCCCCGATCAGTGAGCGTTTATCCGCTTTGGGTTTTATGGACTATCGCCAAATGCTGGTAGACCAGCACAGCTTAGTTTTCTATCGAGTCGATGAAGAGGCGAACAAGGTTGTACTGATTGCTGTGATGGACAGTCGACAACGCATCGAGCAGCTGCTTTATGAAACCATGCTGGTGCTGTAGATGATGAAAAAGCCCGCTTCTACATAATGTAAAAGCGGGTTTTTGAAATACTGTTATGACTTACAAAAAACGACTTATTCGGTTGCTTCATGGATCGTTTCTTTTGTGCTGTTGTAAGCTTTTGAAGAGTCTTCTTTCACGCCTTCCCAAGTATTTGCGCAGCCAGCTAGTGCAAGTGTTACTGCAATTACTAATAATGGAAACTTCATGTTTAAACCTCTTTATTGTTAGGGGTCTTTTCAGGTTAACAAAAAGTTTTGTAAAGGGTAATCCACTATTTTGATTTAACTTAGGATAAAGCATTCGATTTTTAAGCCGAACATTGAGCTATTCTGGCGAAGGTGCTTTTAACCTAGTAAAAGTCATGACTTATTAGCCAAAAGTCTACTCGTCTATATTTCAGCGCCTTTCTTACTAAAAGCCCTAGGGAGGAGCGCTTTTTTACGATTCTCTAATCGGTCAATTTGTTTACATCAAAAGAGATTGACCTTCTTCGGCTCTGACATAGAATAGCGTCAATTTATCCCCAGCTTGGGGTTGCTTAGAATTGAGGTGATAGATGTCCAGTACATCGGTGGTTCCAACAGGTTCGATTCGTCAGAGCCTTAAAACGGTTATTGAAAATTCGACGATACAGCGTGTTTTATTGGCATTGATTTTAATCAACGCCGTTATTCTTGGGTTGGAAACCTCGCCAGAGGTGATGACTATCGCGGGCTCATTCTTAATAGCCTTAGACAAGGCTATATTGGCGGTATTTGTTGTTGAGTTGAGTATTCGTTTGTTTGTACACCGTTTTGCGTTTTTCAAAGACGGCTGGAATGTCTTTGACTTTATCGTTGTGGGGGTCGCCTTAGTCCCTGCCAGTGGGCCTTTTGCGGTATTACGCGCGCTGAGAGTCTTGCGGGTGCTGCGCGTACTGACTTTTGTTCCATCGATGAAAAAAATTGTCGGGGCGTTAATCAAGTCTCTAAATGGCATGTTGTCCATTGCCATGGTGTTGGGTCTATTGTATTACGTGGCCGCGGTTATGGTGACCAAGCTGTTTGGTGAGGCGTTTCCTGAGTGGTTTGGTAGCTTAGGTGCTTCCCTATATACGCTGTTCCAGGTGATGACGCTAGAAAGTTGGTCAATGGGCATCGCGCGTCCTGTAATGGAAGCCTTCCCTTATGCTTGGGCGTTTTTTATTCCATTTATTCTGATTGCTACTTTCACTATGCTGAATCTCTTTATTGCCGTCATCGTCAACGCAGTGCAGACCATGCATGACGATGATAACAAAGATGAGCTAGACGCTGAGAAAGTGACACAGCAACAGTTATTGGAGAAAATGCAACAACTTCAATCTGAGCTACAAGCATTGCGTCGCGACATTAATAAGCCGCAGGAAGAGGAAAGCGAGTCGCGTTAATCCTCTAAGCTTCATATACTTGAGACTGATTCCGGCCGTTTTCTTTAGCTAGGTAAAGGGCTTTATCGGCTTGGTTTATGCTGTTCTTTAAGTCGGGATTTTCTATGTCTACAGCGGCAATACCCACGCTAACGGTAAAGTGTACGGTGTGAAGGTTGTTCACTTCTATCGCTTTCTTTTCTAGCGTTTGCCGCACCCATTCAACTAAGTTAAGCGCTTCATTAGTCGATGTATTGGTCATCAAGATAATAAATTCTTCGCCGCCATAACGAGCTAAAATGTCTTGTTCACGGCACTCCTCCATTAAGGTATTCGCTACTTGTACGATGACTTTATCGCCAAAACCGTGACCATAGGTGTCGTTAATTTGTTTAAAATGATCAATATCAAACATGGCGATGGCTGCAGGTTGTTGAAGCTGTTTGGCCTGTTGCAGTAAATATTCCGCTTCAGTATTAAAATGACGTCGGTTGAAGAGCTGCGTTAGTGAGTCTGTTGAAGCGAGTAGTTTAAGCTCGTCTTGCGATGCTTTTATTGCTTCTAGTTTACGAATCCGATAGGCGATGATAAGTGATAAAACGAGCGCTTCGAGCATGATGCCAATGCCAACACCGTGGCTATTCACGTAAGTAAATTCTGCTTTGCCTTTATAAAATAAGACCGCTATGGTGCTAAACACTACAAACAATCCGTGACCGAGTAAAAAGAAGGGGGCGATTGGGTGTTTACGAATGAGCATCGAGATGGTGACGGAAATACTAATGACCATCATGATAGCGGCCAGCGTACTAGAATAGTTCAGAGCCGTTATCATATCGAACAGACCATAGACAAAGTCGCAAATCAGTAAGGTAAGAATTGATAGCAGTGCCCAATGCTCTATGGGATATTTTTTCTTGGTTTCAAAAATATTGATCATGAAAAGCAGCAAAAATATCGGCATAGCAACTAACGACAAATGCCATTTTAGCGTGATGGAGCCAAATACATTGAAAAGATCAGCGAGTAACCCGTAAGAGAGCGCAATCCAAAATCCGCCAGCAACTAAATAACAGGCGTAAAAGAAATGCTCTCTTAATCGTGACGAGAAGAAGAGTAAGAAGTTATAGATCATCAGCGCCAACAGCATACCTGTTAGTAAGGCGATGTCTGTGTATAACCCCAATAAGGCTCTTTTAGATTGGTCTTCATCGTATAGGTTAAGAGTAAACCACTGGTGCGAAAACGACTGACTTTTGACCAGGAGCGTTTTGTGTTGGTGAGGCGCTAATGTGATATCAAACACCGCGCTGCCTCGATACATCCATTGTTGAGTTTCTTTTCTATCCATGTCGAGTATGCGTTCGCGAGTTAGTTCACCATTCATGATCTCATACAGTTCCACCTTATGATTGTGGTATGCATAAGGATGGTGAAGATAAATTTTGACCGGGGTTGTATTCGCATTTTCGATTTCAATTTTCGCCCATGTCATTTTTGAGGTTGTACCCAATGAGACGCCGTTTGGAGATAACTGAAACTCTTGTTTTTGGACTTCAGAGACGGGCATTGTTTCTGTTTTATCAACAAAGTATCCCATTTGGAACTGTTCTAGCTTTATGGAAGAACCTTGAATCACTTGAGTGGGAATAGTGGCATTCGCCACACTAGAAAATCCCCATGTTACAAAAAGCAGGCATATGCGAATAAAAAGTTGAGAGTAAGAATTGATCATGAATCATCTTCCGTAACGAGAGCTGTATTTTTCGTTTAATAATGCATTCTAGCCGATTGATCAGAAAAAAGATCGTGTCTGAATTGTTTGGGGTTGGAGCGCTTCGATTAAGACGATAATAAGAAGAATGTAGGGAATATCTGCATTTCAGCTGATATTCCCTAGGCATAATTACTCGATGTTCTGTATCTGTTCTCTCATCTGTTCAATTAGAACTTTCAGTTCCACGGCGCTTTGGGTGGTTTCTACGACGATGGATTTCGATGAAAGGGTGTTGGCTTCGCGGTTAAGTTCTTGCATTAGGAAGTCGAGTCGGCGGCCGATTGGGCCTTTTTGTTGTAGCTGGCGACGCACTTCTTTGGTGTGTGTAGCTAGGCGGTCTAGTTCTTCAGCCACGTCGGCTTTTTGTGCCAGTAGAACGATTTCAGCTTCGACTCGCATTGGGTCGAGATCGACTTTGGCTGCGTCGAGTTTGTCGAGTAGGTTTTGTTTTTGTGCCGCGATAATTTCTGGCAATTTGGCTTGTACTTCTACGACGATGGTATCGATGGCGTCTAGGCGTTGTTCGATGATGTCTTTTAGCTGTGCTCCTTCTCGTAGGCGTACTTGAATGAGCTCGTCGACCGATTGATTAAAGAGTTCGACGACGGCTTTTTTCATTACTTCGAAATCGCTGCCTTCCTCGCTGAGAATGCCTGGCCATTTTAGGATATCGAGTGGGTTGGCAGGATCCAGATCTTTAAACCAAGTGCCTAGTGTATTGATGGCGTTTGCCAAGGCTTGGGCGTTGTTTGGATTAATGGTTAAATTGGTGGCCGCTTTGTCTACGCCTTGGAAACGCAGTTGGCATTCTAGTTTGCCACGGTTTATTTTTTTGCGCAGCACGTCACGGAAAGCAAACTCAAGCTCGCGGAAGTTTTCTGGTAGACGAAAGTTAGGTTCTAGATAGCGCTGATTCACTGAGCGAACTTCCCAGCTAATTGTGCCCCAATCGAATACGGCTTCTTGGCGCGAGAAGGCGGTCATGCTTGCTGTCATCTTGAGTTCCTACGTAAAAAATCAAAAAATAAAGTCGACATTGTAGCCTAACGAGACGGGGTTCGACAGGTTTGCTAAATGTCATGTTTTCCGGCTGCTGGGGGCGCAATTTTATCTAAGATCATTATAATTATGCCTTTATCATGGTTAATAAACAGAGAGAGCAAGTATGCGTCCAAGCGGAAGAGAAGCAGATCAATTACGTCCCCTGAAAATCACACGTAATTTTACTAAGCATGCAGAAGGCTCAGTGCTGATCGAATGTGGCGACACGAAAGTTATTTGTACTGCCACTGTGGTTCATGGCGTGCCGCGTTTTTTGAAAGGCAAGGGCCAGGGTTGGATTACAGCAGAATACGGTATGTTACCTCGCTCTACCCACAGCCGAGTGGATCGAGAAGCCGCACGCGGTAAGCAAACTGGTCGTACGGTTGAAATTCAGCGTTTAATTGGTCGCTCTTTGCGGGCGGCGGTGAATCTTAAAAAATTGGGTGAGAACACCATCACGATTGACTGTGACGTGATCCAAGCGGATGGCGGTACGCGTACCGCTTCTATTACGGGTGGCTTTGTTGCGTTGGCGGATGCCATGCGTGTTTTAGTTGAGAACAAAAAGATCAAAGAAAATCCAATTACCTCGCAAATCGCAGCCATTTCTGTGGGCGTTTATAAAGGCGTGCCTGTGTTGGATTTGGATTACCCTGAAGACTCTAACGCCGAAACAGATATGAACGTTATTATGAACGATAAAGGCGGTTTCATCGAAATTCAAGGTACTGCCGAAGGCGAAGCGTTCAGCGACGAACACATGATGGGCATGTTGGCTGTGGCTCGTAAAGGCATTGCTGAAATTATAGAAGCGCAGCGCGCGGCTCTGTTCGATAAAGAGTAGTCGACCAATAAAAGCCGAGGCTCTTGATGCCAATTTTCTAAAATCTAGCTTCGGCTAGATTTTTTTTGCCTGTTGTATGGATTGTAGTCAGTTTTTTGCAATGTAACGATTTGCAAAAATGCAACCTGGGTAATGTATAAAGCTTGAGTCACGTTGGTTTCTGCTTCATATTTGGACAAGGATGGAATATCTAATCTTCTTTAGAATAGAGAGGAAAGTAGAGTGTCATGAAAAGAGCCTGTCAGTTTTTAGTTGCTTGTATTTTGGGCTGTTTGTTAATGCCTGCTAGATCTCTTTTCGCAGAAGAAATTGTTTTACATACTGTGCATGTACCGCCTCACGTTATTGATGCTGCGTTACTTCCACCGCCCTCTGATTTTGCTAAAACGGAATCGGTTTATGGTTTTGATGTTGACATTCTAAGGGCCGCGTACGCGACGCAAGGCGTTTCTGTACGTATTGTTCTCAGTCCTTGGAAGCGGATTATGAGAGACGTCAAAGCAGGTTTGATCTTAGGGGCAGTGTCTTGTCGACGAATTCCTGTTCGAGAAGAGTTTGCTATATTTTCTGATCACCTTAGTGATTCTGTTAATGCTCTTGTTACTCGAAAATCCTTTCTTGAGAATGAGGTGACGACACTCGATACGCTTAAAAATTACAATGTGGCGGTTGTGAATGGTTGGTCTCAGGTTGGTATTCTAGAAAGCATTGGTCAGCCATATACTTCTGTATCTGGTTTGGATCAAGGAATTAACGTGGTGCTGCATCGTAATCAAGATGTTTTTATGACGGAACGAGACAGTGCTATTTTTGCCGCAAAGCGCATGCAGATTATTGATCAATTGAGCTTCTATGATGTGACCGAATTGGATCTAGATCATTATTCGGTTTGTTTTAGTAAGCGATACCCCGACGCTGAAAAATGGCGTGACGTATTAAATAAAGGATTAGAAGAATTGAATACGAATGGCCAAAGAAAGGCATTACTCAAGAAGTACGATATCTCTTTTGTAATTCAGTAGCCAGATATAGCGAGGGATTATGTTAGCTCTACGTAAGCGGCTGTCTTATACGCAAGCCAAATGGGCATTGGTGATTTTGTTAGTGCTGAGTTTGGCTATGAGTGCTTTTCAAATTTTTTTAGATTGGAAAGAAGAGCAAATAACTATTCATAATCAGGTTATGTCGACGCTGTATATTGTGGAAAGCTCAGCAGTAGAAGCGGCTTATTATCTTGATGAAGAGTTAGCAAAAACGGTATTGACTGGGTTAATGCGCTCGACAAATTTTCATAAGACTAGGTTAGAAGATGATTTAGGGTACGAACTTGCCAGTATGTACCGTTCTTTGGCTTCTTTCCCGCTACGTTGGTTATCTGAAAACATTTTTAGAGGCTTGCCACCACAGTTCAAGTTAGTACTCAAACGTGATAACCAATTGGTTGTTGGTACGCTGATTGTGTCCATTGATAATGCCGCGGTAACAAATGCCTTTGTTCATCGCAATATTCGTTTAATTGCTACTTCATTCATATCTGCATCCTTGCTTGGTATTGCAATGTTCATGTTGTTTTATTTCCAAGTGTCGCGACCCTTATCTCATGTTATTGCGCAATTAAATGTGCTTGAAAATGAAAGGGATGAGCCGACTCAACTAAAATTCAAGCAGTCATCACGAGAAGATGAGCTGGGCATCTTGTCTCGCACTATTACAGCGCTTTGGCATAAACGTAAAAAAGTAGAAAGCGAATTAGCAAAGAGTGAAGCCTATTTTAAAGCGGTATTGCATCAGTCTAGCGAATGCATGTTACTGACGAACTTAAAAGGTCAAATAGTAGACTGTAATGGGCAGACTTGCCGTTTATTAGAGTACGATACACCCACATTATTAACGCTAACTATTCAAGATATAGATCCCGGGCAGGACCCGAGTTTGTTGAAGGGTTGGAGCAATTACTCCCAAGACGCCCCTAAAATATATGAGGCAAGTTACCATAAGAGCAACGGTGAGAGCTTTCCTGTGGAAGTATGTGGAAACATTATTACGTTAGATAATGAAACATATTTCCTCGCGTCTTTTCGAGATATTACACGACGTAAAAAAGACCAAGAGCAAGTGAGGTTTCTTGCCTACTATGATGCGTTAACAAACCTCCCCAATCGGCGTTTTTTAAATCAAAACCTGCAACAAGTGATCGCGAGCACGCGTGATAATGGTCAAATAGGGGGCTTGTTGTTTATTGATCTTGACCGGTTTAAAAATATTAATGATTCGATGGGCCATCATATAGGTGATGCGCTTTTGGTGGAGGCTGCGAAGCGTATTGTTTCCTGTTTATCTGAATCGGATACGGCGGTAAGGATTGGTGGTGATGAGTTTGTCTTGCTGATTCCGTTATTAGGGAGCAACTTAGATGAAGCTCAAAATAAAGCCAGTTTTATCGCCGAGAGCTTGCTTTCTCAATTATCCCACGTGTTTCGATTAGAGCAAGCCGACCTTTTTATCTCGGCAAGTATAGGGGTGAGCTTGTTCCCTTTAGGTGATGCGGATGACGTGCAGATTATGCGTCAAGCTGATGCGGCCATGTATGAAGCTAAAGAAAGTGGCCGCAATGCATATCGTTTTTATCGACAGGAGATGCAGCAGCAAATTACCGAGCGGGCCTTGTTAGAAAAAGCGCTACACAGCGCGATTAGTAAGGATGAATTTTATTTAGTTTATCAGCCTCAAGTAAGTGAATATGGACAATTGATCGGTTTTGAAGCACTAATACGTTGGTTTAATGAAGAGCTTGGCTTGGTACCACCAAATCGTTTTATTCCGGTTGCTGAAGAAGTCGGTTTAATTGATGAGATCGGGAATTGGGTTTTAGAGAGTGTTTGCCATCAATTAAAAGAATGGCAAGACTTGGGCTTACCGCCGACATTTAAAGGCGTAGGGATAAACATCAGTCCGTATCAGTTTGCCAAGGAGTGCTTTGTTGAAACCGTTTACGGCGTGATAGAACGGACTCAAGTGGACCCAAGCCTACTTGATCTAGAAATTACCGAAGGCATGTTGGTAGAGAATATCACCTCAGTTGCAGAGAAAATGTGGCGACTCAAAGAGCATAACATACGCTTTTCGATTGATGACTTCGGGACTGGATATTCTTCGTTGCGTTATTTACAGCATTTTCCTATTACACAATTAAAGATTGACCAATCCTTTGTTCGAGATCTGACTAGCGATCCACAGAGTCATGTCATTATTAATACAATAGTGTCTATGGCGGCGCACATGAAGCTGTCTGTGCTGGCTGAAGGTGTAGAGCATCAGGAAGAAAAAGAGATTCTAAACAACATAGGTTGTTTGAAATACCAAGGTTATTACTTCGCTAAACCGGTCAACGTGGGTATGGCAACTCATTACCTTTCTAGTGCTATCACTTTTCCATTGCAGCCCCAAAAAGCTTAATCGCAGCAATGGCGTTAAATGTTAGTCATTGTGCGCGTTTTTGCGCCTTACAAGTTTCCTTGACTCTGCGATTATTTATTCACAATAAAAATAAGGAGAAGCAAGGTGAAGAAACTGATTGGTGTTGGAGTTGTGGCTGCCATTGCGTTTAGTACTAGTGCGTATGCATCGAATGATGTTTTGGCTGGGAAGTGGGTTTTACAGGACGCAGGTAGCACTCAGGCAACGTTGGACGAAGCGGTTGAAAACGTGGCACAAGAGATGAACTTTTTTATTCGGGCTTTGGCACGCCCTGTGTTGAAAAAGCAAACACAGATCTGCCAGCAATGGTCATTGGGTTGGCAAACGTCGCAGTTTCAGTTCCAGTGTGACGAGGCTGAAGCCGATACCATACCGCTTACAGCTAATGGTGAAGTGATCAAGAAAGACGAAGAAGGCATCGAAATCTCTGGCACCTATCAGCAAACGAATGATGCTGTGGTTGTTGTGCTTGAATCGGAGCGAGGAAAACGCACCAACACTTGGAAGCAAGTTGGGGAGAATGAGTTACTCTTCACCGTTAAGTTAGAATCTGAAAAACTACCGACACCTTTAACTTGGTCGTTAAACTATAAAAAGCAGTAATACTTCTCGCTGTTTTATATCAGCTATCAAACAAAAAAGCGCCAGCAGCATGTCTACTGGCGCTTTTTTATTCGTTATCTTATCTCATAGATGGTGTGATTTAACGCTTAACCGCACCTGTTGGAGCGAACCTTGCGCCATCAAGTGGTGAATTCATTTGAATATATTCCACTAGAACATCAGCATCTACATAACCAGAGTTAACGTAGTTTGGATGATCAACGATTTTAGGGTAACCATCACCGCCTGAAGCAGAGTAGTTGTTCATCGCAATGCGGTAAGTTTTTCCAGCGTCTAAGGCGTTACCGTTCACCATGATGTCAGTCGCTTGGCCATCTTTTAGTGTTAAAGACACGCCACTGAATTGAGCAAATGCTCCAGTACCAGCTTGTTTCGCTGCGGCTGTAGAAAGGTAATCCGTTAGCTCATCGGCCGTGAAGTCAACATAAGACACCATGTTGCCAAAAGGCTGAACTTTCAACACGCTTTTATAGGTTACAACGCCTTTTTCTAAGTTGTCACGGATACCACCGGAGTTCATGACACCAATATCCGCATTAACTTTTTGTTTCATTGCGAGAGCAATCAAGTTGCCTAAGTTGGTTTCTTGGTTACGCACAACACTACGATCGCCAATGAAGTCTGCTTCTGAGAAACCAATTTCAATATTAAGCTCTTTCTGACCTTTTTCTTGGAATGGCGTTAGCATTTCAAGCATGGTTGGATCTTGTGCGATTTCTTCTTCAATGAAAACACGCTCAGATTTGCCATCGGCTGTTTTGATCTTTTTCTTTAAGTTAACGGGAATCAGTTTGTATTCAGACCAAACGATCGCGCCATTTTTGTAGACAAAATCAAGACGTCCAACGTATTTACCCCACTCATGTGCCTGTAGGATCAGCGTGCCGTTTTGCTCGTCAGGTTGGAAAAGAGGGTTCTGTGAGTGGCCACCAACAATAACGTCGATACCGGGAACCGTGCGGGCTAGTGTTACATCGCCAGGAGCATTGCCACCGTAGTTACCATCTTGGTAGTGCCCCATGTGAGTAACGGCAACGACTAAGTCGGCTTTTTTACGCAGCTCAGGAATCAGTTTTTTAGCGACAGTAATAGGTGACTCGATCTTGATGCCATCTAGAAACTCGGGATTTCCTAGTTTGGCTGTATCATCAGTAGTGAAACCCACAACCGCAATTTTCAGATCATCTACTTGGAAGATTTTGTAAGCATCAAACAAGGGTTTACCCGTTTTTGCATCTAAAATGTTCGCAGAAAGGAAAGGAAAGCCAGCCCATTCTTGTTGTTTCTTCAGGACAGAAAGAGGGTTGTCGAATTCATGATTACCCAACGCCATGGCATCGTACTTGAGCATTTTCATGCCACGGAAGTCTGGTTCGGCATCTTGCAAGTCAGATTCTGGTACGCCCGTATTGATATCACCACCGGACAGTAATAGGGAATTACCATCGTCTAGTGCGACTTCTTCTCGAATGTTGTCGATTAGAGTCTTACGAGCGGCCATGCCATATTCGCCTTTACTGTTTTGCCAGAAGCGACCGTGGTGGTCATTAGTGTGCAAAATAGTGACGCGATATTCTTTGTCTTCTTGCCAATCTGGTTTTTGCGGCCCCATCATAGAACACGCTGTCACAGATAACGCGACACCAGTAATGGCCAGTTGCGTGATAAAACGCTTGGTAAACTTCATGGTTTGATTCCTTTACATGATATTAGTCGGCAGTTCTTCGATTCGAGATAATCAAATACCACTATGGAGTTGCTTTTTTGATTACGGTTCTCAAAATGTATCTCATATTTGTGACAAGTTCGAGAGACTGTGCAGTAATTTTGACCATTTGTGCAAAAACCTGACGTTTTTCACAAAAAAAAGCCTGCCACAGAGATGTGCGCTCTGTGACAGGCTTGCTTAATGGTGTTTAACCCATGGCGGAGTGAGCGATTAAATATCGATACGTTCACCTGATTCATTATCAAACGCGACCGCTTTGGACGTATCAAACATCATCTTGATGATGGATCCTGCTTCAGCTGGGTACATTGGATTAGAGCGACAGTTGATTTCTGCATCGTTAACACGAGTCAGAATCATGGTGTCGGCACCCATTGGCTCAGTTACTTCGACTTCGATATCTGTCGTTGTCACAAAAGGCTGACCTTCTTTATGCGGCTGTGGTTCTGTGATCATTTCAGGGCGCAAGCCAAGTAGAATGGTTTTACCTATGTAGTCTTTTAGTGTTTCTGATTTCGGGAATGGCAAAGCAACGGTGCTGCTGGTGGCCAGTTCCAACATTGGTGTGCCTTCTTTTTCGATCACGTTTGCAGGAATAAAGTTCATCGCAGGTGAACCCATGAAGCCCGCGACGAATAGGTTCGCTGGGTTATCGTAAATTTCTTGTGGTGTACCAAGTTGTTGTACTTCGCCATCTTTCATCACAGCGATACGATCCGCTAGCGTCATGGCTTCGATTTGATCGTGTGTTACATAAACAATGGTTGTGCCCAGTTTTTTATGCAGCTTCTTGATCTCTGTACGCATCTCTACGCGCAACTTAGCGTCTAGGTTAGACAGTGGTTCATCAAACAAGTAAAGCTGAGGACGACGAGCTAAGGCGCGCCCCATGGCAACACGTTGACGCTGACCACCAGACAATTGCGCGGGTTTACGGTCCAGTAAATGACTTATTTGCAATAGCTCAGCGACACGCTGAACTTCCACGTCACGCTCTGTTTTGGGTACTTTGCGCATTTCCAAGCCGAAAGAGATGTTTTGTTCTACGGTCATGTTTGGATACAGGGCGTAAGACTGGAACACCATTGCGATATCACGATCTTTTGGGCTAGTGTAAGTCACATCTTTGTCAGCGATGAGAATGCGACCTTCCGATACATCCTCAAGTCCAGCAATCGAGTTCATTAGAGTGGATTTACCACAGCCAGATGGGCCAACTAAAATCAGAAACTCACCCGCTTTGATGGAAATGTTGATGCCTTTTAAAATCTCAGTCTCGCCGTAGCGTTTTTTCACATTATCAATGACTAGGTTTGCCATGTTATTACTCCGAATTTTTCAGATCACTCGTGCTGTGTTAGTTAGAAAGGCACGAGTGCATTTTGTCTTTATTGTTCGCTAGTTTGCTTAGCGGCGTTAATTAGCCTTTTACTGCGCCAGCCGTTAAGCCACGAACGAAGTATTTTCCTGCAAACACGTAAACGGCCAGTGTTGGTAAGGCTGCGATAATGGCGGCGGCCATATCGACGTTGTATTCTTTACCGCCAAAGCTGGTGTTGACCAAGTTGTTTAAGGCAACCGTGACTGGCTGAGTATCAAAACCAGAGAAAGCCACACCAAATAAGAAGTCGTTCCAAATCTGTGTAAACTGCCAAATGACGGTTACCACTATGATGGGGGTAGAAACTGGCAAAATGATGCGGTAGAAAATAGTAAAGAAGCCTGCACCATCTAGGCGAGCCGCTTTGACCAATTCACTAGGAATAGACTGATAAAAGTTACGGAAGAACAAGGTTGTAAAAGCCACGCCGTAAACCACATGAACGAAGACTAACCCAGTAGTGGTATTGGCAATGCCTAACCAGCCTAGCGTTTGTGCCATTGGCAACAAGATCACTTGGAACGGAATGAAGCAACCAACCAACATTGCGGCAAAGAAAAAGTCACTGCCACGGAACTTCCATAGGGAAATAACGTAACCGTTGATGGCGCCAACTAACGTTGAAATTGCCACAGCAGGTAACACTATTTGAAACGAGTTCATGAAGTAAGGCGAAATACCACCACAACTACTGCCAGTACAGGCGCTTGACCAGGCTTTTGACCAAGAGTCGAAATGCAAAGATGCTGGCAAAGAAAGTAGCGTACCAGTACGAATTTCTTCTACATCTTTTAGGGAAGTAATCAACATGACGATAAACGGCATTAGATAAAACGCCGCCACAATGATCAATACCGTGTATAAGGCAACGCGCAATACCTTGTCTAGGCCAGACGTTTTACGACCAACAGCTTTTTTACTTGTAGAATTAAGGTTACTCATGGCGTTTACCTCGCAACTCAGAGTACAAATAAGGAACTAAAATCGCCAAAACACAGCCTAGCATCACCATTGCAGACGCCGAACCTAAGCCTATTTGGCTACGAGTAAAGGTGTAGGTGTACATGAAGTTTGCTGGTAAATCTGACGAGTAACCTGGCCCACCATTAGTCAAAGCCGCAACCAAGTCGAAACTCTTAATGGCAATGTGCGAAAGAACGACTAAAGCGCTGAAGAATACTGGCTTCAAAGAAGGCAGAATAATACGACGGTAAGTGGTAAATGTGCTTGCACCATCAAGGTGTGCGGCTTTGATAAGGTCGCCATCAACACCACGCAGCCCCGCTAAAAAAAGTGCCATGACGAAGCCAGATGCTTGCCATACTGCCGCGATAACCAAACAGTAAATAACCATGTCTGGGTTAATCAACCAGTCGAATTTGAAGTTCTCAAAGCCGAAATCGATCATCATTTTTTCTAAACCGTTGGTTGGGTTAAGCAACCATTTCCACGCGGTACCCGTTACGATGAAAGAAATCGCCATTGGGTAAAGATAAATGGTACGGATCGCGCCTTCAGCACGAATCTTTTGATCCAAGAAAATGGCTAAAGTAACGCCAAGGAACAAACAGATAACAATAAACAAACCACCGAAAATCCCAAGGTTGGATAGGGCTACCATCCAGCGGTCATTGTTGAATAGACGCTCGTATTGATCGAAGCCGACAAATTTGTACGACGGCAACATACGAGAGCCTGTGAAAGAAAGTACGGCGGTCCAAATCATATAGCCGTAAATGCACACCAAGGTAACCAGTACCGTTGGGGCCATGACGATTTTAGGCATCCAATCGGCCAAGCTTAGGCGCGCAGGACGTCCTGACTGAGTCTGTCCTGACCCAGAATTGGCGGCTTTAGTGTTCATAATTGATGCTTCACTATAGAAGAGAGAGTAACAAAACGGCTGGCGTTGATGATGCGGTTAAAACCTGACTCATCTTTGCTCGAGATGTTTCGTAACATTCTCTAGGAAATCTTAAGAGGAGGCTGACCAGAGGGTCAGCCTCGTATGTTTACTGCAAATTAGGGTTTTGCAGATTGATCACTTACATGCTTGCCTTGATAGCGCGAGCTAGCTTGTCTACGGCTTCTTCAGACGTCATAGACTCGTCGTTGAAAAAGTTAGTGACTACGTCAAAGATGGCACCTTGAACCATAGAGTTCACAGCCATACCGTGAGCCATACTTGGTACTAGGCTACCCGTCGTTGAGCTTGCTAGAAACGCATCCATTGAAGAATGAGCGCACGAATCGAATTTATCGCGAGGCATATTCAAACGAACAGGAATAGAGCCTTTGTTCAAGTTGAATGTTTCTTGGAACTTAGGCTCAAGAATCAAACGAGCCAGGTCTTTTTGAGCGGCCTGCTTGTCTTTGCCATCTACTTTAAACATGGCTAGAGAATCGATGTTGAAAGTATAAGCTCCACTTGTGCCTGGCGCTGGGTAACAAACGTAATCGATACCGGCTTTTTTGCCTGCGGCTGTGAACTCGCCTTTTGCCCAGTCACCCATGATCTGCATTGCAGCATCACCATTGATAACCATAGATGTGGCGATATTCCAGTCACGTCCTGAAAACCCTGGATCAACGAATTCGCGCATTTGCTTGAAAGTATCAAATACGTCGATCATGTCTTGGCTGCGGAGTGTTTTATCAGACAAACCGATGAATGCGCTGTTGTAGAAACGTGCGCCTTTAGCCAAAGCAATGGCTTCGAATAGAGTAGCGTCTTGCCAGTTTTGACCACCGTGCGCGAGAGGAGTGAAACCTGCTGCTTTGATTTTTTTCGCTTCAACGATGAACTGTTCCCAAGTCGTTGGGATAGACGCGCCAGATTTACGGAATACTTCTGGGTTAGCCCACATCCAGTTTACACGGTGAACGTTAACGGGTGCCGCTACGTAATGGCCATCATACTTCATTACGTCACTAACAACTTGAGGAAGGATAACGTCCCACTCGCCTGCTTTAGCAACATCATCAAGATTTGTTAGGAAGCCAAGGTCACCCCATTCTTGAATGGTTGGACCTTTGATTTGAGCTGCTGAAGGTGGATTGCCAGAAATGGCTCGAGATTTTAGAACGGTCATCGCAGATTCACCACCGCCACCAGCAACGGCGAAGTCTTTCCAGGTGTGGCCAGCGTCTACCATTTCTTCTTTAAGCACATTGATCGCAGCGGCTTCGCCACCTGATGTCCACCAATGTAGAACTTCTACTTCACCAGCCTGAGCCGTAGCCGCGGCTAGAGAAAGTGCCACTGTGGTTAAACCGAAAGCAATTTTTTTCATGATAGGAACCTTTGTTATTGTTATATCATCCAACCAAAGACATTTAATAGACTTTGATGTCGCGTTATTTTTGTGTCGACTTCGCTTTCTGAAGTTCAGCTTAAGCGAGTATTCGAGTGACAGAATTTAGCAAAGGATCTGACAATAGAGGGTAAAGTAGAGCAACCTATTGTAACAAAGTCTTGCATTAGGTGTTTTGAAATGACATTTTTTTGCTTTTTATGTGACGTTTATTTTCATGTTTTAGCGACTAGAAATAACCTTTTTATTCTTTATTAATCAATGTCTTGGTAGCCAAAGTCTTGCTTCTAAGCCTTGCTCTATATGGTTGCTCAAGGTGACTTCGCCACCATGGGCGCGGGCAATATTACGCGCGATACTTAACCCTAATCCCATGCCTCCGGGATGGCCGGAATGATCTGGTGTAAGACGAGTGTAAGGCTGAAAAACTTTGTCCATTTTATCAACTGGAATTCCTGGGCCTTGGTCACAGACTCTAATACAGACTTCGTCTTCGTTGTCTTCGATGAATACAGTGGCGGTTTTGCCATAATACAAAGCGTTATCAACTAGGTTGCCAAGGCAGCGCTTTATGGCAAAGGGTTTACCAATAAACGGATGCTGCAATGCGCCGACAACGGTGAGTTTTTCATCATGTAGGTTGGCGGTAGATTGCATGTCTCTTAACATTCGAGAAATGTTCACTTCAACACGGTTTTCATGAATATCTGTTTCTTTTACGCTTTGTAGAGCGCCTTTTAACAGCATATCTAAATCTTCTAAGTCGCGAATCATAGCGTCACGAATGTCATCTTCGTCTAACATTTCGGCGCGTAATCGTAAGCGCGTAATGGGGGTTTTTAGGTCATGAGAAATAGAGGCAAAGAGCCTTTCTCGATCATTAAGATAACGCTGAATGCGACGCTGCATATCGTTAAAAGCTTTGGCCGTGTTACGTACTTCGACACTACCGACTTCTTTTATTGGCTGCCAGTCACCTTGTCCAAAACGTTCTGCGGCACGAGCCAAGGTCGCCAGAGGTCGTGTTACGCGCCTTAAGATCAGAATACTAAGCAGTAAGACCGTAATGACCGACATGGCCATAGAAAATAAGCGATCACCGCTAAGCGCCGTGGTGCCATCCAAAAAATACGGGTCGGGCATCAAGCTGGCAAGATATAACCAGTCTTTGTCATTGATAGGGATTTGAATCACGATAATCGGTGGCGTAAGGGGCTTCACTAATAAGCTATGGTGTCCCCAGCGCTCAGGCAGATCAACAAGGCGGGTGTGGTTATTTATAACGTGTAAATCGCTCGGGCTGGAAAACGCAATTTTGGCATTATGAATACCTAATTGTTTAATGAGCGTCGACTGCACTTCATTTTTGACAATGTTTTTGAGCGGCGAATCAGGAATGTTGTTGATGTGAATTTCTTCTTTATTGAGTGTCACAAAGAAGCGTGTACCACCCATGTCTTGTAATTGGTCGATGACAATATGACGATAATTGGTTGGCAATGAGGTGAAGTAGCTGACGGTGGCGGCAATACGAAACGCCATGTGCTTAGAGACTTCACGGACGTTTTCTTCTGTATCTGATTCAAGCTGCCGCAACCAGATAGACGAGCTGATGAACTGAGCGCTTGCCACACCTAGCGCCATGATGATCAGGATTTGTCCCGTTAGAGATTGAGTCCAACGTCTAATGCGTGAACGCTTACTGATGGTAGGATTAATGTGCATCACTGATGGCTTCGACGGTAGCGGTTAAGATATAACCTTGACCACGAATGGTTTTGATTAACTGCGGCTGACGAGCATCTTCACGTAAACGCTGACGCAAGCGGCTAACATGTACATCAATAAAACGATCCAGTGGGGCGCTATCGCGTCCACGCGTGTTTTCCGCAATTAACTCGCGAGTGAGCACGGCGCCGGGATGAGTTAGGAACAACATTAAAAGGTTGTAATCCGCGCCGGATAACGACTCCTTTTCATCTTTAAAGTGCAACTCTCGTGATAGCGTATCCAGAGTAAACTGTGCAAAGCGATAGAAGCGATTGGCTACTGGTGGTGCTATTTCCGCGATTTCAGTATGCTCCATGCGCCTTAAGATGGCCTTCATTCGAGCCAGTAACTCTCGTGGGTTAAAGGGCTTGGCGAGGTAGTCATCGGCACCAATTTCCAAGCCAATAATGCGATCCATTTCATCCGAGTTGGCTGTCAGCATGATAACTGGAACTTGTGATTGGGTGCGTAAGGAGCGGCAAACCGCGAAGCCATCTTGTCCAGGTAGCATGATGTCCAAAATTACCAAGTCGACTTCTTGGTCTGCTCGAAAGTTAGCTAAGAAGGCTTCACCAGAGTCGGCTGTTAAGACAGTGAACTGGTGCTTTTCTAAGTAAGTTTTGAGCAGGGTGCGAATCTCGTCGTCATCGTCTACAACATAGATACATTTTGCGTTGGTCATTATCTTACTCAGTGGAAGGTTGAGGTCTGTTCGTTATTATAAAATTGTTACATTGGTTTTGAGTCTAACAAGAAACGGACAGTGAACCAATTGCTCAAATAAGAGTTGAGTCGAACCGTATTTAAATAAATTAAATTGATTTAATGCTTTCTCCCCTGCATAATTTTTCGACTATCCTTATTTACATCTGTGTAGATTATGTCTGCAAACCAAAAAGAGACTGCAATAATGACAACAAAAGTAATGGCATTCGGTGAAGCCTTGATCGATTTCCTTTCTAATGGAGCAACCAAAGCAGGAGAGCTTGAATCATTTACTAAATTCCCTGGTGGTGCGCCAGCTAACGTTGCTGTAGCTGTGGCTCGTTTAGGTGGTAATAGTCATTTCGTCGGCCAAGTAGGAGATGATGCGTTTGGTCATTTCTTAAAAGAGTCTCTTGATGATTATGGTGTGAATACCAGTAATATGTTGATGACCAAAGAAGCGAAAACGGCTTTGGCGTTTGTGAGCTTAGATCAAACAGGCGAGCGAAGCTTTGAATTTTATCGTAGCCCTTCTGCGGATATTTTGTTCCGTGAAAGTGATTTTAAAGCAACTTGGTTTGCTGATAGCCAAGGGGTTTTTCATACCTGTTCAAATACATTGACAGATACTGATATTACTAAAGCCACCTTGGCCGGTGTGAGTATGGCTCGTAAGGCGAATTGGATCGTCAGTATTGATGTTAATTTGCGCACGAATTTATGGCCAAATGGGCAAGTGGATTGCAAGCGTGTGATTGATTGGATGCAAAGTGGCGATGTGGTGAAAGCCAGTCTAGAGGAATTGACTTTATTAGCAGAGGATCCATTTGCATTAATTGAACAGTCACTTGCGGCAGGTGTCACCCTGTTTATATTAACGGATGGTGGCAACTCGATTCGTTTTTACACGGCGACTCATGGCGTAAGTGAGGTCGTTACTCCTAAGGTTGAAGTAAAAGATACCACAGCGGCAGGTGACGCTTTTGTTGGGGGCTTATTGTATAAGCTAGCAGAGCAGGGCGGTGACCGTGCTGCACTCGCTAATTTGCCACAACAGCAGTTGGTGGAAATTGTGCGCTTTGCTGCGGCGTGTGGCGCGGATTCTGTAACCAAACTGGGTGCATACCCTTCTTTACCTTCACTAAGTGAAGCGGAATCACAATTAGCACGATTTTAACCGATAAAATTGAAATTTATCGGTAGAGCATAGTTTAGTTAAACGGTTAAGAGACTATTAAGTCTGTTGTTCGTAATCAGAAGCGTGGCTAGCCCACGCTTTTTTTATGTCTAAAAAAAACACTGTCAATGTGTAAAAAACATGAACTAAATTGCCAGTTTATGACTTTAATTTGCTCAGCAAGTTGCTGAATTTGTGATAAAAAGCCATTTCTGCTGTTTTTTTATACAGATGCGGCGGGGGAAATAAAATTCGCATTTTTAGATAGATCAACTAAATTTAGAAAATAATTAAGTCAATATTAAGGAGGCGCAGAGCTTGAAGCACGGGTTTTGTTTGTTAATAATCAAATTCCTTCTTAATCCTTATAGAAGACGTGTTTACTTTGTTTCGGTCTACGATAATAAAAACAAAGGCGTGCTTAGCAATTCCTAAGCGAGCCTGTAAGGAGCAATGATGAAAAAATCTCTATTGTCTATGGCGGTTGCCCTGACGCTTTCCGCTCATGCTGTTCATGCAGCAGACCTCTTGTTTAAGCCTGGTGAAGATTCTCGTTTTAGTTGGAACAGCTATGAAGCTTTGAAATCGAATAAGCTATCTGGTGAAACTATTTCTATTTTTGGTCCTTGGACTGGCGATGAGAAAGCCAATTTTGAGCGTGTTGTGGCTTATTTTGAAGAAGCTACTGGCGCTAAGGTAAAGTATGCCGGTTCTGATTCTTTTGAGCAGCAAATCGTTATAGATACTCAAGCAGGCAGCGCCCCGAATATTTCTGTTTTTCCTCAACCAGGTTTGGCTGCTGATTTAGCGGCTAAGGGCTTTCTGACACCCCTTAGCGATACGGTCAAAGATGGTGTGAAAAATGATTATGCAGCAGGTCAGTCTTGGGTTGATCTAGCGACTTTCAAAGACAAGCAAGGCGATAAAGAGTTTTATGGTGTGTTTTATCGTGCAGATTTGAAGTCGTTGGTTTGGTATTCGCCAGATAACTTTGACGATGCAGGTTATGAAGTCCCTAGCACGATGGAAGACCTAAAAGTCCTAACCAAACAAATTGTTGCTGACGGTGGAACACCTTGGTGTATAGGTTTGGGGTCCGGCGCCGCGACAGGTTGGCCTGCCACCGATTGGGTGGAAGATTTACTACTTCGTACTCAACCAGCATCGGTTTACGATAAATGGGTAACGAACGAAATTAAATTTGATGATCCTCGTGTTGTTGGAGCCATCGAAGAGTTTGGTTGGTTTGCCCGTAATGACGAATTTGTTGACGGCGGTGCTAGTGCAGTTGCGTCTACCGACTTCCGTGATAGCCCAAAAGGTTTGTTTGCTTCACCGCCTAAATGTTATTTACATCGCCAAGCGTCGTTTATTCCTGCTTTCTTTCCGGAAGGAACGCAATTGGGTCTAGATGCGGACTTCTTCTACTTCCCATCGTATGCGTCTAAAGAGTTAGGTAACCCTGTATTGGGTGCCGGAACCTTAATGAGTGTGACGAATGATTCTAAGGGCGCTCGTGCTTTTATCGATTTCATTCGTTCGCCAATCGCTCATGAGTTGTGGATGGCGCAAACGGGCTTTATCTCGGCGCATTTGAAAGCAAACCCTGAAGTGTATTCAAGTGAAGCGGCGAAAAAACAAGGCGAGATCTTACGTTACGCGACAACCTTCCGTTTTGACGGGTCAGACTTGATGCCAGGTAAAATCGGCGCCGGTTCTTTCTGGACAGGAATGGTTGACTACACTGGCGGTAAAGATGCCAAAGAAGTGGCTCATGACATCCAAAAAAACTGGGATGCCTTGAAGTAATTTTTTGCCAAGCCCTAGAGTGACTATTCACTTTGGGGCTTTTTGTATTGGTTTTATAAGTAAAGCGGTTGCCGTTTTTTAATAGTCACTGCATTGATATATTTTGGAGATTCTATGGGACAGCTTGCCTCGGCGTTAGTGACCATGATTCTAGGTGTTATGGGGTGTGCCGCGTATTTTTACGGGTCAAACTTCCTTTTAGATAAAATTTTTCCAACCAAAAGTGGCGCTGCTGCTGTGGTCGCCCGCAATTTGCGTGTGGCGAACAATATTCGTCCTTGGTTGTTTTTAGGACCAGCGGTTTTATTGCTGACGTTTTATCTTTTTTATCCTGTTATTGATTCTATTCGCTTATCTTTTTATGGCCGCAGCGGCGAAGAGTTTGTCGGTCTAGCAAACTACAAATGGTTATTTGGCAGTGATGAGTTCTATGAGTCTTTCCGTAATAACATGTTATGGCTGATTGTGGTGCCCACAGCGGCAACATTTTTTGGTTTGATTATTGCGACCATGACCGACCGTATTTGGTGGGGTAATATCGCAAAAAGTTTGATCTTCATGCCGATGGCGATCTCTTTTGTGGGCGCGTCGGTTATTTGGAAATTCATTTACGATTTTCGTACTGGTGGTGAAGACCAAATTGGCTTGTTAAATGCGTTAGTGGTCTTTTTCGGCGGAGAGCCTCAGACATGGCTGACGATTCCAATCTGGAACAACTTCTTCCTGATGGTTATCTTAATTTGGATTCAGACTGGTTTTGCCATGGTGATTTTATCTGCGGCACTGCGTGGTATTCCAGATGAAACTATTGAAGCAGCCGTATTAGATGGTGCTAATGGTTTTCAGATCTTCTACAAAATTATGGTGCCGCAAATTTGGGGAACCATTGCTGTGGTTTGGACCACGATTACCATTTTGGTTTTGAAAGTTTTCGATATCGTGTTGGCGATGACAAACGCTCAGTGGGGCACTCAAGTATTGGCTAATCAGATGTTTAGTTGGATGTTTAATGGTGGTGGCGACTTCGGTCGCGGCGCGGTAATTGCGTTGGTTATTATGGTTCTGGTGATCCCTATCATGGTGTGGAATATTCGTCGTGCCAATGCTGAAATGGAGGGGCGTTAATATGATTACGTCATCTAAACGTACTCCGTTAACATTTTTAGTTCATGCGACTGTTTTGTTTTTGGTGATTATTTGGACTATCCCAACCGCAGGCTTGTTTATTTCTTCTATTCGAGACAAAAATCAGCTGTCTACATCTGGCTGGTGGACGGCGCTGTCGACTTCTGAGCAGCGTCATGTGGCGCGTGCCCATGAGCCTAAAGCTCAAGTTCAAGAAGGCGATCGCTTTGTGATTCGCGGAAATCTATTCGAAGGATCTGCTGGAGAAATTACCAAGTTTGGTTCTAGTTCATTAAGACCGGATGAATTTGACGTCGGTACGGTAGCTGAGCTGAAAAAAGGCGAAACCTTGCAAGTGCTGGAGAATGGCGATTATGCGTTTTCCTCACCCGTTCCATGGAAAGGCTCCCGTGGTGACCGTATTTTCTACACGGCTGAGGTTCCACCTCGTTTTACCTTAGAGAACTATCGTGAAGTATTAAATTCAGAAGGTTTAGGTAAGTCGTTTATCAATTCATTAACGGTTACCATCCCCGCGACCATAATTCCTATTCTTGTTGCAGCGTTTGCCGCTTATGCTTTGGCGTGGATGCGCTTTCCTGGTCGAGCTTTGCTGGTTGCTGCTGTCGTGGGGTTGTTGGTTGTGCCCTTACAAATGTCGCTGATTCCACTATTGAAAACTTATAATTTAATTGGTGATTTTTTTGGCGTTGGGTCGAAAACCTATGTGGGGATTTGGTTGGCGCATACTGGATTTGGTTTGCCCTTAGCGATTTATCTACTGCGTAACTATATCGTTGGTCTACCAAGAGAAATTATTGAATCCGCACGTGTGGATGGTGCTTCCGATTTTGATATTTTCCGTAAGATTGTTTTGCCTCTGTCTTTTCCTGCCTTGGCGTCATTTGCCATCTTCCAGTTTCTCTGGGTATGGAATGATTTGCTAATTGCCATGGTATTCCTTGGAAATGATGCGGATCACATAGTGCTAACGGGCCAGCTTCGTGAATTGCTGGGTTCTCGCGGTGGTAACTGGGAAATTCTGACCGCATCGGCGTTTATTACCATCATTATTCCTTTGTGTGTCTTCTTTGGCTTGCAGCGCTATTTAGTGCGCGGTTTGCTAGCAGGCTCGGTGAAATAACAAAACCTAGGCAGGTGAGTTGAGCGTTCGCTCCTCACCTAAGGTACGAATTTAGATTGAGGCAGTAAAATCATGGCTGATGTAAAACTCACCAATGTTAAGAAAATTTATTCCAATAATGTTGAAGTATTAAGAGACATTAATCTGGATATCAAGCAGGGCGAATTCATTGTTTTTGTTGGTCCATCAGGCTGTGGCAAGTCTACATTATTACGCATGATTTCAGGTTTAGAAGAGATTTCTGCTGGCACACTGGAGATCGATGGCGTCGTCGTGAATGACGTGCCGCCAGCACTTCGTGGGATTGCTATGGTGTTTCAAAGCTATGCTTTGTACCCGCACATGACGGTGTATGACAACATGGCGTTCAGTTTACAAATAGCTAAAACAAGTAAAGCAGATATTGATCAGCAAGTACGTAAAGCTGCCGATATGCTGCAGTTAACACCATATCTAGACCGTTTGCCGAAAGCGCTTTCTGGTGGTCAGCGTCAGCGTGTGGCGATTGGTCGTGCGATTGTACGTCGCCCCAAAGTCTTCTTGTTTGATGAACCTTTGTCTAACTTGGATGCGGCGTTGCGTGTGGCGACTCGTATGGAAATAGCTAACCTGAAAGACAGTATGCCTGATTCTACGATGATTTATGTGACCCACGATCAGGTAGAAGCCATGACTTTGGCGGATCGTATTGTATTGTTGTCTGGGGGGGACATTGAGCAAGTGGGTTCGCCATTGGAGCTTTATGAGCACCCTGCGAACGTGTTCGTGGCGAAATTTATTGGTTCGCCAGCGATGAATATTGTGCCTTGTCGTATAGAGCAAACTGGCGCACAAACCTTGGTGTCTTTATCGGCTTCTACCTCTATTCAAACGCCTATCGTGACGGAATCGAGCGAGCAAGCGAAACCGGCTTTCTTTGGTATTCGTCCAGAAGATCTAGTGGTGGTTTCTGCTGAGCAGGAGAGTCTTTTCTCTGGCGAGGTGTCCTTTGTGGAATCCTTGGGTGAAGCCACTTTGCTGTATGTGAAAATTCCCGGTGCAGACGATATGGTTATTGCCAAGCAAGCTGGCACCTTGAGTATTAAGCGTGGGGATAACGTGTATTTATCTGCACCGGCTGAAAAAATGCATTTATTTGATGAAAATGAACAGTCGTATTTGCGCAAAGGTTGATGGATGACTATGCGTCTACACGGCTAGTCATAATGTTATTTTAATGGGGCATGGCTTTGGCGTTGCCTCACGTTTTATGTTTTTTGGAGAGTCTTGATGACAACCAATCTGAACTGGTGGAAAGGTGGGATTATTTATCAAATTTACCCACGTAGTTTTATGGATGCGAATGGTGATGGTGTTGGTGATCTAGCGGGTATCACAAGTAAGTTGGATTACGTGGCATCACTTGGTGTCGATGCTATTTGGCTATCGCCTATCTTTACTTCTCCGATGAAAGATTTTGGTTACGATGTATCAGATTATTGCGATATCGACCCAATGTTCGGCTCGTTAGCTGATTTTAAAGCCTTGGTAGGTCGCTCCCATGAGTTAGGTTTAAAAGTTATGATTGATCAGGTGATTAGTCATTCGGCTGATGCCCATCCTTGGTTTGAAGAAAGTCGTCAGGACAAAACCAACCCGAAAGCGGATTGGTATGTTTGGGCTGATCCTAAGCCGGATGGTTCACCGCCAAATAACTGGTTGTCTATCTTTGGGGGCAGTGCTTGGAAATGGGACAGCCGTCGTTTGCAGTATTATTTGCATAACTTCTTAGAGTCGCAGCCAGATTTTAACTTCCACAATCCAGATGTTCGTCAGGCGCATTTGGATAATATGCGTTTTTGGCTAGAGCTTGGTGTAGATGGTTTCCGTTTGGATACTGTGAACTTTTATTTCCATAGTGAAGGTTTGGAAGACAACCCACCTGTACCGGTTGGTGAACCAAAAACAATGGGTGCGCCACACGATAATCCATATACTTATCAGCGTCATGTGTATGATCTTAGCCGTCCAGAAAACCTGGGCTTCTTAAAAGATTTACGGGTCATGATGAATGAGTTTCCGGGCAGTACCATGGTGGGTGAAATTGGTGACGATTTCCCTCTGAAACGCATGGCAGAATACACATCTGGCGGTGATAAATTACACATGGCGTATACCTTTGACTTTCTGAATACGCCACATTCGCCGGAATACATTCGTAAAACCTTGGCTAATATGAATAACATCGTGGGTGATGGTTGGCCTTGCTGGGCGTTATCGAACCATGATGTGGTGCGTTCTCGCACTCGTTGGGGGTCAGGCGAAGATGGCAAAGCCTATCCTTTGATTGCTTTGGCGCTTATTTTGTCGCTACGTGGCAGTGTTTGTTTGTATCAAGGTGAAGAGCTTGGTTTGCCTGAAGCTGAGGTGCCGTTTGAGCGCATTCAAGACCCTTATGGCATTCCGCTATGGCCAGTGTTTAAAGGTCGTGACGGCTGTCGTACACCAATGGTGTGGGATAAATCTGCATTGGGTGGATTTTCAACAATCGAACCTTGGTTGCCAGTCGACAAAAATCACTTACCGCTAAGCGTTGCTGAGCAAGAAGCGAACCCAGATGCCTTGTTGCATCAGGTGCGTCAGCTGATTCATTGGCGTCAGCAACAACCTGCTTTAGTAAATGGCGAATTGTCGCAACCTGATTTGGACAATAAGCAATTGATTGCTTTAGTGCGTGAGTACGATGGTGTCCGCCTTCTGGTTGTACTAAATATGACAGGTGAGGTGCAGCAGGCAAGCCTAAGTATGGAGGTTGCTGAAGTGCTACAGGGACATGGTTTTGAATCCACTCTGGATGGCCAAGCATTGACTTTACCAGCTTATCAAGCGTTTTACGCTAAGTTGTCTTAAGTCGTATTGCGCAGATTATTGGGTTTTCTGAACAGGCTAATGGAAGTATCGTGTGAATTAGCTTGTTCGTTGAAACGCTTTCTGGTTACGGGTAGTTAGTATGACAAAAAACATAAAAAAACTGACTTTAAAAGACGTTGCTGAACGATTAGAAGTGTCTACGGCAACCATATCAAACGCTTTTAATCGACCTGATCAATTGTCGGCTAGTTTGCGTGAAAACATTCTGAGCGAATGCGAAAAAATGGGCTATTTTGGCCCTAATGCTGCGGCTCGTAGTTTACGTACTGGCCGCACGGGAATCGTGGGCATTGTGTTGTCTGATGACCTTAGTTATAGCTTAACCGACCCTGTTGCTAATCAGTTTCTAAAAGGCATGGCAGAAGTCTTTGAAGCTAACGAATACAACATGTTGCTGTTGTCCTCGGATCAAGTTGAGCAAGATGCTCAAAGCCGCATGCAATCTTCTATGGTAGATGGTTTTATTGTTTACGGACACAAACCGCAGCAATGTATTAATGCGCCTTGGTTGATGCCGAACAAGAATATTATTACCGTAGATAGCTTTATTCCTGGCACAACGTCGGTCAATATTGAAAACCACACTGGTGCTTATCGAGTCGCCAGTCACGCTTTGCAACATAAGCCTGATGCTGTGGCGATTTTAGGTTTGAGCCTGTTGGCAACGGATCGTGTGTGTCGTATACGTGAAGACGAATTGTTTGATCGAGCGGCGTCTATTTCGATCCAGCGTTTGTATGGTTATTTTGAAGCTTTAAAAGAACATCAGTTGTCCGTTGCGTCTGAGCATATTTGGCACATTCCTGAAAACAATCATAAACTAGCGTACCAAGCGGCTCGTGAAGCATTAACGATGGCTAAGCGTCCACAATTATTGTTGTGTATGAGTGATTGTATTGCGATTGCGGCGGTGCAAGCGGCCTTGCATTTAGGCTTGCGTGTGCCGCAAGATTTGCAAGTGGTTGGTTTTGATGGCATTCCTGAAAGTGCCAATATTCACCCTTCTATTACTACCATACATCAGCATACAGTCGAGAAGGGGCGTGTTGCTGCTGAAGTGTTCTTGGGACTAAGAGAAGCCAAGGATGTGGTGCTAGAAACCGAATTGGTGGTCCGCGAAAGCTGCCCTTCTGTTACTGAATACGCTGAATCCGTCTTTGTCACATCGGTTACAGCATAATCGTATCAATGCGATCGAAACCATCATACCCAATAGTTGGAGATATCAGCGTTTGGGTCCATGTGATAGGAAATTTGTGCTTGCAGCAATTCGGCTGATGACAAGGCGTCGGTGAGCGCATGGTGTGCTTTGTAACGTGGTAGTTTATAGCGTTGGCGACAAGCATCTAAACGTAATGATGGTTGTTTTCCAAAGCGTTTCCACCAAGGTTTATAGGTCGCTTGTCGTTCAATGTCCATGGTGTCGAGCACAGGGAAATACAGCGGAAAACCATAAATTTTCATCGATGCTTCTAATAAAAACTGACGTTCGATGGCCACACAATGCACGACGATGACTTGATGAGAGAGCGCTATTAAAATCTCATCTAAAATGGCATGAAGCCGTGGTGCTTCTGCCAGTTCAGAGTGAGTGATTTCGTGGATGGTGACCGATTCGGCATGCAGTGAACGTTCTGGTTTTGCCATCCAATATTGTGCGCCTTGGCAACGAATAGTTTTATGGCTAAGCGGAATTAAACCAAGGCTGATGATTTCATCTAGGTTTGGGTCAAGTCCTGTGGTTTCTAAATCCAAGGCCAGTAATGGCGTATCTTTTAATGCTGTTTGTGGCGTAACCATCCCGGCTTGATAATAGCGTTTTAATGGGCCTTCTGGTGCTTTTTCTGCCCATTCTGCAAACATGGATTGCCAGTCCTGCCTATCTTCTTTGGGTTTGTTTTTTAATAGTAACTTAGTCATTTAGCTGCGCTTCCCTGCGTAACGGAATTTAATAAATTCCTGTTGGCGAGTAACGATATGAAAAGCATCTCTTAGGTGACGCTTTTCAAATGATGACAAATTTTCAGGGTTAACGTGATTATTAGGCTCTTCGCCTGCTTCAATTTGGTCTTTCTGATTTTTGATACGCACCATACCTATCATTTCTAGCGCCAACGCTAGATCTTTAGCTCGACCATCAGGCAACAGTCCTGCAGCTTCAATGTCCTCGATGCGCTCAAGCGTATTGAGTTTGTCGCTGCCGCAGGCAAGAGCGTGAACGCGAACAATATCAATAATTGGTGCTATGCCTCTTTCTTTTAGATTAAAAGTTCGTGATTGTTCGCCTTCACCGTCTAGAACAAATTGTCGGAAGAAGCCAAGCGGGGGTTTTCGTTGATTGGCATTTCTGGCCATAAAGGTTAAAAAGCCAGAATGTTGTTTGGCTTCTTGGCGAATGTGCTGATTGAGCTGCTTAGCGAGGGTTTTGTCGCCATAAATACCACGTAGGTCAAAGAAAATAGAAAGACGTAAAAGTGCTTCAGCCTTGGGTTTTTGTATCCACTCACTGAAGTTTTCCTTCCAAACGCTCAATGGCTGACGCCAGCGAGTGTTCGATGCCATGATATCACCAGTACAAAGCGTGTAGCCGCAGTCATCTAGATGACGACAAACCCATTCGGATAAATTTTCGAAGTATTCACCATGTAAGGCTTCGTCGTATTTATTACTTAAGACGATCGCATTGTCTTGGTCGGTTTTAATTGTTTGTTCTTCTCTTGCTTGTGAACCAAGAGCGATAAAACAATAGGGCACAGGAGGTGGGCCGTACTTTTCTTCGGCCAGCTGCAATAATCGCTTTACAAAGGCGGTACCGATATGTGACATAGCATTACCAATCATTTGTGTATTGGCATCCGCGACGACAAGTTGGGTGAAAGTATGTGTCATTTTTCGACTGATGCTTTTCAAGCCTTCGATGCCAGTTTGTTTATAAATATCGCTGATCAGATAAACGCTGCCGTGGCTTTCTTTTTGAATGATGTCCCCAGTGCTTATCACACCGATAGGGCGCTCATTTTTGACAATGGGAATATGATGAACATTACTTTCCATCATTTTTAATACGGCTTCTGACGCGTAATCACCGCTGTCCATCACAATTGGGTCGCGGGTCATAACATCGGCGATAGATGTGCTGTAAGGAAGACCTTTGGCAACAGCCCGAGTGCGTAAATCACGGTCAGTTACAATACCTATTAGTTCGTCATTTTCCGTAATTAATAGGCTTGAAACGCGATGCTCCGCCATTATTTGAGCAGAAGTCAGAATGTCTGAGCTAATGTCTGCACTGATCGGTGGTCTTCTTAATAAGCTGACAACAGGGCAGGTCATTAATGATACATCTGAGCTTTGTGAATCCATCGCAACACGTAAACGTACTTCGCGAGCGAGTTCAAAAAAATCAGAAAAAATATCGTTTTCTTCATAGAGCTTCAAAAACCAGCGGGCTGGAATACGATACAATAAACTGTCTTCAATTGTACGCATGGATTGTGAGGATTTGCCGCCCCGCAATAGAGAGAAGTAGCCAAACAGCTCGCCTTCATTCATACGTCGAATTAACTTTTCTTCCTTGCTAAGTACTTCAATTGCACCACTGCGAATAAAGAACAACGTATTGTTTAGTGAACTGGGAGCGATAACCCATTCGCCAGCACGAACATACTGAATCTCTATTTCTTTGGACATGTCATTGAGTTGCGGGTCATCGGCAATCTCATTGAATGGCGCATGTTGGCAAAGTGCCTCGAGAATTTCGGTTAATTCGACATCCATTGTTCCATTCCTGTTGATTAAAAAGCCGTTATTAAGAGTCTATATTATTGAAGCAGAGGCGTTGCTATTGTGACTATTCCCATAATGAGAAACAGTAAACAAGCTAGCTGGCGTGTGCGGTTAGCATTGATTCTGTCCATTATCCAGTTGCCAGCAAATATCACTGGGACGTTTGCTAGCATCATACCGATAGTTGAGCCTAGCAAGACCATCCAAATACTGCCATAGTGCGCCCCCAATAAAACGGTGGCGATTTGAGTTTTGTCGCCGATTTCAGCAAGGAAAAACAAGATAAACGTTGCACTAAAGGCACCGTATTTCAGCATGGCATTATCTTCACTGTCATCTTTATCAGGTATTAACAACCATAAACCTACGGCAATAAAGCTTGAGCCAACTACCCAACTGATCGCGCTTTCGGGAATCCAGTGAGCGACTTCAACACCGAGCCATGCTGAGAGCGCATGATTTAATAGAGTCGCAGCAAGAATGCCAAGAACAATAGAAACTTTAGAGGCAAAACGTGTAGCAAGGAATAAGGCTAGAAGTTGAGTTTTATCGCCGATTTCAGCAAGAGCAACAGTGGAGGTAGAAGTGAGCAATGCTTCCATTTGATCGATCCAAGGTGGGCAATAAACGAAAGACAAAAACCTGAGCCCACCTGAGCCAAGTCATTGTCTTAAGTCTCATCAACCCTGCCGATATGGTGTCGGATCAGGATTTCTTTGCCACGAGCTTGAGGCTCGATTATGTTGACAAAGAATCTTTGCAGTGCAAAGAAGATTACTCCCCTAAGAGGACGCAGATAATAGAATATTTACAAAAAAAAAACAACGCGAATGTCCTGCTTCGGCCAATCGCGTTGTTTTCTTAGTTGTGAGTGGCTTCTAGGAAGCCACCACAAAACTATGCTTTCTTATAAAGATGCATATCGCTATGCAAACCTTTCCACAAGCTCACACACATGATCAGCATGAGCAAGGTAAATGGTAAGCCAATGGTAATGGCTGCGGCTTGAATCGCACCGAGCGCTTCAGAACCACCACCTACCAATAGTGCGATGGCAATAACACCTTCTAGAATAGCCCAGAATACACGCTGAATCATTGGTGCATCGGTTTTACCGCCAGCGGTAATACCATCGATAACCAAAGAGCCAGAGTCAGAAGAGGTCACAAAGAAAACCAATACAAGAATGATACCTATGAAGGAAATCACAGACGTCATTGGAAGATTTTCAAACATTTGGAACATAGCAAGAGAAGAATCAGAAATTCCGTTTGCTAAAGCACCAATACCGTTTGCTGACTGGTCTAGAGCTGATCCACCAAAGATAGACATCCATACGAGGGATACAACAGTAGGGACCAATAACACAGCAACAATGAATTCACGTACTGAACGGCCGCGTGAAACGCGCGCGATAAACATACCAACAAATGGTGACCAAGAAATCCACCAAGCCCAGTAGAATACAGTCCAGCCATGGTAGAAGGTTGTATCTTCACGGCCGATCCAATTACTTAATGGAATGATGTTTTCAACATAGCTTAAAAAGTAAGAACCCATTGCTGCAAAGATAGCGCTAGAGTTGCCAACGATCACAATAAAGACCGCCAATACGGCAGCGATGATCATGTTGACGTTAGAGAGTAGTTTTACACCACCTTCTAGGCCTCGTGCTACCGAAATAATGGCAACAGCAGTAACACCACAGATAACAAGGATTTGTGTTGTTAACGTGTTTGGAATATCGAATAGGAAGTTAAGACCACTTGTTGCTTGCAGTGCACCAAAGCCAAGTGATGTTGCCAAACCAAAGATAGTCGCAATAACAGAAACAACATCGATTACGTGACCGATGCCACCCCAAACTTTCTCTCCAAACAATGGATAGAAAGCAGAGCGAATGGTAAGAGGTAAACCTTTGTTGTATGCAAAGAAAGCTAGAGACAAACCCACTACAGCGTATATGGCCCAAGGATGAAGACCCCAATGGAACATGGTTGCCCCCATTGCTAGGTCGCGAGCTTCTGGCGTATTTTTAACCACATCAAAAGGCGTGCCGTACCAACCAGTATAATAAGCTACTGGTTCAGCCACACTCCAGAACATCAGACCAATACCCATGCCTGCTGCGAACAGCATAGAGAACCAGGTAATTGTTGAGTGTTCTGCTTTGGCTTCCGTTCCACCTAGGCGAATTCTACCAAGAGGAAGAGCGATGAGAAGTAGACAAAAAAGTACGAAGATATTGCCGGATACCATGAAAAACCAATCAAAGTTATTGATCGACCAGTTTTTGGCACCTGATAAGATAGCACTCGCATCAGCCGGGAATAAAATACTGCCAATGATAAATGCAAAGATAATAAGTGCGCTGGTACTAAACACTGGGTTTAATACGTCTAAACCAAGAAACTGAACGTTATCTTGCCCTACTTTATATGACGTGTTGTATTCTGCCCGACCACTGTCAGGTACTTTATTACTCATAAACATTCTCCTGAATTAGTGAAAACTTCCCCATGACTTCTATAGAATAACTGAATTTATAGAAATCTATTCAAATCTTTTTAAACGAAAATCAACATGAGCGTTTTTCTACACAATTCCGTTATTTCACCCTAAAAGAATTCTCATTATCGAATTGTTCTTAATACGACGTATTTTGTTCTTTTTTCACAATTTATGCATAATTTAGTGTTGTCCATTTTGCCAATGAGACCAAAGTATTTGATCATCTCAGCCACAAAAGGAGCAAAAATATAGAGCGCTGTAAATTGTTGAAATAGAAAGAAATGACGGGTGATTTCTTTCGTTTAAAAAGATATTTTATTAAAAAATTCACTAGTTTGTATGTTGCTAATAGAACAAAAAAGGCCATCAAAGATGGCCTTTTTTGTTCTTAACTTGATAAGGGTTACATCTAAATGCTTAGATGTCAAATTATAGTAAATAAAATGACCTGCTATGGAAGGAATAATTCAAGCAATTCGTTAAGAAATAATTTGCCTTTTTCAGTGGTTTTGATGCGTTGTTTTTTCCATTCATTGCCATCTAAGAGACCTTTTTGTAGCGCCATTTCACAAGATTTAAGTAGAGAAACTGGCACACTTTGATAGGTAAATCGCTCATAATCCTTTAAATCAAAGGATTCGAACAAACGTAGACGGTTCATCATGAATTCGAGAGGCAAGTCTTCTTGCTCGATCGCCTCTTTGATCGCCAAGGCTTCAGGTAAGTTAGTTAAGTAATGGTTCGGGTGGCGAGTCTTTCGTGTACGAAATATTTGACCATTAACCAATGTGATCTTACCGTGAGCGCCAGCCCCAATTCCTATGTAATCACCGAAGCGCCAATAATTCAGGTTGTGTGTCGCGCGGTGGTTTTCCTTCGAGTTAGCGGAAACTTCATACTGAGCATAACCCTGTTTGCTGAGCAGCGCTTGCCCAGCATCTTGAATTTCCCATAAGGTGTTGTCTTTTGGTAGCGTTGGCGGACGACGATAAAACTCTGTATTTGGTTCGATAGTCAGTTGATACCAAGATAAGTGTTCAGGGTTTAGTTCGATGGCTAGGGACAAATCTTCTAGCGCCATTTCTAGGCTCTGATCTGGTAACCCATGCATCAAATCAAGGTTGATATTGTCAAAACCTGCGGCTCTAGACTTATCCACAGCGTGTATTGCTTCTTCACGGTTGTGGATTCTTCCTAGGGTTTTCAACAGGTTTGGCTGAAAACTTTGTATACCAATGGAGAGTCGATTGATCCCAGCTTGACGAAAATGGCGGAATTTTTCTTGTTCAAAAGTTCCTGGGTTGGCTTCCATGGTGATTTCAGCATTGTCTGCCCAGGTTAGCTTTTTACGTAGCGCATCCATTAAACGATAATAGAAGTCTTCGCTCATCAAGCTTGGCGTGCCACCACCAATGAATGCTGTTTGGATTTTTCGACCGGCGACATACGCTAAATCCGTGTCTAAATCGGCCAAAAGCTGTGCCAGATAGGCGTCTTCTGGCAGTTTTCCATTGGCTTCAAAACGGTCAGCTTGATGGGAGTTGAAGTCGCAATATGGGCATTTACGCACGCACCAAGGTAAATGGATATACAGACTAAGAGGCGGTAACTGTGTACTCAAAATGGCCTATCCTGTTGAGTCTGCTGAAAGGAAGCGAGTAGCTGTTTCAACGCTTTGGCACGATGGCTTATTTGGTTTTTCACTTCTTTTGGCAGGCTGGCGGCGCTGCAAGCGCATTCCGGTACATAAAATACAGGATCATAACCAAAGCCTTCTTGGCCTTCCGTAGAGGTCAAAATACGACCTTCCCAGACACCATGAAACACTTGTGGTGTTGGGTCCTCTTTATGGCGCATATAAGCCAATACGCAATGAAAGCGAGCACTGCGCTTTAGTTCAGGCACGCCGTCCAGCTTGTCTAGTAGCAGCGTGTTATTTGCTTCGTTATTACCGTGATCCCCTGCAAAACGAGCAGAATAAATACCTGGCGCACCATCTAGATAATCCACTTCGATACCAGAATCATCTGCTAAAGCTGGCAAGCCAGTGTGAGCGCAAGCATTGCGCGCTTTTAGAATGGCGTTCTCAATAAAGCTTAAGCCTGTTTCCTCGGCTTCTTCAACGTTGAACTCGCTTTGTGGTTTTACATCAATGCCCATGTCACCGAGTAAGGCATTGAATTCTTTGATTTTTCCAGCATTGTTGCTAGCTAATACGATGGTTTTGCTCATCGGTTTTTCCTTTATCTTCTAAAACAAAGGCGGCTGATGTGCCGCCTTGTTATCGTTTGATTGATGCTGCTCGTGATTCATCGGCTGATGTGAAAAATAGCCGTTTCACTGAATAAGTTTGGCATGGAGCGAATCCACCAGTGGTCTTTTAGTTGGCCATCTACAGCAGCCCAACGCAAAACTTTGATGTTTTTTTCGCGGCATAATCGCTCAAAATCTTGAAAAGTGAAAAAGTGAATGTTTGGCGTGTCATACCAGTTGTATGGCAAGAAATCCGATACCGGCATTCTGCCTTTTAATGCCAAATGCAAACGACTTCGCCAATGTCCAAAGTTCGGGAAAGTGATAATGCATTCTTTGCCGATACGCAGCATTTCGTCGATTAGTAAATCTGGGCGACGAAATTGTTGTAAGGCGTGCGTCATTAAGACTAAGTCAAAACTTTGGTCATCGAAGTTCTGCAAACCTTCGTCGATGTTCTGTTCTAAAACCGGAATACCCTTTTCAATACAAGTGTTTAAATCGTCATGACCGATTTCTAAGCCATATCCATTTACCTGTTTATTCTGAATAAGGTGGTGAAGCAATTCGCCTGGGCCGCAAGCCAAATCAAGCACTCGAATATTGGGCTGTACCCATTCATCGATCATTTCTAAATCAGAGCGCATTATTTGACCTCCGAGGTAAGACCATTGGCCACGCGAGTTAAAAAGGTGTTTAACACGGCCATGTAGCGTGGTATTGGGAATAAAAAGGCATCATGACCTTCTGTTGCTTCGATTTTAGCGTACGAAACCTGCTTGCCTGCTTTGACAAGTGCGTTGACGATTTCTTCACTACGTTCTGGGGAGAAACGCCAGTCGGTGGTAAAGGAAACTAATAAAAATTCACACTGTGCGCGGCTTAGAACGGCAGAAAGATCGCCATTGGTTTGTGAAGCCGGATCAAAATAATCCAGCGCCTTGGTCATCAGCATATAAGTATTAGCGTCAAAGCGCTTGGTGAAGGCTTCGCCTTGATAGCGCAAATAGCTTTCAACTTCGAATTCAATGCCGTAATTGTATTGGTAGTTGTCATGGCGCATTTGACGACCAAATTTTGCGCCCATAGCATCATCTGAAAGGTAGGTGATGTGCCCCAACATGCGCGCCAAACCAAGGCCGTTGGTTGGTACGGAGTTGTTGTCTATGTAGTTGCCATCAAAAAAGTCAGGGTCACGACGAATGGACTGACGTGCGACTTCGTTGAAAGCGATATTCTGTGTCGAGAGTTTTGGCGCTGATGCGACAATTACGGCTGACTTTAAACGAGTAGGGAAGCGGATGCTCCATTCAAGTACCTGCATACCGCCAAGACTACCGCCAACGATGGCCGCAAAGGTTTGGATACCGAGTAAATCGGCGAGGCGAGCTTGGCTTTCAACCCAATCTTCTACTGTTACAATCGGAAAGCTGGCTTCCCAGCGTTGTCCTGTTTCTGGATTGAGGCTAGTGGGTCCCGTTGAACCACAGCAACCACCTAAGTTGTTGAGAGCAATGACAAAAAAATTATCTGTATCGATGGCTTTGCCTGGTCCTATTGCTGTGTCCCACCAACCGGGTTTGCTATCCGACATGGCATGATAGCCTGCAGCGTGATGATCTCCGCTTAGCGCATGGCAAATTAGAATAGCGTTAGAGGCGCTTTGATTGAGCGTGCCATAAGTCTCGTAAGTCAGTTGGTACGATGACAAGGTTTGTCCGCAGGAAAGCGCCAACGGTGTGTCGAATTGCGCAATCTGTGGCGTAACAATACCAACAGAGTCGGCTGGAATGACGTCCGGCATAGGTTTGTTGTTATCCTAAAGTAAAGTCCTAAAGAAAGTGTTCGCATTCCCGTGAAGAAAGGCGGGAAGTTCATCGATGATAGATGCCACACAGTCTAGCGTTTGTGCTCAGTGTCATCAAGAGGCGGATGTCTCCACCAAACTGTGTATGCCATTAGATGTTTGAAAGTAAGACACTTCAACCATCAACTGATGCTTGAAGTGTCTTACTTGTTGAGGTGTCTGAGGCTAATAAGGTGTTAAACAAGAGTGAATACTTGAGTTTTAACGGCAAGTTGCTCAGAAATTTGCTGAATTTGTTTGGTTTTATCCGCCAAAATATCGATTGAGCGAGTGTCTTGGTTGAGCTGCTGAGAGATTTCTTCCATCTCGGTACTCATTTGAATGGCAGTTGTCGCAACATTTTGAATAGCATTGGCCATCGAATCGGTTGCTTTCGATCCTGTCATGGCGTTGCTTTCTATGTCGCGCATAGCTTCTTCGGCTTTGTTACCATTGTCGCCGATGATTTTTAGGTTGTCTTGTCCGCTTTCCATTGTACTAATGGCAGTTTGAGTAGATAGCTGAATGGTATTGACGATATCCGTGATTTTTGAGGTGGCGTCGACGGTTTTCTCAGCCAAGGCTCTAACCTCATCTGCGACAACCGAGAAGCCTCGTCCTGCTTCGCCAGCGCGAGCGGCTTCTATCGCGGCGTTAAGTGCAAGTAAGTTGGTTTGACTTGCAAGGTCATTGATCATGGCAATCACGCTGTCGATATTTTTCGATAAACGACCAAGCTCATCGAGTTGCTGGCCAGTCATATTCACGATATTGACTGTATCTGTGATGCTATTTAACACTAATTTAATAGTGTCTGCGCCAGATTTAGCCGATTGGTAGGTGTCATTGGAATGCGTTTTAAGTGTGTTCGTGGTACTAGACAGTTCGGTTAAACGGCTGGAAATATCGTCTGTGGCTGACGCCAATGAATGTGTGCGTTGATTGACTAAGTGGTTGCTGCTGGCAATGCTGCTGATGGTATTGTTTAAATCGGTCGACATGGTGCTGACATTGTAAGTTGTTGAGACAACGTCTTTTAATACATTGCCTAAGCCGCCTGTCATTTCATTGAGAGACTGGCTTAATTGATCGAACTCATCATTGCGTTTGATGTTGACAGCCGCTTTTGATGACATATCACCTTTTTTGACCTTATTAAGATCGGTAATGATGTTTTGTAATGTGCTGTTTACGCTGCGGCCAATGGCGAGCATCAGTAGTGCGGCTACTAGAATTGCGATGATACTAACGGCGAGTAGTGTGGCATTCGCTTGAGCTGAACTTTCTTCTGCGCTGTCTTCGGCCTGCTGAACCTTGGCTTCAATTAATTGGGTCGCTTTAAGTTGGCTTTCGGTAAACTGGTTTTTTTGTGTCGAAAACGTATTTTCAATCTCGCTGAGCGAGGTGTATTCCTCACCATATTTGATAATTGCATCACGGTAAGCGTTGGCCTTAATGCCATGAGTATCTTGAAAGCCGAAGTTTTCAATTCGATTATCGAAACGATTAAAGCTTGTGGTGAACTCTTCTAAATTACTTGCGGTTGGATCAGATAAATAGCCGGCTTCAGCCTTACGTACATTGGTGAATTCCCGTCGTAATAAGCTAAGCTTTTGGACATCCTGGCTTATTTCTGTGCCCATTTTATCTATGTTACCGCGCAAGCCTGAAGAAGAATTGAGACCAATAATGTAACGCTTTTCGATAAGGGCGATGAGTGCTAGGCCATAATCGTTGAGCTCATGTAGATTTTCTTCGAGAGTCTGCTTTAAGCTTTGGCTATGAGCTTTTTCAATATTTGCAGAGATGATGCCAGCGTTTTGCACGATTTGTTCTTTCGCGTCCGTCACATAGTCTTGGTAGTTCTCAACTGATATAGAGCGCAGACTGTCGGCTATCTCTAGCATGTGAATGCTCAATTGATCATTAGATGTTTGTATTTTTGTAAGATTTCTCAGTTCATTATTGGCACTTTGTTGGGATGAAAGGCCGGTCATCGCCACAGAGGTGACGATAATCAATCCCATAATCGCAGTGACAAGAAGTATGAACAATTTAGTCTTAAAGGATAGGTTTGACAGCATAGAATACCTTCCAGCACGAGGCAAAAATTTAGTGAAGTGCTCATTAATGGCACATATCCAACTGGGTTATGCAAGTATCGTGCTCAAATAACAGTGACTGATATAAGGCGCTTTTGCAGAAGGTATGAAAGGGGTAATGCTGCTGTGTTGCTTTTTTTTGGTGCGAGGGTTGAATAAAGAAATGAGAAAGCCCTATTTTGGATAGGGCTTGGGATAGAGTTTGCTGGTGGGTTACTTCGCAACGTCAAATAGACGATAAACCAATTGACCTGCGACTTTTTCCTTTAACAAAGACCAGTGACTTGGTAGTGCAGGTAGGTCTGCTTCTTTTTCCATTTCAATGTAGACAAGTGCACGATCTGCAAGCCAGCCTTTTTCAAGCAGGGGAATAATCTGTGCTAACCAGTTTTTGCGAAATGGTGGGTCAAGAAACACAATATCCATAGCGTGAGGAGGAGCCGTATCAAGAAAGAGCGCCGCATTTTGTGCGACCACATCGGCTTTATCTGTCGCCCCTAATGTGGTTAAGTTCGCCGCCATTTGCTGTGACACTACGCGAGAGTTATCAACAAAGGTCATGTGTTTTGCACCACGCGATAAGGCTTCTAAACCGAGCGCACCAGAGCCACAAAATAGGTCGCCACAAACCGCGCCTGGAAGGTAAGCATTGATCCAGTTAAATAAGGTTTCTCGTACCCTGTCTGGTGTTGGTCTTAAACCTTCAATCTCTGGGATGGGCAATTGGCGAGAACGCCATTCACCGGCGATGATACGGAGTCTCGATGCCTTTGCTTTGCTTTTGTTCGAGACGTTACTTAGAACTTTTTTCTTCATTGGTAAACCTGAATTTCTTGATAGGACGATGGTTTTAATAAGCGCTGTAGAGCGGTTTGATAATCTTCTAAGGTGAAGCTGTCGACGGCTTCTTTATAGCCTTTTGCGAATTGTTCCACTGTAAGTTCGCCATCTTCATGGGTGACTTGTGTTGCAATATAGCTCCACCAAGTTGGTGATAATGTTTGCTGTTCGAGTTGTTGCTTGAAATTATCCAATAACGTTTCAAACGTTTTTTCGTCATTTACTGACGGCACTTGTTCTACAAACACTAGACTTTTTGCACTCATGAAGCGGCTAGCATCATCAACCGGCTCATTTTCAGCTTCTGTAACGCTGTCGCGGTATTGAATATTCCACCATGCCCAAGGACGTTGCGGTGACAGTGTAAAAGCAAGTTGAACAAAATCAATATGTTGTTGCTGATTAAGCGTAGAGACCAAATCCGCACCCCATATTTGTAGACTAATCCATTCCTTGATTGATGACACGGGCATTAATGCAATGGCACTGCGTGTTTGCCAGAGTTCGCCTTCGTTCTGCTGAATCGTCGAGCTGACAGACTCATAACGAATGGTCTCGGCAGAAGCGCGTGATAATTCATAGTCTTGGCTGATGGTGTTAATTGCTTCCTCGACGATTTGCTTTGTTTCTGGTGACATGTCACCTACGATAAAAACAGTCGCCGCAGACGATTTTAAGCTTTGGTAGTAGTCAGTTACTTGTTTTAAAGACACCTCGGTTTTGAATTCGTTGCTTTGGTTGTTTGTCTTGTCGAAAAACAACACCGCCTCCAGCTCATGTTGTACAGGAGGATGGGCTTGATGTTGGTTTTGCCAGACATCGAAAGTACGAGGTTTAAAATCTGGCTGTCTAAGCCAGTTGGTTACTAGGGAAAGCGTTGGTGTTAGATATTGGGGTTCATTACTTAGAGTTAACCCAATGGTTTGGTTTTCGTGATCATAATAACTGTTTGCACTGGCGGCTAAAGGGGCAAGTCGTTGATTAATCGAGGCTGTACTCAGAGGTAATGAGTCGCTCATTAACATGGCTAGTGTGGTTTGGATCAATGTTATATTAGTGGTGACTGAGCGAAAGGAAAAACGAATTTCTAGCTTGTTACTGTCTTGCCATTCTGCTTGTTTTAGCCAAACTACTGGGATACCGGATGTGGTTGTCCACTTTTCAATTTTAGGGCTGGGTAGTTTACTGTTCAAAGCGGTTAAATTTAATAGCCAAATAGCCAGAGTACAAAACAACATGATCGCTGCCAGAACGGGTCGGCTGAATAGAGGTTTGCTATTGTCGGACATAATGAACCTTAAGTGGTGCGAGTTAAGAATACTTTGGTTAAAACTAAGCCTGTTTGCGAGCCAGAATGATGTTAAAATAACCGTTTTTAAGTGTCCATGTATGTGGCGCTGTATCTAATCATAGCATTTCACTGATGTTTATCGCATCAGTCAAAATAAAGAGACTGATTTAATGGAAGTTGTTAATCAAATTATTGCTTTTTTTACACCGTATCTTGGTGAATATGCGCGTTATGTGCCAATTGCGATTGGAACACTTTTAGCCATTATTGCTTTTATTATTCGCCGTCGTTTTGTCAACAAAATGAATGCAGATATTGCTGCAGCAAAGAAAAAGGATATAGATTTGCCGGATGCAGCTCAGGATGAACCTGTTTCTACGGAAACTTTGGTTTCTGATGAGGTTCTGGTTTCTGATGAACAGCCTGTAGATGATGTAGCGACGAGTGCTAATTCGAGCACCAAAACACCAGTCGCAGCAGAAGTGCCAAGCGACCCCGCTCAGCCTACGTTATCTTGGTCTCAGCGTTTCAAATCTGGTCTGTCTCGTACACGCAGCGGTCTAGGAAATGGCCTATCGTCTGTTATTGGTGGCCATAAGAAAGTGGATGATAATCTGCTAGAAGAGCTAGAAACGCAGTTATTAATGGCGGATGTCGGCATCGACGCAACGCAAACCTTGATTGGCGCGTTAACGGATAAGCTAAATCGCAAAGAGTTAAAAGATTCTGCTGCATTGTTAAGTCATTTAAAGGCTGACATGGAAGGTATTCTAAGTCAGTCGCAACAAGTACTTGAGCCTGTTAGCAAGGATGGTCCTTTTGTGATCCTGATGGTGGGCGTGAATGGTGTTGGAAAAACGACCACCATTGGTAAGCTGGCTAAAAAATATCAGGCCGAAGGTAAAAGTGTTATGTTGGCAGCGGGTGATACCTTTCGTGCCGCAGCGGTTGAGCAGCTCCAAGTGTGGGGTGAGCGCAATAATGTTCCTGTCGTTGCTCAGCATACCGGCGCCGATTCTGCGTCTGTTATCTATGATGCGATTGAGTCGGCCAAAGCAAAAGGCGTTGATATTGTGATTGCCGATACGGCAGGTCGCCTTCAAAATAAAGCGAATTTGATGAACGAGTTGTCTAAAGTCGTTCGTGTCATGAAGAAGCTGGATGAAAATGCGCCACACGAAGTGATGTTGGTGTTGGACGCTGGGACTGGTCAAAATGCTATCAGCCAAGCTAAGCTGTTTTCCGAAGCGGTTGGCGTGAGTGGTATTACGTTGACCAAATTGGACGGAACTGCAAAGGGCGGTATTATTTTTGCCATTGCTAAACAGTTCGGATTACCAATACGTTATATTGGTGTGGGTGAACAAGCGGATGATTTACGTCCTTTTGTTGCTCAGGAGTTTGTCGACGCTTTGTTTGATAGTGAATAGTTTGATAGTTAAATAAGTGGTGATTAGGCCTTTTTTCTTTCTAATTTAAGGATGCTAGATTAGCGTGGAGATCGAATTTCAACGAGTGGGTAAAAAGTACGAGAGCGGACAAGAAGCATTGTCGCAGGTGAACTTTCATTTGCAACAAGGTGAAATGGCTTTTCTTACTGGGCATTCTGGTGCAGGCAAGAGTACCTTGATGAAACTCATGATGATGATTGAGCGCCAAACCTCAGGACAAATTTTAGTAGATGGTGTGGATCTGCGAACCTTGAGTCGCAGAGCGATTCCTCATCATCGGCGTCGTGTTGGGGTTGTGTTCCAAAACCATCAGTTGTTATTAGATAGAAGTGTTTTTCATAATGTTGCCTTGCCATTACAGGTGAGCGGAGCGGACCCTCAGCAAATTGCTAAACGTGTACGTGCAGCCTTGGATAAAGTAGGGTTGTTAGACAAAGAGAAATATAACCCTATGGCATTATCTGGTGGTGAGCAGCAGCGTGTTGGTATTGCCCGAGCTGTTGTGAATAAACCTCAGTTATTATTAGCCGATGAGCCTACCGGTAATTTGGATCCTAAATTATCCGCGGAAATCATGAATTTATTCCAAGAATTTAATCGTGTTGGTGTGACTGTCTTGGTTGCTAGCCATGATTTAGCACTTGTTGCGCGTATGCGTCATCGTGTTTTGACATTAAACCAGGGACGAATGGTGAATGATGGAGGGTTTGGCTAAATGGCACAGAAGCCGAATCAACGCGGAGCAACGAGAGAATCGATTAAGGCGACCAAACATCATTGGCCGACTCGGACCTCTTTTAGCCCGAGTAAATACTTTCGTCAGCACCAAAGCACCTTAACTGAAAGTTTTATGCGGCTAGTGAATTATCCATTGGCCAGTGTTATGACGGTGATGGTGATTGCTATAGCCTTATCTTTACCAGGTGGTTTGTATGTTTTACTGAAAAACGTGCAGTCTGTGACCTCCCAGTGGGAACAGCAATCTGTCATTACTTTGTACCTTTTTCCCAATTTAGAAGACACGCAAGCCCTTGCTTTGTCGCATCGTCTTTCTGCGCAGGAAGATATTGCATCAGTGGAGTATATCTCTAAGGAAGAAGGGCTTCGATATTTCGAGCGCTCCAGTGGTTATGAACAGATTTTGTCTGCGCTACCAGAAAACCCTTTGCCGATTGTTTTGCGAGTAATCCCTAAACAAGCGGTAGATATCACAACATTATCGAGCTTGCAGGCGTTACGGGATCAGCTTGCGGCGCAAAAAGAAGTGGATTATGCAGAATTGGATGCACAATGGTTACAGCGTCTTGCGAATATACTGAGTTTTGGACAACGATTTGTGTATGCTCTGTCGGTATTGTTGGTGGTTGCTGTGTTATTGATTGTGGGAAACACCATTCGCATGGCCGTGGAAAGTCGGCGCGATGAAGTTTTGGTAATGAAGCTGGTGGGCGCAACGGATGCTTATATTCGACGACCATTTTTGTATATGGGGTTTTGGTTCGGTGTGCTGGGCGGCTTTTTCGCCAGCCTATGTATTCTCCTGCTTAGCTGGTGGGTAAGTGCGCCGGCAGAACGATTGATTGACCTCTATCAAAGCGGTTTTCAACTGCAGTCTTTTAATGCAGATGAAATTGTTTTATGTTTAACTATTAGCGCATTTGTTGGTGTGTTTGGCGCATGGATCGCTGTTAATCGACACATTGCGACTATTGAACTGCAGTGACAATGAAAGGCTGATATCACTACTAAGATAATAGCCATGGTTTATTCACATTTATGTCACACACAAGCAGAATTTACTTGTTAGTATTTTGTCATATACAGTATGAACAATTAGAAAGGTGGAAATAGAGATGGGTAAAGCTCTCCAACCTACGGACATGATGATTCCAGGTCAAAATCTAGAATCTTACATACAAGCCGTCAGCAGAATTCCGATTTTAACCGCGGACGAAGAAAAAGCGTTGGCGGAACGTCTTTATTATCAAGAAGATCTTGAAGCTGCACGAACCTTGGTCATGTCACATTTGAGATTTGTTGTACATATTGCGAAAAGTTACTCTGGATACGGGTTAGCTCAAGGTGACCTGATTCAAGAGGGCAACGTTGGTTTGATGAAAGCGGTGAAGCGCTTTAATCCAGAAGTAGGTGTTCGCCTTGTGTCTTTTGCTGTGCATTGGATTAAGGCCGAGATTCATGAGTTTATTCTGAAAAACTGGCGCATTGTTAAAGTCGCGACCACAAAAGCGCAACGTAAAATGTTCTTTAATTTGCGTAGTGCGAAAAAAACGCTGTCTTGGTTTAGCAATTCAGAAGTAGAGTCGGTTGCCAGTGACTTAGGTGTAACGCCAGAAGTCGTTCGTCAAATGGAAGGGCGCTTAAGTTCTTCCGATATGGCGTTTGACGCTTCTGCTGACGATGATGATGACAGTGCTTTTCAGGCTCCATCACAATATCTAGAAGATCACCGTTCCGATCCTGCGACCTTGCTTGAAAACGGTAACTGGGAAGAGGATTCTAATCATCGTTTAGAAGTTGCTATGTCAGATCTTGATGAACGTAGTCGAAATATTCTCGTTCAGCGTTGGTTATCTGATGCTAAATCTACATTACATGATTTAGCCGATGAATACGGTGTCTCTGCTGAGCGTATTCGACAGCTTGAAAAGAACGCAATGAAGAAAATTCGTCTTGCAATGGGTGATGGTCAGTTTGACTGATTGTGACACCAGCAGATAATCATTGAATAGAGCCCTCCAAGTGAGGGCTTTTTTATTTCTGTTGCTGTGTATTTATATGTTTACTGGCTTTGTAATTGATTGCCCGGAACAAATCGCCATGTACGAATGATTTCTAGCTTATCCACTTCCTTTTTGAGTTCGCTGGGGAAAGCCTGAAAGGGTTCGGCTAGGCGAACAATGCGCATGGCGGCATCATCAAGCACTCGAATGCCTGAGGAGTGTAATATCTCGATATCATCTACGTAGCCATTTGGCAGTAAAATAACGGCTAAGCGAAGATCACCGTAGAGATGGTTGCGCTTTGCTTCTTCTGGGTAGTGAATATTACCGATGCGTTCAATTCGTCTACGCCATTCATCTAGGTATTGGGCATCAATAGCGGCTTTAGCGGAAACCGAGGTTAAGCGGCGAATCCGTGGTCGCTTAGCATAGGATTGGCGTTGTTGATCCAGTAAGGCTTCTAGAGTCGCTATATCGTTTGATAGATGGCTTGGAATTTGGGTTTCGCCACGAAATTTTTCTTCGAGCGTTTTAGGCTCATTTTCAGATTCGTTGACGATCTCAAATACGGCCTCCTGGTCTCTTGTTGCGAGTAGACTTGGTTCGTCGATAGGTTCTGCAGAAGCAAGTTGCGGTTGGACGGGAGGTGATATTTCTTGGATGGTGTCTGATAAAAAACGCGCGTTTTCTGTCGTGGTGAGCTTCTGTTTGCGCAGCTCTGTACCGCTGGCTTGTTGATTTGCTTGAGCAATAAAGTCGGCCTCGACTGGTGCTTTCGTTGTATGCTGAACAAGCGTCACCTCTAGCGTTTTAGGTTTTGGTGATGGCAGCACAAAGTCGAAACCAATAATCATCACCATTAGCACATGAAAGCTAATGGCGATGAAAAGTGCGATAGAAAATTTATCTACTACTCGCATGTTGATATTACTGAAGGCGTTTTTCTATGGCTTCTATCAATATCATGGCGATATTTAGGTCGAACTGGGTGTCGAGTTCGCGAACGCAGGTTGGGCTGGTGACATTGATTTCAGTGAGGTAATCACCGATTACATCTAAGCCAACAAACATTAAATTCTTTTCTTTCAATGATGGAATGACTTGCTCGCATATCCAACGATCCCGATCCGTTAGAGGCCTGCCTTCACCACGTCCGCCAGCCGCTAAGTTGCCACGGGTTTCGCCAGACGCTGGGATACGTGCCAAAGCAAAAGGTACAGGTTCGCCGTTAACGACGAGAATGCGTTTATCACCATCTTTGATTTCTGGGATGAATTTTTGCGCCATGATTTGCTCTGCACCCATATTGGTAAGAGTTTCAATTATAACGCTCACGTTTGAGTCATCTTGTTTGATGCGGAAAATCGAGCTGCCGCCCATGCCGTCTAATGGTTTGAAAATAACATCGCCATGTTCTTTGTGGAATTTTTTCAATAAATCAGCGCGTCTGGTAACCAAAACTGGCGGGCAGCACTGAGGGAACTGAGTGGCGAAAAGTTTTTCATTACAGTCACGTAGGCTTTTAGGATCATTAACTACAAGTGCACCGTCTCGCTCTGCTTGCTCTAGGATCATAGTGCTGTAGACAAACTCACTATCAAATGGCGGGTCTTTGCGCATTAAAATAACGTCTAGATCGCCCATGGCCATTGTGGTTTCTTCACCAAGGTCGTAGAAGTGTTCAGGGTCCTTATAGACATTTAATGGGCGAGCCATGGCGTAGGCTTTGCCATCGTTCAAAAATAGATCTTTTTGCTCCATGTAAATTAGTTGCCAGCCTTTTTCTGCGGCGGCCCATAGCATGGCGAGAGAGGTGTCTTTTTTGTAGTTTATGGATGAAATTGGATCCATAACAATGCCGAGTTTAATAGTCATAAGGCGTTTCCTAAAGCGAAAGCAAGGTTTCAATGCTTTGTTTAAACTGTTAATAGGTGTTGATGCTATAGAAATATGGGGGCGCTGAGAAGAAAAAACACCCATCATTTTCAGATAGTTGTTTGGATGAGTAAGAATATGGCAGTGGGCGCACTCTATGAAGGAGAAGAGGGTAACCCCTAGCATTTCATGTTGCGTATATTGAGCCTAAAAAGCCGAATCATTGACATAATATTAAACTATGACAATGATTCGGCTTTTTAGGAAAAATATATAATTGAGTTACCAGTTTCCAGAGCTCTCGCTGGCATCTAGAAAGAGCTCACTTTCTTGAGTTTTTTCTAGATCGGCCTTGCTAGGTTGTGGTGTTGGTTCCGCAGGTTTTTCTTTGATTGAATTTTCAGCGGCCTCTAACTCATCAGTCGCTGACGGCTCTTGTGCTGGCGGCGCTTTGGCTTTATCAAATTCATCGCTGAAACCAAGAAGTTGAGGGCGGTAAATACGAAACGCGCGCATTAGTTCGCCTTTGGCATTAAATAAACGGAACTCAGAGAAAAGCTCATCATAATCTGCGTTTACGTAATCTTGGCGTGCTTGGAAAAGTTCGTTTTCGCTGTCTAATACATCGAGCAGAGTACGACGGCCTAGGCGGAATTGTTTTTCATAAGCAATTTGAGACTCTTTTGTCGCAATTACATATTGTCTAATGTGTTCTTTTTGTCCTGTGGTTGCTTCAAACGCAGCCCAAGCTAGTCGAACAGTTAGCTCTGTATCACGAATAGTATTACGACGTATTTCAGATGCTTGGACGTTTTGTTGAGTCGCCACTTCTTGTCTACGCTTGTATGTACCACCACTGTAAAGGTTATAGTTCAAACGCACCATGGCTAATAAATCTTCGCTTGGTCCTTCGTCTCCATCTAAGTTGTTGTCCCACGAACGTTCTAAAACAAAGTTAATTGTAGGGTATTTGTCTGCGTCAGCAATTTTTTGAAAACTTTCCGTAGCTGCAACATCCCAACGGGCGCCTTCAATTGCAGGGTTTTTCTTTAGCGATTCGTTTATTGCAGACTCAAGATCTTCCGGCAGTAGGTCTCGGTCAGGTACAGGATAAATAAGATCTTTAGGTGGCATTTCGCCGACAATATTATTGTAGTTACTTTCGGCATCTTGAAGATTATTGATAGCAGCAAAATGATTAGCGTGCGCTTTGGCAAGGCGAGCGGTAATTTGGCTAAGATCAGATTGTCTGCCAATGCCTGTGTCGCTCTTTAATTTGATCTGTCCGTAAATGCGCTCGTGTGTTTTTAAGTTTAGCTCGGCAAGGCTAACAAGCTCACGATAGCGTAGAATATTGGCGTAGACCTGCGCAACTTCTAACGCAGTGTTTTCAACGGAAATCAGTGCATTCCAGCGATCGGCTTCAGCCTCATTTCGTAAGCGTTCGACATCGTTTTCTGTTGAGAAGCCGTTAAAGAGAGGTTGATTCAATGAAAGAGTAAGCTCTCGACGGGCCAAATCAATGTCGTCAGAGTTTGAGCCATCTGCGTAGGTGGTTTCATGACCTATGCCTGCTGACAGATCTACGCTTGGGTAATAACCAGAGCGGCGGGCAATCTCAGCGTTTTCTTTGGACTCACGATATTGAGCGATAGCTTGTCTTATTGCAGGATTGTTTTCTATTGCCTTATATGTCGCTTCTTCAAGCGTCATAGCGTGCACTGCTGCAGGCAGAAAAGCTGTCCCTATATAAACCGTGCATGTCAAAACTATTCGATAAAACATGTGATTATCTATCCTTTATTATGTCCTGATGTCATGGTATAGGCATTTGTCTACTGAATATGTAGCGATTCTGTTAGTTCTAACAATATGCCTAAAAGAGCTAAATATCACCCCAAAGAGCATTAATAACACTAAGGGCGACAACAGGAGCTGTTTCTGTTCTTAATACTCTTGGCCCTAGAGTAATAGCATTAAAACCTGATTTTTCAGACAGTTGGACTTCTTTTTCGGTTAGCCCGCCTTCTGGTCCGATCAATAAGGCAATGCGATTATTCGTTGGCTTTTCGTACTGACGAATAGGTTTTGCACTATGATGATGTAAGGTGAGTCTTAACATTTCGTTACAATTCGAAACCCATTCGCTTAGCTCTACTGGTGGATGTACGACTGGTACAACGCTGCGGCCACATTGTTCGGCAGCGCTAACCGCTACTTGTTGCCAATGTTGTTGGCGTTTTTCAGCACGGCTGTCTTGCAGTTTTACTTCACAACGTTCGCTGAAAAGTGGCTGGATAGCAAAGACACCTGCTTCAACAGACTTCTGGATGGCGTAATCCATACGCTCGCCGCGAGATAAGGTTTGCCCAATGGTAACTTGGATGGGCGATTCATTATCCAGTGCTTCGAAATTTGTTACACGAATATTAGCAGAGCGCTTTTCAACATCGCATAGGGTGGCATTAAATTGCCCGCCTTGGCCATTAAGTTCTCGGCCATTAAATACGCGAATAGGGTGATCTGATTTTAGGCGCAGGACTTTGCATAAATGTTGAAATGAAGAATCTGGTAGAGCAAAGGTCGTATTCTCAGTGAGTTCTGTGTCGATGAAAATTCGTGGAATACGCATGCCTTACCTTATATGTTGAAGATATTAAAAAAGAGAAATAAAAAAGCCTTCTTCTGCACTTTAATAACAAGCAGAAGAAGGCTTTATAACGGAAAATCAGATAATTATAAACCAGCTGCTTGGCGTAATGCGTCTGCTTTGTCTGTTTTTTCCCAAGTGACGTTTTCACCTTCACGACCAAAGTGACCATAAGCCGCTGTTGGTAGATAGATTGGACGCTTTAGATCCAGCATCTTAATTAAGCCAGCTGGACGTAATTCAAAGTGCTCACGAACCAATTGAGAAATTACCGCGTCGCTTACTTTACCCGTACCAAAAGTATTGATACTGATAGAGGTTGGCTCAGCCACACCGATGGCGTAAGAAATTTGGATTTCACATTTATCGGCAAGCCCTGCAGCAACGATATTTTTCGCTACATAACGACCAGCATAAGCGGCTGAACGATCGACTTTTGATGGATCTTTTCCAGAGAAAGCACCACCACCGTGACGTGCCATGCCGCCGTAAGTATCAACGATGATCTTCCGTCCTGTTAGGCCACAATCGCCAACTGGGCCACCAATGATGAACTGTCCTGTTGGGTTAATAAAGTATTTAGTGTCTTTCGATAACCACTCAGCTGGAAGAACAGGCTTGATGATTTCTTCCATGACCGCTTCACGAAGGTCCGCTTGTTTAATGGATGCACTGTGTTGTGTAGAAAGAACAACGGCATCGATTGCACATGGTTTACCATGTTCGTCGTAACGGAAGGTAACTTGGCTTTTCGCATCTGGACGAAGAAAATCTAGTGTGCCGTTTTTACGGACTTCTGCTTGGCGCTGAACTAGGCGGTGTGCGTAAGTGATTGGGGCTGGCATTAATACGTTAGTTTCGTTGGTGGCAAAACCAAACATTAAACCTTGATCGCCAGCCCCTAGTTCTTTTTCATTGGCTTCATCAACACCAACGGCAATATCAGAAGACTGTTTGCCGATCGCGTTCATCACAGCGCAAGACTCCCAATCGAATCCCATGTCTGAGCTGTTATAACCGATTTCACGGATAACGCCACGGGCAATTTCTTCGATATCGACCCATGCGTTGGTGCGAACTTCACCTGCGACTAATACCATGCCCGTTTTTACTAGGGTTTCGCAGGCGACGCGAGCTTCTGAATCTTCAGCCAAAATGGCATCAAGGATGGCGTCAGACACTTGGTCCGCAATTTTATCTGGGTGACCTTCAGAAACAGATTCTGAGGTAAATAAAGAATATTCTGACATGTTTAGTGCCTCTATCAAAAATGATGGATAAGCGCTAAATAGGTATAAAAAAACCCGCTTAGCAATGTTTGTATTTCAAAAAAAGCTAAACAGGTCATATTGCTTCTGTTTAGCTGAATTTATATAGCGTCCGCAAGCCGAAACAAATCGACGCTGTAGTGGCGAGAATAATGAACTAGAGCTGTTTAAATATCAACCCGATCTGTGGATTTTAATGAGGCAAAGGCCGATTTTTTTGTTACGATGGTGCAGATTTTTATGTATTTTCATTTTCTTTGCCCAATGTTTGGGCGTCACGGTGGTGCCAGCATTGCAAGGTGGCTCTATCCTGTAGAGAATGTCCTTTCTATTTTGTTCGTTAAGCTATCAGGAGTGGAATAACCATGCCGTCTCGTAAACAACTTGCTAACGCCATACGCGCACTAAGTATGGATGCTGTTCAAAAAGCTAACTCAGGTCACCCAGGTGCACCAATGGGTATGGCGGATATCGCTGAAGTGTTGTGGAATGATTTTCTGAAGCACAACCCAAATAATTCAAAATGGGTAGATCGCGATCGCTTTGTGTTGTCTAACGGCCATGGTTCTATGCTGATTTATTCATTGCTTCACCTTTCTGGATATAAGCTGCCAATTGAAGAGCTAAAACAATTCCGCCAGCTTCATTCAAAAACTCCGGGTCACCCAGAATACGGCTACACTGATGGCGTGGAAACCACAACGGGTCCATTGGGTGCAGGTATCAGTAATGCGGTGGGTATGGCGATTGCTGAAAAAACGCTAGCGGCGCAGTTTAACCGTGAAGGCCACACAATCGTTGATCACAACACTTACTGCTTCCTTGGTGATGGTTGCTTAATGGAAGGTATTTCTCACGAAGCGTCTTCTTTAGCTGGTACTCTGGGTCTAGGTAAATTGGTTGCGTTTTGGGATGACAACGGTATCTCTATCGATGGACATGTTGAGGGCTGGTTTACAGATAACACACCACAGCGTTTTGAATCTTATGGCTGGCACGTTATTGCAGATGTCGATGGTCACGATCCAGAAGCCATCAAAGCAGCGATTGAAGCGGCAAAAGCAGAAACGACTAAACCGACACTAATCTGTTGCAAAACCATTATTGGTTTTGGTTCTCCAAATAAATCTGGCAGTCATGATTGTCACGGCGCGCCTCTAGGCGATGCAGAGATTGCAGCGGCCCGCGAATTCCTTGGTTGGTCTTATGCGCCATTTGAAGTTCCTGCCGACGTTTACTCAGGTTGGGATGCAAAAGAAGCGGGCACTGTGCGCGAAACACAGTGGAATGAGCAGTTCGAAGCTTATAAAGCAGCTTACCCAGAATTGGCTGCAGAATTTGAACGCCGCGTAATTAAAGGCGAATTGCCTGCCGATTTTGAAGCTAAAACTCAGGCTTTTATTCAAGAATGCCAAGACAAGGGTGAAAGCATTGCGAGCCGTAAGGCATCACAAAATACAATTGGTTTCTTTGGTGCAATGTTGCCTGAATTACTAGGTGGTTCTGCTGATTTAGCTGGTTCTAATTTGACGCTTTGGTCTGGTTCGAAAGGCATCCAAGATGATCCTGCTGGTAACTATGTCTATTACGGTGTGCGTGAATTTGGTATGAGCGGCATCATGAATGGTGCGTCTTTGCATGGTGGTTTTATTAACTACGGTGCGACCTTCATGATGTTCATGGAATACGCACGTAATGCGGTTCGTATGTCTGCTCTGATGGGTATTCAAAACGTATTTGTTTACACGCACGATTCTATTGGTCAGGGCGAAGATGGCCCAACTCACCAACCAGTAGAGCAATTGGCTAACTTGCGTATGACACCAAATATGTCGGTATGGCGTCCATGTGATGCGGCGGAAACGGCGGTTGCTTGGAAAGCGGGTATCGAACGCCGTGACGGCCCAACGTCATTGGTTTTCTCTCGTCAAGGTTTGCCTGCACAAGCACGTAATGCTGAGCAGCTTGCTAACGTTGCGAAAGGCGGTTACGTGCTGAAAGACTGTGCTGGTACAGCGGATCTTATTTTGATCGCCACAGGTTCTGAAGTGGGTCTCGCGATGGATTCGGCTGAAGCGCTAACGGCAAAAGGCAAAAAAGTTCGTGTGGTTTCTATGCCATCTACGAGTGTGTTCGATGCACAAGACGCTGCTTATAAAGAGTCTGTATTACCAAGCAGTGTGACTAAGCGTGTTGCTATCGAAGCCGCTCATGCTGATTACTGGTATAAGTACGTTGGCTTTGAAGGTGCAATGGTTGGCATGACGACGTTTGGTGAGTCAGCTCCGGGAGGCGACCTTTTAAAATACTTCGGCTTTACTGTCGATAATGTGGTTGCGACAGCTGAAAAAACTCTAGCCGCGTAATCTCGTTGCTTATAAGAAAAGAGGTGTACACTTGTGCACCTCTTTTTCCTTTTATTAAGGCGGAGGGTGATTGATGATATTTCACGTCACTTTCTTTGCGATGAAGTAGTAGGAATATGTTGCGAGTCGCTATCAATGGTTATGGCCGTATCGGACGTTCGGTATTACGAGCGCTTTATGAAAACGGCTACCGCGATCACATCCAAGTGGTTGCTATTAATGAATTGTCAGACATTGAGACAATCAGCTATTTAACGCGCTATGACACGACTCATGGTCGCTTCCCCCAACCTGTTTCAACTCAAGGTGATGCATTGCTGATTGGCGATGATGCCATTTTGTGTTTTTCCTGTGCAACGCCTGATGAACTCGATTGGTCATCTCTTGAATTAGATATGGTGCTTGAATGCTCTGGTAGCTTTTCTGGGAGAGAAGGGGCGCAAGCGTATTTAAACGCAGGAGTGCCTCGATTACTGCTTTCTCAGCCTGCGGCGGCAGATGTTGATGCTACGATTGTGTATGGTTTTAACCACTCAGATATTCAAGTCGATCATAATATTGTTTCGGCGGCATCTTGTACCACTAATTGTTTGATTCCTGTTTTGGATATTGTTAAGCAATTCTCTGGTGTGGTGCACGGTATGACTCAGACAATTCATTCAGCGATGAATGATCAGCCTGTTATTGACGGCTATCACACCAAAGACTTGCGTCTGACGCGTGCAGCGTTGAGTTCTATTATTCCCGTTGATACGGGATTGGCGAGAGGCATTACTCGCATGATGCCAGAATTGGAAGGCAAAATGGGGTGTAATGCCGTACGTGTACCGACCTTGAATGTCTCTGTTATTGATTTAGTATTGCGTACAGAGCAAGACGTGACCGTTGAACAAATCAATACGCAGTTAGAGCAAGCTGCAAATTCAAAGTATTCAGGGTTAATGGGTTTTACTAAAGAAGCACATGCTTCTGTGGATTTTAATCATGACCCACGCTCGGTGATCATAGATAGTACACAAACTCAGGTAATTGATCGTCGTATGGTGAAGTTACTCTGTTGGTTTGATAATGAATGGGGCTACGCTAACCGTATGTTGGATGTGGCCAAGTATTGGGCTGGTGTGATTAAGCAATCAAAATTAGATTGATTCACCCAAACGTTAAATAACGAGGACATCGTACATGACCGTAATTGATATGAAAGATGTGGATTTGGCGAATAAACGTGTGTTAATTCGTGAAGATCTAAATGTACCAGTAAAAAACGGCAAAGTGACGAGCGATGCTCGTATTCGTGCTGCCTTGCCAAGCATTAAACTGGCGTTAGCGGCTGGTGCAAAAGTTATGGTGATGTCTCACCTTGGTCGCCCGACTGAAGGTCAGTACGAAGAAGAATACTCGCTTCAACCCGTTGCGACGCATCTTGCTGGTTTGCTGGGGCAAGATGTGCCCTTGGCAAAAGATTGGCTGGATGGTGTTGATGTTGAATCTGGTCAGCTGGTTTTGCTTGAGAACGTGCGTTTTAACCTTGGCGAGAAAAAAGACGATGAAGCTCTGTCTAAAAAAATGGCCGGCTTGTGTGATGTGTTTGTAATGGACGCATTTGGTACGGCGCACCGTGCTCAAGCTTCTACTCATGGCGTAGCGAAGTTTGCACCAACCGCTTGCGCTGGCCCTTTGTTGTCAGCTGAGCTTGAAGCTTTGGAAAAAGCCTTGGCGAAGCCTGCTCGTCCAATGGCGGCCATCGTTGGTGGCTCAAAAGTATCGACTAAATTAACTGTTTTAGAATCTTTGTCTGACAAAGTAGATCAATTAATTGTTGGTGGTGGTATTGCTAATACTTTCTTAGCGGCTGCAGGTTTTCCTGTGGGTAAGTCTTTGTACGAAGAAGATTTGATTCCTCAGGCAAAAGCCTTGATGGCGAAAACCAGCATTCCATTACCTGAAGATGTTGTGGTGGCGACTGCTTTTGCTCCTGATGCTATTGCGACGATAAAAGAGGCTGGTGATGTTGGCCCTGATGACATGATTTTGGATATTGGACCTAAAGCAGCAGCGGCATTTGCGGCTTTGCTTGAAGAGTCTCAAACCATTATCTGGAATGGTCCTGTAGGAGTGTTTGAGTTTGATCAGTTCGGTGGTGGCACGAAAGCACTTGCGATGGCGATTGCGAACAGCAAAGGCTTTTCTATTGCTGGTGGTGGAGACACTTTAGCGGCCGTTGATAAGTATGATATTGCAGATCGAGTTTCTTATATTTCTACTGGCGGTGGAGCATTTTTGGAATTTGTTGAAGGAAAAGTACTGCCAGCGGTTGCGATGTTAGAGTCACGCGCGCAAAATTAGTATCAAAGAATGGCAAAGATCGTTCTAAAACGCTTTATAAGTAATAAAAAGGCGAAAAGCCTACTTTACTAACCTTGTTCAAGGCTTAATGTGAATTGTGCTGGATACGGCGTTAGTGAAAAATAAAACTAGAGAGTGACCTACTCGGCGTGAGTCGGGTATGACAATAACGATAAGGCGTAAGCCACATGGCCTGTGATTGGCAGTGCCATGATTACAAAATTATAGAGTTACCTAACACCATAACTCTGTTCGTTATAAATAGACTATAAGACAAATTGTCAGAGGAAATCTTTTATGCCTTTAATTAGTATGCGTCAACTGCTCGATCATGCAGCAGAACACAGCTATGGTTTGCCAGCCTTCAATGTGAATAACATGGAGCAAGTTAAAGCCATCATGGAAGCAGCTCACGAAGTGAACTCTCCCGTTATAATGCAAGCTTCCGCTGGTGCTCGCAAATACGCAGGCTCTCACTTCTTGCGTCACTTGATTGCGGCAGCGATTGAAGATTACCCGCATATTCCAGTTGTTATGCATCAGGATCATGGTACGTCCCCAGCAATTTGCCAGAGATCTATTCAGCTTGGCTTTTCATCTGTCATGATGGATGGTTCTTTGATGGCTGATGGTAAAACACCTGCGACTTATGACTACAATGTGGATGTGACTCGTCGTACTGTTGAATTCGCACACGCCTGTGGTGTGTCCGTAGAAGGTGAGCTGGGTGTGCTGGGCTCTCTAGAAACAGGCCAAGCTGGTGAAGAAGACGGTGTTGGTGCTGAAGGTATATTGTCTCATGATCAAATGCTGACAGATCCACAAGAAGCGGTGGATTTTGTAAACGCAACTGGGATTGATGCATTAGCCGTGGCAATCGGTACCAGTCATGGTGCATACAAATTTACTCGTCCACCTACTGGCGACATCCTTGATATTGAGCGTATCGCACAAATCGTAGAATTACTGCCAAACACGCATATTGTGTTGCACGGCTCTTCTTCTGTTCCACAGGACTGGTTGTCTATCATCAATGAGTTTGGTGGTGACATTCCTGAAACTTACGGTGTGCCGATTGATGAAATTGTTAAAGCGATTCGTTATGGTGTGCGTAAGGTGAATATTGATACGGATTTACGTTTGGCAGCAACAGGTGCGATTCGTCGTAGCTTAGCTGAACATAAGGGCAACTTTGATCCACGTAAATACTTAACGGAAAGTATCAAAGCGATGAAGGCTGTTTGTATTGATCGCTATGAAGCTTTTGGTTCTGCTGGCCAAGCCTCTCGTATTCATACTATGGATCTCGAAGAAATGGCGGTCCGTTATGAGCGCGGTGAATATGCTGGTGGTCGTGTATTTTAAGCCTTGTTTTGGCTTAAGTGGCGCTAGATAAAGATGGCGGGCGAATAGGCGAAGGACATTGTTTTTAAATTTTTTCATAAAAAATCAAAAAAACTATTGACCGAGAAATTCAATTACCTATAATGCTCGCCATTCCTTGCGGGAGTGGTGGAATTGGTAGACACGCTGGATTTAGGTTCCAGTGCTTCACGGCGTGAGAGTTCGAGTCTCTCCTTCCGCACCAAATTTAAAAAAGCTGACTTTATGTCGGCTTTTTTTATGCCTGAAATTTATTCAAATTTCTTTCTTCTCCGTTATGACATGTATTTAAAGCATATTAATAGTGCTTAAGCGCATTTTCTTGTTCCTGTTATCACCAAAGTTCGTTAATTTGGTTAGAATAATTCTTTTATGATGTTTCATCGGGTTCGGTAATGCGAAGACTTCGTTCTTTTTTTATTTGGGTTGTTTTAACTGGCATTACTTTTAGTGTGCAAGCTGCAAACATGACACTTGATCTTATGGACAGTCAGGACTTTTATGAGTTGATGCCCAGACAAGGGCCTTTGGCTGAGCAGTTTACTACGATCGTCAACTCTCCACCTAATCCGATGCGAGTTTCCCAGAAGCGGGCAGTCCGTATTGCGTTGTTGTTATTTGGCGATATGAACTCTCTTGAAAATAGATCGATTTTAGTAACATTTCGAAAGCGAATGCGCGAGCTTAACATCGATTACCGCTTAGATACCTATAACGATAGCTTTGAGCCCGAGAGGGATTTAACCGCTTATTTTAAAATGGCTGATGCCCAGCCTGACTATATTATTATGACCAAGTTGGGTTCGATGCAACGTCGCTTTTTGGAGCGTTTTTTACGCTTAAGTAGGCCAAAGGTGATCTTGTATAACTTTGCCTCTCCACTAACCCATTGGATGAATCATCCGCCATTAATGTATATAGGTTTTGACCAAAAAAAGGCCACTATTATGCTGGCCAGTTACCTTGATCGACAGCTGGCTAAAGACACAAAAATTTCTGCATTGGTTTTACCGGCTGGCTATCTTGGTCATATGCGTTGTGATTTATTTCTAGATGAAATGGCGAAGTACAATCGTCATATTTCTCGTATTCGAGCGATATCAGATGATAAAGCGAGTGGGTTTAAAGCCGCTCAAGAGTTGTTAAAAGAAAGCTCACCCGATTTCATTTTTAGTTGCTCGCAGAGTATTTCTGAAGGTGTGGTTGCCGCAATACAAGCCGAAGGGGTGAGCTCACAAGTGCAAACAAATGCTTGGGGGTTATCTGTGAATGGTATTTCTGATTTCAAAAGTCGCAAGGTCAAAGCGAGTGTACTGTTTATGGAGGATGATCTGTCTATCGCGGTAGCGGAAGCGATTAAATTGGATCTTGAGGGGAGAAATATGCCAAACCTTTACATAGCTAATTCCATGCTTGTCCCAGCAGAGTTGGACTCCGAGAGTTTACGGCTGATGGTACAGCAGGCTCATCATTATTCGGTGGAACTATGGCAGAAGTAACGATTAGTTTACAGCGACGTTTACGTATAAAAATATTTATATTGGCCTCTGCGATTTTTTTTGCGGTCATTTTGATGACCTTATATTTTATTGAAGCGTTGAATCAAACGGCAGCAGAAAAAAATTTATCCTTGAAACATCGTGTTGTTGAGCAAACTTTTAATGGTTATTTGGCTCGTGCCGCAGATGAAATGAAGTTTATTGGCCAAGATCTTGCGTTGAGTAACTATGGTGTTGGTCGAGAATTAGATCTGTTGTTTAGCCATCACGAAGTGTTACTTTCTGGAGGAGTAGACTTTTTCTATATCGAGTGGGCTGATGGGAAGTATTCAATGGATCCCCGAGCTCGTTTGTTTACCAAAGTGGATTTGCAATCTGTTTTGGGTAAGGGAATGATTAATCGATGGGCATCGATTGTCACGAACGATGATTCCATTTTGCTGATGTTTAAAAAGCAACTGTTTTCCTCGGATCAAGAAAATATCGGCTTTTTATATGGGTTTATTTCATTAAATGATAATTTAACATTGGCCAATGAGTTACTTGAAAGCGCTCAAGTTAGTGCCGTTCGGATTTATGACAATGCGCATAATCGTATCCTGCTTGAAGAGCATAAAACCGGTGTTGATTTATCCGGAGCAACATTGCATTCTCGTCTGCCCTTGATATCTCCTATTAAGGCTGATCTGCAATTAGATATTGTTCAAAAGCACTCTTTTTCTTCCGCTATTTTAGCCAATGCCTTGCCTCTAATTGCTGGTGTCGGTGCCGTCTTATGTTGCGCCTGTTTCTTATTATTCCGTCAAATTAGAAAGTTGATTTTTCAGCCGCTGGAGTCGATTGCTTATCGTAATGAGGAAGGTTTATTGCCTTATAGGGAGTTGCAGCCTATCCAATTACAAAGTCAGCAATATAAAGCCTTTATTGAGGCCAAAGAGCATAGGTTTAAACTTCTTGCTGAATCAATACACTGCGCGGTTGTTTTTTGCACGGAAGTGGCCGAAGTGGAATTAATCAACTCTGAAGCGAAAGACCTTTTCCCCGATGCTGATAAAGCGCGAACACTGTTTGATTTTATGCCCATCTCTTGCCATCAATCGATTCAAGAGGCGTTAAAAGGCGAAGTTGGTGTTTCGTTTGAATTAACCATCAACAGTTTAGGGCGAATATACCAATGGCAAGCGTATTCATTTAAAAATGAAAGTGATTATCGTGGTTTGTTATTGGTCGGGCGGAACGTGACTCAAGAGACCCGTTTAACCTGGCAACTAGAGCAACTACAGCCGCTGTCATCCGCTTTACAAAAGAAAGTAGACACGGATGATATCTTGGATGAACTTAGATATCTTTCCTCATTGCCTGGGTATATTGATAGCACGCATTTTCGAGGTTGGCTTGCGCTACTAATATCCGTTTTAGATGACATCAGTAGCCGAGGTGGTAAGGTAACTCATTTGCCAATAGGAGAGGTCTTTTGTCAGGAAAGTGCCCGTGTTATGGCGGCCATGGGTGTTGAGGTAAATCGAACGTTACTGGATTGCTCTGTCGAAGACGGCGCAAGGGTTACTGCTATTGATGCAAACTTTAGAGGGTTGATTCGTGTTTTATTTATGATGGTAATGTCGAATGATATGGCTGAACGTCGCTTGACGGTTCGATTCGACGGCACAAAACTTGACATGATAGCAACTCATGATATGGCTTTCAGGCCTTTATTTGATTGGATGATTAAGATGCTGTTAACGCATCTAGGTGGTCAGCAAAAGACCTTACAAAATAATGCCATGCAAATTAACTTGATCATGGAAGAGTTAGGCTTTGAAGTATCATTCGAACCGTTAGCGCGGAATAAGGTAGTAGCTTGGGTCGCAAATGATTACCCCAACCCGGATGTAATTAAAGCGGCTTTAGTACGACTTGGTGTGCAAGTGGAAGGGTATGTTTCAACGGATAGTTTTTTTACTCAGTCAAGTGCGGTAGCCAAATTTGATGCAGTGTTGATTGGCTGCGATAAAGATATAGCGGCACAAGCGGACATGACTCAAGCTCTGAAACTTAAATATAATCGTGATGATCTGCCTATCGTTTGGCTTAATAGTTCCTTGCCTATTGAAGTGGATCCACATGTTTTTACCTTGCAAGGGTGTTCTTTCGACTACAATTTACATCAAATATTGCTTAAAGCTTGTGTGTTGGATGGTATTACTCCTGCATACTCCAATGAGCAGACCTCGTCTTGGGTTATGGTTGGTGGCAGTCGTATCACTAAAGCAATCTGGTTTGCTGAATTAGAAAAATATGACGTAACCACTCAGTGGTTAGCCGATTTATCTAATTACCATGTGGTGTTGTCATATCACCCTGATGCTGTTGTGGTATTACTTAGCCCCCAACCTCATACACTCTTACTATCAATTCAGAAGGCTTTTCCAAAAAGTCGACTTTTTTCGGTACAAAGGTGGCCCGAAATGCCGGATAATGTGGCACTTTTCGATATGACGTTGCCTTATTCTGGCGATCAGATACGACACTTTACACAAAAAGTTATTCAACAAAGAACCGACAGTAGGAGCAATGAATGAGCGTAATTGGATTAATTGGAGCCATGGATGAAGAAGTCGCCGTAATTAAAGCGTGGATGACTGATGTTCGTGAGCAGTCTATCGCTGGTTGTGATTTTTTTGTTGGGCATTTTGAAGGAAAAGATGTTGTTTTATTGAAATCTGGTATTGGGAAAGTCAATGCTGCGGTTTCAACGACCTTATTGCTGTCTCAATTTAAGCCTGAGTATGTCATCAATATTGGTTCTGCAGGTGGCTTTGATCCTGAACTACATGTTGGCGATGTGGTGATATCAGATCAAGTTGTTCATCATGATGTGGATGTGACGGCGTTTGGATATGAAATGGGGCAAGTTCCTAATATGCCTGCAACCTACGAAGCCAATGACACGTTAGTGACTCAGGCCAAAGCGGCCTTGCAAAAAGTTACTCAAGTACAAGCCAAAGTAGGATTGATTGGTACGGGAGATAGTTTCATGAATGACCCTATTCGAGTGGAAGCTGTGCGAACAACTTTCCCTGCATTGGTTGCTGTTGAAATGGAAGCCGCCGCCGTTGCTCAGGTATGTTTTAAATTTGGAACGCCATTCGTTGTAGTGCGCTCTTTATCTGATATCGCAGGCAAAGAGTCCCCTCAAAGCTTTGAAGATTACCTTAAAGTAGCGGCTGAAAATTCTTCTCTGATGATTCAACAAATGCTGAAAGGCAACTAAATAATGCCATTGAAAAAGGGCCAGATAGCAGTGGTTTGCTTGGTAACTTTCTGGCCCTTGTCCGTCTTGTCAGTAGAGCGTGTTGATAATGTGGATGACCAAACAAAAGCGACTCAACCAGTAGAAGATACTGATACGGGTGAAGCGGGTGGGGTTGGTTGGTTGCAGGGGTCACACGAAGCGGTTTCGAAAAAAATTGGCAGTTGGTCGACGAATATTGATTCTTTTTTGTCTGGTAGGCCAAGCAATCAACATTCGGATAGCTCTATGCAAATTCGTTTCGGTTCAGTTCTCAGTAAAGACAAGGATGAGGAAACAGGTTTTTTTGATTTTAGTGCTCAATTGAAATTGCCAAACACCCAAGATCGGCTGCGCCTAATTATTGAATCTGACCCAGACTCTTTGGCGCCTGAAAGTTTACGAGGAGAATCTGCGCAACAAAACAATGTGGTTAATTCAGCCCTGAAATCGAGTATTTCTGCAGCAGTGCGTTATATGAAAGAGGGTATAGGTATGGATGTTGATGCGGGTATCCGAGTTGATTTTCCTTTAGATCCTTTTTTACGAGTACGCTTTAAACAGGGTGACGTTGCTGATCGATGGAGTTGGTGGCAGAAGCAAGAAGCATTCGCTTATTACTCTAAAGGTATTGGGGCTCGCTACGGAGTTGGGCTGGACTATGTCATTTCAACCCCCTTAATTTTTTCTACAGATTTTAGCGTGGCTTGGCTTGATAAAGAAGGGATGTTTTATTCTCGTGAAAACTTCGCCTTTCAACATAGGTTAAATGACAAAAATCGCTTAGGCTACCAATTGAGTTTTCTTCAGTCGGGAGAGCATTCTGTTGAACCGGATAGTTTTTTATACAACATACAATATGAGCGTCTGTTATATAAAGATTGGCTGATTGGTCAAGTTAAGCCTCAGTTTACCCATGAAGCCGACAACGATTATGATGGTACGTTTTCGTTGACCCTGTCGTTGGCTGTTTTGCTTGGGCCAGAATATCTTCGTTAAGAGATTATTTGATTTCTTTAATTTATGGGTGTGCGATTAGATTTGTATACGGGGAACTCGTATAATGCCGCGCTTAATCAGTACCTATCGCTTCCAAGAGAATCAGCCATGAGACCGGATCAAATCCAACCAGAAATGTATGAAAAGCAGCTGCAAGACAAGCAGTCTGAATTAGCCAAATTAATGGCGACTTTGTCATTACCTGAGATGGAAGTCTTTGCGAGCAAACCGTCCCATTATCGAATGCGGGCTGAGTTTCGGATCTGGCATGATGGCGATGACTTATATTACGCGATGTTCGATCCTGCGGACCCAAGAACACCGATTCGTACCGATCAATTTCTCGCTGCGTCGGATCTTATTAATGAGCTGATGCCAAAACTTCTTGATGCTGTTCGTGATGTTCCTGTGTTGCGTTATAAGCTTTTTCAAGTGGATTTTTTGACCACCACCACAGGCGAAGCCTTAATTAGTCTGCTTTATCATAAACCGATTGATGCCGAATGGAATGCCGCTGTTCAAGAGTTAAATAACGCTTTTCCTGCTTGTCACTTTATTGGCCGCAGTCGCAAGAAAAAACAAATTATCACTCGTGATTTTGTAATGGAAACCTTAACCGTTGATGGGCAAAAGTTCCATTATCAACAGGTGGAGAATAGTTTCACTCAGCCTAATGCTGGCATCAGTGAAAAAATGTTAGAATGGGCCTTGGATGTTACGAAACGCGCATCCGGTGATTTGCTAGAAATGTACTGTGGTAATGGCAATTTCTCTATTCCATTGGCTCGCCGTTTTGATCGAGTCGTTGCGACCGAAATTTCCAAAGTGTCTGTTAATTCTGCGCAGCTAAATATTGCCATTAACGGTATGGACAATGTTCAAGTGGTCAAAATGGCTAGTGAAGATGTGTCTGCTGCTTTGAATGGTGATGTTGAATTGCCTAAAAGCTTGATTCAGGCTGGAGTGAGCGAATTGACTCCTTCTGTTGTATTGGTTGATCCACCGCGAGCAGGTCTGGATGATGCAACGGTTGAATTGGTTCGTAAGATAGATTCTATTCTTTATATTTCCTGTAACCCTGAGACATTAAAAGCGAATTTAGAAGCATTGTCGAGTTCTCACGATGTGGTCCGATATGCGATGTTTGACCAGTTTCCTTATACCCATCATGTTGAAACAGGTGTGTATTTGCAGAGAAAGAACCAAGTAGAATAAAATAAATTTATGACCTAGAAAATCAGGCGATGATGCTATGAGGATTGTTCTTCTTATAATGAAAGACATTCCTGTAGCAGCATTAGGTTACAGATTATTCTGTGTTAAGATAATCACACTTTTTCCCCCACCACCAAAGAGAAGTCGAACGAGCCATGAGTAATAACTCACTAGACAAAGACAAAATTAAAATCTTGTTATTAGAAGGCGTTCATCAATCTGCATTGGATGCATTGCATGACGCAGGCTATACCAACATTGAATACCATAAAACTGCATTAGCAGAAGATGAGTTGATCGAGAAAATCTCGGAAGCACATTTTATTGGTATTCGATCTCGTACTCAGTTAACAGCGAATGTTTTAGAACATGCTAACAAGCTGGTTGCCATTGGTTGTTTCTGCATTGGTACGAACCAGGTAGATCTCGATGCAGCAAGTGCGAAAGGTATTGTTGTCTTCAACGCGCCATACTCCAATACTCGTAGTGTTGCAGAGTTAGTTCTTGGTCAATTAATTCTATTGCTTCGAGGCATTCCTGCGAAAAATGCGGCATGTCATCGTGGTGGTTGGATTAAATCTGCGGTGGGTTCTTATGAAACTCGTGGTAAGCGCTTAGGTATTATTGGTTACGGTAGCATAGGCACGCAACTAAGTGTTTTGGCTGAATCCTTAGGCATGGAAGTGTGCTTTTACGATATCGTCACCAAGTTGCCATTAGGTAATGCGCGTCAGATCAAGAGCTTGAAAGAATTGCTGTCTACCAGCGATATTATCAGCTTACATGTGCCTGAAACGAATTCGACTAAAATGATGATTGGCGAGAAAGAAGTGTCTCAAATGAAGAAGGGTTCTATCTTCATTAATGCATCACGTGGCACGGTTGCTGATCTAAGTGCTGTGGCTGAAGCCATTAAGTCTGGAGATTTAAGTGGAGCCGCTGTCGACGTATTCCCTGTTGAGCCGAAAGGCAACAAGGAAGAGTTTGTTTCCCCATTGCGTGGTTTAGACAATGTGATTCTAACGCCTCATATTGGTGGTAGCACAATGGAAGCACAAGAAAACATCGGTATTGAAGTGGCTGAGAAGCTGATTAAATACTCGGATGTTGGTACCACTACGGCAGCCGTAAACTTCCCAGAAGTAGCGTTACCAGCTCAGGCGGATAACCACCGCATTCTTCATATTCATGAAAATCGTCCCGGTGTGCTTTCTAAGATCAATGCGATCTTCTCTGAAAATAACATCAACATTACGGGCCAGTACCTTCGTACAACGGAGAAGCTTGGTTACATGGTAATGGATGTGGATGCAGAAGAAGGCGAATTGGCACTAGAGAAAATAAAAGAAGTAGAAGGCACAGTGAAAGCGCGCGTTTTGTTCTAAACTTTTTCTTTCTGCTTTTAATGTTAAAAAATCCAGCTATAGCTGGATTTTTTGTGTCTGGGTTTTATTTATTCGTAATAAGAAAAAGGCAGTCATTGGAAATTAATGGATCCCCAATGTGGTCGTAATGTCTTGAATTTTTTGTTTGATGTTATTTGTCATGCCCGCCATAAACTCCTCAGACTCGTTGGCTTGTTCTCTGACGTTGACAACCGCATTATTTAGCTTGTTCATACCGAGTTTTTGCTCTGCAGCATAGCCTGTTGCTTTTTCTGCTAGATAACTAGATTGCTTAGATTTTTCAAGAATATCTTGAGCCGACTGACCAAGTGCATGGGTTAAGTCGATTTGTTCAATTGAAGCCGTTTCAATTGAATTTATATTTTGGGTTAGCTTATCGGTTGCAGATGTGAGCTGTGAAAAAATCTTAGTGATTTCTTCTAGGGATTGTTGAGTTCTAGTGGACAATGTTCTCACTTCGGAGGCAACCACGGCAAAACCTCGGCCGTGTTCGCCTGCTCGAGCGGCTTCTATTGCAGCATTGAGTGCAAGTAAATTGGTTTGCTCGGAGATATCTCTGATGCCGCCCACAATAGATGATGCGCTAGAAACGGATGAACTTAAGCTAGTTAAGGCCTTTTTACTGCTATTAAGTCGCTCAACTGTTGTTTGATTTGCTAGTGCTAAGGAAGCCGCTTGATCCACACTGTATGACATGGCTGTATTCGTTTCGGTGGCATAATTCGCCACTTCTTGAGCTCGTACTTCAGCCTTGCTTGCAAGTGTTTCAACTTGATTTGACATGTTCAGAGTGTCATCTAGCTCGTGTCGAGAAGCCATACTTAATTTGTGTACCTGCCCAAAAGCATTCAGCATTTCATTGAGGGAAATGGATATGTTATTTAGTTCTGTATCTCGTTGTTGTCGCTGTACTGCTATTTGTTCTAAATAGCGATTTAAGTAATGTGCCACATCTGATAGCTCGTTTTTATTTTTTCCAACTTTGAGTGTACTAATATTTTGATGCTCTACTAAATCTTTTACCGCGGTGTATAGATCTCGAGCACTTTTGACCACGACTCTATTTTGAAAAATATGGACAGAGATTGTGGTGAGTATCATTAAAATAACGAAGACAGAAAATGCCATTAAAGTTTGTTCTTGAGTCGCCTCAGCACTTTTTTGGATGTCTTCTGTTCCAGCTTTTAAAATGTTCTCAAGCTGATTGATCTGCGAGCGAATTTTGTTTTGAGCGGCTTGAGCTTGCTGGATATTGGTAAGGCTAGACTCAACATCTTTTAAATATCGGCTGGACCAAGTATGCAGCTCGCTTTTCGTTTCTTCTAGAGGGTCGATGGTTTCACTGGAATCTTCTGAGTCGTTGCCCCAGCCCATTAATGACGATAAATCATCTGCAGAATCTGTGCCTTCCTCTTCATTCAGCTTCAGTATGGGAAGCTGATTGAACTCGGCAATATGAGCTTGGAATATTTCAATGGATTCGATTAAACGTTGTTTGTTATCAGCGGTAATGTTGTCCAAGTAGTTGTCTTTAGCACCACTAACATGGGCAAGGTCCGCGTATAATAATGCCTGGCTTGCGAGGTAAATGGCGGCAGATTGTAGATCATGATGCGATTGAAATAATGCAACCTTATCTGCCAGAGTATCTAATGATAGCAAAGTCTGTCTTTCATTATTCTCAATTAATGCATAAGGATTTCCAGACAGTTTTCCAGCGGCTCTAACGTCAGATTGAAGACTCTTTTCTATTGCAATTAGCGGCACTGTGATCGGGCTTTTAATGTTATCAGGTAATGTGTTGAGCGCAGGGCGAATTTTTTTCTCGATAAATTCTTGTGCCGTTTGCAAACTTGATGCTTCACCTGATGATAAATAGCCTTCAATTTGCTGCTTTAAATCGATGGACGAATATTCCCACACCTGTGTGTAGGTGTCGCTTTGTTCAAAAGCGCTGCGAAATTTCATCAAACTCCAAAGAAGCAGCGTGACTAACATGGCGGCAATGATGAAATAACTCACGGTGGTTGTACGTGTGACATGGGAAATTTTCAATTTAGAGCCTGCTTTAATTTACATAAATCGATGAATGCGACTACCTTAATATGAGTATGTGACAAAAATATGACTGGTGTTATGTGAGTTATATGAAACAGAGGTTTTGTTAGGAATCGCAAATTGTCTAAAAACGTCACATTTTTGACTTTTTACGCCTTAATTAGGGTTAATCCTGTCCAAATGGAAAAAAAACTTCCATGGTCACTTTTTCGTCATTATTTTGTATTAAATTAAAGCGGATATTGAAAAATCGTTTAATAAAGAAAGTGTGTTGGCTGTTAAGCCGTTTTCTCATGAAATAACAATTAAATCATATAAAATAAAATATAAAGGAGCTCAAGAATGACTCTTTCTCGTCGCCAATTCGTGAAAGGTGCCTCCGTTGCAGGTGCTGTGGCTGCTACCCCGTTTTCAATAAATAAAGCGATCGCAGCTAATAAAGAGCTGCGTATTTATGCGTGGGCTGGTTACATAACCGATGAAATGCTAGCGGATTTCAAAGCGAAAACAGGAATCAATGCTACGTTCACTCCATATGGAACTAATGATGAGTTAATGAACTCGTTGCGTGCTACGGATGGAACAGGCTTTGATATTATTATGCCAACCGTTGACCGAGTTCCTGGTTATGTTGATTACGACCTTATTCAGCCTCTTGATGTAAAAAGAATTAACTGGGACGGTTGTTTAGAAAGTGCTTTGGCTGGGTCTGATGTTGGCGGGATTGTAAAAGGGAAGCGTTATTTTGCTCCATCAGATTGGGGGACAGAAGCGATTGCGTATAACAAAGACTACGCAAAAACCAGTAAAGAGTTGAGTTACGGTGATCTTTGGTTGCCAGAGAATGCTGGTGGTGTCACCGTTCGTGGACATTCAGCTCTGGTTGGGATTGGTTTGTGGCTAGAAAAAGCGGGCAAACTTCCTTTCCCTCTATTGGATTCTTATAAAAACGAAAAGGCCATGCGTGCTAACTTTGATGTTATCTTGAAAGTGGCTGCTGAGCATAAAAATGCACTTGCTCAGTTCTGGTCTACAGAAAATGAAGCGCAAGGTGCATTTCGTACCAATGGCGCAATCATCGGTCAGACTTGGGATAGCACAGCATTTAAATTGCAATTAGAAGGTGAGCCTATTGCTTATGGCGCGCCAAAAGAAGGCGCCTTGGCTTGGATGGAAGGTTTTGTTATTCCTAAAAATGCCAATAACGTCGATTCAGTTTATGAGTTTATTAACTGGTATTACACACCAGAAGCTGGCGCTATGTTCGTAAAATCCACTGGCTATAATTCTACATCAAAAGGAGCGGATGCTTTACTGCCAGCAGAGACCAAGCAGTTCTTCCAAGACTCTTATAGCGAGCAAGATTTAGCTAACTTATGGTGGTGGCCTATTCAAGAACCATGGTACGTTGCATTACGTAACGAATATCAAGACCGTTACTTGTCGGCATAACCTCGAAAGCCCCTTGCGACGTTATGTCGCAAGGGGCTTTTTTGTATCGAGAAAAAATAACCAGCGAGAGAAATATGGATAGTAGTGTTCACTTAGATAATACCGTCATGCAATTTGGTGATTTTACGGCCATACAAAAAACTGATTTAACAATACAATCCGGCGAATTTTTTAGTTTCTTAGGTCCTTCCGGCTGTGGCAAGACCACAATCTTAAATATGATTAGTGGCTTTATAGACCCAACACAAGGTGATATTAAAATTGGTGGTAAGAGCATGCATGGCGTGCCAGCCAATAAACGTCCTACCTCGATGATTTTTCAAAACCTCGCACTTTTTCCTCTTATGACAGTGGCTGAAAATATTGAGTTTGGCTTAGAGGTTCGCGGTGTTTCGAAAAATGAGCGCAAAAAAGCCTCGGATCGTTTGCTCGAATTGGTTGCTCTAGAGGGCAGTGGAACCAAAAAAGTCTCTGAGTTATCAGGCGGTCAAAAGCAGCGAATCGCTATAGCACGTGCTTTGGCTGTGGAACCACAAGTTTTATTGTTGGATGAACCATTATCCGCATTGGATTTGAAATTACGTCAACATATGCGCACCGAATTAAAAGCCATTCAACGTAAAACAGGCATCACCTTCATTTACATTACCCATGACCAAGGTGAAGCGCTCACTATGTCTGATCGGGTTGCCGTCATGTCAGCAGGACGAATTCAGCAAGTTGCCGATCCTATTACTTTATATAGAGACCCTCATACCGCATTTGTGGCTTCTTTTGTGGGTGAGAACAATGGTGTGTCTGGCAAAGTGATTGAAGCTAAATCAGATCTCGTTGTTTTGGATTGTGGCCCGCTGGGTAAATTAGCAGGGCGTTCGCAAGGCAATATCGCTGTTGGCACAGCGGCTACGCTTTTTATTCGTCCTGAGCACTTTAGGCTGCAAGCTGAAAATGGCATGCATACATTAGGTGCGACTATTGATGAGGTGAATTTTGAAGGCGCGTATCTTACCCTGAATGCTAAAACTCCGGCCGAGCAAGCTTTGTCTATTCAGCTTGGGACGCATCAGTTCTCTGAGTCGTTGAAAAAGGGAGCGCCTGTTAGTCTTTCTTATAATGAGCTAGATGCCATTGTGATTGCAGGAGAGGGGCATGTTTAGTCAGCTAAAGGCGCGATTTGGTAGCGGGTTAGCGGTTGGTATTATTGGTATGATCGCGATCTGGCTGATTGGCTTGGTCATTTTGCCTCAGCTTTTAATGGTGGATTACTCATTTCGTCCAAATCTATTGCCTGCCGATATTGGAGGACCGAAAGATGTTTATTCATTAACTAATTATGAGACATTATTTGGCAATCATATACATTTGAAGATTTTCTTCAAAACCATTTGGTCAAGTGTTCTGGTCACAGGGTTAACGTTAGTGGTGAGTTACCCTATTGCATTTTACCTCGCTAAGGTTGCGACACCCCAAAAAGCGGCGCTTTGTTTATTGTTATTGATTATTCCATTTTGGATTAATGAGATTCTGCGTACGTTTTCTTGGTATATCATTCTCGCCTATAAAGGGCCGCTGAATGCTCTTTTGCTTGGGTTGGGATTTATTGATCGACCAATTCGATTTTTATCCGGCGATGGTGGTGTGCTCATAGGTATGGTTTATGCCTATATCTTGTTTATGATCTTTCCTATATACAACGCGATTGAAAGTTTGGATACCAACCAGATTAAAGCGGCACGTAATTTAGGTGCTGGCTGGATTCGTACGCATTGGCGTGTGGTGATTCCTCATGCCAAGCCCGGTATTGCGACGGGGTGTATTATGACCTTCATGCTGGCGGCGGGTAGTTATGCAGTACCTGCGCTATTAGGATCGCCGGGAAGCCGCTGGTTTACGCAAATTATTTATAACTGGTTCTTTGAAGGTGGTGATTGGAATCAGGGCGCTGCCTATGCGTTCTTGCTGTTAATTATCTGTATCGGTTTCATCGCCTTGGTGATGCGTATCTTTAAAGTAGGTTTGGGGGACATTGCAAAATGAAGTCTGAAACTATTATGCGCTTTGCTGTGCGTTTTTATATTGGCGTGTTTTTTGTCTACTTATTCACTCCGCTTATTATTATGGGGCTGGCAACGTTTAACGATAGCCGTTTCCCCACTGTTTCTCCGTGGAAAGGAGCAACACTCAAATGGTTTGAGGCGCTTGCTCAAGATGGTGCTATGTGGACGGCTCTATGGACGAGCGTCGTTGTAGCTGCTGGAGTCTTGGTGGTTGCTGTGCCGGTTGGTATTTGTTGTGCTCTGTTTTTATCTACCGTGCAAGGTAAAGGAAAAACCTTTCTTTATTCGCTGATGATGTCGCCATTATTAACACCTGGTGTGATTGTGGGGATCTCGACGCTTATTTTTTGGAAAGGTTTATCTGTGAGCGGCGGTGTGTTTTTAACCGTTGTGGCACAAACTACCTTTATTGCGGCTTATGTCATGTTAATGGTGTTAGCTCGACTGCAGCGATTCGATCGTACGCTTGAAAATGCCGCGTTGAGTTTGGGGGCTACTCAGTGGCAAGCATTCCGCCGTATCCTCTTACCTTATTTAAAACCTGCTATTTTTTCAGCGGCAGCAATCGCATTTTTACAATCGTTTGAAAACTACAACACGACTTTATTTGTTAAAGGCTATGACACGACATTAACGGTTTATATTGCTTCCAAGGTAAGGACGGGGTTAACGCCCGCAGTAAATGCGCTTGGTTTAGTAATGATTTCTGTCACTATTCTATTAGCTGTTATTTATGAAGTGAAACGTCGTCGAGAGCAATCAATGAACGGCTAGTCAAAAGCAGAGTGAGTCTGTGCGATGTTAATTAACACCCAAAACCAGTATGGCTTCCATGCTGGTTTTTTTAAATGAGGTGTTGGATCAAATCAATAATATTTTTGTGGGCGTATTTATTTCGCTCTATGGCGTAGTGACGCCCAAGGTTGCCTTTTTGTGTTGAGAGTGCCACTAAGGTGCCGTTGTGTAAGTCGTCTTGAATTAAAGCTTGTGGGCATAGAGCGATACCTTGCGCTGCAAGAGTCGCCATTTTAAGTAAGTGGAAGTCCTCGTATAAGAAGTGAGGAGGTTTATTGAACTCTAAGCCTTGCGCTGCAAACCAGTCTTGCCAACTGTCTTGGTTATGATCGTGGAGCAAATCTGCGTTTAAAATGTCTTGGCTAGAGACGGGGAAGGCGAATCGAGTTAAGTAAATTGGACTACAAACAGGAATGGTTTCCCCGCTCAGAATTTTGGTTGATAAGTAACTATTGCTGTCGTTGCTCTCATGACTGCCAATGCACACGCTGTATTCATCTATATAGTCTGGTGCAGAAGAGTGATAGTTGATAACAAGCTCATGATTGGGGTGCTTCTCTTTGAAAGCCAAAAGACGTGGTAATAACCAAGGCTCAATTAGCGAAGGCATGCAATATATCGTCAGAGGTTGCGGTTTATCAGAGACGCGAGACAGTATTTGATCGATATGATCAAAGGGAGCAGCAAGCTCTTTAGACAAGCGTTGTCCTTCTGGTGTGGGTTTGAGCTGCCGGCCTGATTTGTAAAATAGAGGATAGCCCAGTTGACCTTCCAGGCGTTTAATCTGATGGCTAATAGCCGACTCCGTTAAATGTAAAAAGTCAGCGGTGGTTTTTAAGCTCTGGAAGCGTACCACCAGATGAAAAGTGTGTAGTGCATTATACGGATGGCTCATCAATCACCTCTTGCTTGCTATCACTTGAGTTTTTGTCATGTATTTTTAAACAAAGTCATTATATTTGAGTTTCCGGTTTTACTAAGCTAAGTCAAACAGTCAATAAAGCAGGAGAAAGTCATGTGTAAAGTCGAAGCAGCTTATCGGGCAGGTCCAGGATCAAAGCTTTCTGTTGATACCACCTTCTATAACTCGCTCAAAGAAGGCGGCGTAAAGCGCACTCTAGTAGAAACCGTTAAAGTGCCGATGCGCTCGGGTAAAGCATGGGAGGTGCCAGCTGGCCATGTTTTTAGAGTGCGCGTATCGGAATGTTCACAGGTGGGCGATTTTAATATGTGGAATAAGCATGACCCTCGTGAGCGTATGTGGGCATCTCGTACCCGTCAGATGCAAAGAGCACATGTGAGTATTCATGATCGTCTTTGGTCGACGCTACCATTCCTTCGTCCCATGGTTACCATCATAGACGATACGCTTGCCGAGTATGGGCAGGATGCAGAAGGTGGCAGGGTTCATGATTTATTAGGTACGCGTTGTGACCCCTATGTGAATCGACTGCTCACCGGAGAAGATTTCGACTTTCATTGCCACTCAAATTTAGTGCGTGCAGTACTGCCTTATGGGTTAACTGAATTTGATGTTCATGACGTGTTGAATATTTTCCAATGCACAGGTCTTAATGAAGATGACAAGTACTTCATGAAAGCCTGTCCTGCTAAACAAGGCGACTATTTAGAATTCTTTGCTGAGATAGATTTATTATGCGCATTGTCCTGTTGTCCAGGTGGGGACTTATCGGTAGACCTATGGGGACCAGAAGCAAAAGACCCACTATCGACCTGCCATCCGCTGGAAGTAGAAATTTATAAGCTAGAAGGCAATGCATTAGAGGGTTGGGAAGAACCTAAGAGTTCAGGTTACGCTGGTGGACATGGTCTTAGTGATCCCAATGTTGATTGGGGGGCAAAAAAGAAAGCACTGTTGTCCAATTAATCGAGTGAAAAACCAACAAAAAGTGGTCTTTTTGTTGGTTAATTGAACGATCCTGAACTTCTTTCAAATTAATTGTGATAAATGCCACTTTTTATCAAAAAAGGGTTGCACAAAATCTGTAGATCCTTAATATACGCCCTCGCTGACACGGACAAGGCTTCAGAGCAACGAAGACCAAGTTCAACTAACTAAATCAAGGTTTGGTTAGTCATTCAAGTTAGCACGCTCTTTAAAATAGATAATCAGATAATTTGTGTGGGCGCTCGCTGGAGGCTTCAGAAGATTGTCCGGATGGTTTAGATCATTCGAGACGATCAAAAAAATTGAAGTCTTGCGAAACGTCTAACACGTCAATTCGCTTTATGTTGATTGATTGTTCTTCGGGGTAATGAATTGATTAAGTTATTGTTAGTGTAATAGATTTTGAGTAAGCAAACTTTTTAACTGAAGAGTTTGATCATGGCTCAGATTGAACGCTGGC
>NZ_QNSE01000003.1 GCF_003315485.1 Marinomonas rhizomae
GACGTTGATAGGTTGGGTGTGTAAGTGCTGTGAGGCATTGAGCTAACCAATACTAATTGCTCGTGAGGCTTGACCATATAACACCAAAGTGGTTTAGATGAGAGAAAAAACTCATCCAAAAGACACATATACGATACAAACCAAAACTGGTTTAACCTTGATCCACGTTATTTCAAAATGAATTGTTAAAGATCCAAGCAACGTATTCGCGTGTTTTGGTTGAAGAGCTAAATAAAGGCTCAAACCAGAACGATACGCAAACCGAATTGCTTGACGATCATAGAGGCGTTGAACCACCTGATCCCATCCCGAACTCAGAAGTGAAAAGCGCCATCGCCGATGGTAGTGTGGGAGATCCCATGTGAGAGTAGGTCGTCGTCAAGCTTTAAAATTTAAACTCCTGTTATATTTATCAGGTAGTTGAGAAATTGGTTTTATTAGACGCTTTCTAATAAATCTCCCAGTTTTCTTGATAATCATAGAGGCGTTGAACCACCTGATTCCATCCCGAACTCAGAAGTGAAAAGCGCCATCGCCGATGGTAGTGTGGGAGATCCCATGTGAGAGTAGGTCGTTATCAAGATCTTATTAAAAAAGCCCTGATAGGTTAACCTATCAGGGCTTTTTTGCGTCTGGTTAAAAGTAAAAATCATACTGTCCCATAAAGTGTGTCTACTGGTCTATATTCGTAATATGATATATAACAGCCCATTGGATTGTATATTTGAATAAGCTCTCAAATATAGAACTTAGAATAAAGCATAGGCTTTAACGGAGGGTGTGTGCTAATTAGGGTGCCACCTCGTTTTAATCAACTACTTCAATAGTTTTAACTATGCCACACAAAGTCTGTATAAGGCATTTTTCAATGGCAGTTTATTTGTTGTAACTGATGGTACATTTGAAAGGATAATAAAGTTTTATCTTTTGGAGTATTAGTTTAATGGCACCTTTGTATAGCGTTATATTTCTAACTTTATGTGCTGGCTTAGCAATGCCATTAGGAGCTTTGATTGCCAATTTCGAGCGTATAAAACCTCAGTGGCTAGAAACAGAACTAATGCATGCGATTACGGCGTTTGGTGGCGGTGCTTTGTTGTCTGCGATTGCCTTAGTTCTTGTACCAGAAGGTATTCCTCACTTTTCTCCTTGGTCTGCGGCTGTGCTGTTTTTATCCGGTGGCGTAGTGTTTATGTGGCTTGATATTTGGTTATCTAAACAGCAAACCTCTATGAGCCAATTAGTCGCTATGCTAGCAGATTTCATTCCTGAGTCTCTGGCGTTGGGTGCTGCGTTTGCTTTAGGTACTATTAACGGCGTGTTGCTTGCAGGGCTGATTGCTATGCAAAACCTTCCTGAAGGTTTTAATGCTTTTCGTGAATTAAAAGCGTCATCACCTTATCGTTCACGGACAATTATTTTGTTGTTTGTGTTGCTTGCTTTGTGCGGTCCGATAGCGGGTGTTATTGCGCACCTTTGGTTAGCTGAATGGCCAGTTATCATATCTGGAGTGATGTTGTTCGCATCGGGCGGTATTTTATATGCCGTGTTTCAAGATATTGCTCCGCGAGTTGTCTTAGAGAAGCATTGGATGCCACCAATGGGGGCGGTTATGGGGTTTGTGCTTGGTTTGGTAGGTTATATGTTAGTGCATTAGTAAAAAATGTATACAAAAATAGTTGTTATGAAATATAGTGGGTACTCTTTTTAAGCCATACAGGTAGTAGGGTTGTGCTCAGAATATTAAAAGATTTTAGTTTAAGTGCACTGGTCGCAGGATTTGTGGCAGTGCTTATAGGTTTTGCGAGCTCTGTTGCAATTGTATTTCAGGCAGCTCAAGCGGCTGGTGCTGATGCTAATATCATAGTGTCTTGGATTATGGCGTTGGGGCTTGGTATGGGGGCAACTTGCTTCTTTCTTTCTTTGTGGTACCGATCTCCTATTATCACGGCTTGGTCAACACCTGGTGCCGCATTGTTAGCGACGAGCTTGGGAACGATTAGTTATGCCGAGGCGATAGGTGTGTTCGTTTTTGCTGGCATACTAACTCTGCTAACCGGTGTTTCTGGCCTATTTGATAAAGTTATGCGCTTGGTTCCTTTACCTCTGGCCAGTGCGATGTTGGCTGGGGTTCTTTTTAAATTTGGCCTGTCTATTTTCGATTCTATGATGAGCGACATTTTCCTTGTTGGAATAATGCTGATAACGTATTTGGTGAGCAAAAGATTTTTACCTCGATATGCTGTGTTGTTTGTATTAGTGGCTGGAGTTGCATTTGTACTGGCGAGGTCCGATGGCCAGTTAATGTCTGATGTCCCTTTTTCACTTGGCGCATTTGTTTGGATTTGGCCTGAATGGAATATTGGTGCCTTGATCGGTATTGGTATTCCTTTATATATTGTGACAATGACTTCTCAAAATATTCCTGGTGTGGCTGTGATGCGCAGCAGTGGCTATCAAGCTCCTGTTTCTCCACTGATTAGTTGGACAGGATTGACTTCTATTATGCTGGCGCCTTTAGGTGGCTTTGCTTTCAATTTAGCCGCTATCACGGCTGCTATCTGTTCTGGTGATGAATGTCACAAAGATCCTAAACGACGCTATATTGCGGGATTGTCTGCAGGGGTATTTTATTGGTTTGCTGGTTTAGCTGGTACGTCTGTAGTCGCTTTATTTTCGATTTTTCCCGCAACCATGATTGCGGCATTAGCAGGTATTGCTTTATTAGGAACCATTGGGATGAATTTGAAGAGTGCGATGGCGGATGACTCTAATCGAGAGGCAGCATTGGTCACTTTTTTAGTGACGGTTTCTGGTGTGTCATTTGGTGGTATTGCATCAGCCTTTTGGGGGATTTTGTTTGGTGTTATTTGCCTGATAATAGCCAATATTAAGTTCAAATAAGAAGGATCTTTATGGATATTAGTCATAGCATTAAAGAAGATATCTTAAGGAACCGGTTGCCAAGAGGTGTGCCTTTACGACAGGCTAGTCTATCAACTCGATATGGCGTGAGTAGAATTCCCATTCGGGATGCATTGCAGGCCTTGAAGTCAGAAGGTTGGCTTGTTTTACATGGTAAAGCTGGGGTCATGATTCCTGATTTGAACTGGAAGGAGGCGGAAGATCTTTATTTAATGCGAGCGGAGTTGGAATGTTTGTTATTTGGTATGGCGTTTGATCGTATTGATAAAGATGATCTTGTTGAGGCTAGGTACTTCTTGGAAAAATTGAACCAAGAGAATTTAACTTTGATCTACAAGGGGGAGCTTAATTGGTTATTTCATCAGGCTCTATATAGAGCGGCTGAACGGCCGGCATTGCAGCGAATGGTAGAAACTCTTAATAAACAGGTCGTACGTTATCTTGGTTTTCAATATGGCCCATTAGGCTACCGAAATACAAGTCAGAGTCAGCATGAGAAGTTGCTTTCGCTCATTGAATTGAACGACGAAAAGGCCGCACTCACTTTCTTGAGGCAGCATATAGAAAATGCAGGGATTTTGCTAACAGAGTATTTAAAGGAGTTGGATGTATGAGGCGTTTATACTTTAAGATATTAAATCAATTGGTTGGGGTAAATAAACGGTTAAGCTAGCACCACCGAGAACATTAGAAGATTCCTTTTTAATAAACCCTCTAATATCACTAATAACATGCGCTGTGGCGGACAGCTCAGCAAAATATAAGCCTAAACCAGTATTACCTTCTGGAAACTCGTCAAACTGATCTTCTGTATCAATTTGTTTGAAGCCTTCCCCATCATCTTCGATTGATATTATGAGAAAATTATTTTCCATTTTTGCGTTAATGTGAATTTTTGATTTTGCAAATCTCAGGGCATTATAAACAGCGGTACTTACGACGGCTGTCATTAGTCTTTCGTCAAAAATACCTGTTAGATGTTCATCGCAGTTATATTCGAGTTCTAAGCTTTTTGCATTGGCTGATGGCTGTAATGCAAATACTTGGTCATCCAAAAATTCATCTAGCAAAAAAGTATCGACATGTAAGTCATAGCCATCAGATGCCAGACGGTAAAGGTATAAATATTCAACCCATTCGTCATTAAGTTTTTTCAGCGATTCTTCAATCAAGACGATTCTTTTAAGGCTTAAATCATTTTTACCTGTTGAGTCTTTAAGGCCTTGTAACTGGTAAAGCAATGTTCCTACTTGGTTTTTACTTTCGTGAATTGCGCTGGCCAAGATAGTACTAATGTCTATTTTTTCCACCTTAGCCTCCAAAAGATTTGTTGTAATGTGCGCTTTGTTCTTTAGTTGGTGCTGTTGCACTAGCGGATTTCACTTCACTAAGCCAAGCCTCAAAAATTTGCTTGGCGGTGGATTTGTCATTATCTGCTAAATAAATATCAATTTCGTAGCTGTAGGCTTTTGATTTGTTACTTGGTTCCTCAAAGAAAAGTTCATGTACTTTTTTGAGGGTGCTATTGAAGTTATCTTTCTGCCTTGGCAGTAGAGGGCCATTATCAGAAATTCTAGCAAGTGACTCTAGGTGCTTTAAATAAACATCTGCAGTGTTGTAACAGGAATATTTGGCTAGAAATACAGCTCTACGGAATGACATTTCAGCCATTAGGAAATCGTTAATAGATAGGCTTATATTGCCCAATTCCATTTGACGTAAAATGTTTTTAGGTGATCGATCAATGGCTTCGATAAGAGTGGCTTGGGCTTCTTCGATTTTTCCTTGTAGAACCTGGATTTTAGCCAGCCAGTCATAGGCACTCACAAAAAAACGGTTATCAAGCATTAGCTGGCGGAAGCTTTTTTCTGCTTTTTCAAGTTCCCCCATCAAGAAATAGGATTTAGCTTTACCAAATAATGCCCAAGGCATTTTCCTGCTTTTGAGTGTTTTATTGAATAGTGATAACGCTTTTTTATATTCTTTTATTTCTAAGAGGCTTTCACCAATGATTCTCTCGCATTTACCTAGCAAGGAAGGGTATTTTTTTATGACGAGTTTTGCCGCAGTGATAGCCTCTGCAAAATTGTTCTCATCAAGTGCGACGTTTACGTCATACAACCTTTCTTTTGTTTCTAATAATTTGCTAAGACGTCTTTGTAAAACTGCTTGTGAGAATGGCTTTGTTATATAGCCGTCTGGCTGATATTCAATGGCCCCCATGACCATTTCAATAGACGTCTCTGCTGTCACCATTAAATAAGTGGCAGTATTTGGAATGAGTTTAGAGTGCCTGACTTCCTCTAAAAGCTGCTGGCCATCTTTGCCGTTACCAAGGTTGTAATCGGACAGAATAACATCAAAGGATTTATTTCTAAGAAGTTCAATGGCGGTTTCAGCTTTCATAGCAATGTCTATGGAAGTAAAGCCAAAGTCAGTTAGCATTTTTCGCTGCATGATTCTGGCTTCTGCCATATCTTCTATGAGTAGAGCTTTTTTCTTCGAAAAGTCTTGTTGTGCCATAAATAATTACATTCCGTGTTTAGTAATTATAAAAAAGATTTATTAGGATCTATTGCTAGATCTTCTGAAAAAATTTCATCTTCTTCAGAGGTTTGCTGTGGAATAGAATAAGACTCACTTGCCCAAGCGCCTAAGTCAATCAATTTGCATCTAGGGCTACAAAAAGGACGATCTGGGTTTTCTTTAGACCAAGGCGATTTTTTTTGACAACTAGGGCATGCAACCAAGGTTGCAGTATTACTATTTAGCATGTTTGGGACTCTAAAATTTTTTTGTGCAATTTGAAGACTTTAGCATTCATTTCAGCAATATTACCAGAGTTTTCCAAGACAAGATCCGCTCTCTTGATACGTTCGCTATTACTGAGTTGTGTCACCATAATTTTTTCTGCATTTTCTTGGCTTATGCTGTCTCTGTTCATGACACGTTGAAGTTGTATCCTTTTAGGTACATCAATTGCTATAACAAGATCGCAAATTGCATCTTGCTTCGTTTCAAAAAGTAAAGGGTGAACAAGCAAGGCATATGACGAAGTAATACGACTTAATTGCACCGATATCTCTTTTCGAATCGCAGGGTGTGTTACAGATTCAAGCCAAGATCTTTCTTCGGTGTTGTTAAAAATAATATTACGTAGGGATTTGCGATTAAGGCTTCCACCGTCTAATAATATGCTATCACCGTAACGTTGTCGGATTTGACTTAGGCAAACAGAGCCTGGTTGAACCACTAGGCGTGCTACGTCATCAGCATCAACACTCTGAATACCTATTTCATTGAAATATTTTGTTATTGTGCTTTTGCCTGAGCCTATGCCACCAGCAAGACCAATTATTGTCGGAGTTGTCATAGGTTTAAAAAAAATACCAACATGGCTGAAGATATAAGAAATGGGCCAAATGCCATGTACTTAGTCCCGTTTCTATTAATGAGTACAGTGTATAGGATTCCACTTAAACTTGCACAAAGTAACAGAGGAACCAACCCTGATAACCCTAACCACGCCCCGAGCCCAGCAATCATCTTTGCGTCACCCAACCCAATGCCTTCTTGCCCTCTAAAAGTTAAATAAAACCAGCGCAGTACAGCAATAATTCCGTAGCCAGTAATCATGCCTAAGACAGAGTTTTCTAGCATGCTGGTAGGTAGATTGATTAATAACGCGCAAGCTAATGCTATTATACTGCATTCATCAGGTATTAATTGATGTTCAAGGTCAATTGCGGCAGCTGTTATCAAAGCACTTATTAACAAGGTATGCAGTACAAGATTATAAGTGTTGTCAAAAAACCAAAATAAAGGCAAGCAACATATCAGGTGAAGAAGTTCTATGGCTGGATAACGATAAGGGATTCTGACCTGACAATAGTGACATTTGCCGTTTAGTTTTATATAGCTGAATAGCGGTATGAGCTCTTTCCATGATAGCTGATGAAGGCAGTGGAGACAGTATGAGCGAGTGCTAGTTATGTAGTTTGGTAATCGTTTATTAAAAGGAAGTTGCAGTAAGTCATGTGCTTCTTTTTCCCATGAATAGATATTTTTAATTGGCCATCTTACTGTAAACGCTGCTGCATAGCTGCCCAAACTCAAGATAACTAAGATATATAAAAAGCAATTGATTGAAATGGTCTGCATCTACGTCATCTCGATAAGTGGTGCATATAATGCAATGAGTGCTGAAGCGACAAATCCTCCAGCGATCAACAGACAAGCAGCGGGGATTAATTTTTCAAGTAGGGTGATGACCTTTTGCCAGCGTTTTGTATGTTCTTTCTCCGCAAGCAGGAGCGCTCTTTCGATATCGCCATCCTGCCCTGCAGAATGAAGCGCAATAGCGGATTCATTAGGAAACCAATCCGCTGGGAAGCTATTAACATAATTTTTGCCTAGTCGCAGGGTGTAATATACTTGATAGATGTCTTCTTTGATGGGCTGATGTTGGAAATATTCGGGCATATTCTTTAAAGCATGTTGCAGGGTTATGCCGGTTTTCCTTGTTGTGCTTAATAAAGAAAAAAGCTTCGTTAATCGAAATGTGCCACTGTATTTTTCCAGCCAATAACAAGCCTGACCTTGGTGTAGGCTCTTTAGTATAATAAATTGAATGATGCTACAGGCGCAGTAGATGCTTATAGGATTGATCAAGTCCAGCAAATAGCTTTCATTTTCGGCTTTTTTCATTGCTTGATTGGCTATCAGGATAATAAGTGCAATCTGAATGATGGAAAAAGGGTAGAGCATGGCTTTTAATAATCGTTGAGAGCAATCTAGCAGAGTATTAAGTTGTGTAATGGACATGCTTAAGCTTTTCTCACAGTCTTCTCTCGATCCTTGCGAGTTAAGGAGCTGGCAGTAGGGCGCAGCAGAGGGCTTTGCGAGTCGGCTTAATGTTTGGTTAAAAAGAGCCCCATTTTCTAGCTCGCTTAATATTGCTTTACAGGTATTTGCAATTTTTGGATGGGTGGATGAAAGAGCAAAATGAGAGATTGCTTGATTAAGTTGAAGCCCTGACTGTAGGGCGCTTTGTATTTCAATATAAAATGTCTGCAGAGATTTATAGTCTAGTTTTTTTGGATTCCACTCAGAAACGGATATATGCCAGTCGCCACGGCTTATATATTGAAACAATGCTTTACTTTCAGATGACTCATACCGGTAATCTGTTTTGTTATGTTGACGCAGGATTTTATACCAAGGCATTTTTTACCTCACCATTTTGATAGGTAAAAGCTTCCCATAAGGCTGAGGATGAAATAAGCGTATCGTAATCTTTAGGGAGCAATTCACTCCATAATGGTTGTAATCCATTGAATATAGGTTGTTGCGATGAATCTTTATAAAACATAGATTGATGAATAATGAGCTTTAAAGAGCTTACGAAAGAAAAAAAGTCTACTTGCCAGCCATGACACCGATGCACGGCATCAAGCGCAGAGTTAGTATGTAGTGTTGCTAAGACAAGGTGTCCCGTTAGTGCGGCATTAACTGCAAGGTTAGCTGTAATAGCATCTCGTACCTCTCCCACCATAATCACATCTGGATCTTGCCTTAAAAAGGACTTCAACAGGGCGGCAGAATCTAAACCAATGGCTGGGTTGGGTTCGCATTGAAACAGCCCCGGGATTTCGTATTCGACAGGGTCTTCAATAGTAAAAATAGTCTTTTTGCCATTGTTTAAGACATCAAGGCATGAATAAAGTGTGGTGCTTTTTCCTGCGCCAGTTGCACCGCAAACTAAAATCAAGCCGCTGGGTTTGTTCAATGTTGATCTTAATGTTTTTAGTAGGCGAGGGTATATGCCAATTTTATCTAATGGTAAACGGCTCTTTTCAGGTAATAACCGTAAAGCAACTTTTTCTCCCTTAACTGTGGATATGATACTGACACGAATAAAAGTGCTGCGGTTTTTTTCCTCAAAGAGAAACTGCCCTTCTTGTGTTCGTCTTGTTTCTGATAAGTCTAGATTTGCACGCATTTTTATGCGATTGAGTAGGCTAGTCTCTTGCGCTAGATCGGCTACTTTATGAAGGGCTCCATAGCAGCGTTGGTATACTTTTATACCAAAGTTAGAGAGTTCAATGTGAATGTCGGTTGCATGCTTGTTCACAGCGTTGGAAATTATTTCTTCTAAAGTCATTCCTCTTCTCCTACAAGGCTTTCACATTGAAGTGGGAGGATATTACTTTCTAAATCAGAAAGGCATGTCCAGTTCCTGTTGATGTCGCGAGAGTACTTCAGATATTGGTTTTCACTAATGCCAGTGCCGTCATTCAGTGTAATAACAACATTGCCAACACCTTTGTTTTGGTTCTCGACAGAAATGGATTTTGCAATCGAGTTTTCGGCTGGGGATTGTTTTATTAAGTTAAACTCTGTTTCACTAGGGAAAGAGCCATGTAGAAGGATAAATTCTTCAATAAGCGCCTGATGTTGAGTGGCGATATTCTGGGCTTCTATTAGTTTTGCTTTAGCAATTTGGCGAGTAAATGTAGGGACTGAAAGGCTCGCTAAAATGGAAATAATAGCAATAACGACCATTAATTCTAAAAGCGTAAAACCGCGTATGGTTAGACGAGTAGGTAACATTCTTCACTCCTTGAAGGTTGTAAAATGGGTGGCGTCCTGCCGATGTATTCTGATTAATGAATACCCGTTAGATTAAACAATTTGATCGAGAAAGTCTCCTGCTGGTGTTTTTTCTTGATAACTGTTTGCTCTACTGTCTTTGTTTGAGGTATTCGTTGTTGGTTCTAAGTCATCTTCTATGAATTCTTCATCTAAGAGTTCCAGTAAATGATCTTTTTTTTCTTTTGCTTCGATTTCTTCGAATTTTTTCTGCTTTCTTTGGGCTAATGCTTGGCCCTGCTCTGAAATTGTGACGACTAGGTCGCTAGAAGCTTTGGCGTTTCGAGCATTAAGTGCAGCCATGTTGGTATCTTCATCAGAACGCAAATCAAATGTAGTGTAGCCAGGGGGTGTTGTACTGGTGAAGGTGTGATTTGAAAGTGCTATAGAATGAGGAAGGCTACCAGACATGTTGATCACCAACTTGTTTTTTTGTTAACTAATGTTAATAGATATTAGGCGGCATCTTCTGATATGTCCACTTCTTGCTTAAATTCAGTGGAGAAAAACGCCATCCTTAATCTTAACCTTAACCTCTTGTCGCCTTTTTGTAAGCGACAAGAGGGAAAAGGTTGAAAAGCTGGCAGTTTAGCTTGCTGTAAATTTTCCTGCTTGTATAGCGGTAATGGCTATTGTGTAAACGATATCATCAACCAACGCACCACGAGATAAGTCGTTAACAGGTTTGCGAATGCCTTGCAGCATAGGCCCAATACTTACTACGTCAGCACTTCTTTGTACTGCTTTATAAGTAGTGTTCCCCGTATTTAAATCAGGGAAAATAAAGACAGTTGCTTTGCCTGCTACTTTACTGTTCGGTGCTTTCTGCTTGGCTACTTTTTCCATGATGGCTGCGTCATATTGTAGAGGCCCATCAATTAACAGATCGGGGCGAAGGTTTTGCGCAATGGCAGTCGCTTCTCGAACTTTGTCGACATCGTTACCTGTACCTGAGCCACCAGTACTGTAGCTAATCATGGCGACTTTAGGAGTAATGCCGAAAGCAGCTGCAGAATCCGCGCTTTGAATGGCAATTTCTGCGAGTTGTTCTGCCGTTGGGTCTGGGTTTATAGCGCAGTCACCATAGACTAAAACTTGATCTGGCAAGCACATAAAGAAAATGGACGAGACAAGGTTTGAATTAGGCGAGGTCTTGATTAATTGAAGAGCTGGACGAATAGTATTTGCAGTGGTGTGAACGGCACCTGAAACCAAACCATCGACATCACCAACCTGAAGCATCATGGTACCTAAGACTACATTATCCTGAAGCTGCTCACGGGCAACAATATCGGTCAGTCCGCGGCTTTTTCTTAGCTCGACCATGGGAGACACATAGCGTTCACGGATGCTGCTAGGGTCAAGTATTTCTACGCCATGACTTAATTCAATGCCGTTATTTTGAGCAATACGAAGAATCTCAGTCTCATTGCCTAAAAGAGTACATCTAGCGATGCCACGCTCAGCACAAATAGACGCGGCTTGAATAGTGCGAATTTCTTCACCTTCGGGAAGTATTATGCGCTTGTTCAATGAACGAGCCAGTTCAATTAAGCGGAATCTGAATGCAGGAGGTGACAGTTTTCTTTCTTCTTGGTTTAGGGCGAAAGAGTTGATCCAATCGTGATCGATGCAGCGTGCAATATGCTCTTTCACCATAAGAACGCGCTCTTTGTCATCAAGCGGAATTTCTTGGTTGAATGATTGCATATTAATGACTGTTTCCCAGCTGTTGGATTCAACTGAGAGGACAGGCAAACCTTTTGCCATAGCTTTACCGCAAAGCGCCATAAGGGCGTCACTTGGCTGGTAACCGCCAGTCACAACTAATGCCGCGATTTTAATATCGTTAAGTGCCGCTATGGCTGTTGCCATAATAATATCAGTACGGTCACCTGGGGTGAAAACTAACACGCCCGGGCGCAATGCTTCCAGCATATTTTCGACGCCACGCGCGCACAATGTATAAGATTGCACTCGACGAGATTCGATTTCACCAGCGTTAATAATTCGAGCGCCAAGGAAGTCTGCAACATCTTTGACGCGAGGGTAGGTGAGTTCGTCCGCTTTTGGTATTTGACCTAGCAGGCTAAAGTTACGTTTGAAGATTCCTCTTTGGGCAAACAAATCGCCATAGGATTTAACACCTAGTGATCCGGGAGTAGTTTTGTTTAAAATACAACCAATCACATCATTGGCTTTAATTCCGCCATAAGATCCGGCGGCAATCTCAACATGGTGCTCTAGTTCATTGACTCGCATCTTGTTGGGTGCAGTAACTAGTACTAATCCAGCATCAAGTGTTCTTGCGATCGCTTTGTTTAGTCGCGTGGCGTATGGATGACCCGCGATCTGAGCAAGACCTTCCACAATTACTGTAGAATCAGGTTCTACGCTGGCTTGAAAACGGCCAACAATTTCTTCCATGAGTTCATCTATATTGTCGTTATACAAATAACGTTCTGCTTCATGAAGAGGGATAGGTTCTGCTGGTGAGAGCGTTGAGCCCTGAGCAACCATAGCCGTAGATTTGTCCGGTCCTTTGTCTCCAGGTTGGGGCTGGGCGATAGGCTTGAAGAAACTGGCTTTTAATCCCTGTTGTTCAAGTGCGCGGACAAGACCCACAGAGACGGATGTTAGACCGACGCCTGGGCCTGTAGGAACGGTCATGAGTACATTTATTGACATATCTGATGAATCCTAAATTAGTCCATTATAGTTAGCATGGCTTTGATTAATGCTGAATTAAGCTTATGGTGTCTAGTGCGATCATTAGCTCTTCGTTAGTTGGTATAATCCATACATTCGTATTGTTGCTTTTAGCACTAATGTTGAGTATTTCGCCACGAGGTGCATTTTCATTTAAGTTTGAGTTTATACCGATATTCAATGCTTTCAAATGATTGCAAATGCCTTGGCGCAAATAGCTTGAATTTTCGCCGATACCACCGGTAAAAACCAAGTGATCAATACTATCTAAAGTGGTTGCCACACTTGCTAAATGCTTAGCTGTACGAACTGCGAACATATCTAAAGCCAGTTTGGCTTTAGAGTCACCAGATTCCATTGCTTCTTCAAGGGTTCGACAATCATTTGATAACTCAGACACGCCAAGGAGGCCGCTTTTTTTATTGAGTATATCAAGCGCTTCATCAGCAGAAAGGTGCTTGGCTTTCATAATGAAGGTCAATAAACTTGGGTCCAAGCTGCCGGAGCGTGTTCCCATCATCAGGCCTTCGAGGGGAGTAATACCCATACTGGTATCAGATGATTTACCTTTATTAATGGCACATGTGCTGGCCCCATTGCCAAGGTGAGCAACAAGAACACCTTGTTGATCACTGCCTTTGGCAACTTGTGCCAAACGCTGGCTAATATAACGATAACTTGTGCCATGGAAACCGTACTTACGAAAGTGGTAGTCGCGGTAAAGGTCCATTGGGATAGGGTACAAAAACTGTTCTTTTGAAAGGCTTTGGTGGAAAGAAGTATCAAATACGGCTGCTTGTGGCAGTCCTGGAAATAACGCCAACGAAATATCTATGCCTTTTAAATGCGCAGGGCTATGTAGCGGTGCTAAATTGGCGCATTCTTGAATGCCATTAATGACTTCTTGGTTGATTAACACCGATTGATTAAATGTTTCACCGCCGTGAACAATGCGATGTCCAATTCCTACTAAAAGGTCATTGACCTTTGGGTGAAGATCAAGCCAGGCTTTAATTTCTTTTACCGCAAACTCATGGCTGCCCACAGCAAGCTTTTTTTGGTGTTTCTCGCCTTGGTATTTAAATGAAATGGTACTGGTATTTGAACCAAGTTGTTCAGCAATACCTTCCATCAAAGTTTCTTGTCCTGCATTTGCAAGAATGGCAAACTTTAAAGAGGAGCTTCCGCAGTTAATAACTAAAATACTATCTTTCATAGTGATTCCTGAGACACACGCAAAGACAGGTCTATTGCTTGGATGTGTTTTGTTAAGGCTCCAATTGAGACAAAATCAACGCCTGTTTCAGCCACTTTTATTAGACGATCTTTGTCCATGTTGCCCGATGCTTCAAACTTTACTTGACCTTTAAAGTCAGTAACGGCTTTACTCATATCTTCATACGAAAAATTATCTAGCATAATGATGTCTGCGCCAGCAGAGACTGCCATAGCAACTTCTTCTAAGCTTTCTGTTTCTACTTCAATGGTTTTACCTGGGGCGATTTTTTGTGCCATGCTGACGGCATTGGCAATAGATCCCGCGGCCATGATGTGGTTCTCTTTTATCAAGAATGCATCGTATAAGCCCATTCGGTGGTTTTTACCGCCGCCAATAGTTACTGCATATTTTTGTGCTTGGCGCATGCCTGGTAGTGTTTTCCGCGTATCCAAGATAGTTAATGGTGTGTCCGATACGATTTCACTGTATTGGCGAGTCACAGTAGCAGTATAGGACAGCGCTTGTAAAAAATTTAGAGCAGTGCGTTCGCCTGTTAGGATAGTTCTTGCATGCCCCTTAATCGTCAAAAAGGGCTTGTTACTTTCCAGCGTGTCACCTTCATTATTATGCCAAGTTAGATGAACTCTATTGTCTAATTGCGCAAATACTTCGTTTACCCAAGCCTGACCGCATAAGACGGCCGATTCCCTGCTGATAACCGTCGCTGTTATTTCTTGATCGTCAGGAATTAGTTGTGCCGTTATGTCTCCTGATCCAATGTCTTCTTTTAATGCAAACGCGACTTGAGATTGAATGTGCTCGGTTAATAGAGCGTTCAAAAGGGTCATGTACTATCCTAATTTTTCCAAATAAATAAGAACATTGTAGCGTTATATTGATATTGCGTCAGTGTTGTTTTTTTAAATTCATTGATTTACATGGCCTTTGTACAAAGAAAAGCCCCAATTTAGATTTGATGAGTACGAGCTAACATTTTTAAATGTACTTTTTTCTGATTGGTTGCTGTTTTTGTACGTTTAGATAGAGGTAGTCTACCTTCAGCTAAGCGAATAATGTGATATCGATTATCGCTTTTTGAATAGTACTTTGACCTTAATGCTGTGTATTCTTGATGGATTAACGCTTGGTGCAAGATTCATGCGATTTATGAGTCTCATATTTTTGGTGAATTTTGGTGGTAATAACCTAAGCTTTGAATCTTTCGTTATGGGCTTTTTGCGTGTTTTTAGGTGGGTTTTTGAGAAATTAAAAGCTTCAAAAGTACTTTGAGCACTTCAATCTTTTTACGGGTGGCTAGGCGATCTCTTGATTAGGTGTTAATCTTACGCCCGAATTAGATGCTTCTGACACGTAAAAAAGCCTTATTTAGTGTAAGGTTTTAGCAAACTATCTGAAGTACACCAATCTTAAATGTGCTCTATTGATACACATTTTAAGAAAATGACTTTGATTTTTTACATGTATTTAGTAAGGCTATTTGCATGTGGAAATTTAATGTTGGGTTTGATGAACCAAACTCAAATTGGAAGCGAGCTGACTATATTTTTAGTGGTCGATGCAATGGAAATAAAATTAAAACAATAATAATTACCATTGGAACGGATACAAACGACGCGTTTAAAAGTTTAATAAACAGTGTGTCGTTTTATCCTAGGTCGGCTGGAACTTAATGGCTATTCATATAAGTTCCGACGGTTCGTTTAAGTAGCCTCCAAGGCTTACATACACATAACGTCCTTGGTAGGTTAGTATCTGTTCTAATAGCGGGAGTTATTAACACGATGACTGAGCAGCATATTCTCGAAGACATCGATCCAATTGAAACAAAAGAGTGGGTCGATGCGCTTGAGTCTGTCCTTCGCGAAGAAGGTCCTGATCGCGCGCAATATATTTTAAATCGTCTGACTAGTGAGGCCTCTAAAGCAGGTACATCACTGCCAGCTTCTATTACCACGTCTTATCGCAATACGATTGCGCCAGAAGATGAAGCGTCACTTCCTGGTGACATCTTTATGGAGCGTCGTATTCGTTCAATCATTCGTTGGAATGCATTGGCAATGGTAATGAAGGCCAACCGTGTTGACTCAACACTTGGTGGCCATATCACAAGCTTTTCCTCTGCAGCAACGCTGTATGATATCGGCTTTAACCACTTTTTCCGTGGTAATGACGGCAAACAACAAGCGGATATGGTTTTTTTCCAAGGCCATATATCTCCAGGTATTTACGCTCGTTCATACATTGAAGGGCGTTTGACAGACGAGCAGCTTGATAACTTCCGTCGAGAAGTTGATGGCAAAGGTATCTCTTCTTATCCACATCCTTGGTTGATGCCGGATTACTGGCAATTCCCAACTGTTTCTATGGGGCTTGGGCCATTACAAGCGATTTACCAAGCGCATGTAATGAAGTACCAACATAGTCGTGGTCTTATTGACCAAGGCGACCGTAAAGTTTGGGCGTTCCTCGGTGATGGTGAGTGTGACGAGCCAGAATCTTTAGGTGCAATTGCGCTTGCTGGACGTGAAAACCTAGACAACCTTATTTTCGTGATCAACTGTAACCTACAGCGTCTTGATGGCCCTGTGCGTGGTAACAGTAAAATTGTTCAGGAACTTGAAGGTGTATTCCGTGGCGCTGGCTGGAATGTCATCAAGTGTCTTTGGGGTCGTCACTGGGATCCTCTTTTCGCGAAAGACCACAACGGTTTGCTAGTTAAACGTATGAACGAAGTTTGCGATGGTGAGCTTCAGAACTACAAAGCAAATGGTGGTGCTTATACTCGTGAACACTTCTTCGGCAAATACCCTGAATTGCTAGAAATGGTTAAAGACATGACTGACGATGAGATTATGAATCTTAATCGTGGCGGACATGATCCTTACAAAGTTTACGCGGCGTATTCCGAAGCGACTTCTCATAAAGGTCAACCGACTGTTATCTTGGCGCAAACCGTTAAAGGTTACGGCATGTTTAAAGCGGCTGAAGCGCAAAACACGGCGCACCAAACGAAGAAGTTGGATGAAGAGTCTCTTGCTCAGTTCCGAGATAAATTCGGCATTCCTATTAGCGATGAAGAGCTAAAAGACTTACCGTATTACAAACCGGCTGAAGATAGCCCAGAAATGCAATATATGCGCTCGCGTCGCAAAGAATTGCATGGCGCTTTCCCTATTCGTAACCATGATTGTGAAGCGCTTGAGGTGCCTTCTTTGGAAGCATTCAAGTCTCAAATCGCGGGTACAAATGGTCGTGAAATCTCTACAACTATGGCGTTTGTGCGTGCACTAAATGTTATGGTTAAAGATAAAGAAATTGGTAAGCGCGTTGTGCCGATTGTTGCCGATGAAGCTCGTACCTTTGGTATGGAAGGTATGTTCCGTCAGTTAGGTATTTACTCATCTGAAGGTCAGCGTTATACGCCTCATGACCATACTCAGATTATGTATTACAAAGAATCTGCTGATGGTCAAATTCTGCAAGAAGGTATCAATGAACCGGGTGCATTCTCTGCATGGTTAGCATTGGCTACATCTTATGCGAACAGCGCTCTACCTATGATCCCTGTTTACATCTACTACTCAATGTTTGGTTTCCAGCGTATTGGTGACTTAGCTTGGGCGGCAGGTGATTCGCAAGCGCGCGGATTCTTAATTGGTGCTACAGCAGGCCGTACCACTCTGAACGGCGAAGGTTTGCAGCATGAAGATGGTCATTCCCATATTCAAGCAGGCCTTATTCCTAACTGTGTGTCTTACGATCCTACTTATTCATACGAAGTTGCGGTTATCATGCAAGATGGCTTACGTCGTATGTACAAAGAGAAAGAAAGTGTTTTCTATTACCTAACCGTAATGAATGAAAACTACACGCACGAAGATATGCCTGAAGGTGTTGAAGACGGCATTATCAAGGGTATGTACAAGCTTAAGTCTCATGCTAAGAAAGCCAATAAGAAACAAGTTCAATTGCTTGGTTCTGGCGTTATTCTGCGTGAAGTGGAAGCCGCTGCTGAGATTCTATTTAATGATTACGGTGTTAACTCTGATATTTGGAGTGTCACATCTTTTAACGAATTGCGCCGCGAAGGTCTAGATGCAAGTCGTTGGAATATGCTTCACCCAGAGTCTGAGGCTCGCGTATCTTATGTTGAGTCTTGTCTTGGTGGCAACGGTCCTGTTATTGCATCTACCGATCATATTAAATTGTTCGCCGATCAAATTCGTCCATTCGTAAAAGGTACTTACAACGTGCTTGGTACAGATGGTTTTGGCCGCAGTGATACTCGTGCTCAATTGCGTCACTTCTTTGAAGTTAACCGCTATTGGGTAGTGGTTTCTGCCTTGAGTGCACTGGCAAAAGACGGTGTGATTGATGCATCTGTAGTTAGTGGGGCGATTGCTAAGTTTGGTCTAGATCCAGAGAAGCCAAACCCGGTAACTTGCTAATTACCTAACAAGCTAGGTATCTGGCTTAGTGTAAATTAATACCTAAGCCAGATAAGTATTTAAGTTTGATGCGTCTATAAGACAAAGGAGATTTCTGTGAGTACTGAAATCATTCGAGTACCGGATATTGGTGGTGCGACTGATGTCGAAATTATCGAGATCAGTATTGCGGTTGGCGACACAATTGAAGTGGACCAATCTATTATTGTTTTAGAAACAGATAAAGCTTCCATGGATGTTCCATCTTCTATGGCTGGTAAAGTAAAAAGCATTTCTGTGAAAGAAGGCGATAAAGTTTCTGAGGGTGATGAGCTTCTTGTTATTGAGATTGAAGGTGCTGGATCATCTGCACCTGAAGCACAAGTAAAAGAATCCGCACCAACTAAAACTGCTGAGCAGACGGCTCCTACGACATCGTCTTCTAGTGAAGAAAAGGTTTCTGTGCCTGACATTGGCGGTGCAACTGACGTTGAAGTTATTGAGGTTTGTGTTGCTGAAGGCGATATGGTTGAAGAAGGCGATTCTATTATCGTTCTTGAGACTGATAAGGCTTCTATGGACATACCTTCACCATTTACAGGTAAGATCGCCAAAATTTCGATTAAAGTTGGTGACACTGTATCCGAAGGGGCTGATATTCTTGTGCTGACAACGGAATCATCTTCAGCGGCGCCTGCTGCTAAAGAAGCAAAAGCAGAAGAGCCAAAATCATCTGCTCCTGCTCCTGTTGCAGCAGCTTCTGGTGGCGTCGAGTCGGTTAAAGTGCCTGATATTGGTGGTGCTGAAGGCGTTGAAGTTATCGAAGTTGCAGTTGCGACTGGAGATAAAGTTCAAGAAGGCGATTCTATTATCGTTCTTGAGACCGATAAGGCCTCAATGGAGATTCCTGCGCCGAAATCTGGAACAGTGAAGTCTGTTTCTATTAAGGTTGGTGATAAGGTTTCTGAAGGCGACCTTGTTCTTGATCTTGAAGTAGAAGGTGTTTCTGAGGCGGCGACGCCTGCGCCGGCAGTTGAAAAAGCGGCTTCAGCTCCAGCTGAACCACCTAAGGCAAATGCCGAAAAATCAGCGCCTGCAGTAGATCAATCTGCTGTACTGTCTGAACCTTCTAAGCAAGTTCATGCAGGCCCAGCTGTCCGTATGCTCGCTCGCGAGTTAGGTGTTGATTTGTCTCTTGTTCGTCCTACTGGCCCTCGTGGTCGTATTACGAAAGAAGATTTGCATGCTTATGTGAAAGCGGCAGTGCAAAAAGCGACTTCTGCTCCAGCTGGTGGTGTTGTAGCCGGTTCAGGTTTGCCAACAGTGCCTGATCAAGACTTTAGCAAGTTCGGCGACGTCGACGTTGTTAAGATGAGTAAAATCCAACGTCTAACAGCTCAGAACATGGTTCGCAACGCGCTTGTTGTGCCTCAAGTTACTCAGTTTGATAAAGCTGATATTTCTGATCTTGAAGCATTCCGTAAGGGCTTAAAAGGTGAAATGGAGAAGCAAGGTGTTAAATTAACGCCGCTTCCATTCCTGATCAAAGCCGTTGCGCAAGCTATGGTTGCGAATCCAAGTTTCAATGTGTCGCTCATGGCCGATGGCGAAAGCTACGTTCAGAAGCATTATGTGCATATTGGTATTGCTGTGGATTCACCTGCTGGTTTGGTTGTACCTGTTTTGCGTGATGCAGATAAGAAATCTGTAGTCCAAATTGCAAAAGAAGCAGGGGAGCTAATCAAGAAAGCACTAGACAAACAACTTAAGCCGGCTGACATGCAGGGTGGTTGTTTCACTATTTCTAGTTTGGGTGCAATTGGCGGAACAGGATTTACTCCTATCGTTAACTGTCCTGAAGTGGGTATTCTTGGTGTCTCCAAAGCAGACGTTGAACCGCGCTGGAATGGTAAAGAGTTTGAGCCTCGTACAATGCTGCCGTTGTGCTTGTCTTATGATCACAGAGCGGTCAATGGTGGTGATGCAGGTCGCTTTATGACCTTCTTGAACGCTTTGTTAAGTGACGTGCGTCGCTTGTCTCTTTAATAAACAGCTAGTGCTTAGTTGCTAGTAAATAAAGAGTCGCTTATCTGAAGTGACCCCCAATAGTTGGACGTTCCAATTGTTGGGGGTCTTTTTATATCCAAACATCATCGAGTATGTAAACTTCATTTGGCGGAGTTGGCTTCAACAACTATCGTGCATCTATTCAGCGTGCAGGTTTTGCAGAAGAAAGTTTACGATTTCTTCTATATTCACAAAGGGCGATATTGATATAGTTGGGTTACCTACATCTTAATAAATATCGATACTTAAGTGAATCAAGCATAGACTAAGATAAAGGGCTACCTCAAGGCATGTGGCATGTCTAGAGCATGGAGCTGCTTAGACAATGCTGTAGTAGAGAACTTCAGTTAGAAAGGTATTACAACGAAAAGTTTATAAGTGCTAACGAACTGATTGAAGCAATCAAAGAGTACATCGATGATTACAACAATGAGCGAGTTAAGCAAAAATTAAAGGGTTTGAGTCCGATAAAATATCGAAATCAGGCTCTGTTAGCCCTTAGAAATGAGTCCCGCTTATGAGGTCACTTAAAGGGCTTTTTTTGTTTATGTTTTCTTCAATAAAAAATAGAAAAATTAGCTTCTAATTCGTTTCATGTTAATGAGAATGGGGCTGCCAGTCATAGGGTCTGGAATCAGGTCGCATTCAACTCCATATAATTCACGGACTAATTCTTTTGTCATGACGTCCTTAGGGCTACCTTGCGTGATGATCTTGCCTTTTTTCATGGCAATAATATGATCAGAGTATTGGCAAGCACTTGGTAGGTCGTGGACCACCATGGCAAGAGTTTTGCCTTGTCTGGATAAATGACGTATTAATTCGAACACTTCAATTTGATGGCCTAAATCCAATGCGGACGTAGGTTCGTCTAGTAGAAGCAAGGGCGTTTCTTGGGCAATTGACATGGCTATCCAAGCGCGTTGGCGTTGCCCGCCAGATAGCGTGTCCAGCAGTCTATCTTTTAGTCCATCTAAATCCGCAGCGTTTAGAGCGTAGTTAATAGCTTGCTGGTCATCCATAGCCCATTGTTTCAACATGCTTTGGTGTGGGTGACGACCAAAGCGTATTAATTCTTCAATGGTGATTCCATCCGGTGCTAAGGTATCTTGTGGCAATAGTGCGAGACGTCTCGCCACTTCTTTGGAAGGTAAAGAGTGAATGTCTTTACCATCGAGTAACACAATCCCTGAACTTGGCGAATGAACACGAGATAAACCATTCAATAAAGTGGATTTTCCACACCCATTTGGTCCTACAATCGCAGTCACTTTACCTTCCGGCAGAGAAACGTCTAAGCTTTCAATAATGCTTGTCTTGTCATGTTTCAAGGTGAGTTTTTTGGCGCTAAGGCGAGCTAATTTGGGTATTTCAAGTGTTTGTTTAGAGGTCGTTTTAGAATGCAAAGAGGTAGCCGTCATAATGAAGTCCTTGAGGTGCGTCGTACCAGTATCCAGATTAAGTAAGGGCCGCCTATAACGGCAGTGACTATACCAACAGGTAATTCTATTGGTGACAATACTGTTCGTCCAAAGAGATCGGCAAGAATCATTACCAAGGCTCCCGTGAGCGCAGAACTTATCAAAGGAATGCCGCGATAACGCGCCAGAACCCGTGCAATCTCAGGGCCAACCAAAGCAACTAAGCCAACGGGGCCTGCTACGGCAACAGCAAGACCGGTTAGTGTTATACATAAGATTAACGCTATTACTCGAATGTGTTTGATGTTTGCACCAAGACCTGTAATCACTTGGTCTGAAAAGGGCATCAAGGCAAACTGTGAGGCAAAAAATATGCAAGCTACTAGGCAGAAAGCGAGACCAATACCAAGAATCTTTACCATCATGGGATCGCGAGCGCTCAAACTACCCACCGTCCAAGGATAAGCACTGTTTGCCACATCGATACTGACTTGGCTTAATAGTAATTGCGTAATGGCGCCAGCAATCGCTCCAATGCCAATACCGGCGACAATGAATCGATAGCCTCGTGTGCCACTGCCACCTGCTAAACCAAATGCCAAAGCCGTTGCCGTCGCAGCGCCAGCTAATGCCATGAAAGAAGGGGCAATTGAAGTGGCCATGCCGACAATAGAAGATACTGCGAATGCCATTGCAGCATTATCAATGCCAATAATACCCGGAGTAGCGAGACGGTTTCTTGCCATAGTTTGCATTAGACATCCAGCTAAACTAAAAGCAGCACCAGTGAAGAGAGCGGCTAATAAGCGAGGTAAGCGTAAATCGGCCACGATAAACTGACTCATGCTATTACCATGACCAAATAATACGGCAATGACTTCTTTCGGTGATATTGGCATGGTTCCAATACTCAGCGTTGCAACGCAAGCAATGACCAATAGGGCAAACAGCCAAACATTACGGATGACCGCTTGTTTCTCAATTAATATGGTCATGTGACGGTTTAAAGACAATAGGTGATAGCCACTTGGTGCGGTGGTGGTTTCTCCAGTATTAGGAAGAGAAAGGGTTTGATTTATCATAAGGTTGGCATTCTTCTAGAGCGCACAATTAACAAAAGCACAGGTGCGCCAATAATGGCAGTCAGCACGCCCAATGGCATTTCAGCGGGTTGAGCGACAAGGCGTGAAATAACATCTGCGCAAATAACAATAATGGGGCCGAGTGGCAAGCATAGCCATAAAGTTCGACGAATATCAGGTCCTACTAAAGCCCGTGCTGCAAAGGGGACAACGAGGCCAATAAAGGCAACTGGGCCTGCAATGGCGGTTGCGCCACCGACTAGCAAAGCGACCGCGACGATGACAATGCCACGAATACGTTGGGGCTTATGTCCAAGTCCAATAGCGACTCGTTCCCCAAGGGCCAGCGACGCTAACGGTTTAGCCGAATACAAAATGCAAGCTATCGCAATCAACATAGAAGGCAATACTGAAAATAAGGTGCTGCCGTCTCGGCCAGCAACACTACCCGTTACCCAAAAGCGTATTTCGTCGGCCGCTCTTTGGTCAAATAGCAGCAGCAAAGACGTTATCGCGAGCAGTAGGCTTGAAAGAGCAGCACCAGCAAGCACAAGGCGAATTGGATCGTTTTGCTGGCTTTGCATGCGAGCAACACCAAGTACGCACAGACAACCTAATAAGGCGCCAAACTGGGCAACACCAACGGTTAGCGTCGCGGTACTTGCTCCTAATGCTAACGTTATTGCCACAGCTAAAGAGCTTCCTGCACTCACCCCGAGTAAACCGGGCTCAGCTAATGGGTTACGCGCGACGGCTTGCATTAATGCGCCAGCAATGCCAAGCGTCAAACCGACAAATAAACCGACTAGGGTTCTGGTTGCACGTAAATGAAAGACGGTGAATTGAGCATCTGCGGAGCCATTGCCTAAGAGTGTTTGAAAAGAAGCGTGAAGACTTAAGCCGCCAGCTCCAAACAATAAACTGCAGAAACAGCAAAGTGCCAGCACCAAAAGTGCTGACACAAAAACGCTAAACAATGCTCGTTGTGCAGGAGGTGTATTAAACCAACTAATCATCTAAGTTATTTTATCTTGTTATCAATAATATTTTGAATGTCATCAAGAATAGCATGAGCAGCAAGTGGGCCTGCAGCACTTGTCCATAACTGGCCATTCACGGTAACAACTCTATCTTCTTTCACAACATTGAGGCGTGTGAAAGAGGGAGATTCTTTGGCTGCTTCAAGTGCGTCTTTGCCTTCAGTATTTAGCGTTGCCAAGAATAACCAATCACTATCGACTTTCGATAGGTTTTCTAAGCTAAGGGGGCTGCTATGAGGTCTGCCTTCCTTGATGACGCCAGCATCATTTATTGTGAAACCGGTGGCGGCTAGAACATCAGTAGAAAAGATTTGTGATGACATAACGATGGGGCCTTGAGGCATCCAGCGCGCTAATGTTGCCGAACGTTCTTCTTTGGATAGCTTATGAGTAATGACTTTTTTTAGTCTGTCTTCGCGGTCCTTAAGGTCATTTAGTATGCTGTCCATTTGTTCGCTTTTGTTTAGCGCTTGTGCATAGACTTTAGCAACTTTAATCCAATTATCAGAGACCATTCCTGGTGCTATAGGGGCGATGGTTGGTGCAATTTTAGACAGTATGTTGTATTGATCCTGAGGTAAATAAGCTGACGCCAAAATTAAATCTGGACGTTGGGCAGCAATGGCTTCTAGGTTGTTCTGGCGAGAGGTGCCTACCATATTAACGCCGCTAGCTCGTTGTTGAATGTATTCGGCTACTGAATCACCACCACGAGTAGCAATAGCTCCTAGCGGTTTTATACCTAGAGCAATTGCGCTATCTAGAGCATCTTCAGATAGCGTCACTATGCGTTTAACATCGTCGTTAATTTCCACTTCGCCATATTTTGTAGTGACGCTATGTGTGCTGGCAAATACGCTAAAAGAAGTTGTTAGGCAGGCGCAGAGCAAGATTTTTTTAAAAGAGGGTCGATTAAGCAACATAATGGATTCCTTTGGAGTGAATATCTACATCAGCTTTTAATGTCGCATTGTTGAAAAATAGGCATCAATAATGCTGTAAGCGTTTGGTAGGCTAATAAACGACATTAATGATAACGCTTCTTATTATGGTTTTTAACTGTTTATTTTCAATTAGAGTTACGAAATGCGCAACATGATGTTCTATAAGTCGCGTTGTACTTACTTAGTGTACTTATTAGCTAAATTAAATCGGTAGAGAAGAGCTAGTCGAATGAAAACCCGAAGAGGCTAATGTCGGTTTTGTAAGGGATTGCTTTCGGTGAGGTCTGTAACTGCTCTATTCGCTTTAGATACGTTGCCATTTGGTGAGCGAGTAAGTTCTTGTTATTCGGTATTGATGTTGTGAACTTTGTTGCTCTTAGCATGCTTTTAATACCATTGGTTTGAGTAAACTCTTTGTTTCCTAATAAAATGACTTCTTTGCCCATGTGCCAAAAAACATCCAAATCTCTAATTTGCATAGGGCTGATAGGCGGAACAAGAGGAACAATATCATTAAGTGTTACGATTCTGGTTAAAGGTAAATCATCAAACTCACTTGCGCCTGTGACATTAGTCACTTTAGGTTGTCCAAAGCTAATTACTTGCTCAACAGAGTAACCATCTTTCTTCAAATACATGGCAAGTATCACGGCAATAGCGCCGCCCAAGCTGTGACCTGTTAGGTGAATGGGTGTGTTTTTCGTGAGGAAAGGTTTGATGTCCTCATAAACAGCTTTTGCACCAGAGCCAAAACCTTGATGTAGTTTTATATCAAGAATAGCGTCTTGCTTTAATTGTAAATCTAAATCCAACATGGCATTTTCTAAGTTTGCAGTGCCACGAATAGCGATGGTTTGAACCCCATGGGCATGAGTTAAAAAATAACTGACTTGAGATAAGGGAATTAAAGACTGATGTACCAGTATTTGACCTTGTTCTTGAAGGCGTCGTTCGAGTGTGTCGGTATCCAGGTAAGTGTCATTTGATAATGTGGCTTGAGTCTTTATGATGGCAAAATCAGGAGAGGCGAATGCCAATTGGAAAGGCATAGCAATCCAAAAAGCCAGAACAATGAACGTATTTTTTAGCATGATGAAATAAAAGCAACATAGTAAATAGGAAAACGCAGAGTACTAAAAAATGGCTTTTACGAACAGAGCTTTGTCATTGCTTGATGACTTTGGTAAGTTCGAAAATGACTTACCAAAGTATCGAAGAGGGTGTGCAGTACTTAAGTTAAAAACTATAAGTCGCAACCGCTCCAATTAATACGTCTAACGCCACCAATAGTGACTGTTGATAGAGTGTAAAGACTGCCTTTCATCATGTATGCCGCATATGCACGAGCGAGTGTTTTTTTGATTTTTTGTGACATATTTTTTGTCGTAATATTTTCCATAGCTATTTCCTCTTCAGGTTGATTTATGCGCTGATAATAGAAGCACTAATTCTGCTCGGCAAACGACGTATTTTCATTGAAATGATGAGATAAATTCACCGATTTTGATGTTGTTATTAGTTATTCTATTTCGCGCTAAATTGCCGATAAATATAAGGTTTTTTGCATATTTAATTCATAAATCTAGTGGACTATGACGCATTTAAGGATGTTGATGATTTAATGTTTTGACCGATCGTATATATATGTTGAAACGCATCAAACATTGTCGTGCCGTCACTATCAAAAAGACTGTTGATATAGCTTAAGCTCTAATAGGAAAAGCCCTTTTTTTTAAAATCGACCGTGTGTTTTTTGTTAGTATTGTTTAATACATTTATTAGGCATCTTGTAAGGTCAGTATTAATAGGGAAAGGTTCATGATCAAAGTCCGTTCATATCAAGCAAATGATGCCGAAGCGCTTTGGTATTTATTCTTCAGTACCGTTCGTACGGTGAATGCTCGTGATTATTCTCAAGTTCAGATCGAAGCTTGGGCGCCAGAGGGTGTTGATATGAGTGTTTGGCAAAATAAGATGACAGATCTTCAGCCTGTTGTTGCTGAGTTGGATAATGTGGTTGTTGGTTATTGTGATTTACAGCCAGATGGTTTGATTGATCATTTCTTTTGTCATCATGAGTACCAGCGGCAAGGCGTAGGGCGGGCGTTAATGAATTATATTTTACACTTAGCAGATGAACGAGGCGTTTCTTGTCTATATTCTCATGTCAGCATTACCGCGAAGCCTTTTTTTGAACGTTTTGGTTTTTCGCTTGTGAATGAGCAGAGAGTGCTTGTGCGAGAGCAAGAGTTGACTAATTTTGTTATGGAAAAAAGAGTGAATAAACACTTAGAGTGCTAATTTAGTCTCGTTACTGAGAAAAGAGGATGGCATCAGGTACAAGCCGATACCATCGAGGCTTTACGGACGAACTATGATTTTTACAGCCGATTCATTATTATGAATCAAGGTATCGAACCCTTGAGAAATCAGATCATCAAGTTCAATTCTTTGAGTAATAAAAGGCTCTAGATTTACTTTGCCTTCTTCAACCAGTTTGATGGTTTCTTTATGGTTGTTGACATAAGCAATGGTACCGCGAATATCCAGTTCTTTCATGACAACGCTATGCACATTGACAGTGGCTGGGTGACTCCAGATAGAGACAATCACAATGGCGCCGGTGGCTTTTGTGCTTTCAACTAAAGTATCCAACACTTTGTTGTTACTGGTACATTCAAAAGCCACATCGACACCACGGTTTTCTGTGATCTTCATGACTTCATCTGTGACGTTAACGTCGGTCGGATCCAAAATATAGTCTGCAACACCAGTATCGTGCGCTTTTTCTTTACGCTTAGCACTTAGCTCGGTCAGAATGACAGTAATGCCCTTGGCCTTTAATACGGCGGATAACAGCAAACCAATGGGGCCGCCACCGCCAACCAGTGCAATATCACCCGCTTTTGCGTCACTGCGAACAAACGCATGATAGCCAACGGCCAATGGTTCAATCAAAGCGGCTTGATCCAAGGGGATTGAATTGGCAATAGGGTGAACCCAACGGCGTTTCACCGCGATCTTCTCGGACAAACCGCCACCGCAACCGCCAAGGCCAATAAAGTTCATATTCTTCGATAAGTGGTAATTTTCCCCTGGTCCGGTTGGCACATCATCAGCAATAATGTAAGGCTCCACCACAACCTGCTGACCGACCTGAATGTCTTCAACACCTTCTCCCACAGCGTAAACCACCCCTGAAAATTCATGCCCCATGGTGATAGGTGCAGACTCTCCAGAAATAGGATGTGGATGACCGCAAGGCGGGATAAAAATTGGCCCTTCCATAAATTCATGTAGATCGGTACCACAGATACCACACCAGGCAACATCAATACCGACTGTACCAGGTTCGACAGTAGGCTCTGGAATATCCTCGATGCGGATATCCCCTTTATCGTAAAAACGAGCAGCTTTCATTTGGCTTTCCTTGTGTTTGCTTAGAAAATAGTAACCAAGTTCAAGCTAGGTAGGCCACTAGTAGAAGTCAAATTGAATGGTGGAAATCTCACCTTTTACTGACAATTATCAATTGATCCGACTTGAAAATGATTGTGCGAGTCACTTTTTGGCCTTTTTGTCACGGAGTATTGTCGTTGATGAATAAGTGATTGGTTTGGATTCGGAGAGCATCAAATTGACTGTATTTGAAATCAAGAAATCATTTTTAGATCGTTAGATCTCAATGGAGTCAGCTATCGTCAAGAGTGGTAATACGCTAAACTACACGGCTTTAATCTTCCCGAAAATGACCCTGAGTATCTAATGAGCACCGAGTTTTCTATTTTATCTGCAACCTTGCTATTTTTATTCGTTATCGATCCGTTCGGTAATATTCCTATTTTATTGTCTGTAATGAAGGGCGTTCCGCAGAAGCGTCAATATCAAATCGTAGTGCGTGATGGTTTGATTGGTTTGGTTATTTTGGTGTGTTTCTTATTTTTTGGGGCGGAGTTTTTGGCGCTGTTGCATTTGGAAACCGAATCCATTTCAATCGCTGGTGGCGTGGTATTGTTCGTGATTGCGCTAAAGATGATTTTTCCTTCGCCTTATACGAAAGACGCAGCCCCAGTAATGGAGCCCTTCATTGTGCCGATTTCTATCCCTATGTTGGCTGGTCCTTCTACTTTGGCGACGTTATTGGTGATGGTTAAAAGTTACCCAAATGATCAGCAAGACTTACTTATCTCTGTTGGTGCAGCATGGGCGATTTCTGTGGTTATTTTGGCGATGGCGCCATTGCTGAATCGAGTATTGAGAGAGAAGGGCTTGGCAGCGTTAGAGCGTTTGATGGGGATGTTGCTGTTGATGATGTCTGTGCAGATGTTGGTTAATGGTGTGCGAAGTTTGTTTACTCATACATTAGCGGCACTATAAAGGCCATTAATTAATAAACTCTTAGCCCTTCTATGGAAGGGCTAATGGCTGTTTTGATACGGCAATGCCATTCAAGTCGCAATAAATATAATCTCCTTGGGCAATTGTCATACCTGCAAAATGAAGTGCTTTGCCTAAATCACCTAAGCCACGCTTTTCTGTCGGCATTGGGTGTGCGCATAAAGCATGAATGCCAATGTTGAGTTGTGACTGAGCAGCAATATCCCGAATAGCTCCGTTTATGACAAATCCTTCCCAGCCGTTATTGACGGCTTTCTCAGCAAGCATATCGCCAAGTAGTGCACGTCGTTTACTGCCACCACCGTCAATGACCATGACTTTTCCTTTACCATTTTCAGCGACTAACTCTCTTACTCGACTGTTGTCTTCAAAACAAGATACAGTCACGACTTCACCATAAAAATCAGTTCGTTTACCGTAAGAAGTAAAAATTGGATCTGCAATTTGAAGTTTTTCTGGGTACAAGTCACATAGATCGGGAAGGAGGTCTTTCATATTTACACCTATTTAGAATCAAAAGGAATGCGTTTGACTCTAAATAGGTGTGTGTTAAATAGCCAGTAGTTGTGGTGGATATTCAGTATTCAGTGATGTGATTAGTCCTCTGTGACTGGGATGTCGCTGGGATCTATTAAGCCATGTTCTACTGCGATTTGTAGTAATTGAATGACCAGTTCGTCCGGGGGAAGTAAATGTAAGGGGGTTAGTTGGCCTTGTGCTACTACGGCATCGTCTAAGTCAACATCGCGCTCTTCAAACCACGAATGAATGCTTTGTACTTCGAAGCTTGGCTCTAAACCTTTAATATCATAGGTGGCTTCAACTAAAAGATTGAGCGATTCAGGTTCTAGAGCGTAAATAACGTCGGTATCAAATTCATTGATCCATTCCGCTAAGATATCGCTGGCTTCAAAGCCAAACTCGTAGAGTTGTTGTTCATCTAGGTCGTGTGCGTTAGGCTCAATTCTATGGTTTTCTAACCATTCGTCGTCAGGGATGACCAGTACTTCTTTCACTTGTGCTTCATGGGTCGACCAAGTGAAAAGTAATGGGAATGCTGGCTCGTCGGAAGAGTTGGCGACAGCCGTCATGAATATAGGTAAACTTGCCATAATTTAGAACCAATGTTTGATTGTTAAGGAAGAATAAATGACCAGCCGAATCAAGATCAGTAGTGCGTTTGATGGCGGTAACATCTCCGTTATTAATGCTTCGGAGCCGGACAATATTAGAGTAAAGATCCCTAATGATACAAACTCTAAATTTTTGCAGTGGTTTTATTTTCGTTTGCAAGGCGGAATGGGAGAGCAATGTGTCATCCAATTTGAGAATGCCAGCGATGCAGCTTACCCAGATGGCTGGGTGGATTATCAAGCAGTGGCATCTTACGACCGAGAGTATTGGTTCCGCGTACCAACTGAATACATAGACGGTAAATTGGTGATTACTCACCAGCCAGAACAAGACAGTGTGTATTATGCGTATTTTGCGCCTTATAGCTACGAGCGTCATTTAGATATGATTGCTTGGGCCGCGAGCAATGAAGACTGTATTACTGATCATTTAGGTGAAACAGCGGAAGGTCGCGATATTACTTTGTTGGAAATTAGCAAAACTCAAGGTCTCGCTAAAAACATTTGGATTATTGCTCGTCAACATCCTGGTGAAACCATGGCAGAATGGTTTATCGAAGGTTTGCTTGAGCGTTTATTTGATGAGTCTCACCCAGTTTCACGCTCGCTTTTAAATCAGTGTCGTTTTTATGTAGTGCCAAATATGAACCCAGACGGCGCTGTACATGGTAATTTGAGAGTTAACTCCAAAGGCGTGAATTTGAACCGTGAATGGAAAAATCCAACGGCAGAGTTCAGCCCCGAAGTGTTGGCAGTACAAAAGAAAATGGCTGAAACAGGTGTGGATCTATTTTTAGATATCCATGGTGATGAAGCCTTGCCCGTTAATTTTGTAGATGGTTGTCAAGGTGTGCCATCTTTTGATGTGCGTATGGAGGCGATGGAGACGCTGTTTAAAGAAGTTTTTACTGCTGTCAGTCCTGATTTTCAGACAGAAATTGGCTATACGCCAGATCAATTTGGCGAAGCGAACTTAACTGTGGCAACCAAATGGGTTGGAGAAACCTATAACTGTTTGTCTTTTACCTTAGAAATGCCGTTCAAAGACAATAAAAATTTGCCAGATGATATGGTTGGTTGGTCACCAGAGCGTGCAAAAATTCTGGGTGCCGATGTTTTGTATCCTATTCATCAAGTGATTATGAGTGCTCACATGAAGGCGAATGATTAAGTAATGAATGATCTTGAAAAGGATTCGTTGGAATCGCTAAAGCTTGCCATGCGTCAGTTCGCGCAAGATAGAGAGTGGGATAAATTTCATTCACCTAAAAATTTGTCTATGGCATTGGCGGGCGAGACGGCTGAATTACTCGACTGCTTTCGCTGGTTAACGGAAGAGGCCTCTTATGGATTGGATGCAGAACAAATGTCGGCAGTGAAAGACGAGCTAGCAGATGTGTTGCTTTTTACCGTTCGTTTGGCTGATAAACTTAACGTCGATTTGTTCACAGCTGCGCAAGCTAAAATGGCGAAAAATGCTGAGCGTTATCCTACCGAAAAAGTGAAGGGAAGCGCGAAGAAATATAACCAGTACTAACGTTATCTCAGAACGTTTAAATAGCGTGGCTTTATGTTAAAAATCTACTGCTTGGCTATGGCGGTCTTGTAAGAAGTCGATTAGCATCAAGCACGAATATAAGCCCATTATTTATTTTATAACATGTTATTTTAGGATGAGAGAAAATGCCTAAGGCGAGTGAAATTAAAAAGAATATTGCTATTAGCTATGACAATAAAACCTACATAGTAAAAGACATTGAGCGTTCTGTACCTCAAGGTCGCGCTGGTGGTAGTCTTTATCGTATGCGTATGTATGACGTAGTGACGGGGCGTAAATTAGACGAGACATTCAAAGATTCCGATATGATTGATCTTGCAGATTTAGTTCGTCGTCAAGCGATGTTTTCTTACACGGATGGTGATGAGTATGTTTTCATGGATAATGAAGACTATACACCTTACAACTTGAATAAAAGTGCCATTGAAGAAGAAATTCTTTTTGTGAACGAAGATACAGTTGGTATTCAAGTCGTTTTGGTTGATGATGTGCCTGTAATTATTGAGTTACCGACAAACGTTGAATTAGAGGTTATCGAAACTGATCCCTCGATCAAAGGTGCTTCAGCAACGTCTCGAAACAAACCTGCTAAGCTGTCTACAGGTGCTGTGATTCAAGTGCCTGAGCATATTTCTACTGGTGACCGTATCAAGGTTAACGTAGAGGAACGTAAGTTTGCAGGTCGAGCTGAGAAATAATACCTTTAACGATTTGTTGGAAAATAAAAATGCAGCCAATTTGGCTGCATTTTTATTTAGCTATTAGTTCATAAAGATGTAGTGCTTAGTCTTTTTTAGCCGCTTCTTTCAAGGCGTCTTTCACCTTTTTATCTGGATGATTGTTTGCCTCTGTTAGTCCGGCTTCTCTCTGTACGGCGGCTAACACGCCTCGCAAAATCCCCAATTCTTGTTTTTCAGGGCGAGAGCGATTGAAGAAACGATGCAGCTTATCTAACACCTTGCCTGGGTGGCTGCGGATAATGAAGTTGATACCATAAAGGGTTTCTTCTAAGTGTTCATAGAAAAGATCCATATCTTTCTTGTGAGGGTATTCAGGGGTTTCTTTTTTGTAGTTTTCTTTATTCTGATTTGCCATCCAGATTTCGTAGGCAACAATTTGCACGGCTTGTGAAATATTTAATACCGGGTATTCGTCGTTGGCGTCGATATACACTTGGCGGTGACATTGAGCGATTTCGTCGTTTAATAAACCTGTGGTTTCACGACCAAATACGATAGCAACGTTATGATCTACTGCTTCTGGAATGACGCTTTCAGCGCACTCACGAGCATTCATAATAGGGAGCTGGAAAGTACGGTGGCGTGCGCTTGTACCAATGACAAGGCTACAGTCGGAAATGGCTTCTTCTAAGGTAGAAACGATGGTGGCGTTTTCAAGCAGGTCGACAGCGCCAGCAGCTCGGCTGGTGGCTTCTTCTGATGGGTAATCATTAGGATCAACCAAATATAGGTTGGTTAATCCCATGTTTTTCATGGCGCGGGCAATAGCACCGACATTACCTGGATGAAAAGTGTTGATCAGTACAATTCGGATGTTACTTAGCATGGCTTGTGAAGTACTCAGGGTTGTTTGTCTCTTAGTTTTTTAACTAGTCTGATTATGGTTTCAGCGTGAGTGATTGCTCGGTGCTGGCAAAATCGACTTTATCTAAGATGACTTTGGTTGTGTCATTAAAGAGGAATTGATTACAGGCGTGATGATACAGGGAACCTGTCTCTAACACCAATCGGTAGTTGCCTCTCGGGATGTAATTGGCGGCATAAGCTTGTTTACCATACAAGTAGATAGAAAAGGGCGCTTGCCCATTATAGGGCTGGAAAGTGAGAATACTGCTTTCCGGTAACTGATTCATAATCCGCAAACGGCTATTGCCATTTGCTTTGCCAATTAGCTTGCCATGCTCAGGTGCCGCGCCAGGCTGGCCAAAGCAGCCCGTTTGCAATGCGTTCTGCACGCTACCAAAACCGATATTTTTTGCTTGAACCCATCCATTCATTCCATTGTAACGTACGGTTAGCCAATTCCCCTGAGATTTAATGCTTTGTAGGTTGGATTGTGTCGGAATGGTTTGCAAGATTGCGCTGGATATATCGGGTTCTGCATATAGGGCAGTATCGGCTAAGGTGTAACTTATACCAACACGAAATTGCGGATATAAACCACTTATGTAGGTGGCCGCTTTTGGTTCGGCGACAACATCTTGTTGTGAAGATTGCCAATACAGTGTGCTGTATATGCCCGCTGCGAAACAAGCGATATAAGTTGCTACGCGAAAAGCCGCTTTCGCTGCATCTAATCGGATTGGTTGACTAACTGGCTCGTTATAAAAAGACTGTTTGGGTTGAGTGTATTCTTCCTCATCGTCAACAAAAGATTGATAAGGCGGGATGTCTGGTTTTCCGTCGTTTTGGTTGTCGGTGTAACTGTAGCCTTGCGAGGTGAAGTTTTTAGAAGCCTTAAATGCTTCTTCATAAAGGGCTTTAACGCGTTTCTCGTTGAGAGTATTCCTTGCTGCTTTGATGGCGTCATTACGTGTTTTTTCATGATGCGCATTGTTGCGCTTCATTTCTTCATAGGCACGTTGCCGTTCTTTTACAAATGCTTCTTGTTCTTTGTCAGTGGCGGTTGAAAAGTTTGTGTAGCGATTCTTTGCACCAGAGCTTTGTGTATTCTCTTTGGTAAAAGTAAACGGTTTCCAATCGTTGACTTGAGCCCCTTGGCGAATGGCACTGCTGACATTTTCATAAGCGGCCTGAAGTCGTTGAAAAAGTTCTGTCGTGTCTTTGTCTGGGTTTTTGTCTGGGTGATAGCGCCTAGCCAAACGTCTAAATGCGGTTTTTGCTTCCTGCTCGCTGGCGGTAGTTGGAATTTCCAGCAGTTGATAATCGTCTAGTAGGCTCATGCGATATTAGCTATTAACCGTGTTTTTATGAATGGGTTGGATAAATAAATGACTGAAGCATTATGCACGATTTGTGGAATCTAACAAAGGTGGAACTTTTTAACCTACCAGCGTTAGATAATCTGTCGGTGTCATAGGTCTGTATAGATGGTAACCTTGCCCTACTTGGCACTGCCATTGTAGTAATAATTGCAAGACCTCTTCAGATTCTATGCCTTCTGCCACACTTATAATAGTAAGCGCCTTGCTGAGGTCAATCATATTGCGGCATAAGGTTTGGCTTTGTGGATCATTGAGTAAATTCATCACAAAGAATTGGTCGATTTTTAATTCGTCAGTTTCTAGAGAGACGAGGTTTTGCATGGAGCTATAACCGACGCCAAAGTCATCTATGGCGAGTTTAAAGCCTGTTCGATGTAAGAGCTTTACGTTGTTATGAACAATATCGTTATTTTGAAAAACACTGGTTTCAGTGATCTCGATAGTAAATTTTTTGGCCGATAATTGGTGGCTTTGTATTTGCTTAATAACTCGCTTGGCAAAGTCTTCCTGCAATAAGTCTAATGCAGAGATATTAACGGATAGACGTTGTGTTTCCAGTAATCTGGGGTGTTCTGACGCCCAATGAAATACTTTTTCAAGCAACATGTCGGTGAGTTTGTATATGAGACCTGTTTGCTCTGCAAGTGGAATGAACTCGGCTGGAGATACCTGACCTAGGTATTGATTATGCCACCTAATAAGTACTTCGCCACCGATAATACTGCGATCCGCTAAATTGACTTGTGGTTGAATGTGGAAGTGCAGCTTTTCCAGTTGAATGTCGTCTGTTAATTGAGTAATTAAACTCAGTTGATGTGCATGATTGTTTTTTAAACTATCTGTAAATGTTGCCCAATTCCCTGATAAGTGAGTAACTGAATGGTTAGCAATAAGGGCGTTCTGATACAGCTTGTCTAAATTTGATCCTTGTGAAGGATAGAGGGCGCTGCCTATCTTATATTGGTGCCTGAAATGAATTTTGTTGATTAATGTTGGTGTATCAAAAATGTGTTGGATCTCCAAAACCTGTTGTTTGATTCGATCAGGAGTCGTGCTTATTAAGACAATATTGGTTGATGTTATTCTAATGAGTGTCTGGGCACTTTTGTTAGGTAAGGGAAAGGTGAGAATGCCTTCCATCCTCAATACTTGTTTGTGGATGTTCTTGATTGTTTCGCAGATGGCAGAGTCTGCCTTAGCTGGGCCAAAGGCTTGGCTTAAAGTGGGGTAGTTGCTAATCTCGATCATGATGAGCGCTAATTGTGGTGTGTTTTGCGTTATCTGTGGTAATAAGGCGGGTAACTTATCAAAATAATACGTTCGATTTGGTAGGCCAGTTGAGTAGTCAGTAAGAGCTTGCAATGCTCGATTACGTTCGAATTGTTTGGCTTTATCTGCAAACGCAAAAGAAAAACCGAGTAGTTGTAATAGACTAGAAACAGGAAATATAGATTCTGTAAGAAGGTTGATTGGCAGAACTTCCCAGAATATGAGTGTGTTTAGTATGCTGCCAATTATCAGAACGAACCAAGAAAACAAATAAAAACGAACTGCGATAAAGCCTTTTCGGTAGGCTTTTATTCCCCAGTATGTGCAAACTACGAACATCAGTAGCTCAACTGCACCAAAAAAGAGAGCCCCCGTTTTAACCGAGAATATTTGTGTTGAAAATAAGAAGGCAATAAAAAACACATCCCCATATCTTTTAACAAAAGATTGGGGTGAGGGGATATGAATTTCTTTCAAAAAATGCAAACTGAAACGAAACAGTATCCATGCGCCAATACCAAATATAGTAAATAAGTTTCTAATGATCCATTGGTTGATCTCAGGTGAAAAAATCCATCGGTTGAACCCTGTAATAACAGATAGCGCAATGATAATAGCGACGTTCAAGGCGAGGTAATAAACAAAGCCTGGTTGTCTGAGGAGACTAAAAACAAAGACATTATGAGCAAGCAGAATCGACAAACTACTGATGATAAAGGTCCAAAAAATCAGTTGTTGGACTTTTTGGGTTTCGGCACTTACATCATCAAACAACATAAAAGGCGTCAGTAGCGGGCTATTGCCCTGTTTACGGATTAATAGAGTAGTATTGTTTTTGTTGGATAATGAAATAGGAACCCAAATACCGTTGTAATGACTTGCATCATTTTGCCAATCATCGAGCGCTCCTTTTTTCCAGTGGTTTTGAAGTTGATCGCCATGAAATAGATAGAAATCTAAATGCTCGATTAAATAATAATTTAAACTGAGGTGTATCGTTTTTTCTGTGTCACTTGATGTTAGTTTAGGAAAGGTTAACTTGTGCCAATAGGCACGCTCTGAAAAGCCCTGAGACTCTTCATAAATACCTTGTTGAAAGTGTCCTGTTGATAATACTTCTTCAGCGGATAAGGTTTGTTTTTCTTCGAAAGTTAGAATGGGTGTATTGATTCTTGAGTCACTGCCATAGAAAGTGATGGTGTTTTCTGCCCACAGCTGGGCCGATGTAAAAAGAAATAAGAGAAAACACTTTGCTGCCATTCCTGCTGTTCCTAATTGAAAATATGGAGATTAGGTGGATCCTTCTAAGATCGGCGCTATAACAATATCACTGTTGTCTCAAGTAAGACTTTACTTGCATTTCTGTTTGCTTTCTTAAAATATAGGCGAAATTTTTAATCTATGTTCACTTTTTAGGATTTTTATGAGCGATAAACTTACCCATCTTAATAGCCAGGGGCATGCACACATGGTAGATGTCTCCGATAAAGACATGACTAAGCGTATTGCGACCGCTCAGGCCACCCTTACAATGCAAGCAACGACACTGACAAAAATTATTGAAGGGGGGTTGCCCAAAGGTGATGTGTTGGCTACTGCGCGTATTGCAGGTATTCAAGCTGCAAAGAAAACATCTGACTTGATTCCGTTATGTCACCCGTTAATGTTAACGAAAGTGACGGTAGACATTAATGTTATTAGTGATTGTGAGTTAGAGGTGTTATGTACTTGTTCTTTATCTGGTAAAACGGGTGTTGAAATGGAAGCGCTTACCGGTGCTAGCATTGCGGCATTGACACTTTATGACATGTGTAAGGCGGTTGATAAGGGCATCGTTATTCAGAATGTGTCTTTATTAGAAAAAAAGGGCGGGAAAAGTGGCCATTGGAGTAAAGGGGATGTCTAAGGTAAGAGTGGTATTTTTTGCATCTCTTAAAGAAAATTTAGGCCAGGGGGAGTGTTTAGTCGAGTTAGCGTTACCTTTGAGTATTGCTGAATTAAAACGACAGTTGGCAGATGGGTTAGATAAAGGTGAAGTGCTCCTAGAGAAAGGCATCCAATCTTCGATCGACTTTGAGTTTGCTAGAGACTCCGATCTCATCCCTGAACAGGTTAATGAAGTGGCATTCTTCCCCCCCGTTACTGGAGGTTAAATGATTCTTGTACAAGAAGAAGATTTTCAAGTTGATGCTTTGTACAAAAGTTTATTGAAATCTAACCAGACAGGCGCTGTTGCAATGTTTGTTGGTTTGGTGCGTCAATTTTCTGATTTACCAAAGGAGGTTTGCAGTTTTGAACTTGAGCATTACCCAGGAATGACCGAAAAGAATTTGCAAACCATTGTGGATGAAGCGAATACTCGTTGGTCTTTATTAGATGTTTGCATTGTACATCGTGTTGGCCGCTTATCGGTTGATGATCAAATTGTATTTGTTGGCGTAAGCGCTTCTCATCGGGCCGAAGCTTTTCAAGCCTGTGATTTTATAATGGATTATCTAAAAAGCCGAGCGGCGTTTTGGAAGAAAGAATCTCAAGGATCGCAAAGTCATTGGGTTGAAGCCAAAACCAATGATGAAAAAAGTTTAGAGCGTTGGTCAAAATTGCGCAACTCATAATAAAGAGTTGCGCAAGTGGAATGCCATAATTAATGAGGTCTAAGTGTTTTCTTTCTACCACTCGCATGACGTTCTCGATACTCGGTATCAATGTATTTATCAGTAGTGGCCATGCTGGCATGACCTGCGTCTTCTCTGACGTGTTCTTTTGGTCTCGTTTTCACATCTTCTGAAATGCCTGTGTGTCGTAACCAGTGAACGGTTGCGACGCGTAGGTCGTCAGCATCGGCTTTCATGCCATCTTCACACATACGTTCATAAGCTTTATCAAAACAGAGTTGAACGATGTTTCGCACTTGCCTCGAACTCGTCATTGCACCTTGGCCGCGATTTTTAGGTACGAGTGGTGTATTTTCTGCGATGGTGGGAAGTAATGGCAAATCGCGAAACTGTCGATAACGTTTTAACGCATTTAACATATCATCAGAAACGGCAACAAGCCGTTCTTTATTCCCCTTGGAAAGGACTTTAAACCACCAGTGCCCATCCGCGTCTTTTATAAAATCACCCATAATTGGTGCAGAGCGTTCATCGGCGACTAGTTCAGAAATTCGCAAATACATACCGAGTAGGGCATTCATGATAAATAAGGTGCGTTCGTGGTGTGCAGGGTCTTCTTCTGCCAACATTTCAGCGGTTTCGATCACATAATCCCATTGTAGGTTTGAGATTCGTCTTACCTGTTTACGAGTCACTTCTTTTTTAACAAATTTACTTTTTTGTCTAATCAATGCCACAGGGTTTTGCTGTGCTGCTTCCTCTTGCATAAGGAATCCATAATAAGACGACAGGATGGAAAAGGTTGCTCTTATGGCAGCCTGAGATAAAGAGTGCAGTTTGGTTTTTGGGGCGTCCCCATTCTTAAACTCTAATTTACTGACATGGGCGACAAATGGCCGCCACTCTTTATTGGCAGCTCTTTGTCCCATATGTAGTTTAAAGCGAGCCACGTTTTTAATACCGATCCAGTGTTCTGGAGGCGTTATGCAAAAATGTATGAACTCTTCTATTTGATCGCGACGTAAATGGGTTGTAGGGCTATTGGCTATATGCCATGACCAAAGTAGCAGTCTCTCAACCTCTCGGCGATACGAGTTAAATGTTGCTTGAGAACCGTTGTAACTATAGATAAAGCATAAAGCGAGTTGGAAGTCCCTACGGTACTCAGGGTCATTGAGATGAGGGGTTGTCCCTTTCAAATGATCAATGATGCAATCAAATTGAGTAAATGGGTTGGGTAAGTGTTCTAAATTATCTATTAAAGCAAGCGGAGTCATAATCTTTTATATCCAAGCAGATGATGCATATTAGCAAAATTCCTGGTCTATCCCTATCGATTTGTCACTAGTTTAGTGATGGGGCTTGGGTGTGTACCGTGCCATGTCTATTTATTCCTTATTCGAATGCTTTTCTGCCTCATTTAATTTTATCTCTACCAATTATTTGTGATTTTCATGCTATTTGGTGTTTATTAGTTCGTATTTGAAACAAAGGTGGAAGCTGGCTTTATGGGGTTTTTAAATTTTGATAAAAGGCTATTATGTACTCATCGAAACGCAAAACGAAATATATTTTAAATATTAATAAATACTCTCTTAAGGAAATAATTATGAAAAATTTCAACAAAATATCTTTGGCTCTATTAGCTGCTTCAACAATAACTACTGCTGCATTTGCTTCTTCTAATGAAAGTGCTTATGAGCGTGTTCAAAGTGCAAAGGGAAGTGTTGAAGCGTTAGGCGTGACGCTTGAAAATATGGGGGCAAGTGTTGATACCAGTGTTGATTTAAATGGTGCTTATACTTTTGATCAAAAAGTGGCTGTTTATAATGAAAAACATGCTGAACTACAAAATAAATTTGATACTTTACACGCTCAGTCTGCTGAGTAATTGATCAGTTTTAAATATAAATTATACACTTTGATTTTAAGGTAAATATTATGAAAAATTTAAATAAAGCTATATTGGCATTGGTAACTGCATCTGTAATGAGTACTGCCGCTTTTGCTGAAACAGGCACCGAGCGTGTTCAAAGTGCTAAAGGTAGTGTTGAAGCATTAGGCGTAACTCTTGAAAATATGGGTGCAAGTGTTGATACCAGTGTTGATTTAAATGGTGCTTATACTTTTGATCAGAAAGCTGCCGTTTACAATGCAAAACATGCTGAGCTGCAGAGCCAATTCGATTCATTAAATGCTCAAACAGCTGAATAAAAAATTAATTAATTTTTATAAAAGGATATTGATATGAAAACTTTAAACAAAACAGCTCTTGCTTTAGTAGTGGCATCTGTTATGGCGACTAGTGCTTTCGCATCTTCCAATGAAAGTGCTTATGAGCGAGTTCAAAGTGCAAAAGGTAGTGTCGAAGCACTAGCTGTAACACTAGAGAACATGGGAGCTGACGTAGACGCCAATGTTGATTTAAATGGTGCATATACGGCTGACCAGAAAGTTTCGGCCTACAATGCTAAACATGCAGAGCTGCAAACAGAGTTCAATACTCTACACGCACAAACAGCAGAATAATGCTAATTTGTTGTCGTAAAAAAAGCCAAACTTTCAAGTTTGGCTTTTTTACGTATATACAAAAGTTTTTATTTTAAGCTTTTCTCTTCTAAATCTTCCTGCTTTTCTGCTTCATTTATTCTTTTAAAATAATCGGCTGTATGCTTAATAATATCTTTTTCGTTACTCTGTGCATCATTTTTTGCGCGCTTAAGAAGGTATTCTGCTGTTTTATCTTTTCCTTGACTGAAATCCAGTTGAGCTCGATAATTTAACGCCATCGGTATGTTATTTCTAGACTGGTAGTATTGAATATTCGCACGCCATATTAAACGTTTTTCATAAAGGTAATAAGAAGTGATGTCCATGGGCTTTGATTGGGTTAGTTGAGCATGTAACATTGAAAAAAGGATGTTCTTCGGCTCAAGATCTAATCTAGAGTTAATTATTTTTAATCCATCCTCTATTTTTCCTGATGCCGCATAGCTTAGCGCTTGTAGGTAATCAGTAAATTGATTGTGTTTTTCTATTTTTCTTAAAAACTTGAGGGTTTGATTAGGTGATTGAATAAGATAAGCAAAGAGTCCTTTGGAAAAATATTTAGCGTCATTATTCTGTATGTTCTGATCTAAATAGGAATAGGGGTTATCTTCAATACCTGCTCTGTATGCTAATAAACTTGCTCTAAAGAAATTGAAATCATTCGTTGCTCTATTATTTAAGATTGTTTCTCTTGTATCAGTGCTAAATGAGTCGGATAATCTTGAGTTTGGTGATGGGTGACTTGATAAATACTCTAATTTCGGCCTACCTAAAGCTTGCTTAAAAAAAGCTTGGAAGAGCTTTGTCATACCTTCTGGAGAGAGCCCCGCATCGAGCAAATATTCACGGCCGCGGCGATCAGCTTCTTGTTCTTGGTTACGGCTGTAGGTTAAAGTATTTTCCGCTTGGTTGGCGATTCCGCCTAGCCACAGTGCGGTTGTTGCATCAGAACCTGCTCCTGCTAAAGCAGCTGCAATACCTGCGCCCAGCATCACCAGTGTTTTTTGTAACTCTTCGCCGGAATGTTTGCTTTGGCGCTCATAGTGTCGAAGATCCAAATGAGCTATTTCATGCCCCAATAAACCGAATAACATGTCTTCACTGGTAATCATCTCCATAATATCGGAGTAGATGAAAAGATGATTTCCCGGAATAACGAAAGCATTACTCTGAGAGCTGTTTAGTAAGGTCATTTCGACTGTAGTGTTATAAAGGTTTGTTTGGGGGAGGATACGTGACAACGCGTTTTTTAAGTAATCGTAGGCTGGTGGGAAATCGATTAATGCTCGACTTCCATTCAGTTTTCGAAACCAGTACTGACCCAAAATATAGGAGGGGTTTGATAAAGCTCTTTCGTCTTTGTTTGCTTCCAGGTCAGGTGTGCTGGCAGAACTTAAAGTCGATAAAGTACTTGTAAAAACAACGGCTAAGATTGTTAAGCCTGTTGTAACGTTTAAAAATAGTCTCATAATATGGCTAATGTATTTATTGGATAAATTATAAAATGACGATCAATCTAGATAATAAGTATGACGTAATCTTAGATGCAAGAGAAGATCGTTGCCCAATGCCCTTGTTAAAAGCAAAAATGGCGTTAAGTAAGATGGCAGTAGGGGAGCGTTTATGTTTGACTGCGTGTGATGCAGGGTCGCTAAAAGATATTCCTCAATATGTTGCTCTAGTTGGATTCTCTTTATTGTCTAAATGTGAAGACAATGATGTGTATACTTTTGTGATTCAAAAAAGCTAAAACGGGCTCGATATGTTTAAAATTGTTGATACGCTGATTAAGCGATACTTTTCTAATGAAGAAGTAGTAGTCTTTCTTTTGTTAATGGTTGCTACCTTGTGTGTTTTGGCGTTTTGGGGCGGAATTTTAGCACCAATTTTGATTGCTATTGTTCTGGCGTTTTTATTACAAGGCTTAGTTGAGAGACTACAACGCCTTAGATTAGGGCATATACCTTCTGTTTTTATTGTTTTCTTTACTTTTCTAACTGCATGTAGCGTCTTTGTGGGTGTAATGGTGCCTATTATTTGGCGACAAGCAGTGCGACTTGTGCAAGATGCACCAAGGATGTTTACGGTCATTCGAGACGAAGTACTTCACTTTGCAGAAGGGCACAGTGACTTAGTTAGCCAAGCGGCCATCGATGAAATAGCCAATTCTTTGGCAAATGAGTCAACAAGTCTCGGGCAGTGGTTGTTGTCCTTTTCATTGGCGAGTATCCCATCATTATTTTCAGTCGTTATTTATGTCGTTCTAGTGCCATTGGTGATCTTTTTCTTGTTAAAAGATCAACACAAAATATTAAGCTATTTGACCTCATGGCTGCCAAAAGAAAGAAAAATGATGCGTAATATTGCCCATGAAATGAATGATCAGATCGCAAACTATATTCGTGGCAAATTTATAGAGATGTTTGTTGTTGGCGCGGTGACTTATGTCGTATTTATAATATTTGGATTGAAGTATGCTGAGCTGTTGGCTTTGCTGGTTGGCTTATCGGTATTAATTCCATATATAGGAGCGGCGGCTGTAACTATTCCTGTTGTGTTGGTTGCTTTCTATCAATACGGAACACAGAGTGAATTTATCTATGTGGTTGTTGCCTATTTAATTGTGCAAGCGCTGGATGGCAATGTTTTGGTCCCCTTACTTTTTTCAGAGGCTGTGAATCTTCACCCGTTAGCAATTATTGTTGCAGTCCTGTTCTTTGGTGGCGTATGGGGATTCTGGGGGATATTTTTTGCAATTCCATTAGCGACATTGGTTAAAGCGATTATTAATGCTTGGCCCAGCCAAGAGCAGTTGTCCATCTAGTTTTTTGCCTCATTAAGTGAAAACCCCCACGCTTACTGAGTTAAGCGAGGGGCTTTTTTAGCATTTGGAAAGAGAACTCAAATGCTAAAAAGTCGTTAAGTTATAACGGATGCTAGCAAAATACTAAAGGGAGGGAGAATAGCTGTATCGCCATCTATGTATCCACTATGGATGGCTTCTGGCAAGGTCAAAGCGGTAAGTTTATGCTCTACTGGTAAAATAGTATCTTGGCCAGCAGTATTGATGGCTACGTATAGCTGCTTGCCATGGTAGCTACGGAGGAATGTCAGCGTTGTTTCATCGTTGTAAATAAACTGAATGTCACCATGGCGTAATTCAGGGTAGCTTCGTCTTATATGAAGAAAATCTCTATAAGCGTGCAGTACAGAGTGGCGGTTTCCTTCCTGTTCATTGACAGCCATGGGGCGTTGGGATTCGGCAATAGGTAACCAAGGTGCAGAGGATTGAGTGAAGCCACCAAGCGGTTCACTTTTCCATGGAATAGGCGTTCTGCAGCCATCCCTGCCTTTAAACTCCGGCCAGAAGTTAATTCCGAATGGGTCAACTAGTTGCTCAAAGGCCAGTTTAGCTTCATGTAGGCCGAGTTCCTCGCCTTGATATAGACAAACACTGCCCCGTAAGGTTAAAAGCATCGCCATATAAATTTTGCATTTGGCGACCGAATCATGATTTTTTCCCCAACGAGTAGCCACACGCTCTACATCATGATTGCCAATCGACCAGCATGGCCAGCCATCGCCTAATCCTGCTTCTATTGTTTCCATGGTATTGCGAATGTGGATCATAGAAGAATCATGAGTGAGTAGGTCGAACGAATAGCACATATGGAGCTTGTCTTTGCCTTGGGTATAAGCTGCCATGGTTTCTAGTGCAAAATCACAACCGACTTCACCCACTGTGGTTGTATTGGGGTATTGGTCTAATAAACTGCGTAACCGTTTTAAAAAAGCAATGTTTTCGGGCCTGGACTTGTCGTATATGTGAAGTTGATAAGCGTATGGGTTATCGAGTCTTACGCCAATACTGCCTTCGACGACTTCGTCTTTTGGAGGGTTATTTCTTAGTTCTATATCATGATAATAATAATTTGCAGTGTCTAGGCGAAAACCGTCAACACCACGTTTTAACCAAAATTCGACGGTATCAAGTAAAGCATCAATCACATCTGGATGGTGGAAATTAAGATCTGGCTGACTGTCTAAGAAGTTGTGCAGATAATATTGTCTGCGACGACTATCCCAATGCCAAGCAGGTCCACCAAAAACCGATAACCAATTATTAGGCACAGTGCCATCAGGGTTGGCGTCTGCCCAAACATACCAATCTGCTTTGTCGTTATCATGACTGCTGCGCGATTCAACAAACCAAGGGTGTTGATCTGAGCTATGATTAAGCACTTGGTCAATCATGACTTTAAGGCCATGATGGTGGGCCGATGCAATAAGTTCATCAAAGTCAGCTAGGCTACCAAAAATAGGATCAACATCGCAGTAGTTAGAAACATCGTAACCAAAATCTTTCATTGGTGACGTAAAAAAAGGAGAAAGCCAAATAGCGTCGACGCCTAATGAGGCGATATAATTCATCTTCGCCGTTACCCCTGGAATATCGCCTATACCATCGTTATTGGAATCGAAAAAGCTACGCGGATAGACTTGGTAAATTACTGCGCCACGCCACCACTCTTGTCTGTCTGTCATAATTTTTCTCGCTATAAATAGGAAGTGTGTTTTAAGGTTTTTAGTAAAATCCGGCACTGTCTTATTGGATTAGAATTGTAGAGCAGGCGCTTTATTATCTATCGTGCTTTTTATAGTTATTTCCAGCATACTCAAACATTACAATTTATGCATAAAATTTTATTACCTTAATTGATAATAACCCCTGTTACGTCTTTGGAGACATGATGTTTTCTGAAACTGCTCGCCCTGTGGCTTGGCCTTTATTCTTCTTTTATTTTTTCTTCTGTGCCGTCGTGGGTGTCATGATGCCTTATATTTCGATGTATTATAAATCGATCGGCTTAACGGCTTCAGAAATTGGTCGTTTAATGTCTACCTTTACCTTATCTGGTATTTTAGTACCTCATTTTTGGGGATGGTTAACGGCGAAAATTGGCTTGCCTAAACGCATTCTTCAGTTAGGCATTTTGGGATGCTTTATTGCGGTTATCCCTTTTAATTGGAGCGATCAATTCGAGACTTTATGGCTATTGACTTGCACAATGGCATTATTTTATTCAGCTCTTATCCCTATGACCGATTCCTTGGCTGTGAGAAGTATTAGGCAATTAGATGTGCCTTATACGCGTTTAAGGGCAGGAGGGTCAATTGGCTATGTATTCGCCGTTACTGGAGCGGGTTTTTTAATTGGTCAATTTGGGACAGCGATTGTTATACCGACTATGTGTGTTTTTATGGCGCTTGCAGTGGTTACCTCTTTTTTTCTTAAAGAGCAGGCTTATGAGATTAACCAACATAAAGCAACGACCTCTTTTTTTGCGTTAGTAAAAAATCCTGAGTCAGTGTTGTTTTTTGTTTTGGCATTTTTGGCTTTTATGTCCCATGCACCTTTTAACGTATTTTTTGCCGTTCACTTATCAAATTTTGGTTACAGCGGTGAGCAAATTGGTTTGTTGATGGCATTGGGCGTCGTTATTGAGATTTTTTTATTCTTATTTTTTGGTAATACACTTAAGCGTTTTGATGTTGTACATGTTATTACGCTTTGCTTTATTTGCGGCATTATTCGTTGGATATTAGTTGGCTGGTTTGCATCTATTACTTGGGTTCTTATTTTTACGCAGCTGCTTCATTGCATTACGTTTGCCTTGTTTCATATGGTTTCTATTGAGCAGATTCGCCGCCTGTTTCCAGAACGTTTTGCCAGTCAAGGTCAAGCCATGTACAGTGCGTTTGCAATTGGCTTGGGCGGTGGATTGGGCATGGTAATTACAGGGTATCTTTGGGAATGGATGGGCGGAGCCTGGGTTTTTACATTGGCGGCGTGTGTGAGCGGTGCCGCGTTAGTCATTCTTTTAATTAGCCAACGCCGTTGGTTTTCTTAAGCGGTTGCTCCCCCAAGGTTAAGTTCTTTTTCTACGCTATAAAAGGCTTGTGCTGTCGGTTTTAAGTAATTCAATAAAAGCGACAGCAGCGCGGCTGAGGGTTCTTTGTTTGTGATAAATGACCCCCAATTTCCTTTCTACGTTTAAGTCTGGCAAGTTGAGCACGATGAATTTTTCGTCTACTAGTGTCGAAGGGAGTAATGACCATCCCCAACCAATGTTGACCAGCATTGCTAGAGTCTCAAGATTATTTGTATTCATTCGCACCTGAGGCTTTAATCCTTGTTTGCCAAAGGCTCGTTCGGCGATTTGCCTAGTAAAAGTATTTTTGTTGGGTAAGACGCAGGCATGCTGTGCCAACTCAATTAAATTAAGGTTTTTTGAAAATGCGAGCGGATGATCTTTGCTGACGACACAGGCTAATGGGTCAGACCAAATAGGCAATGATTCAATGAGAGGGTTCTCTTTATTGGATAGGGTGATAATTCCCAGTTCCGCTCGGCCTTTTAAGACATCTTGATAGGCTTCTTCTGATTGTACAAACTCAATTTCCAAGTGTGCGCTAGGAAAATCTTCTTGGAAGCGCTTTAGCGATTTAGGCAAACGATGTAAACCAACGTGATGGCTGGTGGATAGGCGTAATTCACCGCTTACGTCTTGCATTTGCAATGTCATACTGCGTTTTATGTCTTGCAGATCTTCTGCCATTTTTCGTGCTTTGGGCAATAAGCGAATACCTGCTTCGGTTAATTGCACTTGTCGTCCAATGCGATCAAAAAGTTTTACACCAAGGCTGTTTTCAAGCGAAGCTACTCGTTTGCTAATGGCGGGTTGGGTAACAAAAAGTTGATCTCCTGCTTCTGAAAACGAGCTGGTTTCGGCGACTTTTATAAAGGTAAGCAGTTCCGCAATGTCTATCATTCCAAAAAATTATCCAAAACATGAAAAATATGAATTTGAGTAATTTAAGCCAAAGTTTTAGGATAGCGCAATAGATTTCTGAGGAGAGAACTTATGTCAGCTAAAACCCTTTATGACAAGTTGTGGGATAGCCACCTTGTGCAGCAACGAGATGACGGTAGCGCATTGATTTATATCGATTTGCAGTTACTTCATGAAGTAACATCACCACAAGCATTTGAAGGCCTTAGATTGGCTGGGCGTGAGCCTTGGCGTGTGTCTTCTAGTTTGGCAACGCCAGACCATAACGTACCAACGACCAAGAAAGAGCGTATTTCTGGTGTCGATGGTATTGAAGATCCAGTGTCTAAAATCCAAGTCACCACTTTGGATGATAATTGTAACGAATTCGGCATTACTGAATTCAACATGAAAGACATTCGCCAAGGAATCGTACACGTTGTTGGGCCAGAGCAGGGTGCGACGCTTCCAGGTATGACTGTTGTTTGTGGTGATTCTCATACTTCGACCCATGGTGCTTTTGGAGCGTTAGCTCATGGTATCGGTACGTCTGAAGTTGAGCATGTATTAGCGACTCAGTGTTTAGTACAAAAGAAAAGTCGCAATATGTTAGTTCGTGTTGACGGTGAATTATCATCTTGGGTTTCTGCGAAAGATGTTGTTTTAGCGATAATCGGTGCGATTGGTACCGCGGGTGGTACGGGTTACGCCATTGAGTTTGGTGGAACAGGTATTCAGTCATTGTCTATGGAAGGTCGTATGACCGTCTGTAATATGGCCATCGAAGCGGGCGCTCGTGTTGGCTTGATCGCAGTAGACGATACCACGATCGAATATGTAAAAGGTCGTCCTTATGCGCCAAAGGGTGAGCATTGGGATATGGCTGTTAAAGCTTGGAAAGACCTTGTTTCTGATGGTGATGCGCAATTTGATGAAGTCGTTGTTATCAAAGCTGAGGACATCAAGCCGCAAGTAACATGGGGAACGTCGCCTGAAATGGTTATCGCCATTGACGAGCCAATACCTCGTGCTGAAGACCAAAAAGACCCAGTGAAGAAAGAAGGTTACGCACGTGCTTGGAAGTACATGGGGCTTGAAGGTAAGGTTATGTTGTCAGATGTGATTCTAGATCGTGTTTTCATCGGTTCTTGTACCAACTCTCGTATTGAAGATCTTCGTATTGCAGCGGAAGTGGTTAAAGGCCGTAAAGTAGCATCGACTCTTAAACAAGCGATTGTTGTTCCAGGTTCTGGCTTGGTTAAAGCGCAAGCAGAACAAGAAGGTTTGCATGATATATTTGAAGCGGCTGGATTAGAGTGGCGCGAACCAGGTTGTTCAATGTGTTTGGCAATGAATGCCGACAAACTAGGTGCTGGCGAACATTGTGCGTCTACTTCCAACCGCAACTTTGAAGGTCGTCAAGGCTTTGGTGGTCGTACGCATTTGGTTAGTCCAGCGATGGCAGCGGCCGCAGCGATTGCTGGTCACTTTGTAGATGTTAATGAGTTTGTTAAACACTAGGAGAACAGCATGCGTCCTTTTACTAAACATACAGGTCTAGCCGTTCCTTTGGATTTGGCGAACGTCGATACAGATATGATTATCCCGAAGCAATTCTTGAAATCCATCAAGCGTACGGGATTTGGTAAAAATTTATTTGATGAACTTCGTTATGAAGATGAAGGTCAACCAGACCAAGAATGTGATGGTCGCCCAATACGTAAAGATTTTGTGCTCAATCAAGAACGTTACAAGGGGGCAAGTGTTTTGTTGGCTCGGCAGAACTTTGGTTGTGGTTCTAGCCGTGAACACGCACCTTGGGCGTTAGATGATTACGGCTTCCGTTCCATTATTGCACCAAGCTTCGCGGATATTTTTTATAACAATTGCTTTAAAAATGGTTTGTTACCAATCGTTTTACAAGCTGAAGAAGTAGATCAACTATTTGCGGAAGTGGCTTTGCGCGAAGGGGCAGAAGTTATTGTCGATCTTGAAAACCAAACCGTCACATCACCTTCTGGTGCGGCATTCGAGTTTAACGTGGATAATTTCCGTAAGCATTGTTTGTTGAATGGTTTAGACGATATTGGTTTAACCTTGCAGCAAGATTCTGCAATACGTCGTTATGAAGAAAGACGAATGAATGATGCGCCATGGCTTTTCTTGCCTCGCGGTCAGTAAACAAAAAGACATAGTTTTAAGGATTTAAGATGACTAGAAATGTATTGGTATTGCCTGGTGACGGTATTGGTCCTGAAATCGTAGCGCAAGCGGTGCGCGTTTTGGATGCAGTGAATGAGCAGTTTTCATTGAATATTCAGCATGAAAGCGCTTTAGTCGGTGGTTCTGCTTATGATGAGACTGGTTCTCCATTACCTGAGGCAACGCTAACAAAAGCGAAAGCGGCCGATGCTATTTTGCTTGGTGCGGTGGGTGGCCCTAAATGGGATAAGTTAGATATGTCGGTTCGTCCTGAAAAAGGCTTACTTGGTTTACGCTCTAACCTTGAGCTGTTTTCGAATCTTCGTCCAGCGATCTTATACCCTCAATTGGCGGATGCTTCTAGCTTGAAGCCAGAAATCGTTGCAGGTTTGGATATTCTGATTGTTCGTGAACTAACGGGCGGTATTTATTTTGGTCAGCCTCGTGGGATTCGTACGTTAGAAAATGGCGAGCGTGAAGGCTTTAATACCTATGTTTATAATGAATCTGAAATTCGTCGCATCGGCCGTTCAGCTTTTGAAGCAGCGCGTCAACGTGGCAAGCGAGTCTGCTCAATTGACAAGTCCAACGTACTAGAAGTGACTGTGCTTTGGAAAGAAGTCATGGAAGAAGTGGCAAAAGAGTATCCTGACGTCGAATTGACTCATATGCTAGTAGATAATGCTGCCATGCAGCTTGTTCGTGCGCCAAAACAGTTTGATGTAATGGTTACTGGCAATATGTTTGGTGATATCCTTTCTGATGCTGCTGCCATGTTGACAGGTTCCATTGGCATGCTACCTTCTGCTTCTCTAAATGCGGAAGGGCGCGGGATGTATGAGCCATGTCACGGTTCTGCACCAGATATTGCAGGCAAAGGATTGGCTAACCCATTGGCGACCATTTTATCAGTTGCTATGATGTTGCGTTATTCTTTAGATGCAAAAGAGGCCGCAGATGCCATTGAGGCAGCAGTAAGTAAGGTTCTTGATCAAGGGTTGAGAACTGCAGATATTGCATCAGAAGGGTGCGAAACTGTTAGTACGCAAGCTATGGGTGATGCCGTTCTTAATGCATTAGTCTAGCAGCACTAAAAGCTTAGTATCATAACGATATTAGGTATTCATTAGGGATACTGCTCTTGGTATGAGCGGCCCCACAAAAAAAGGTAATGTTAACCATGTCAAAACACACTGTAGGTTTAGTCGGATGGCGCGGAATGGTCGGTTCCGTGTTGATGCAACGCATGATGGAAGAAAAAGACTTTGATCACCTTGATCCAGTATTTTTCACTACATCTCAAACGGGGCAGAAAGGTCCAGAAATTGGTAAAGATATTCCATTGCTTCAAGATGCAAGCGACATAGAAGCACTGAAAAAAATGGATATTATTATTACCTGCCAAGGTGGGGATTATACCAAGGCTATTTACCCTCAGTTGCGTAATGCTGGTTGGAAAGGTTACTGGATTGATGCGGCGTCTTCATTACGTATGGATAAAGATGCCATCATCGTACTTGATCCGGTTAACTTGGATGTTATCAAACAAGGCTTAACGAATGGCGTAAAAACGTTTGTTGGTGGTAACTGTACTGTTAGTTTGATGTTATTAGCGCTAGGTGGGTTGTTTGAGAAAGGTCATATTGAATGGATGACTTCTATGACTTACCAAGCGGCGTCTGGTGGCGGTGCGCGTCATATGCGTGAGCTGATTAATCAGATGGGGATGTTGCAAGGCTCTGTTGCTAGTGAGCTTGCAGATCCTGCCAGTGCTATTTTAGAGATCGATCGTAAAGTTGCTGAAACAATGCGCTCTAGTGAGCTTCCGACTGATCAGTTTGGTGTGCCACTAGCAGGTTCTTTGATCCCTTACATTGATAGTCAGCTTGATAACGGTCAGAGCCGTGAAGAGTGGAAAGCACAAGCAGAAGCGAACAAAATCCTAGGTATTGATGGTAAGCCAATTCCAGTGGATGGTCTGTGTGTTCGTATCGGTGCAATGCGTTGTCATAGTCAGGCGTATACCATCAAATTGAATAAAGACATCCCAGTAGCGGATATTGAAGGTTTGCTTGCTGAGCACAATCAGTGGGTTGATGTTGTGCCAAACGATAAAGAGGCAACAATGCAGCGTCTAACGCCAACTGTAGCCACTGGTACGCTTGGTATTCCTGTTGGTCGTATCCGTAAGTTGAATATGGGGCCTGAGTACATAAGTGCTTTCTCTGTTGGTGACCAATTGCTATGGGGTGCTGCTGAGCCATTGCGTCGTATGCTACGTATCTTAATTGAAGGCTAATTATAGTTTCTAATGAATCTTAAAAGCCCGCTTAAGCGGGTTTTTTTATATCTTAATAAAAGTGTTGGAATGGGTTATTCGATGCCTATGTCTAAACCTAGTATTACCAGTATCCCTATTAGAGTTGTAATAACCACAGACACTAATGATCCAATTAACATGTATTCAGCCATGCTCCGATCGCTTGATTTATTTAGCTCACCAAATCTGAAGATTGATTTAGCCGCTAATACAAAGCCTATAGCAGCGTAGCTGCCCACTAGAGTGAAAGTTAGTATCAATATTCTCTCCAAGTAACCGATTAATTCGCCGCCAGCAACCAATCCGTTAACGTTTTCTTTCTCGTTACCTGAAATCGGATATTTGCTTAAAATGCAGCCTATTGCGACAGAGGTAGGTTTGAGTATCAGTAAGTAAGCAAAAGTGATCATAGTAGTTTCTGGTAACTTATCATGTTGTAGTAGTTCAGTAATGGCGATGCTGTCAGTGATGTAAAAAGCTGTAGTGATCAATACTAGTACATGCAATATTTGGTCAATGGCGAAGCGTGAAAAGGCGTCGCCTTTTGTAGTGCTGACTTTCCATAGATCGATGGCGAAATGAGTAATGGTAACAATCGAGATGATACTGGCGATATTAATCCAGTCGATCTTTAGGGCTAGCGCAGGGACGAGTAATGCCACGCCATGTAAAATCGAATGCAAATAGAGCTTTGGTGATCTGTGTTTTTTTTCTTCTTTTTCTTCTATCCAATGCTTTGGTTGGAGGTAAAAGTCACAAAGGGTATGGATTAGTAAAAATGACACGAGTAGGGTGCTAAAATCAGACATCTTCAAGCCTTGTTACTTGGTTTATAAATAGACTATTTAGTTCACTTATAAGCGGCCACCCTGATGCTTTAAGGGATTTGCTGGCCGTCGCTGTGGCAATTCCGAGTTTATCCGCAAGGTCGCTCACAGACAAAACTTCATGATTGCGTAACATGGGAATTAATACGGCACATTGTCGAGATGTTAGCTCGGTGAGCTGTTTATCTAGGTATTTGAAGAGTAGCGCAAAGCGCTCTGTGAGTTCGAGATGCTCTGAATGAAAAATGAAACGGTCATTTTTCAGGGCTTTTAATCCCCGACCAGATAAAACAAAAGCTTCTCCCATCGACTCTGAGACTGAGGCGCGCAAGTCAGCGTTAGATGCAATAGCAAAGCTAATGCGGCTTTCAAAGGCTTTGCCAAGCGCTTTGATGCCAACTCGATAAAGAATTGCGTATCTCAGAGCGTTGTTAATATCATGTACGACTGTCTGAAATTCATCTCCGCGTTCAATGCTATGAAGGTTAGAGTGGTTCCCTTTGGTGATCCACGCTTGGATATCTTTGACTCGTTGCAGTAGTTGTTCGAATTCATCAGAAGTAAGTTTAGTTGAGCCAACAACATCACCGCTTATTACGGCAATAGGTTTAACTGTCTGCTTCATGTGATGTCCTCTTAGGTTGATAAGAGCAATTTAGCCGTTTATGACTAAAAATACAAATTTAGCCAAAATGGGCTAATAATTGTTTTTTTAGCTCTTTATGACTAATCAAGATAGAACTGACATTTTACTCCAATGAAAAGGTGAGCATCTAACTAGTGGCATTGATTAGTATTTTTTATAGGATTATGGTCAGAAGAATGGTATTTCATCTCTCAATTGCTTCTGGGACTGCTACACTGATTTAAATAGGAGGTGACATCCATTAAATTGCTGCTGTTTTTCTTGATAAAACTAAAGCTTGCTATGGGTGTCAAAACTTATTATTTTATCTATACCGTAATGAAATATATTTTCAATAGAAGATTTATGGTATTGATATATAAAGTATTTAAGGGGTTGTGTAAGTTTTTTTGCTTGCTGTGTTTTGTTCATGATCTTGAGCAAGTATTTACATTCTAGGCATTGAAATTAAACGAAAGTACCCATAGATTATAAGTAAGGGCAGCAGAGGAGGAATAAGACTTAAGTTAATAAAAAAACCTGACCAAAACAGAAGGAAATTCTCTATGTATACATTGAATATCAGCGGTCACCACGTCCAATCTGGTGAAGAAGTTCAAGAAGTAGTAAAAGATAAAATGGATCACTTGGCGCGTATCAATAATCAGATAACCACCATCAACGTGACCTTAAATACAGAGAAGCATGGGGCTCATGAATTAATAGTAGAAGCCAGTGTTCATATTCCTGGCCATGATCTTTTTGCAATGGTTCAAACAGAAAAACAACTTAAACCAGCCCTTGACCTGTTAGTTGGCAAGTTGGAAAAACAGTTAATTAAACACAAAGCGAAGCATGCTGGTCGACAGCACCACATTAACGCTAAAGATGTAGAAAGTCCTATAGAGCGTCAGCTACAAGCAGAATTTGATGAGCTTGTTGAGCGCGAAGTTATTTAAACTAACAATATCTTTTAGGATGAAGCCTCGCTTATAGCGGGGCTTTTTTGTGCTTGTATGAAAATAGGGTTAAAAAATTTATTGCTCTTTTAAAACTATATTTGTATGCATGGGGTAGATGGTGGGAAAGGCTGAAAAAGTAATGGTGAATTAAGTTGAAGAAAAAAGCGACGCCTGATGAGCGTCGCTTTTCTATGTTACACACTATTTAATCGGTAATAATTAAATATTAGTAGCTGGAATAAACTCTACAGGAGCCATTGTCATTGCGTCTAGCGGTGGAGCGAAGTCCGTAAGGGTTATGCCATCAACCGCTGCTTTGTATTCTTCCAGTGTTGGGAAACGTCCCAATATCGTAGAAAGTACAACGACTGGAGTAGAACCAAGTAAGGATTCACCTTTCTTCTCTGTGGAGTCAGCAACAACACGGCCTTGGAAAAGACGAGTTGAAGTTGCAATAACCGTATCACCAGGTTCTGCTTTTTCTTGGTTACCCATGCATAGGTTACATCCAGGGCGCTCCAAGTACATGATGTTTTCGTATTTAGTACGTGCTTCACCTTTTGGCTTAGCGTCGTTAAATTCGAAGCCAGCGTATTTTTTCAGGATATCCCAGTCACCTTCCGCTTTTAATTCATCAACGATGTTATAGGTTGGTGGAGCAACAACTAATGGGACTTTGAATGATACACTACCATTTTGTTTTTCAAGGTTGCGCAGCATTTGAGCAATAATTTGCATATCACCTTTGTGAACCATGCAAGAGCCAACAAAACCAAGATCGACAGGCTTGTCTTCATAGAAGGATACTTGACGAATCACATCGTGCGTATAACGTTTGGATACGTCATCATTGTTTACGTCTGGATCGGCAATCATTGGTTCAATGATTTCATCAAGGTCAACAACCACGTCAGCGTAGTAATTAGCATTGTTATCTGGTACTAGAGCCGGTTGCTCACCAGAAGTGATTCCCGCAATACGTTTGTCAGCAAGAGCGATTAAGCCGTGAAGCGTTTGAGCCTCATTTTCCATGCCTTTATCAATCATGATCTGAATGCGTTTTTTCGCTAATTCAAGAGACTGAATGAGTGTCTTATCTTGAGAAATACAGATAGAAGCTTTCGCTTTCATTTCCGCAGTCCAGTCAGTAAAGGTGAAGGCTTGGTCAGCCATCAATGTGCCGATGTGCACTTCAATTACGCGACCTTGGAACACATTTTCGCCGCCAAATTGTTTCAGCATCTGAGCTTGTGTAGCGTGTACCACATCACGGAAATCCATATAGCTCTTCATTTCACCTTTAAAGGTTACTTTCACAGATTCAGGGATTGGCATAGTCGCTTCACCTGTTGCTAGAGCGAGTGCAACCGTTCCTGAATCGGCACCAAAAGCAACACCTTTAGACATACGAGTATGAGAGTCGCCACCAATGATGATCGCAGTGTCATCTACCGTAATATCATTCAATACTTTATGAATAACATCTGTCATTGGAGGGTAGATGCCTTTTGGATCACGACCCGTGATTAATCCAAATTTGTTCATAAAAGACATCAGTTTTGGAATGTTAGCTTGCGCTTTTGAGTCCCAAACAGATGCAGTATGACAGCCAGATTGGTAAGCGCCATCAACACTTGGAGAGATAACAGTAGCAGCCATAGACTCCAATTCTTGAGCTGTCATTAAGCCCGTAGTATCTTGTGAGCCAACAATGTTTACTCTTACGCGAACATCAGAACCAGCGTGTAATGCTTTTTTCGATTTCACACCTACTGCGTTTTTGTTGAAAATTTTCTCAACGGCAGTTAAACCTTGGTCATCATTAGATATTTCTTGTGCCGGAGCATAGACATTTGGTGTTGGGATACCCAAGGTTTCTGCGGCAAAAGTTTGTAGTTTCTTGCCAAATACAACAGCATAGGAGCTGCCGGCTTTCATAAACTCAACTTGTTGAGGGGTAAAAGCGGAAGAAACATCAACCAACTCTTTGTCACCGTTGTAAAGTTTCTTTTCTTTGGTGTTGATGGTTAAAACGGTGCCGGTTTTAACGGAGTAAGCTTGCTCAAGAACCGTGTCGCCATTAGCATCAAGAACAGGTTTGCCATTGGCATCTACTTTCTTAACCCAGTTCTTAAGATCTAAACCAATACCACCAGTAACGCCGACAGTCGTCATGAAAATAGGCGAGATACCGTTTGTACCTGCAACAACAGGAGCAAAGTTTACGAATGGAATGTATGGGCTTGCTTGTTGACCAGCCCAAAGCGCTACGTTGTTCACGCCAGACATACGTGAAGAGCCAACGCCCATAGTGCCTTTTTCAGCAATTAGCATAACTTTTGCTGTTGGGTGTTTGATTTGTAATTCTTTGATTTCTTGTTGAGCTTCAGGAGAAATCATGCACTTACCGTGAAGTTCACGGTCAGAGCGCGAGTGAGCTTGGTTACCCGGAGATAGTAAATCTGTTGAGATATCGCCTTCAGCTGCAATGTAAGTAACGACTTCAATTTTTTCGCTGATGTCAGGAAGTTTAGTGAAGAACTCTGCTTTGGCATAGCTTTCTAGAATCTCTTTAGCAATGCTATTGCCTGCTTTATAAGCTGATTCTAAGCGCTCCATATCTGCTTCGTACAAGAATACTTGAGTCTTTAATACTTCCGCTGCAGAGGTTGCAATAGCGGAGTCATCAGACAATGCAAGGTCAATCAACACTTCAACAGAAGGACCGCCTTTCATATGAGAAAGTAACTCTAGAGCAAATTCAGGAGTAATTTCTTTTACACTGGTTTCGCCTAAGATGATTTCTTTCAAGAACTTGGCTTTGACAACCGCAGCACTTGTTGTACCTGGCAAAGTGTTATAAATGAAAAAGGAAAGAGATTCTTTGCGGTGCTCATGGCCTTCATCTTTGATTTGATCAATGATTTCAGTTAGTAAGTCAGCGCCATCAATGGGTTTAGGATGCAATCCTTGGCCTTTACGATTCTCTATTTCTTGTAAATACTCTAAATATAAGCTCATTTGCACCTCTGAATAATAATTGACGAAAATGTTATGCCTAACAATATGCTTCCTGCACATTAATTTTCCTTAGACTCCATTTCCGATTTTATCGATTGTAATGTTAAAAAATGCAGGCTTACTTTCAAATGAAAACAAGCTATACAAATTCTTCTCATTTTTTGATGCACTCATTTTATAGAAAAAAACGACTCAAAACTTACTATGCACCATAACAATTTCGAATAGGTGACATTTAGCGGAATTATTCTGATTTAGCCAAGTCATTAGATTGCTGAATAATCCTTACGACCCTAAAGCCCCAGTTGCTGGCTTTTAAGTCAGGTTGAGCTCTATACCGAGTCGAGCTTCTACCTACTCTTGGGATATCAAACCAAGAACCACCTCGCAGCACTCTGTTGTCACATTGATTGGCCAGCCAAACTTGGTTTTTGGTGGGGGCTCCTTCATAAGTGTCGTGATAGCAATCTTCAACCCATTCTGCGACGTTGCCATGCATATCAAATAAGCCTAGTGGATTACTTGCTTGGCTGCCAATCGGTGCTGAAGATATACCATCCCATTGACTACCACAGCTATCGCAAACGCTGTAGCCTTGTTTCACGTTATCACCGTACCAAAAAGCGGTATCTGAATCCGCTCTGGCGGAATATTCCCATTCAATTTCTGTTGGTAAGCGATACTCTGCATTCGTTTCACTGGATATCCACGCTGTATAGGCTTTCGCATCATACCAACTAATATTGATAGCAGGGCGTTGTCCTCGGCCCCAGCCATTATCAGGTGGGAGCTCTCGATTAGTTGCCTTGGCGAATTTGTCATATTGATCAAATGTGATCTCATATTTACTGATATAAAAACCATTAGGGATATCAACTTCATGAGCAGGTTTCTCATTATCGTCACCTATGTGGCTTTGATCGCCCATAATAAATGTTGCCGGAGGAATTTTTTCTACTTTTGGCGCAGTACCACCAGATTTGAGCGACTCTTCTAAAACTTGCGGTAAAGTTTCAAACGGTGTCTCTTCTTCCGTTTCAGGCTGAATGGTTTCAGGGGCGGCAACCACCTTTTTGGGTGGGGGCGTTTCTGGCCATAATGCAATGGCAGCGATAAGCCCCGTGACGATAAAAGTACTTGCACCAATAGTGATGGGGGACAAAGAGCGAACATAGCGCTTAACAGCTCGTTTTGTAGCGGAATTTTCACCCGCTTCTGGCTTGTACAAGTTAGCTCGAATAATTCGTATTACTTCAGCTAAGGATTTCGGTCTATGACGTTCACTGTCACGACTCCATTTTAGTAAACGCCCCCATGTTGCATCGCTTAAATTAGGGTGAGTATCAGGTAAGCCGGTGGCGAAATCTTTATCAAGAATAGATTCTCCCAATAACGCTGCCATTAAAAGCCGCATAAAAGCAAAACTGTCTGAAGCTGGGCTGCGCTGTTGATCTTTTTTGAGATACTCAGGTGGGAACAAGCGAAGGTCCATTTCACTGCCTTCAATTCGCTTCATCCAGTTGTGAGCACCAAACCCTGTCATTAACCCTAATCCATTAACAACATGAATAGAACTCAAGTCCAAATGGCCATGAAAAAGACCATTACGATGAACTTGATCTAATGCTTTGGCTATATTGTCGAATAAACTAATGACAACATTAAGAGGGGCTCCGTCTGGATATTTACCTAAAAAGCTATAGAGGTTCTCGCCACCACAAACTGCAGAGCATGAAAATACCCATAAATTAGAATAAAAAGGCGGATAGTTTGGCGTAATCGCGGGGTGTTTTACGCTGGCATATTTCCTCGCATTTTGTAAGAAATCTTCGACCTTACCTTTGTTAGATTGGAAGAAGCGTAAGACAAAAGGGCGCCCACCTTGATCCGCAACCCAAGTGGTCTTATGGTCATCCATAGGGTAATTTAAAACATACGGATCTAGCTCTACGCCAACATGTTGGCCAATTTTCAGTTTTGTAGGGTCATAAAAATCATTCATTACGAATTTGATATCCAAATCAAGACGTTGCTGCCTAAGTGTTTAATACAGGGTATAATCACGTTTTTTAACACAAAAAGGTAGAGTAATGTTATCAGCGTACCCAGAGCTTGTAGAATTTCTTCCCTGTGAATCACCTGAGTCATGGGTAAATTGGGCTCTTGAGAATCAAACTCTGCTATTAAATGATCACGCTCACTGTGAAAAAAAAGCGGCCTCAACAGCAATGAGTCTAATGTATCGCTATGTTGATCGCGATAACTTACTGCATAAAATGTCTCGTTTAGCCCGTGAAGAATTATTACATTTTGAGCAGGTTCATAAAATTATGCGAAAACGCGATGTGGCCTATGATCATTTATCAGCTTCACGCTATGCAGATGGTCTACGTAAACACATTCGTACTCACGAGCCTGCGCGTTTGGTTGATACCATGATTATTGGCGCTTTTGTAGAGGCTCGCTCTTGTGAACGTTTTGCGGCCTTAGCTCCACATTTAGATGAAGAGTTGTCGAAGTTCTATATTTCATTACTAAAATCAGAAGCAAGACACTTTGAAGATTATTTAGCATTAGCAAAAGAGTATTCAAATGAACCGATCGATGATCGCGTGGCGTTTTTCCGAGATTTAGAAGAGAAGCTCATTACCGAGCCTGATACAGAATTTCGTATGCACAGTGGCCCACCTGGATTGTTATAAGTTACAAAACGCCACAATCTACTTATAAATCTACATGGTGACTTCTGAGTAGGGTGCTACACTCATATTATTGTCAGAGTTTCTGGAGACTATAATGGGCATACAAAAGAGTGAAACCCTACCAGATGTTACTTATTGGCTTGCATTGGAGATTGCGAAAGTAGATCCTGTGGTTGACTTAGATGTCATGTATAAAGGTTCTTTGGAGTTGGATTTTTTATACCAATTGCTGACTTGTAAAGTACAGCAACATTGGTGGCAAGCTTATGGAGTTCAGCTAAGTCCAGTGATTGTAAATAACGCTTTTTTTCGAGCTGTTGCAATGTTACATGATCGAAATATTGAATTCGGTCGCTCTCGTAATTCAGAAGAGACGATTTGGGTTAGAGAGCTTTTAAATCGTTAAATGAATATTTAAAAAATGCCAGCTTATGCTGGCATTTTTGTATAGTGCTTTTGAAAATCAACGTGCGCAAGGTCTAATAAAGTATTTCTTTATGAATTACTTCTAGTCCTAGCAGCCCTCTTTGCAGGAATTCCTCTACAGATGCTTTGTATTGAGTGTAAGTATTATGCTCAACCGTGGCGAGCCAAATAGATTTGTCCCAATCACCTAGTACGCAACGTAGATACCCATCAGTCTTATGAACGTTAGGTCGATGAGTATGGCCGTGAATCACGCTTTTGCAGTTATGTTGAGACAAAGAGTCTTCGACAGCAGATGGTGTAATATCCATGATTGCCATGGATTTTTCTGTTGCCATAGACTTACTGTCGTTGCGGAGTTGCGCGGCGAGTGCGATTCGCTGCTCAAGTGGCATCGCTAATATGTGTTCTTGCCATGCTTTAGAGCGTACCTTTTTTCTGAATGCTTGATATTCCGTATCTTCTAAGCAGTATTCGTCACCATGTGTTAGTAGCAGGGTGCTGTTTTCAAGAGGTAACTCAGTTTGCTCCTGAATAAGAGTAGCACCCACACGATTAACCCAATCGCTGCCAATCAAGAAATCTCGATTGCCATGTAAAAAGTACAAGGAGATCCCCGATTTAGAAAGATCCGTTAAAGCATTTTCTATTTCGGTATTCCAGTCTGCCTGGAAATCATCTCCGATCCAGGCTTCATAGAAGTCACCTAAAATGTAGAGTTCAGCCTTTTCGTCACGCGCAATGAGTGCTTTGCTCATTTTGACAAACGCTCGGATTAAATCCGAGCGTTTGTCACTTAGGTGTAGATCTGAAATGAAATATCGGATCATTAGCCTTCGCTTTTTACTAGTTCAGCGCTTTCAATAATAACATCTTCAGCAGGAACGTCTTGGTGCCCTGATTTCATTGTGGTTTTCACTTCTTTGATTTTGTTAACTACGTCCATACCAGCAGTTACCTTACCAAATACAGCGTAACCCCAACCGTCTGGTGTTTTACTGCGGTGATTTAGGAAGCTGTTATCTGCAACGTTGATAAAAAATTGTGCAGAAGCGGAGTGTGGGTCCATAGTGCGAGCCATCGCTAATGTGCCAATTTCATTTTTAAGGCCATTGTCTGCTTCGTTTTCGATCGCAGTGCGAGATTCTTTTTGGGTCATACCGGGCTCAAAACCACCACCTTGAACCATGAAGCCGTTAATTACGCGGTGGAAAATAACACCATTGTAAAAACCTGAAGTTACGTAATCTTCGAAGTTTTTCGCCGATTTTGGTGCTTTTTCATAATCTAGTTCAACGTGAATGTCACCGTGGTTTGTGTGCAAAATGATCATTTAAGATTCCTTATAAAATTAACGTGGTAATGTGAAAGAATAGTCATACTCAATCAATGTTGAGCATTTTATGTGTTTGTAAGCTAAGACGCCACCTTGGATGTGATAAACAGTAGTGCAAAGTGGCTTGTTGGGTATCTATCAATGGAATTTGATCCACGGTTAAGTGACTTTGATCCATAGGTTGTAAGTAAAAATGCGAAAAATCCAATTTTTCAAATAAAGCTGGTGAAATATGTGACTGCGGATAAATCAGCTTAAGTTCATCTCCTTGGGTTACAGTCAAAGGCGATGCTGTTTTTGGGCTCACACATATCCAGTCAATTCCTTGAGGAAGTGCCATTGTACCATTCGTTTCAATCGCAATGGTGTAGCCATGCAGTTTCATTTCAATAATGAGTTTTTCGTCTAGCTGAAGAGCCGGCTCGCCACCGGTAAAAACAACGTATTTATATTCTTGGCCGTCCGGCCAAAGGGCATCGATATGGGATCGTAGCTGTTCGGCGGTTTTGAATTTTCCGCCATTCTGCCCATCAGTTCCAATAAAATCAGTATCACAAAATTGGCACTCGGAGTTGGCGCGCGTTTTTTCTAAACCAGACCACAAATTACAGCCAGTAAAGCGACAAAATAGAGCCGGGCGTCCAGCGTGGGCACCTTCACCTTGTAATGAATAAAAGGCTTCTTTAATAGAATACATTTGGTTACACCTATTACATCTCGAAAAACAGTCGAGGTAAGGGTTATAACTTTAGTTGATAATTTAATGGCTACATTGGTCATTTGTGGAACAAAAGCCAATAAGCGCTAAAACAAACACACTAAAATCAGGAAAATTTATTTGTCCGATTCGTTGATTAAATTTCGTAATCAAGCGGATCTATTTTACCTTGCTCTTCAAACGCTTCTAAACGTTCACAACAGGCGCCACATTTGCCACAGGATTTTTCACGGCCATTGTAACAAGTCCATGTATTAGCGTAGTTAAGATTCATCTCCAAACCCGTTTTTAAAATTTCACCTTTTGATGAATATAAAAAGGGGGTGACAATTTCAACAGACTGATAGTTGGCAATCTTAGACACAGCATTCATGGCATCAACAAATTCTGGGCGGCAATCTGGGTAAATATGGTGATCGCCAGAGTGAGCTCCGTAATAGACTTTGCCAGCTTCTAACGAAACAGCATAAGCAATGGCCATAGAAAGCAAGACCATATTGCGATTTGGTACTACGGTCGACTTCATATTGTCGTCTTCGTAATGGCCTTCAGGGATTTCTGTGTCGCCAGTGAGCGATGAGTTCGCCATTAGGCTATTAATTGCCGTGATATCGACAACTTTATGGGAAACACCTAATTCACGACAGACTCGTGCTGCGACTTCTAATTCTTTGCTGTGCTTTTGTCCGTAGTTAAAGGATAAAGCATACACATCCAGTCCGTTTTGAATAGCGGTATTCAGAACGGTAAATGAATCCATTCCTCCAGAATACACAACGACGGCTTTTTCAGACATCTTTTGGCTCCTCAAATTAAGCCTTTATCTTACTGCAAATATAACAGTAATTAGGCGAGGGTTGATAAAACGCGCAGTATAACAGATAGGCTTTCGATCCAACTAGAAATCTAAGAGAAAACAGGGCTTGTAACGGCTGTAACTTTACGATATTTTTATTTGCGTAACTGGTTACCTATTTTTGGTTGGCTTTTTTATTGATACATTGTGTATGTTGGAAATCAAATGGAACAGTTCGGAGTACTGACACTTGGCAGTCGACTAAAACGGTTAAGCGATCATTTGTTCATTCAAGTGCAAGAAATTTATTCCCTGTGCGATATACCTATTTCAGCAACCTATTTCCCTATTCTTAGGTTGTTGCAAAAAACGGGAAGTTTATCTGTGATGGAAATTGCGGATCGTTTGCATCTCAGCCACCCAGCGGTGAGTAAGCAAACCACTAAAATGATCAAGGAGGGAGTATTAGAGAAAACAATGGATGAGCATGATCAGCGAAGATCTTTGTTGCGTCTTTCTACGTTCGGTTTAAGTGCTATGCATCGTGTGGAGCCAGTTTTACAAGAAATGAAAGTTGTCCTTGAAAAAATGACCACTTTTTCGAGTGAAAACTTTATGGAGGCTTTGTCTATTTTGGAATCAGAGGTTTTAAGTGGCAGTTTGGCGGATAAAGTGCTGGATCGTTTAGAGCCTATTGATATTGTCTTGCTAGAAACTCAACACGAAAAAGCCTTTTATGACCTCAATATGGCGTGGCTAGAGCGATATTTTCCAGGTCAGATCGCCGATAAAGATCGAGTTATATTGAGTCGCCCGCAACAAGAAATCCTTCTGCAAGGAGGTAGAGTCTGGGTGGCGATTCGTAAAACGAAAGCACTGGATTCCGTTATTGGAACGATTGCTTTTGCGCCTTTGGGGGGCGGTTCTTCGAATCCTAAAAAGGGTGAAGTGTTTAAACTGTCCGTTGCTGAGCATGCTCAAGGTAAAGGCGTGGCTCAAAACCTGCTGTCTACTGCTATTGATTTTGCATATCAACAAGGATTTTCGATGTTGTCGCTAGAAACCGCTTCTTGTTTGGAGGCAGCAAGACACCTTTATGATAAAAATGGTTTTGTTGAGAAGGTGTTTCCCGCTCCCTCTTTGTATGCAAGAGCGGATGTTTATATGGAAAAGTCATTAGTCTTGAAATCGAATCGAGATTCTTTATGAGCACAATGCAAGATATGCGTCGAGGAGCTGTCGCCTCCATACCCATGATAATAGGTGGAATACCATTTGGTTTACTGTTTGGTTCGTTGGCATCGAGTTATGGATTGAGTCCTTGGTTTGCTGTGGCTATGTCGGCTTTTGTGTTTGCGGGCTCTGCGCAATTTGTAGCACTCGGATTAATCGGATTGCATGCGCCGATTTGGGTGATTGTGTCGACCACTTTTATTGTGAACCTTCGTCATCTTTTATACGCTGCGGATCTGGTGAAGTTTGTGAAGCATTTACCCATGTCCATGCGTGTTATTATGGGCTTTGGTTTAATAGATGAAACCTATGCTGCGGTTCGCCCCATGTATGAAGTTGGTTCAGCAGATAAAAAAAATGGACACAAAGTTTACCTAGGCTCGTTTCTCTCGTTTTATGTTATGTGGAATGTAACCACTATTTTAGGTGTTTTGTCTGGAGAGTTGATTCCCGGCATGAGCGAGTGGGGGTTGGAGTTTGCAATGGTGGCGACTTTTATTGGCATCATTACACCATATTTAAAGCACAAGGCGTTTTGGTTATGCTTATTAAGCGCTGGCGCATCTTCGATTATTTTGGCAGGTTTACCAAATAACTTGGGCCTACTTGCGTCTGCAGTAATAGGTGTTGCAATGGGGTTTATTAGTGATCCTTCCTATAAAGTGACTTCAAAATTAGATGATAGTATACAAGAGGTGAACAAATGACTTTGTGGCAAGGGGCTCTCATTATTTCGGGGATGTTTGCTGTCACCTTTGGTGTGCGGTTTGCTCTGTTTGCTAGGGCGGATAAAGTGGTTATGCCCGCCTTTATTGAGAAAGCACTTAAATTTGTTCCTGTTGCTGTTCTCACCGCTATTATCACTCCGATGGTCTTGATGCCAAATCAACATATCGACTTTTCACTATCTAACCCTTGGTTGCTTGGTGCGCTTGTAGCATTCGGTGTGGGTATTTGGCGTCAACAGCAATTGCTAACGATTCTGGTGGGTGTTTTGGTTTTCTTTATAGCGAAATACGGACTTTCTTTATAAAAAAACGGGAAAAAGATAGAAAAGATTTTCTGCCCAATATCCCATGGAAACCTAAATACTATATACTTGTCGGTCAAAGTAACAATATTGTTAGATCAACACTTATCGGGACTTACATCAAACATGTCAGAAACGTCTAAACCAGGTAATTTCATTACCCAAATCATTGATAAAGATAACGAATCAGGTAAGCATGGCGGTAAGGTACTTACTCGTTTCCCGCCTGAACCAAATGGCTACTTACACATTGGTCATGCTAAATCCATTTGCCTTAACTTTGGCTTAGCGCAGCGTTACAACGGTCAATGTAATCTACGTTTCGATGACACTAACCCAGAGAAGGAAAGTGTTGAATACATTGAATCAATCAAAAAAGACGTAGAGTGGCTAGGCTTTGAATGGAAAGATGAGCCTAAGTTCGCTTCTGACTATTTTGATCAGTTGTTTGATTTTGCTGTGCAGCTTATTCAAGCCGAAAAGGCGTATGTTTGTGAGCTAAATGCAGAGCAAATGCGCGAGTATCGAGGCACGTTAAAAGAGCCTGGTAAGAACAGCCCATTCCGCGATCGTACCGTTGAAGAAAACATGACTGTTTTTATGGACATGAAAAACGGTAAATATAAAGACGGTGAAGTTGTTTTGCGTGCCAAAATTGATATGGCGAGTCCAAACATTAATTTGCGAGATCCGATTATTTATCGTGTTCGCCATGTGCACCATCATCAAACAGGCGATAAGTGGTGTGTCTATCCAATGTATGACTTCACACATTGCTTGTCTGATGCATTGGAAAATATTACTCACTCTGTATGTACATTAGAATTTCAAGATCATCGACCATTATATGATTGGGTATTAGATACATTAAAGACAGCGCACCCGCAGCAAATTGAATTTGCTCGTTTGAATTTAAACTACACAGTTACAAGTAAGCGTAAGCTAAAACAGTTAGTGGATGAACAACACGTCCATGGCTGGGATGATCCTCGTATGCCAACGATTTCTGGCTTGCGTCGTCGTGGTTATACATCATTGTCTATCCGTAACTTTTGTGAGCGTATTGGTGTCACCAAGTCTGACAGTGTTGTAGATGTCGGCATGCTTGAACATGCGATTCGTGAAGATTTGGATGCGAGCGCAAATCGTGCCATGGTGGTGTTAAACCCGATTAAGGTGACGCTAACCAATTACCCTGAAGGTAAAGAAGAAATCTTTACTCTTGGTAATCATCCGAAAAACGAAGACGCTGGCACACGTGAAGTGCCGTTTAGCAAAGAACTATACATAGATGCTGCGGATTTTGCTGAAGTGCCGCCTCGCAAGTGGAAGCGTTTAACCCTTGAAGGCGCAGTTCGTCTTCGTGGTGGTTATGTCATTACCTGTGATGAAGTAATTAAAAATGACGCTGGTGAAGTGGTCGAGTTACTTTGCCGTTACGATGAAAACACGCTTGGTGTAAACCCAGAGGGGTATAAACCGAAAGGCGTTATTCATTGGGTAAGTGCGAAACACGCGGTAGACGCAACAGTGAATCTTTATGATCGTTTGTTCGTAAACGAAGCACCTGATGCAAACTATGAAGACAAAACTTTCTTGGACTTTATTAACCCAGAGTCTTTGACTGTCTTAACCAATGCCAAAGTTGAGCCTTCCTTGGTGAAATCTGACAAAGGTCAGGGCTTTCAGTTTGAGCGTGAAGGCTACTTCTGCCGCGACTTAAAAGAAGACGGTATGGTATTTAACCGTACTGTGACACTACGTGATTCTTGGGCGAAAATCGAAGCGAAAGGAAATTAAGCGCATGTTGAAGGTTTACAACACCCTTACTGGGAAGAAAGAAATTTTCAAACCAATCGAAGATGGCAAAGTGGGTATGTATGTATGTGGTAACACAGTATACGACTTCTGCCACATTGGTCATGCACGCGCGATGATTTCCTTTGATATCATTTCTCGTTTTATTCGGCACCTAGGTTACGAGCTCAATTACGTTCGTAACATTACCGATGTTGATGACAAGATCATTAAACGTGCTGAAGAAAATAATGAATCAACTCAGTCTTTGACTGAGCGCATGATCGCAGCGCAACGCGAAGATGAATTGCGCCTTGGTAATAAAATGCCAGACCGTGAACCAAAAGCCACTGAGTTCATGCAAGAAATTATCGATATGGTGCAAGTTCTTATTGATAAAGGTTTTGCTTATCAAGGTGCTTCTGGTGACGTTTATTACCGAGCCACTAAATTCAAAGATTACGGTAAATTAAACAACCGTAAGCTTGAAGATATGCTGGCTGGTGCGCGCATTGATGTTGAGGTAGCAAAAGAGCATCCAGCGGATTTCGTTTTATGGAAACAGGCAAAAGCTGGTGAGGTTTCATGGGCTTCGCCTTGGGGTAATGGCCGACCTGGTTGGCATATTGAGTGTTCTGCTATGTCGACAAATTGCCTTGGCAGTCATTTTGATATCCATGGCGGTGGCCCTGATCTTAAATTTCCGCATCATGAAAATGAAATTGCTCAGTCTGAAGCTGCAACCGGCAAAGAGTATGTGAATTATTGGATGCACTGTGGTGCAGTTCGTGTTAACAACGAAAAAATGTCTAAATCTTTGGGAAATTTTTTCACGGTGCGCGACGTCTTGGCCAAGTTTAACCCTGAAGTGGTTCGCTATTTGATGGTTTCAAGTCAATATCGCAGTGCGATTGATTATTCTGATCAAAGCTTGTTAGAGGCTAAGGTTGCTCTAGAGCGCCTGTATACTGCTTTGCGTCAGCAGCCTGTTGCTGGGGTGTATGAGTCAACAGTTTTCACTGAGCGCTTTGAAGAGGCGATGAAGGATGATTTCAACACAGCTGTTGCTGTTTCGGTTTTGTTTGAGCTTGTGCGTGAGCTTAATAAGGCTAAAACAGAGGATGCTGATAAAGCATCACTGTTGGCTGCCGAGTTGCGTTCGTTAGCAGAGCTGCTTGGTTTGCTGTACCAAGACCCGGAGTATTTTTTGCAAAATAGTACTGTGTCTGAAGGCTTGGATGAAGTAGCAATACAAGTTTTGATCGATGAAAGGACACAAGCTCGTAAAGACAAAAACTTTTCTCGTAGCGATGAAATTCGTGATGAGCTGGCTAGTCAAGGAATTGAGCTTCTCGATAGTCGAGAAGGGACTACTTGGACTAGAAGCTAAACTGTTAGATCGTATGTGTAAAAAAGGCGATGTACTACATCGCCTTTTTTCTTGAGTGTTTAATGCGAGTTAATCGTTGTCTTTAATAACTTTAACGGCCAGTACGTCACATGGTGCGCCATGTAGAACACCATTTGCTGTTGAGCCAAGTAGCAGTGCAAGGCCGTGACGCCCATGGCTACCTACAACAATAAGATCGACTTGTTTTTCCTCGGCAATACGGTGTATTTCGCTTTCTATCCCGCCTTGTGATATGCAGCTTTCTTGAACTGGAACGTCCAATTGGGCTTCTAGGATAGCAATGCGTTCTTTAGCTGTTTCTTGTAATTGCGCTTGAATGTCCGTGATGTCGATTGGAACATCACCACCGTAGGCGTAATTGAGTGATTCAATAACATGAAGTATGGTAAGTTCCGCACCCGTTGCTTTGCATAGTGCGACGGCTTTGTTAGCGACTTTGATACTTTCATCGGTTAAGTCAACTGCGAGTAGAATTCTGCTATACATCATAGAACACCTCCAAATTTGGCTCATTTACTTATTTTAGTTTAAAACTAGAGAGACATTAAAATATGACTGCTCTTATCGTTATCTTTATTACATTATCTTTAATGGGGTCGGCATTATGGATTATGCCGCCTAAAAAAGAGCGCCAGCGCATGGATTTACGTATGCATGCTCGAAAACTCGGCCTTACTGTTCAGCTTACATCAATTGACCTCCCTGACAAGTGGGATAAATCAATGAATCGTCAAAAAACGGTTGCTTACTCTTTTTATCGCCCAAAACCGGTCACTTCCTTGCCAGATTGTATTTGGCTGCTACCTTATGAGGTGTGGAAATATAATGCCTTGATTGAAGGTTGGTGGTCTAGTGAATTATTAATCTTGCCCGAGGAGGCCAAAAAAATATTGGAAAAGCATGGCTCTTTATTGGTTGGGGTGAAAATTATGCCGGAGAGTGTGTCATTGTATTGGGATGAATCTGGTGATCGAATGTTGCTAGATGAATTATCAACATTCATAAAATTATTGGTAGCGGTAAAAAGCGTCGCTGTCTAATGTGACGCTTTTGAGTCTATGAGCTTTTACAGATCAGAGCTGGGCGCTTTTGGTAATTCTAAATTGTGAATGAGCTCGTTTAATGCCTCTTCTGGGTTTTCGCTGTCTTTCATGGCGTCGATTGTTGGTGAGAGTATTTCTTTCATCCGAGCGGTTATAAAGTTTTTAAGGGTGTTTTTTTCTGGACGTTCTGTGGCATCAGATTTAAGGTGTGACAAAATTACGCCGTAAAGAGTTTGAGCAACTCGCATGTCGCCACTGGCAAAGTTTTTGTTTGCTTGAACCATCTGACGATTCAGTTGAATCCATAAGTTAAGCCAACGTAGATACTCGTAACAAGCTTGATAATGCGTGTTGCTAATGCGCCCCTTACGGCGTAAGTACAGCAGCATTTTAGCAAGTTTAGTAAGGCGCTCTTTGTAGTTGCTTTTTTCTTGAAAGCTAAAAGCGTCCGGTTCTGGGTTGAATAAAATAGGGTCGTTGTCTCTACTTTCTTCAGCTGTTGCGATGCGAACTTCAATTTTTTCTGGGTCATCGGAATATTGCAGAAGCTCTCGAAGTGTGTCTAGATAGAAATCATAAAGCACATCGGTAGCAATAGTATCGGTATTAATGTCTTTTAGACCACGAATATGCTGTTCAACTCGGTCTGCTCGATTAGATAATTGCAATTGTTTTACGCGTCGCTCAGTAATTTCTTTTTCTTTTTGGTGGGCACGTGATCCAATGACCACAGATAAAAGTACAATGATGATTAAAAATGCAATTGTTAATATTTGGAGAGTAGCCATGATTGTCCTTAAGCAACGAATTCAGTATGTTAAATAAGAAATACTAAGTTCAGCAAGATTTAATGTGTGAAACAATACAGGGATCGCTTGTCATATAAAAGGTGTTTGCTTAATATCAGCGCCCCTAGAGATTAAACTTCGTGCAACGTGGATTTGCAGACCTACTTTATTAAAAGGCTTACACAGTTCAATGGGAAAATCACTGGTTATCGTGGAATCGCCAGCAAAGGCGAAAACCATCAACAAATACCTAGGCAACGACTTTATTGTCAAATCGAGTGTGGGACACATTCGTGACTTGCCATCAGGTAAAACTGCCACCTCTACGCCTCAAGAGCGTGCAAAGCAAGCTGCTTTGACGCGAAAAATGAGTCCGGAAGAAAAACTTGAGTACAAAAGTAGTAAGGCGCGTAAGCAGTTAATTTTTAGAATGGGGGTCGATCCAGAGAGTAACTGGAAAGCTCACTATGAAATTTTGCCCGGCAAGGAAAAAGTTGTCGATGAATTAAAACGTTTGGCGAAAAATGCTGACACTATCTATCTCGCAACCGATTTGGATAGAGAAGGAGAGGCAATAGCCTGGCATTTGCGTGAAGCAATTGGCGGAGATGATACTCGCTACAAACGGGTAGTCTTTAACGAGATTACAAAGAAGGCCATCCAAGCTGCATTTGAAACGCCGTCAGAATTAGATTTGGATCGTGTTAATGCTCAACAAGCCCGTCGCTTCTTAGATCGAGTCGTTGGTTTTATGGTATCGCCTTTGCTTTGGTCAAAAGTGGCGAGAGGCTTATCTGCAGGGCGAGTACAATCTGTTGCGGTGCGTTTGATTGTTGAGCGAGAAAAAGAAATTCGTGCTTTTATTCCTGATGAATTTTGGGAATTAGACGCTTTACTTGCTACACCTTCGAAAGACGTTATTAAGTTTGAAGCTGCAAAATATCAAGATAAAGAATACCGTCCTGTTAACCAGAAACAATCAGATGAGCATGTTGCTCGTTTAAACGATGCTAAATACTTAGTTAGTAGTCGTGAAGACAAGCCAACAAGCAGTAAGCCTTCTGCGCCGTTTATTACTTCTACGTTGCAGCAAGCGGCAAGCACACGTTTAGGGTATGGTGTTAAAAAGACCATGATGCTTGCTCAGCGCTTGTATGAAGGTGGTTACATCACTTATATGCGTACTGACTCTACTAATTTGAGCGTCGATGCGGTAGAGGCGTTGAGAGGTTATATTCTTTCTAACTTTGGTGAGGCTTATCTCCCTGCAGATCCAATTCGTTACAGCAGTAAAGAAGGTGCTCAAGAAGCGCATGAGGCTATTCGGCCCTCTGATGTAAATGTGCGAGTTGACGACCTACTTGGTATGGAAAAAGATGCTCATCGTTTGTATGACTTGATTCGTAGTCAATTTATGGCGTGTCAAATGACACCTGCAGAATACACTTCTACAACGATCACGGTGACGACAGGCGAATACGAATTTAAAGCCAAAGGTCGAATTCTACGTTTTGATGGTTACACACGTGCCATGCAAACAGTGGTGAAAAAAGGTGAGGATAACATCTTGCCCGATATAGAGCAGGGTGAATATTTAACACTTAAAGAATTGTTGCCAGAACAACATTTCACTAAACCAGTGGCGCGTTTTAGCGAAGCAAGCTTGGTTAAAGAGCTAGAGAAGCGAGGCATCGGTCGCCCTTCTACGTATGCTTCTATCATTTCTACGATTCAAGATCGTGGTTATGTTCGAGTGGAAAATCGTCGTTTCTACGCTGAAAAAATGGGCGATATCGTTACTGAAAGATTGGTTGATAGTTTTAATTCACTTATGAATTTCAGTTTTACTGCGCAAATGGAAGAGCAGTTAGATGACATTGCTGAAGGCCATAAAGATTGGATTAAAACGCTGAATGCATTTTATAAAGATTTTAGTTCTGTGCTTGCTAAAGCCGAATCGCCAGATGGCGGTATGATGCCAAATGAGCCAACGCCTACTGATATTGAATGTCCGACTTGTGCGCGACCAATGCAGATTCGCACAGCCAGTACTGGCGTGTTCATGTCTTGTTCTGGTTATGCTTTACCTCCAAAAGAGCGTTGTAAAGCGACCATTAACTTGACTCGTGGTGACGAAGCAATTGCAGTAGATGACGAGGAAGGCGAGTCCAAAGCGCTTATCAACAAACATCGCTGTAAAATCTGCGGATCGGCGATGGATAGCTATTTAATGGATGAGCATCGTAAGCTTCATGTTTGCGGTAATAACCCTTCTTGTTCTGGGTATGAAGTAGAAACCGGTGTTTTCAAAATCAAAGGCTATGACGGTCCTACGCTTGAATGTGACAAGTGCGGATCAGAAATGCAGCTTAAAACGGGACGCTTTGGTAAGTACTTCGGTTGCACTAATGAAGAGTGTAAAAATACACGTAAGTTGCTGAAAAGTGGTGAAGCGGCTCCTCCAAAGATGGACCCAGTGCCAATGCCTGATCTTGCTTGTCAAAAAGTAGAAGATCATTATGTGCTTCGTGATGGTGCGACAGGTCTATTTTTAGCAGCCAGTCAATTTCCACGTAAGCGTGAAACTCGCGCGCCATTAGTCAAGGAGTTGCTGCCATATATGGATCAAATTGATCCGAAATATCATTTTTTTGCTAAAGCGCCAGTAAAGGATTCCGAAGGTCGTCCATCCATTATTCGTTATAGTCGCAAGACAAAAGAGCAATATGTCATGACGGAGAATGAAGAGGGTAAACCAACTGGTTGGAAGGCATTTTTTGTCGGCTCTAAATGGGTGATTGAGGAAGGTAAAAAGAAATGAGTGGCGTTACTTTAGCCAGCTTAACCAATCAAAAACTGGATGCAGCAAGGCGCTTTATTCAACAGAGTCAGGATACTGATGAAGTATGGTTGAAAGTTGGGCTTGAGAGCTCAGCTATTTTCCAATTAAGAAGTGCACTGAATGGATTGTTGAGAGAAGTGGCATCAGCATATTCTTTAGCTGGGACGCTGGATGTTGCTCAATTATTCGCTGAGTCGGAAGGTAAGCAAATTGTTGTGCCTGCTTTGGCTGAATTGGCGGATTTATTGTCTCGCCCAGACTCTTGGTGTTTTCAGTTGAATCAAGCCTATTTAGTGCAATTTGAATGTCGTATGTCTATGTCATCAGGGGTTAAAAGTGATAGTCTGATTGGTCGTGGAAGTGATGCTGGTGCATCTGTGAGTTTCTATTTGGCTAAGTTGGTCGAATTGGTGTTACGTTTTAGAGAAGAGTCATCAGAGTATTGAATATGAAAGAGTCCTACCTAGAGATTGTTGAGCTGGATAACGGTGATATAGTGTTGCGTCCAGCCAGTGAAGATGGTGAGGAAACCGTTCCGTTGGCAACGTTACAGATCTCAGATAATACTAAATCTTATTTAAAAGACCGTTATTTTGAATTAGCAAAATGTATGTTTCATGCAGGCATTGATTTTGTTTATTCGGATGATTCTTTTTTTGACGATGACTCGGAATATCTTGATGATGAGAATTTTCGTCCTAAGATTTTGCACTAAATTATCTGTGATGCATCGCGAAGCAGTACATTACAGAGCAAAATAAAAAAGCGAAGCATAAGCTTCGCTTTTTTATTCATTGAGCGCGGAGGTGACTGTTGCTTTTCAAAGTCCCTGGCGAATCACGCCGACAGACAAACCTTCAATGGCGAACTCTTCGCTTTCAAGGTCGACAATGATGTCGTTGAATTCTTGGTTTTCAGGAATCAGTCGAACAATGCTCCCTTTTTGCTCGAAGCGTTTTACTGTCACTTCGTCGCCAATACGGGCAACGACAATTTGGCCGTTGCGTACAGTGGCTGTTTTGTGGACGGCTAATAAGTCACCTTCCATGATTCCGATGTCTTTCATGCTCGTGCCTGAGACAGACAAGAAATAATCGGCTTGTGGGGAGAACATACTTGCCGGGATGTTTACGTGAGAAGCAATGTTTTCCTGAGCTAAAATAGGGTAACCTGCTGCGACTTTGCCGATGACAGGTAAGCCAAGGTCGTCCATAGGTTCGTCATTTGATGCGCGGTCGACTAAGCGTATTCCTCTTGATGCACCCGATAACATCTCAATCGCGCCTTTTTTGCATAGGGCTTTGAGGTGTTCTTCGGCGGCGTTTGGAGACTTAAACCCAAGTCGGCGCGCTATTTCTGCTCTGGTCGGTGGAAAACCTGTTTCACTAATAAATTCGCGAATGGTTTCTAGTACGTCAGATTGTCTTTTGGTTAATTTAATCATAGGTTATCTGGTTGTTTATACAGTTACTGTTATTATATACAGCATTCCTAACTATACTCAATGATATAAATGCTTTCAGACGAACTAAAAACACAGATTCAACTTGCATACCGAGCATCTTTGGATGCGAAGTCCCATAAACCAAGGGCTGGACAGCGCCAGATGATTGGTGCGATCGCTCGAACCTTGGGTAACATTAAGCAAGGCTCGGAAGGCGAGCGCCTCGAGGAAAAACATGTTGCCGTGATTGAAGCGGGAACAGGTACGGGTAAAACCTTATCTTATTGCCTTGCAGCGATTCCTATCGCAAAAGCGCGAGGCCTCAAGCTAATTATTTCTACCGCAACGGTCGCGCTTCAAGAGCAGATCTTACATAAAGAGTTGCCTGATTTGCTTGATCATACCGAGCTGAATTTTAAGTACACTCTTGCGAAAGGGCGAGGACGTTATTTGTGCTTGAATAATCTTGAGGGTTTTCTGAGCTCAGAAGAGCAGTCAATGGATGATATGTTTGCTGGGCTTTTTGAGCAGCATCTTCATTCAGATGATGTAAATACGATTCTTTATCAAGAAATGGACGCAGCTTTGCAAAAAGGTGATTGGGACGGTGACAAAGATAATTGGGCCGGTATTGTTAGAGATCAAGATTGGCGACGTTTAACCACAGATCATCAGCAATGCACCAATCGTAATTGCGCGAATTATTCTGCCTGCCCGTTTTTTAAAGCACGTGCTGAAATCGAAGTGGCTGATGTGATCGTCGCGAATCACGATTTGGTGCTAGCAGATCTGTCGTTGGGCGGTGGGGCGATTCTTACGCCTCCAAAAGAAACCATTTATGTTTTTGATGAAGGTCATCATCTTCCGGACAAGGCGATCGGGCACTTTCGTCATGAAGTTCGTTTGCAGCAAAGTATTACTTGGTTGCGTCAATTGGAAAAAAATTTGGTCAACCTGAAGCAAGAGTTAACTGACGATGTCAGCCTAACGGGACAACTATTGCTAAAAATCCCTCAGCAAATACAAAGTATTGTGAATTTTATTCAATATGCACAGCAAGGTTTAGCGCCTTACATTCAGGGTTTGGGCTTGGATCAGGAAAATAATCAGCATCGTTTTGAGTTTGGCCAGATCCCAGACGAGTTGCGCCAATTGGCTTACAGCTTACAAACATCGTATCAAAAATTGTTTAACAATATTGAGAGCATTCAAGACGAATGCAAGAAGACGAAACAAAATGAAGGCATGGGTGTCACACCTGAGACGGCAGAAACTTGGCAGCCTATTTTAGGTGTCATCCTTGGTCGTTTAGAGCAATCAATCGGTCTCTGGCGCTTGTATTCAGCGGTGGATGATCAAAATTTCCCACCGAATGCTCGTTGGCTAGTTTTGTCTGGTCAAGGTATGGAACAAGATATCGAGTTGGGCGGCTCTCCAATTCTGGCGGCGAATACATTGCGCCAGCAATTGTGGGATAAATGTTTTGGCGCGGTAGTGACATCTGCAACGTTAACCGCACTGAATCAGTTTCATCGTTTCAATATGCGATCTGGCGTACCACGCGAGAGCGAATATTTGCGTGTTATTAGTCCATTTCATTTCCAGGAGAATGGACTTTTAGTTGTTCCTGATATGGAGAATGAGCCCAATAAGGTTGAGCAGCATACTGCTGAGATTGTTGCTTATTTAGATGGGCATGTGAATACGGAAAAGGGGAGCTTGGTATTGTTTTCTTCTCGTCGTCAGATGGAAGAGGTCGCACAGTCTGTGTCTGCAGAATTGCAAGAAATACTCTTAATGCAAGGCGAGCAATCTAAACGAGTTATTTTGGATTCGCATAAATCTCGTATTGATGACGGGAAAGGAAGTTTATTGCTAGGTTTAGCAAGCTTTGCTGAAGGGGTGGATTTGCCAGGCGACTATTTAACTTGTGTGTACATTGCTAAAATTCCTTTTGCTGTTCCTGATGATCCAGTGGAGGCGACGCTAGCTGAATGGATCCAAAAGCGTGGCGGTAATCCTTTTATGGAAATCACCATACCAGATGCTTCGTTGCGGTTGGTGCAGGCTACTGGGCGTCTTTTAAGAAGCGAAAAGGACTCTGGTGAAATACATATTTTGGACAAGCGCTTACGTACAAAACGGTATGGGGCGCAATTAATTAATAGTTTGCCACCTTATAAGTATCAGTAGTTTCGCAAGCAAGGGGTGATAAAGCGTTACCAATTAGGTACACTCCTTGCACAGATTATTAACCTCAAAACACAATAGAAGCGTATAGATTCCAATATGGAAAACCAAATTCAAGAAGCACCATCAGAAACCAAAGCAAAACCAAAACGTACACGTCGCCCAAATAAGCGCCCAAGAAATAGTGAAAGTGTTAAAGCGGATACGCAAGTCAGTAGTGAGTCAAAAACCGCTGGTAATGCAAAGTCTAAAATTTGGTCTATAGAAGACTTTCAGGTTGCTGAAGCTGAAGGAAAGATGCGCTTCCATGATTTGAACCTCCCTGATCGAGTCATAAAGTCTATTGCAGAAATGGGGTTTGAATATTGCAGTGAAATCCAAGCAGAAACCTTACCAATGACTTTGTTAGGTTATGACATCATTGGTCAGGCTCAAACGGGTACAGGTAAAACGGCGGCCTTCTTGATTGCGATGATCAGTGACTTTCTTGATTATCCTCTTGAAGAAAAGCGCGCGAATAATTTTGCACGTGGTCTGATTATCGCCCCAACTCGTGAATTGGCGATACAAATTGCTGATGAAGCGGTAAAACTTACCTCGAATTGCCATTTGAACGTGGTGACTTTGGTAGGCGGTTTGAGCTACGAAAAGCAAAAAATCGCATTAGAAACTGAAAATGTTGATATTTTGGTTGCTACGCCTGGGCGCCTGTTAGATTTTGCTCGTAGTCGCAAGGTGCAATTGGGTAAAGTAGAGTGCTTGGTGTTAGATGAAGCTGACCGTATGCTGTCTATGGGCTTTATCCCTGATGTCAAAAGCATTATTCGCATGACTCCACATAAAGAAACAAGACAGACTATGCTGTTTAGTGCGACTTTCCCGAAAGACATTCAAGCTCTCGCACAGCAGTGGACTTATTTTCCAAAAGAAGTATCTGTTGTTCCAAAAGAGGCGACAAATAAAAATATCGATCAGGTTATCTATACGGTTGAAGCCGATCAAAAATGGCCTGTATTACAGCAGTTGATCGAAAAGAATGGCGGCCAACGTACGATCATTTTTGCGAACCGTCGTGACGAAACTCGTGATTTGTATGAGCGCTTACGTAAAGCCAATATTAATTGTGCGATTTTGTCAGGTGAAGTGGCGCAGGACAAGCGCGTGAAAACATTGGCCAACTTTAAAAACGGCACTATTCAAGTACTTGTTGCTACGGATGTTGCTGGGCGCGGTATTCATGTAGATAACGTCGAGTTAGTGGTTAATTATTCATTACCGGAAGATCCAGAAGATTACGTACATCGCATTGGCCGTACCGGCCGAGGTGGTGAAACTGGAAAATCAGTTAGTTTTGCCAGTGAAGATGATGCCTTCATGATTCCTGAAATTGAAAAAGTCGTCGGTGAGAATATTCGCTGTGAATATATGGTTGATACCTCTCTATAAAGATCGCTTAATTTTTAAGTGAGACAAGATGAATTTAGAACACCATTTTGCAAGTTTGGGGGAGGCGTTTTCTTCGAAAACCCTTATCCAACCACTTCTTGAGCAGCGATTGGTTGAATTCAACCAGTCGCTCGCTACTTTTCTGTCTATTGATATTAAATCAGCTGAAACCAAACGCATTTTAAGCGGTGAGGAGGCTGTGCCATCTAGTCTAAGTATGGTTTACGCTGGCCATCAGTTTGGCGGCTTTTCGCCTCAATTAGGTGATGGGCGCGGTGTGCTCATTGGTGAGGTTCGCGGTCAAAATGGCTTTTTGTATGATCTGCATATGAAAGGTGCTGGGCCGACACCTTATTCACGACGTGGTGATGGTCGTGCAGTTTTGAGATCTTGTATTCGTGAATATTTGGCGAGTGAGGCGTTGACGTCTTTGTCTGTTCCTTCTTCTCGTGCTTTGGCACTTTATGATAGTCGAGAGGCAGTTTACCGAGAAGTGCCTGAGGCTGGAGCTATGTTGCTTAGGGTGGCAGAAGGGCATATTCGCTTTGGTCATTTCGAATATTTTTTTTACCAAGGCAAACAAACAGAGCTAAACCAGCTTATTGAGTATTGTCTTAAGCATTATTATCCAGACTGCTTGGCAACGGATTCGCCATTAGAAAACATGTTGATCGAAGTGGTTAAACGAACTGCTAGAATGGTCGCTAAATGGCAAGCAATCGGTTTTCAACATGGCGTCATGAACACAGATAACTTTTCTTTTACCGGTGAAACAATCGATTATGGTCCTTATGGTTTTATGGAGGATTATGAGCCTGATTGGGTTTGCAATCATTCTGATCATGAAGGTCGTTATGCTTTCTCACGCCAACCAGGTGTTGGCCTGTGGAATCTAAATTGTTTGATGCGGTGCTTTTCAAAGCATCTTGAGCGAGATCAACTCATTGCAATCTTGCAATGTTATGAGCCAGAACTGCAGGCTCACTATGATTCATTGATGATGAAGAAAATGGGATTAAGCTTAGTAGCGGATTTGCATGAGCTGTTACCCGCGCTATTTTCAATATTGGCGGCTGAAAAAATGGATTACACCGTCTTTTTCCGTTTATTAAGTCATATGGATCAAGGTGGTTCTTCACTTTTGCTTGACGAAATTATCGATCGAGAAAAGCTGTCTGCTTGGCTAAAGCGTTACGAGCTTGCGCGATTAAAAGGCGGTTTAGCATGGTCCGAAGTGAGTCGTTCCATGTTGGCTGTAAACCCGAAATTTATACTAAGAAACTATTTGGCTCATGATGCGATACTTGCCGCAGAGCAAGGAGATTACTTACCCTTTCGTCGCTTATTAAATGTGCTTACCTATCCATTCGATGAGCACCCTGAATCAGATATGCTTGCGCAAAGAGCACCGGAATGGGGTAAGTCATTAGAGGTTAGTTGTTCGTCTTAGTGTTGTTCGTTTTTATATGATTAGGCGATATTTTTAAAGAGAAAGAGTCATTATGAAGCATTCTGTGTGTGTATTAGGTGGCGGTAGTTTTGGTACCGCCTTGGCAAATATTATGGCTAAAAATGGTCATCAAGTTAGTCAGTGGATGCGCAATGAAGAGCAAGTCGAAGAGATAAATCTGACGGGGTTGAACAGTCGTTATTTACCCAATGCGCCCTTGCATCGAGAGCTATTGGCGACGAGTAATTTGGAGCAAGCAATCCGTGACAGTGATACTGTTTTTGTTTCTATTCCGTCTAAATCGTTTGAACAAGTGGTTCAACGTATTGGTCCCTTATTGACAGCAGATAAGATTTTAATTAGCACTACTAAGGGGTTTAATCCAAATCGATTTGAACTTATGAGTGATGTTTTGCGTCGAAACCCTGTTACGAAAAAAATTGGTGTGTTGAGTGGTCCAAATTTAGCAAAAGAAATAGCAGCTGGGCAAATGACTGGTTCGGTCATTGCCAGTGCGGATGATAAGGTTCGTCAGCGTGTTATTGAACTATTAAAGTCACCTACTTTTCGAGTGTATGAGAATACCGATAGTGCCGGAGTTGAGTTAGCAGGGGCGTTGAAAAACATTTATGCGATAGTATGTGGTCTTGCTAAAGCTTTAAATGTTGGCGAAAACACCATGTCGATGATTATGACTCGAAGTCTAGCTGAGATGAGTCGGTTTGCTGTGCACTTTGGCGCGAATCCAATGACGTTCCTAGGGCTGGCTGGAATGGGGGATTTAATTGCAACCTGTACTTCTCCCTTAAGCCGGAACTACCGTGTTGGTTTTGCTATCGGTTCAGGTCAAAATTTAGACGAGGCGATTGGAGGTGTAGGTGAAGTTGCTGAAGGGGTAAACACCTTGAAGATGGTTGTAGGTGAAGCTCATAAACACGGCTTATACATGCCTCTTGCTGAAGGTTTGTCTAAATTGTTGTTTGATGGCGCTAAACTGGAGTCATTGATTGGATCAATGATGACTGGTGAGCAAAAATGGGATGTCGAATTCGCGACAAATGAGGAGAAAAACAATGTCTAAGCCGGGCTATGCTGATCAGGGTTTTTGGTTTCGTGTGATTTTTATGCTGCTGTATTGGGTAGTATTGAATATTGCTATTACTATTTTTGGTGTGTTGCTTGTCTTAGTGAGCTTGCTCAAGTTGGGCTCGAAGCATGAGCCAGTGACTATTTCTTCTTGGCTAAAGAGTATGGCCGCTTTCATAGGGCAAATTTTTTCGTTTTTGTCTTTTCGGTCTGAAGAAAAGCCCTTTCCATTTCAGCCATGGCCTCAGGTAGATGTGGATGAAGAAGCTTAAGCGTCTTTATGTCTTGCGTCATGGGAATGCTCAGGCTTATGGCTACGATCAAGATGAGCGTCGGGAGTTAACAGAGCTTGGTGTAGCTGAAGTGAAAACGGTTGCCCGAGCTTTTCGCGCTAAAGGTGAAAGGCTCGATGCGGTTTTTGTTAGTCCTTATACGCGAGCACAGCAAACAGCTAAAATTTTCCTGGCTGATTTAGATGTATCTGTCACGGTTGAAAATAGTGCTCTAATCACGCCCTATGGTCGTGAAATGGATGTTGCTAATTGGCTTAGTGACCAGCCTTATGAATCTATTTTATTGGTCACTCATCAGCCGTTCGCACATCAGTTGGTGGACTTTTTGGTTGATGAGCCTTTGCCAGTTAGTTTTGCGATGACAACGGCTACGATTGCTGCGGTTGAGGGTGAGTTTTTTGCTGGAGCATGTTGTCAATTTCGTTGGTGTGTCTCGCCATCATAAATTATTTAATGGGTTGGTAAAAAGTAAGCATGGGAAATGAAATCGTTTATAAGCTAGCGCACACTGAAATAGCCGCGCTTCAATGGTTGCCTCAAAATACTTCTGCATTCAAAGTGCTGTCATTGCATGGCTGGCTTGATAATGCTGCCAGTTTCTCTAATTTATCTCCTCACTTATCTGATTTTTCTCATGTTGCGTTAGATCTTGCGGGGCATGGCCTGTCACTACATCGCCCTGCAGGTAGTTTCTATCATTTGTGGGATTATGTTCTTGATGTGGTGTCTATTTTAAATCAGTCTAAACAAAGTGTTTGGCTAATCGGCCATAGTATGGGAGGTGCTGTGGCTATGCTGGTCGCAGCGATTGCCCCAGATAAAGTTCGTGGGCTGATTGTGCTTGATAATATGGGGCCGTTGAGTGGGGCTACGGCTGATCGTGTCGTGACGCTGCAACGGGCTGTGAATAAAATGGCCAAATTTCGTTTAGGTCGAGATACAAGCTACCAGACAAAAGAAGATATGGTGTTGGCTCGAATGGATGGCTTTACTCAGCTGTCAAAATCAGCCTCGAAGCTGTTAGTGGAGCGCGGAGCAAAGCAAAAGGATGACGGTGTCTGGGGGTGGCGTCATGATGGGAAATTGACTTTTCCATCTCCTTTTCGAATGGATGAAGAAAGTGTCCAGGCTTTTATTCAGGAAATAAAATGTCCGACTTTAGCTTTGGTGGCTAAGGAGGGGATTTATAAAAATGATCATCTGTTAGTTGAGAAGCGTGCGGCTCAATTCCCATGGATAAAATTAAAATGGCTTGAGGGGAATCATCATTTTCACCTTGAACCAGATACTTGCTTTACGGTAGCGACTGAAATTCAGCGATTTATAGATCAAAACTAATGCGTTAACCCATCCTTACTTGGGATGAAAGGAAGGTTGTATGGTGAAATTTCGTGGTGCGTTGTGTCTGTTAGCGGCCTTTAGTAGTGTTTCTTTTGCTGGGGAGTTGGGGGTTGAGCCTTATCGTGATGCACAGTTGGTCAAAAGTAATTCACAAGCCGAGCGGCTTGTTGAAGTTCCTTTAAGTAAAATTCGTCGAGCTGGCAGCGGATGGGAGCCTGAATCGGTTATTCGTTTGAAGGGTGATTACTTCTCATCATTATATAAAATTAATCGTAATGCGCTTTTATCTGATGTTTACAGTCATTATCGTTCGCAAATGTTGAGCGACGGTCGCAGCATCTTGTTTGAATGTGAAAGTAGGAGCTGTGGCAGTAGTAATGCTTGGGCGAATAACTTCTTTGGTGATTACCTTTTATATGGTTCCGATCAAAGCCAATCTCTCCTTGTGGTTAAAAATAATAAGCAAGAGATCTATCAGATTTTATACCTTAATCGACGAGGTGCAGGTGATGTAATGGTTCGCTTAGATGAGGTTAAATCGGTCGAATCAAACGATACGGAGTTCGAAATTGTAGCGCAAATGGATGTTGAGGATATTCCTAGGATACGTCGGTTTGTTAATGACCTACCGGCAGGTCAAAACGTCGTTGGTTTTGTGACCAGTCAAAAGAGTGGCACGATAAGCGCTGTTGAGTCTGGTGATAGGCTCATTTCTACGTTATCGGCAGGTCTTGGTGATCGGCTAAAGAGTAAGGTGAGGTTTATTAATTTAGCCGATTTGGGGCGTGAATCACTTGGTGTTAATAGTATATCTTTTGTTTATGTACGTCCTTAGGCGGTAACGGTGAATACGAAAAAAACAGTTGCTCTGGTTTTAGGTAGTGGTGCGGCGCGTGGTAACGCACATATTGGTGTAATTCAAGCTTTTGAAGAGCGTGGATATGATATCGTCAGTATTTCTGGATGCTCGATCGGGGCTATTGTTGGCGGTGTTTATGCAGCGGGTAAATTGTCGGAATATCGTGAATGGGCAGAGTCTTTAGATCGAATGAATGTTGTTCGATTATTGGATATGTCCATATTGAACGGCGGTTACGTGAAAGGTGATCGTTTTTTCGAAAAAATTCAAGATTTAATAGGGCAGCCAGCCATTGAGTCTTTGCCTATTGCTTACACATCCGTAGCAGTTGATTTGTTGAATCAGAAGGAATTTTGGTTTCAGCGTGGTGATTTGATAAATGCGATGCGTGCATCTTCTGCGATACCTTCTTTGATATTGCCTGTGACTCTTAACGGTCAAATGTATGTAGATGGCGGAGTGTTGAATCCTTTGCCAATTATTCCTTCGGTGCCTGCTGGTGCGGATTATATTGTCGCAGTGGATCTCAATGGACCCGCTGAACAAGTTATAAATGAAGTTTCTGAGGGGGAAGAGGAAGGGCCTGCTTGGTGGATGAGCACAAAAGGTTTTTTTGGAAAAAATAAAGAAGATGGGGTGGATGATAAGGCCAAATATTCTCCAGAAAGCTGGGGCCGTTTGCAAACAATTAATATGATGTTCGAGACGATGCAAGAATCATTGACTCAATATAAGTTAGCTGGATATCCACCGGATTTACTTATTTCTATACCTAAGGATATTTCTGGATTCTACGAGTTCTGGCGAGCCAAAGAGTTGGTTCAGTTTGGTTATGAAACCGCTTTAAAAGCGATTGATGGTCTTGAGTCGCCAAAATCAAATTATTTTTCTTTTCCGAAAGGTTATTAATTATAGTTTTTAGTCTATAGGGCTGACTCCTATTTTTCTCAGCAAATGAGATAGAGATATAAGTGGTAAGCCGATTAGGCTATTAGGGTCATTGCCTTCCATTTTTTCAAAAAGGCAAATCCCTAACCCTTCACATTTAAAGCTTCCAGCGCAATCAAGAGGCTGCTCGATTGAAACATACTTAGTGATTTCTTTTATTGTGAGTTGTCGAAAATGAACGTGGTATTCGTTCAATGTGTACTGATAAGTCTGTTCTTTTTGGCTAAATACGCAAAGGCCAGTTAAAAAGCTCACTTTTTTTCCACTAAAGCTGGCGAGCTGTTTTATGGCGTTTTCTTCCGTATGAGGCTTGCCTAAAATTTTGTCGTTGAGTACAGCAACTTGATCGGAGGTTATAATTATCCCATCGGATTCTTGGTTGCTCTTCTGGCGTTCAAGACCAACTGCATGAGCTTTGGCTATACTAAGGCGTTTAACCAAATCGACAGCAGACTCTTGAGGGAGTGGTGTTTCATCAATATTGGGTGAATGGCATTCAAAAGGGATTTTTAGGCGTTCTAAGAGTGCTTTTCGGTAAGGAGATGATGAGCCTAGAATAAGTGTTTTTAACATTGTATTTTTATCATTTTATTGGGTTGAAAGAAGATTTTACTTTTTTTTGCGTCGAATGACTTAAAAAAGTGAAAAAAAGTGCTTTAAGAGCAGTTAGACTTTGACAAAAAGGGCCCTTAGCCATATTATCCACCGCCATGTTGAATGATACGTTACCTAAATATTTTGACCCCCGAAAATACGCTAGCCATGAGCAAGCGCTTGAAGGGTACATGCCTCTTAATCAATTTAAGGAGCTTTGTGCTATATTAGCCTCTGATGAGGGTAATGCTTTTATTCATCTAGACTTTAGAGTTGATGAGGATAGGCGCTATATTGCTACTGGTTCAGTGAAGGCTCAAGTACAGGTTGTTTGTCAACGTTGTATGGGAGCTGTTTCACATGATCTGGCGTTAGATTTGTCGCTTGGGTTCGTTTATGACGAAGATCATGCAAAGAATCTACCGAACAATTACGATCCTGTTGTCATGACCGATGGTGAAGTAATTTTGGCAGATATGGTTGAGCAAGAAATTATACTTGCCCTTCCAATCGTCGCCTATCACGAAGAAAGTGGTTGCAACCCAACAGCTGTAAAGTATGCCTCGTCTACCGATGACGCACCGGATGACGAAAAACCGAATCCATTTAGTATATTGGCCCAATTAAAGGCCAAGTAAAGTTAGGAGCTCCAAAAATGGCAGTACAAAAAAGTAAAGTAACTCGTTCACGTCGCGGCCAGCGCCGTTCACACGATGCTTTGACAGGTCCAACGCTTTCTGTAGAAAAGACAACGGGTGAACTTCATCGTCGTCACCACATTTCTGCAGATGGTTTTTACCGTGGTCGTCAAGTTATCACCCCTAAAGGTGAGTAACTAAGATACCCATGATCAGGGTAGCTTTAGATGCTATGGGCGGGGACTTAGGTCCCCGCATTGCTTTTGACGGAGCAGTGGAGATTCTTTCTCGCCATCAAGATGTCGTCATTACCATTTATTATTCCCCCAACTCCGGTCTGGTACTTCCTGCGCCCCATGAACGTTTATCTCTGATTGCTTGCTCTGATGTTATCGATGGAGATGAAGAGATAGTGTTGTCTTTGTTTCGTCGTCGAAACAGTACGCTTTATCAATCTTTGAATTCATTGGCTCAACGGTCGTCAGATGTTGTTGTGACTTTAGGTAATACTGGCGCTATGGTTGCACTAGCGCGTCATATATTGGGCGTGTTGCGTCCTAAGTTGTATCCTGCATTAATTAGAGAGCTATACTCTAATCCATTGCGTTGCTTGGTAGATTTAGGGGCTAACGTTCATTGTCCGCCATCAATGCTGGTAGGCTTTGCCGAATTAGGGGCTGCTTATATAGAGGCGTTAAGTGACGAAGAGCCAAGGGTTGGATTACTCAATGTTGGTGTAGAAAGCTCGAAGGGAAGTGCGGTTATTCGAGAAACAGATCGGCTTCTAGCTGCGAATGAGTGGCCTGATTATTTTGGCTACGCTGAAGGTACCGAGTTATTTGATGGTGATAAAAATGTCATTGTGTGCGATGGCATGGTGGGGAATGCTGTATTAAAAGCATCGGAAGGGCTTTTGTCTTTTATGATGAATAAATTTAAAGGGATGGACGAGGCATCATCCTTGTTTGAGACTTTTTACCAAACTGAGCGTAGGCATGGGGCTTGTTTAGTCGGCGTTCGTGGCAATTTGGTAAAGGGTCATGGTCGTTCGGATTTGTCTGCTATGATCGGTGCGATTGAGTATGGAGTTGATATTGCGCGAGCAGATTTATATTCTGCGATTGAAGCGCGTCTTTGTAGTTAGGCTTTATAGCTAGGAGATTAAATGAGCACTAAATTAGCTTTTGTTTTTCCGGGTCAGGGTTCTCAGCAGTTAGGGATGTTGGCAGATTTGGCGGAGAAGCACGATATAATAGAGCAAACATTTACCGAAGCATCTGATGTTCTTGGTTATGACTTATGGGATCTTGTGCAAAATGATGCTGAGAGATTAAGTCAAACTGACAAAACTCAGCCAGCTTTGTTAACCGCTAGTGTTGCTTTATGGCGCCTTTGGGAGCAGCAGGGTGGTGATAAGCCGGCGTATGTCACAGGTCATAGTCTTGGTGAGTACTCTGCTTTAGTTTGTGCTGGTGTGATTGCTTTTGCCGATGCGGTAGAGCTTGTTAAGTTGCGTGGTGAATATATGCAGCAAGCAGTTCCTGCAGGTGAGGGGGCAATGGCAGCTATTATCGGTCTCGATGATGATAAAGTAGTTGCTGCTTGTGAAGCGGTTTCAGGCGTTGTGAGTGCGGTTAATTTTAATTCGCCTGGCCAAGTTGTTATTGCGGGTCATGTGGCAGCGGTAGAAGCTGCGATGCTGAATGCAAAAGAAGCGGGTGCTAAGCGTGCTTTACCTTTGCCGGTCAGTGTTCCATCGCATTGTGAGCTTATGATTCCAGCTGGCGCTAAACTGGCTGAAAAACTGGAAACCATTGTATTTAACTCGCCTTCTTGTACTTTGGTGCAAAATGTTACTGCCCAAGCGGTTTCGGACCCTTCTGTGATTAAAGCGAACTTGGTATCCCAGTTAAGTGAGCCAGTTTTGTGGACTCAATCTGTTATGTTGCTTTCTGAGTTAGGTGTAACATCAACGATAGAGTGTGGTCCAGGTAAGGTTTTAAGTGGGCTTAATAAGCGAATCGTCAAAGGTATGGCGTCTTCTTCTATCGGAGATTTGTCTGGATTTGAATCGGCCTTGTCTGTTTAATTTTGTTATTTATTCAATATAAGCAGCTTGATATACACTTTTTAAAATAGATTATTGGAGATAAGCATGAGCCTTGAAGGAAAAATTGCTTTAGTAACCGGAGCTACTCGTGGCATAGGTAAAGCGATTGCTCTTGCTCTTATTGAGCAAGGTGCGACTGTTATTGGTACGGCAACGAGTGAGTCTGGTGCGCAAAGTATTAGTGAATACTTGGGTGCTAATGGCAAAGGTTGGGTGCTTGATGTATCGTCAAGTGAATCTGTCGATGCTGTAATTAAGGAAATTACGGCAGAATTCGGAGCCCCAACAGTTCTTATTAATAATGCTGGCATCACTCGTGATAATTTGATGATGCGAATGAAGGAAGATGAGTGGGATCAAGTTGTTAATACCAACTTAACGTCTGTTTTTCGTGTTACAAAAGCTTGCTTACGTGGCATGACTAAAGCAAAATTTGGTCGTGTCATTAGTATTAGCTCTGTTGTTGGCTCTATGGGTAATGGCGGACAAACAAACTATTCTGCAGCAAAGGCCGGGCTAGAAGGTTTTAGTCGCTCTTTAGCAGCAGAGATTGCGTCTCGTGGTATCACTGTAAATTGTGTTGCTCCAGGATTCATTGAAACAGATATGACTAAAGTGTTGCCTGAAGAGCACAAGGCCAAATTGGTCGAAAAAGTACCTTCATCACGCCTTGGTCAACCAGAAGAAATTGCGGCAGCTGTTGCATTTTTGGCGTCAAATGGCGCTGCTTATATCACCGGTGAGACATTACATGTCAATGGCGGTATGTATATGTCGTAATTTGAGTTGAATTTTATATTTAATTCAACGAAAATACGTCTCCGGTTCATGTCGAGAATCACACCTTTTCGGTGATCGAATTTTTATAATATGCTCACACTGAGCTGTTAATGAGTAGAGTAGGAACTTCTAATGAGTAGCATTGAAGAACGCGTTAAGAAAATCGTTTGTGAACAACTAGGCGTTAAAGAGGAAGATGTTGTTGCTTCAGCATCTTTTGTTGATGACCTAGGTGCAGATTCCCTAGATACAGTTGAGCTAGTAATGGCTCTTGAAGAGGAATTTGATACTGAAATTCCTGATGAAGAAGCTGAAAAAATCACTACCGTACAAGCAGCGAACGACTATATCAACGCTAACTTGTAAGATATTGGTGAACTGAGTTTTCCGAAAAGCCGCTTGTATTCGTTACAGCGGCTTTTCTTATTAATAGCTTTTAAAGAAATAAGAGCGAATTGCTGGAGAAATCTTATGTCTCGTCGTCGGGTTGTAGTCACAGGAATGGGAATGGTGACACCCCTTGGCAATAATGTGAAAGATACGTGGGATAATATCCTGGAAGGCAAAAGTGGTGTATCGGAGATCACTTCTTTTGACGCTAGCCAGTTTTCCACCCGTTTTGCTGCGCAAGTAAATGGCTTTGACGCTACTCAATATATGAGCGTCAAAGAAGCACGCAAAATGGATCTTTTCATTCAATATGGTATCGCTGCTGCTGTGCAAGCGTTAGATGATGCTAATCTTAATGCTGACACAGCCGATTTAACTCGTGTTGGTTGTGCAATAGGTTCAGGAATTGGTGGTTTGCCAATGATTGAAAAAAACCTAGAGCTATTGAATGAATCAGGTCCAAAACGTATTTCTCCTTTTTTTGTTCCAGGCGCGATTATTAATATGATTTCAGGTCATGTTGCGATTCGTTTTGGTTTTAAAGGTCCCAATATTTCGATTGTTACTGCCTGTACTACTGGTACGCATAATATTGGTATGGCTGGGCGAATGATTGCTTATGGGGATGCTGATGTAATGATCGCTGGCGGTGCTGAAATGGCGATTACGCCGTTGGGGATAGGTGGTTTTGGAGCGGCTAGAGCGTTATCTACTCGTAATGATGATCACAAAACAGCCAGTCGTCCATGGGATAAAGACCGTGATGGCTTTGTTATGGGGGATGGCTCTGGTATTTTGATATTAGAAGAATATGAGCATGCGGTCGCTCGTGGCGCAAAGATTTATGCAGAACTTGCAGGTTTTGGTATGAGTGATGATGCCTATCATATGACGGCTCCACCAGAAAGTGGCGAAGGTGCCGCGTCAGCCATGAGGGCGGCTTTGAAAGATGCTCATCTTACGCCTTTAGATATTGATTATATTAACGCTCATGGCACATCAACACCAGCAGGCGACTTGGCAGAGACTCAAGCAGTAAAATCGCTTATGGGTGAAGATGCATCAGATGTTGCTATTAGTTCGACTAAGTCGATGATTGGGCACTTACTTGGTGCTTCTGGTGCGGTTGAGTCAATTTTTTCGATACTTGCGATTCGAGATCAGGTTGCTCCACCAACGATTAATTTAGATGAAGCTGGCGAGGGGTGTGATTTGAATTATGTTCCTGTGACGCCACAAAAGCGTAAAATTGACGTTGTCTTAAATAACTCTTTTGGTTTTGGTGGTACGAACGGAACATTAGTATTTAAGAAGATATCTTAAATACTAATATGGACGGACAACCATCCGTCCATATTAGTTAGTTTTATTAATGTACTTGAGTTGGTGTGCCGCGCAATGCACTGATTTCTTTTGATATATCGTAGCTTTTATTCTGGTTATCTAGTTCATATAAATGGTCTTCCAGCTGCTGATAAAGAGCAATTTCCTCATCACCTAGAAAGTGCAGGCACTCTCCACCAACAAACCATAATAGCTCTCTCTTTATTAGAGGGACTAGATTTGCGTAGCATCGTATGAAGCGTGATAATACTTCTTGGGCATCAAAAGTGTAATCATGGGTATTTTCCTGAATTTTATTTGTCAGGTTGTCCCACTTTTCTAAGAAGTCTAATTCTTCTTCTGCCAACTCTGGCTGATTAAAAGGTGCGTGTTCTGCGATTCGCTGACGTAAATCGGAAAAAGCGTCAAGTATATATTGTGTGCGTGATTCCACGTAAAACCCTATTCAAGTAAGTAACTAATTAGTCGGCAACTGCCGTACGAGAACTTCAATTATGACATATGCAATCGAAATTAGTGACCTTAAAAAACGTTATGATAGTGGCTTTGAAGCGTTAAAGGGTATCGATTTAAAGGTTGAAAAAGGAGATTTCTTTGCGTTACTTGGCCCAAATGGAGCGGGTAAGTCTACAACAATTGGTATTTTATGCTCGTTAGTCAATAAAACAGCGGGCCATGTTTCAATTTTTGGTACAGATATTGATAAGGATTTCGCTAAGGCTAAAAAATATCTTGGTGTCGTCCCTCAAGAGTTCAACTTTAACGTTTTTGAGACTGTCTTTAATGTGGTGGTTACTCAAGCGGGTTTTTATGGAATTAGTCTTTCTGTTGCCGAAGAGCGTGCGGAAAAGTATTTAAAGCAACTCGACCTCTGGGATAAAAGAAACGATCAATCACGTATGTTATCTGGTGGTATGAAGCGCCGTCTAATGATAGCGAGAGCTCTGATTCATGAGCCTGAAGTGCTGATTTTGGATGAGCCAACCGCTGGTGTCGATATTGAACTTCGTCGCTCTATGTGGGAGTTCATTAAAAAACTTAATGAGCAGGGCACAACCATTATTTTGACCACGCATTATTTGGAAGAGGCCGAGCAGTTGTGTCGCAATATTGCCATTATTAGTGCGGGTGAGATTGTTGAAAATACCAGTGTGAAAGCATTATTGAAAACGTTAAATCAAGAAACCTTTATCTTAGATTTAGATACTAGTCTGCCTAATAACTGGGCTTTACCTGGCTTTAGTGTGTCAATCAGTAAAGATGCAAGTACGATCGAAGTGGAAGTGATTAAAGGGCAATCTATTAATGCCATTTTTAAAGCGCTTGATGAAATCTCAGTCAATGTGGTCAGTATGCGTAACAAGTCTAATCGACTCGAAGAGCTCTTCGTTAAATTAATTAAAGGCTAAATAGATGAAAAATTCGGAAATTTGGGTCGCGTTTTATACAATTTTAGTAAGAGAAATTCGTCGATTTACTCGCATTTGGCCACAAACCTTATTGCCACCAGCTATTACAATGACACTGTATTTTGCAATTTTCGGTAATCTAATTGGCGATCGAATTGGTGAAATGGGTGGTTTTAGTTATATGCAATACATTGTGCCGGGATTAATCATGATGTCTGTTATCACTAACTCCTATTCGAATGTTTCATCGTCTTTCTTCTCTGCAAAGTTTCAGCATAGTGTGCAAGAGCTGTTGGTTTCGCCTACTCCAAACTGGGTGATTTTAATGGGTTATACGCTTGGCGGTGTGGCGCGTGGTTTGTGTGTTGGCTTGATTGTTACCGTACTCTCGCTGTTTTTTACTCATTTGGCATTAGAAAGCTTATTTCTAACGATTTTGGTGATGTGTTTGACGGCCATTATGTTCTCTCTTGGCGGTTTTGTTAATGCAATATACGCTAGAAGTTTTGATGACGTATCCATTGTTCCAACTTTTATTTTAACGCCGCTCACCTATCTAGGTGGTGTGTTTTATTCTATCGATTTGTTGCCAGATTTCTGGCAATCCGTTTCGTTATTAAACCCTGTGCTCTATATGGTTAACGCGTTTCGTTACGGAATTCTGGGAGTTTCTGATATCAACGTATATTGGGCACTGGTTATTGTTTGTGTATTTATTGTTGTGTTGTTTGGATTTGGTCTACGTTTGCTCAATCAGGGCAAAGGCATTAGAAGTTGAGGTAGTGAGATATGGGCTTTTTACCCTTAGGTCAGCAAACAGAATATGTTTCTGAGTACGATGCAGGGTTGCTTTACCCCATTGCAAGAGTTGATAAATGGACTGAAATGGCTATCGAGTCTGAACGTCTGCCGTTTTTTGGTGAAGATGTTTGGAATGCCTACGAATTGTCATGGTTAAATTTGAAAGGAAAGCCAATCGTTGCTTTGGCTGAATTTCGTTTGCCTTGTGATTCACCCAATATCATTGAGTCAAAATCTTTTAAATTGTATTTAAATTCATTAAATCAAATGCGTTATGGCTCGGCTGAGGAAGTGCAAGTCATACTTGAAAAAGATCTTTCAAGTGCCGCTGGTGCTGACGTGACGGTTATTATTCGCGATGTAGATTCAATGGCGTCTTTGGTTGTGCTAACGCCTGATTATTGCATTGATGATTTGGATGTCGATGTCTCGGAATACCACCCTAATGCAGATTTGTTAGAGACGGGCGAATTAATGGGGGTGGTGGAAGAGCGATTGGTGAGCCATCTTTTAAAATCAAATTGTCCTGTGACCAATCAGCCAGACTGGGGTTCGGTTTTTATCGATTATAAGGGCCCTAAGATTCACCACGAAAGCTTGTTGAAGTATGTGATTTCATTCCGTGAGCATACTGATTTTCATGAGCAATGCGTTGAACGGATTTTCATTGATATTATGCGTCAATGTAAGCCGGAGAGTTTGACTGTCTATGCACGCTATGTGAGACGTGGCGGATTGGATATTAACCCTTATCGTTCAACTGCGCCATTGGTGTTGGGGAACGATCGTCTAACCCGACAGTAAAGTTTGGTATTTATCACATTGGAAGCACTGAAATAAAAAAACCGCATAATGTTAAATTGTGCGGTTTTTTATTGTTCAAACTGGCGCTACATTAAGCTAAGTTGTTTTTTGACACTTGGTAGTGCTGGTTCCCCATCGTAAGTCTTTACACCTTGTAGCCATTTATCTAATACTTCTGGGTGAGCTTTAATCCAGCTTGCTGCTGCTTGTTCTGGTTTTTTACTGGAAGCAATTATTTCATTTTCCATTTTAAGACCAAACTCTAGGTTGCTCAGTAGTTTACCCACATTCGGACATTCTTTTGCATAGCCTTGACGAGTTAGCGTCCTAATTGTGGCACCACCATAATTAGGGCCAAAATATTTATCGCCTCCGGTTAAGTATTTTAAATCGAAATTGACGTTCATTGGGTGAGGTTCCCAGGCAAGAAATACGATGAAATTATCGCGTTTAACAGTTCTTGCCACTTGTGACAGCATGGCTTGTTCACCAGATTCGACAACTTTCCAGTCTTTGAGGCCAAAGTCATTAGTATCGATCATGTTTTGAAGTTTTTGGTTTGCTGGTGCTCCAGCGTCAATGCCGTAGATTCGCTGGCGAAAGTCTGTGCTGAATTTAGCTAGATCGGAAAAATCTTTAACGCCAGCGTCAAAAACATATTTGGGCACGGCTAGAGTGAACTTTACGCCTTCTAGATTGGTTCGAATAACATCAATATTGTCTTTGTATTTATCTATAAAGGCGGATTGAGCTGGCATCCAATTACCCATAAATACATCAATCTCACCATTCTTCAAACTCTCAAAACCTACTGGAACGCCAAGAAGGTAAACTTGTGTTTCGTACCCCATTGCTTTTAGTAGTGTTGTCGCCACGCCATTTGTTGCGCCTATATCAGTCCAGCCTGGATCGCTGAAGGTGATTTTTTTACATTGCTCAGATTCAGCAGATAGGGCGACACTACTTCCAATAAGTAGACTCGCTAAACTAAGGGTTTTTAATCCCGCGCTAAAAGAAAGTGCTTTCATTTTCGTGCTCCTATTTGTGATGCTTTTCTTGTGTGTTGATTATACTTTTGGAAAGCGTGATCGGCTTTCTAAATCGTCAAGATCGATGTGATTTCTCATATACATTTCACTGCTTTCAAAGATTGGTTGATGATCCCAGGTGGTTTTTTTGCCTTTGTTCATAGCTTTTACTATCAAGCGACGACGACGCTGGCTAATAAGTGCATCTTGAGTAAGCTTTGTAGAGTCCCAGCGTTCAAGAGCCTCCTTTTTAAATGCGTGCAATAAATCAGCGTAGTCTGGGTTGTTCGCAAGATTTACCAATTCATCGGGGTCATTCTCAAGATCAAATAATTGCTCTGGATCTATATGGCAATAGACATATTTGTACTGGGCTCTACGTATCATAAATAAGGGGGCGATAGCACCTTCGCCGAAATACTCGCCAATCACTTCATCATGTCCTCCTGGCTGCCCTGTAATATGAGGCATTAGGCTTTTGCCCTGAATCGGCATAGCAAAAGACGTTTCTGTCTTATTGGTTACCATTTCAAGAAAAGTTGGCAATAGATCCATAGTGGAAATGGACTCTTTAACACGCTTGGCTGAAAAACGCTTAGGAGCATGAACTATCATTGGAACGCGAGCAGACCCTTCAAAGAAAGACATTTTGTACCAAAGGTTTCTTTCACCTAGCATATCGCCATGATCACCAGAGAAAACAATAATAGTATCGTCGGCCAATCCGGTTTCCTCTAAGGCTTTTAAGAGTAAACCTATTTTATCATCTACATAGCTGATTGCACCGTAATAGGCGCGACGAGCATTGCGGATTTGCTCTTCGCTTAACTCCTGATCGTAGTAGGCATAGACGTCTTGTAGGCGAGCAGAGTGTGGGTCTTGATCCTCCTTATTAATTGAAATTCTTGGCATGTCAATTTCGTCATGGGTATATCTATCCCAATACTCTTGCGGTATCGCATAAGGGTCGTGTGGGTGTGTCATAGAAACAGTTAAGCAGAAGGGTCTATCTTGTTCACGTCGCACATAATCATACAGATAGCGCTGTGCATGAAAAACCACTTCGTCATCAAAGTCTAATTGATTGCTACGTACACAAGGGCCAGCTTGAGTAACAGAAGACATATTATGATACCAAGTAGGGCGAGTTTTAAGATCGTCCCAGTTTGGGAACCAGCCATAATCTGCAGGGTATATATCTGTAGTGAGACGTTCTTCGAAACCATGTAATTGATCTGGTCCACAAAAGTGCATTTTACCGGATAGTGCCGTCTTGTAGTTCTGCGCGCGAAGATAATGAGCGAAGGTCGGTATGTCAGCTGAAAGGTCGGCTGCGTTATCATAGGCGCCGATTTTACTTGGCAACTGGCCCGTCATAAGAACGTATCTAGAAGGTGCGCAAAGTGGACTATTGCAATAAGCAGAATCAAAGACAACGCCTTCTTCTGCAAGTTTACTCAGGTGGGGGGTCTTTACAATTGCATGGCCATAAATAGGAAGAGCAGACGCAGCCAGCTGGTCAGCCATAATAAAAAGAATATTAGGTTGCTTTTTTGACATGATTTTTCCTAATGGATAATTGATTAAAAAATGAGATTGGGTGAGTAGAAATCACCTTTCTTCTCTTAGATTGCGCTATGTAAAAGATGCTGTAAACTGACTAAATTCTTATGTATGGGATAAGTTGAACTTATGTTAATGAGCTCGGAGTTACCACCACTGCAAACACTTGTTGTTTTTGAAGCATCAGCAAGGCTATTGAGTTTTACTGCGGCAGCACGAGAGTTGGGGACGACGCAACCTGCGGTAAGTCAGCAGATAAGGGCTTTAGAGGCTGCGCTTGGTACGCTATTATTTGAACGCATTTATCGTGGTGTGGTCTTGACCAATGCAGGACATATTTTGTTAAAAACGACGCAGTCGAGTTTGCAAGACTTGCGAGATGTGATGCAAAAGATAAAACAAAAACCAAAATCTCAGCGTATTACTGTTGCGACGGATTTTGCTTTTGCCGCTTTTTGGCTGATGCCTCGCTTACCAGAGTTTCGTCGTCTACATAAAGACATTGATATTCGTATTCAAACATCTCAATCTGAAGTGGATTTGGCTTCTACCGAAGCTGATGTGGCGATATTATTTGGTGAGGGGGTATATCAAGGCTATTTGACAGAAAAACTATTGCCAGAGGTGGTCTATCCTGTGTGTAGTCCAAAATTACTGGAGGAGCTTTCTGGTTTTACAAATTTGATGAATTTAGTCAAAGCGCCGTTGTTGAAACTGAATGCTGATATGGGGCAGAAATGGATGGATTGGGAGTTGTTATTTCAGCTTAATGGTTCCCAGTGGCAGCCATCAGAGTCTGTAATGGAGTTTGATAACTATACATTGTTGGTACAGGCTGCCATTTCCGGTCAGGGCATTGGTCTTGGGTGGTCGCCCTTAGTGGATGACTTTATAAAAAGTGGTGTCTTGATTGCGCTACCGAATTTTACGGTACAATCTGACAATGGTTATTATATTGTTCTGTCAAAACAACAAACTCCAACGGCACCAGTTACTACTTTTCTGAACTGGTTAAAATCTTAGCTTTTGCTGTAAAGCCTATAAATACAGCCACCATAGCAAGCCGATAGTACAAAGTGATGTAGGTATAGAAATAAGAATCATAAGTGCAATTTCATCAACTGGCCCCTTAAATTTGCTTGCTAGCATATAGCTAATAACGGCAACAGGCATGGTGCTAAGAACTATTAATACAGAGCTTTCTAGCGGGCTAAGAGGAAAGAGTTTTACTACTAAGCATGCGCTTATAGCCCCTACGAAAGGACGGAATAACGATAATGAAGTAGCACGGCCGATCTTATTGCTTTCTTTTACGGATAAGCTGCTAATAGATTTGCCAAGTAACATTAGCATGATAGGTAATGTTATATTGCTGAGCATATTCAACGTATTCATCAAAGGCGTGGGTAAGCTAATGTCAAAGCTTAAGAAAAGGGCTCCGATGACTAAGGCAATAACAGGACCATTTTTTAGTAACTGCCTAGGCTGGTAGGTTCCTGACATAAAACCAACGCCTAAGGTAAAGTGACTGATCTGCACGACAGATGAAATTACCACCGCGATAGCCATACCTTCTGTACCAAATAATGCGTAGGCAACAGGAATGCCAAGATTACCCGTATTAGGGTTAACCAAAGGGGGTAGATAAAAACGAGTAGGTAGATTGACTACTTTCAGAAAAGTAAATGAAATCAGCGCTACCAAGGTCAATACTAGAGCTGTCGCAGCGATAATTTTGAGCATGCTGAACACTTGCATCTGCATCGATAAGACAGCATAGAGTAACAAGGCAGGCAGGCCCAGATTTGAGACTAAAGCGCTTAACGATGGGCTTTCTAAATAATCTGTTTTTTTACCAAGAAAGAAGCCCAAGCAAATCAGTAGTAAAATAGGGGCGAGCGAGTTAGTTAATGCCGAAAGCATAGAGTTCCCTTGTGAGACGTTGTTATCTATGAAAATTTATCGGCTCCCATACTAAATGCTTCCATAAGATAGTGCACCAAGGCTTTTACCCTAAGGCTGATGTTTCTTGATTGAGGATACAGTAAAGTGACATCAGAATTAGATAATTGCCAGTCTGGTAGTAGCCTTATCAATCGCCCCGATTGAATGTCATCTTCCACATAGTAAGCCGGTTGCCGAGAGATTCCCATCCCGTCGACAGTCGCTCTTTTAACTACGTGTCCATTTGAGCATTTGAGCGTTCCATGTATGGGGAGTTCGTACTTGCCCTCAACATTAATATGAGTGAAAGACCATTTTTTCACTGATCCATTAATTAAAGAGTGTTCTAGCAAGTCTTTTGGGCTATTTAGTTTAGCAGCCACCTTGATATAAGCTGGGCTTGCAACAAGGTAGTTTCTATAGCTAGTCAGCTTTCTGCCAATTAAATTTGAGTTACTCAGCATACCCATTCTGACCACTAGGTCGTATTGCGATTCGATTAGATTTTCTCTCGTGCTTGAAAAGCTCAGTTCTATTTCTATCTGGGGATTGTCCTTCATAAATTGGATTAACAGCGGTGCCAGAATCTCTTCACCAAATAGACCTCCTACTGAGTTGATTCTAATTTGACCTCTAATGCTTGAATGAGCATTCTGTGCAGATAACATCGCATGCTCTAATTGATCGACTCCTTGGCGTGAGAGTTGGTAAAAGGTTTCTCCCGCAGGAGACAGAGAAAGTGAGCGAGTGGATCGATATAGCAGTTGAACGCCCATTTCTTTTTCTAAACGGCTGATAATTTGAGACATTCTAGCGCGAGAAATATTTAGTTCTTCTGCGGCTTTCGAGAAGCTGTGGTTTTCAACTACGGCTAAAAATTCCTTTATGCCTTCTGGAAAATGAGCGCTCATATTGTTAAGCCTTAATAAATAATCATTTCAATAAAACGATAATTATAAACAGTTTAAAGGCTCGTATAGTAGTGCCATTCAGCGTTAATGGATTTATAGGAGTCGTTATGAAAACTAGAACTTTAGGAAAGACTGGATTTGAAGTGTCAGAAATTGGTTTAGGCTGTTGGCAGCTTGGTAATGACTTTGGCCCTGTGGAAGATAAGGAAGCAATGTCGATACTACAAACAGCAGTAGCAGAAGGTATTCAATTCTTTGATACTGCGGATGTTTATGGTGGTGGTTTAAGTGAAGAAAGGATAGGGCAATGGCGCAAGACCTTAACTAAACCGCCTATTATCGCCACGAAAGTGGGTCGTCACAGTGAGCTTTATCCTAGTGGTTATAGTAAATCCGCTGTTAAAAAGAGTTTACAGGCTTCTGCTCAGCGTTTGGGGGTTGAGTCTATTGACCTTGCTCAATTGCATTGTGTTCCTCGCGAGGTGCTGTTTGCAGGTGATTTATTGGCTTGGATGGAAGATCTACAAAAAGAAGGGGTTATTAAGCACTTTGGTGCAAGTGTTGAAATGCTGGATGAAGCTATGTTTTGTTGTAGTCATCCAGAGTTGGCTAGCTTGCAAATATTGTTTAATGTATTTCGCCAAGATGCGACGGAATCATTATTGCCGTTAGCGGAAAACAATGATGTGGGTATTATTGTTCGCTTACCATTGGCAAGCGGATTATTGTCCGGGAAAATGGAGCGTGATCGTATTTTTAGTGAGCACGATCATCGATCATATAACAAGGATGGTGACGCTTTTCATGTTGGTGAAACCTTTAATGGCATACCCTTCAATACCGGGGTGGCGCTGGTTGATGAGCTAAAAGAAAAACTGCCAAAAGGGCAGGATATACTGGATGTATCTTTGCGTTGGATTCTCGATCAGCCACAAGTTTCAAGTATTATTGCTGGTGCTAGCCGTTCTTCTCAAGTGGTGCGTAATGCGGCTGCATCCTCTTTGCCGCCCTTGGATAAAGATCTTCATGCATTACTGTCTGAGTACTACCGTGAAAAGGTAAAAAAGCATATTCGCGGTGGTATTTAAATAACAAAGGGAATAGTGGCGTGAAATTGGTCGCGCCACTATGTATTATTTATTTCAAAATTTGCTCAGCATGTACCTTGGTCTTAACCTTGCTGATGATGTCTGAAATAATGCCATTTTCATCAATGATAAAGGTTGTTCTTACCGTCCCCATTGATTCTCGTCCCATGAATTTCTTTAGCTGCCAAGTGCTATAAAGCTCGTGAACTTCTTTTTCTACGTCTGCAATAAGTGGAAAGGGAAGGTCATACTTTTCAATGAAGTTTTGATGTTTTTTCTCAGTGTCAGTACTAATGCCGATAACAACAAAACCCTGATCTAATAATGCTTGGTAATTGTCTCGTAAGTCACAGGCTTGGGCAGTACAGCCAGGCGTGTTATCCCTTGGGTAAAAGTATAAGACGACTTTTTTGCCTTTAAATTGGCTGAGTGTAATAGTGTCGCCGTTCTGATCTTTAGCGCTAAAGTCCGGTGCTGTTTGTCCGATTTCAATTGTCATAAGGTATCTCTACTGTTCAACGAAATATTTATAGAAAAATAGTTTGCCTATTTATAAGTATTTGTATAGCAGAAGATAGCTTAACAAGACCTCCATGAAAAATCCTCCTGAATACTGTTTCTTGTGAATTTACTCCGGCTTTACGTCTGTCAATTATTGTTAAACCTGAGTCTGGACGTTACTATAGGCGCGCTTATAATTTTATCGGAGACTCGAAATGATCACAGGTAGTTTAGTTGCGCTTATCACTCCTATGTCACCAGATGGCGCTGTAGATACCAAAAAATTAGATGATCTAATAGAGTTTCATATTAATGAGGGGACGCACGGAATTGTAGCCGTAGGCACCACTGGTGAATCTTCCACTCTGACACCTGTTGAACATGCAAATGTAATTCGTCAGGTTGTTAGTACTGTTAATGGTCGAGTTCCTGTTATTGCCGGCACGGGTGCCAACGCAACCCATGAAGCCATTGATCTTACTAAAAGCGCAAAAGACGCTGGCGCAGATGCCTGTTTACTTGTTACTCCTTATTACAACAAGCCCACTCAAGAAGGGTTGTATCAGCACTTTAAAGCAATCGCTGAGGCGGTTGATATTCCTCAAATTCTATACAATGTACCAGGCAGAACAGCATGTGATATGCAAAATGAAACGGTTGTTCGCTTATCCTCAGTGAGAAATATTGTAGGAATAAAAGATGCGACAGGTGATCTTGAGCGTGGTGAGGCCTTAATTAAAGCTTTACCTGATACTTTTGCTGTTTACTCTGGTGACGACCCGACGGCCGTTGCTTTGATGCTTTTGGGCGGTAAAGGCAATATTTCTGTGTCTGCTAATGTTGCTGCAAAAGCCGTTGCACAAGCTGCTGAATCAGCTCTGGCTGGAAAAGCAGAGCAAGCACATTCTATTGATACAACTATTTCATCTCTGCATAAAAATTTATTTTTAGAATCTAATCCTATCCCTATCAAATGGGCTTGTAGTCAATTAGGGCTGTGTGAAGAAGGAATTAGATTGCCTTTAACCCCTCTTTCTGAGCATTATCATTCGGCTGTTCGACAAGCCATGATTGAAGCTGGAGTTTTATTAGTATGAACAAATTTACCTTACATTTGATGGGCGCTAGCTCAATGGCGTTATTGTTATCTGGTTGCAGTATGTTTCTTACTGATCACTCTGATGATTACCAAAAAGAAAAACCTGTTGTTTCGGCTTTGGAAATGCCTGCAGGGTCGGCCGCATCAAGTGATGCTCTGGTTATCCCTAATGAAAATAACATAGCCAATTTAGAGGGGATTACTCCATATACTACGCCTCGAGCTCCGTTTGTATTCTATCCGATGGTTGCTATTGGTGTTGAAGAACAAGACAATGCGATGGCGTTAACTGTTCCAGCTAACCTTACACAATCTAAGCGTATTGTGGTGGACTTTTTAACGGCACTTCATGGTGATGGTACCTCCATTGCATCACAAACAGATGATCTTATTATAAGTGTGCCATTTGATTTTCATCCGCAAGGCTGGTGGGCGTCATTATGGAGTGATATTACTCGTATACACCCTGCACAAACCGCTTTTTCTTTTCACTTTACTGAATTGGAGGGAAAAACGTTGGTTGCCGTTCAGTTTCGTGATGAGCAAGAAGGTGCTGAGCCAGGTAACTGGATGAGCCCGGTACAAAATAATGATGCCTATTCTGTGGCTGTTCGCTTGTGGGGAACGATGGGGCGTCAATTGGATCAGTCTTCAGCTTACCTATCTAACCGCGGTGATGCTTCTTCTTTTCCTATTTGGGTCGATCATCACGGTCTTTTCGCCATTCATCTTGGTGAAAATGTGTCACAAGCAAACCTTGATGCTAAATTAAGCTCGGCAGGTATTTATATTATGCCAGGAGAAGCTAAGCTATTGGCACCGGTACCACCAGAAGACGTTGCGCGTATTGGTGATGTTATCGATTTAACTTTACCATTGGTGGATAAAGAACAGACTAAATCACTCAAAACTATTCGTCGAGACTTAGATGACGTTAGTTGGGAGCAGCGTGAATACCCTTACAAAATAAGTCATCAAAAGGCGGGTGACTTTTTGGTTATTGATGTGTCTTCTATGGAGTCACCTGAAGTGGTTTCATATCACTTAGTACAACGTTTTGTAAATTAAATAAGATTAACCCCTCATAAAAGAAAATCGGAGACCCTCCAATGGAAAAACGACAAGAGCTATATGCAGGTAAGGCAAAATCTGTATTTCGTACAGATGATCCTGACAAAATGGTTCTAGTATTTCGTGATGATACCTCTGCATTTGACGGTAAAAGAATTGAGCTGCTTGACCGTAAAGGTATGGTGAATAATAAGTTCAATGCTTTTATTATGACGAAACTGCAAGAAGCTGGTATCCCTACGCATTTTGAAAAGCTTTTAAGTGATACCGAATCACTTGTTAAGTGCCTTGATATGATGCCTGTTGAGTGTGTTGTTCGAAACGTTGCTGCTGGTAGCCTTTGTCGACGTCTAGGGGTGGAAGAGGGGGTAACTCTTAATCCACCAACGTTTGAATTGTTCTTAAAGAACGATGCGTTAGGTGACCCAATGATCAACGAATCTCATGTTGAGTCTTTCGGTTGGGCTAATACCTCGGACTTAGCTAAAGCAAAAGAGCTTACGTTCAAAGTGAATGATGTATTAAAAACGATTTTTGCAGAAGGCGGCATGATTCTAGTTGATTACAAATTGGAATTTGGCCTATATAAGGGTGAGGTTTTATTGGGCGATGAATTTTCGCCCGATGGCTGCCGTTTATGGGATGCCAAAACCAAAGAAAAATTAGATAAAGATCGTTTCCGTCAAGGCTTGGGTGGCGTAATCGAAGCTTACGAAGATGTAGGTCGTCGTATAGGTATCGATTTCGACGCATAAGCGGATTGGTAACTTAGCCCATAATAGAGGGGCCTTGCTCCTCTATTATTACCATGTAAGCTTGTCATACAAGGACATACATTGATTAACTTCCTACCTTTTGCCATCGGTTTGCGTTATGCGCGAGCAAAACGCTCCAATCATTTTATTTCTTTTATTAGCTTTTCTTCTATTGCAGGTCTTGCACTTGGCGTAATGGTTCTAATTACCGTTTTGTCTGTAATGAATGGTTTTGATCGCGAATTGCGTCAACGAATTTTAGGGATGGTCCCTCATGCTACTTTATGGGGTGATCCAGTCTTGAGTGATTGGCGTGACACTGCAAAATTGGTGGCTAAAATGCCTGATGTGGTGGGTGTTGCACCTCATATTCAAGCACAAGTTATGTTCCAAGCCGGCGAAAGTGTCCATGGTGCGATTTTAAATGGAATCAATCCAGACATGGAAAAAAAGGTCTCTATTATTGGCGACAATATGGCTTCAGGCTCTCTAAATGCGCTCAATGATACGAGTTTTGGAATTGTTTTAGGTGCTCAGCTAGCGAAAATGTTGAGAGTCGATATTGGCGATAAAGTAACGGCTATATTGCCCAAAGCCAATGTGTCGATTGCAGGTGTTGCACCTGTTCTAAAGCGATTCACTGTAGTGGGGACTTTTGAGGTTGGAGCTGAACTAGATAGTAGTCTTGCCTATATCAATATCAAAGACGCTGCTAAATTAAAGCGCTACAAGCCGGACGATGTAGAAGCGCTGCGAATTTCGTTTGATGATTTATTTGTGGCTCCTTCTCGTATCTGGGATATTGCTCGTGCTGTACCTGGACAAAACAGAGTGAGTGATTGGACTCGCACTCATGGCAGTCTTTTTCAAGCAATAAAAATGGAAAAAACTATGATTGGATTGCTGCTGTTGTTAATTGTCGCTGTGGCTGCTTTTAACATTGTTTCCACTCTCGTTATGGTGGTTACCGATAAACGGAATGACATCGCCATCTTAAGAACAATGGGTTTAACATCAAGTCAGGTGATGTGGATTTTTGTTGTACAGGGTATGTTTATTGGTATGCTCGGGACATTCATTGGTGTGGTGTTAGGTGTCACTTTAGCGCTTAATGTGAGTGACATTATTGCGGCCTTACAGAGCTTATTAAATGTACAGTTTTTAAGTGCAGATGTTTATTTTATTAACTATTTGCCTTCTGAGCTTCAATGGACTGATGTGGAGTTAATTGTTATCTCTGCTTTTATTATGACGGTCGCAGCAACTATTTACCCTGCTTGGCGGGCGTCAAAAGTAGAGCCTGCGGAGGCATTGCGTTATGAATAATAGTGTTGTTTTAGAGTGTCACCAGCTTTCAAAGCAGTATCTGGATGGTAAACAAACTGTTGACGTTTTTCAGTCGATTGATCTAACGCTTCATAAAGGACAGGCTTGTGCCATTGTTGGTTCATCCGGCTCAGGTAAAACAACCTTGTTAAACTTATTGGCTGGCCTAGATTTAGCTACGACTGGTGAGGTGAGTTTAGCAGGGGTGTCTTGGTCAAGTATGAAAGACTCAAAGCGAGCCAAGATGCGTAATAAAGAAATGGGATTTGTGTACCAATTTCATCATTTGCTACCTGAATTTACGGCGTTAGAAAATGTATTAATGCCAATGTGGATTGCTGGCATGGATAAAAAAGCCGCCAAACAGTGCGGAGAAGAGCTGTTATCGCAAGTTGGTCTAAAGGATCGCTTTAACCATAAGCCATCGCAATTATCGGGTGGCGAGCGACAGCGTGTGGCCATTGCTCGAGCTCTGTCGAATAGACCGGCTTGTGTATTAATGGATGAGCCAACTGGTAACCTGGATGAAACAACATCTTTAGAGATCCAAAATCTAATTAATACGCTTAAAAGCACGTATGATATGGCATTTCTTGTTGTCACCCATGATGAAAAAATGCTGGGCTGGATGGATTCTGCTTATCGTTTATCACAAGGAGCTTTGCAGCCGTTAAAGTAGCGTTGCAGAGTTTCTAGGTTGTGAAAAAACCAAGGCTCAAAAGAGTTTTGGTTTTTTTATATTTATTAGGGACTTATTTAGTGTTTCTTAGTTTGCGCTCTTTCCAGCGCTTAATAACATGAAATCGCCATAAAATACTAATAGTGGCATAGCTAATGGCACCTACAACTAAACCTGATACAACGGAACCCACATAAAGTGGCATCCAAATATGCTCCATTTTATCCCAGATCCATTCAACAGAAAGTTGAAAGTTCTTCTCGTTTTGGGATCCTAAAATTAACATACCAACCTTGTAGTTGAAGTAAAAAACGAATGGCATAGTTAACGGGTTAGTAATCCATACAAGCGCAATTGACAGTGGAATATTGGCTTTTAGTGGAATGGCAAAGAGTGCCGATGCTAGCATTTGAAATGGCATCGGGATGAATGCCCAAAATAAACCATTAAAGAAAGCTCTAGCTACAGACTTGCGGTTGAGGTGCCATAGGTTCGCTTCGTATATCTGAGATCCTAATAAGCCTAAAGCTCTGCTCTGCTTTAACTTTTCTGGATTTGGTATGAATTTTTTAAGATAATTCTTCGGCATAATGAGGTAAAAAATAATTTAGCAATTTAAGACAAGGAGGTCTTATGTTACTAAGTAGTTTGTCCATATTGATGGGCGCCATATTGGTGCCGAGCGATTATTTGTGGGTGTATTCTACTCATATCATTCTAACGTGTCTCTACCTAATATGCTCAAAGCGTTTAATTGTTCTGTTTTTAACACTTCTCTCGCTTATTTTTGTCATCAATAGTGAGTTTTTACCGACGTCGCCCTTGCCGCTACAGACCGGGTATTTAGTGTGGGTTGATTTTGAAAAACGACTGTTAATTTATGAAAAAAATGAACAATCAAAGAATCACTCTTTGCCTGAAGGTTTAGTTAGTATTGTCTATGTCAGTAATACGGGGCAAAGAAAGACCATTGATAACTTTTTCCTCACCGTATGTGACGACTCCATAAGCTATTCTGCTAGGTTGCACTCTGTACAGCGAGGTGAAATAACAAGCATCTTATTGCCAGATAAACAGGGTCCTTGGTGGTTAAAACAGCTTTATATAAAAAAGCATGCCGCACAGCTGAACATTAGATTCCTCAACGAAGGCTTACATGGCATCGGTGAAAATCACTTTTCGCTCAGAGATCAGCTGTTCAATAAACTTGATGAAGTATTTGGCTCCTTCCATTCTTGGCGTTTTTCTAAGGCTTTGTTACTAGGCCAGGATGATTTATGGAGTGAACGAGATACTTGGATCATCCGTACTCTTGGCTTAGCTCATTTGTTTGTTGTTTCAGGGTTGCATACTGGTTTTATGTTTGCGATAGGGTGTTTGTTGAGCAAAGCTGTGTGGCAGTTGTTGCCTAATAAAATCATACTGTCAGGCCTAACACGTTGGCAATGTGATGTGTTTGTTATTATGCCCTTATTATTTATGTACGCCTATATAACAAACTGGGGAGAGCCTGTGGTGAGGGCATCCATTATGCTGAGCGTTTACTTGTGCGCTCGTATGTTGGCAATAAAAGCCTCTCCTTATGGCATTATCACTCTTGCTTTGTGGCTGGTACTTTTGGCTAACCCTAGAGCAGTACTTAGTCCTGGGTTGTGGTTGTCCTTTAGCATGGTGTATTTACTCATTGGCTACTGTCAAACATCCACTAAACTGCCACGGCTTTTTATGGTGCAAATCATGTTGAGCACAGCATCTATGGTGTTAATACTTGGCTGGCAAGAAGCTATTTCAAGTGCCTCCATTTTAGTGAATGTTGTGCTCATTCCGTTTGCTGCATTCTTATGGTTTCCAATTGCATTGCTGTCTTGCGCGGAGGCACTACTTATTGGGTCTGCATACAGCTATCAATTATTAGATGCGGTGCTTTACTATATAATTATGTCTGTTGAGTGGACCGCTTTTCAAATACCCTTGCTGTTTTTTGAATCCTTTACGTCTAGCCTTCCTCGCTGGATAATGCTGCTGTTGATTGGCTATTGGGTGTTTCAGAGCCCACTCAAAAGAGGTGTTTTCAGTGCGATTGGTATTTGGTGTGTGCTGTTTTTGCCTATGCTGGTTGGAACATCAAGTGCAGATGTAATGCTGATGAATAGAAGCAATAAACTTATTATCTCGGATCGAAGTAAGATTTTAATAGATGAATCATGGGCAGGAGCAGATTTTTCTCGATTGATGTTTGGCTCCTACTTGGACGTGGATCGGCAGCACGCCTATATGTTAGCGCCCCACGATATAAAAGATCTTACGGCGCAAAGTCTTTTAGACCACGATATTAAGTGGATTATGTTAAAGCGAGAAGTGCCACTACAAACAACGACGATGCTTGAGGCACTGAATGTAGATTGGTTAGTTATTCCTAATGGTGAATCACTGGCTTTTCATTTTCAAAACAATCATGTTTTGCTGCGCCACTCGTCCTGTATATATTCATTTTTTCTCTTAAAATCTGACACTTGCAAACGTGTAGAAAAGTTAGAGAGTGTGTTAAATTACCTGCAAACTTAAATTGGAGAGCGAAGTGTTAGCCTTTATTCAAACTGGTGGTTTTTTCATGTGGCCGTTAATGGCGTGTTCCATCCTTACGCTGGCTATTATTATTGAGCGTTTTTGGACGCTTCGCAAAGCGGCAGTGGCGCCAAAAGGTCTATTATCCGATGTTATGATGAGATTGCGCGATGACAGAATGACTATTGAATACATTCGCTCAATGCAGGCTAAAACAGGGCTGGCTTCTATTTTTGCGGCAGGACTATTAAATTCCAAGCACGGTCGGAGCACAATGAAAGAGAGCGTCCAAGAAGCGGCGAGCCATGTCATTCATGAATTAGAACGTTTCATGAACACGCTTGGAACTATCGCAGCGATTTCACCATTGCTTGGTTTGCTTGGTACTGTAGTGGGTATGATAAAAGTGTTTTCTGTACTGATGGAAAGCGGGGCTGGCAATACCTCTTTGCTTGCTGGCGGTATTTCTGAAGCCTTGCTTACCACCGCAGCAGGCCTTGGCGTCGCCATTCCGGCCTTGATTTTCCACCGTTTCTTTAGCCGTAAAATTGATGAATTGGTTGTTACTATGGAGCAGCAATCTACTAAGCTAATTGATTCATTACACGGCGATCGTGATAAGACAGGAGTGGCACAGTGAAGTTTCGCCGTCAGAAAATAGATGACGTGCAGATCAATCTAACGCCGCTGATCGACGTCGTCTTCTTGTTGCTCATTTTTTTCATGGTTAGCACAACGTTTAATCAGAGTACTGAGTTGACGATTGATTTGCCAACCGCTACGTCAAATGCCCCAAGCTCAGATCGCTCTAAAAATGTTGAGCTAATTATTACGGCAGATGGTCAGTATGTTATCAATGGCCAGACGCTGATTAATGAGAAAGTGAGCACCTTGGTTCAAGGTTTAAAAGAAGTGACCGATGGGGATTACACCCGACCGCTTATTATTACTGCTGATGCAAAAGCTTCTTACGATATGGTGTTAAGGGTCTATGACGCGGCTGCAAGTCTTGGCATTACTAAACTTGCTCATACTGCACAGAAAGAGCCAGTCCAGTGAGTATAGAGTCATTATTTACAAGGTCATGGTATGGTGATTTCGGTTGGACAAATGTCTTTCGCCCCTTACACCCTTTGATAAAAAAAGCGGTGCTGGCTAAAAGAAGCAAGTTTTTAGCGTCCCCCGAATTGTCATACAAAGCTCCAGTTCCCGTAATTATTGTGGGAAATATTAGCGTTGGTGGAACAGGAAAGTCACCAATGGTTATTGCTCTATGTAAATTGTTAACGGCAAATGGCTATCGCCCTGGGATAGTTTCACGTGGTCATGGCGCAAAAATTGAAACGCCAACGCACGTAACTCCAAATAGCTTACCAAAGGATGTGGGTGATGAGCCTGTGATGCTAGCTCGTCGATCGGCTTGCCCAATGGTAGTTTTTCCTAAAAGAGATGAGGCGGTAAAGTTTCTACTTAGCACAACCGATGTCAATGTTGTATTGAGTGATGATGGTATGCAGCATTATCAGCTTAATAGAGACATCGAGATTGCCATGCTGGATGCAAATCGTGGTGTGGGTAATGGGCATTTGTTACCTGTCGGTCCACTGAGAGAGCCCCTTGAGCGATTGGCTGAAGTGGACTTTGTTGTGAGTATTTCTGAAAAAATGACCGACTCACTTGGAGCTTTAAATTTACCAATAACACTTGCTCCGCTCGTGCCCACTGAGCTCTTTTCACTCGATGGTGGAACGGCTCTCAGTTGCCAATATGCTTTTTCCAATGAGTCACACTGGCATATTATGGCGGGAATTGGTAACCCCGAACGTTTTGTTGCCACGCTAGAGCAATTAGGGTTGCAACAAAAAAATACGACTCAGCACTGGTTTGCGGATCACCATGCGTTTGAAGCAAAGGATGTGCCGTCAAATGGTGCTGTGGTGATGACAGAGAAAGATGCCGTAAAATGTCAGTCCCTTCAATTATCAAATTCAAATGTTTGGTATTTAGCCGTGTCTGTCGAACTGCCTGAAAGCTTTCAGCAAGCATTGTTAGAAAAACTTAATCTTATAAAAATGGATCATTACCATGAATAAAACCTTACTTGATATCCTTGTTTGTCCTGTAACTAAAGCTTCTTTAACGTTAAATAAAGATGGAACTGAATTGATTAGCAAAGTAGGCGGCATGGCGTATCCAGTTCGCGACGGCATCCCGGTTCTATTAGAAACAGAAGCACGAACTTTAACGGCTGACGAACGCTTAGAGTCTGGTTCTGCAAAATGAAATCTTATAGCGTGCTGACGGTATGCTTAGGTAACATTTGTCGATCACCGGCAGCACAAGGTATTTTAGAAAGTATTGCAGCCAAGCAAGGTGTTTTTTTAGAACTTGATTCTGCTGGAACTGCGGCTGATCACGTCGGTAATTCACCTGATGCACGATCGATTAAAGCTCTGCATCAAGTCGGCATTGATATAAGTCGTCAAAAAGCTCGTCAAGTTACTAAAGATGACTTCAATCAGTTTGATTGGATTCTTGCTATGGACCGAGAAAACCTCTTCAACCTCAAAAAAATTCAACCCGAAAACAGCAAGGCGACACTAGTTATGTTTGGTGAATTTGATTACCAAGTTACATTTGGTGAAGTGGCGGACCCTTATTATGGCGGTGAGAAAGGATTTGCTGAAATGAGAACACACCTTACAGAGGTTGCTGAAGCATTCGTTTATCACTTGCATTCCAATAGAGAAGTTTAAGCCAGACAATGAAAATGCGATTTAATACCGAAGATGCTTTTGTACAGCGAATTGAAGGTGCTATTGAAAAAAATGTTTCCCTAGCCACTTACAATACCTTTCGTTTTGATTACTGTGCCGAATATTTTGCTATAGCAGATACTTTAGATTCTTTAAAAGCGTTATTGGCTTGGGCAAAGCGTTTTCAACAAACAGTTACCATGATTGGCGGCGGTAGTAACCTGCTTATTTCGGCCGATATCTCTGGTCTTGTTATTATCAATCGATTAGCTGGTATTGGCGCAAGGGAGCACTCAGGCAACCTTGTAAGTTTGACGGTTGCTGCAGGTGAAAACTGGCATCAGGTAGTTGAATATGCTGTGACCCAAGGTTGGTATGGTATTGAAAATCTTGCCTTAATTCCGGGCACAGCAGGTGCGGCACCGGTTCAAAATATTGGTGCTTATGGTGTTGAAATACAAAATACTTTAGCTCGAGTTCAAGTTATTAATAAAAACACTAGCGACGTGTATTGGATAAACGCCAAAGACTGCGGCTTCGGTTATCGAGATAGCTATTTTAAAGGCCAATGGAAGGATAGGTTGCTCATCACCTCGATTGAGTTGTCACTGAAAAAACAATCTGAACTATTATTGAGCTATGGCGGTTTGTCTGAACGAATTGAAGGAAAGCCAACCCTTCAAGCTGTGTTTGATACCGTATGTCGTGTTAGAAGTGACAAACTACCAGATCCGGTCGTGTTAGCAAACTCCGGCAGTTTCTTCAAAAATCCCATAGTGAGTCAGGTTCAACATAAAAAGCTGAAAGAGCGCTTTCCTAGTTTGGTATCTTTCCCAGTTGAAGAAGGCTTTAAGTTGGCAGCTGGCTGGTTAATCGACCAAGCTGGATGGAAAGGTAAGCAATACAAGGGCGTTGGAGTGTATGAAAAGCAAGCGTTGGTGTTAGTAAATTATTTAGAAACGAATGCAGCACCTTTGTTGGAACTAGAAACTCAAATTAAACAATCTATTTTAGATCAATATGGTGTCCAACTGGAGCGTGAACCTGTTCAATTGCCTCTTAATGTGGGGGGCCAGCATTGAAAGTCGGTGTAATGGACTCGGGAGCAGGGGGGGTGACCATTTTGAATGCTATATATCAAAAGCACCCTTACCTTGATTTGGTGTATTTGGCTGATGATGCTTTTGCGCCGTATGGCAATAAAAGTGTTGAACAATTACAAGAACGGCTGATTAAGGTTGGACGTTTTTTTGAAAATGAAAAGGTTGGTGCCATTGTCGTGGCTTGCAACACCGCCACTGTCGCAGCGATCGATGTGCTTCGAGCCAGTACTTCGCTGCCCGTTATTGGTGTTGAGCCTGCTGTAAAACCCGCTTTTCGACTTAGTAAAAAGCGCCGAGTGGCCGTGTTAGCAACACCCGTAACAGCAGATAGTACTAGACTTAACCAATTGATAGATTTGTGGAAGGCTGACAGCCATGTTTCTATTATGTCTAGCTCAACTTTGGCTTTTGATATTGATGCTTGGCCTGAGAGCGAAGAAAAGGTGAGGCGAACCATTCGGCAGCTATGCAAGGAGATGCTGGCACAAAATATCGATACCTTGGTGTTGGCTTGCACTCATTATCCTCTGGTGAAATATTTGTTTGAACAAATCCTTAAGAATGAATGCGAGATTATTGAGCCTAGTGAAGGTGTGGTAGCCCAGGTGATTCGTCGCCTCTCCGAGTCTTATCCAGATGATATGTGCCAACTACTTAAGATAGGTATAAAGGAGCAAGGTAGTATAGAACTTTGCAGCTCCCTTGGCTTTGACAATATGCAACGTCTGTTGTCATGGGTAACATCTTCGGACGCGATTAAAGATCGAAGACACGTATCGATTTATTGATCATTTTCTGCTCTCAAAGAAAGTGATAATTCGATCTTTTTCCCACATAGCGTCTTTATAACCTAATTCTATCAAAGCTCGACAATACTGGGGCGTAAAAAGTAAGTAACTTGCCGCGGAACTAATTTTGTCTCTTGTTGAGCCTCCAGCTGCTTTTAGTAATACCCGAATATTCTTAGGTAATGTGGTTATGTAATGGTGGGCTATTTCATTGAGTTCTTCAGAAGGAGATATGATTAATGTCTCTGTTGGAAGATTCAGGTGATTGGCTTGTTTGTCTTTTGGTAAATCTCGTATTAGCCGATTCATTATTTCTAACTGGTAGATGTCATCTTCTAGATTATCGATAAACGCACTGTTTAATAGTTGACCCAGAATTTGTGCCATACTTGGCGCACCGCTATTGATGTCTTTTTCCTGTGTTGCCCATTTTTGTGCGCTTCGGTTACCGCTTACCCCAATGATGAATAATTTATCTGCACCTAGTTTAAGTGCTGGATAAATCGCTGATTTTTGACGTATTGCGCCATCGCCATAATAATGATTATGTATATTATGGGCTGGAAATATCGTCGGAATAGCACTGGAAGCTAGAAGATGATCAACATTTAAAGCGGTTTTTACCCCTTTACGTCTGTTTCCTTGCCAAGGTTGTAAATCTAAGGCGCCTTGAAAAAAAGTGGTAGACTCTCCTGTACTGTAGCTCATAGCTGTAATCGCCAAAGCTTTGAGTTGCTGCTTGTCGATTGCATCGCCAATTTTCGAAAAGTCTAAATGATTCGTTAATAGTTCTTTTAATGGCGTGTTATCCATCAGGGCAATGGAACTATTTTGCTTGTGGAGATGAAATAAGGATAACAAGGTTTTGGTTAGGGAGCTTGCCACAGGCCATCGACCGATCGTGTAAATTTGGTCGGGGGTTAAATGACGCCAAACAAACGCAAGAGACGACACTGCTTTAGAGAAATTGTCGGCATAAGAAGCAAGCATGGTGGCATTTAATGCACCGGCTGAAGTGCCGCACAATATAGGGAAGGGTAAGGGTGAGTGTTTGGGAAGAATTTTTCCCATTGCTGATAACACACCTACTTGGTAGGCCGCACGGGCTCCACCACCAGATAAAATTAATGCGTTATTATTGTTCATAAAAGCTCGCTTATTTTGAGATGTTCATCGCTCAATGTATCTCATAGCTACGGGTTTTTTCTATTAAAACAATTAGTCACTTATTGGGAAGTATGATCTATTTGCTCAAAAAATCCATGACTTGATATAAGTATTTTGGATAATGTTATGCCTTAGTTATTACTAATGGTGGACTGTATAGGCAATCTATTCCACAATTCCATCTATACTCTTTAAAACAGTCGATACACAAGAAACACGTAAATATTTTTCGAATAATAAAAAAAGGATAATTCCATGAATGCTTCTGTTGTCATTAGCGGAGTTGGTCTATGGACTCCAATACACAGTATTACTAATGAAGAATTAGTAGACAGTTATAACGCCTGGGCTGATCAATTTAACGCCAAAAACTCTGATGCCATAGCGGAAGGCGAGATAGAGGCCAAGCCGCTTTCAAGTGCGGCTTTTATCGAAAAAGCATCAGGCATAAAAAGCCGGTATATTTATTCAAAAGAAGGGGCGTTAGACATCAATCGTATGCGTCCCGTACTTGAAGTGCGTAGAGATGATGAGCTTTCTGATCAGGCTGAAATGGCGATTGCCGCTGCTAAGAAAGCACTCACGGCGGCAAATAAAAACGCTAATGATATAGATATGGTAATTGTGTCTTGTGCTTATACGCAGCGGTCTTATCCTGCTATTGCCATTGAAGTGCAGTCGGCTCTTGGAATTGAAGGTTTTGGCTTTGATATGCTGGTTGCTTGCTCTGCTGCTACCTTTGGCCTTCAACGGGCCGTTGATGCAATAAAAGCAGGCTCCTCAAAAGGGGTTCTGGTGATCAATCCTGAACTCACATCACCTCAAGTGAATTATATGGATAGGGATTCGCATTTTATCTTTGGAGATGTAGCAACCGCCGTAGTAGTTGAAAACAGCGAGACGTGCCAATCAGCTCATTCTTTCGATGTATTAAGCACTAAATGCATTACCTCATACTCTAATAATATTCGCTCTAATTTTGGTTATACGACGCGTGTAACTGATCAAGACCCTTATTCGGACGATATGCTATTCCATCAAAATGGTCGAAAAGTTTTTAAAGAAGTTTGTCCAATGGCGGCGGAGCACATTGAAAGTCATTTGAATAGCCAAGGCATCCAGGTGGAAGATTTAAAGCGTTGGTGGCTACACCAAGCTAATATCAATATGAATTTATTAATCAGTAAGCGCTTGTTAGGTCGTGATGCCACGATTGAAGAAGCGCCGGTAGTTCTTGATGAATACGCAAATACGGCTTCAGCAGGCTCTATTATCGCCTTTGCGAAGTATCATGATGATTTGTCGGCTGGTGATATCGGTGTAATTTGCTCATTTGGCGCGGGTTACTCTATCGGCAGTTTAATTCTTCGTAAGCGTTAATTACTTATTGTTTGCAATCCGGAGCAAATTGTCTAAGTTCAGTAATAGCCAAGTTAAGTCATTGAAACTGGTGTGATTATAAGGGAGACTAATTAGACCAGTATTCATGACTTAATAGGGCATTTTTAATATGGCAATTCATCCTCAAGCAGGGCAGCTTGCTTCTCACGATTTACTAGTGAACCTACCAGAGCTTATGTCGGCTTATTATTTAAGAAAGCCCCGCGTGACAACTCATCCAGACGAACGAGTTAGTTTTGGAACGTCAGGCCACCGTGGTAGCGCCTTGTTAAACAGCTTCAATGAAAATCATATACGGGCGATAGCGCAAGCCATTGCTGAGTACCGCCAAGCCCATAAGGTAACTGGCCCTTTGTACTTGGGTAAAGATACTCATGCCTTGTCCGAGGCGGCTTTTCAAACAACAGTGAGCGTGCTCACAGCAAATGGTGTGCGGGTTCGTGTTCAATTAAATGGTGGCTACACTCCTACGCCTGTTATTTCCCATGCTGTGCTAACGCATAACAAAACAGAATTGGATATGAGCGATGGTATTGTTATTACGCCATCTCATAACCCTCCGGAAGACGGTGGTATTAAATACAATTCCAGCAAAGGTGGCCCAGCAGATAAAGACATTACCGATTGGGTGGCGAAAAGGGCGAACGCATTACTAGAAGTCGATCTGGAAGGAGTTAATGTTTTTACTCCAGAGGAAGCGGGCGCTAGTGGCTTAATTGAACCTTTTGATTATATTAATCATTATGTAGACGATCTTGAAAATGTCATAGATATGAAAGCCATCGCCGATGCGAAGATTCGTATTGGTGTTGACCCTATGGGCGGTTCAGGTATTCACTACTGGCAGCCCATTGCAAAAAAGTACGGATTGGACATTACTGTGGTGAATAGCGAAGTGGACCCCACTTTCCGTTTTGTACCGAGAGATAAAGATGGCCGTATTCGTATGGACTGTTCATCACCCTATTCAATGCGGGGACTGTTGACTTTAAAAGATGACTTTGACATCGCAGTAGGTAATGATCCTGATTATGATCGACATGGAATTGTTTGTGCTCGGTTTGGGTTAATGAATCCAAATGCATATTTAGCGGTGGCGATCGAATATTTGTCGCAACACAGAAAACAGTGGCCACAAGATATTCAGTTTGGTAAGACGCTGGTTTCCAGTGGCATGATTGACCGCGTAGTTGCAGGGCTTGGTCGTAAACTTTGCGAGGTGCCGGTTGGATTCAAATGGTACGTAGAAGGTTTATGCAAGGGTTCGATGGCATTTGGCGGTGAAGAAAGTGCAGGGGCGTCGTTCTTACGTAAAGATGCGAGCGTTTGGACGACTGATAAAGACGGCTTCATTATGGCCTTGCTTGCCGCAGAGATTCTGGCGGTAACAGGTAAGGATCCACAGGCGTTTTATGAGGCTCAAGTTGTAAAGTATGGAAAACCTTTCTATAAACGTATTGATGTAACTGCAACATCAGCACAAAAAGCATTGCTCGGTGCGTTAGACGCAAAAGACGTGACGCAAACAGAATTAGCAGGTGAAGCAATTGTGTCTGTATTAACTCATGCTCCGGGGAATGGTGCTGCCATTGGGGGACTAAAAGTCTCTACCGAAAATGGTTGGTTTGCTGCTAGGCCATCGGGCACGGAAAATGTCTATAAAATTTATTTAGAGAGCTTTGTTTCAGAAGATCATCTTGTTGAGTTAGAAAAAGAAGCTAAGAGCTTAGTTGACCACGTTCTCAATTCATAACCCCCTCCATTTCTATAAAAAATGCCGCTTATGCTAGCGGCATTTTTGTTTCTACGAACCTCAATCCCTGCTAATAATCTGCGAATAATGATGAAATGTAGGTTTTCCTACATTTTCTTTACATTAATTTGAGAGAGAGTGTTGACTGCTAGCTATAAATGTAAATAATAACCGAAATCATTTACACCATTCCTACTAACTTTGTAAGTTGTATTTAATTAAGGTTTCTTAACGTGAATAAAAATGTAAGCAGTAGTTTATTAGAAAATACTTGTCGCCACCCTTTAATGCTAACAGGAATCGCTATTGCTGTTTCCGCTGCATTATCGAGTCAAGTAAGAGCGGAAGAAGCGGATCTAAATACCCTAGTGATAGAAGAGACAGAGCTGGCGAGTGATGCGAACCCTTATGGTGAGCAAGGTGCGCCATATAAAGCTAAAAAAATGTCTGACTCTAAATACACCCGTGATATCGCAGAGACACCAAAAACGATTACCGTATTAACAAAAGATGCGATTGAAGAGTCTGGTAAAACAGATCTAGAGAGTATTTTGAGCGCCCAACCAGGTATTACTTTGGGAACAGGTGAGGGCGGTAACTCTTTTGGTGATCGTTACATTATTCGTGGTTATGAAGCGCGTAGCGATGTTTATACCGATGGTTTACGTGAGCCAGGTTTGATTTCTCGTGAGACCTTTGCCCTTGAGCAAGTAGAAATTTCTAAAGGCCCAAGTTCAACATTTGGTGGCCGTGGTACTACCGGCGGTGCGGTTAACTCTGTAACTAAAAAGCCTTCTTATGATGAAGATTTCTCTATTATTAGCGGTACACTTGGAACGGATAATAAGCAACGATATACCCTTGATACAAACAAGGCGATTAATGATGAAGTCGCTGTACGCTTTAACGCGTTGTATTCAGAGGCTGATGTCCCAAATCGTGCACCAGCAGGGATTGAGCATAAAGGGTTCTTATTATCTGGTGTTTATGAGCCAAATGCGGATGTTGCCATTAATGCTGATTATTACTATTTCCGAGGCGATGATAAAGAAGATGTTGGACATGCTTTTAATCGTACAACAGAATCATTTAATAAGTATGATTATGTTGGTCAAAAAGGGCTAGATTTCAAAAAAAGTGAAGCGGATGTCGCAACGATAAAAGTGAGTGCTTATCTTACCGATGACTTACAAGTAGAAAACAAAACTCGTTATGGTGAGACAAAAAATGACTATGTTGTCTCTGCTTATCAAAGTGGGTGGTCTAGAGGTGTAATTACAAACCTGCGTAATTTCGATGCTTGGCAAGAAAATAAATATCTTGGAAACCAGACGAATTTTATCTGGGATACGGATTTATTTGGTAAGCGCAACACTATCGTTACTGGTGTTGAGTATGCAAATGAACAAACTAAGATTGGTGATCACGACTATAATTCAACAAATAGCGCTACTCTTGATGATCCATATAATGCAGATAACAATTTGTTTCAGGGGACAGTGACTAGAAACTCAGCTTCTAGCAAATTGACGCTTGAAACTCTTTCTGTTTATTTAATGGATACAGTAACCTTATCTGATGATTGGGAAGTTCACGGTGGTGCTCGTTATGACTATTTTGATTACAAATTGAATGATATTGACAATAGTACAAAATATCAATATTCAGATGGTGTTTGGAATGGGCATTTAGGTGCTGTCTACTCTCCATGGGAGCATGGTAATGTGTACGCTACTTGGTCGACTTCCTCCAATATTAATGGCGGTGAAATTGACGCAGGAACAAGTTGTGGCTATGGCGGCTTGTGTAGCGACGCAAATGGCAATTATAAGGTTGCTAAACCAGAAACCTCAACGAATTTAGAGTTGGGCACAAAATGGAACTTAATGAATCACAAGTTGCTACTCACTGCAGCTTTGTTTCAGATTACTAAAAGTGATGTTATTGAATCAGGAGTTGATTCATATAATTCTGGCGGAACGTTTAATACTGGCGAGAACAGAGTTCGCGGTGTTGAGTTAGGCTTGTCTGGTAATCTTACTGAGAAATTAAGTGGTCAGGCTGGTTTAGCGATTATGGATTCTGAAACACTGAAATCTTACTGGGATGGGACTCATGCAAGTACAGGTCGTGGCGGTGCTATCTCATACCCTAACCGCGTAGGTGGCGCAAAAGCAAACTTTGCAGAACAAAGTTTTAATGTCCAACTGAAGTATCAATTCACGCCTGCTTTTGCATTTGGCGCCATTGCCACTCATTCTAGCGAAATGCTTGGTGGACAGCCTGATGAAGGGTCATTGGATACTAATGTAATTAAGACTCCTGCATATACTGTTTACGATGTTTTTGCGACCTACCAAGTGAACAAGAATTTCGATATTCAGGCTAACGTACAAAACTTAACGGATAAAGAGTACTATACAGCCATTTATCGTGGCGGCAGTATTGCTTATCTTGGTGCCGGTCGCTCTGCTAGCGTGACAGCAAAATATAAGTTTTAATAACTTTATAATTATAAGCTCTAACCATAAACACAATTAGGAGTGATCCTAATTGTGTTTATCTGTTTCTAGTGAGAGGAAGTATGGTCATCACGATTCCTAAGGTATTATCTGAGCATGAGCTCAAACAATACCGAGAGCATTTGCAGTCCGCCGATTGGGAAAGTGGTTTAAATAGTGCTGGCGAGCAATCGGTTCATGTTAAACAAAATCTACAGCTGAACCCGGAAGGAAAATTAGCTCAACAATTAGGCGAGCATATATTGCAAGTATTATCCGAAGCGGCTAAATTTTTTTCAGCGGCGTTACCTCTGAAAATATCCCCTCCTATGTTTAATTGTTATCAAAACAATGGCCATTATGGTTGGCATGTTGATAATGCCATTCGCATTATTCCTGGAACGCCAGTTCGCCTTCGAACTGATTTATCGGCAACCATATTTTTGAATGACCCGAGTGAATACGAAGGTGGTGAACTTTGCATTAAAGATACCTATGGTGAGCATCAGATAAAATTACAGGCAGGTGATATGGTTTTATATCCTTCTACCAGTTTGCATCAAGTATTACCTGTAACAAAAGGCCAGCGACTTGCCAGTTTTCTATGGATTGAAAGCATGGTGAGAGATCATGAACAACGTGAGATTTTATTCGATCTTGATCAAAACATTCAGGTGTTAGGCACTGAGCACGGTTTAGATAACCCTCAAGTGGTTAGTTTAAGTGCTTTATACCACCGTTTAATTCGACTACATGTAGATACTTAAATGACAGCTTCGACTATTCCAAATGACGTTCTTTGTGTCGCTGACTATCAGCGGCTTGCAAAAGAAGTATTACCTCATTCAATTTATGAATATATTTATGGTGGTGGTGGCGATGAGCTGACGCTCAAGCAAAATCACTCCGCGCTTAACGCGATTCAACTGTGGCCTAGAGTGCTAAACGACGTCACTCAAGGCACGACCGCGACAACCGTACTTGGCGAACTTTGGCGCTCGCCTATTATGCTAGCGCCAGTTGCCTTTCAAACCATGGTGCATCAAGAAGGTGAAATTGCTACGGCAAGAGCCGCAAGCGCTTTAGATGTGGGAATGATGGTAAGTACCTTGGCTAGCCATTCTATTGAGGGTATATCTGAGTGCCTATCTAGCCCAAAATGGTTTCAGTTGTATTGGCAATTGGATCGAGGCTTCAATTTAGAACTTGTTCGTCGAGCGGAGCAGTCAGGTTATACCGCTCTTGTTGTCACTGTAGATTCGGCCATTCACGGAATCCGTAATCGTGCACAAAGAGCACATTTTACTTTACCAGAAGGGATTACGGCTATTAATCTTGCTAATCGCCCTCCGTTACCCTCTAACTCTTTTACACCGGATCAAAGTATTGTTTTTCAAGGTATGATGAGCGAAGCCCCAACTTGGGAAGACATCGCTTGGCTAATAAAACAAACTGAATTACCGGTAGTTGTAAAAGGTATTTTACATCCTTCTGATGCAATTAAAGCTAAGTCTATAGGGGCAAAAGGTGTGGTTGTATCAAATCATGGTGGTCGAACATTAGACTGTGTGCCAAGTGCGATTGAAGTTTTACCCGATATTCGTCAAGCGGTAGGAGAGAGTTTTACGCTCTTAATGGATGGTGGTATACAGCGTGGAACCGATGTTTTTAAGGCTGTTGCACTCGGTGCTAATGCTGTTTTGATTGGGAGGCCACAGATTTATGCATTGGCTGTTGCGGGAGCAGCAGGGGTTGCGCATATGTTGCGTATTCTTCGAGAAGAATTAGAGGTTGCCATGGCGTTAGCTGGGGCGGCCACAATTGAAGACATTTCTCCTGTGTCCCTGTACAAGCGTCGCTAGTTTAAAGTGAATGAATTAAATGCCAGCTTCCTTATTAAGGTAGCTGGCATTTTTATCGCACTATTGGAAAGAGCGATGGTCTTACTTCCAGCCACCCTTATTCATTAACTCTACGGCCAATCTATTGTTTTCACCCAACACATTTAGTGACAAAGTGTCTGCTTTAAATTCGCCAAATGGTTGTAAGCTTTTAGGTGGCGCTATTCCTTCAACGACAGGGTATTCGGTATTCGCTTGAGCATACCAAGTTTGGCTTTCCTCATTTGTTAGGAAGTCAACTAAGCGACGAGCGTTACGTACATTGGATGCAGATGCCGTCATAGCAATACCACTCACATTTACATGGGCTCCGCGCTCGTTTTCACCTTGATTGGGCCAAAATAACGCAACTTTATTATAAATTTCACGTTCTTTCGCGTCACTACTTTGTCCAAGTCGGCCGTAGTAGTACGAATTAGCCAGGGTAATATCACAGACGCCGACAGATACCGCATTAAGTAAATCGGTATCGCCACCAAAAGGAGGACGAGATAAATTGCTAACAAATCCTTTGATCCACTCTAAGGTTTTTTCTTGGCCGTTCGCCGCTATCATAGAGGCAACCAGAGATTGATTATAAATATTAGAAGAAGATCGAGTGCATAAGCGGCCCTTCCATTTTGAATCCGCTAGGTCTTCATAAGTAGATAACTCTTCTTTGGTCACTTTTTTAGGGTTGTAAAAAATGATTCTTGCTCGCTGTGATAAGCCATACCAATAACCTTCGGGGTCTTTTAGGTGGGCAGGGACTGCTTCATCTAATGTATCCGTTTCAAAGGCTCTTAATACACCTGCTTCTTTTGCACGATAAAGTCGTCCAGCATCCACGGTAATGAAAATGTCAGCAGGACTTGCGTCGCCTTCGGCCTTGAGTTTATTTAACAACATGTCAGCATCACCAGTAATAAGGTTGACATTGACTCGGTATTTTTTTGAGTAGGCATCCAGTGCTGGTGCAATAAGTGCTTCTTTTCGGGCTGAATAAATATTTACTTCACCACTAGCAAATGAAATAGAGGGGAAAGCTGTTAATAATGCTGTTCCTAAAGTTGTTATAGCAGGAGCGCAGAAGCGAGAGGTGCGTTTAATTTGTTTCATATTAATATTAAGTGCCGTTAATCTTTAAAATAAAATTAATTGATGTGAGCATTGACTGATGACATCAATTCACTTAGATAATTCTAAATGAAAACTATTTGTATTCAATAGTCGTTTCGCTCACTAAGGCGGTTTATTTTATAAATACGGTGAAATTAAGGCTAAAACTACTTAAATATCCTTACTAAATGCCAGATAAACGAGAAAGCCATTTTGTTAACTGAAATCCCATTTTATCGCTGAGCTTTTGCGCGCTGGCCTTGAGCTCTTTAGCGTTATTGTGGTTTCTTGATTTACCTGCAATGACTACCCAGTTACCGCTTCCTGTATCCAATGCTCGAACATCGTTAAAATGCTGTTTGATAATAGCGGTGAGATCATGGTTGGTTTTTTGGTCTATCCAGCAATTTAATGCCAGCCAACCATCTTCTTTAATATTTTTCGCGCAATTTTCAATAAAGCTTGCTTGGAGAACAGAGCGATCCATTCCTTGTGTGTTATAAAGATCCGTCATCAGTAAATCAACTTTTTTAGGCAGTCCTTCTGCCATGTAATCGATGGCATTGGCAACATCTAAATTGATGCGTTTGCCTGTCGGCAGTTTAAAATACATTTGCGCTGCATCCATTACTTCTTGACGCAATTCAACTGCAGTTAGGTGAATAGCAGGCACGGTATGATGAAGAGCACTCAATAAGGTGCCACCACCAAGTCCCAATATACAGGCTCGTTTTGGAGAGCAAAATAATAAAGGCAACATCATAGCTTGAGTGTATTCGTGTTGCAGTATATGAGGCGTGGAAAGGCGAATTCTGCTCTGTTCGTCACCTTCAGCAAAAGACAGAATGCGATATTGGCCATCATCAAAAATGCGAATAGGGCCAAGCTCATCGGCGCTGTCATGTAGTAAATTTTGGTGACTCATAGTGTCCCTTTTAAAAATAAAATAGCTGAATTATATAAAAGAGAAGGCTCGGAATTCCGAGCCTTCTTCATGATACTCGATTAAGAGTATGTATTAATCTACCCGTGCTTCTCTGAGATGTTTCAAAAGTGCCTGAACTGGGTGGGGGATGGCAACATCATCAAAACGCTTTGTCTGGCTGCGACAAGAGTAGCCAGTTGCTACTAATTTTCCGAGTAACCCTGGATCCGTTACTTTTTCTTTCCATGACAAGGCATAAATTGTTTTAGAGTTCTCTTTATTTACCGTTTCATGGCCATAGGTTCCAGCCATACCACAGCAACCTACGTTTTCGACTTTTAGCTCAAGACCAAGAATACTGTAGACCTTTTGCCAATCTTTAATAGATGCTGCAGCATTCGTTTTTTCTGTGCAGTGGGTCATTAAGTGATAAGTTGAGCTGTCACACATTAAAGGTTGCTTAGTAAGGTGTTCGCTTTTTTTTATTAGCCACTCTTGCATCAAATGGATGTTAGGGATTTGTCGAGAATCGCTAAAGGCTTTGGTGTACTCCGCTCGGTAGGTTAGTGTCATCGAAGGGTCAATACCTATAAAGGGTAAGCCGTAGAAAGCCAAACTTTGAAGCATGTCTAAGTTTTTACGTGCGGTGCGATTAAAAGCCTTAATGAAGCCATGTACATGCAACGGCTTGCCATTAGGCATATAAGGCGCAAGGTAAGCTTGGAAACCTAAACGACTGAGTGTTTCCATAGTATCCAGTACTAGCTCGGTTTCAAAATAACTAGTGAAAGCATCTTGCACAACAATGACAGCGCGGGTTCTGTCTTTTGGACTTAGGGCTTCAATGGCTAATGGTGTAGCTAAACGAATACCACGGCGAGACATTTCTTTTTTTAGGTTGAGCTTGCTCAGTGCTGGGTTATCAGTCAGGCCTATATATTTACTGCTAAAGTGATTAACCCAACGACGGCTTACTAACCAATTGTAAGGCTGCGGCAATATCGCCATGGTGGGCATCATAAACTCTAACGAGCCGATCAAGTAATCTTTGGCTGGTCGAAGATAGCGGCTGTAGTAAAGTTCCAAGAATTTTGCTCTGAAATCTGGTACATCAACTTTTATTGGGCACTGTCCTAGGCAAGATTTACAGGCCAAGCAGCCCATCATAGATTCGTGGACTTCGTTGGAGAAATCATAGTCTCCGCGACGTTTCGCTAGCGTGTTTTTAAGCCTCGGCAAGAAGTTGAAAAAAAAGTTGCTGTCTTTGGCGTCTTTGCTTGCTTTCACGGTATCAATGCCTTGTTGGCTCATTCCGCGCAGCCATTCGCGCATTAAAGAGGCACGCCCTTTTGGTGAGTGACGGCGATCTCGTGTGCCTTTCCAAGAAGGGCACATGGCATCATTTGGATCGTAGTTATAACATGCACCGTTGCCGTTGCAATACATGCCTTCTTGAAACTGGTCACGGTTTTGAAGTGGAATCTGGCGATCAAATTGACCACGCAGCGGCACCTCATCGATTTTTAATAAATCTGCACCGAGTTCAAATGGGGTGGCAATTTTCCCAGGGTTTAATTGGTTTCTTGGGTCAAAAGCACCTTTCACTTGTTGAATGCTTGAATACAGCTCACCGAAAAAAGCTGGCGCGTATTCAGAGCGGACGCCTTTGCCATGTTCGCCCCACAGTAAGCCATTATATTTTGTGGTGAGTGCGACTACCTTGTCGGTGATCTCTCGGATCATAGGTTCTTGTGATTCATCTTTAAGGTCAAGCGCAGGGCGAACATGCAATACACCGGCATCCACATGACCGAACATGCCATATTCCACATTGTAGCTGTCTAGCACAGCGCGAAATTCCATAATATAGTCGGCAAGATTTTCTGGCGGCACCGCGGTATCTTCTACGAAGGGAATCGGGCGTTTTTCACCCTTAGCGTTGCCTAACAAGCCAACAGACTTCTTGCGCATCGCCCAAAGTTTGTTGACGCTGTCGTGTCCCATAGCAATGGTATAACCAAGAGCGCTACTACCGCCTTGTTTGGCTAAGGCATCTAGCTTATCGGTTAGGATCTTAATTTTATCGGCAACTTCTCGTTCATCATTACCTGTGTATTCGACTAGGTTAATGCCTTGAATATTTTCCCCTATGTTTTCTGGGAAAAATTCAGATACAGAGTTCCAAATAATGTCGCCTTTAGCGAGCCCGAGAACTTTAGAGTCGACTGTTTCGATCGATGTTGGCTTAGCCGTAAGTAGCTCACGAGCATGACGAAGGGAATCTTCAAAGCTGTCGTAACGAATATTGACTAATGCAGCATAGGCTGGAATAGGCAGAAGGTTTACTTTTGCCTCTACAATAAAGCCTAACGTCCCTTCTGATCCGCAAAGCACTGAGTTTATATTGAATTGGCCAGTTTCTGTGCGAATGTGGGCTAAGTCATAACCAGTTAGGCAGCGGTTTAATTCAGGGAAAGTGTCTGTAATTTCTTGAGCTTTGTTTTTTTGAATAGTATCGACAACCCGGTGAGCATTAGCAGAATAATCGCTGCCGCTTTGGATGTCAGTAAGAGTCTCGTCATCAATAGGGGAGGATTCTAGGAGATGCCCATCTAATAAGACGGTTTTGAGAGAAAGCACATGGTCGCGGGTTTTTCCGTACATTACCGAGCCTTGTCCGCTGGCGTCGGTATTGATCATACCGCCAATGGTAGCTCGGTTGCTGGTAGACAGTTCAGGTGCAAAAAATAAGCCGTGAGATTGAATCGCTTTATTAAGTTGATCTTTTACCACGCCAGCTTCGACACGAGCCCAACCTTCTTTGGCGTTGATTTCCAATATGCGGTTCATGTGCTTAGATAAATCAATCACTAAGCCGCCGGTTAATGATTGACCGTTGGTACCAGTACCACCGCCTCTTGGACTTAACACAATATCGTTAAATTTTTCTTGATTGGATAGTTCGGCCAATAATTGAATATCTTGCGTATTCTTTGGGAAAATAATCCCTTGAGGTAATACTTGATAAATAGAGTTGTCAGTTGATAAAACCACGCGGTTGGCATAGTCAGGGGAAGTGTCTCCTGAAAAACCTGAAGCTTTCAATTGCTCGATAAAATGAAGGTATTTAGCCTGAATCGGCGAAACTTCAGAAAGCTTTGGAATCATATTCCATCTCCACAAATGATGAGTACGTAGATTTTAACAAAGAAACGCTTATTGGAGTGATTTTTCTAAGTTGAAAAAAGTGTGTGATAACACTCTAAAAACTCATGTTACTATGCAGCGTCTCTCTATTTTTTGCCACTGGGTCTATTTGTGTCTTTTATTCAGCCAATTACCTTACCGTCAGCTTGTCTGCAACCGTTCAATATTCAATATAAGTTAGATATTTATCGTGGAGACCTTGAGCACCCTAATGCTCCTGGGAATAAATGGCATAAGTTACAACATCATCTCAAGCAAGCTGAAAGCCAAGGGGCATCTGTCATCGGGACCTTTGGTGGGCCGTTTTCAAATCATCTACATGCTTTTGGAGCAACGCTTAAAAGTATGCCATTTAAAGCAATCGCAATCGTTCGAGGTGAGTTACAACCTCAATTAACGCCGACATTAAGAGATGTGGTAGAAGATGGTGTTGAGTTATGGCCTTCATCAAGAGCCGATTATCGATTTGGAATGGATGCTCAAATAGTGAGTGAGATAAACCAGTGTTATGGCAATGTTTACTGGATTCCAGAAGGAGGTGGCGGTGTGCTTGGTGCTATGGGCTGTCATGATTGGGCAAATGATATTAGCACTATTGATGAAGAGTACGATGCATGGGTTGTGTCGTCTGGAACAGGGACTACTGCCGCAGGGATACTATCTAATGTTAAAGCGCCGCATTTACATGTGTTCAGTGCCTTAAAAGGCGAGCCTAATCAAAGAGTATTAATTTCAACTTTGGCAGGTGAGTTGGCAGGTGAGTCCATGTCGAAAGAGCAACTTGATGCAAAATTGTTTTTTTATTCCGATTGTCACGAAGGTGGGTACGCTAAACAAAGCCCATTATTAAAAGCCTTTATGAAAGAGTTTGCCCACAACAACCCGAATCACCCACTTGACCCTGTTTATACCTGTAAAAGCATGTTTGCTGTTCTAGGTGCGATGAAAAAGGGCGCTTGGCCGTATCGCCGTACACTATTTATCCATACAGGGGGGTTGCAAGGCTGGCGAGGATATTCAAAAGATACTAATCCCTATGCGTGCTCTTAACGAGATGGCGATAGCTGTCGTCTTCATGTTAAAGTTGCGCAACTTATGTAAAACCCATGCAAAAAATAAAAACCGTGAAACTAACTTAGTGGGTTGATTTATTTACATCGACAGACGGGAAGAGAATGACACATGAGTCTTTTTAGGCGTGTTGGTATTATTGCTCGATTAGATAAACCTCAGATTCTTGATACGGTTAAGAAGCTGATGGAGTATCTTCAGGAAAAAGACATTGCGCCAGTACTTGAAGATCAATTGGCGACTATGATGCCGGGCGTTAAAGTTGCATCATCGGCATTAAAAGAGTTAGGTGACCACTGTGATATGGTTATGGTAGTGGGGGGCGATGGTAGTTTCCTTGGTGCTGCCAGAGCAATATGTAATTATGACATTCCTGTATTAGGTATTAACCGAGGTACGCTGGGTTTTCTAACGGATATTTCTCCACACAACCTTCAAGAAGAACTAGACCCTATTTTTCGTGGCGAATACCATGAAGAAAAGCGCTTTATGATTGAAGCAAAAATCAAACGCCAAAATCGCCCTAGTGGTGAGGGGATTGCACTCAATGATTTGGTTCTTCATCCTGGCAAGTCTGCTCGAATGATTCGATTTGATCTATTTATAGATGATCAGTTTGTAATGAACCAAAAATCCGACGGGTTAATTGTAGCTACGCCAACCGGTTCAACCGCCTACGCTCTGTCTGCTGGTGGCCCGATTATGCTGCCTAAACTAGATGCCTTAGTTTTGGTGCCTATGCATCCACATACGTTAAGTAATCGACCTATCGTGATTGATGCTAATGCCAGAATCCGTATTGTAGTATGTGAGTCAAATCTAACTTATCCAAGCGTCAGTTGCGATGGTCAGCTTAATATTACAGCGGCACCGGGGGATGAGATTCACATTACTAAAAAAGCCGGTGGCATCCGATTAATACACCCCAAAAATCATGATTTCTATAACGTGTGTCGTGACAAGCTAGGCTGGCAATCCAGTTACCGCCCTTAATATGGCGGGGTTTGGTTAAGTTTTAATTATTTTATAAATATATCCTCTTTAGGGGTTCCATGTATTTTGTTTATCAGTTCAAAGAAACAGAAGACCCTAAAGGGTTAACCGAAGCCTTGTGGCACCATAAAGTGGCACATCAAATTATTTTTGAAAATGGTCACAATGAATTGTGGCTTTTGGACCCCAGCCAATTGCCAGCTGTTGAACAGCTTATGAACATTTGGAAAGATGATCCGGCTTTGTTGCAACAAGCCCAAGCCGCGCCTGTTGTTAGAGCAAACTCTAGCGGTGGAATCCTTTCTCAGCTAAGACGCTCACCAGCTACATCAATCTTATTGTTGTTAACCTTACTGGTGGCAGTCATTACTCAACTTGGCGCAGACATCAAAACAGTTGGCTACTTTGCCATTAGTCCATTTGATATCAAAAATGGTCATATATACTTTTATGATTTAGCAGAAGTCTTTTCTAAAGGTGAATATTGGCGATTTTTCACTCCAGCATTATTGCATTTTAGTGTGATCCATATTGCCTTTAATACCCTATGGATCTGGGATATTGGCGGCAAATTAGAACGAATACTAGGGCCTGTTGTTTGGGTTTTTGGTGTGGTCATCACTGCTGTATTGAGCAATGTTTTACAGTATCAAATAAGCGGCTACCCTTTATTTGGTGGTTTATCCGGTGTGGTCTATGGTTTTATTGGCTTTGCATGGCTTTTGCCAATATTAAACAAGCGGTGGCCGACCCTCATCAGTAAGCCGTTGATGGTGTTCTTTGTCGTTTGGTTAGGTATAGGTTACACGCCTTTTCCCGAAATATTAGGACTTGGTAGTATTGCCAATACAGCCCATACCATTGGCTTGCTTTCAGGGTTGGTGCTGGGTGTTATTTACTGGCTCGTGACCAAATACCGTCAGAGTTAGTTGCACACGGTGTGTGCCTTATAGTTTTCTTATCAGATTTTAACAGCAGCCTGCTTAAGCGCGGGGAGATACAAAAATGAATTTTAAAGAAATGATCGACAATATGTCGCCTGAAGTTTATGTCAGGCTGAAACAAGCGGTAGAGCTTGGTAAATGGCCCAATGGTGTTAGATTGACAGCAGAGCAAACAGAGCTGTGTCTACAAGCTGTCATTACTTACGACTACAGCAACAAAGAAGAAAAAGACCGCGTTGGCTATATCGATACTACTGGCCACAAAAACGTCGAAAAGAAAGACCCAGCCAAAGAACAAGACACCATTAAATGGGTTGGCGATGGTCCTGAGGGACAAGCTTGATGTTGCAGGGCAGCCTAAAAAAAATGTTGACTGAGGTTGAAGGTGGCCAAGTCTATTACCATCTGAATCTAGAAAATGATCGTGTGCTGGTTAATGATTTGCTGGGTAAAAAAGTCTCTTTGCATCTTGATGGAAGGATTTTTTGTGTTAATTGCGGCAAGGCGACTAAAAAATCGTTTAGCCAAGGGTTTTGCTTTAACTGCTTTCGAAAGTTGGCCGCTTGTGACACTTGTATTATGAGCCCAGAAAAGTGCCACTTTCATCTGGGGACCTGTCGGGAGCCTGAGTGGGCCGAGCAGTATTGCATGCAAAGTCATTATGTTTATTTGGCCAATTCATCAGCCTTAAAAGTCGGCATTACTCGTGGCGATCAATTGCCTACTCGATGGATTGACCAAGGCGCCACTCAGGCGCGAGCCTTGTTTCGGGTACAAAATCGTAGAATGTCAGGTCTAGTTGAAACTTTATTTAAAACCCAAGTGGCGGATAAAACCAATTGGCGTAATATGCTCAAAGGATCATCAATCGAGATGGACCTTGAATATGAGCAAGAGCGTTTAATTGATCGACTTTATGAAGGACTGGACTCCTTGCAGCATGAGTTTGGTTTGCAGTCCATTACCGATTTGTCCGATGAAAATGAAACTCATGAATTTACCTACCCAGTGTTAGAATACCCAACCAAAGTGACCAGCCTTAATGCAGAAAAAACGCCACTGATCGAAGGTACTTTGATGGGAATTAAAGGTCAATATTGGATGTTAGATACTGGCGTGATAAACATTCGTAAATACACAGGTTACCAAGCGACATTGACATTTTAGGAGATAAGAACAAATGAAAGAGAGTCAGCCATCAGCGATTTATTTAAAAGACTATAAAGTTCCTCCTTTTCTTATTGATAAAACAGAGCTTACATTTGATCTAGACGAAGCAACAACCATTGTCACTTCACGTTTACATATGCGCCGAAATCCAGCATTCGGTAAATCAACAGCCCCTTTAATTTTAGACGGTGGTGAAGACGTTAAATTGATTGGTGTTGCCATGGATGACTATGCATTGCCGCCAGAAGAATACCGTATCAGTGAAGACAAATTAATTATTACTGCGACCGCTGACGAATTTGTTCTAACTTGTGAAACCTTAATAGAGCCGCAAAACAACACCCGCCTAGAAGGTCTTTATCGTTCGTCCTCTATGTTCTGTACGCAATGCGAAGCTGAAGGCTTTCGTCACATTACCTATTACCTGGATCGTCCTGACGTAATGTCTGTGTTTACCACAACTATCATTGCCGACGAAAATCGCTATCCCGTTATGTTGTCTAATGGTAATGAAGTAGAGCGTGGAAAAACGGACGAAGGTAAAACCGTTGTCGTATGGCACGATCCTTTCCCTAAGCCAGCGTACCTTTTTGCCTTGGTTGCCGGTGATTTAGCAGTAAAAAATGATGTGTTCACGACGCAAAGTAAGCGTGATATCAAACTGCAAATTTTTACCGAGGCACATAACCTTGATAAGGTTGATTATGCAATGGAGGCGCTGAAACGCTCTATGCGTTGGGACGAAGAAACCTACGGCCGAGAATACGATCTGGATATTTTTATGATCGTTGCCGTGGATGACTTCAATATGGGCGCGATGGAAAACAAAGGTCTGAATATTTTCAATTCTTCATGCTTGTTGGCCAGCCCAGAAACAACAACAGATGATACTTACTTACGTGTAGAAGCCATTGTGGCGCATGAATATTTCCATAACTGGTCAGGTAATCGTGTTACTTGTCGTGATTGGTTTCAGTTAAGCTTAAAAGAAGGCTTTACTGTATTCCGTGATCAAACCTTCTCTGCGGATATGCATTCAGAAACAGTGAAACGTGTCGAAGATGTTTCTTTCCTGAAAACAGCTCAGTTTGCAGAAGATGCTGGCCCAATGGCTCATCCTGTGCGTCCGGCTTCTTTTATTGAGATCTCAAATTTCTACACGCTGACCGTCTATGAAAAAGGCTCAGAAATTGTCCGCATGATCCATACCTTGTTAGGGGCAGAAAAGTTCCGTGCTGGTTCAGATTTATACTTTGATCGTCATGATGGGCAAGCGGTTACCTGTGATGATTTTATTGCTGCAATGCAAGATGCTTCGGGTTTTGATCTTTCTCAATTCAAGCGCTGGTACTCTCAAGCGGGTACCCCAATTGTGAAAGTGAAAGATAGCTTTGACGAAGCGACGGGGACATATCGCTTAACTATGTTGCAAGACACACCGGCTACTCCAGGCCAGCCAACAAAATTACCACTGCATATTCCTGTGCGCGTTGGTTTGCTAGATGAGCAGGGTAATGCCTTGTCTGCTGAATTAAATGGAGTGGCAGCAAAAGATCATGTGTTACATTTGCAATCTAGTGAACAAGAATTTGAGTTTAGCGGTTTAGCGGCGAAACCTGTGCCTTCTTTGTTACGTGGTTTTTCGGCACCAGTGAAATTGCATTATGACTATTCTTCAAAAGATTTGTTGTTATTGTTGTCTTCAGACACAGATGGCTTTAATCGTTGGAGTGCATCTCAACAACTGGCGGTAAATGAACTTACCACCTTGATCAATCAGGCTATTGAAGGGAAAAAGCTGTCGTTCGATTCTCAGTTGGTTCATGGGTTTAAAACGTTATTAAATGATGAAACATTAGACCCCGCTATGGTTGCCTTGATTCTTGCTTTGCCTAGTCAAGCATATTTGTCTGAGTTGGCAAATCCTATTTATCCTGCGGCAATTAAACAAGCACGCCAACATTTAAAATCGCAATTGGCTCATGCCTTGTCAGCAGATTTTGAACGAGTGTATCGCGAGCATAAGATCCAAGGTGAATACCAAGCGACCGCGAAAGATATAGCGCATCGCTCACTGAAGAACATAGCTCTATCTTATTGGGTTGAAACAAACAGTGAACTGGCTCAGCAGGAGCTTGTGGCGCAATTCCAGACAGCAAATAATATGACAGACCAATTTGCAGCCTTGTCTATAGCTGTTAACTCACAACATAAGCAAGCGGCAGAGCTATTGGCGGCTTTCTATGAGCAGTGGAAAGAAGAGCCATTGGTAGTGAATAAATGGCTGATGTTAAGTGCTAGTCAAGAGCAAGAAAGGGCATTGGCTACTGTGAAAGGCTTAATGGAGCATCCAGCTTTTGACCTGAAGAACCCGAATAAAGTTCGTTCTGTGCTCGGAGGTTTTGGGCAAAGTGTGACTGGCTTTCATAAAGCGGACGGCAGCGGTTATCACTTCTTAGCGGACCAAATTATTTTATTAAACAAACGCAATCCGCAAATTGCTTCTCGACTTTGTACACCATTAACCCGCTGGAAAAAATTGCAGCCAGAGTTAAGTGTGAAAATGAAAAGCGAACTAGAGCGTATTCTAGCGGAAGATTTGTCTAAAGATGTTTACGAAGTGATTTCTAAAAGCCTTGCTTAGCACTTAGAAGACATATAGCTCAGTAATTCAAAGCCCTTGCGGATTTTTCCTCACGGGCTTTTTTTGATTTGTTTGATACTGTTTCGAGTGTGGACTTTACTACTTCTTTGCATTCTATATTTAAATCTGGCATAAGAGTAAGGACGGTGAAAATAAGTCCTCTGTCTTTGTATGCGGATAAAAGCTTGTTATTAGAGGCGAGTACCGAATGTGAATAATGGTTTTATTATCGAGGTGCTCAACAAAGAGTTTAGGCTTTTAAATCATGCCCTACGGGTCACTCAGAGAAACTGAGCCTTAGCAGATTTATTCGCACCTTCTTTTACCTACTTGTCGACCTTGAGTTTATTAAGGAGCGAAAAATGAAAGCACGTACGACGATTTTGATTCCTCTTGCCTTTGGCTTGATGATTGCTGGATGTACATCGTCCTCACGTCAACAGACAGAGTCTCTGATTGATGAAACCACTAGCTCAGCAGAATCAGTCTCTCAAACTCCCCAAAACTCTATTGTCAGCGAAAAAGAAATCAAATTAGAAAAAGAGTTAGCGTCAAAAAGTTCTCTTATTAATTCCCTTCAACAGAAACTTGCGGATAACAAAAAGCAGCTAGCTTCATTAAATATATCCCTAGATGAAAAAGATGCCATTATCGCAAATTTGCAGAATACACCTTCTAGCGCAAAATCTTTAGCCGCATTAGAAGAGCAAAAGAAGCAACGTGAAATGCTTGAAGCTCGCTATGCAGCATTAAAGTTAGATAATAATTTATTAACTCGGCGTATTGGTCAGCTAGAAAATGAGAATACATCGTTAAAACAGCAAGTTTCTACTTTAGAAAATATGCCAACGACACAAGATGGCTTCAAGCAAAGTTATTTTAATTTGTTGGATGAAAATACTCAGCTACAAGGCAAGTACGCTAATTTAGAATCCGACAATCAAGCCAATCAAAAACGTCTAGCGGCTCTGAAAAAAGAAAACCTTATGTTGGGTGGCGCTTTATCAGAGGCGAGAGCCCAGCATCAAGTTTTGTGGGATAAAATTCATTCATTAGGTGGTGATGATTCTTCTCGCTCCGAAAAAATGCCGCAATTAGCTACTTCAATTACTCAACCTGTTGTGAATGATAATTCAGATTACGAGCGTCAAGATACACAGATGCAGATTGAGTTGGCCGATTTGAAAAATCAGCTGCTCAAGCAGAAAGCGCTTGTTGATCAATATAAGAGTGATATCTTGGAACTAGAGGCCGATCTTGATGAAGGGGCTAATTTTGAGTCGCGTTGGAAAGAGCTTGATAATAAATTGGCTCAAGCGCAACAAAAAAATGCCGCATTGACCGCTCAGCTTAATGCACTTGGAGAAGAATTGAATGCAAGTCAAACGGAGCTGAGCGTCTTGTCGGCTCGGCTTGCAAGTACAAAACAGGAGTTAGAGACAAAAGAAAATAGTGGCATTTCAGTTACCGCTGCAATAGAAGCCTTGCAGTTGCAAATGAGCTCCTCATTACACAATGTACAGTGGGAGCTACCTAATGAAATTGCTTTGCATGATAATTTTGAAATTTTGGTGTCTGCTGACGTTCGTCCGTCACTTTCTGAGCAAGCCTACCAAGCAGAATTAGTCACCGACAGTGATATTCAAATGATCAGTGACAAGACGGCTAGTGCTGTGGTTCAGAATGGGCGTTTGCAATGGCGTTGGCGTGTAGCAGGCTTAAACGAGAAGCCAGAAGCACAACTAAATTTATTTGTAAGTCAGCAAATCTCTTTTCAAAACCAAACTATTCAGCGACAAGTGTACCGAGGTAATGAAACCCTATCTTTGATAAATACTAATTTGTTTGAGAAATACGGTTATTGGGGAGGCGCTATTTTGCTTGGTTTGTTAGGTGGCTTTCTTGTGGGTCGCATGAACAAATCAAAAAGCAACCAAGATTTGAACGTTTAGAGTCACAGCTGCATGGTACAAAAAAAGCGAAGCTCGCCTTAATTGGCGCGTTTCGCTTTTTTTTCCTCGGATCATTCAACTCCTCATTACTTTTTTTCAACGCGACAACGGTGACTTTTCGGTATAGTACGTTTGCATATTCTTTTTTGAGGTGGTGAGAGTGGTAAAGTCCGATTCGTATTCTATTATTGAGAAGCGATTAGCTGAAAACGTATTGATACTAGATGGCGCCATGGGCACCATGATTCAGGGGTATAAATTAGAAGAACAAGATTATCGCGGTGAACGTTTTGCAGATTGGAATAGTGATTTAAAAGGTAATAATGACCTACTTTCCTTGACTCAGCCAAAGATTATCAAAGATATTTATTCCAGTTATCTTGCTGCTGGCGCGGACATCATTGAAACCAACACTTTTAACGCCAATTACATTTCCATGCTGGATTATCACATGGAAGACCTAAGCTATGAACTAAATTTCGAATCGGCTCGTTTAGCTCGTGAAGCCGCAGACGAATTCACTAAACAAAACCCAAATAAGCCACGATTTGTTGCTGGCGCGGTTGGTCCAACTAGCCGTACTTGTACTATTTCTCCTGACGTAAACGATCCAGGTTTTCGTAATATACATTTTGATGAGTTAGTCGACGCTTATACAACGGCCGTTGATGGCTTAATCAAGGGTGGGGTCGATATTCTGTTAATCGAAACTATTTTTGATACCTTGAATGCAAAAGCGGCTATTTACGCGGTTCTGGATTATTTTGAAAAAAATAGTGTTCGTTTTCCAATTATGATTTCTGGCACCATTACGGATGCCTCTGGCCGCACCTTATCGGGTCAAACAACGGAAGCATTCTGGAATTCTATTTCTCATGCCAAACCTATTTCTGTCGGTTTGAACTGCGCTTTAGGGCCAAAAGAATTACGTCAGTACGTGGAAGAGCTTTCACGTATTGCGGATACACATGTGTCAGCTCACCCGAATGCAGGCTTGCCTAATGCGTTTGGTGAATACGACGAATCACCAGAAGAGATGCTGGAAGAGATTCAGGGCTGGGTAGATTCTGGCTTTTTGAACATCATCGGTGGTTGTTGTGGTACCGCTCCGTCACATATTGAAACCTTTGCTAAAGCCTTCGCAGATTCAAAGCCTCGAGTTATTCCTATTGTCGAAAAAGCGTGTCGATTGTCTGGCCTTGAACCCTTCAATATCGATAGCAATAGCTTGTTTGTGAACGTGGGCGAAAGAACCAACGTGACCGGTTCGGCAATGTTCAAACGTCTTATTAAAGAAGGTGATTTCGATACTGCACTGGATGTAGCTCGCCAGCAAGTTGAAAACGGCGCACAGATTATCGACATCAATATGGATGAAGGCATGCTGGACTCTCAGGCTGCGATGGAGCGTTTCCTTAAGCTCATTGCGTCTGAACCTGATATTTCACGTGTACCTATCATGTTGGATTCTTCTAAGTGGGAAATCTTAGAAGCCGGATTGAAGTGGATCCAAGGGAAAGGCGTCGTTAACTCTATCAGTATGAAAGAGGGCGAAGATAAATTTCGTGAGCAAGCGCGCAAACTAATGAAGTATGGCGCGGCGGTCATTGTCATGGCGTTTGACGAAGTTGGCCAAGCGGATACACGTGCTCGTAAAATCGAAATTTGCCGACGCTCGTACCATATTTTAGTGGATGAAGTAGGCTATCCACCAGAAGATATTATTTTTGATCCGAATATTTTTGCCATCGCAACAGGGATTGAAGAGCACAACCGTTATGCTTTGGACTTTATCGAGGCGACAGGTGATATCACTCGTGAATTACCTTACGCCAAAGTCTCTGGTGGTGTTTCTAACGTCTCTTTCTCTTTTCGTGGTAATAACCCTGTTCGTGAAGCGATTCATGCGGTGTTTTTATACCACGCCATCAAACAAGGTATGACGATGGGTATCGTTAATGCAGGGCAGCTTGCCTTGTATGAGGATATTCCACCTAAGCTTCGTAATGCAGTAGAAGATGCCGTGTTGAACCGCACGCCAGATGCAACGGACAATTTGTTAGCTATCGCTGGAGAATTTGCGGGAACGGGTGAAGTTGCGGAAAAAGAAACCCAAGAATGGCGTGGGTTACCTGTGTCAGAGCGCCTTAGTCACGCGCTAGTTAAAGGTATAACAGAATTCATTGATGAAGATACTGAAGAAGCACGCCAAGCCTTTGCTCGACCTTTAGAAGTAATTGAAGGGCCATTAATGGATGGTATGAGCATAGTCGGCGACTTGTTTGGTTCCGGTAAAATGTTCTTGCCGCAAGTCGTTAAATCCGCACGAGTCATGAAAAAAGCCGTTGCCTACTTGATGCCTTATATCGAAGAAGAAAAACGCCTTAACATGGATACCGCATCGTCTAGTAATGGCAAGATCGTTATGGCGACAGTGAAGGGGGACGTACATGATATCGGTAAAAATATTGTAGGCGTTGTTCTGCAATGTAATAACTTTGAAGTGATTGATCTTGGTGTCATGGTGCCTGCCGAGAAAATTTTGCGTACAGCAAAAGACGAAGGCGCGGACATGATTGGTCTTTCTGGCCTTATTACACCCTCGCTTGATGAAATGGTGCACGTAGCAAAAGAGATGGAACGACAAGGGTTTGATCTGCCAGTGATGATCGGTGGTGCAACTACATCGAAAGCACATACAGCGGTAAAAATCGAGCAGAACTATAAGCGTAATCAAGTGGTACATGTTACCAATGCGTCGCGAAGTGTTGGTGTAGCGAGTGCTTTGTTAAGCAAAGACAAAGAGCGTCGTCAAACATTTGTTGATGAAATTAAATCGGATTACGAAAAAACACGTATTCGTTATAAAGACCGTGTCAAAGCGGGTCGTCGAGTCTCCTTGGATAAAGCCCGTCAGAATAAAGGCCCTATTGCGTTTGATGCTAGTAACGTAGTTCAACCTAAAAAGCTTGGTATTACCGTGCTCACTGAAAACGATATCGATCTTAAACAGGTCAAAGAGTATATAGATTGGACGCCATTCTTCCAAACATGGGAACTGGCTGGCGCCTATCCGCGGATTCTTACTGATGAAGTAGTCGGTGCTGAGGCAACACGTGTTTTTGAAGATGCATTGAAGATGCTAGATGAAGTAATCGCTACTAAGTGCTTGCAGGCTCGCGCAGTGGTTGGTTTATTCCCTGCTAACCAAGTAAATCATGATGATATTGAAATCTATACAGACGAGTCTCGTAGTGACGTCGTTGAGCGCTTGTCATTCCTTCGAATTCAGAACGAATTAACAGCGCCAGGTAAATATAACCACAGTCTAGCGGACTTTGTGGCACCAAAAGAAAGTGGTGTCGCGGATTATATTGGTGCTTTTGCCTGCGCTGCAGGGTTTGGTATTGATCCTCTTGTGGAGAAATATGAAGCAGATCATGATGATTATAACTCTATTATGATCAAGGCAGTGGCGGATCGATTGGCTGAAGCAACTGCAGAATATTTACACGAAAAGGTGCGTAAAGAATTTTGGGGTTATGCAGAAGCTGAAGAGCTAACCAATGCGCAATTGATCAAAGAGAAGTACCAAGGCATTCGTCCGGCACCAGGCTATCCAGCTTGCCCTGATCACACTGAGAAAGCCAAGCTGTGGACCTTGCTGGATGTCAAAGAAAAGATTGATATGGAGATCACTGAGAGCTTTGCTATGCTGCCTACAGCGGCAGTAAGCGGCTGGTACTTTGCCCATCCAGATGCCACTTATTTTGGTGTCGGCAAGATAGGTCCAGATCAAGTGGACAGTTATGCAGAGCGTAAGGGGATGAGTAAAGATGATGCCGAGCGTTGGTTAGCACCAAATCTTGGTTATGATCCTGAAGATGACCGCATTTAATTTTCTTCTCCGCCACTAATATTCAAATAAATCTAATCTGCGACACTCGCCATCGCAGATTAGATTTTGCTCTTTTTCAAGGATATTTTTATGTCAAAAACCATTAAAGATCCAGATCAGCATAAAAGACGCATGCAAGCAATTAAATCGCATGTTGATAAACGTATTGCTAAAGCCCAAGAGGATAAAGGAACGTTTGTTCTGCTGACTGGCAATGGCAAGGGGAAGTCCAGTTCTGCACTGGGGATGGTAGCTCGTGCTTTAGGTCATGGTATGAAGGTGGGCGTAGTTCAATTCTTGAAAGGGGAATGGAATACGGGCGAAATTGATTTTTTCAAGCAGCAAGCTAATGTGCAATGGGAAATTATGCCTGCAGGATTTACTTGGGAAACACAAAATCGTGATTCGGATATTGTTTCCTCTGAACAAGCGTGGGAAAAAGCCGCCACTATGTTGTCTGATCCAAGTATCGATTTAGTTGTTCTAGACGAGTTAACCTACTTGCTACATTACGAGTATTTACTTGAAGATACTGTGCTTGGCGCACTTATGAATCGTCCTGAGAGTCAGCACCTTGTGGTGACTGGCCGTGGCGCGTCAGATGCTTTAATTGAGCTGGCAGACACGGTTAGTGAGATAAAAGAAGTAAAACATGCATTTAAGCGCGGCATTAAAGCGCAAAAAGGGCTGGAGTTTTAATGCTGTGTCGTTTTATATTAGTCGCCCTATAGTTTTCTAGAGAATATTATAGGGCATATTCTAATAATAAAATTATGATTTTTCACACTCAATTTAATAGAGGTTTTTATGGCAACAATTGAACGCATGGAAGTTGGTCAGCGCATGAGTCGTATCGTTAAGCACAATGAAACGGTCTATCTTTGCGGACAAGTTGGTGCTGACGCAAATACTGACATTACTGAGCAAACCAAAACTATGCTGGATAAAGTAGATGTTTTGTTAGAGCAAGCTGGAACAGATAGATCCTATATTTTATCAGCAACTATTTACCTTCGTGATATGAAGGATTTTACAGCAATGAATGCTGTTTGGGATGCGTGGATCCCTGAAGGCCATGCTCCAGCTAGAGCCTGTGTTGAAGCTAGGTTGGCGCGACCTGAGTTATTGGTCGAAATATCTGTCGTTGCCGCTTTAAAATAATGATGCCAGGTAGGCTGGAGTCGTTTTGCTCCAGTCTATTTTATTTTGCGCCCTTAAAGCTTTTGTTATTTTAGTTTCTTTTTACAACTACATTGCTTTCAACCAAGGCATTACTCAATACCCGAATAGTTCTTGCCATATCGCGCGATAAGTTCATCAGCAAAATCCCAAAATCAAATGGGTATTTATCGTGAAAGTCGCTGAATAGCTGGCTGGATATTTCAAGCAGCAAACTGTCTTCAAGCGCACATAGACTGCCAACACGTTCATGCAAGGCAATCATCGATACAAAGCCAATGGCTTCCCCGAAGCAGATCGTTCTGGTTCGCAGCTTTTTCTCTCCATGTTGCTTATAAAAATCTAGCTTTCCATGCAAAACTGCATGAAAACTCTCCCCCTTACTACCATAGGAAAAAATTTCATCGCCCTTAGTGACTTTGTGCAAAACACCTTCATTTAATAAAAACTGAATAGATGTTTCTGATAGGGCGCCAAAAATAGAGCCTTCTTTTAAATGCGCTGGCGATGTGTCGTATTGTATTTCTCTTGCTTGGACGGTTTTCATTGTTTTCTCCGTCTATGTCAGTTCTTTATATATCATCGGCCAAACTCTTTATTTCTGAATAGCCGAGAGACTTATATTAGTTTTAGGCTGATTTTGGCTAAAAGAGTAGTATCGTTTTGTATTCTATTGATAGCTTTTGGACTCTGTCTGTAACAGTAAGTTCGGCTTTTTTAGGTAATAAGCAGTTTCACCCTTAAAGAGTCTACTCAATCTGTGCGATAATGTATGAATAAGCTTTGCTCTGACGGCTGAGTCCACTAAGAGCACCATTATTTACCTCATGATAAACGGAAGAATACTTTGTTAACGACGGCTAACATCACCATGCAATTTGGTGCAAAACCTCTTTTTGAAAACGTCTCTGTTAAATTTGGAGAAGGAAAGCGTTACGGTCTTATCGGCGCAAATGGATGTGGTAAATCCACTTTTATGAAAATTCTAGGTGGTGACTTGGAACCAAGCTCAGGCAACGTTTCAAAAGATCCAAATGAGCGTCTTGGTAAATTGAAACAGGATCAATTTGCTTACGAAGAGTATTCTGTTATTGATACCGTTATCATGGGTCACACAGAGCTTTGGGCTATCAAGTCTGAAAAAGATGCTATCTATGCTAACCTTGAAATGACTGAAGCGGACGGTTTACGTGCTGGCGACCTAGAAGCCGAATTTGCCGAAATGGACGGTTACACTGCGGATGCTCGTGCAGGAGAGTTGTTGCTAGGCGTTGGGATTCCTACAGAGCAACATTACGGCTTGATGAGTGAAGTTGCTCCAGGTTTAAAGCTTCGAGTCTTGTTGGCTCAAGCCTTGTTCTCTGATCCTGAAATTCTGTTGCTTGATGAGCCAACAAACAACTTGGACATCAATACTATCCGTTGGTTAGAGGGTGTGTTAGTAGAGCGTAATTGCACCATGATCATCATTTCCCATGACCGTCACTTTTTAAACTCTGTTTGTACCAACATGGCAGATTTGGATTACGGTGAGTTGCGTTTGTTCTCAGGCAATTATGATGAGTATATGACAGCGGCAACACAGGCTCGTGAGCGTCTATTATCTGACAATGCGAAGAAAAAAGCTCAAATCAATGAATTGAAATCTTTCGTTAGTCGTTTTTCTGCCAACGCGTCTAAATCTAAGCAAGCGACATCTCGTGCTAAGCAAATTGATAAAATTCAACTTGAAGAAGTTAAGCCTTCCAGCCGTCAAAACCCATTTATTCGCTTTGAGCAAGAAAAGAAACTGCATCGTATGGCCGTGCAAATTGAAAATGTTGCCAAATCATACGACGAAGAGTTATTCAGTGGTTTAAATATGATGCTTGAAGTCGGTGAGCGTGTTGCGGTTATCGGGCCAAACGGTATCGGTAAAACCACATTGCTTAAGTGTTTGGTTGGTGACACCGATTTAACCAAAGGTGAAGTGAAGTGGTCCGAAAATGCCAATATTGGTTATTATGCTCAGGATCATGCTCATGAATTTGAAAAAGACGTTGATTTGATTGAATGGATGGGGCAATGGGGTCAAGAGGGCGATGATGAGCAAGTGATTCGTGGCACCTTGGGTCGCCTTTTGTTTTCTCAGAGTGACATCAAGAAATCTGTCAAAGTACTTTCTGGTGGTGAACAAGGGCGCATGCTGTTTGGTAAGTTGATGCTACAAAAACCTAACGTTCTTGTTATGGATGAGCCAACTAACCACATGGACATGGAGTCGATAGAATCGTTGAACTTAGCGCTTGAAAACTATCCAGGTACTTTGATTTTTGTCAGTCATGACCGTGAATTCGTGTCGTCTTTGGCAACTCGTATTGTAGAAGTGACTAGTGAGGGCATTGTCGACTTCCATGGTACTTACGATGAGTACTTGGCTAAAATAGACGCTTAAACTGAGAGATCATATTCTTGGAATAAAAAAAGAAGGCCGAGAGCCTTCTTTTTTATGTGCTTATAATGGTAAAAATAGATGGGGGGTGATTTAAAGTATTTAGCCCTTACGTCTGTCTACATATAATTCTGGTTCTTTGTATTCAAGAACTTCAACCTCGTCACCCACGTGCACAGCTCCAGTGTTAAGTGCAACCATATTAAGGCCAAAAGTAATACTTTCCTTTCCTAGTAAGCGAAATTTAGCTAGAGTTTTAAGTGGTTCGCCTTTTTTACTTCGTTGGGCTGTATTTGGGTTTAATGTTGTGAAAATACAGCGGTCACAAGGCTTAACGTTCTCAAACTCCACCTCACCAATACGAATTCGCTTCCAGCTGTCTTCTTCAAACGGCTTATTGCCTTTAATTACCAAATTTGGACGGAATTGAGCCATTTTAATATCTTCAGGGCATGTTCTATTGAGCTCAGTCAGAGAGGCTTCCGTCGTCAATAAAAAAGGATATCCATCGGCAAAGCTTACAGGGACTTCAGGTCTTCTCTTAGTAAAACGCTCTGATTTTTCACCAAAATACACTAATTTTACTGTTTCTCCTGCTATCTCGCTAAACCACGCATTAGCGTTCTCTTGTGTTCGCTGCGCGTTGACTAAATTTTCCCAAACGGTGACTTCTGCATAATTACTAGAAAAGGTGGGTAAATTTAGAGATAGACCATGAATGAGATTAGGATGAGAAAGTTGCCACGCACCGTCTTTGCTAGGCTTGGCCGTTACTAATGTTAGGTTAGGATGCTTTCGCCCCGTGACGAATTCGCCATCAGGTTTTACTATCATATAGCGTCGATCTCCACAGAGCCCGGCGCTTTCGACTTCACTTGATAATAAGGAAATACCCTGAATGGACTTGATAGGATAGATGACGAGTTCACTTAGGGTATACGACATGAAAAGTCCCATTTTGTGCTGTAGATAAAAAATAGGCTATTATTGCTTAACGAGAAAGTCATTCCAAATAAAAAAGCCTCAGAAAATAAATTTCTGAGGCTTTTTTAGTTTAAGCAAACTACTTACAAGTAGTATGACGCTAAAGGTGGGAAGCCATTAAACTCTACCGCACTATAGGTTGTTGTGTATGCGCCAGTTGATAACCAGTACATACGATCGCCAATTGCCAAATTCAATGGCAGGCCATATTTGTAGTTTTCATACATAATGTCGGCGCTATCGCAGGTTGGCCCAGCGATAATGACTTCTTCTAATTCACCGCCTTTATCAACGTGAATCGGGTATTTGATCGATTCATCTAGGGTTTCAATTAAACCAGAGAATTTACCAACGTCTGTGAATACCCAGCGATTTAGTGCTGTATGTGATTTACGAGAAATCAATACGACTTCGCTGACAAGTACACCAGCGTTCGAGATCAAAGAGCGACCCGGTTCTAGAATAATACGAGGCAAATCCGTGCCAAAATCTTCTTCTAAGAAGCGTGTGATTTCTTCTGCATAAGTGGCTAAGTCATTGGTGCGAGCAATGTAGTTTGCAGGGAACCCGCCTCCCATATTGATCATTTCTAATACGATACCATCTTCTTCTTTAAGGCGTTCAAAAATGACTTTCACACTAGCAATAGCAGCATCCCATGCGCCAATATCACGTTGTTGAGAACCAACATGGAACGAGATGCCATAAGGTATTAAACCTAACTCTTTGGCAAGCACAAGCAAGTCCATCGCCATGTCAGGTCGGCAGCCGAACTTACGTGAAAGAGGCCAGTCAGCTGTCACAGTACCTTCTGTCAAAATACGAACATAAACACGTGAGCCGGGGGCGGCTTTTGCTATGTTGCGTAAGTCTGCTTCAGAATCAGTTGCAAACATGCGTACGCCTTTTTCATAAAAGTAACGCACATCTTTGGCTTTCTTGATGGTGTTGCCATAGCTAACTTGATCTGGTGAAATACCACCGATTGCAAATAGCTTATCCAATTCATAACGTGATGCCACATCAAAATTTGAGCCACGATCACGTAATAAAGTCAGAATTTCTGGCGCTGGGTTAGCTTTAATCGCGTAAAAAATATCAGCGACAGGAAAGCCTTTTGTTAGTTCTGTGTAGGCCTCATCGATAATATCTGTATCGATTACAACAAAAGGGGTGTCTTTGGTTTCTGCAAACGCTTTAAAACGGGCGAAACGCTCAGGTGTGTAGAAAGAATTGACGTCAGTAGTCATGGATTTAAGGCTCCTTAATTATGCAAAACATAAACCGATTTAATAAGTAAACGCCTTTACCTTCTCCCGTCCTACTTATGGCTGTTACTTATCCGGCATTAGAGCCTTAAGCGACGAGCGCAGCAGTTGAAGCGGTGCGGATTATGTTCAGCAATGACGCGGGCGAAATTTAAGGTGCAAGAGGTCTTGGGTCAAGCGTTTTTTCATATTTTAGATTAAAAAAAAGAGACTATAAAAGTCTCCGGATTTTTATATCTATTTTTGCGTGATCCGAGTCTGAAAATAATGTAATCCACTACCTACAATTAAGGCGGCAACAAAGTAAAAGCCCTCACTTGGGTTATTAACTAAAGCGGTTAGTCCAGGTCCTGGACAATAGCCACTAATTCCCCAGCCGATGCCAAAAAGTGATGATCCAATAATTAGTTTTGAGTCAATATGGCGCAGAGTGGGAACTTGCCATTTGCTGGCTAACATCGGAGCCATACGTTTTCGTTTTACAGCGTAACCAATCATACCGACAGTAATGGCACTTGCCATGACAATGATTAAAGATGGGTTCCATTCACCGAAAATATCTAAGAAACCCAGCACCACTGTTGGGTTGGTCATTTCTGAAAACGCTAGACCTAAGCCAAATAATAAACCCGCGGCGAGAGTAACAATTGCATACATTAGTTTTCTCCTAATTAAGAACAGCGACAGTAATTATAGCGGCAGCCATAAAAATTAAGGTTGCGATGATTGAACGGGGAGAAAGCCGTGATATACCACAAACACCGTGACCACTTGTACATCCACCGCCAAGTCGTGTTCCATAGCCGACGAGCAAGCCAGATACGATTAAAAGTATAGGGCTTCTAGTTTCAGGGAAGGCAACTGTTTTTTCGGTTAAAATGCCATAGGCACCACCACCGACAATTAACCCTGCAATGAACAAGAAGGGCAAAAAACGTTCTTTGTTAAAAAGTAATTGAGATAATATTCCACTAATGCCAATCACTTTACCAATAGCAAGAAGGTAGATTGTGGCGGTTAGGCCTATTAGTAGACCCCCCGCGAGAGGGTTGAAAATGGTATCCATAATTGGGGCTCTCTCATTAATATAAGTATATTCTAATATATATTCATGAGAAAAGTCTAATATAAAGTAAGAAACGCAACCCTGTCTTTTGTTTGTTGAGAGTTCCACAGTCTTTACCTATTGCCTAGAGGATATTAAAAGGCTCTCATTGTATTCTTATGGCATTAAGGAGTAGTAAATGAACGATTTGTGGCTGGGTGCTGGCATTGGTGAGGCTGATTATGTGTTTGTTTTGCCAAATAAGCCCGTTTTACCCAGGTTTTTTGATACGTCATTTTTAAATAGGCCTAATGTCTCTTTATTAATTGAACTAAATGGTAATCATTGGCGTAAAATCTTTACTATCATGGCAAAGTTGACGGCGCCTCGTTATGATTCGTGGAAATCATTCCGTGATAAAGAGTTACTAACCAAAGTGGGGATCGCCTTTTCTCTAGATCAACTGCATGATTACGAAGGCTTGGTTTTTGTTGTTGGTAATACATTTAGGGATGAGCTACCAGTTGATTCTTCTGCACACAAAGTAGGTAACGTACATACTTCATTTGTGTACCCACCGTATGTTTGGTGTCCATATTTAGATTACCGACAATTCCCTAATACCTTAATTGAAGCTCTACGCGAGTATATTTTGGAGAAAAAATGTTAAACGCTTTAAAAAGTCTTTTTAGTTTTCCTGTAGAGCAGGGTGAGCAAATATCTTATCAGAAAGCTGTGGCTGCTCTACTCATGGAAGTGATGCTGGCTGACAATGAAATTAATGAGATGGAAGTAAATCAAGTTAAGCGTTTTCTTCGTGAGGTGAGTGAGTTGGGAGATGATATAGATATTCTCTACGAGGAAGCTCGAACAGGTGTAGATGCTGCTAACGACCTTTATCAATTCACTAAGGTGATTAACGAAACGGCAAATTTAGAGCAGAAGATGTTACTTTTAAAAGCTCTGTGGCGTGTTGCCCTTGCTGATGGTGATATTGACTCATATGAAGATCATCGTATCCGCACTATTAGTGAATTGCTATTTATGCCTCACTCTGAATTTATTCAAGCAAAATTATTTGTCTTGGACGAGATGAAAACCGATAAATGAGAAGCAAAAAAAACGCGGCCATTGCCGCGTTTTTTGACTGGTCTTACTCAACTATTTATATAAATAGAATCAAGCTGAGAAATTTGCTGCCGCAAATTCCCAGTTAGCTAGCGCCCAGAAACCTTTTAGGTAGTCAGGGCGAACATTGCGGTAATCAATGTAGTAAGCATGCTCCCAAAGGTCCACAGTAATGATAGCTGTTTGACCGTTTGTCATTGGCGTTGCTGCATTACTTGTGTTTACGATCTCTAGAGAGCCGTCAGCATTTTTAACTAGCCAAGTCCAGCTAGAGCCAAAGTTGTTAACCGCTTTGTCATTAAATGCGGCTTGGAATTCTGCAAAAGAACCCCATTTCGCATTAATTGCTTCTGCTAAAGCGCCTGTTGGTTCGCCGCCGCCGTTAGGATTTAGGCTATTCCAAAAGAAAGTGTGGTTCCAGATTTGCGCTGCGTTATTGAAAACAGGGCCAGCTGGAGCAGATGCAATGATCTCTTCAAGTGTTTTATTTTCGTATTCAGAACCAGGAACTAAGCCGTTTAATTTGACAACATAAGTGTTGTGATGCTTGCCATGATGGTATTCAAGCGTCTCAACAGACATATGAGGCTCTAGTGCATCTTTAGCATAAGGAAGAGCGGGTAATTCAAAAGCCATTTCAATTCTCCTTGCTTTTAATTAACGAAAAATGCTTGTTATCAAGCAGTTAATGGTGCTTATATAGTAGCACTGAACAACTGAAGATAATATTCTTTAGCCTTGTTCACCGAAGAATTTCCATAATTTCTATTAATAGCGACTATATAAGATTTTCCATGCGTAGAGACGATGATGTTGAGATCCCAAGCCTGACTCTGGATCAAGATGAAGTCAGCGACAGAAGGCCACAAGGTGCGACAGCACAAAAAGGTCACACTAACCCCACCCCTGCCAAACCAGCTCATGCACCGACAGTTGTCCATAAGAAGCCTAATTTAGCGGGTATTTATATTTTGTTAATTCTCATATTAATGGCTTCTGCGGGTGCTGGGTATTGGTTATGGCAGCAAAATATGCAGCTTCGTAATGAGCTGTATGGTGCGAAAAGCGAAATAAAAAATTTAGATCACCAGCTGCTGGCTGCGGATGTTTCGGCTAATAAGCAAGGTGAAACCCTAGAAGAAACACTAAAAAATCACGAGAGTGAAATTCGCAAGCTCTGGGGTGTTGCTTATGACACCAATAGAAAATCAATAGCGAGCAATGATGCTGCTATTGACGAACTCCAGAAAAAACTGACGTCGTTACGAGATACTATTTCGACTCAATCTAAACGAATTGCAGTGCAAGCTGAAGCGTTTAATGAGGTTGAAGCTGGATATAATAAACTTGTTCCTTCTGTGGCTTCTATTGAAGAAACAGTAAAGGCTGTTGAATTAACACAGAAAGATCAAGCAACACGACTGCAATCATCTGAAAAGCAAATCCTTGCCCAAGCGGGACAGAATGAGGCACAAGCTTTGAGTCTTGATCAAGTTTTACAGGATCTAAGCGCTCTACAGAAAAAAGTGGCCGCCATAGAAAAGCGTTCTGCAGGGGCCAGTTCTACAGATGTGGCTAATATCCAAGATACTTTAGAAAAGCATCAAGATGCTATTAACTCAAGTGATGCTTTTAGGACTCAGGTGAACGGTGAAATTATTCGCCTTCGTAAGCAGATTAATCAGCTTATGTTAGAGCAGCAATTTAACTCTCAGTAAATTCCTTCTGATCTAACAAAAAAGGCCGATATCTCGGCCTTTTTTTGTTTTTAATATGGTCAGTATTTCATTCTTAAAAAACCATCCAGTGACTTGTATAAAGGTTTTACTTATAAAGCTTTTTTAATATGCATATTCTACTAAAGTCTAAATGTGGTGCTTTTTATAACCTAAAGGCATGTTATAGTTCAAAAAATGCTGAAGCCTGACAACAGAGATGGGAAATTATGACAGAGGCAAGACTTACTCACTTAAAACAGCTAGAAGCCGAAAGTATTCACATTATACGCGAAGTTGCTGCTGAATTTGATAACCCAGTAATGCTTTACTCCATTGGTAAGGACTCAGCAGTAATGCTGCATCTTGCTATGAAAGCATTTTACCCTGGCAAACCGCCGTTTCCCCTAATGCATGTGGATACTGGTTGGAAATTTAAAGAAATGATCAGTTTTCGTGATGAATTGGTTGCTAAGCTTGGTTTGGAACTTATTGTTCACCAGAATCAGGAAGGGATTGATCAAGGCATTGGTCCATTTACTCATGGTAGTTCAAAGCATACTGATGTAATGAAAACTCAGGGACTTAAGCAAGCCTTAGATAAATATGGTTTTGATGCTGCTTTTGGTGGTGCACGCCGAGATGAAGAGAAATCTCGTGCAAAAGAGCGAGTTTACTCTTTCCGTGATAAACAGCATCGCTGGGATCCAAAAAATCAGCGCCCAGAGTTGTGGAATATCTATAACGGAAAAGTGAATAAAGGTGAGAGCATTCGTGTTTTTCCATTATCAAACTGGACTGAGCTGGATATTTGGCAATACATTTATTTGGAAAGCATTCCTATTGTTCCTCTTTATTTTTCTGCGAAACGTCCAGTGCTTGAGCGTGATGGTACTTTGATCATGGTTGATGATGAGCGTATGCCTCTAAACGGTGAAGTGCCTGAGATGAAATCTGTACGCTTCCGCACACTAGGTTGCTACCCATTGACAGGAGCGGTTGAATCTGAAGCGGCATCTTTACCTGAAATTATTCAGGAAATGTTGCTGACAAAAAGTTCAGAACGTCAAGGGCGAATGATTGACCATGATTCATCCGGGTCAATGGAAGAGAAGAAGAAACAAGGCTATTTCTAAGTTTGGAGTAAAGAAAGAATGTCTCACCAATCAGAATTGATCAGCCAAGACATACTTGGTTATTTGAAACAGCATGAAGAAAAAGACTTATTACGTCTTCTTACTTGCGGCAATGTCGATGATGGAAAAAGTACATTAATCGGTCGTTTGCTTCATGATTCCAAGTTGATTTATGAAGATCACTTGGATGCTGTGAAGCGCGACAGTAAAAAGTCTGGTACCCAGGGGGAAGAAGTAGATCTCGCTTTGCTAGTTGATGGTCTTCAAGCTGAGCGAGAGCAGGGCATCACTATCGATGTGGCCTATCGCTATTTCTCTACTGAGAAGCGTAAATTTATTATCGCGGACACACCAGGTCATGAACAATACACTCGTAACATGGCAACCGGTGCATCCACTTGTGATCTTGCTATTATCTTGATTGATGCGCGCTACGGCGTGCAAACTCAGACCCGTCGCCACAGCTATATTGCTTCGCTATTGGGTATTAAACATGTTGTGGTTGCTATTAATAAAATGGACTTGGTCGATTTTTCTGAAGCAACATTTAATCAGATAAAAAATGACTACCTTAAGTTTGTTGATCAACTTGGTGATCGCAAACCTGAAGATATTCATTTTGTGCCAATGTCGGCGCTACGTGGTGATAATGTAGTAAATGCCTCTGAAAGCATGCCTTGGTATCAAGGTGCTCCATTGATGTCTATTTTGGAAATGGTGCAAATAAATCGTGATGTTAAACGTGACGCTTTTCGTTTTCCAGTTCAATATGTCAATCGCCCTAATTTAGATTTTCGTGGTTTCTCCGGCACAATTGCTGCCGGAGCAGTGAAGCCAGGAGATCAAGTGGTAGCTTTGCCTTCAGGCAAGACCTCTACTGTTGATAGAATTGTGACATTTGATGGTGATCTAGAAGCGGCAAAAGCAGGCCAAGCTGTCACTATTACCTTAAAGGACGAAATAGATATTAGTCGTGGCGGTATGCTTGCTCATGTTGGTCAACAGCCGCTAATCGCGACTACACTTCGCTCTTCTATTGTTTGGATGGCTGACCACCCACTGGTTCCCGGCAAACTCTATGACTTTAAGTTAGGAACGCAAACTGTTCCCGGTAAAGTGCATCACTTTAATCATCGTATTGATGTTAACACGCTTGAAGTGAGTAAAATTGATGCTTTGGAACTGAATGGCATTGGCGATGCGGTTATTCAGTTTGATGCTCCTGTTGCATTTGATGAATACACGGATAGTCGTTTTACTGGCGCTTTGATTATCATTGATCGTTTGACCAATGTAACAGTTGGCGCTGGCATGGTTGAAGAAGCTGTTGCTGAACTTGACCATGACACAATTGTTAGTGCAGAAGACCGTGCGGCGCGACTTGGTCAAAAGCCAGCTGTCATTGCATTGGCTGATAGCATTTTGCAACAAGGTAATGCGCTTGAGCGCTTATTGTTACGTCAAGGTGTTGTGGCCTTGGTTAAGGCTGATGCTACGGCGCAAGAAGCGGCATTAATTCGTCAAACAGGAGTGGCTTTCTTAGTAGCTGATGTCACAATTGCTGACTCTCAAATTACAGAATCCTCATTGGATGAAGCGGTAGAGTTGATTGTAGAAAGTATTCAGTTATAGCCCGTGATAAAATATAAAAAACCAGCTCATTGAGCTGGTTTTTTGTTTTTGAATCGCAGATTCTTTAAGCCGCTGTTTCTGTGTCTATTCGTTTGACTTCTTTGTGCTGGTCTTCATTACTACCTAATTTCCAGTAGCTAGAGATATAGAAATTTTCTTTTTCTACCTTTACGTCATTTTTAAAAAAAGCACGCAATGTTTTCATGCCACTGAATTCACACGCGGCCCAAACAGATACGCTGCCCTCAAGCCATGATAGTGACTGTATTTGACTCAGCAGCAAATTAGAGCTTTCTCCTGGGTGAGGGTTTACAACCCATTTTAGCTCAATGCCTTCAGGGTGCTTTAAAGGCTGAATGTCTTCCTCAGACATAACTTCAAGTATCGCATACCCTTTTGCGTCCATAGGTAGCTTTTCAAGGTTGACACTAATAGCCGGCAGGGCCGTCATGTCTCCCACGAAGATTTGCCAGTCCGTAGATTCTTCAATTAGTTTTTTGGGACCTGGGCCTCCCACTAAAATGGTGTCATTAGGTTGAGTTTGTTTAGCCCATGTTGACGCGGGGCCGCCATCGTCATGCAATACAAAATCAATGTCTATTTCATTGGCGCGTTGGTTGCGAATTGTATAAGTTCGTATTAATGGCTTTTGTTCTGCTTTTGGGAATATTAGTTTTACATAGCCACTTTCTTGGTCGGCTGGGATGGTTTGTATATTGTTGCCACCCAGTGTTATTCGTAACATGTTTGTCGTTATAAAGGATTTTCTAATAACTGTTAGTTCGCGTGGTTGTGGTTTGCTCATTGTTAACTCCTAACCGTGATTATCGCAAAACGGGGACTGATTAAGGTTATTCACCATTATTTCCGAGATGTGTATAAAGTCTTCTATCTGTTGATCTGTTAAGTTCTGCGTCATATTCTGGGCTGCAACTCGATCCAACATCGTAATTCTGGTCAATAATTCTGAGCCACGCTTTGTGAGACTCAATAATTGGCTGCGATGGTTGTCTGGGCTCCGAATTTTTTCAACGTAACCTGAACTAACTAGCTCTTTTAATACTCGAGTAATTTGAGATTTATCAAGTGAAAGTCTATCTGCAATGTCTTTGGCGCTGCAGTTTGTAATTTTATTGATGCATTTAAGTGAACGAATATGGCTAACAGGAATTAAGATACCCGATTTAGCCGCCGTTTCGCGAACTTGATGTCGGTAGTGATGCATTAATTTGTGGAGCGACTCGCCAATGTTTTCTTTCATTCAGCCTTCTTAAATTTGATAATTCATTTGAGAATCGTTATCAATATAGGGTCTTAAGTTGACTGTGTCAACTAAGGTTTTTGGCAAATTAATGAAATCGTATTTTTTGTCATTTTGTAGGTTGTATGGCAAAGGCGAAGTAATGGTTTTTCTTATTGAGGTGAATCATTACAATGAAAAAATTAAAACCAAAAGATCGAGTTGTAATGGATAAGTATGATGTACATAAAACTGTTACCTCTGCATTGTTGAGTCGCTACGAGACCGCTAAATGGGCTGCGAAACAGGCCCATGAGGCAGCGACAAATGAAGAAAGTGTGGCAGAAAATAAATATGACACTTTTGGGTTGGAGGCATCTTACCTAGCTCATGGGCAATCACAGCGAGTATTAGAATGTGAAAAGGATTGGTTGCTTTTTGATAAGAAACAGCCTGTTATGTGTAATGAGGAAGAGGGTGTTGATTTGTGGTCATTAGTAACATTGGTAGACTTGGAGTCATCCTGTGTTTGTGAAAAGTACTTTTTTATTTCCCCTTGTGCCGGAGGGCTCAGCGTCGAAATAAGTAAAAAGATAGTTTATCTTGTGACACCTTCTAGTCCAGTTGGAAAGGTATTACTTGGTAAAATGGTCGATGATGAGGTCGAATTACGTCAAAGTGGGAAGCAAATGGCTTACGAAATAACCACTATTGAATAAAGCGAGCATTGTGAAGGACAAATTTTGCTCCAGCTCTAGAGAGTCAGGGTTTGTTCGCATATAATGTTTTGCCTTTAAATATTCTGTTCTTCTATTTGATGTATAAAACTCAGTTTACATTACTGATCAAATAGAAAACGTTCTAAGAAAAAATCACTCTCTTACTGAGAAAGTAATAGGAAAGAAATTATGCGCAGCCATTATTGCGGCGAGTTAAATGCTTCTAACATTTCACAAGAAATTACCCTTTGCGGTTGGGTTCATCGTCGTCGTGACCACGGCGGTGTTATATTCTTAGACGTTCGTGACCGCGAAGGGATTACTCAAGTTGTTTTTGATCCTGATCGTGCCGAAAGTTTTGCCCTTGCCGACAGTGTTCGTAATGAGTTTGTTGTTAAGCTGAAAGGTTTGGTTCGAGCGCGTCCAGAAGGCACAGTGAACCCGAATATGAATACGGGCGAAATTGAAGTGCTTGGTACAGAGCTTGAAATTTTAAATGCCGCACAAACGCCGCCATTTCAATTGGATGATCACCAAAACGTTGGTGAAGATGTTCGATTAAAAAACCGTTTTATCGATTTGCGTCGTCCAGAAGTTCAGCAAAAAATGCGTTTTCGTTCAAAAGTAACCTCTGTGCTTCGTCGTTACTTAGATGACAATGGCTTCCTAGATATTGAAACACCAATTTTGACTCGTGCAACCCCAGAAGGTGCTCGTGACTATCTGGTACCAAGCCGTACGCAGCAAGGTAGTTTCTTTGCATTGCCGCAGTCACCACAGCTATTTAAACAATTATTGATGGTGTCTGGTTTCGATCGTTATTACCAAATCGCCAAGTGCTTCCGTGATGAAGATTTACGTGCTGATCGTCAGCCAGAATTTACTCAGGTGGATATCGAAACATCCTTCATGAGCGAAGAGCAAATCATGGTCATGACTGAGAACATGATTGGCGACTTGTTTAAAGAATTAATGAATGTTGATTTGGGTGCTTTCCCTCGCATGCCTTATTCCGAAGCAATGGAAACATACGGCAGTGATAAGCCAGATCTTCGTATTCCATTAACGATTGTGACTGTGTCTGACTTGATGAAAGAGGTTGATTTCAAAGTCTTCTCTGGCCCTGCAACAGACCCTAAAGGCCGTGTAGCGGCGTTGAAAGTGCCTGGCGGCAACAGCTTAACACGTAAACAAATTGATGATTACACTAAGTTTGTTAGCATTTATGGTGCGAAAGGCTTGGCTTACATTAAGGTCAACGATAAATCGAACCTTGAAGAAGGCTTGCAGTCACCAATTGTTAAATTCTTGCCTATTGAAGTTCGTGCGGCGCTACTAGAGCGTCTAGAAGCTCAAGATGGCGACTTAATCTTCTTCGGTGCAGATTCAACGAAAGTGGTAAATGAAGCATTAGGTGCTCTACGTTGCAAGCTTGGCGAAGACATGGATCTTTATACTTGTGAATGGGCACCATTATGGGTTGTTGATTTCCCAATGTTCGAAGAAACCAGTGATGGTGGTATTACTGCGATTCACCACCCATTCACCGCTCCTTCTTGCTCTCCTGAGGCGCTAAAAGCAGATCCATTGAATGCTTTGTCTCAAGCATACGATATGGTACTAAATGGAACTGAACTTGGTGGCGGTTCTATTCGTATTCACCAAGTGTCAATGCAGGAAGTGGTGTTTGAGTTGCTAAACATCAGTGAAGAAGAGCAACAAGAGAAGTTTGGCTTCTTATTGGATGCGTTGAAGTTTGGTGCGCCGCCACATGGTGGTTTGGCATTTGGCCTTGACCGTTTGGTTATGTTGATGACGGGCTCTAGCTCTATTCGTGACGTCATTGCTTTCCCTAAAACACAAAGTGCGACCTGCCTTTTGACTCAAGCGCCAGGTGAGGTAAGCGAGAAACAGTTAAAAGAGTTGAGTATCCGCGTCAGAAAACCAGTGGTTGAATCCTAGAAGTGGCTCTTAAACTTATTTTAGAACAGTAAGTTATGTTAAGAGATTGAAAGAAAAACGTAAAAGGCCGCGTATTAGCGGCCTTTTTTATGTTTTGCCATTGCATACTTTGTAAAGGGCTGTTGAAATATACAGTAATTGTATAAGGCGCAAAATGTTATGCCCACGACTAGGATTTTAGCAATTGACCCCGGCTCGCGAATAACTGGCTTTGGTATCATCGATATTGTAAATGGTAAATCTGTTTACGTTAATAGTGGCTGTATACGATTACCTGATGAGGCGCTGTCTGTTAGGTTAAAACATATATTTCAGAATGTTTCAGCTTTATTGGACGAATATAAGCCAAACGAGTTTGCAATTGAGGAGGTGTTTTTAGCCAAGAATGCAAATTCGGCGTTAAAACTAGGGCAGGCAAGAGGTGCCGCTATTGTTGCAGCCTCTATTCAGGAGCTAACAGTGCATGAATATGCTGCACGACGTGTTAAGCAGTCTGTTGTTGGCAACGGTAATGCAGATAAAATGCAAGTACAAATGATGGTTCAGCTTTTGTTGAATCTAACTTCCAAGCCGCAAGCAGACGCGGCTGATGCTTTAGCAATTGCTTTGTGTCATGCTAATACTCGAACTTCCGGCGGATTGGAATACGGCGTTGGTAAACGAGCGGGGCGTGCCTCTAAGCGTTGGACAGAATTAGACGTAAGGAAAACTGTGTGATCGGACGAATTGTCGGCACCTTGATAGAAAAGACTCCACCAGAATTGATGGTTGATGTTAATGGTATTGGTTATGAAGTCAGTGCTTCAATGACTACAGTCTACGATTTGCCTCAAATTGGAGGGCAGGTGACATTATTTACTCATCTGTTAGTTAAAGAGGATTCCCATACACTTTATGGGTTTATAGATAAAAATGAGCGCGCACTGTTTCGTATTCTGATTAAAGTCAATGGAATTGGTCCAAAGATGGCATTGGCAATTTTGTCCAGCATTTCATCTGAGGAGCTAATTAGTAATGTACAAGAATCGGACGTGACCGCTCTTACTCGCATACCTGGTGTTGGCAAAAAAACAGCCGAACGACTAATTGTTGAATTGAGAGATAAGCTCGGACAGGCGGCAAAAACTGACTTGTTCTCAGCTCCTGCCGTGTTGCGCCAAGTTCAGGCTGACCCTAGACAAGAGGCTGAAGCGGCACTTATTTCACTTGGTTATAAGCCTCAAGAAGCGGCTAAGGCGATTGCGAGCGTACCTGTGGATGCAGCTAATAGTGAAGAGGTTATCAAAGCCGCTTTGAAAGGTATGCTAAGGAAATAAAGCATGATTGAACAAGATCGTATTATTTCTGCTGAGCTTAAAGGTAATGACCGTCAAATAGATCGCGCTATACGTCCGCAAGCGCTTGCTGAGTATATTGGTCAGCCTATCGTTCGAGAGCAAATGGAAATTTTTATTCAAGCTGCACGTCAGCGTGAAGAGCCCCTCGATCATACTCTAATATTTGGGCCTCCTGGTTTAGGTAAAACAACTCTTGCCAATATTATTGGTAATGAAATGGGGGCGGAAGTCAGAACAACATCCGGTCCTGTCTTAGAGCGGGCTGGAGATTTAGCAGCATTACTAACGAATTTAAATGAAGGCGACATTTTATTTATTGATGAGATACATAGGTTAAGCCCGGCAATTGAAGAGGTGCTTTATCCCGCCATGGAGGATTATCAGCTAGATATAATGATTGGTGAGGGGCCAGCAGCTAGGTCAATTAAAATTGAACTCCCACCGTTCACACTTGTCGGAGCAACAACAAGGGCAGGATTATTAACATCCCCCCTGCGGGATCGCTTTGGTATTGTGCAGCGTTTAGAGTTTTATGATGTTGAGTCGCTAACAACAATTGTGGCACGTTCAGCAAATAAAATGGGCATGGAGCTAGACCATTCAGGCTGTTTTGAAGTGGCAAGAAGGTCAAGAGGGACGCCAAGAATTGCCAATCGGCTGTTGCGTCGAGTTAGAGATGTGGCGCAAGTTAGCGGAGAGACGCTTGTCGGACAAAAGGTTGCTCAGAAGGCGCTAGATATGTTAAGTGTAGATAGTCAGGGGTTTGATCACTTAGATAGACGTATGTTATTGACTATGATAGAAAAGTTTGACGGAAGGCCCGTTGGTCTAGATAGTGTCTCAGCCGCCTTAGGTGAAGACAAAGATACTATCGAAGACGTCATAGAGCCGTTTTTGATACAGCAAGGTTTTATAATTAGGACGCCAAGAGGGCGCCAAGTTACAAAACGTGCTTACGAACATTTTAATTACCAACTACCTTCAGATTTAAAATAGAGGTTAATAATGTCAATTTGGGGACTGATCGCCAGTGCTAGTTTTGTGGTTCAGCTTGTGATGCTGATTCTACTAGCTGCTTCTGTATTATCATGGATTGTAATATTTCAAAGAATCCGTGTGCTAAAAGAAGCGAAAAAAGTTCGTACATCCTTTGAAGAAAATTTTTGGTCTGGTATTGATCTTAGTCAACTTTATCGAAAACTCACACAAGAAGGTCGTAAAGTAGAAGGTATAGAGAATATTTTTACGTCAGGTATTAAAGAATTTACTCGATTACGACAGAGCCACAATGTTGATCCTGAAGCTATTATGGACGGTGTTCAAAGGGCGATGCGCGTAGCTCTATATCGTGAAGAAGAAAAGCTCGATCAACACCTGCCGTTTTTAGCAACGGTTGGTTCCACCAGTCCTTATATCGGCTTATTTGGTACTGTTTGGGGGATAATGCATTCTTTTATTGGTCTTGCAGAAGTTCAGCAAGCCACATTGGCAACCGTTGCTCCAGGCATTGCAGAAGCTCTAATTGCAACAGCCATTGGTTTGGCAGCGGCAATCCCAGCTGTTATTGCATATAACCGATTTTCTTCTACAGCGGAGTCTCTTGGCTCTAGTTATGAGAATTTTGCGGATGAATTTACTAGCATCTTACACCGTAAGGTACATGTAAGAGAGGGAGGCGCTGTATAGTGGCTCGCTCAAGAAGAAGAAACAAGCGTCGTCCAATGGCCGAAATTAATGTCGTCCCTTATATCGATGTTATGTTGGTTCTGCTGGTGATTTTTATGATTACTGCGCCAATGCTTACTCAAGGTGTGGATGTCGAATTGCCCAATGCGAATGCGTCACCAATACAAGATACTGAAAATGATGTCATGATTGCCTCAGTCGATTCCGATGGTAAGTACTATTTAGATGTCGGTGGCAAACAAGAGTCGATAGCCTTATCTCAGATACAAGATAGAGTAAGGAAGGTGTTGAATCAAAATCCTAAGATGTCTGTATTGGTAAGAGGGGACAAAAACGTCTCTTATGGTGACGTTATTGGTCTTATGGTGACATTGCAGGGCGCAGGTGTTCCAAATGTAGGTTTAGTGACAGAACCGGATAAAAACTAATGAAATGGTTGCGCAGTGATAGTTATAGTATTCCAACGGTGCTGGCTATAAGTTTGCATGCGGGTATTGTTATTGCCGGCTTGGTTGCGATCGATTTTAGTGATACTGAGGCTCCAAAACCAAAACGTCCTCCTATCGTTAATGCTACTGTTATTGATATTTCTGAAACTATAATAGGTAAAAGAGAGTCTGAGGAGAAAGCCGCAAAGCAGCAGGCAGCCCTAGCAGAAAAAAAGAAAAAAGAAGCTGAACAGCGTAGAAAAAAAGAAACTAAGCGCAAGGCTTTAGAAGAAAAGCAAAAGCAACTTGCTCAAGCTAAGCAGGCAAAAGAAAAGGCAGAAGCAGCGCGTCAAGAAGCAGCAAGAAAGAAAAAAGCAGCGGAACAAAAGCGTGTTATGCAAGAGGCAGAAAACAAGCGACTGGCTAAAGAGCAAGCCGAAAATAAACGCTTAGCTGAAAAAAAGCGCCTAGCTGAAAAAGAGGCGAATGAAAAGCAGCGTAAAGAACTTGCTCGTAAGGCCGAGGCTGACCGTTTAGCGGAAGAAGAGCGAAAGCGCCAAGAGGAGGCAGCAAGGCTTGCTGAACAAAAGAAAGCCGAGGAGGCGGCTGCCAAAGCGGCGGCACTTGAAGCTGAGCAACGTAAAGTGCAAGAAGCTCAAATGGTTCAATCTATTAGTGGTTTAATAAATGATAGGGTCGCCGCAGCCTGGATTCGTCCACCGAGTGCGCGAAACAACATGAAAGCCCAATTGCGCATTTATTTTTTACCGAATGGTGAAGTGATGAATGTTCAAATCACCAAAAGTAGTGGTGATGCCTTATTCGATCAGCGAACAGTGGACGCTGTTTATAAGGTCAGGAAAATTGAAGAGTTATCGGAAGTTGACTCATACGTTTTTGAGCGAAATTTTCGACAAGTAGATTTGATTTTTAACCCGCAAGATTTGAGAAATTAATGATGTTAAAAAAATGGTTAAGTATATTATTCTCTTGTTTAATATTTATAGGTTCAGCTAGGGCTCAGTTAGTTATTGAAATAACGAGTGGTGCGGATCAGCTACTACCGATAGCCGTAGTTCCTTTTGGCTATGATGGTGTGGATGCGCTGCCAGAGGATATTGCTCAAATTGTTGAGGCGGATTTGGCCCGTAGCGGTTTATTTCAAGCAATTCCTCGCTCTAATATGCTAAGTATGCCAACCAAAGAATCAGATGTGTTTTATAGGGATTGGCGCCTTCTAAAAAGTGATTATGTTGTCATTGGCACAGTAAAGAAACTACCCAGTAATCAATATAGAATAGGTTTTGAGCTATTAAATGTTTTAAGTCAGAAGCCTGTTCAAAAGCATAGTTCTATTGATGTTAGTGCAAATAATTTTCGTGATGCTGCGCATTATATAAGCGATAAAGTCTACGAGTTATTGACTGGAACTAGGGGCGCGTTTAGCACAAGAATATTATATGTTACTGCAGAAGGAGACAAAAAAGCGCCATTATTTAAATTACAAGTCGCCGATGCAGATGGACATCGTCCGCAAGTTGTTGTTGAATCGAAAGAACCAATATTATCTCCCTCATGGAGTATGGATGGTCGAAAAATTGCTTATGTTATGTTTCGTAATCGACGTCCAAATATTTTCATTCAAGAATTGGCTACAGGTAAGCGTCAGCAAATAGCACAATTTAGAGGATTAAATGGAGCGCCTTCATGGTCACCCGATGGAAAAAAATTAGCATTGGTACTTTCTAAAGACAATAACCCTGAAATTTATACTTTAGAGATCGCAACACAAAAATTGGAGCGAATGACAAACCATTATGCAATTGATACCGAACCAAGCTGGGAGCCAGATGGTAAGGGGATTGTATTTACATCTGATCGTGGTGGTAATCCCCAAATATACCGATTAGATGTAAATAGTAAGCGTGTAGAGCGAGTGACTTTTGAAGGAGAGCTGAATACCAGAGCAAGAATGACGCCTGATGGTCGTTATCTTGTTACTGTTCAAAAGAACAATGGTAATTATCATATTGCGCTTCAGGATATGAAAACAGGTCGAGTTCAAGTTCTTACAGAGACTTACTTAGATGAATCGCCAAGCATTGCGCCAAATGGTAGCATGGTGATGTATGCCACAACCTATCAAGGGAAGGGTATCTTAGGCGTAGTATCCGTTGATGGCCTTGTAAAATATAGGTTACCATCAGCAGACGGAGATGTACGAGAACCATCTTGGTCACCGTATTTCAAATAAAGACATTGAGGAGTGAATAATGAGTGTAACAAAACTAGGTAAGTTTGCTGTAATTGGTTTATCTGCAGCATGGATTGCAGGTTGTAGTACAACAGCAACAGATACTGATTCTTCAACTGTTGCTGAAGATGCCACTTCAACCGAGCAAGCCAATGAGACGGCTGCTGAAAACTCTGATCAAGCATTTGGTGCAGGTCAAGGTGATGCAATGACCAGTGTTATTGTTGAAGAAGATGTTGCGACTAACGACGATAACGGTATGGATTCTCTAGCGGGTGTAGAAACTGTATTTTACTTTGATTTTGATAAATCAATTGTACGTCCAGAATCTCGTGAAGCTTTAGCTAAACATGCTGAATATTTGGTATCACACCCTGATGCTCGTGCTGTTCTAGAAGGGCATGCGGATGAGCGTGGTACTCGTGAATACAACATGGCTCTAGGTGAGCGTCGTGCTAAAGCTATTAGCCGTTATTTGACTATTCAAGGTGTTGCTGCTTCTCAAATCGAAACAGTTAGCTTTGGCGAAGAAGTTCCTGTTGCCTTCGGTCATGACAGCAATGCTTGGCAGCTAAACCGCCGTGTTGAAATCCGTTACGAATAATGGCATCTAAAGACTTAAAAGTTCGCTCTTTTGCAATGGTGCTGTTTTTTACAGCACCATTTGCATTAGCTGAGGCTCAACAGGCAAGCGGAGGTCTTTCTCCAAGTGCCGCTGCGGATCTGCTTTTTCAATTGGAAACACTGCAACAGGAGGTTCAAAGCCTCCGTGGACAATTAGAAAACCAGGGTCATGAGTTGAAGTTAATGAAAGAGAGTCAACGTGATCGCTATATTGATCTTGATAAGCGCATTTCTATACTGATGTCAGCTTCTGCGAATGAACCTAAGTATGCATCTACTCCAGCACAAAGTGCGGGACGTCCAGTTGCAGCTGAAACAGTAGTAACTAGAAATGTTCCTTCAGTTAGTTCTTTGGTTTCCTCTCCTTTAGCACCTGTTAATCTACAGCCACTAACAGCTAAATCTCAGCAGGCTTATAATGAGGCTTACAATCTTATTCCTCAAAGAAAATTTGATGAAGCAGAAGTCGCATTAACAAAGTTTGTAAAAGATTATCCAAATAACACCTTAACGGGTAATGGCTATTATTGGCTGGGTGAAGTTAAGTTGGTTCAAGGAAAGTCTCAAGAAGCAATAGATGCGTTCTCTACTGTAATTAAAAACTTTCCGGGGCATAACAAAGAGCAAGACTCACTGTATAAGTTAGGTACTGTAACAGATCAACTTGGGGATACAGTAAAGGCTAAGTCTTATTTACAGGATGTAATTAGGCGTTTCCCTGATAGTAAGGCAGCTAAACTAGCAGCAGGATATTTAAGTAAAATTAAATAGCTTGCAATCCTCAGCGGGCTCTGTATTATACGCAACCCGTTGGGTCGTTAGCTCAGTTGGTAGAGCAGTTGACTTTTAATCAATTGGTCACTGGTTCGAATCCAGTACGACCCACCAACATCTTTTTATTCCTTTTGTGATTTTTGGGTCGTTAGCTCAGTTGGTAGAGCAGTTGACTTTTAATCAATTGGTCACTGGTTCGAATCCAGTACGACCCACCAAAAACACTCATTCCGCTCCCAGTTTCTTAAGGGGTAATGATATGTCTGAACTTTTCAATAAAGCAGCACTGCGCGATACGGTTCAAAAGTATTTATTTGAAGCTGAAAAGAGCCTCGAAATAACATCTGTTGACGATGATCAAATCCGCTCTGAGATTAAATCTTTACTTAAGCAAAAGAATGCCGTCTTAGTTGCCCATTACTACACTGAGGATGCTATTCAAGAGCTCGCAGAAGAAACGGGTGGCATAATCGCTGACTCCTTAGAAATGGCACGTTTTGGAGCAAACCATGAAGCTAAAACACTTGTTGTTGCAGGTGTTAAATTCATGGGTGAAACGGCAAAAATACTAAGCCCAGAAAAAACAATTTTAATGCCTACTTTAGAGGCGACCTGTTCATTAGATATTGGTTGTCCAATAGAAGAATTCTCTGCTTTCTGTGATCAATATCCTGATCGAAAAGTTGTGGTATACGCCAATACATCTGCTGCAGTGAAAGCGCGGGCAGACTGGGTAGTCACTTCTAGTATCGCTTTAGATGTCGTTAACCACCTTGTAGAGCAGGGTGAGAAGATTATTTGGGCGCCAGATCAGCACTTAGGTGGGTATATTCAGCGAGAAACTGGGGCTGACATGATACTTTGGGACGGCGCCTGTATTGTTCACGAAGAATTCAAAGCAAAAGGGATTTTAGATTTAAAAGCTATTTACCCAGACGCTGCCGTTCTGGTGCACCCAGAATCGCCTGAAGCAGTGGTTGAAGTTGCAGATGTAGTGGGTTCAACGTCACAGCTGCTAAATGCTTCAAAGAAGATGACAAATGATACCTTTATTGTTGCTACCGACAGGGGTATTTTTTACAAAATGAAACAGGCATCACCGAATAAGCGTTTTATAGAGGCGCCTACAGCCGGCTCAGGCGCAAACTGCCGTAGCTGTGCGCACTGCCCTTGGATGGCGCTAAATAGTTTGGAAATGCTTCGAGATTCATTAAAAAATAGTACAGGTGAAATTCAAGTACCAGATAGCACTAGAGTAAAAGCCCTGATACCACTACAACGAATGCTTGATTTTCAAGTTAAATAAATTAGACCTTTATTTAGGGACTACTAATTATTTAGAGTCCCTAAATATTTCATTTCTAAATCTGAAAATGCCAATTGTAAACGATCACATTCAAGGCTCTTCTTGTTATATGTGACTCTAAGGGCCTGATAATCTTTGTGTGCTATTGAGTCTAATAGCTGCTTTTTCAGTTCGGTTGTTACCTGAGCCAATTGTCGATTTTTTTCTCTTTGTTCAATAAGAGGTTTTGACTGAGTTGTTAGGCTTTGACTGGAGCCCCCGGCAAGCGCAGTAACTTTTTCTTTCAGTTCATTATTGGTGTTTTCAGCAGTTTCTAACTCTTGTGCTAAGAGCGTGACACAAGTTTCTGACTCTTGAAGTAAGCGTTCAAGTGCTCTGGCGTCCTTATCCTGCTCAATTAAGTTTTCTGTTGACTGATTTTCAAGTGCCGTATTTAGTTCATCGCGTAATGAACCTAAAGTTTCTTTCTTATTTGCACTTAATGCTTGCAGGTTGCCAATCGCTGTTTCATTGCTTTTGTCTAATTGCTCTTCTAATTCAGCAAGCTTGGCATCCTTCAAGCTAATATCCTGTCGTAATGTTGCAATGGATAAGTTTGATGTTTCTAATTCTGCTTCTAGTTGTGATATGAGTGTTTGCGATTCTTTAGATATTCGTTCCATTTTGGAAATGGCGACTTTTTGCGCTTCTAGAGCTGCATGTGAATTATTGTTTTTATGAGCCTTGTCAATTTCATTTTTCAATTGCTCTATGACCATTTTTTGGCGGTCAGAAAGGCTGCTTAAGCTAGACATTTGTTTGAAAGATGCGCTGTGGACCGATTTGTCTTGTTTTTGTGCCTTTGGTGCCTGAAGACTGAATGCAGCAAAGTTTCCTATCTTTTCAGGTTGTTTCTGCTCGAGCTTTTTTATTTTTTCCTTAAGGTCATTAATTTCAATTTCTAAGCGTTGCTGCTCTGCTTGCTTAATAGCCAATCGATTGATACGGGTTTTGGCACGGTCAATATTTTTCTGTAAGTCCTCATTTAACAAAGACTGATTTTTTGATAGCGATTCTTTGGTGATCAGTAACTCTGAGGCTTGATAAAACTCATCTTCCATTTCCTTTAGGTTTTGATGCAATTCATTAGCATTGGTTGTTTGTAGTTTTGGTGCTGAGAGTGCATATAAAAGGCTAGATAAAAATCGGTTTAAGATAGGTTTCGGTTTTTCATTTGCTTGGTTCAGTAAAATAGCTCTTTCGGCCTTAAGTACAGTTCCCCAGATTTTTAATCTATTAACTTCATGTTGATCTAGTTTATTGGAAGTAATAGAGGCAGCAGCGAAATTGATCTGCAGATCCATATAATGCGCCAAACCTTTATAGGCCTTTGTGTCACTGTCACCTGATTTGCTGCTGTTTTCTAGAGAGGGGGAGGTTTTGGTTGCTTCCTTAGTTTCTTCTTTAGATGCTTCTTGTGCTTTTTTCACAAGCGAATGTGACAGCCATAAAAAAACAGCATTGGCCAATAAAAGAAAGGTGCTCAATTCAAGCAACGCCCAAATCAACCATTTTGACATAAAAACTCCTAGACGCTAAACCGATAGATGTGATATCCATTATCATTAAACTATAGCAAATCATCATTTTAACTTGCTGTTTTTCTTATGTTAGCGGAATTAAATATTTTATGAGTAAAGAAACTTTAACATTCATACGTAATCGTGTATCCCACCCTGCACTCGACTTACCTGCACCAAGCAAAACTGAATGGGAGTCTATTTTGGAAGCGGCAAGTCGAGCTGCTGATCATGGCAACCTAAAACCGTGGCGCTTTTGCGTCTTTGAAGGTGAAGGTCGGGCAAAACTAGGACAAATTTATTGGCACCATGCTCTATCTGAAGTTGATTCCATGCCAGATAGCAAGAAAGAAGCTTTTATTAAAAAGGCATATCGAGCACCTGCAGTTCTATTGGTTTATGCTCGAATCCAGGATCACCCTAAAGTTCCCGCAATAGAGCAGGTTATGGCGGCTTCAGCGGCGGCTCAGCAAGTTTTATTGGGATTAGATGCTCTTGGTTATGGTGGTATGTGGCGAAGCGGCCCTGCATGCTTCACTCAAAAAACCAAAGATCTTTTGGGGCTAGAGGAGAATGATCAAATCATTGGTCTCATTTATGCTGGAACCCCTAAAGAGAAATCGTCTTCCATTCCAAAAGTGGAGCTCGGTGATCACTTGAAATGGATAAGAGATTAATTTTTAAGACTAATTTGATAAAACTAGTTGCAATCTTTATTCTCTATCACTAGAATACGCGCACAAATTACGCACTGCGTATATAAAGTTTTGGTGAGCTGTCCGAGTGGCCGAAGGAGCACGCCTGGAAAGCGTGTATGTCGAAAGGCATCAAGAGTTCGAATCTCTTGCTCACCGCCATTATCCCTCTAGAATCATGGGTTACAGAGTGTTTCTAGAAATTGTACATCAAAAAGTACATCAATAGAAAACCAGTTGGATTAGCTTCTAACTGGTTTTTTTTGTTTTCTACACTATAAAAAGTCTAGGCTCTTTTTGCTAATCTAATACCTTCACTCTGATATGTTGCTATCAAAATTACATCATGCGTCACCAGTGGTAGTCTTGATCATGAGAGCTGATCTTCCAAGCTGGTTTCTAGTTAGCTGCAAAGTACCAAGGTGCGCTCCCATAAAGCGAATTCTCCAGCTGAAAGTATTTAATTGAAATAGTGGAGTTTGTAAAATAACTCGATCCGATATCGATACGTTGCTCTAATTTATATCGTTGATTCCTATAAATACCAGTAGCTTTAGTGTTGTTTCTGGAATAAGGGTCAGGGCTTCGCAGGGAGCACGCTCTCGCTTGTTTAATAAAAGTAGAGGGCCGAGAGGCAAGGAGCATGCGAATAAGCCCTCCTCATGAGACAATCTCGTTTTAAGTCTTAGAGCCTCAACCATGTCACATCAACTCACTTCATCTGACAGTGAGCTCACAAAAAACACCATAAAATTTGTAAAAAAATGCTTCTTTCTCGCACGCATGAGTTGATCCCTTGGGATCAGCTTGAATCGGTTATTGAGCCGTTTTATGCCAAAGCTGGGAAAGGTAGAAGATCTTATCCGCTATCTAGCATGTTCCGTATTCACTGTATGTGGCATTGATACAATATGAGTAATCCTACCATGGAAGATGCCTTGTGTGAGATTGCTTCTATGCACTTATTTGCTGGCTTGTCATTGGATAGTCTCATTCCTAATCACGCCACTATCTGTATGTTCAAGAATAAGAGTTTTACGAGTTGATGATTAATAAGTACATCAATAGATTACAGATTTTCTGTAATCTATTGATGTTTCAATAAGATTGAAAGCTGTTCGAGTGCTTTCGTTAGCATTAAATTTCTTTCTTCAAGTGAGCTAATCTTATTGCGTATTTCTTCTAATTGCTCTTCCTTTTGCTGAGTTTTTGTCTTTAGTAAGTCAAAATTATTGAGTTGTCTATTCAGTGAAGCTTTGTCTTTTTCAAGCCTGAGTATCTTTCTTCTATGTAGTATTCCCTCGATAATTAATCCTACAGATTGTCCTAGGTTATCTAATCCATGTTCTTTCTTAATGCTCGCAAGAACTTTGTGGGTGCTGTCATCGACATAGACAGGGTGCGATCTTTTAATGCCTTTTTTTCTGCGGCAGTACTGTGCCCAAGACTGTTTCATCTTCGGCAGTTTTTCTTCCGATGAGTTTTGGTGCCGTATGCTAGAAAAATAGTTTTTGGCTTGTTCCAAAACACCTTGCTCGAAAACACCTTGTTCCGAAGAATAGGTGTTTATTTCTTCTATGGAAATCAATCTTCTAGGGATCCCTTTTTTAATAAAATAATTACTTACCCATCGGGTCATATTTCGGTCCTTGCAATTTATCCAATCCAGAAATTCATCCAATTCTATAGTCATTTATTTCCTCTTATCTTGTTTAGTTACATGTAGCTTTACATGTAATTTACTAGCTGTCAAAAACTATGGTATTATAAATATAATAGGTATTATAAAGTGAATGTATGATGAATATGGATATACTTCTACAGCCTTGGGAAGGTTTAAAGCCCCAAGATAAGGTCACATATATACGATGGCTATTATTTGCTAATGAGCAAGGAGGTAGTCAATGCTCAATTGCATCTCTGGCTGAAAAGCTAAGGATCAAAGATTCTACAGTTCGCAGTTCGGTAGCTCGCTTGTATTCAAATGATAAGCTGGCTTCTAATGATGAACAGTCATCGGGTGCTATCGTTTATCCTCAAGTTACTTACAACACTCAAGCGCAACTGGCCGCCATATTTCAAATACTAGGTGTTGGATTAGTACTAACCAGTGAGCGTGCAGAAGAGTTGGCAAAGCGATTACTTAAAGCTGTATTGGTTTCTTTAGCTGATGAATTGGGTATCATTAAAAGCGTTAGTTATTCTTATCTTTCCTCTATCACAGGAATGACGGTGCAGAGATTGCGTCGTTACAAAAATGAGTTGATGGATGATGGATTTATTTTGAAATTTATAACTGGTGGTAATGCTCCGAAGCTATACAAAAAAAGTAGCTCGATTTGTATCATTGATCCAAAAATATTTGGCGGCAGTAGGATTGAACTACAGGGTTTTAAAGCAGAGACACTTTTAAGATGTCAGCCTAATCAACGAATGACTAGTTGGTCAAATGTCACCCAAAATAAATTTGGCTTTTTAGTGAGTGAGATAAATCAACATAGACTCGCTGACAGGCTGTACCACTTTTTTGACGAGCTAGTTTCGCAAAGTATTCGAAAAAAACTAACACCAGGGCTCCAATCTCATAATCGCGAGATCATTTCGATGACGGACTCAGAGTCAGTCAATAAAGCTCTTAGTGATATTTGGACTAGAGATATTGATATTTTTTCTGATTTTTTCTTATATATCGTTCTTCTGCAGATCGAAAAAAATAAGTCAAAGGGCTCTTTTGATATCTATTTCATAAGAACTGAAAACTCTTGTTACTTACTGTCTAATATAGGTGGTTCATACACCGGCGATATCAAAGTTATTGATAGTGATTCTGTTGTATTTCGGCCAGATTCTAATGAACAACCTTGGGAGATTTAAGGTAGAGGATTTGGTATGTCTTCCCTAAATAGCTTTTTTGATTGTGCTTTATCATCAAGGGCGCGTATTAATTAAAAAGATTAAATCTTAATAAATACGATAAAAAGATGGATAAGAGGTCATCTCCGTGCAAAGTTAGATATGCACGAACTAGAGAGCAGGGCACATTAATGTATGGCTGCTATAAACAAAGATATTCTTTGCTAAACCATTATCAATGGTGCATGAATAAGTGCTTTAGGCTGTAATGAGGAACTAGTCTCGGATTGGGTCTAGTACCAGATTTGATGTTTATCCAAATACGGACGGATAGAAATAAAAGTGTTTCCCGTCGAGGTAGTTAGTGTTTTACCGAATGCCTGTAACTGAATATGGATTATTTTGACCTATGGTCGTATTTTTCAGCCTAAGGACACCACTTTATCGTTAAGTAACTTCAGACTGATTTTTGTATGATTATGTTGTCACCAGTGTCTCTATTGCTGGCTTGTAGTCTGGCAAGATGATGTTGGTAGTGGCGGTATGGTTAATATAACTAACTAGCACTAACGTATAAGACACTAATTTATCCAAGTAGAGTAAAGCTTAGTTAATCTGTAAAAAAATAATATGACTGGGGATACCTGTGAACAAATAACACTGGTATTACTCATGAAAGAAAATAGTTATCAGGGCCTACCGATCCAAGGGACGCTTGACAGTAACAGTCTTCTTTACTTAGACAAGCTGTTAAACACGATAAATTTATCTCTATTAGAACATCCTCGAACTTACGCTATTAGGGTTGATCTTAGGCTTCCAGGTTTTGATGTCTATGATGATTGCTTAAGTCGAGATGAGATAATTAGCTACAATTGGGATCGAATAAACCTGATGAAGAGATTTATAGAATCGTTAAGCGCAAAGGTTAAAGCCCAAACAAGGAGGATGTGTAGAGAAGGTAAAAGAGCTCGTCCTTGTACTGTAAGGTATGCATGGGTAAGAGAGCGATATACTTCTAGAAACGATCATTATCATGTCGTTCTTTTCTTTAATAAAGACAGGTATTACAAAGCAGGTCAGTATTCGTCTGATGGAAGCTTAGCGTCAATGATTATTGATGCTTGGTCTAGCGCTTTAGGTTGTAGCCTTGCTAGTAACTCTCGTTTGGTCGAGTTCCCTAAGGATCATGGCTACTTTCTGAATGAAAATGATCGGAATTTTTCACAGCAGTATAGTGACCTATTTCATCGAATAAGTTATATGGCAAAAAAAAGAACCAAGCATTACGGGGAAGGTCGGCGATGTTTTGGTTGTAGCTCTCGTTGATGATTAGCAGAGGGCTCTTAAAGCCCTCTTAGTTAACGTTTCGTTAAATTCCATGCTCTCCATTGCGATGTGTCTAAAAAAAGCTTGGCGTCCTTTTTAAGCTGCCTGAGAGAGAAGGTGTTTGATGTGAAGTTCCCTGTGATGCAGTAACTACAAAATTGGTGGCAGTTATTGCTCAGTAGAGAATATGTGCTATTGGTTCCAATCATCATTTCTGCATCATTAGCTACGTGCTCATCACCTATTGGTTCTCCATTGCTATTACAACTTATGTAGATCGTAATGGCGCTAATGGTGTTTTTGAATTGATTGATCGATACGAGTTCAACCGCCCCCTGGCCATTCTTGTGGACTACTTGGTTATTGCCGACATAGATGCCGGAATGTTCAGCAGCACCAAATGCCAAATCACAATAAAGAATGCTTCCTCTGACGGGGCCATTTGTTTTGTAGAAAAGATTGTCGGTTAGGCTTTTAGCTAAATTGCCTACTAGTATATTTCCTAAGAGTGCTAATGGATTCATAACTTATTACTCAGCTGAGCCAGCGTAGATCGTTGGCAATTTTGTGGAAGGGGTTACTTAAGCTGACAGTTGTTTCTGTGACTACAGCTCAAGCGATACAAAGTCTTTGTCTAATTCATCTTGGGTAATGCCTATGTAACGTAAGGTGACGCCCTCCGAGCTATGGCGAAGCATCTTCATTACTCGGGCAATGTCCTTCGTTGCTTGATATAAAAAGTAACCTCGTGTTTTGCGCATAGAGTGTGTCCCTAAAATAATATTCACCTCTTTTCCTACTTGCTGAAAAGCCATAGACACGGCACGTCGTGAAATCGGTTTGGGCGCTGTGTGCTTTATTTGCTGACATCGATGGGATTGGAATAGATAAATATGTGAAGGGTACTGAGCTTGGATTCTTGAAATATGTTCAAGAGTTTTAGTGTTCAATTGAATGTTGGCTAGTTTTCCTGTTTTGCTTTCTCGAATTATTAAACGGCTTCCATGAATATCTTCAAAACGAATAGAAAGCAGATCTGATATCCGTAACGCTAAGTTGAGGCCAATGTTCCATACATCCGCCATTTGTGGGTTAAAGCGAATACTTAGTAGATGGCCGATCAGATGGATCGTGTCGCTGTCTTTTACCGCTTGCACTTCAGCCATTGTCTGTTTCCTTTTTTGTTTGTAGGTGGGAGTTTTGAGAAGCAGAGAGGGGGCGCGATAGCTAAACCCTTATTTCATGGGCGGTTGCAGCTTCCCGTTTTAACAATATGGGAAGCAGTTGCTTAGGCGCGTGTCTGTGCTGATGGGGTTAGTTTGTTGCGATAGATTGAAACGTGATGAACTGAAAAGATGAGTTTGCAGAGAGAGTGATGGTGTTAAAGACTTTGTATTTGAATCTGGTCGTAAACATCCATCGTTAAGTAAGCGATAAAATTACTTTCCCATAGCTGATAAAGCTCAGCCATCTCTGGCAACGAAATGTCTATCCAGCCAAAAGGACGAGAAAGGGCCAATGAGTTACCAAAATCAAAATCTAAGTCTCTTTCAAGTTCTTCTGGTGAATGCCCACAGTAACTGAAGTCCGTGATGTAGCTAATCACGTAATGGTGCTCAGCCATTTTGATCAAAGAAATTTCAACAGGATGATACCCACCTTTGGCTGCTGAATAGCTGCTGTCCTTAAAGTTAATTGTGATGTGGTTGTCGTTTAGATCCACGACATGTTCACCAATAACACGCCTTAGTTGATCCATAAACTCAGTAGAAATGGGTAACACTGATTTGCAAAATGAAATAGCAGAAATTTGAGCAGACATAAGTACTCCTTGGTATTCGCTGAGTAACACCATTGTTAGATTTATATAGAACGAAAGGTTTTGGTCAGACAAGTTGTCATTTCAATAGCAGGTAATTTAGATCAGTCCTCTTTCTGCGAGCGACACGCATTGTTCCCCCACGACGATATGGTCGAGCACCCTAACATCAATAAGCTTGAGTGCTCGGACTAACGTGTCGGTGATGTTTATGTCTGCCTGTGATGGCTCTGCTGAGCCTGACGGATGGTTATGAGCCAGAATGACAGCGGCAGCATTGGCATTTAAAGAAGCTTTAACCACTTCTCTTGGATAAACCGCAGCGGCATCAATCGTTCCAAAGAACAACTCTTCAAATCGAATTAACTGATGCTGGCTATCTAGCAGCATAAGAGCGAATACTTCTCGATCATAAGACCCAAGCTTTAGTTTTAGGTATTCCTTCACGTTGCTAGCGTTGGTGAATGTGCCTTCGCGTTTGTACTTCTGAGCAAGCGCATCAGCAGCTTGCTCAAGTAGTTCGGTTAGGTGTGAGGCTTGGTGTGATGGATAAGATGCATTATTGGATAACGGTTTAGATGAACGCATAGAGTGTCTCCTTTGACATGGTTAATGGGGCTATGCGTAACGATGATATATATCTGAAAAAGCTTTCAGTTGTAGAGGGATTAAGACATTAGGAAAAGACCATTCATAGGATCGGGTATGGTCTAAAAAGCACACTTCAGTAACGTCCATTACGGTATTTTTTAATGATGAAAGTTATCCATTGGAAGAAATTACATATAAGGGGATTCCAATGAGATTCATGAAATTAAAAGAAGTTATCCGTGTTACTGGGTTGGGTCGTTCTAGTGTATACAGCTTTATGAGCAAGGGGGAATTTCCACAAAATATTACCCTAGGTGAGAGAGCGGTAGGGTGGCTTGAGTCAGAGGTTTTAGAATGGATGCAAGATAAATTAAAGCAAAGAGATGAGACTTCATTTAAACGGTAATGATCGATTCAGATCAAAATTAGTCCAATTGGCCTCATTATAAGACACCAACGCCTTAGATTAAATCCAAGAAGACAAAAGCTCAAACTCATTAACAACATTGCGCTATTCATGGGAATAGAAGAGAGTACCAGCGTTGCCGTGCAAGTGGCTGGGATAATCACGGTCTAAACCATCGAACGTGTAAAAAAGATACTTCGGGAAGTGTGAGAGCAATTAAGAAGCTCAAGGGGCATTTAAAATCCGAGTCTTTAGCTGAAGGAGGAATGTGGTGGACAGGTAAAAAAGAAAGTGAGCGGACAAAGCTTATAAATACCCTAGTAAAAGAGCTTAATTGTTAAGCATTCATTCTACGCTAACTGTTTCAGTAATTGCTTTTCCAGAATTGTTCAAAATGCAACATTTTTACACGTTGATCTTGATGATCAGCAATGTATTTTTCATGGCCCCTTTGTGATTCAGTTCAGTAGATAAGAAAAGAACGCTCTTATGAGTGGGATGGGCTTTCATTAATCGGTCTTTACGGATTTCGGCTTTTATCAAACAACCGGTTTGATCAAACGATGAGTCGATTGCTAAGTAACTAGACTTAACTCCTTACACTTATGAAATAGCACTGGAAAGCTAGTGACCATGGAGTATAGTAATAAGAACAAGGAGATAAAAAGGAAGCGATAGTGTCAAATACCGATTTAGTACGAGCCAGTAGAGACGGAGATCAATTTCACTATATATGGGCGGCTCGTCGGTGTCTGTTGTTGCTTTCTCCAACAGCAGAGTTAAAGGCTGTCACCATTGAAGGTCCTTCACTAAGGGAAGGGACAGAGCAAATTAAGGATGGGGAAGAGCTGGTTGATGTTGGCGAATACTTCGGTAGTGAGCATATAGAACAAGCTTCTCGAATCCGTTATGTTCAGATTAAGCATTCTACTCATCAAGAAGATGAGCATTGGTCCCCAAGCGGTTTACAAAAAACCATTAAAGGTTTTGCTGAGCGCTATAAAAAACTCCTTCTAAATTATTCAACAGTTAACTTTCATGAAAAGCTTGAATTCGTTTTTCTAACCAACCGACCAATCCATACAGAGTTTGTTCAAGCGGTAAAGGATGCTGCGTTAGGTAAGTCAATTACTGATAAAACTAACCATGAGAAGCTTAAAGGCTACACAGGCCTTAGCGGTCAAGCGTTGTCAGAATTTTGTCAATTACTGACTTTAGAGGGAGAGCAAGATGGTTTAAGGAGTGAAGCGCTGAGTTTGGTTCAAGACTTAAAAAATTATTTACCAGATTCTGATGCAGATGTGCCAACAGCGTTAAAAGAACTTGTCACAGGAAAGGCTACTTCAAAAGGTACTGATAATCCTTCGATTACGAAAATAGATGTTCTTAGAGTGCTGAAAACGACTGAGGAGCGTTTGTTTCCAGCCCCATGCTTAATAAAGCAAGTAGATAACCTAATTGCCCGTAATCAAGAGCAAGATTTATTTGAGCAGATAAAAAGTACTGAAGGCGTTCCTATCATCATTCATGCTGATGGTGGTGTAGGGAAGTCAGCATTTGCTACACGGATTCTTTCTCAATTGGTTGATGATGAGAATGATGGGATCTTGTATGACTGCTTTGGTGACGGACAATATCGCAGTGCCAGTGGTTACCGTCATCGGCATCGAGATGCACTTATTCAGATTGCCAATGAATTAGCAGCAAAAGGTTTGTGTCACCCTCTAATACCAACTCCTCATGCCGATTCGTCTGCTTATATGCGGGCGTTTCTTTATCGTGTTCAGCAAAGCATCGCTAGCTTACGAAGCCATAATGCTAAGGCATTACTTTATTTAGTGATTGATGCAGCAGATAACGCACAAATGGCTGCAATGGAAGTAGGGAGTCATCATGCTTTTGTTCGAGATTTGATTCGTGAACAAATGCCGAATGGTGTTCGCTTAATCTTTTTATGTCGCAGCCATCGACGTGAGCATTTGTCTCCGCCTTCTCAAACCTTGGCTTTGTCTTTATTGCCATTTGAACAAGAAGAAACAGAGCGTTATTTAAAACAAACCTTTCCTGATGCTCAGGTACAGGATGTCAGCGAATTTCATCGACTCAGCTCCCAGAATCCTAGAGTGCAAGCGTTAGCCCTTGCACAGCAGTTAAGTTTACCAGATATGTTACGTTGGCTTGGCCCAACGCCTACGACGGTAGAAGACACAATAGCTAATTTACTTAAATCTTCTGTCGAGAAGCTGCGTGATGAAGCTGTGGGAAATATAGATAAAGAACAAATTGACAGCGTCTGCGCTGGGCTAGCAGCTTTACGTCCTCTTATCCCAATATCAGTGCTGTCGTCTATTTCTGGTGTGGATGAAGCGGCAATAAGAAGCTTTGTTTATGATCTTAAACGTCCGTTATTTATTGCTGGTGACCGAATACGCTTTTTGGACGAACCAACCGAAACGTGGTTTAGAGAACACTTTAAACCTACTAAAGAAAAGTTAGCACTATTTATTGCAAAGCTTATTGTTATTGCGCCAAGCAGTGCCTATGTCGCAGCAACCTTACCGCAATTAATGCTAGAAGCTGGAATGTTGGCAGAATTGATTGAGCTTGCTTTATCGTCTCAAGCGCTTCCCGATACCAGCCCTATCGAAAAACGAGATATTGAACTACAGCGATTAGATTTTGCCTTTAAAGCCTGCTTGCGAGAAAAACGCTATACCGATGCCACGAAGCTGGCACTTAAAGCGGGTGGTGAAAACGCAGGGGATAAAAGGCAAAGAGCAGTATTACAGCAAAATACCGATCTTGTTTCCTGCTTATTGAGTAGCGAGAAACTGGAAGAGCTTGTGGCCCAGCGCGTCTTTAGCACTTCATGGATGGGTGGACACTATGCTTATGAAGCCTCAATGCTATCGGGTAAAAGTGATCTTTTAGGTGAGGCTCGTTCTAAATTGCGCATGGCTGATGAGTGGCTTAGAAATTGGAGTAAGTTGTCAGAAGATAGAAAAGATAAGGAAAGGGTTAGTCGAAAGGATATTGCTAATGTGATCTGGGCTTATCTTAATATTGATGACGTTAACTCATGCGCTGTTGAGTTGAGGCGTTGGAGTCCTAAATCAATATCCTATGATGTGGGACGAATCCTAGCCCAAAGGCTAATAGATCAAGGACGTTATAAAGAACTAGAAGCTTTATCCATCGCAGCGGAAAATAATGTCTACCTTGTGTTGGCAATCAATCAAGAACTAAGAGAAGTTCATAAGGTCATCCCCAAAAAGTCAGTGGAACGCTGTTACAAATTAGTCAATCGAGCTAAATTTAATTCCGCCAATAAGCTTAATTTGCAAGCTATTACTGCGTTGGTGGAATCTGTCTATATCCATTCTATTACCAGCAACCAAAATCTAACAGATTTACTCACTCGTTATTTGCCAAAAACGCCACCACCAAGCTTCTCTGCACGCTACGAAGCCACGGCAAGTAAATCCGTGTTGCTATGGGCTTATGTGCTTAAAGGTTGTTTACTGAATCGGCCTGTTGAGTTAGTGGATCTAGCTTCTAGTGAAATAAAAAAAGAGCTGCAATCAAACAAGAGCAGCTACTCTCATGTAGAGGGTGTTCGCCGCCTTAAAGAGAATATTGGAGCGTTGTTACCTTGGTATCAGCTATGGGGAAAAGTGTTTGTTGGTAGCATTGGTGAACAAGAATACGCTCAGGAGCTGATAGTCACGAAAGCTCTGTCCGGTAACGCCGCTGCACATATCTATGATCATGATAAAGTGCTGATTAGCAATGAAATCATCCTTGTCTGGTTTACGAGTTTGCTATCTTTACCCAAGGTTAGTGAATCCAATTGGCAGGCCTTTTATGACTATGCAACAGAAGAGATAGAAAGATTACTCACTCCCACTTCGACATATCTCTCTCGAATATCCTCTCGCCGAGAAGAACTGCAAGAATACGGTTTAGAGTTTGCTAGCGCCTCTTTTGAGCGCATCAATGCAATAAGAGAAGATGCTGACACGCAAATTAACCAATGCATCGAATTATCACGGGCGGTATTGGCGTTAAGCCAGTCTGAGGCAAACGCTTATTTTGATCAGGCTATTCAAGTTGCCAGTAAAGTAGGGGATGAAAACTTTGATCGGTGGAAAGCTTTGCTAACCTTAGCGAACTATCCTCAGGCAAGCTCTGATTTTCAGCCAGAGACAGCATATAAATTAGCACGCTGTGCGGAGCTTACTCATGAATATCTAGGGCGTTCTGAAGATTTGGGTTGGGATGATACCATTAAAGCGATAACTACTTTATGCCCTACTTCCGCTTTAACCATTGTCAGCCGCTGGCGAGATCGAGATTTTGGTTATCATCAAAGCATTCTTCCTGTAGTAGTTCTGCATTTGCTGGAGCAACAAGCTTTAGCGCCAAAATCTGCATTGGCTTTGCTGTGTATTCGGGCAGATTGGAATATTCCTCAATTACTGTCTTATTATCTTGCGAATGAAGCCGATCAGCAAGAAAAGCAGAGAGTTGCAGAGTATATGTTCCGCTACTTCTCGTTGGAAGAGCAAAGTTGGAAAGACTGGCAAGCATTCCAAGTCTTATTGCAGAAGTATAAGCTTACTATTGATGACTTCTCCCAATGCATGGAAAACAACACGCCGCAACAGATAGGTCAAAGACATGATGACTATGATGATTTGAAAGTGGGCCGCTCTACTGAAGAAGAAAAAGATTGGACGAGTATATTTTCAGAGGTGGATTTATACCAAGCGGATGGTGTGCGAAAGGCTTATAAGAAATTTCGTGCAAGTGATCGGTCTTATTCTGAAGGGCCGTTTTTTAGCGAAGCTTGCCGTCATGTAGGTGTGGGTAAGGAAGCAGATTTTATTAATGCTATAAGCGATGCAACTTGTTTTGGTTTTAACGAGATTAGAGATCTTTTGGAGTATTTTCCCGAAAAATGGCAAAAGCGTTTAGCGATCAAACCTGCTTTAGCCAATATGATCAAAACACTTTGTCGCCGATCTTTCTCCAGATTTAGCTTAAATCAATATTACCAATCCCTACCGATGCAGCAGGTATATGAGCTCGCTGGCTTAACTCAGGAAGAATTAATTGATCAAGTCTTGCTTGGTATCGCAGAAGCAACCGAAACACCAGAAAAAAAACATTATTTCAAATGGGCGGGCTTTCTTGTCAGCAAACTGGATAGAGAGCAGTCCATTGAGGCTCTGAATTTTGGCTTGGATTTACTTGAAGATGTATTAGAAGAAAAAGATAGTGATGGCCCTTGGTCTACCGAGCTTATGCCTCCTGCGGATATAAACACAGCGTTAGCAGGTTACCTATGGAGTTGTTTGGCAGCGCCTCAAGCAAGCCTTCGCTGGGAAGCAGCTCATGCAGTACGGACATTAGCCTACTTCAACGATAAAGCCGTCTTACCTCAAATTGTGGTAATGGATGGACATACCATTTCGTCGGTATTTGTCGATGCCAGTTTGCCTTTTTACCACTTACATGCTCGTCTTTGGCTACTGATTGCCTTAGCTCGCTCAGCCCAAGAATCCCCTGAGCAAGTGGCTTGCTACCAAGATTATCTGCTACAGAACGTTTTCTTAAATGAGCCTCATGTATTAATACAAGCATTCGCTAAACAAGCACTATTAGAGTTAGTGAAGCAAAAATGTCTTGTGCTACCAGAAGAAACATACCAGCGTTTAGTACAGGTAAATACTTCACCTTTCCCTATTATTAAATCTGAAAAAAGGATTCGTTCTTCAAGGTCTCCTAAGCATGTTGTTTATGAAAATACAGAAGAAAAGCAATTCTATTTCGGCATTGATATGAGGCCTTATTGGTTTGAGCCGTTAGCAAGGTGCTTTGGTGTTACTCAGCAATACATTGAAAAGGAAGCCGCTCAAATCATTATAGATGAGTGGGGAGGGCAAGGTAGTGCGCGAGGTGATAACGATGCCCGTTACACCAAGAATATTTATAAATGGCAAGATACGCGTCATTCACAAAGTTCCTCACCGAAAACGGACGATTTGCAGTTTTATCTTTCATACCATGCCATTATGGTGGTCGCAGGGAAATTGTTAACTCAAAATCCTGTATGCAAAGATGTTTATAGTGAAAGACAAACAGATCAATTTTCCATTTGGCTAAGAGAACATGGTCTTTGTCGATATAACCAACGTTGGTTGGCTGATCGTCGTGATCCCAATCCACTGGCAAAATCTGCGTGGCAAAATGAGCCTGATTTCAAAGAATGGCGCTTGAATCTCAATAAAACAGATTTTGAGCGAGTTTTAATCACTGAAACAGAGCGTTTAAATCTATGGGGGCAGTGGATTCAGGTTAATAATGAATGGGCTCGGGAAAGTAAAAGCAGAAAAGAATCTATTAGTATCCGCAGTGCCCTAGTGTCACCTGACAACTCTCAGGCCCTATTAAGAGCTTTGCAAAGTACTATTAGTCCCCATGATTACTGTATTCCTTCAACGGAAGATAACGAACATCTCCAGCTAGATTTCAATGACTTCAAATTGCAAGGCTGGGTTTCTGATGACTATTCTTGCAGTGGGCTAGATGAGAAAGACCCTTGGCGAGGAGAGATCCAATATCCAGCACCTAAATTAGCGTCTTATATTTGTGAATTGATGCAGATAACCTCAGATACTGAGAAACGAAATTGGTTCACCGAAATGAAAGAAGAGGTGGCTCGATCCTATTTATGGGGGCAGTTAAGTGAAAATGATCGAGATACCGAACTGGATCATGGCTCACTGCTACAAGTCTCTTATCCATTTGTTATTCGGCTATTACAACGACTCAATATGGATCTCATCGTAAAAGTTGAGATTGAGCGCACTGCGAAATATTTTAATGATGAAAGGAGTGATGATCATGGCTTCCGCTATATCCCCCCCAATACCAGACTCTTCCTTATCCGAACCGACGGTCGAATTGTTACGGTGTGAGGCGGTATTAGAGCTGGGGAAGAAACTGACCCAAGAGCTCGATTTGGATAAATCCGTTGATACATTAGGGCGATGGATGGCTCATTACATTGCTGAATTAATGCAAGAAGCAGAACAGGCCGTGGAAGAAGAGCGTATTGAGAAAAGACGAGTTTGCGCTGAAGCAATATTATCTCTTTGGAAACACCGAGCTGGTCTAGCAGAGCATTCAACGCCGTTAAGCGAATTCCGCCCATTGCTGGAATTCTTGCATGACCTAAATCCGAAAAGTACGAGGCCTTGCTATTCTGACCCATCAGAAAAAATTACTGAGGAGTATCAATTAGACGAGTCTCAAACACAGAGTTTACAGCTTATAGAGTCTATAGACACCACCGCTAAGATTCTTATCCGACATGCTTTAATGTGCGCATCTACATCCGCCGCCATAGGCTCTAAAGAATGGCTCAACCTGATAGAAAATGCAGGCTTAGAAGACGATCCAGAAACCTTTCTAGCAAAACTTATGTATGGAGAAGCCGACACCCACTTTGGCGCACACTCGGATAAAAAGAAATACCAAGAACTGGAAAAGCGTATCAACCAATTAGAAAGCTTTAGCAAGGTGGCACAATGCTTTGCCGCAGATTGGCGTAAACATTTAGCTAATGCCGAAGCACAAGATGCGATAGAAGAATAAATAATGGGCAGTTATACATTTAAAGGTTTAGCTAAATACTTCTAGCTTCCTGTAATACTTGTTATCGCCATTATTCAGGGACGACTATCCAAGCCTTTAAGAAGCGTCTTACTTTTCTACTACGTTTGGTATTGGAGCCAGTCTGTTTCTGGTGCAGCATTAGGCTTGGCAATTTATTCGTTTGTCTTACAGCAACAGCAGAATGATCAATTTGAGCAAGTTACTATGAAATCATTAGAGGGGCAGGTCGAAGCGCTTGACCTTCTGAAAAAAGCCATAGATGAACAGGCTTCAACAGCAAAAGTAACTGCGCTTAACACATTAATAATGATGGATGAGCGACGTGTGCAAGACCTAAAAGAGTGGGGTAAAAGTGTTGGCGATATTAATAAATAGGCTGGTGGAATAAATAAAGCGAAAACTCGAATAGAAGAAAATCGAGTAAAGATAGAATTAATTAATGACTCAATATAAGGATAAATCGATATGGATGTCACTACACACATCCCTCATTCAAGCGAGTACTGGTTAAAAACCATGCTGCACAAGCGTGGTTTGGAGAAAGCGACTTTCAAACCATTATTTACATATCAACTCACAGATACTGAGTACCAAGAACTCAAAATAGTTCTTAAGCGGCAATCAGTCAGTGGTGAACGAATAAAAAGTCATGAGTGGTGCGCTGCTTTTTGTTTATTCTGCTCGGAGTGGTATCGACGTGAATACAAGGCGGGTTGGTCATGGGATGGTATTTGGGTTGCTTTGAGTTATAAAGTGGAGGCAAATCAACGACCTGGCTTGATTGAAAAAGGCTTTGTCTATTGGGGGCGACGAGTTAATCGTTATGAAAGTGAGCGTAATGATTATCTTGGCTCTATTTTCAGTGAAGGTGGTCTTCCTTTTGGCTTGCTCGCTAGTGAAGGGAGCCGTTTTCAGCAGCTATTCAAAAAGCTTTTGGGTGAGTTCGATAAAGCAAAATCGTTTGGCGTGTCTCCTATTCCTCTTATCCAAAAGCAATTAGAGAGAATGCCTGATGCATTTAAGCAGGACACAACAGTACTGTTGCTGAATGAGATGGTTGAGCGTCTATATGGCTTTATTGATCACTATGAGCTCGATACTCAATCTGATCCAGTAATGCACTTGGATCATTCGTTACCGTTATGGCGTAATAGCTTCCCGATTCCACTAGATGATTCAACAGGCAATGAGTTTTTAGCTGGACTATTAAAATCTGCTGCTTCACAACGTCAAGAAACGAAGAAACAACAGAGGCGGCTAACGCTTACTCAATGGCTTTCAAACACGGATGAACTGGGTTTCTCAGCGAAAGTTGTTTGCGATAAACAGCTACAGATATCAATTGGGCGAAAGGCGTTTTCACACCCAAATGCAGAACTATTGATTTACGAAGGTAAGCAGCAGCTTAAAAGCATGGGCCGCGTTCGCTTAGAATCCTCTGAGAACCATACAACGTTACATTTGCGAGCAACAAGTTTTCAACTATCGAGAAAGCGCTGGGAAGCGCCTTTAAGTTTAGTTGTCATGCAAGATGGTACTATTCGGTATCAAGAGCTGATTCCTAGTTCCGCTATTTTACTATCTGATATGCCTGTTGTGCTTGAGCAGGTTGACGAAGTAAATCAAATAGTAGGGCAGGGCAGCTTCAGTAAAAAAGCCTCTAATCTTTGCGTTGTCGCCCCTAGCTTTTTTGAAATATCTAATTCAGATAACTCTGCTGTGATTTTAGATCACACAGAGTTTGACGGAGCACTCCAATGCATACGGTTTTCAGGTGACCTGACGCTTAGCTCAAATATTGAAGGTGAATCAGATCAGTATATTATTTCTACTAAAGCAGATGCTTTTTCTAAGGAGCTTCTTGAGATTGAAGGCCCTGAGCTAGAGTTTGAGACAGTTCAAGGGTACCCAGTTTATAAGGGGCTCCCTAAGTTGAGGTGTTTATACCCAGATGCAAAGCTCTATATAGGGGATCATGAACAAGGTGAATGGGATCGTATTGCCAGTATGTATGGTCGACAGGTTTTACGCGTAAAAGTCGATAATAAGACACTCTACAGAAGAAAAATTGCTATTTTACCTAACAGCTTAGAAATTAAAATCCAGCCAGGAAACTCTCCGCGAAAAGGATCATTGTTACTCAATTGTGAGCAAAATCTGAACTCCAGAGTTACCACTGATATTACAAACAAAGTGTTCAAGACTGAAACTGGTAAACGTTTTGACTTGTCTGTTGACGATTCGCCACCAGCTCAGATAGAGCTTGAGATTAGAGCGAATCTATTAGCCGAGCCAATCGCCTTGAAAGTACCTTTCCCTGCCCGAGGCGCACTGTTATTTGATGGTGGTGGGAACCAGCTAAGTCGCCGCATAACTGTAGAAGATTTGCTAGGAGCACGCGCTTTACTATTCTCAGAACCAAATAAGGGTATCACCAAATTCGATATTGAGCTTAGAGCGCCCACGCGCTCAATGGATAGAGTATCAGTTAATTATAGTTACACCGTGCGCGAGTGTTTCAGTGAAATCAACCTATATGAATTAAGCGATAAAATCAAAGAGCTGCTGGCGACTTCTGATGGATTGGATGAAACTGTTCGAATGGTTGTTAGTAGTCCGAGCTGTGACTCTATACAGTTTCAAATAGGGCGCTATACGACGAGCCCTCGTAAAGAGGGCTTGATCTTGTCGTTTGATGAGCGGGAGGTCATTGATTTCGGCGATTTACATGTTGAGCTTATTAATTTAGAAAACCCAGAGGAAAAACCAATAAAACTTCAACAGAGGACTTCTAGTGAGGCTCCAATAGGTAAATTCGAGCTGCCTTTGTTAGTTAGTTCGCCAAGACTTGCCGTACCGGCAAGGTCATCAAAAATACCTTTTAGATCGGTATTCATAGCCGCCAACCATTCTAGCTTGAATGTTGACAAAGCTAAGACGCTCAATAAGGCGGTTTCAGAGTTTCATCCAGTAACAAATCCGAATGCTTTTTTACCGATCTTTGAGGATATGGTCGTTAATTTTTCGCATTCAGGCTGGTTGTATCTTGATGCATTATTTGAAAATTATGCTTATTTACCCATGCAAACTTTTGAGGTGTGGAAATCTTTAGCACATCATCCTAAGTGCCTTGTGTGTTATCTATTTGTAAGTAAGCATAAAACAGAAGAGCTGATGCAGCGATTTCAAACAGAGTTCAATATTGTATGGGAATTGATTCCCCTGCAATTGTGGCATAGCGCCATATCACGCTACCGAGCATCAATGGCAGAAGAGGCCTACCCTGAAGAGTTAATTAATATTTTTTCTTCGCGAAAAAAAGATGAGCTAGTCAACTTTTTAGGGCTATCTGGGATATTTAAGCTAAGTAAAGCCTATGGGGCCATGTACCCAGCAATAGTCAACAGTTGGCGGGAGGAGTTGCTTCGTTCTAACGCTGAAAATGATAATTGGCCAACACATTATTCTTATGCTTTTAATCAGTGGGTTTTACAGCATAACTCGGAGTTAATGTGTTTTGATATCCCGCATCAGTTTCAGACTTCTGTGATGCTATTTCCAATTGTAGCAGCAGCGGTTGTTTCAAATCTGACTACTTGGAGTGATGTATTGGGCGTTCCTGACGTAAATAATTTATTACTAAGACAGATCATGGATTTTGATCATGACTGGTTTAATTCTGTTTTCCAATGTTGTTTATCTATTTTTGCTACGGAGTAAATCATGGAAGAGTATTTTTCAACACTTAAAAAGCAAGCTAACTCTCGTGCAAAAGAAGCGACATTGAGTGTCCTAGGTATTAATAAACCTAATTTGCGTATCCATTTAAATGATTTATTTGAAAACGATGAGCCTTTTGTTCATGGGCCAGTTTTCGAACAGATGTTTGGTTGGGAGCCATCAAAAGTCACAATCAAAGATCTAAATGAAGCAAAATACGGTGCAATTTTAAGCACAGAAGTTCTAAACGCATTAGATGATACGCCACATAAGCCGAATTGTAAGCGGGATGAGAAATGTAGATGCCGATATGTCTTGAGCAGAAATATTCGACCTTATGCGCACCAATACCAGGCATGGACTGATCTACTTGATGAGACTCCTAAGTCCCGAATTATTACCAGTGGTACTGGCTCAGGTAAGACAGAATGCTTTATGGTGCCAGTGCTTGAAGATTTGTATCGCGAATCAGTGCAATCAGTGCAAGCGCTCACAGGCGTCAGGGCAATTTTTTTGTACCCACTAAATGCATTGATCAACTCTCAACGAGAGCGTTTGAATGCTTGGACCAAGCACTTTGAAGGTGATATACGTTTCTGTCTTTACAATGGTAAAACGCCAGAAAATCTGAAAAGCAAAGATCGCCAAAAGCAAACCGCAAATCCGCAAGATGTAATGTGCCGTAAAGGAATGCGAGATGATCCAGCGCCAATATTAGTGACAAATGGCACTATGCTTGAGTATATGCTGATCCGCCAAGCGGATGCGCCTATCATTGAACAATCTAAAGGTAAGTTACGCTGGATTGTGCTAGATGAGGCACATACTTACATTGGCTCACAAGCCGCTGAGTTAGCATTACAGTTGCGTCGTGTGATGCAAGCTTTTGAGGTGAAAGCGGAGGACATTCGTTTTGTAGCTACATCCGCAACAATCGCAGGAAAAGACGCAGAAGAGAGTTTAAAGCGTTACTTAGCTAATTTAGCAAATATTTCGGTTGATCAGGTTGCGGTGATTGGCGGCAAACGAGTTGTCCCAGAACTTACTCAAGTAGATCTTGTTAGTCGTACGATAGATGAAATAGAAGCTATCGAGCCTGAAGGGCAACAGCCTTCTAAGTCAAAAGATGAGCAAAAGGAAGATGTATCAGCCGAACGTTTTAGAGCACTAGAAGAATCACGAATTGCTGTCTCTCTTCGCAATATCCTAACTACTGAAGGTACAGGACCGAAGTCAATTGATGATTTGGTTTCTGATATGTCGCTCTTTAAGCTAAAAGAAAGCGAGATTTATCGCTGGTTAGACTTATGTACAAACACTAAAGCATCCCCTAAATCTGAAGCCTTTTTAAAAGTACGTTCGCATTACTTCCAGCGGACTCTAAGTGGGCTTTGGTCTTGTGTGAACCCAAATTGTTCTCATAAACAGCACACAAAATTAGAGCAGGATTGGCCATATGGCTATGTTTACACAAAGCAACGCCCACACTGTGAATGTGGCTCGCCTGTCTTAGAGTTAGCATTTTGTAATGAGTGTAGTGCCCCACATTTATTAGGTACGATTGATACTAATAACAGCAAGCTAATGCCTTGGGTTGATCGCTCCCATGATGAGTTTACCTTAACGGAAGGTGATTTAGATGAAGAAGAGGGTGATAGCCTAGATAGTTCAGAAGGTAGAGCGGATGAACAAAGTCAAACTTCAAAACCTTCTGGTCTTATTGTCGTAGGAACAAAGGCATCTGATGAGTACAACTATGTGTTGCGGCAATTTACGAAGGATGGCAATGAGTCATTAGATGAAAAAAACATTCAACTTTTTGTACGTGACGGCGCGAAGAAAGAGAAAGAACCAGATAAGCCAGTATGCTCAGATTGTGGTCATTCTGGAAGAGGGGTTCACGGTCAAGCATTAAGACGTTGTATGTTGGGTGCTCCGTTTTACTCTACAAATGCTGTACCCACCATATTAGAGTATTGTCCAGACTTTGAGCCGGAGGATGATGCTGAGATCAAGCGAACACCTGCTGAGCTTCCTGCACGTGGCCGACGTTTAATTACTTTTACAGATAGTCGGCAAGGCACAGCCAAAATGTCAGTGAGTATGCAGCAAGAAGCTGAACGCTCTTTGTTACGTGGCATTATGGTTCGCGAATTAAAACAACATATCGAAGAAAAAGCAGATGTTGATCCCGAGCTTCTAAAGCGTGTCAAAGACTTCATTTCCATGTCATCTGAAAAGATAAAGAGTCTTTTGAAATTTATTGAAATGGAAAGCCCTAATGAAGCGAACGACCTCAAAACTTATCTCTCTTTATTGACCGAAGCAAAGAAACAGACACCTATGCCTGTTACATGGAATGATTTGATTCGGGAGCTGAGAATGGATCAAAATGTTTCCCACTCTATGACTTGGGAGAATCGATACTTAGATCCTGATGCATTTGATAATAATGACGCAACTAAGTTATCTGAGATGATATTAACAAGGGAGATAGCTCGTCGACCTAAATACCGCAATAACGTAGAGACTCAGGGGTTAGTACGTATCGTATATCCTGGGATTGAATCGATCACCTCTGTGCCGGAAAGGTGGTCTGAGTATGGGCACTCTCTAAAAGACTGGAAAGATTTTCTCGTGGTTTGCATGAACTTCCATGTTCGAGAAAACACCTTTGTTCAGCTCAATGATAATTGGTCTAAATGGATTGGAATGCGTTTCTTCTCTAAGTCATTAATCAGTCCAGAGTCGAAAGATGATCAAGGAAATAGAGTAAAGCCTTGGCCACAGGTGAGACCAAAAGCCAGACAGCAATCTCGACTTATTTCTCTGTTGGCTAAAGCAAGCAAGTTAGATCCAACAGAGGCAAGGGCTGAAGCCATCATCAATATTTGGTTAAAAGCTGCATGGAATTGCTTGGTTAGTGGAAAGTCGAAAGCGCTTAGTGAGTTTTCAGGTAAACAGTACCAGCTTAGATTGGATACCATTAGTTTTTCCTTGATGACAAAGGCTTACGTTTGCCCAATCACGAACAAATTAATTGACACTGTTTTTAAAGACATTACTCCCTATATCCCTTGGAATAAATTTCCAGAAAAAGAACCTGAAAAGTACCTATGTAAACAGGTTGATTTGCCTAGTATCTGGGAGCTTGATACATCTACTGATAACAGTCGTTATATCTCAGTTATTCGAGAAAATGTGTCCGCTAACGAAACTATCAGTCAGCTACGACAGCAGAATTTATGGACGGATATCAATGATCGAGTTGTTGAAGGTGGATTTTATTATACGTCTGCAGAGCATTCTGCGCAGCAATCAGCAGAGAAGCTTGAGAGGTACGAAGAACGATTCAAGCAAGGACAAAAAAACGTTTTAAACTGCTCAACTACAATGGAGATGGGGGTAGATATTGGTGGTATTTCAGCTGTTGTAATGAATAATGTTCCGCCACACCCTGCTAATTATCTTCAACGTGCTGGCCGTGCAGGGCGTTCTAAAGAGGCACGGGCTATTGGTTTTACGATATGTAAAAATAACCCACATGATCAGTATGTGTTTAACAAGCCAAAATGGCCTTTTGAAACTGTCATTCCTGCGCCTCATGTGGCCTTCAGTTCAGCTAAAATAGTCCAACGTCATATCAATGCGTTTTTATTAGGGATATTTTTACGCAATGTAATTGGCGAGACAGCAAAAGAAAAGTTTTTCTTAAGTTTAGAGTGGTTCTATACGTCTGAAGCCTCAGAGCATGCTCCTTGTTCTCGCTTTATAAATTGGCTTGGTGGGAACCAACTCCTATTAGAAGAAGAAATTGAAACGCTTAAGCTACAGACGAAGCTTGAAAATTCAAGAGTAGAAAGTTTAGTCAATACAACCTCAGAAACGATCGAACTTTTAAACAAAAGATGGCTGAAAGAATATCAATACATTCAGGCAGAGCTTGGTTCTGCGGATAAAGAAAGTGCTTATGCTTATAAGCTGAATGGCGATTTAAATCGCCTGTGTAATGAGTACTTGCTACGTGATCTTGCTAGTCGCGGTTTTCTTCCTGGTTATGGCTTTCCAACAGATGTGGTTAATTTAAATGTAGGGAACCTTGAAGATTATATCCGTGAGAAAGAAAGTAAAAAGACAAAGCAAGATGACCGTGAAGACAATGTTTCGATCAATAGAGGCTTACCAAGCCGAAATCTCGCAGTAGCCATTCGTGAATATGCACCAGGGACAGAAATTGTTCTTGATGGTCGTGTGCACAAAACGGCTGGTATATCATTGGGTTGGCAGAAAGCCCATGTAGAAGGGCTTAAAGAAATACAAAAATTTGATGTTGCGTGGCACTGCTCAAATTGTGGACAAACTGGATATGAGCCGGATCTTAGTCAACAAAACAATATTATGTGCAGTAATCCCGCTTGTGCCAAACCCATCAAATTAAAAGATCAACGTAGGGTAATTCAACCAATAGGTTTTGTAGCAGATTTCTATCAGCCTCCAAGCAATAATGTATCGCAGACGGCTTTCATTCCCGTTCAGAATCCATGGGTTATGGGTAAAGGTGATAAAATATTATTGCCTAATCCTGAACTAGGTCACATGGTTATTGATACATCAGGACATGTTTTCTATCACAGTTCAGGCTTACATGGTACTGGCTATGCTCTTTGTCTTGGCTGTGGGCGTGCCGAATCTATGACGGCCACTGAGGAGAAGCCAAAGACGATGTCGCTTGATAAACTGCATAGGCCACCTATGCCAAATAAGTTTCAACGTGATGAAAACGGTAAACCGGAGTGTGGTGCAACTGGTAAAATAATGGAAAGTATCCATCTTGGTTTTAATACCACAACGGATGTTTTTGAATTAGTGCTCCGAAACCCAGTAACAGCTGAGTATCTGAATGATAAAAATATTGCGGTGACTTTAGCTGTCGCTCTTAGAGAGGCATTAGTCGATAACCTTGGTATTTCATCTAATGAAGTTGGCTACGGAACTAGACCTGCGATTGTGGGCCAAGGCGCTAAAGTACAAGTCATTCAGTTATTTGATACGGTGAGTGGTGGAGCAGGATTCTCGATCTCGGCTGCTACTTTAATAGATAGTCTGCTTCGAAAAATGACGGCAACCCTTAAGTGTAAGGATGAGTGTGACCGTTACTGTCACTCTTGTTTGTTGGAGTCTGACTCTAGGCATGATATCGACCGACTAGACCGCAAGTTAGCATTGGCTTGGCTCGAAGGAGCTGAATTCGCTAATCATATTGATTTGCCAGAAAAGTACCTCAGCATGTTTGGTTCCGAAAACGTTAAATATAACCCAATGTCGATCAAAGAAAAATTTGTCGCGTTACAGCGTGATAAACCAACGCTGGTTAAATTTATTCTTTCTAGCAATGTTGATGATTGGGATATTTCTCTAGGTTTCTTAAAATCATTTTTTCATGGTTTGCTTCATAATGGGCTGAATGTTCAAGTGATTGTTCCTGTGAGGCATTGGGAAGGCGAGGTGAGAGATTTCCTAGCTGAACTGTCCGCTATGAATATAGCGATTTTAGAAGCTAACGTAACAATACCTGCCGTTATTCAAGTGCGCACTGATAGTGTTTGCAACACTATTGGATGTTTAGATGATAATGCTCGTAAATTTGGTGATAGCTGGCTTTCTACGTCAGACATTTCGGTTACCTCGGAATTTGTGTCTGAAATAGTTGGAAAAGAGTTAACTTTTGCTGAACCTACAATTATTCAAGGTGCTACAGATTGTGCAATTCTTGCTGAGCTTGATGGTCCTTTGAAAGGCTTTGGTAATCGATTAATCACTTACTTGAAAAAAAGTGATTCAAGGCTGAAAAGCTTAATGGAAAAAGATGAAATCATGTCTATTCGTTATACAGACCGTTATCTTCAAAGTCCTTCTAGCCTTCTTATGTTGGCTGAAATGCTTGGCGAGCTTTCAACGCAAGAAAATGAGATAACTGTAATAACATGCTTTGATGATAAAAAAAGTGCCTCTCCTGGCTTTGCAATTCATCATGATTGGGTATACGAAGATGACTACGGAGTCATTTTTAAAGGATGGCTAAAGAAAATTTGTGGCCCTGATACATCTGTTGTGTTCAATAATAAAGCAGAAATTCCTCACAGGCGTAGTCTTGAATTGGCTTTTAAATCAGGCTCAAAAGCTCAAGTGATTTTTGATCAAGGGCTTGGCTACTGGCGTTTAAAGACCGAACGAGGCTTTCATAATTTTGATTTTCGTCGAAGTATACTTGATCAAATCAACAGGTTAGGTGAAACTAAAAAAGAAGCAAAAATAGGACATAGTGACAACTGTGATTGGCAAACATATTTGTCGGTAAGCGTTAAGTCATAACGAAGAAAAACTCACTGCTATTTAAAGCTGGTGGTGAGTTATTGAATATAAATGATCAATACAACATACCTTAGAAATATACTAAAGCTTCAAGTAAAGGAAACTTAAAGAAATGCCTATTTTCGATGTCAATGACATTAAAATTTCTATCGCCAAATAGATCAAGTGGCTTGAAAAATACCTAGAAGGAAGTTATGTATGTCAGTTAGCGTTTCGCACATAACACATATTGATAATCTGGCCAGTATCATTGGTCAAAACTGTCTGTGGTCTGATGCTAAACGTATCGAGCTAGGTTTGCTGAATCAGAATATAGGTTACAGTCACATCAAGGCAAGACGACTTCAAAAGCCAGTCAATGTAGCTTCTGGTGGAATGATTGGGGAATATGTTCCTTTTAATTTTTGTCCACGCTCGGTGATGTTATATGTAATACATCGTAGGCATAAGGACTTTGATGGTGGCCAAGAAAGAGTACTACATTTAATTAGTGATACAGATACAGTTAGGTCAACGAATCAACATTGCTTCTTTACTGACATTCACGCAGACTTGGATTATGCAGAACAGATTGATGATTTCACGCGTATTTCAGAGTTAGATATTCAACGAATAATTAATGAAAGATACTGGCAAGACTTCAAAGAAGAAAAACAGGCTGAATTTCTAGCTTATGAGTCTGTTCAATGGCGTGCTATTAATCGTATTGGTGTTAGGTCGCAAGCAGTAGCCGATGAGGTACATGTATTGTTACAATTAGCACGCTATAAGCCACTGGTCGAAGTTCGACCTGAATGGTACTACTAGAGGTTGTTATGATTATTTATCAAACTGGAAATATATTGCATGACCAAGCAGATGCCATCATCAATACCGTCAATACAGTTGGCGTGATGGGAAAAGGCTTAGCTCTGCAATTTAAAAAAGCGTTTCCAGACAACTTTAAAGTTTACAAAAAAGCGTGCGATGACAAAGTTTTTCATACAGGACAGGTATTGCCTGTATCCTTGAACTCCATGAATGCTCCGTTTTACATAATTAACTTTCCAACAAAGTCTCATTGGAAAGGTAACTCTAAATTTGAGTACATAGAACACGGTTTAGAAAGCTTAAAGTTAGAAGTAAAACGCTTAGGGCTTAAATCTGTTGCTATACCTGCATTAGGTAGTGGTTTAGGTGGCTTACCATGGGATCAAGTTGTGAAACTAATCGAATCTTCTCTGGTTGAATTGCCTGATGTTAAATGGATTATTTATCCTCCCCAAGTTGCTCCAGCAGCTGAAGCTATGCCGAATAAAACAAAGCGACCTGCTATGACAATAGGTAGAGCCGCTGTACTTGGTTTGATTCAACAATATGTGTCAACAGGTTTTGAATACCGGCTATCACTATTGGAAGTACAAAAACTCGTCTACTTTTTAACAACAGCAGGAGAGCCGTTAAATAAGGTTGCGTTTCAGAAGCATCACTATGGTCCATATGCTGATGTTCTCCGTTATGTTCTTGATAAAATGGAAGGACACTTTATTACTGGCTATGCTGATGGATTGAATAAGCCTGAAACACCCATTGAACTTAAAGGTGATGCAGCAAAAGAAGCTTTTAGTTTTCTGGAAAAAAATACAGAAACTAGGCTGCGGTTTGATAAAGTCTCAGAGCTGATTGAAGGTTTTGAATCTCAAAATGGTATGGAGCTACTGTCAACTGTTCATTGGGTAGCGACTCAAGAGCTTGGCGGTAAGACAATTACTAACGATGAACTAGTGGATCAGGTTCATAGCTGGAACCCTAGAAAGGCGCAAATGAAATCTGTTCACATTATCGCGGCATTTGACAGACTAAAACAACAAAATTGGTTAGAGCTAAAAGCACCAACTGTTTAAGTTTCCTAATGAAGCTTTTGAATTTAAAAATACACCGTGATTGGATTAGCAAATCACCCTCTTATCTATGCTAATTCTGTCACTTCTTGTTAAGCTCTCAATTGCGATTAGGAAAATCAGAAAGGATTTGTATGCTTAAAATGGACTTAAGCCAAATTAACTATAAACTTTGGTTAGCTTTAATTTTCGGCAGTTTCATCCCCCTCATTTACTCGACAACTCGTATTCATTTTATTGGAAGTATGCCAGATAGTTGGTCCCTCAGCATTGCGGCTCAAGTTGCCTGGTTAAACATTGGTTATGAGGTTATTGGTGAAGCTCTCATGCTTCCATTGGCCTTCATATTGGGACAAGCTTTCCTAAACCCCGTAGAGTTTAGAAAAAGGGCAGTTTCATCTTTAGCTATCATTGTTTTGGTTTATGCCATCATGACGGCTTTTGTCATTCAATTTACTGCTCAACTTGTTACAGTTATGCAGCAAAACAGCATGCTGTTGCAGGACACTATTGTTTATATCCGCTTAGAAGCACTCGCTATTTTTATTGCTAGTGGGTATATGTTTATGAATTTGCTTCTTGTGCTTCATAGTAAGTACAAAGCACTTTATACGCTTTTAGTCATCCAAACAGTACTTACCGTAGTTTGTGATAGTGTCCTGGTTAGCCAACTACCGTTCTCTTATAAGCTTGGTATAAATGGCATTGCAGTGACAAATATTTTGGTGAATTCATTGTCGATTGTTGCTGCTCTTCAGTTGCTTAAACGCAATGCTATTAAGCTGTCTTACAAAGACATACGTTTTAAAAAACAAGCCTGGTTAAGGTTATGGTTCAACGTAGGCAGCAAGTCTGGCTTAGAGTCTTTTGTTAGAAACACCGCATTTGTGGTTATGATTCTTCAGTTGATGAATCAGCTTCAGCAGGCAGGGACGTTTTGGGTTGCAAATGGATTTATTTGGGGGGGGTTGCTATTACCTATATTGACTCTAGGAAAAGTGGTGAAGAGAGATGCAGCAACGAACAACGGGCTTAGTGAGGAGCGTGTTAATAGCTATTTAATAATCACGCTAGGTGTAGTTGCACTATGGTTGCTGACGCTACCGTTTTGGGAAAGCTTTGTTCACAATGTCATGGGAATAAACAATGCTTCTGAAGTAACACATTTAGTAATGGTTATGATTGGCTTCTATGTTGTCTTTGCCTTCAACAATGTCATCGATAGCTATTTTTACGGCATAGGTCGAACTGACTTAATGTTGTATCAGTCGTTGATCGTAAACACCCTGTTTTATGGCGCTGCATTTGTTAGCTACCAACAAGGCTGGTTTATTCCATCGTTGAATAAAATCGCGATTATGTTTGGACTTGGCATCATTCTAGATGCGGCCATTACTTGGCTTTTATATCGAATGGTAAGGAAACAGACAAAAGTTATGGGGAAAGACTGTAAGCTTTCGCTATTTTAAGTAAGACACGCTTAGTCTTGATGGGGAGCGGACGGTAACTAACACAGATAAACTAGTCCCTAAACTCAAAAAAGAAAACCGTATAAGAACTATATAGGCTTCACTTGTCGTCGAACAAAATACATTATCGTTAGAGCAGGTCACCGCTTTGGTATATGGTAAGACTGTATTAGGTTCTCCTATAGGGCTTCAAGAAATTCATAATCCCTTACTGTCTACAAGTAGATGGATAAGTGGTCAGAAAAGAATTTTGTGGATTTACTCCATGCACATGGTCTTATGATGAAAGGGCTTATTGCCGATGCCGGTCATTAGCAAAATGGAGGGGTAGATATTGATCGAGGTGAACATCAAGTTTAGCGATTAATAATTTGTCTAATAGAATGTGTTATTTTCACCGTTCAGTGGGCGTATAGGGCGCTTCATATCAGCTCAAATTCTCTCAATTTCACATTATTTAAAAACTCTGGATTATTATAAATGAACACTATGCTACCAAATTGGTAGAGTCAAACTACGTGTTGTCGAACATCAACATGTAGGAAGATTACTATGCGTTCTATCGTTATTCTAGGGAAATGCTCTAATCAAATTTTATCAAAGGCAATGCTTCTAATTAGGTCACTTCAAAGTGAAAATGTTAGGTATAAAAAACTATCCGGATTGCGGCGTTACTCTGCTATCAAAATCAATAAAAATTACCGTATTCTCTTATCTCCGTCTGGATCTATTTTTGTTGGTTCTCACAGTCAGTATGAGCGAAAGATTAAGCAGTTAAGGAAGGTAGGAGAAGGAAAATGAAGAATAAATCCATTGCTTTGAAAGATATGGTGAAAGAGCTTGGCTATGAAAATATTGACTCATTATCAAACCAAATCAGAGACATTCTAAAAGATAAGGAAGATTTTAAGAAGCGTTATGTTATTGACGAAAGTATGGATGTTAGAAGCCGTCAAGAAAGATTTTTAGTATCGAATGATGCGGAGACGTTAGTAGATAACATTGCCATAATTCAGCAGTATTCAAACTTATTTGGAAAGGCACCTGAAGGTGAAAAATGGAAGTTACCTTATTACCACCAGTTAAAAAATGGTGTTGATGAAAAATCATTCAAAAAAAATATTCATAAACAGATGGATAAGTTGAATAGCAACCTTAACAGAACAAAACGTAGTTTGAAAAGCTTGCCTATTTTTAGCAATACCGTCCTAAACAACCCTAAGCTTGATATCCGAGATACCAGTATTCGAGAGCTAATGGAGAAGGATTTAGGATCGGATAATCTGATTGATTTTGGAAAGGTATATGAGCTAACCACATGGAACGAGCTTCTTGATCTACAAGAAAAGGTAGCAGAAGGGGAAACTACATCGCTGAATTATCAGTTGATTGGTGACAAATTGATGTCTCTTGGAGATATCGAACAGTCCATAGTGGCACTTGAGGAGTCAGTAGAATTAGATTCTGAAAACGGAGTTGCTTGGGCTCTTCTCTCTCATATTTATTATCAGATATTGGCAAAACATCTGAACGAACACCATAAAGCACTTGCACGAACAGAATTTATTGGTTTCATTGAAAATCCAATTAACTCTGAAGAGTATTGGATTAACGAAAGAGTTGAGGATACGTTTAATGATGTATCAAAATTGAGAGAGCAGTTTGTTAATGTTGCCATTAAAGCGTTACGGTATTGGCCATCTTGGGAAGGGCTACCGATAAGATTAGATGATGGTACCGAGAAGCCAAACTACTACCATTCTCTACAACAAAGTGGAGGAACATCATTAGAGCTAAAAAGAAGTGATTTATTTTTAATATTCCTTAACCAAATCAATGAACAGGACTTCCTGCAGAACCGCGATCAATACATTGAAATTTTACGCTCTTTTCAGCATTGGAATATAGATTTATATCCACTTACAAATATCCATTTTTTTCCATTAGATTTTTATGGCCCCTTAATACGTTACATAAGTTGGGTTAATAAAGGCGAAGTGGCTAACGTTATTAAAAAGTTAGCGAAGCAACTAGAGTGCTATAGCCATTCTGCAGATAAAAGCATTATGTTTCTTCAAAATCCATTTGTTAGTCAAATGTTTTGGAAGCACCTTGGAAGAAAGGAGTATACAAATCTCCTAATGTCGTTGGAAGGTATGGTGTGTAAGAATATTTGTAATTCACGAATCGAGACATTAGCAACGTTACAATTGGAAGAGATTCTTAATTGCTTCAAAGACCTTAGTAAGTTATTGCAAGAAGAGTGGTTCACTTGCCATAAGCTACTAGATGTAAGCGAAAATCGAGAAATATCCGGTGTTTCTAGCGAAGCAGTTAAGAGTCAATTAGACGTTTCGTCTCATAGCTCACTGAAGCTTATCGATAGTTGGAAAAGTTATCTCGATGATGCTTTATATACCAAGAACGTGCACGCTCCAGGAGATAGGCATGTACTTATTTTTATGGCTTCATTTATTGAGGTTTACCATAACCTTAATATCAATGAAAACTCAGAAATTATGATGTTATTTGTCAATAATAAACAGTATTTTTCCTACGTTAGGGCACGTCTTGACGAACGCGTGATATCACTGTTTTTTAACTATATTTTAGATAAAAAACAATTTTTTGAGACAAACCTATATGACGCGACACAGAAATTAATCCTTCTAGATCAGGAACTAGCGATGGAAGACTTAGAGTTTTATTAAGGCTAATTGATTAGAGATTTGTAACCAATGAAAAAACATAACCAGTTTTAAGCTGGTTATGTTTTATTAATTTGCCATGCTCCTGAGATACCAATCCTCCATAAGTAGCTTTCTTTTCTGTAGTAGATCCCCACGCTGATACGCGGCCTCAGCCTGGTCCTTCAGTTTATGTGCAAGAGCATGCTCAATCACTTCTCTTGGATAGCTGGTTGTTTCACCGGCCCAGTCACGAAAAGTTGAACGAAAACCGTGTTGAGTTAAGTCTTTTCTATCCATGCGCTTAAGAACGGCTGTAAGCGTCATATCTGACATCTGCTTACCTTGTTGACCTGGGAAGACTAAATTTCCACCAGCAACCCTAGGGAGCTCTTGAAGTATCTTAATGGCACCTGTTGAAAGAGGGACTCGATGTTCCTTGCGAGCTTTCATGCGCTCTGCTGGAACAATCCATATCTTGTTATCAAAATCGATTTCATCCCATGTAGCACCACGTACTTCACCAGAACGAGCAACCGTTAAGATTGAGAATTCAAGCGCTCTGGCTGAAAGGCCGGGGCGCTTGGATAGCTCTTTCATGAAGTCAGCAATTTCAGCATAAGGGAGGGCAGCATGATGTTTGCGTTTCTGAATCTTACTTGGTTCTGGAAGCAACGGTTTGAGCATGCCTTTCCAACCGGCTGGATTATCACCTTCTCTAAATTCTTTTGCTTTCGCATAGTCCAAGATCGTTTCAATACGACCACGCAGACGACTAGCGGTTTCATTCTTTTCAAGCCAGATCGGCTGAAGCACTTCAAGTATGTGTGTTTTATTAATTTGATTGACAGAGAGGTGACCAATAATAGGGAAGGCGTATTGCTCTAAGCTTGAGCGCCATTGAGCTATATGCTTTATGTTCTTAAGCTCTTTTTCTTTCATGTTTAAAACTAATTGAGCGCACTCATTGAAAGTAGTATTTCTACCCTGTTGACGAATGATTTCAGCTTTTCGCTCTTTCTTAGCTTCTATTGGGTTGATACCGGCTTTGATCTCACTACGAAGCTCTCTAGCTTTATCTCTTGCTTCAGAGAGTGTTACTTCAGGATAACTGCCTAAACCAAGAAAGAGACGGTTAGGGACTTCTTTACCTTCTTTGTTTATTCTGGTCCCCATAAGCATGTTGAGAACCCAGCTTCTGGAGTTACCAGCAACTTTCAAAGATAAGCCACTAACACCACCAACAGCATGACGACCATCTTGTTTTATCTTAGAGACAGCTAGGGCAGTAAGCTCTTTTGCAATTTTTGGCATCGAATTACCTTGTACATCAACCAGTACATCAATAGAAGTGAGATTTTAGTATATCCGGCTGGACGCTATTGGAAAAGGGTTTTTTATAAGTTACTGATATATAATGCTTTAATATATCATAATGAACTTTATTGGAAGCTATTATGGCGGACTTGCTCACCGCCATTATTAAAAAAAGACATCATATGATGTCTTTTTTTTCATCTATAGTTTATCAACTCTGCGCTCTTTACTCCCAAGTAGCATCTTGCTCAGAAAGTCTAAAATGTATATCACGACCATCCGAACACAGTTGGATAACTGTAGATGGCGAGCCATCTTTATTTAATGATACTAAGCTTACACCTGATGCATTTAGAAGGCGTTTTCCATTATCTGATGTTTCTGGCTTATGAGGAATAACTTTCATGCTGCGCCGTCTAGTAAACCAGTTTAATGGCGAGCGTGGTGAGTAAAGCCAACGGTTTAAGCGATCAAAAATCCCCAATAACCGCTTAGGAAATTCGTTTTTGATTCCACTGCTGGTAATTTGCCATAAGTCTGACCCTTGTTTATTACCGCGCAGTTGGATGTCGTAAACAAAAGAGTAATGAACATCTCCTGATAAAATGACAAAGTTTTGTGGCGTTTTATTGTGTCTAAACATATTCACTAGGGTGTATGCTGAGCCAGGATGGGCCATCCAGTTTTCTGCATCCACCATCAGGGACTGGCCAAACCAAGTAAACACTCGTTGAACACTTTCAATGAGTTTGACTCCAAAAATGGGCGCAGGCGATACAAGGATAACCGCCTCTAGACCTTTCAACTGCTGCTGTAGATCCGTTAACGCCTCCCAGTCCATTAAACCTGACGGTTTTTCTAATGATTTTTCAGAGCGCCAGCGATGAGTACGTGTATCCAATACAACAAGAGGTGGTGTTGTCTGCCAAGTGTAGTTCCAATTAGAGAAATAGAAGAGCTTGTGTAGTAATTCATCATGATGCTTTTTGCCTGGTTGAATCAGTACGGTTTGTATTTCGTGAATCAGCTCATTCGAAAAATGTTCGGGGGCATTGCCCCACCCTTGGCACATTAGATAGCCGAGTAGGGCGTTGCCAATAATTCGAGCCGAAAAATCATGATTATAGGCTGCGTCTTCCCAAGCTGCGGTAAGGTTCCAGTCATCCGTAATATCATGATCATCAAAAATCATGGCTACGGGAAGGTGGGCAAGGGAACGACGAACTTTAGGTAAGCCTTTAACAAAATCTTCGATGATCGGTATTTGTTTAGTAAAAATGGCTTCATGCTCATCAGACAAGCCTGGAGGGACAGATATTCCCCCTTTCTCAAATATTAAATCCCAGCCTTTAGGAGACCAAACAAGTGCATACATAGCAAACACTTCAGCTAATGAAATCAAATGATTTTGAGCTGTGTCTGTTGTAAAAACAGGCTTTCGTACGCCACCAAAAACTTGATCTATCATGCCTCGGTTCTGTTTGTTTTCGGGTAGAAGTGTCTCTCGTGCGTAGTAGTAAGCCGTTGTTTTATGTAGTTGATGGGAGCTATTAATCTCCGCGCAGGGGAGTTTTTCGTCGGGCATTCTGAGGCGTGGAATAAGTTGATGAATAGCCCATAACATTGGCGCTGCGACATCGTCGGCGTATATTTGATCGCCACTCATCATCAAGACGCTTGGCCAATCACTGGGAGCTGTATCTTGCAACAACTCATCAACTCGTAATAATCCATCTTTGCTTGGATGGTGAGGCTTTCGGCAGGAGCCATGCAAGATTTTATTTATATTCGGTTGAATGATAAAAAATGGTAATGGCTGATTAGGATAAACAAGATCTTCAGCCCAATACGTCCAATCTAAGCCATTAAGTCTCAGGTCATAATGAATCGGTTGGCTAGTTGGTAAAGTATTCTCTAGGGCAATATCAAGTAGGTTGATGAAAAGACCATCACCCGCTTTCAGTTGTGTGTGGTATTTGGCTATTTGATGAGTCTTAAGTGTCAATAAAATAGCATCGTTTTGAAGCAACGTGAGATCTAATTTTACGGACTCTGTAGTCATCAACCAAAGCGTTAGCCTATCGGCTGTCATTCTTCTTAATAGCGGCCCAGCTAATACCTGCATAATTTCTCCCATATCAACTTAGTGATAATACTTAACAGCATTTAACACGTCGTTGGTTTAGGGTGCAGCTAAATGGTCGACAATAGCTTTTCCTTTCTTGGTGGTAGAAGTGACTGTCATTTTTGCACTGAGTATTAATTGATCATTATCAGAACGATGAACTTGTTGAAGAAAGTTTAGTTTGAGCTTAGATAGGCGTTCTACCGTTGACTGAATATAAAATACATCACCACTTCGCATAGATTGAATATAGTCGATTTCCGCTTTGATCAAAACAAGATAAATGCCTTGTGCGGTGATATTGGCAAAGTCTAGCCCTCTTGTCTTTATAAATTGATGCCTAGCGTGCTCTAAATAATTTTGATAAACGGCGTTGTTAACAATCCCTTGTATATCGCATTCATAATCACGGACCTCAAAATAAATACGATCTTTTTGACTCAAGTTGTCCTGCATTGTATTACCTTATACATAGTTGTTTATTCATGGTGGGCAATCTGATTTTTGCCAGACCGTTTTGCATACATCAAATAGTGCAGTGAACGTTGCACTAGTTCATTAGGACTTTCATCACCGAACAATGTCGCAACACCAACGGATACAGTTACTTGACGGAATAAAACCTTGGTGTTTTTATAGCGAATTTTTTGGATAGATACTTTATTGCGGATAGACTCAGCTAATTGAGAGGCGACACTAAGCTCGGTTTCACTTAGGAGCATGGCAAATCGACCTCCTTTTAAGCGCGCAATAAAGCCATTATCAGGCAGGAGAGCATGCAGAAGTTTTGCAATGTATCGAATAAGTGAAGTGCCTGCTTTGTTTCCATACTCTTTATTAACAAGGCCGAGATTATCAATATCTATCAGTAATAAAGTTAAGTCGTCTTCCGCATAAGGAATCATTGAAAATAATGATCGCTCAAAGCCCTTTTCATTAGCTAGTAAAGTCATGGAATCAAGTTCAGTATTCTTCTTTGCATCTAATAATTCTGAACGTAGCGTGGCTAACTCTTCTTGAGCAGACTGTAGAGCGCTGCTAAAAGTATCAACGGCCTGACTCGCTTTGAATGCACCTTGCTCTAGAAGTAGTGCGATTTGTTCAATTTGCGTTGCTTCCTTAGCATTTGTCAAAGCCGCTTTGCTGGCGCGTAGGTTACGATTAAAAGAATCTAACTCAATGGATATATTTTTCGTGTCTGTTTCTAATGTAGTGGTTAACTCTCTCAACGCTGGCTCTTGGCGATGAGCATGATGAAACTCTTCTGGTAATAGGAACTCATTAAACAGTTCTTGAGATACGAATGCGGGTAAACCGCCAAATCGGCGTAAAGCGCGGTCAACAACCTGATTAAATTGAGGGTTTCTATTAGAGGCGTACTCGTACCATATTCCATAATTATACGGAGTTGGTGGAATATCCAGCTTCGCCATAAGTGGCACCGCTGAACGCAATAGCTGATTAGCTTGCTTTATATTATGTTGGAACATCGGAACCTCTGTTGCCATGATTTACCTCCAAGACGTCCCATTTCATTGGTGATAACTTTTATGTTTATAAAAGAGCGCGAAAGCTCGGTAACATTACGGCTTCGATTTTATAACGACTTTGTCACGTTTTCGTATTCTTGAAAACAAAAATATAATAGTTCTTTTAAAAATTAATAACTATTAACCGCCAGTAAATTTACTAGAATAGCCTTCTTTTTCAAGTAGTTCTTTTACTTTTGCTCTATTGTCACCTTGAATCTCTATCTGGCCATCCTTGACAGCACCACCAGTGCCACACTGAGTTTTTAGTTTTTTACCGAGTTGCTTTAAGGCATCCTCAGCAAGAGGAAGCCCTGCAACAACAGTAACGCCTTTCCCTTTTCGACCCTTTGTTTCTAAGGATATCAGGACTTTACCATTTCCAATAACGCTCTCTTTTTTACATTTGCATTGAGAAGTAGAAAGCTCGCAGTCTGGGCAAAGGCGACCTTGATCAGTTGAATACACCAAGTTTCGATTTTTCATGGGCTTTGACAACCTTTAATATCTGTTCAAACTCAGCATTTTATCACTTCAATAAATTCGAAACAGATAAAAATTGCATATTTCAGCATTTCGATAAAATCTGCGCTAAGATAATGATAATAGTAGTTTTAAAAAGCGTGTTGGATATGAAAAAATTACTGAAAATTCGACAGGCCACAGAAGCCGACCTTAGACATATATTGCTGTTTGAATTCCGCAATAGGGGGTGGTTTTCCCAGTTTTTACCCGGTCAAGTGTTACAACAACAAACGGAAATGTATTTTAGGCGTTTGCTGCGAAGTGATTTTAAACATTTACAATATCTAGTGTACTTACCAAATGATGTTCTTATTGGGCGCTTTAATGGACAAATATTAGATAAAAAATCGGTAGAAGTCTCTTATCGTATAGCGAAGAATTTCACTAACCAAGGTATTGCAAAGCATGTATTGAAGCATGTGCTTATTATTTGGGCGAGCAATGGGATAACAGAGGTGTACGCACAAGTAGCGGATCACAATAAAGCGTCAATAAAAGTTCTTTTGTCATGTGGGTTCGAAATTAGTGAAGTGCAAAAAAATGCAATCAATTTAGGGCCTGAAATTCATGATAGCCTAGTCTTCCGCTGGTCGATAGCGGAAGACTTACCTTGCAACGTGGCTAAGTTCGATAGTATTCCAGTTTGCTGAGTATATTGACTATCCTGTCACTGAAGTCAGCGGTGAGAGTAATAGGCTGATTTGTAATAGGGTGTGTGAAATCAAGGCTTGAAGCGTGCAACATCAATCTAAAATCATCAACCCAGATGTCTTTGGCTACTTTATTGATATGACGACAACCATAGCAAGAATCACCAACAAGAGGGGTTAAGTGGTGTTTGAAGTGTCGGCGTATTTGATGCTTTCTGCCTTGCTTAGGCGAAACCTCAAGCCAACTTAGACGCATGCTGTCATAGCGGCTTACCGGAACAGGTAGCTGAAACTGTTTTAATCTAACAAAACTTGTCACCGCTTCTCTTTCCGTACCTTCAATTTTAAAGCGAGAACGACCTTTTTGTTCATTCAGCTTCGCTAATGGATAATCAATAACACCCGCGTCATCGCAGTAACCACGAACTAAGCAATGATAGATTTTTTTAGTTGTAGACTCAGAAAACTGAGTAGCAAGGCGCCTTGCCACTTCAGGCGTAAAGGCCATAACCAAAACGCCAGATGTCCCTCGGTCAAGGCGATGCACAGGGAAAACCCATTTCCCTGTCTGGTCTCTTAATCTTTGAACGACCGCGTCTTCTTCATCTTTGGCTAAATGTGTGCGATGAACCAGTAACCCCGCAGGCTTATTGACGGCAACTAGGTGTTCATCTTGGTATAAAATCTCTAATGTCATTCTGGCGTATCTATAAAAGAGGCTATTTTTTCCATCGCAATGTTGACTAGGGTTTGCATGGCTTCATCACTGGCCCAGGCAATATGAGGCGTGAGCAAAAAATTTGGCTGTTTAGTTAGTGCTTGAAGTGGGTGGTCTGACGGCATAGGTTCTTGGGTTGATACATCGAAAGCGGCCCCTGCGATGCTATTGCTCTGAAAAGCTCGCACTAATGCATGCTCATCAACAATGCCACCTCGACTGAGGTTCAATAGTAAACAACTTGGTTTCATTAACAAAAACTCGGCGTCACTAATCAAATCTTGCGTGTCTAGTGTTAATGGGCAATTAATACTGATGACATCGGCAACTTTTAACGCTTCTTCAAATTGAATATAACCCGCACGAATATTACTTTCCCCTTTGCGTTCGGCAAAGATTACATGCATCCCGAAGGCGAGAGCAATGGCGGCTACCTGTTTGCCTAGAGTTCCGCTACCTATAATGGCCATAGTTGAACCTGACAAATCTTTTATAGGGTAATCTAGAAAACAAAAATATTCAGAAGAAGCCCATTCGCCTGCTTTTACGGCATCCAAATAGGACACCAGATTTCTTCTAAGTGCCAATAACATCGCAAAAGTATGTTCAGGCACACTGATTGTAGAATAGTCAGCGACATTTTGAACGGTGATATTGCTCTCTTTGCAAGCGACTAGGTCTACATTATTTTTACCTGTGGCCATGACTTGTACCAGCTTCAAGTCTGATGCACTGTGAATCGCTGCCGCATCAACAATAGCCTTATTGGTCAGTACAATGGAAGCATTTTTGATACGCTCTGCAACTTGCTCTACCCTTGTATTTTGGTACTCAACAACCTCTTTAATACTCGCTGGCAACTGGATTTTAATGTGCTCAGGGAAGGAGCCTCTGTCTAGAAAAACCGCTTTCATTTAACTTTCCTTATTTTTGTACCTAATGTTATCTAATAATGGCTGTAAATATGGCAATATATTTTGCAATACAATAGGTTGACCTGCTTTATTTGGGTGCAGTCCATCGTTTTGCATCAGGTCTTTGTTTAATGCCACATTCTCAAGCATGAAGGGTAAGTAGGCGATATTGTACTTACTAGCAATATCCTTATATAGATTAAAGAACATTTGCGTATAACGCTTGCCATAGTTTTGCGGGATCTGGTTGCCTATTAACAATACTGTCGCATTAGCTTTATGGGCTTGCTCAACCATTTTTTCTAAATTCAGTATGGTCTGATTAAGAGGGTAACCGCGTAAAGCATCATTAGCACCGAGCTCTAACACTACCCAATTGGGTTTGTGGTTGTCTAAAAGATCACCAAAGCGAGATAAACCACCTTGGGTTGTTTCACCGCTAACACTGGCATTTACAACCTGTACTTCTGGGTGAGATTGAGAAAGTTGATTTTCAAGTAAACTAACCCAACCATCTTGTTGTCTTAAATTATAGGCTGCACTGAGACTGTCTCCCATAACAAGTAAGGTAGTAGCCGAAGCAAATGAGCTAATAAATAGCAGTGTAATTAGTGTACAGAGTTGCCTTAATGGCTTTTTTAAAAACATATCAAACCTTTTTAGAGTGAATCACCATGCCTAGAAACACCGCGATTAAAGTATCTAATTTAACTCATACTGTGACATCGAATACAGGGGATTTAACCATATTGAAAGGAATCAATATGGAAATCAAGGAAAGTGAGTCTGTTGCTATCGTTGGTTCGTCTGGTTCAGGGAAGTCCACTTTGTTAGGTCTTCTGGCAGGATTAGAGGTAAATACGTCAGGTGAAATCTTCCTATATGAACAAGAGTTTTCTAGCCAGTCTGAGGAGCAACGGGCTCTCGTTCGAGGCCAATATGTAGGCTTTGTTTTCCAATCGTTTCACCTTTTGCCAAGCCTTCAGGCCATTGAAAATGTCATGTTACCTGCTGAGCTAAAGGGTGATAAAGAAGCTCGTAACAAAGCAGAAGCACTACTGGAAAAAGTTGGTTTGTCACACCGTTTGACCCATTATCCCAATCAACTATCAGGTGGTGAGCAGCAACGTGTTGCCATTGCCCGTGCTTTTGCTTCTAATCCTAAAATACTCTTCGCCGATGAGCCAACAGGAAACCTTGATGAAGAAAATGGCAAACTGATTATTAAATTGCTATTTGACCTTAATCAATCACAAGGTACGACACTGGTAATGGTGACTCATGACAATGAACTCGCCAAAATGTGCGATCGTCAATTGGTTATGTCTGCTGGTCAACTAACGGAAAAATCCCTATGAATTTTGCCTTTCGTTTAATGTTCCGAGATATTCGTAGCGGAGACTTACTCACGCTTTTATTAGCTTTGGTTATTTCGGTAAGTACTGTCACATCGATAGGCCTGTTTATCGACCGCTTGCAACTGTCCTTTGAGCAAGAGTCAGCCAATTTATTAGCGGCGGATCGTCTCATTCGTTCAGATGATGATATTCCAAAAGAGTGGGAAGCCAAAGCTAATGAGCTTTCTTTACAAGCAGCACAAAGAACGTCTTTCACCACCATGATGTTTGCAGGGGATTCACTCCAGCTGTCCCAATTAAGTGCGGTTACGGACAGCTACCCATTAAAGGGCGCTTATTTGGTCGATGACGTTTTGTTCGGTACCGGAAAGCGTTCCACTGATACACCTAAGCAGGGAGAAATTTGGGTATCATCTCGGTTAGCCAGTTTACTCAAACTGAACCTTGGCGATCAGGTGGAAGTAGGCGATGCTTCCCTTAAAGTGAGCCAATATTTGGTCCGAGATCCGGGCTCCAGTACCTCTGCGTTTGCCATTTCCCCTCGTGCAGTGATGAATATGGCAGATCTTGCAGCGACAAATGTCATCATACCTGGTAGCCGAGTGCGTTACTCTCTTTTACTTGCAGGAAGTAGAGAGGCGCTTGATGAGTACGAGAATTGGATTACTCCGCGATTAAGCGAGGGACAGCGTTGGCAAACCCCCACTCAGCGTGGAGAGCGCATCGGCGATACTATTGGTCGAGCCGAATCTTTTTTATTGTTGGCTGGAACGTTAGCGGTGGTCATGTCCGGTGTTGCTATGGCGCTGGCTTCAGCACGCTTTGTAAAGCGCCATTTGATGCAGGTCGCGATTTTAAAAACCATTGGTGCCACACCAAAGCTACTAGGACAATTGTTCCTTTTGCAGCTGTCAATATTATTTATGGTTGGCGCCCTAATAGGTTTAGGAATTGGCTGGGGGTTACAAGAAATTATCGCCTCCTTGCTGTCTGGGCTAATGTCGACCACATTACCAGAGCCATCTATTAGTCGTCTGTGGTTAGGTGCGGCTACAGGGCTAATTTCTATGGTTGTTTTTTGCTTGCCCTTGATGTCGCGCCTCATCAAAATTTCACCATTATCCGTGCTTCAACCTAATGCCAGAATTGAACTTAATGGCTTTGCCATTTACGTAATTGGCTTCATTGGGATGTTCGGCTTGATGTGCTTGTATACCAATGGTTTCTTGCTTCCAAGTATTATGACAGCAGCCATTTTGGGGATTGCCTTGTTTGTTGCCGCCATTGGTTGGTTGGCTTTTAAATTAGGGCGTTCATTAACATCGGGGGCCACTAGCGGTTGGCAAATAGGACTTGCTTCGCTATATCGAAGGTTGATCCCAAACCTATTTCAGCTATTGGTTTTTACGTTAATTATCATGCTGACTCTTATTTTGATTGGTGTGAAATCCAGCTTGATTGCTGACTGGCAACAGCAGCTACCAGAAGATGCGCCTAATCATTATTTGTTCAATGTGCAAGCCAACCAGATTGATCAGATTAATAGTGATACCACTCAATTGGGCCTCAAAAAATCCGATTGGTATCCAATGGTGCGTGGTCGAGTTACCGCAGTCAATAACACAACAATTCAGTCTCTGTATCCTGAAGAAAGAGGTGAGCCAGAACTCTACGAGCGAGAGTTGAATCTCACCTGGTCAGACACATTGGGAAAAGGCAATGAGCTTGTTGAAGGAGATTTCTTCGCTGAAGGGCTTTCTGTAGAACTGAAAGCCGCTAAAGAGGCTAACCTAGAAATGGGTGATGAGCTGACCATTAATATTGGTGGCAACATCATTACCTTGCCAATCACTTCAATTCGTACTGTAGATTGGGGGTCAATGCAGCCTAACTTTTATTTGATTTTACCTAAAAGTGCGTTAGAGGATTACCCGGCAAATTTTGTGAGCAGCTTATTTATTAGTGATGCACAAGCGCAGGCTTTTTATCGAGCCATGGCGCATTTTCCTACGGTGTCTATTTTGAATGTGGGTGATATTTTAAAACAAATTCAAACCATAGTAGGGCAATTATCCCAAGCGATTCAGTTGGTGTTACTTTGCATCTTGAGTGCTGGCGCTTTGGTATTATTGGCTAGCGTTCGTTCGACATTAGAAGAGCGTTTAGAAGAAGGGGCTTTATTGCGAGTACTAGGAGCACGAGGGGCGTTAGTGAGACAAGCGCTATTGGTTGAATTTGGGGCTCTTGGTTTCTTTGCTGGCCTCATTGCTGCGATAGGCGCTGAAACTTGTTTGTTAGGATTGCAGGTTTTTGTATTTAATGCGGAAGCAAGTTTTCATCCTCTATTATGGCTGTTAGGACCGGCTATTGGTATCGTTGTCATTTCAACCATTGGTATATTTGCCAGTAGGACTGTGCTAAAAGTGCCGCCCGTGTTGTTACTGCGTGGGTTATAATTAAAAAACGTATTCTATGCGTTTTTGAATTATGTGCTTTTTTATATACTGGGCTGTTTAGATGTTTGTAGAAAAAACTGGCTATATTGTGAGTCGCCATACAAGAGAAGTTAACGGCCACATTGAAATGAGCCTTTTTATTAAAACGCCGGAAGGAACCGTTAAGGTCCTTCCGGACCGACAGCTTAGCGTCTTTTTCACCAATGCCCCCTTACAAAGCCTTCCTAATGATATGGTGGGCGTTCAATGTTCTGAATCCGCATTAAAGTCCTTCAATAATGAACCTGTCATCTTAGTTCAAAGTACTAGCCTGACGCTCCACCAGCAAATGATTAACTTGGTAAAACGTAATGGCTTCTCTGTATTTGAAGAAGACATCAAGGCACACAACCGTTATTTGATGGAACGTAAGATCCGCGGTGCTGTGCGCTTTATTGGGGTTGCTGATTTAAACAATCAAACATTCCGCCAAGCTAGAGTCATTGCAGGTAATTGGCAGCCTGATTGGAATGTGTGGTCTCTGGATATTGAAACCTCTGTTTCGACCAACACCTTGCTTTCTATTGGTATCACATCACGAGATCAACGCGTTGCTTTTGTTGTTACTGATCAAGAAAACAGCTCACCGATCATTCATCGCTTTAGTGATGAAAAAAGCTTGTTGTTGGCGTTTATTCGTTATGTAAGAAAGCACTCACCAGATATTTTTATTGGCTGGAATTTAATAGGCTTTGATTTGCAGTTTATTGATCAGCGCTGTCAAGTATTAGGTATTCGTCCGGCGTTTGGTGTGAATGGGGAAAATTGGAATATTCGTTCTTCAGATAATCAAGGGAAGTACTTTGCGAGTATTCCCGGTCGTGTTGCCTTAGACGGTATTGCTTTATTAAAAGTAGGTGGTTATCACTTTGAGTCCTACAGTCTTAACAATGTCAGTAATGAGATTCTTGATGATGGCAAGCTACTACATGGTGGTGAACGTTGGCAAGAAATAGAAAGGTTACATAGAGAGGATTTAAATGCTTTTGTTGCCTACAACCTTCAAGACTGTGATCTTGTCATGCGTATCTTTGAAAAACTTAAGCTCATCGAATTGCAGCAAACTCGGGTTGATTTAACAGGCATTCCTTTTGAACAGACAGGTGGATCGGTCGCGGCCTTTGAAAACTTGTATTTACCAAGATTGCATACTGCGGGTTGGGTCGCACCGGCTTGGAGTGACGACGACTTTGTCGCCAGTCCTGGTGGTTTTGTAATGTCATCCATACCAGGCCTGTATAAAAATGTATTGGTGTTTGATTTTAAAAGCCTGTACCCAAGTATTATTCGTACCTTCCATGTTGACCCTTTGGCTCGTATTACTGCTCAATACTTGTCCAGCAACCCCGTTAAAGGGACACCATTAGCGGCGCAGTTGGTGCCTGGTTTTTTAGGGGCCAGTTTTAATCGCCAACAAGCTATATTACCCTCTTTGGTTGGTGAGCTCGCTCAGGCAAGGGAAGAGGCCAAAAGAGTTGGTAACGGTATATTAAGTTACGCCATTAAAATCATTATGAATTCTTTTTATGGCGTATTGGGATCAAACGTCTGCCGTTTTTATCATGCCGAATTAGCTAGTTCTATTACTATGCGTGGTCATGAACTGTTAGGTAGGACTCAAGCTTGGATGGAAGAGCGTGGCGCAAGAGTGATATATGGCGATACGGATTCACTTTTTGTCACACTGAACAGTGATCTAGAAAATCCCCAAAAACAGGGTGAGCAGCTACGCGACGATATTAATGCTTGCTTATCACGTTGGTGTAATGAATACGCTCAACTTGATTCCCATTTAGAATTAGAGTTTGAACGTGTTTACGAGCGCTTCTTTATGCCGACTATACGTGGTCAAGAGGAAGGCAGTAAAAAGCGTTATGCTGGGAAGTCAAAGGGAGAGCTCGTCTTTAAAGGCTTAGAAGCAGCGCGAACGGATTGGACGCCTTTAGCAAGGCAGTTTCAACGAGCATTGTTTGAAAAAATATTTAATGATGAAAATCCTATTGTCTATATTCAACAAACGGTCGAGACATTGAGGGCTGGTGGCTATGATGAACAGTTAGTTTATAGTAAACAGTTAAGTCGCCCTTTATCTTCTTACACGAAAAATAAGCCGCCTCATGTCAGAGCAGCGGCAATCATCGATCAAAAAAGAGCGGAGCAGGGACTTCCCTTAGAATACAATAAAGGTAGGAAACGTGTTTATTACTTTTATCAACGTACTGGTGTAGTGCCTTACGAAAGTGCCGAGGACTTAATCGATTTGGATTACGAGCATTACATCGAAAAACAGATAGAACCTATAGCCGACAGTATATTGCCATTTTTTAAAACCAATATGGCAAGCTTACTCTCCCAACAAATTTCTTTGCTTTAATGCTTTGCTTGAGCGGTTAAACACGAATGCCAAATATAGCGTCAGTATTCTTTTCGGTTGCTTTCGTCAACTCTTCGATAGAAATCCCTTTTAACCTTGCAACTTCTTGTGCAACCCAGGGCAAATATTTAGGGTGATTTTTCTTAGGGCGCGGCCGAATAGTACGTGGTAATAAGTATGGGGCATCGGTTTCAATAAGCAGTCTGTCGAGTGGAATGTGAGGAACCGCAGCTTGTAACTCAGAACCTCGTCGCTCGTCACATACCCAGCCAGTAATACCAATAAACAACCCTAGCTCTAAATATTGATCTAACTCAGTTCGACTTCCAGTAAAGCAATGAATAACCGATTTTTGTGCCAAATTTGGGTGTTGTTTCAGTATTTCTACCATTTCCTTGTGGGCATCTCTTTCATGGAGATATAAGGGAAGTTTATGTTCAGTTGCTAATTCTATTTGCTCATCAAATGCAAAAATCTGCTCTTTTGGCGTTGAGTAGTTACGATTGAAATCAAGTCCGGTTTCACCAATGGCAACAGGTCTTGCTGAAAGAATTAACTCAGAAAAATGAGACTTACTTTCTTTATCCCAAGTTTTTGCTTGATGAGGATGGCAGCCTATTGTGTTCCACATAGCCGAATGATTTTGACTTAATGTTTGGATTTTTCGACTTTCTTGCAAATCAGAGGCAATGCAAATCATACCCTTGACGCCGACCTCTTGCATATCAATAAATGTCTGATCCATGTCGTCAAGAAAATGACGGTGATTTATATTGACTCCGATGTCTATCATACGTTCCCCATCTCTCTAGCTTCTTTTAACCCCTCTATATAGAGTTCTTTCAAGCATTGTTTGGATATGTTTTTGCTTTCAAGTAGATCAAATGGAATTTTTTCCCAGCGACCAGCTTCATAAGCAATGACTATTTTTAAGATGCCACCCAAGTTGCCTTTGTATTCTAATAAGGCTGTTTTTATATTTTCATCTAAGGGTAAATCTTTCAAAAGAGAGGGCAGATCTTCGTCAAGAAAGCTAGGCAAATATGAGAACAAACCTACCAAAAATGCGCCTTCTAATTTTGGAAACAAAGCAGCTGAAAGGTTTTGGCAAAAACAGGCTCTAGATACAGCCATGGGAAATAAGCAATCTGGTTTGCCTGGCACACTACCAAACATAACAAGACTGACCCATTTGATTAGATCTCTAATGCCAATAATTTCAATTGCTCTTTGTGCGTTAGAGACATTAAATTGACTTCGATACATTACTGTATGAGTCAGTTTGATAATCCGATAGGTAAGTGTTGGGTCGCGTTCAATGAATTCTGCTAATGCGCGTGGAGAGGACTCTCGATTATTTAATGCAACCAATAAATCCACTAAAATTGCTTTATAAGCCAAGATGCGCTTTCCCTTCACAGGCTTTATTTTATGGATGGCATTACCACTAAATTGGCCTTGCGGGATGCTGTTTTGTAGTTGGTGAAATTGCTCTACATCTTCTATTTTGTTTACCCAGATATTTTTTACAGATAAAGACGGGTGCTGAATAGCTTCAACCACGTCTTCAGTCGACTGACAATCCAACGTAAAAAGCAAATAAGAAAAAACGTTAAAAAAAGTTGCCGGGAAAAGTTTCGGGTCAGGATTTATCATGCCTAGCTGGTAGCCTTGTAGCCGGAATTCAGATAAAGAATCGAAATCCATTAGAGTTAATTCATCACAACTTAAAAAAATCACCATATTAATATTGGTTTGTAAGGGGAGAGCACCAAGCTCATGTAAAGTTGTTTGAAAATAAATGGTTTTTTGTTGTGTTATTTCGGTAAGATTAACATCAACAAACAGGGAGCTTAAAAAAGAGGCGTCTTGGCCTTGTACTTCGCTATTTGGATGCAATATGTAAAATGCGACAGTTTCGGATAGTCGATTTACAACTGTTTTGCGACAAAAAAGTACATCGGCGTCTTTCATGAGGAATCCTTGCTAGAAAGAGTGAACACAAAAAAATACTGTAAGATTTAGCCTTATAGAATATCATGGTTATAATGGATTAATGCCTTAATTTAAAAATGTTTGGAGTAAATATATGGCAAGCATGTTAGACGCTGTAGACCAAAGAACTAAGTTGGTGGGTGAAAACCGCTTAGAACTTCTAATGTTTCGCCTAGGCGGAATGCAAATGTTTGCAATAAACGTTTTTAAAGTTCAAGAAGTAGTCATGCTACCTAAATTGAACCTAATGCCTCATAGACACCCATCTGTGGCAGGAGTAACACATTTTCGTGGCAGAACAGTGCCTGTTATCGATTTATCTGAATCCATTGGCATGAGACCAATTGACCGCACTCAGCCATGCAATTTAATAGTGACCGAATACAATAATACCGTACAGGGTTTCATGGTCGGTGAAGTGGATCGCATTATTAATATGAATTGGAATGAAATTTTACCGCCACCAGATGGTACTGGCCGTCAACACTACTTGACAGCAATAACTCGAGTTAATGACCGAATAGTTGAAATTATTGACGTAGAAAAAGTCTTAGCCGAAATCTCTCCTTATGACAGCACAGTAAGTGACCATATAATAGATAAAGACTTGTTAAGTTTGGCCAAAGGTTTGGAAGTATTAGTTGTTGATGATTCGTCTGTCGGCTTGGCTCAATGCCGCTCAACATTAGATTTTATGGGCATTACTGTCCATGAAGCGACTGATGGCAAGAAAGGGCTAGAAAAATTAAAGCGTTGGGCCGATGATGGAGAGATTGTTCCTGAAAAACTATTAATGGTGATCACCGATGCAGAAATGCCTGAAATGGATGGCTACCGACTAACTCGTGAAGTGCGTGAAGATTCAAGGCTAAAAGACCTTTATATCGTCTTACATACATCCTTAAGTGGCAGTTTTAACAAGGCTATGGTGCAAAAAGTAGGCTGCGATGACTTTTTGTCGAAGTTTCAGCCTGATAAATTAGCGTCTTTGATTCAGGATAGAATTCGCAGCGTTGTTAATCAAGACTAATAAAGAAGCTATTCATTTATAATTTCTTAATCTTTCTTACAAAAAAGCAGGCAAAAGCCTGCTTTTTTGTAATCAATTCCCGTGGCAAGGAAAGGTGTTTTATCATATGCCAAGTATTGAAATGTTTCTTTTATTGATTTTTATAGGGGCAGCAACAGGTTCGGTGAGCTCTATTATAAAAATAGCGCCTGCGCTAATTGCAATCCCCGCCTTGTACTTTTTTCTACCGGTGTTTGACCTGTCCTTTCAAAGCCTTTTGCTTCCCGCCATTGCCACTTGTATCACGGCGTTTATTCCTGCTCACCTTTATGCCTGGATAGGGGCTATGAAAAGAGGGAAAGTCGATTCACAACAGCTGATTAATTTTGCTCCAGGTGTTGCCATGGGCGGTGTGATAGGTGCACAACTGTTATCTCTAAGTAATTCACTTGTCTTCTGTATTGCTTTTTCGTTCGTCTCTCTCATTGCGGTGTTAAACATTGTATTTTATTCCAAACTAGAAAGGTTGCATGTTAAGAAGTTAGGGCGGTACTGGAATTTGCCCATCGGCCTAGGTATTGGTGTGTTATCACTCTTGGCTGGTAGCTGCGGCCAAGTTCTAAGTCGTCTGTTATGTGGACTTGTAGGGGTTAAAGCGGAACGACAGCAAGGTACAGCTGATGGTTTTGTTGTTTTTGCTTCTATCGCTGCAATGGTGGGTTTTATATATCCGGCTCAACCATTCAACCAAATAGGCTTGTCCGGTTTTGCTGGTGCTGTGCATTTACCGGCAATGATTGTTCTTGCGTGCAGTCATATGCTTTTTTATTGGTTGTGCCGTCATCGTGGCAATGAGCTTGACAAAAGTGTCCTATCTATCAGCTTTGTCGTATTTATGGTTTTCTCTGTTATTCGTCTATGGCTTTCATAACTTGGCTTATTCCACAGTCTAAATATAATTTGCTGGACCTGAGAGAAGACTGACACTTGGATACGAAACTAAACAATATCAAGGCTGAAATAGCTTGGTATTTTCATTATTGTCCCCATTTTATTGTCTTATAATGCATTAAGAATTCAAACTAAAAGGTATAACATGAAAAACACGAGTGACTATGGCGTATTGATGATGAACTTGGGGACTCCAGATGCTCCACAGACACCTGAAGTTCGCCGTTATCTTAGAGAATTTCTTTCTGATTCTCGTGTTGTCGATCTAAATCCTTTGATTTGGAAGCCTATTCTTAATCTAATTGTATTGACGTTGCGTCCGCCAAAAGTGGCAAAAATTTATCAGCAAGTCTGGATGGATGAAGGTTCGCCATTATTGGTATTAAGCGAAAGATTAAAAGGCAATGTAAAAAAAGCGTTATTCGATAAAGTAGGTCAAAATGTTCCTGTTGAGCTCGCAATGACGTATGGCAACCCAAGCGTTGAAACAGCGGCAAAGAAATTACGAGAGCAGGGCGTTAAACATATCCTTGTGATGCCAATGTATCCACAATTTTCAGCCACTACCACGGCGGCGGCTTACGATAGATTCATGAAGTCGTTAAAAAAATGTCCTCATTGGCCATCCTTGCAACTTTTACATGATTATGCGGATCATCCCTTATACATTAAGGCGCTAGCAAACTCAGTCCGTACCCAATGGGATAAACAGGGGGAAAGGCGCCATTTGGTTTTCTCATATCATGGCATTCCTAAGCGTTACGTAACCAATGGGGACCCTTATGCACGACGATGTGAAACAACCAGTCGGTTAGTTGCTGAAGAATTGGAATTAGGTGATCACGAATGGACTCATGTTTATCAGTCAAGGTTTGGGCGTGAAGAGTGGCTTAAACCCTATGCTGACGCCACATTAAAAGCGATGCCTTCGATGGGGATTAAAAAAATCAATATTATTAGTCCTGCTTTTTCAATCGACTGCATAGAAACACTCGAAGAAGTTACTTTAGAGCTAGGCGATGAATTTAAAAATAATGGCGGTTTAGCCTTTGACTACATTCCTGCGTTAAACGACTCACTAGATCAAGTTGCTTTGTATGTTGACTTGATTGAACAAAATACCAAGCAATGGACATAAAATGCGTTTAAGTAACTCAAACATCCAAACAATTGCATTTGATGCAGACGATACACTGTGGCGAAATGAAGATATCTTTGTTCATGCTCAAGATGAGTTTATTAATTTGCTACTGCCGTATCATGAGGAAGCTTATATTCGCTTTCACCTAGGGGGCGTTCAGGTTAAAAACCTAGAGCACTTTGGCTATGGCATAAAAGGTTTCACTTTGTCTATGATCGAAACGGCAATTGAACTAACGGAAGGCCGTATCTCAGGAAGCGAAATACATGAAATTATTCAGCTTGCCAAATGCATGCTTGCTTCTCCAGTAGAGCTATTACCCAATGTAAAACAGGTATTAACCGACTTAAAAGGAAGCTATCGCTTATTAGTTATTACCAAAGGAGATTTGCTTGACCAAGAAAGTAAGCTTGCTAAGTCTGGGATTGCTGATTACTTCGACGCTATTGAAATCGTTAGTGATAAAACGTCTGATGCTTACCAGCAAATACTGCAGCGTCATCATGTAGCTAGCAAACACTTTTTGATGGTTGGCAACTCATTAAAATCAGATATTTTGCCTGTATTGGATCTTGGCGCTAAGGCCCTACATATTCCTTATCACAGCACTTGGGATCATGAAAAAGTAGCTGATGACACCTTGTTGCTTTACCCTCAGCTCGAAACCCTTAGTGATATTGCTCAACTTCTTGATTGGTTAAACGTGTCGACTACTGTAAATAGAAAGGCGATATGATGAAATATATAAAAGTAATTGTTTGTTCATTTATTCTTATTTCTACTTTGGCGCAATCACAGGAAAGTGCTCTTGATAAAGTAAAAGGAGGTGCGCAAAATCTGTGGGAGAAAACTAAAACAGCCACGGTTGAAATAGCTGACACCACAGCAGAAAAAGCGTCGGAGTTGGGAGATAAAGCATCGAAATTAGGAAGAAAAGCATCATCAACAACCAAAGAAACAAGCGGAATTGTTTGGGATAAAATGAAAGAAGCTGGAGCAGCAACGGCTGATAGCGCAAGAAAAGGCGCTTCAAAAATCAGAGAGTTCGTTGACCAAGACGAATGCCAAGGCAGTCATGCGCTTTGCGATAAGCGCAAAGAGTAATAGCAATGCCAGAAAACGACGATCAAGCACCAATATCACCTTCTAGCAATTGGGAGCAAGAATTCCTAGAACAAAGTGATGACGCCCATATCAGATCGGCTAAAGTGCGATATCGTTGCCCAAAATGTGAAAGTCTGCTGACCTTAAAAGAGGGCGCCAATGGGCTATTTTGGGGGTGCGAATCTTATCCTGCCTGCAACTACACCGCAAACAATGAAAATGGTAAACCAGTTAGAGCAAAGCGCTACCTGTGCCCAGCTTGCGACTCTCCTCTAAGAAGGAAAACGTTTAAAGATAATGCTTTTTGGGGGTGCTCCAGCTACCCTGAATGCAAAGTCACAGTAGAAGATGATAATGGCGTTCCTTCCAGCACAAAAAAATACCCTTGTCGTGCCTGCGGTCATTATTTAGTCCGGAAAAAAAGTAAAAATGGCTACTTTTGGGGGTGTATTACTTACCCTATCTGTACTCACACACTGAATGATGACAAAGGTTTACCTGTATTAAAAAGGAAACGATGACCAAAATGTCGGCTTATCAATGGCATCTTTCAATGTCTATTAGCGCATGATCTATATTCTTATACTGAAATTCAAAACCCTGTTTTTCTAACCTTTGAGGAACAACTTTTGCACCTTCTGTTAACAGTGATGCCATTTCTCCCAAAATAAGATTTAGCATCCATCTAGGCGTCGGAAAGAAGGTTGGTCGTTTTAAAGATGCTGCATAAGATTGAGCAAAACGTTTTTGTTCAATCAACTGTGGAGCGACTAGGTTAAAAGCCCCTTTATATGATTGATCATCAATAGCAGCAATAATAGCTCTAACTACATCGTCTATGTGAATCCAGGAAAACCACTGCTTACCACCAGCGATTGGGCCGCCTAAACCACATAAAAATGGCAGTCGCATTTTACCGAGTGCTCCGCCCATACCTAGCACAACCCCCAAACGAAATATCACAACGCGGGTATTGTTATTCGAAAAGGCATTCGCAGACTCTTCCCAAGCTGCACATAGGTCATGAGCAAAGCCAGATTTTGGTGGTGTATTTTCATAAAAAACATCGTGCCTTGCTACCCCATAATAACCAACCGCTGACATCGAAATAACCGTTTTAGGTGAATGCTTCAAAGCTTGCTGGATGTTATTTGTCAGTACTACTCTACTTTCGAATAAAGTCTGTTTGCGTTTTTTCGTCCACGGTTGACTAGCAATGTTTTCACCAGCAAGGTTTATAAACACATCTAATTGTTCTTCAAGTTGCGTGAGTGACTTTATCGTCAGTTGGTTAACTCTACTGTCAAGGCGATTATCAACTTGTTTCACCAGGGCATAAATTTCGTAACCTTTTTTTAGTAACGTTTGAAGTAAATGTTGGCCAATAAAGCCCGTGGCTCCTGATAACAAAATCTTCACTTTTACATGCTCCATGTGTTGCGATAGTTATTCATTGTACGTATAAAAAAGGAAATAGGATCAATAACTTCCTAAACTTAGCTCATAAACTATTTTTTGCCCAATTTGGTCAGAAGATTTGAAGCTTTTTTACTCTGCACCTTCTTTTTCTGACATAGGATGGCTAAAATGGGGGGATCAAGAAACATTAGGTATCAAAATGCTACGCAAAGAATACGATCACATCATACTTCTTGCACATGGAAGCCCTGATCCTCTTTGGAAAGAGCCCTTCGAATCACTTTATCATCAAGTGTCGCAAACATATGGTGAAAACAATGTGAGTTTGGCTTATATGGAACTGACTGCTCCCTCTTTGGAAGATGTTGTCGCTAAACTAAATAAAGATGTTCGTAACCTAGCTGTTTTGCCTCTATTTTTAGCCATTGGTCGTCATCTAAGACATGATGTACCAGCCCAAATAGAGTCATTGCAGAGTGATGAACTTCAAATAGAATTGCTACCGCCAATCGGGGACGATGTATTAGTAAAACAGGCTATGCAAACAGTCGTTGCCAATCATTTAGGTAAGGTTTAAACATGCCATTAGTTATCGTTAATTCATGGAGCCGGGTGAATGTTATTTAGACACTTACCTGATGAAATATTTCAGGCATTAAGCGGCTCTAATAGGGCGTTAATTGAAGCGGTATTAAATGATCTTGCAGATGTCTTTTATGATCATGCAGAAGACCCCATAAAAGACAAATCAACCATTATTGAATCAATTGAAGACACCTTACACAAATTGGATACACTAGCTTGGCATGACGATCAGAAAGAATCCTTTGATTCGCCAAAAACTATCCATGACTATGCACTAAGGATTTACCATCGCTTAGTTAATACCGGCTGGTTGGTTGAAGAGCAAGAACTGTATCGTGTTAGCGTACTAATGACACCGCAAATATCCATGTTGCTGCGTTCTTTAGTCGAAATTAGTCGACATGGTAAGCGTAATTACGGCGCAACCGTATTAAGTATTTTAAGTAATCTAGAATCTGTTGCAAAACACCCCAAAGAGCGTGGTGTAACATTACGCCAGTCGGCGGAAGCCTCTAGAGATTTTTCTGCACATTTGAATCAGATACTGCTTGGTATCCGCAGTTTGCAACGAGAGTTGTTTGCAAGCCGAGACCCTAAGGCAATAGTGGCCGGTTTTTTTGATTTATTTGTCGAAGGCATATTGATCGCGGACTACAAAACGATCAAAACCAGCAACAACCCATTCCGGTTTAGGCGCCAAATTCTTGAGTTGACTCAGGAGTTTCTAAGTGATCCTGAAGTCATGGGGCAAGTTGCTCAATGCTATGTTGATCAGCAGTTAATCACAATGGCAGAAGCTCAAGCCATGGTAGAGAAAGACTGTCGGGACATTATTCAAACCTTTAGCAATATTGAACAACGCTTAGAACGCATTGATGAATATAGGTACAGATTAGAAAAGCGTGCCGCCGATACAGCTCGTTATATGGACAGCTCAAGGCCTGGTATGGCAAATAAAGTCGCGGGGATCATTACTGATGTAGCGAAATATGACAAACTTCCTATTTTAAAAGAAGTAGTTGGCGCTCGGTTTGTCGGAATGGCCTCTGCAGCACAACCGACTAAACGCCGAGAGCCACCACCTCCACGAGTAATGACACCAGCTGAAGTGTCTGCGGATGCGATTAAACTTCGCGATCAACAGCGTCGCTTCCATGAAGCTAGACAAGTGACTATTCCAAAGATGCAAAGCTATTTAGATAAGCAAATCGCTTCGGCCGATAGCAAGCATATCTTGGATTTCACCATAGAGTCGGTAGAAGATTTTGTTTGTTTCGATCATTTGCGTTATGTCGGCTCACTTGGCGTGAGTGCAAAGAAAATAGAAGATTTATTTGAAATACAGTTTACTAACCAATATTTGGATGTGCACAACTTCGTTGAATGTCGCGAATTTACTGTAGTGCGTAGGAGCAAAGCGTAATGCTTAGAGAACTAAAAAAAGTCGTTGAAGAGTCCGGCAAAGACGCTCAAGAATTCCAGCAAACCGCAAACTTTGTTATTGCGAACCAATTTGCTAGCGCCTACAAACATGGCCAACGTAAGCATTATCTCCTTCTAGAGTCTTATCAGGACTACTTCGCTAATCTTTTCGATGCCTTGGGCATGACGCTCTACATTAATGAAAACGAGCGATTGGCGGGCGTTTTACCCGTTCAAAAAGAAGCGTTTGTACGCTTGAAAACTGATGAAACATTGTTTTTGTTGGTACTTCGCCAAATTTACGAAGAAAAAATAGAAAATTTTGAAGTCGATAATGGTTTTGTAGCGACAAATACTCACACCATTTTGGATAGATTTGTTCAGCTGGTCAAACGTGAAATTCCAAATGAAACACGTTTTAAAGACATCTTGGCTTTGTTTAGCCGCCATGGGATCCTTATCCGTGGCAAATCTTACGAAGAAGACAGTAAGAATCAAATGATCAACATTACCCCAGTAGTAAGATTGATTGTAACCGAAGCATATTTAAGGCAATTGGAGTCTTTTAATGGCACAGACCCGGATGAAGACGAAGTTGCCGATTCAGATGCTGAAACAGAAACAACGCAAGAAACCAATCAAGACTAGGGCCAAAATATGAAAAAGTTAAATCGAATCGTATTAGTAAATTGGTACCTGCTTGGTGCAGAAGAAATTAACATTCGTGGCAACACGGCTATTATCGGCCCAACCGGTTCCGGTAAATCATCTTTACTCGATGCCATTCAAACCGTACTAACAGGTGCCAGTAAGCGTCATCTTAACTACAACGCCAGTGCCAATGATGGAAAAGCCAGTGGTCGAAGCATTCGCTCTTACATTTTGGGGATGATTGATTCAGGCCAAGCCAATGTAAAAGCCTTAGGGACACAACCGAGACAGGATGCAACAAGTTACCTTGCATTGGTGTTCGAAGACAGCATCACAGGTAAAGAGTCAACGGTTGGTTTAGCACTAAGTGCTTCATTAGCATCTCCTGAAGAAGATGTGCTTGGCCGCTTTGTTCTATCAAACTTTGGGGTAAGGAAATCTGATTTTATCGACTCGATGGAGGGTAATAGTTACAAAGCTAAACCTTGGATTGAAGTTCGAGAAACAATAAAAAAAGTTTGCCTAGATCCTTACATCAAATCAGGTAGCGCGTCAGCGACACAATACATCAACCGCTATCTTGAAGAGCTAAGTCCAAGTCCAGATCATTTGATCACACTGGATAGCTTCCTTAAAAACTTTAAAAATGCCTTAAAGTTTGTCCCCATTGCCTCCCCAACGCGTTTTGTCCAGGATTTCGTTCTGGCAGAAGCTCCATTACAGGTGGGTGCATACCAAAAGTCGTTGAATGAATATCGTCATTTGGAAGCTAAAACGCTTGAAGTTTCTAAGCGAATTGATGATCTCAAGCTTATTCAGCAGGATTGTGATAAAAAACATCAGCAGGAACAAAGCGCAGTCAATTATCAATGGATCGCGACTGAGGCACGTTTTGATGAGTTAGGCAGCAAACAAGACGACATTCAAGATCAATACGAGCTACAAAGAGAACGCGAAGAGGAGATTGAAGAAGAGTTAGCAACTCAAAATAGTTTGTTAAAACAACTTCAAGGACAACTCCTACGGTTTGAGCAACAATACGAGCATTCTGATGTTGGCTTGAAACTACAGCAGCTTGAGCAAAATAAGAAGCTACTTACTTTGCAAGGTCAGCAAGATCAAAAAGCCATTTTACAAGTTCGTCAGTTAACTTTGCTTTTATCTGCACTGAATTCCTTTGAGGACCTATTGTCCCAAGAAACTATCGCTCTGGTAAAAGAGTTCTCAGCTTTCAACGGCTTGATAACAGAAGAGGGACGTGTTGAGGGCAGTCTTAAACCGTTGACACAGAAATTAGTCGAGCTAAATGAAATATTAGACAAAGAAAAATCTCAAGTCTTTGCTCAACGTTCGGAACTAAACCGTACTATTCTGAATTTAAAAGACGAATGTAAGCAACTTGAATCCGATGTTTCCTCACTGAAAGGTGGTGTAAGCCCACTCTCTCAAAATACAAAGCGTTTAATTGCGTTATTAAAAGACGCGAGCATCACAGCGACTCCACTTAGTCATTTAGCCGAAGTAACAGACAGAAAGTGGCAGGATGCCATCGAAGGTTATCTTGGTGCTCAACGTGAAGCTCTTATTGTTGAGCCTGAGGATGCAGAAGAAGCAATTCGGATTTTTCGCGCGCATCGACGCCAATTAATGGGCTGTCGTGTTATCGATACCACGCAGACTCGACTATGGCTCAATCGTGGTGACCATCATTCTGCCTTGCGTTTTATTCGATGCAATAATGATCATGCTCAAGCCTACCTGAATCGTCGTTTGGGTGGCATCAAACCTGTCGACACAGAGCGCGAGCTGTTGCGTGAAGACAGCGCTATGACTGCTGATGGTATGTTAAAGCTTGCTGGTACTATTTCTACCATTCGTTTCGTACCACACATGATGGTTGGTATTAATACTGAAGGCATGCGAGAGTCACGTGAAAAACAACTTGCCAATTTAAGTGGCGAGCTAATGAACTTTCTAAAAGCAGATCAACGTCTTGAGCAAGCAGATTCCTTGCTTGGGCGTGTTATGGCGAATAACCAATTTGATGCCGAAAGCATTGGCAATGCAAGCCACACAGTGGCGCGATTAACACAAGAATTAGAGTCAGTTGAAGCGGAAATTTCGCAACTACAAAAGCATGACGATACCGAATTGCAAGAACGTATCGAAGCGCTTAAGTCGCGCATAGCTAATGTCGAACTAGATCAGAAAAAATTAGATCGTGAGCGCCAACAAATAGCGGAACAATTTGGTGCATTAAACACGCAAAAGAGTCAATTAAGTTCCGCTTTATCCGCGCTTGATGAAGAGCGTAACCGCCTGACATCAAACCCAAAATACGATGCTGAGTTTGCTAGTGAGCGATATGCTTTATTGGAAAGTAGCATGGTAAACGGTGCGGCTATTTATAAAGAAGCGATTAGCCGTGCTGACAAAGCCAGTGAAAAAGCACGCAGTTTTGATCAGAAGGTCCGAAAAGAAGTGGCTGATCATTATGGCAAATACCATCATGCTAATTTAGATAACGATATTCAATTAGACTACTTAGAGTCTAAGTTCGAAGAGTTTGAGCACTATGTGACGTATCAAATAGACGTATTGAGCGACACTGAATTGGCAAAATACGCTAAGCGTGCTGAACTGGCCCGAAAGGAAGCCGAGGAAACTTTTCGCTCAGATTATGTTTCTAAATTGAAAGATTCTCTAGATCAGGTTGCGCATATTATTCGTGAGCTTAACCACAGTTTGAAGCGTCGCCCATTTAACCAAGAAATTTATCAGTTCCGCTATTACCCAAATGGCGACATGAAGGATATTTTAGATCTTGTCGAACGCTTTAGTGCCCAAGATCAAGCTAATGTAGGTGGGTTATTCGATCCGCATTTAAGTGACGACCCTGATCACGTTCGTGCTATCGCATCGATTCAAGAGCTAATATCGGATGATGAAAAACAGCAGGACCTGGCGGATTATCGTAAATTTTATAACTTCGAAGTCGATATCTTAGATGCAGAAGGCAATAAAAAAACAACCCTTAGTCAGCGAATTCAGACTGGTTCCGGTGGTGAGCACCAAATCCCTTTCTACTTGGCAATTGCTGCCGCTTTATCTACTACTTATCGCTTACATGAAACCATGGAAGGCGAAATTGTTGGTGGTTTTTCATTAGCCATGTTTGATGAGGCTTTTAATAAGATAGATATGGTGAAAACATCTACTTGTATGGGATTCATGAAGGATATTGGTCTACAAGTTATTGCGGCAGCACCAGACGATAAGCGTGCTGTTATGGCCGCTAATATGGATACTGTTATTAGCGTATGGCGAGAAGGTGGTGCAGTGTCTATTGATGTCGCTTACCCGAAAGAAAAGGGTCAAGTACTACTTAATGGTGAATCTGACGCCTCAGCAACTCCAGCATAACTGAGAATAATATGATCGTACAAAATCAAATAGATCAACGCATAAATGAACAGCTGGAGGTTCATCATATGACACTCGAAAACGAGAGTTATATGCATAATGTTCCAGAAGGAAGTGAGTCTCACTTCAAATTGATTCTTGTTAGCGATATTTTTGAAGGTAAGAGATTGGTCCAGCGCCATCAGCTTGTTTACGGTGTACTGCAAAAAGAGATGACAAAAATCCATGCTCTTGCTATGCATTTATACTCAATTAAAGAGTGGCATGAGCGCAATGCGCTTGCGCCTTTATCGCCAAAATGCCACGGAGGCGAGCAGGGTGAATAGCCCTAACTCGATTAACTAATGAGTATTTCAATAACAGTTAATGAAACCAAAGACATTGCTACAATCACCATTGTAGGGAGTTTTGATTTTTCTTTGTTTAACGAGTTTCGAGCTGCTTATTCAGACCTCGAGAGATGCTACAAAACCTACGTAGTTGATATGAGTATGGTTGAGTATTTAGATAGTGCTGCGCTTGGTATGTTATTAAGTATGCGCAATGGGATTGAGGAAGAAAGTAATATTCAGTTAACTGGAGCAAATGCTTTTATTAAGAATATCCTCATGATTTCTCGTTTTGATAAACGCTTTGATATCCAATGAAGGCTAAATAAATGAAGTTGTTATGCGTAGACAGTGAACCCGTTTATCGCGAAATTATTTCTTTATGCGCTGAAAAAGAAGGGGTAACGGTCAAAGCTGTGGCCAGTTACCAAGAAGCTATTATAGCATTCGAAAGCTATGCTCCAGATATCGTCACTTTGGATGTAATAATGAAGGGAGGTAGTGGCTATGCTTTGGTACAAAAGCTTAAAACTTTATCTGGTAAACGGTTTGTACCAATGATTTTCCTTGCATCGCATACTACCGATTCTGTTATGGATAAGTGTTTCAAGGCTGGCGCTGACGATTTTATCCCCAAACCATTCAATGAAATGCTGCTTAATATTCGACTGAAAACACACATGCGTCATGTCGAACTCATGAAAGAGATGTACCGCAAGAATAAAGCGCTAACCTATTATCAAGCTATGATCGAACGAGAGCATGAAATGGCTCATCATGTGCTTGATCACATTCAAAATCGCAGTGATAAAAACTCAGAACAAGTTGCGATTACAAGATTATCCGCAGCCAGCTTTAATGGCGATTTAGCCTTGATAAAAACCCGTTTGGATGGTGCCCGTCTTGTATTTGTAGGCGACTTTACTGGACACGGTCTTCCAGCCTCTATCGGCGCATTGCCAGTTATGCAGACTTTTTTTGATGCTGTTGATGAGGTTGTTTGTGTTAATGAGTTAGCGGTACGAATTAACAAAATACTTTTTAGTATTCTACCAGACTATATGTTTTGTGCTGGTTATCTCTTGTTAATGACTCAAGAAGGTGGCATTACATATTGGGGTGGAGGAATGCCCAACGCATATATTCGACGGGCCAATGGCGGGTTTGATTATTTACAGTCAAGTCATATGCCATTAGGAATTCTTTCAATGAATGACTTCGAGGCAGACTTGCAGAGTAACCAATTAAATTCCGGAGACACCTTAATTATTGTGTCTGATGGTGTGTTAGAGCTTAAAAATTGCCACAACGAAATGCTTGGAGACGATCAAGTTAAAGCCCTCATTTCGTGTATTTATGCCGACGCAAGCTTAATAGCAGCCCAACAAAAAATTGAGTTGAAACTTGCTGAATACCAAGGGGAATCAGAGCAACTAGATGATATTACTCTCGTTGCTCTGAGAAGCTCTTACTTGCAGTAGCATATTACAAGTAAGAGCAAGATTAAGATTTTTTACCGTTCTTTTTCTTGTTATTACCCTTAGTTTTAGCTTGAGCTTTTGGAAATGGACGCTTTTCAGGCTCAGTACGAAGCACTAAAAATAAATCAGTTACTACTTCTGGAATTTGAGCGATGCATGAATTGGTTAGTTTTTCGCTCTGACGAATTTGCACGACTTCTTCGTCATCAAACAAATCAGACGCTACCATTATCGGCAACAAAAGTTCAGCGACAACTTCTTCTTTTTCTGACTCAAACCAGTGACTTTCTGACATGAATACGCCTTCCATAAATCCGGTAGCCCACTCTTGCAATTCACTAAGTTCTTCTGGTGATGAACCCATTTCAATCTCACAAGGCACCATAAAACCATCTTCGGACTCTAGTTCTTTTTGAATATCGACAAAAAGACGTGATAAATACTGAAGTATTTGTTTTTCTTGTTTCTCGTTTTCAAATTGCGGCGTGTCTTCGAAAATCACTGGCAGCCATTTATCTTCGGTTGTAAGAACAGGGCAAATAGACAGTGCGGTTAAGAAGCCATGAGCCATAACAAAGTTCTGACATTCCTCATGAACGTGATCTGACTCCAAAAAAATTTCTAACGTCTCTAATTCAAGATCATCAAGAGGTTGGTGTGCCATGTAAATGTTTCCCTAATACAGATTAAGTGAATGATTCTAGCGAAAAGAGGGTGAAAAATCGATGCAGAAAACGTTGTGTTAAGGGATAATTCATAAATGAATGTAAAGAAGCATACACTTTCACGTCTGGGCTACTCTGAATATCGTCCTTTGCAAGAGCGGGCGATCGATGCCCTATATTCAGGACAAGACGTTTTGCTTGCTGCGCCTACCGGAGGCGGTAAGTCTTTAACTTATCAAGCAGCCGGACTGATGCGAAATGGAGTGGCTGTCATTGTTAGCCCTCTATTATCTCTTATGTCTCAGCAAGTAGAGGAATTGAGCAAAAAAGGCATTAGAGCTAAATTTCTAAACTCCACTTTAAACCCCGGTGAACAAGATGACCTTGTTTGGGCCTTGCGGCATCAGCATATTGACTTGCTGTATTTATCACCAGAGAAATTGGTTCAACCTTCGGTTATAGGTTTTCTGCACAGCTTTGATATTTCACTGTTTGCTATTGATGAAGCACATTGTATTTCTCAGTGGGGAAGTTTTTTCCGTCCAGAATACAGTCAACTTGGGCAACTAAAATCTTCATTTCCTGATGTTCCTATTATTGCTCTAACTGGAACCGTTGATCAAAAAACCATGACAACGATTCAAGAGTCATTGCAGCTTAAAAATTGCTTGGTATTACGCAATAGCTTTGATCGTTCCAATATTAAAATTCAAATTGCTCAAAAAAGAAAAGCCAAACAACAAATTTTGTATTTTTTACACCACGAAGTACCTGGTGAAACTGGTATTATTTATTGTCGCTCACGGAAGAAAACAGAGGAACTTGCCAGCTGGTTAAGTGACCTTGGTTTGCCCAGCTTGAGTTATCATGCTGCCATGTCAGAAGAAGACAAACAGAAGAATCATAATATCTTCTCCGAACAGCAAGGCACTATTATGGTGGCAACCACAGCTTATGGTATGGGGATTGATATTGCCCATGTGAGATTTGTGGTGCATTTAGATTTGCCAAGTAGTCCAGAGTCTTATTTTCAAGAAGTGGGGCGGGCAGGGCGAGATGGGAAACCAGCTAAATCTCTTTTGCTCTACGGTTTACAAGACATGCTACAAGCGCAGCAATTGGCGACGCTCCAACCTTTGTCCGCAACAACCGAAGTACAGCACTTAAGCAGCTTGTTTCGTATTTTAGAGGGGCGAGGTTGCAGGCGGCAAAATTTGCTAGCGCATTTTGATGAACATATTCCAGCTTGTCAGCACTGTGATCGATGCCTTTCAAACAAGTCTGAGCAAAATATGACGATTGCTAGCCAGAAGTTTTTATCTTTGATTTATCATACTAAAGGGCTACAGCCCTTTTCAGTGCTTATCCAGATTTTACTGGGAAAAAAAACCAAACCTGTTTTAGCTATTAGCGCTCAATCGTTGACCTTATTTGGTAAGGGTAAAGAGTTAAGCGAAGTTCAGTGGAAGTCAGTTATTAGGCACTTGATTGCGTACAACTACATTACTCTTGGTACATTTAGTGTTTTTAGCGTACACATCAATGAGAAATCACGAAATGTTCTTCAAGGTAAATCCCAGATAATTATTCCTAGCGAGCATTACTATCCGACACTTCAAGAAGATCATATCGCAATAGATAGCCTTAATTGGCATAAAGTCTTGGCATGGAAATACAGCCATGGCAAAACGGACCTTAGTGAAACCCAGCTCAGGCTCATTTGTTTACACAAGCCTAACTCGGTCGCCTCACTAAGTCGGTTAACTGGGCTATCAAAAGATAAAGTGGCCGATTTTGCTGAAGCACTCATTAAACTCATTCATGACGTTGATTCAAAAGAGGCTGGTACCCTATGCCCTTAAGCTCCCAACAGACAAACACAAATGGTGAAGAAGACGTCTTAACGCTCGTTATCGACAAGGCAAATGAGTGTTTTAATCAAGCCGATGTTTTTTTTGGCCATAAATTCAAACGCTCAAACTGCAATTTAAAGCAAAGAGGTCGGGCGGCAGGTACTGCTCATCTACAAAAGAATGAGCTGCGTTTTAACCCTTTTATGTTTCAGCAAAATCCAGCCGAATTTCTTGAGACTGTGGTCCCTCATGAGGTTGCACACATTATCGTTTTCCAGATTTATGGTAATGCAGTAAAACCTCACGGAAAGGAGTGGAAAGCCGTCATGCTAAAGGTGTATGGCCTTTCACCTAGTAGAACACATACTTTTGATGTACCTCCTCAAAAACAGAGCTATGAATACCGCTGCTCTTGTCAAAGACATCAATTTACTAAACACCGCCATACAAGGGCCCAGAAAGGTGTTGAATATATCTGCAAAGGTTGTCACGCCACATTACAGTTTGTTAACGCGAATAAGTAACAACTCTTAAAATATAAGTGAAAAATGATTTTTCATGCACTTTTGCCTTATATCCTCCATTTTTGATGCGATAGCTGCGTCCTTATAGTAATATAAACGCGTTTTGTTTACAGCGTGTATATGATGGATTTATCTAATCGACCTAAAGAAAAATTAGAGCTTAATAAGCTCCAAAAACGCCTTCGCAGATTAACTGGCCAAGCAATTGCTGACTTCAACATGATTGAAGATGGCGATAAAGTTATGGTGTGCTTATCCGGAGGAAAAGATTCCTATACCATGCTTGAGATTCTGAGAAATCTACAGGCAAGTGCGCCTATAAACTTCAGCATTATTGCTGTGAATTTAGACCAAAAACAACCAGGCTTTCCTGAGCATATTTTACCTGCGTACTTAGAAGAGCTTGGTGTAGATTTTCACATATTAGAACGTGATACCTACAGCATAGTAAAAGAAATCGTGCCAGAAGGAAAAACCACTTGCGGCCTGTGCTCTAGACTACGCCGCGGTTCTTTATACGGTTTTGCTGAAGAAATTGGCGCAACAAAAATTGCACTTGGCCACCACAGAGACGATATACTTGAAACGCTATTTTTAAATATGTTCTTTGGTGGCAAGCTAAAGTCCATGCCACCAAAATTGCTAAGCGATGATGGGAAACACATTGTCATTCGACCTTTGTCCTACTGCAAAGAAGAAGATATTGAAGCTTTTGCAACGATGAAGGAATATCCGATCATTCCTTGCAACCTTTGTGGTTCACAAGAAAACTTACAAAGACAAGTCGTAAAAGATATGTTGCAAAAGTGGGAAAAAGAATTTCCCGGCAGAACAGAAACCATGTTCTCTGCTATGCAAAACATTGTTCCATCACATTTAGCAGACACAGACTTATTTGACTTTAAAGGGTTAAAACAGTCCTCTGCAGCTCTTGACCGATTAAATATTATTTCACTATAGGTAATAGAAATGAATCTTACACATAAAACGTTACTACTAACCGCCTGTATTTTTGGGTCGTCTGTCGTTAGCGCTTCTACTGCTGGTGTCAGCTTAACAAATGATACTGTAAAAGGTGATGTAAACTTAGATATGGGTAGTTTTGGTATAGACGCCGGAGTTACTCATGATAAAGATGAAAGTACCTCTACAGCGCATCTTGGGTTAAGTGTACAAGATTCAGATACCAGCGGACCTTTACAAGTTGGCATAGGTGCTCGACTATATGCTATCGATGCTAACCTTGATGAAGAAGATGACCTATCTATTGCATTAGCGCTAGGTGGTTGGTACCGATACACTGTCCCTCAAGCAAATCGCGTCAGTATTTACGGCTCTGTGTATTATTCACCTGAGGTATTGTCATTCACTAATCTTGACCATATGTATACTTATGAGTTCCGTGCTGAATATATGACAATGCGTAACGCTAGAGCTTACATTAGATATGGTAAGACCATCACTGTATATGATGATGGCTTCCGCAAGGAAAGTAATGAGGGATTCTCTATTGGTGCTACTGTAGATTTTTAGTTCAAATAGTGTGCATTATAAATAAAAAAGGTGGCTTAAAAGCCACCTTTTTTATTTATATATAGCGTATTTTATTCGCCGTCATAAGCGCATAAGCTGAATACGGGAGTCTCATTGTCTCTCAATTTTTGGCTACCACCTAAATCAGGCAAATCAATAATGGCAGCGACTTCTTTGATATTTGCACCTTGGCTAGTTAATAACTTAATAGCTGCAAATAAAGTACCACCAGTAGCGATCAAGTCATCAAATAAAAGTACTTCATCACCTGTCTTTACTGCCCCTTCTTGAATCTCTAGCTCGGCTTCCCCATATTCTAAAGCGTATTTCTGCGAAATCGTTTTGCCTGGAAGCTTTCCTTTTTTACGCACCAAAATAAGTGGCTTTTGTAATTCATAAGCCAATACTGCAGCGATCAAAAAACCACGGGCATCAATGCAAGCTATATGAGTAATATCTGTTGCTATGTAACGATGCACATAAGCATCCACGACCATTCTCATGCCTTTGGGATCACTGAAGATCGGAGTGATATCTCTAAAGCTGATGCCTTGTTTTGGCCAGTCTTCGATTGTCTGAATTAGTGATTTAACGTAAAAATCATCGTAAAGCATTCCGGTAGAGCCTCGTCTTATTAATCAAATGCGGGCGATTTTACCACAATCACTAGCAACCCCAACGAGTTTTTGCATTTCATGGAAATCAACTATCTCTATTTCTTTGCCATCAACGTGTATCAGCTCATTTTTTTGAAAGCGAGTAATAACACGACTAACAGTTTCCACAGCCAAGCCTAGGTAATTGCCAATTTCGCCACGTGACATGGATAGACGAAAAGAACTTGCTGAGTATCCACGCTTCTTAAATCGATTAGAGAGATTCAACAGGAAAGAAGCCACTTTTTCATCTGCATTTTTTTTACCTAACAAAACCATCATCTGTTGATCGTCAGATATTTTCCGACTCATGACTTTAAACAGCTGATGCTTGAGTGACGGAATTTGTGAAGACAGCTCCTCGAGATGACTAAATGGGATCTCACATACTGTGGTTGTCTCTAGTGCTTTTGCGGAGACAGGATAAACGTTGGAATCAATACCACTCAAACCGACTAATTCACTAGGACAATAAAAGCCTGTAATTTGCTCCTCACCAACAGAAGTAATGTTAAAGGTTTTTAGCGTGCCAGAACGAACAGCATAGACAGAGTCAAACGCCTCTCCTTGTCGGAACAAAAACTCGCCTTTTTTAAGGGGTTTTTTTCGCTCAATAATTTGATCTAATCTATTAATGTCTTCGTCCGCCAACGCAATTGGCAGGCAAAGAGCACTTAAGCTGCAATTTTGACATTGCGAGGTGAGTGTACTGTTGAACCGTGACTGTGTGTGTGTCATTGACATGTTTATCTCCCTGATCTCGATCTATATAACTTTTGAGTATTTTATGGCGCCATTGAGATATTTATCAAAAACCATGCAAATACAACGAATTAATAATCTACCACGCTCTGTAACCTTGATAGTGGTCTGCATTCCACTAGGGTTAATATCCAGCATCCCATCTTCTAGCATCGGGTTAAGATTTTCCATTTCTGCACCAAAATACTCAAAAAAATGAATATTATACTTCTGCTCAATAACGGCGGTGTTTAGCTCAAACTGAGAGATTAGCGTCATGATGACTTGATGTCTAATCCTATCATCCAAATCGCTAATATAACCCTTAGCAATAGCTAATTGCCCTTTCTCAATACTACTCCTATAAATTGATAAGTCAGTATGGTTTTGAATATAAACGCCATTTAAATCGCTAATAGCGGAAACCCCAAAGGCCACTAAATCTGAACCTGCATGAGTCGTGTAGCCTTGAAAATTACGTTGTAGTTGGCCTTGTCGTTGAGCGATAGCTAAGCTATCAGATGGTTTGGCAAAATGATCCATGCCAATATAATCATAACCAGCCGAGATTAAAAACTCGATGCTCATTTTTAACAAATCCAATTTCATGTTCGATATAGGTAAACTGTCCTCTGGAATTCGTCTTTGAGCCCTAAATCGATCGGGTAAATGGGCATAATTAAAAAGTGAAATTCGTTCGGGGGACAATTCAACTACTTGAGCTAGCGTCTTTTTAAAACCATCAATAGATTGATAAGGTAAGCCATAAATTAGATCAAAATTAATTGATTTGATGCCTAACTCCCGAGAGTCTTTAACAAGATCAGACACCATTTCAAAGGGCTGCACTCGATGAATCGCTTCTTGAACCTTTAGATCGAAGTCCTGTACACCGATACTGATGCGATTTATTCCTTTTTCAGTCAGCAGTTTCAATTTTGATTGGCTAATTTCTCGAGGATCAATTTCAATACTGTAATCTTGTGTGCCATCATTGATCAAATTGAAGTGCTGTTGAATACTATCAAATAGAACATCAATTAACTCTTCGGTTAAAAAAGTCGGTGTGCCGCCACCAAAATGTAGTTGCGATACTTCTCTTGTATGATCAAGCATCAGGCTACGTAGCCTCATTTCTTCACCAAGCAGCTCAACGTACTCGGCACCTTTCTCATATTGCTTGGTAACAATTTTATTACAAGCACAGTAATAGCAAAGGTGTGCGCAAAATGGAATGTGAAAATACAAGCTAAGAGGCGCCTCTGAAGGCATTAGCATCTTATCAATCAGCGCGATTTTACTAATGCTTGAGTCAAACTGCGGCGCAGTTGGGTAAGAAGTATAGCGAGGTCCAGATAGATCATACTTAGCTATAAGAGAGGAGTCCCAGATCATGATGCGTTCCTATTAAATTTTCTAATAGGAGTTTAACCCTTAGTGACAAGCTATTTGCTGACCCAGATCAAGAGTTACAGTAGTGTAAATGAAAGCTTTCACTGTTTTCGCAACAATAATGTTGCTAACAAGGTTCTAACCATCCTTTTAATCTGATTTAATATGTTTTTTTGACTAGTGTAATATGATTCTTCCTCCAATATATCTCGCTCATGGTGCTGGCGCTGGCCATAGCAATCACTTTTTAAAGCTACTTTGTGATGCTCTATCTGCACAAAATCAACAACCAGTTGTTCCTGTAACCTTTTCCTATATGAAAGAGCAAGAGTGCTCAGGAAGAAAAAGGCCACCGCCTAGGTTCACAACCCTTATTCCTGAATACAGCAATTATGTTGAAAACGAGGCGGTCTGTATTGTTGCAGGGAAATCTATGGGAGGAAGAGTTGCAACGCAACTATCACACCTTCCTATGGTGAAAGCGGTTGTCTGTTTTGGTTTTCCTTTCTATCCGGTAGGAAAACCCGAGAAACACAGGCTGTCTTTTCTTTCTGAGCTAAAGTCACCTTGCCTTATTATTCAGGGCACCAGAGATCAGCTTGGCTCCTATGAGTGGGTAAATCAGCAATCATTGCCTGCTAATGTAGAGATTATCTGGGTAGAAGGTGCAGACCATGATTTTAAAACTTTAAAGAAATACAATAAAAGCCTAGAAAACACAGTATTAGAACTGGCTATTCACACAAAGAACTGGCTAAAAAAGAACATCAAATAGAGAGATTTATTATGGAATACCAAGCACTGCTTGATGCTACAAATTTGCTTTGTCCCGAACCCGTTATGATGCTTCATGTAGAAATGCGAAAGTTAGCTGCCAAAGAAGTACTAAAGGTTATCGCAACCGATCCATCAACAACGAGAGACATTCCAAAGTTCTGCCAATTTCTTAGTCATAATCTCATAAAGCAAGAGCAGAACGGTGATACTTATTACTATTGGATCGAGAAGAAAGAAGGTTAGACCGAAAAGAAGCCCACATTATTTTATGATCTGGGCTTCTTTTCGACATGAATGAATTAAGTTTACGGTAACTTACGCCACTTTTAGTTTGCTAGATTGACCTTTTTGACCAAGTACTGCGTTTTGATAAGTATTGGCGAAACAAGAAAAGGCAACATCAATATCTAATCTAAGTTGGCGAGCAACATCATTAGATGAGACCAGACCACGAATTGCCTTGGTATCTTCATCAATAACAAGCAAGTGTTGTAGCTTATTACTGCGCTGACTAAACAAAAGAGACTCAATGTCTGAATTTTTAAGAGAGGTATAAGAGAGGGCGAGTAATGTTTCTTTCGCTCTCATTAAGTCTGCCACCATCAACTCAGAGCGCTGAAAACCATTAGCGACTTGTTTAATGAATACATCTTCAGACAAATCTTCGAGACTAATAACGCCAATAAATCGATTATCAGCATCTACAACGATTTTCATACGCACATGCTCTTTTTTCATCAACTGAACTAACTCATCTGCGCGAGTATTAGATTCAATAACTCTGGGCCCAGCGGTTTGAAAATCTGTGAAAACAGACAGGGCAGGAGAGTATAGATTGATGTTTTCGATAGTTTCGGGCCAAGTTAAATCAGTAACGCTTTTTGTAGAAACATAAGTTAATGTTTTCATGATAAATCCCCAGTAAAAAATAATAGATAGATTGTGGGTGGGCTATATCAATGAAAAAGGAGGGGCTCTTGGGTTGATGTTACCACTATTTTTTGTAACAGCAGATAAGTGGTAATGTAAAAAAGGCGCAGGAGCTAAGGTAGAAGCTTTAGTTCGGAACTGAGTAAATATCACACAACCGTTATCTGATCCATTGCCTTGATCTGGGACAACGACTTCATCACACCTTTGTTCTACAGTAGGTTCTAGCCAGCGAAATTGACTTACTTCTTGAGCATTAGCACGTTGTGATATTGTCAATATAGACGATATCACAACGGCAATGATCATTAGTAATTGAATTTTCATGGCAACACCTAGTCCTTGATTTGTTTAATAAATATAGGCCTGCTAATCAGTAAAGCACAGCTTTTTTTGCAAAATGCCGCATTTTTTCACGATCACTCACTTTGCCTAGTAATTGTGATGTAAATAAGAGTGATTAATCGGCTAACAGAGAGCTGATTCGAATACACGGTGTATAAAAAAGAGCATTGCTATATAAGCAATGCTCTTTTGAAGGTTAATTATTTTATAGAGCAACTTATGCCGGCAGCATAATTGTAGCTTCGCCAGTCACAACCACCTTACCATCACATTCGCATACTGTTTTTAGTGTCGCACGTCGGCGGCGTTCGTTGATATCAGTAACCGTTACCGTGGTAACCACCTCTTGACCAACAAAAACGGGGGAACGAAACTTTAACGTTTGCTCTAAATAAATACAGCCAGGTCCTGGTAACTTAGTCCCGATTGCCGCAGAAATAAAGCCTGCTGTCAGCATGCCGTGAGCAATTGGCTTACCGAAAGCTGTTGTTGCTGCATAATCTGCATCCAAATGAACCGGGTTTGTATCGCCTGTTACTTCGGCAAAAGCTCGCACATCTGCTTGAGCGACCACTTTACGATATTCAACACTTTGATCAATTGAAAGTTGCTCTAATGTATAACCAGTCGTCATTACCAATCCTTATTTTGTCAATTTCAGTTATGGTACACTTTCGCCAAATTATTCTTAAGAGGTATCTATGGTTAAGTTGGTAATTTTTGATTGGGACGGTACCTTATTCGATTCGATCGATACTATATGTCACAGCATGTTACAGGCTGGCCACTTAGCAAGCGCACCAGCAAGAACAAAAGACGATATAAAAAACATCATCGGCTTATCTCTCGATAAAGCGGTCGATACTGTTTGGCCAGAGCTCCCATTAAATAAGCAGAATATAATTATTGAGCACTATAAAGCGATATATGTGGCGGCAGATCAAACGCCATCATTGGCCTACGCAGGAGTAATTGATGGGCTAAAAAAGCTACAATCCACCAACATTCAAATGGCAGTCGCAACCGGAAAAAGCCGCCGAGGACTTGATAGAGCCATGACTTTAACCAATACAAGAGATTACTTCACTGTGTCTCGTTGTGCTGATGAAGCGTTATCTAAACCACACCCTTTAATGCTAGAACAAATATTAGCTGAACTAAATATTTTGCCCGAACACGCAATCATGGTTGGTGATACTGAATACGATCTAAATATGGCCACAAATGCCGGAATAAAAAGCATAGGTGTAACTTATGGCGCGCATCAAGAAGAGCGATTAAAAGCTTGCCAACCACACGCACTAATCAACGATTTCAATCAATTATCAAACATTCTAGGGTTATAGCAAATGAGCTGGACAGAAGACGAAGATCGCAAACAGTCACTTAATAAAGCACCAAGCGAATACGAAAATACTGAGAAAACAACCGAAATAGAAGGCTCGGATTCAAATAAAGAAATTTGGTTGCTGTTAGAAAAAACGCTTAGTGAAAACCTTATTGAAAAGCGCCGCGCTAGACGCTGGAGAATTTTTTTCCGCTTTACCACACTTGTTATTTTCTTGGCAGTCATTGGTGGCTGGTTTGCAACATCTAACTTTCAAGACGTTAGTTTAGAAGGTGATGTCGTTGCCATGATTCCAATGCGTGGGGTTATCGGTGCTGACAACGAAATTGAATCCTCTGAATTTGTTGGCTTGCTTGATGCTGCTTATCAAAGCTCTCGCCTCAAAGGTGTTGTCATTGAAATGAACAGTCCGGGCGGAAGCCCAGTTCATTCAGGCATCATTTATGATGCCATTCGAGCCAAAGAGCAACACTATCCAGACATCCCAATTATTGTGGTTGTTGAAGATATGGCTGCTTCAGGTGGCTATTATATAGCGTCTGCCGCAAATGAGATCTACGCAGATAAAGCCAGCTTAGTAGGTTCTATTGGCGTTATTTCGTCTGGCTTTGATGCAAGTCACTTACTCGAAAAAATTGGTGTAGAGCGACGTACCTTCACTGCAGGACGGAACAAAGCCTTTCTTGACCCATTTGCTCCAATGACCGAAGAAGCAAAGGTAAAATGGCAAGCCGTATTGGATGAAACTCATCAGCAGTTCATCAATGCAGTTAAAGAAGGCCGTGGCGATAGACTTGAAATTACGAATGATGTGTTCTCAGGCATGGTTTTTACCGGCTCACAAGCGATTAATATAGGTCTGATTGACGGTTTAGCTAGCGTAAACGAAATATTAGACTCTCGCTTTCCCGACGCAGAGCCTGTTGTTTATGAACCAAAGCAAGATTCATGGAAAGAGCTAGCTAAAGAGTTTGGTGTGGAGATAGCTACACGAATGATAAGCACTACCAGCATCCAATAAACATCAACTCGATATCATTAAAGATCAGTTTAGTACTATTAAGCTCCTACGGGGGCTTTTTTATTGTCTAAATATAACAAAGCAAAAAATAAAAGCAGCAAAGCTTGGCATCATATTATTTCACAAAAAAGATAATAATGATAAAATAAATTCATAATTTATGATAATAAGATCTAAAACCATCAACAAGAGGGTGAAACATGGCTCGCAAAGCAAACATAGCAAGAGAAGAAATCCATCAGGCCTGTTGGGAGTTAATCGAAAAAAACAGTTTCCCAAACATTCCCCGTTTGGCGGACTATTTCCTACAAAAAGATGGGCGACGCTGCTCAAATACTACCTTTCTTAACGCCATTACCGACTGGGAAGAAGCTTATAAAGAACAGCAACAGCATGAATTAAGCGAGCTCAGTGATGTATTGCTTCCTGTATTTAAACGTTTCTCAAGAGAAGTGACTCAAAATCTAGGGCAATTACTCGATGAAAAATCATCCGAAATTGAGCAGCACCAAATACGCAAGCACGAGGCGACACAGAGTGGTTATTTATCTTTATCTACAGCGTTAGTCGAATTACAAAGTGCACATGACTCCTTAACGTCAGAACATAAAAGAATAAGCAACGAAGCCGAAGCGATTAAACAGAAACTTACTTTTAGTGAGCAAAGATACCAAGAGGTGATGGCTCAAAACGCCGTACTGACTAGCCAGATCAAACAGGAACAGAAAGAGAACACAGAGCTTAGAATCAACCTTGCACAAAAAGAAGTAGATCTAGCTAAGCAAGACAACCAAGTCATCCGATTTACTGAAGAAAATACAAAATTAGCCGCACTACTAGAAAAAAACCAATCAACAGATGAAATGAAGAAATGGCAAGAAATGACAGCAAAGCTTGATGCTTTAACCCTTTCAGTGAAAACCATACAACGCAAAGATAGTGGCACGAAACAATAACCGTTATAATGCATCACTCGCTATATCCGTGCACTTATAATTAAGAAGAGAAGATGAGCTACAAACAATCAGCCGTTCGTGATTTAACCACTATCAAAGACTTCATTCGTTGGACATTCAGTCGCTTTCAACAGGCCGACTTGTTTTACGGCCATGGCACAGATAATCCATGGGATGAATCCGTTCATCTGGTTATGAGCGCATTAAGACTTCCGCTCGACTTTGATCGCGATATGTTAGATTGCGCTCTGACATACAATGAAAAAAAACATATTCTTAAACTAGTAGAAACTCGTATTACTAAACGCGAGCCATTGCCTTACCTTTTAGGCGAAGCTTGGTTTATGGGGTTACCGTTTAAAGTCACCAAAGACACATTGATTCCACGCTCTCCGATTATCTCTCTATTAGAAAGCGAATTTGCACCTTGGCTTAAAAATTATCCGCTGAATATTTTAGATATGTGTACGGGATCTGGCTGTCTAGGCATTGCTGCAGCCTTAGTATTTGAAGACGCAGAAGTTGATATTTCAGATATCAGTGAAGCGGCATTATTAGTTGCCAATGAAAATATCGCACGCCACCAAGTTGAAGATCGAGTTCATGCCATTCATTCAGACATGTTTAAAGGCTTAGCTGGTAAGCAATACGATCTGATTATTTGCAACCCGCCTTACGTGGATGCTGACGATTTTGCAAACGCTCCAGCAGAATTCCATAATGAACCGGAATTAGCTTTAACATCGGGTGAAGATGGTCTCAATTTTACTCACGAATTTTTAGCCCAAGTCGCGCATTATCTGCAAGATGACGGTATATTAGTATACGAAGTAGGAAACACTGAAACAGCCTTACAAGCCACTTACCCTAACATTCCTTTTATGTGGGTTGAATTAGAGCAGGGTGGTAACGGTGTTTTTGTCCTAACTAAAGAACAACTTAGCGAACTATTACAAGAGCAGAAATAAACTATGTCTGGTAATACATTTGGAACACTTTTTAAAGTCACCACGTTTGGTGAAAGTCATGGTCTTGCGCTTGGCGCCATTGTAGATGGCTGCCCGCCAGGCATCGAAATTTGTGAAGCAGATTTGCAGCGCGATTTAGATCTGCGCAAACCTGGCACATCGAAACACACCACACAGCGCCGTGAAGCTGACGAAGTTAAAATTATGTCTGGTGTTTTTGAAGGCAAAACCACAGGCACACCGATTGGTTTAATAATTGAAAACACAGATCAACGCTCAAAAGATTATGGCAATATCGCAGATACTTTTCGTCCTGCCCATGCAGATTATACCTATGACCAAAAATACGGCTTCCGAGATTATCGTGGTGGCGGCCGCTCATCTGCTCGCGAAACAGCAATGCGCGTTGCAGCCGGCGCCATTGCCAAAAAATATTTGCAGCAACAGTTTGGTATCGAAATTCAAGGCTTCTTGTCACAACTTGGTCCAATAAAATTGGAAGTTAAAGATTTAAGCCAAGTTTACGATAATAGCTTTTTCAGCCCCGATCCAGATGCAATCCCAGAACTTGAAAAATACATGACAGCGCTACGCCGTGAAGGTGACTCTGTAGGAGCAAAAATCACGGTTATTGCAACGAATGTTATGCCTGGTTTAGGGGCGCCAGTATTTGATCGCCTTGATGCCGACATAGCCAAGGCCATCATGAGCATTAACGCAGTAAAAGGCGTTGAAATTGGCGATGGGTTTGATGTTGTTGAACAAAAAGGCAGTCAGCACCGTGACGAAATGACACCAGAAGGCTTTTTGAGCAACCATGCAGGCGGCGTGTTAGGTGGTATTTCATCTGGGCAAGACATTGTTGTTCATATGGCTTTAAAACCCACTTCTAGCATCACTATTCCAGGTAAAAGTATAGATCGTGCTGGTAATCCTATAGATGTGATTACCAAAGGGCGTCATGATCCATGTGTTGGAATTCGCGCTACGCCTATTGCTGAAGCCATGTTAGCCTTGACTATTATGGATCATTTGCTAAGGCACAGAGCACAAAACGCCGATGTAGTTTGCCCAACCCCCATTATTAAAGGGCAAGCGTAGGCTTAGAATAGGCTAAATACCAAGCCGCTATTTACACTATAGCGGCTTTTTTATTTTTACCTTTTGGTAATTTGAGGCAGTAAAATGACTACCAAACTAGGTTCTACAGTTATTCGAATCAGCGTTGGATCAACCAACCCAGTGAAGATAAATTCTGCTCGACAGGCTTTCTTACAAATATTCCCCAATCACACTATTCATTGTGAAGAAATGCATGCGCCATCAGGCGTTGCAGACCAACCAATGACAGAAGCAGACACTCGCCTTGGTGCACAAAATCGTGTTCGACATTGTTATGAACATAATGCCGACCGAGACATGGACTTCTTTGTTGCTATGGAAGGAGGAGTTGATAAATTTGAGGAGGGCGCCGCAACCTTTGCGTATGTTGCCATTATGAGCAAAGAAGGCGAATTAATGATAGGCCGTTCGGCCAATTTACCTTTACCCGAAAAAGTTTATCAGAGATTACAAGGTGATGAAGAGTTGGGAGCCGTCATGGATGACCTGTTTCATACGGATAACATCAGACAAAAAGGTGGCGCTATTGGCTTATTTACCAATCACGTAGCCACAAGAGAAAGTGTATACACTCAGGCATTGGTTCTTGCGTTAGCACCATCACTTCACCCTGAACATTATCAATAAAGCACATATAAGTTGAAATAATGAAATATCAATGGATCCTATTTGACGCAGATGAAACTCTTTTTCATTTCGATAATTTTGCAGGCCTAAAATACATGTTTGCCCGACATGGAGTCACATTTGGAAAAACTGAGTACGATGAATACCAAATCGTAAATAAGCAGCTTTGGGCCGAATATCAAAACCATCAAATTAGCGCAGATCAATTACAAACTCGACGTTTCAAATTATGGGGCGATAGACTGGATATCAGCCCAAAAGAGCTTAATAAACAGTTTTTAGACTCAATGGCTGCAATCTGTACAACATTGCCAGGCGCTGTAGAACTCGTAACATATTTGCATGAAAACAAAATAAATATGGGCATCATAACCAATGGATTTGCTCAGCTACAACATATCCGCCTGGAACGCACAGGGTTTCAGCCATATTTCTCGCCAGTGGTTATTTCAGAACTCGTTGGTGTTGCCAAGCCACACTCAAAGATCTTCGAGTACGCATCAGAGCAAATGGGTTCACCAAATAAAAATCACGTGCTGATGGTTGGTGACACACTGGAGTCTGACATCCTTGGTGGCAAAAATTTTGGCTTTGATACATGTTGGTTGAATCATCATAACAAGGAACACCCGCAAGAGATTACACCAACGCATCAAATTAATTCACTGACAGAATTACTGGCTTGGTTAAAATCTCTTAAGATCAATAATCAAATTCCATAACAGCTAGAGTACTTTATTTCCGCTTACTATTTCCGATAAATGTTATTATCGGAAATAGTGTATAGTTGTGTATTACGTTAATCGCCCGCTTTTTTAGGATATTTTTGCGATTTCGGATCCACTAATATTGAGCTCTTATTTTTTCATTGCATCCTGAGCAAGATCTGCAAGTGTTGTCGCACGATATCGTCGTAGTACTAACAATTCAGCTTCTGCATTTACATTGTTGAGCATGTCGTTCACTGATGCCTCAACCGGACAAGTTGGATGGTCATGCGCTAGACCTGTTATCAGTAAATTAGGCTCATTAAGTGCTTCGTAGACATCGTTTACTGTTATTTCATCCAGTTCTAGTGCCATATACCATCCGCCGCTCGAACCTCTCGTCGTTTGAAGATAACCTCTATCTCTCAGGCCTGCCATCATACGACGGACTACAACAGGGTTAATGCTAAGCATCTTAGCAATTTCAGCCGAAGACATTGTTCTATTTCTAAGAGACAAGTGAATAAGAACGTGAAGGACACGAGAAAGACGTGCATCCTGACTCATTGTTTTTCTCCATTTATATGTGATAGTGTTTGTTACATTAGGCATTGAAAATAACATCGGTCAATGAGTAAAACAAGTTAATTAGCTGATTCCTATGCTTTATTCTTCATGGGATATCAATCTATTACAGCTTTTATTTACCCATCTTAGAATTTAGAAGCATGAGGAAATACGGTATGTGTAAGCTAGATTATCGTGAGATCGAGGCAAATGGACTAAAGATACGTATCATCGAAAAAGGCGATGGGCCACTTATACTATTTTGCCATGGCTTTCCAGAAACGTCCTACGCTTGGCGCCACCAGATTACAGCTCTGTCTAGGGCTGGCTATCACGTTGTTGCACCTGATCTACGTGGGTTCGGTGGAAGCTCTGCACCAAAATCAATTGAAGATTATGCAATACAGGTACTAGTGGGCGATATGATAGCTATTCTCGATACGCTAGAAGTCGCGACAGCAGTCATTGTCGGCAATGACTGGGGAGCGACACTGGCCTGGCAGGCAGCTCTGCTGCGCCCAGATCGATTTTATGCTGTTGTTGCAATAGGAGTCCCTATGATGGGATCGCCACCAGTCCCCCCTACTCAGCTATTTCCAGCTAACGACAATGCGCTGTTTTATACACTCTATTTTCAAGATCCCGGTGTCGCTGAAAAGGAGTTCGAGCGTGACGTACGTGATACACTTTTGAAAATTTACTACACGGCTTCTGGAGAGGCGGGGCCGCGACTTGAAGGTGATGAAACTCCAAACCCCTTTTCAATGGTTTCACGAGAGCAAGGTTTGCTTGCTACGCTTCCAACTTTGTCTGCACCTCCTTCTTGGCTAAGCGAAACTGATCTTGATATTTTCGTTAAAAACTTTGAGAAAAGCGGCTTCCAAAACCCACTTAACCTCTACCGAAACCTTGATCGTAACTGGAAGCTCCAAAAGACTTTTTCTGGTTGTCGAATCAATGTTCCAGCTCTTTACATATCAGGAATGCAGGACCCTGGCCTAGCGATACCTGGTATGAAAGAACTCATAGACTCACAGATCACTCTAGTGCCAGAGCTTAGTGACTCGATATTCATTGAAAATTGTGGGCATTGGGCACCACAGGAAAAACCAAAACAGGTTAACAAGGCGCTCTTGGCCTTTCTTAGCCGTGTTGCTAAATAAAAAAACCAAGACTAATTTACACCGCCAAACAACAAACCTATGGATTATGCATTCTTTGTTGCTTGGTGGTTAAACCATATCGCTTCAAGCTTAACATGCATCAGATTAGGTTAAGCCTTGTATACTTCTACAAGAATATACGAAGCTTAATTTGTAATTCATTTTTAAAGTCAAATAGGACCATTAGCAATGATACAGCGGTTTCGCCCTTGTTCTTTGGCCTGATAAAGGGCTTTATCCGCTAATGAAAGTGTTTTTTCGGCGCTAATAACTTTCGAGATCGACCAGTGTGAAACACCAATTGAAACCGTAATATTGCCAACGACATCAAATGTTTCTTCTGAAATCGCAATTCGTAATCGTTCAGCGACTAAGAAAGCGTCTTCTATAGAAGTTTCTTTTAATAGCAGAACAAATTCCTCACCGCCAGTTCGGGCAACCATGTCACCCTCTCTACAATAACGATTCAATATTTTGGTTTGCTGCTTCAGGACCTCATCGCCCATACTATGACCATAACTATCATTAATGCGTTTAAAATAATCAATATCTAAGGCTAGTATTGAAAAAGGCACCTCAAGTAAAGTCAGCTGCTTTAGTCTGAACTGAAAGGCTCGACGATTATTCGCACCTGTTAGCGGATCTGTCTCAGCATCACGCTTAAGGTCGCCAATCTGGCTTTGAATAAGTTTTACGCCACTCAACATAGCTCGTTTAAGCCCTAAACTTTCAACATACCAAGAATGAATTTTTTCAATTTCTTCATTTACTGTCGGGCTATCAAGAGACCTAGCCTTGTCTGCAAGCTGCTGTAGTGGTTTAGAGATGGCTCTAGCAAACAACCAAATGAATAGAAATACGGCCAAAGCTAAAGGTAAGGTGCGTAAAATGACTTTTTCCATAATCCCTGTTAATGGTACTAAAGTAGATTCCAATGGGCTTTGAGTAATCACAACCCAACCAGTACTTGGGATAGTGGAATAACCTGCCAGCATATCGATCCCTTTGCTATTAGTTAATAACATCCCTCCTTCTTTATTCGCTACAATTTCGTCAATGCCATTATTTTCAGCGACAAAAGAACCAATTCTACTTTTCTCAGGGTGATAAAGAACCTGTTTATCTTGATCGATCACATAGATATAAGAGCCATTTTTGTAGTAATGCTCGCCCAGTATTTTACTCAAAATATTGGGGCTTTTTAGGTAAATAGAACCACCAAGAAAACCAAGGTAACTTCCATTCATGTCAAATATTGGAGCAGAAAGAAAAACGATTAAATTCTTTAATGTAGAAAGGTAAGGGCTACTGATTAAAGCTTTTTTTTCTTCTAACGCTTCAACACTACCAGCCGAGGAAAGAGTTCTACCTACTAAATCTAACGTTTCAGGCGAAGCTGCATGAGTTAACCCGAATGCATCACTGATAACAACAGAATTAAAACTATCTGTTTGAAATTTAAGGCGGTTGGCTTCTTCCTGTAAGCGAGAGTCGTCATTCATGCTGTTGTAAAGCGAGTTAGCTGTATAGCTTAGCTGTTGTTGAGAAGATTTTATAAATACTTCAGTAGTGTCTGATAACTTACTAGCATAAGCTCTATTGACTTCTATTGTTTGCAGAATCAATTGCTCTTTCTGAACTTCATAATTCGAGTAAAAACTATTAATGAAAGTAAGAACCGTCGCACTAAGTGCCAAAAACAATATAAGTCGATTGAGCTTTAAGAATGTACTTTTTAATGCTGTCAAAACAGAATATCCATTATATTGGTTTAAATATATGGGCAAAACACCCCAAAATACGCGCATAGTAAAAGAGAAGCCATTGCTCCTCTTCACACCATATTTCTTGAATTTTCTCTAATGCTCTACTTTTTTTGAACTTCACCGTTTAGGAGTTGAGCATTTATTGTGTTATGGCGATTAAGTATAACCATAATAAGTGCTAAAAAAGACAGGCCCCCGGCGACAGCTGGAATCCAATCAAAGCTAAAACCAATACTAATTACTAGCCCACCAAGCGCAGCACCTAAAGCGTTGCCTAAATTAAATGCCCCAATATTTATAGATGAAGCTAATCCTGGTGCTTGATCTGCTATTTTCATGACCTGCATTTGTAATGGCGGCCCGCTACCAAAGATAACCACACCCCACAATAAAGTTGTTAAACCTGCACCTATTAGCGTCGTTGAGGTAAAACGAAACATTAGCAACACAATAACCTGCAAGCCTAAAAACACAATCAATGCTAAATCTGGCGACTTATCTGTCACTTTTCCGCTAATGTAATTTCCTAACGTAAAACCTATACCAACCAACATTAGCATAGTTGCAATGGCATTGTCTGAAGCTTGCGCTAAAGTCTGCATAATTGGCGTAATATAGGTGTAAAGGGTAAACATCGAACCGGCACACATTACTGTAGTAGCGAACGCTCTTAATGCTGCGGGCTGCATAATAGCTTTTAGCTCTGATTTCACGTCCGGTTTTTCAGCTCTAGGCATGGCAGGCAGATTGCGACTGATACCGAGAAAAGCAACAATACCGAGGACTGCAGTCACTGCAAATGAAATTCTCCAATCAAAGGTTTGTCCTAGCCAAGTGGTAATAGGAACACCAACAATATTTGCAATGGTTAGTCCTAGAAAAATAGAGGCCACTGCAGAGCCTTTTTTATGAAACGGGGCTAAATTCATAGCGACAACAGCACCAATACCGAAAAAAGCACCATGTGAAAGACTGGTGATGATTCGAGATATCAAAAAGGTCTCGTAATTAACTGAAATCGCAGAAAGTACGTTCCCAATAACAAAAACCACCATTAATACAAGTAAAGACGTTTTATGGCTATAGCGCGTTAAATATAAAGTAATTAGTGGTGCGCCTATCATGACACCTACTGCATAGGCACTGATTAATAAACCCGCCGCAGGAATAGAGGCATGCACACCATCAGCAATTACAGGCAACAGCCCCATAGGCATGAACTCAGTTGTCCCTATACCAAAAGTTCCTAGGGCTATGGCAAAAATCCCCCACTGATAAGCCTGCATATTCAACAGCTCCGATATTTAATTTAGAAAGATTATACAAAATAAGCCAACAGCAGGCGCTCTTGGCTTATTGATCTACAAAGTAATTTTACAACATTTGCGCCGCAATTACTTATTCGAAGATAGCTTTACTTTGTTGTTTTGGTTTTTCTGGTGAGTTGGCCACCAGAACCAATAAACAACAAACATTATTAACAAGATGCCTAGCACATTTATGAGCACACTCATTAAGCCTCCTTAGCACTTTTAAAATTAGAATGGGAGATTCGGAATAGCCTAAGTCTATTCGCATTGGTGACTACCGTTACGGACGATAGAGCCATGGCAGCGCCAGCAATAACAGGGCTGAGCAACCACCCCGTAAACGGGAAAAGGATTCCCGCCGCAATAGGGATACCTAAACTGTTATAAGCAAATGCTCCCCATAAGTTTTGCTTAATGTTTCTCAATGTAGCCGTGCTTATTTGAATTACATCGGCGACGCCTTTTAAGTCATTATGTATCAAAGTAATATCAGCGCTCTCCATAGCTACATCCGTTCCAGCCCCCATTGCAAAGCCCACATCGGCCTGAGCTAGAGCTGGCGCATCGTTGATGCCATCACCAATCATGCCAACCACCTCACCATCAGCTTGAAGCTTCTTAACCCAGTTCAGTTTATCATCTGGCATCAGTTGCGCATGATAATCCTCAATGCCAACCATGCTTGCAACTGAAGCGGCTGTTGCTGGGTTATCGCCCGTCAGCATGACAACTTTTAACCCTTGCTCTTTGAAGTTTGAAATAGCGGTTTTAACGCCCTGTTTAATGGGATCTTCAATATAGAAAACAGCCAACACCCTAATATTATCCGAGAAATATACACGAGTTGCTGCATTGTATTGCTGATCAGGCATGTTCAAATCTAAAGAAATCCCCTTTTCTTTCATTAGGCGTTCATTGCCAAGATAATAAACTTCCCCTTCTATGTTGCCTTTTACTCCTAAACCAACAAGTGACTCAAAGTCCTCCAGAGTAATATTTTCTTGTGCTTTAGCGTTTATCTGACAATGTTCTAATAAAGCATCCGCTAAAGGATGATTCGCTCTAGCTTCTAACGCTGAAACAATCTGAGCCACAAAGCCTTTATGAGCTTGCTCAGTTAAGACCTCATTAACAACCTTAGGTTTACCTTCTGTAATCGTTCCCGTTTTATCCAGTACAACAACCGTCAACTCACTGGCTCTTTGTAAGACATCACCGTTACGAATTAAACCGCCATACTCTGCTGCTTTACCTATACCTATCATGGTAGAAATAGGCGTCGCTAATCCTAAAGCACATGGGCAAGCGATAATTAGTACCGAAACAGTCGTTACCAACATATAAGAAAAGGCTGATTCGACACCCTCATAAAAATACGAAAGATTAAACCAAGTAAGTGCCGTCAAAATGGCGATAATAACCACGCTTGGAACAAAGATAGAAGAGACTTTATCGGCCAACACACTAATAGGTGGTTTGGAATTCTGGGCCTTACCCACCATGGTGATAATCTGTGCGAGTAAAGTATCCGAACCAATACGAGTCGCTTTGAATAACAAGCTACCTTGACCGTTTACTGTTCCTGCAGATAACAAGCTACCTGCGCTTTTCTCTATTGGCTCAGCTTCACCAGTCAACATCGATTCGTTTACTGTTGAAAGCCCCTCTATGACTTCCCCGTCAACGGGTATTTTGTCACCTGAACGAACTCGTAGAATATCATTCAACCTGATATCTGATACATTAATACGAGACTCAGTACCTCCATTAACACGCGTGGCCATTTTTGGGCGTAAATTTAATAGGCGGTGTAAAGCTTGGCTAGTTTTACGGCGCGCCTTCAGTTCTAAAGCTTGCCCCAGATTGATTAAACCAATAATCATGACCGACGCTTCAAAATAAAGATGACGAGCGTTATCAGGCAGCCAACTCATTGGTGCCAGCACAACTAACATTGAATACAACCACGCGCTGCCAGTACCAAGAGCGATTAATAAATCCATATTAGCCTGATGACTAGTAAAGGCTTTCCAAGCACCACGAAAATAATGTTTACCCGCACTCACCATAATAAACAGTGTGACAACACCGACGACAAACCAAACAACCTTTTCGGTGAGCGAGCTCACCATCATGTCCCCGCCTAACAAGCCATACAGCATCAAGGGTAACCCTAACCCCAACCCCAGCGCTGAAGATTTACATTTTTGTCGATATTCTGCTAGCTCTCTTTCACCTCGCTCTTCCTCACTTTTTTCAGCATCATGAATAAGGCTTGCATGATACCCCGAATTATCTACCGCTTTGATTAATGCGTCTGGAGAACCCTTGGTGACAACTTGTGCTGTATGGTTAGCAAAGTTAACGTCAGCAGAGATAACACCCTCAGAACTCAACAACGCCCTTTGCACTGTATTAACGCAACCTGCGCAGGTCATTCCCCCAATAGAAAGCTGGTAGCTGGGTGAACTGTCTACTTTGCGCTCCTTACTTAGCGTATTGACTGCATCAATTTTTTGATCGCCTCCTGATTGAGCAAGCTCATTAAATATACCTACTGATTGATATCCAGCTTCTTGGATGCTGGCTTCAATTGTCGTTAACTCTAAATCTGATGTGACGGTTAATTTATGCTCTTTTGGCAAGCCTTCGATAATCGCTTCCGGGCTTATCTCTTGAATAATTTTACGGACTTTCGACACACAACCTTGGCAAGACATACCGGTAACATTTAATGTTAGCGTTGTCTTTTTTTCGGCTGCTTTTGAATTTAGATGTGTCATTTCAACCCTCCTCTATATCACTATTTACCGCCTTACTTGGCGTCTTCCCAACCTTCAATCAAACAGCAGATTGAATGGCCATCAGGCGCACCATTTGGCATACTTTCCCAAGCGGCTAACGCATCTTCCATTTTGACTAAATGCGCCTGAAGTTGAGCTATTTTCAATTTTGTTTCAGGAACTTTCCTTTCTAACAAATCCCGAACCATAGGACAGGGTGAATCGCCACTGTCAGACTGCTGAAATATTTCTTCAATTTGCTTTAGGCTGAATCCTAAATCACTGGCTTGACGAATGAAATTTAATCGCTGTAAAGCCGTCTGATCGTATAACTGATAACTATTTTTAGGGTCTCGTTCTGCTTGAATCAGCCCAAGCCTAGTGTAATGACGGACAGCTTCGGCCGTTACACCTCCCTTTTTAGCTAGCTCACTCACCCTCATAGAAACTCCTTTAAAATACCTAAAACGTAGCTTTAGTGTAAAACCTGTGTGTAGCACATAGGTCAAGCTTTACTAGAAATCATAAAATAAAAAATGAAGCAAAAAAAACCGAGTACATAATGTACTCGGTTTCTAAATTATCGTAGCGGCTAATAATTAATGTAATTTCAATTTTGGCTTAACGACTTTACCAATCTTTTGCGCAGCCATAATCACTGTCGCTTTAAACCAGCCATGTATCGCGATGAGATGAAGCCGGTATAGAGAAACATAAACGAATCGCGCTAGGCGCCCTTCGATAAACATTGAGCCTCCCATTAGATTCCCCATCAGATTACCAACAGTGCTGTAACGGCTTAAATTCACCAAGGAGCCATAATCTTTGTAAGTGTATTCCTTTAATGGCTCACTCAAAAATGATGCTTTGATGTTATCAAAAACTAATGACGCCATTTGATGAGCTGATTGCGCTCTTGGTGGAACGAAAGAGCCATCGGCTTGTTTGCATGCGCAGCAATCACCGATCACATAAATATTTTCAAATTCTGAAGTTTGCAAAGTGCCTTTAACTAAAATTTGATTGTTTCTAGTTGTTTCCAGCCCAGCAATGTCCGCCACAAAATCTGGCGCTTTAACACCCGCAGCCCAGATCATGAGATCGGCCTCAATATTTTTTTCATCCGCTGTTTGAAACCCACCATCATAAGCTCGAACGACCCGAGTACTTTGGCTAACGGTGACACCTAAGCGGATTAATTCTTTGGTTGCTAAAGAGGCAATTCTATCTGGTAAAGCAGCCAAAATTCGTGGGCCCGCTTCAATGAGTTGAATATTGACTCGTTTACCTGACATTTCAGGCATGCCATACGCTTTTAGCATATCGGCAACATGAAACAGCTCTGCCGACAGCTCTACACCCGTTGCCCCACCACCTACTATCGCCAGCTTCAATTTCGCATCCATTCCTTCTTGATGAATACGTAAAAACTGGTTCAAAAGCGCTTGTTGAAAACGCTCAGCTTGCTTATGAGAATCTAGAAAATAACAATGCTCTAGTACCCCAGGCGTACCAAAATCATTACTGACACTGCCTACTGCCATAACCAAAATATCATAAGAAATCGTACGTTCTGGTAAAACGATGTGACCCATATCATCAGAAAGAGAATCCAGAGTCAGTGTACGAGACTCTGGATCAACGCCCATCAAGGTTCCTAATTGAAATTGATAGTGATGCTTCGCAGCGTGCGCCCGGTAGTTGACACCATCGTTATTAATATCTAATGAGCCAGTGGCCACTTCATGTAACAGAGGCTTCCAAATATGAGTTTGGCTTTTATCAATAAGCACAATCTCTGCTTGGCGCTTTTTACCAAAGCTATGTCCTAGCTTGGTCACCAACTCCAAACCACCTGCGCCACCACCAACTACCACGATTTTTTTCATATAAAATCACCTATAAACATTGAATAATCTGGAAAACACTCACTAAAAGCACTTTCCAGATTCCTCAGCAGAAAAGCTTTATTTGATTCTTTGAGCTAATAACTTATCAAGTGTATTTGCAAAAGCCATTCTATCTTGTTGGCTAAACACTGCTGGGCCACCCGTTTGAATTCCAGAGGAACGCATCTGCTCCATGAAGTCTCGCATACCCAAACGCTGTTTTATATTTTCTTTTGTATAAAGTTCGCCTCGCGGGTTAATTGCCAAAGCACCCTTTTCAATGACATCAGAAGCCAAAGGAATATCAGCGGTGACGACTAAGTCTTGGATATCGATATTATCAACAATATAATTATCAGCGACATCAAATCCAGAACTCACAACACGGCGTTCGATCCATTTTGATGGCGGAATAGATATGGCTTGGTTAGCCACTAAAATACAGGGGATTTCAACACGTTCCGCAGCACGAAACAAAATGGTTTTGATAACATTTGGACAGGCGTCAGCATCGACCCACAAGCGCATAAAATTCCCCTTTTTTTGTAGGGTACTATTATTGATCAGTCGAAAAGTGAAATCTAGTGGTGAATGAGAACAAACGGAGCACATATAAGTAAACCGCTTGCTCTAGCACTCAGAGGGACTACATATTTGGGTAATTGGGCCCACCAGAACCCTCAGGTGTTACCCATGTAATATTTTGCGCGGGGTCTTTAATGTCACAGGTTTTACAATGGATGCAGTTTTGTGAGTTTATCTGAAAAACAGACTCATTATTGGACTCCACAATCTCATATACGCCAGCTGGACAATAACGTTGAGCAGGCTCACTGTATTTAGATAAATTACTTTGAATCGGAATCGCCGCATCTTTTAACTTTAAATGACATGGCTGATTTTCTTCGTGGTTCGTATTCGATAAGAACACTGAGGAAAGCTTATCGAAACTTAACAACCCATCCGGTTTTTTATATTCTGGGGCGACATGCTTATCTGCCAGCTCCATACTCGCATAGTCAGGCGTCATATCATTAAACGTAAATGGCAAACCACCCGAGAAGATATTCTGATCTAGCCAGTTATAAGCACCACCCCAGAAAGTGCCTAATTTGTGCATTACTGGAACAAAATTACGCGCTTGTTGTAACTCCTTACCTAACCAAGAATTGCGCACAGTATCATTAAATTGAACCAAATCAGCGGTAGACGCTTCTGATTGCAAAGCATCATAGATGCTTTCTGCCGCTAACATACCGCTCTTCATCGCCGTATGAGTACCTTTGATCTTTGCTGGATTTAGTGTACCGGCGTCACATCCAATCACTACTCCACCAGGGAAACTCATTTTAGGTAATGAAGCCCACCCACCTTTGGCAATTGCTCTAGCGCCGTAAGAAACCCGTTTCGCGTCTTTTAAATGCTCAGAAATAACAGGATGGTGCTTGTATTTTTGGAACTCTTCATAAGGGCTTAGATAAGGGTTTTTATAGTTCAAATCAACAATTAGACCAACCACTACTTGATTGTTTTCTAAATGGTACAAAAAGCCGCCACCGCCCGCTTCGTTACCTAACGGCCAGCCAGCTGTATGAATAACTGTTCCAGGCTTACTTTGAGATTCGGGAACATCCCATAATTCTTTAATACCAAGTCCGTAATGTTGAGGGGCTTTGCCTTTATCTAGCTCGAAATGAGCAAGAAGCTCTTTACCCAAATGGCCTCGGCAACCTTCAGAGAAAATAGTGTATTTGGCCTTCAACAACATACCCGGCATAAAACCATCTTTTTCAGAGCCATCAGCCGCTAATCCCATATCTCCTGTGATAACACCTTCTACACTGCCATTATCATCGTAAGCAATATGTGCTGCAGAAAAACCAGGAAAGACTTCTACCCCTAAAGATTCTGCTTGCTCAGCGAGCCAACGACACAGGTTGCCTAAGCTAATAATATAATTGCCATCATTATGAAGCGTTTTTGGAACCATCCAATTACTAAAGGTTTTAGACGCGGTCTCAGAACCTAGCCAATGAAGTTCGTCGACGTTTACTTTAGTGTTTAATGGCGCGCCCATTTCTTGCCATTCTGGGAAAAGCTCAGTTAAAGCGGATGATTCAACTATTGCACCGGATAATATGTGCGCTCCAATTTCTGAACCTTTTTCAACTAAACAAACACTAATTTCTTTTTCTTCAGCTTGCGCTTTTTGCATAATACGGCAGGCAGCAGACAACCCAGCAGGGCCACCGCCAACGATTAAAACATCAAATTCCATTACTTCTCTATCTGACATTGTTGCCTCCCATTATTCTTGTTTAGGGCTTTTCCTATAGTCATGAAATGCTATCAACGATTGAAAACATTTTTGTTTAGTTTGTCAACAGTTTCTAATCCAAACATTATTGAATGGACATGACCTAAAGCACGAGGCAAAACATGATCACAGTAAAATGCAACAGAATGCTCCCAAGAGTTCTTTTGTGATTCATCCAGTATTTCATCACCCTGTGCTGCGTGTAATGCTCTAACTTGTAACCATGCGCCAATTAAATATCCCATTAGCATCATATAAGAATACGCTAAGCCTGTACCTAAGACAGGATTCTTTTCCATAGCAGTCAAACAGGTTTGCGTCGCGGTTTCCGCCTGAGCTAGTATTTCCTTTACTTTGTCAGCATAAATACTAACAGACGATGAATGCCATTGAGCTATTTCAGCCTCAATGTCTGTTAATAACGACATCATCGCCACACCTTTATCTGAGTGCAGTTTACGACCGATCAAATCAATTGCCTGTATGCCATTCGTGCCTTCATAAATAGGCAGAATTCGTGCATCCCGTGCATGCTGAGCAACCCCTGTTTCTTCAATAAAGCCCATACCGCCATGTACTTGAATCGCTAAGGACGTTATTTCTTGAGCTTGCTCAGTAATCCAGCCTTTCACAATAGGTGTATAGAGTGCGGTTCGAGCGATGGCCTGCTTTTGATCATCCCCTGAGGCAAGGTGTGATAAGTCATTTTCCACCGCTGCCACATAGATCAGAGAACGCATTGCATCAATCTGCGACTTCATCGTCATCAACATACGAAGAACATCTGGGTGCTCAATAATCGCAGCTCGACCTGTTCGCTCGGCATTCATACCCTGCTTGCGTTCTTGCGCATAAGCTAGCGCTTGTTGGTAGGCTCGTTCTGATACGGCCAACCCTTGTAAGCCAACACCTTGTCTTGCATTGTTCATCATAGTGAACATAGCTTTTATGCCTTCGTTTTCTCGACCTACAAGATAGCCAACCGCTCCTTCTTTATCACCAAAGCTCATTACGCAGGTTGGTGAAGCGTGGATCCCCATTTTATGCTCAACAGAAACCACATGAAGATCATTACGATGAGCAGGCTCACTGTCTTCGTCTAGAATAAATTTTGGCACAATAAATAAAGAAATACCTTTTACACCTTCAGGTGCATTTGGCAAACGAGCCAATACCAAATGGATGATATTGTCACTCATTTGATGGTCGCCCCAAGTGATGAATATTTTTTGCCCTTTAATGCGAAATACATCTCCATCAGGTGTTGCTTTACAAGCAATAGCCGCAAGGTCCGAACCAGCGGCTGGTTCGGTAAGATTCATTGTGCCAGCCCATTCGCCAGCCAACATTTTAGGAAGGTATAAATTCTTTAGCTCTTCGCTAGCGTGCAAGCTAATCGCCTCGATCGCCCCTAGGCTTAACAAAGGGCATAAAGAAAAAGCCAAATTGGCCGCTTGAACGCCTTCGTTCACAGCCGTTGCAACATAAGAAGGAAGCCCTTGACCACCGTATTCTGGATCACCAGATAAGCCGATCCAGCCTCCTTCTGAATACGCCTTAAAAGCATTTTTAAAGCCTTTCGCTTCAATAACCTCTCCATTCTCAACGCGAGAGCCTTCTTTATCGCCACTGCCATTAATGGGCGCAATCACTTGTTCTGCGAGTTTACCAGCTTCACTAAGAATGGCCTCTAATAAATCGTTATCGACAGCATCTTCTAAAAAAGGTGTAAGACGTTCCGTTTTAGCAACAGAACGTAAGCTGAATAAAATATCGTTGATTGGGTACAGGTATTCGCTCATTTTTTATTCTCCGGTTAGTTTATCCGAGCGGATTTATACCTATAGAATGGAAAAATAATGCAAATCTCTCAATAACAATTCAAGCCTATATTTCTGACAAATACATTCAAAACCCACAAAAATAACCGCTAAAGCTATAATTTAAAGGCCTTTCATTGCTTTGCCAAACTTTAAGTATTCATCACTTTTTCGATATTCACCCGGTGTCATTCCCGTCCATTTTTTAAAAGAGCGGAAAAAGGCACTAGGTTCATCAAACCCCATTAAGGCGGCAATATCGTTAATGCTTAATTGCGGAGCATTCATATAGGTAATTGCTGCTTCTTTACGACAATCATCTTTAATGTTTTGGTAGGAGGTTTTTTCGTCATTTAAGCGCCGACGTAATGTGGATACACTCATATTAAGTGCACTCGCTACTTCATCAGCACTTGGCATTTCTCGTGAAAAGTCCTTACCTAGCATAGCCATAACTTGCGACTTCAAGCTATTGTCATTTTCAACCATTACTAACAATTGATAAGGTGCCGTTTTTAAAAAGCCTCTTAAGCTGTCTTCTGTTTGCACAATAGGCATATCAAGGTAACTGGCAGGAAACACTAAAGCATTAGCATGCTGATTGAATTTTACTTCTGACTGGAAAAGAGTCTTATAGTATTCAACATCGTCTGGGCGTCCACTGGTGAAGTAAGCCGCTTTCAAGTTTAATCGGCGGCCGATTAACCAACAAATAAAATGATGCCACATTGAAAGGGTTGTTCTTAACTGCTCTTTTGACTCTGGGGCAACGAGTTCAGTGATATTTTCTTCAGATGACGCAAGGGAAGCAAAAGTCACCATCGCGAAGCGACCTTTTTTGATCAATACTGGTTTAACGGTTGGGCCACGGCAAATCTCATAAAAATCACTACAACGATACAAAGCATGAGCCAGACTACGTGCATGAATGATGCAAAGACACATCATTCTAAAAGTGCCGTTTGGTACCTTACCACCACTTAGCATTCCAAAAGATTCATCTTGCATGAGCCACATGATTTTCTGATAAAGCATACCGTAGCGATAAGCAGGGAATGAATCACTTTGCTCTAATTCATCTTGCGTTAATTCCAAACTATCTAACACTGATTGACGATCTAACCCTTGACCCTCAACTGCTTTTAAAAGATAGCGAACACTCGACATCGGAACAGAAGCTTTCACACACATCACCTTAGTTAACAAATGACTTTAGTTAATATTGTTATTTCACGACGTTTTTTAGCATAAAAAAAGGCTGCAGATGCAGCCTTTTTTTATTTTACATTGATTTAATTATTTTTCTGCTTTTACTTTTGCTCGCTTATTTTTGCTCAGTAAAGGCAGACAACAATTCATCTAATGACATATCTTCATTATCTGTATCAATGTTATCGGATTCTTCCATTACTTCCGCTTCATCTGCTTTCTCACTCACAGGTTTAACGAAAACAAAACGACGAGGACGCACAGGGGCAGATTCAGCTTCTTTTTCTGGAAGCAAACCTAGTCGTTCTAGTTTTTTGTGCGCTTGTTCTTTGCGCTCCTTGGATTTCTTCGTAACAAAACGGCGAGTTGATGAAGATTTACGAGCTTTGTTTTGCTCTTTCATCATCTCTTTTGAACCAGTTTTTCCAAGTTTGCCACGCATACTGCGCGATTTTTTAACACGAGCCATAATATCCTCTCTTTATCGCTCGCAATTGTAACAGTGAATTAACCCTAGGTCATCCAACAGTATTAGCAATCTTTAAAAGAACTGTGACCTAACTTTCTTTGCTCACCCATTGCTCCAAACAATTCTCTGACTTTAGAAGAGTCACCAGACTGTAATGCGCGTTCTAGGTCTTTAAGCACCACAATCGTTCCATCAACAACTTTTTGGTATTCAGCATTTTGAGACTTTAATTCTGCCCCCTTTAGATCGTCATGGATAAATTTATGAGGCGTTTCGCTGCGTGATTTTTCAAAATAACTAATTAGAGAATCTACATGCTTCACTGCAGATTGATTGTCTCCAGATTTAACATCGGATGACATAGCGCGCATCTCATCTTTGATATTTTGCATATAACCATGTAACTCTGTATCACATGAACCATGTGCAAACACAGTAGAAGAGCAGGTTATCGAAAGAACTGCAGCAGAAAGGAGACCTTTTTTCATAAATATACCTTTTATTCCCAAAAGCTATTAACTCTAGGCTTTGTTAATCATGCAAAACAATACGTTTAAAGTAGCATGCTCGTGAAAAAAACACCTACTATAAATTGTAACCGCTAACACAACTTTACCTTTATTAATTCATATCCTCTAATGACACTGGGTATGATTGACGTGTATCTTACCAACCTTGCTATCCACCTATTAAATTAGTCATTTGAATTATCAGGGAGTTCAATATTTTTAAGCTTCGCCCTAAATCGCTTATTATGCTCAGTCTATTCATGAGTGGTTTTACGTTAGCAGAATGTAGCGACTATGACGCAAAACTTGCAGCCGACAAAGCCGCAGAAAAGTATATGAGTGGTAAAACGTTTAAAAATTCGTTGGTTTTGAAAAGGCACCTGCCGAGCAAAAGAAAAGAGGTCGCCAGCTATGTTTATGTGAAAGCTGACGACCTCTATTACACGATCTTCTCTCTAGTGAATTCTCAATGTAAGATTCAAATCATCAAAAGAACTCACGGCAAGCATTAGCTTCGCCATTATTTTTTCACTTTTTCTGATCCTTTAGCTTTCTCAGGTCTTTTGTCTTTTTCTGTATTTGAGGTGTCATCGGATTCTTCAGAATCATCTTCTTCGCCTTCCTCTTCTTCACCAAGCTTAGATATTTCTTCCAGCCTTTCGATCACTCGAGCAGATACCGTGCCTGCTGGGTATTCACCCTCTTCATCAGCAATCCCCGGTTCAAGGCCTGTCAATAAATGCAGCGCTTCATCTGCCGTTGAAATAGCATAAACATGAAACATTCCTAATTTAACGGCGTCAATGATTTCATCACTTAGCATCAAATTTACAGCGTTGGATTTTGGAATAATCACACCTTGAGTACCCGTTAACCCACGCGCATTACACACATTGAAGAAGCCTTCAATTTTTTCATTCACACCGCCAATGGCCTGAATTTCACCGTACTGATTTAAAGAGCCAGTTATAGCAAGATCTTGGCGTAAAGGAGCTTGAATCAAGGCCGATAACAAACAGCACAATTCCGCCGTAGAGGCACTATCACCATCGATATAACCGTAACTCTGCTCCATCGCGATTGAAGCTGAAATATCTAACGGGAAGCGCTGAGCATATTTATTGCCAAGATAACCAGACAAGATCAACACACCTTTAGAGTGAATATTTTGACCTAGGTTTGATTCTCTTTCGATATCGATAATCCCCTTGCCGCCCGGATAAACCGTAGTAGAAATACGCGCAGGCGCACCAAAGCTGCTATCACCAATTTGCATGACCGTTAAACCGTTGATTTTACCAACCGCGAAGCCATCACTTTCTAACAGCACTGTACCTTCGATAATTTCTTCAATGATCTTTTCACTAACACGACCTGTACGATGTTTTTTGGCTTTCAAAGCACGCGTAATATGATCAGCAGCAATTTCATCGTCTTTTGCCATTTGGCGTACAAAATCTGCTTCACCTAATAACTCAAACACATCACCAATTTTTGCAGCCATTTCACGTTGATGCTCTGCTAAACGGCTGCTGTATTCGATCAAGGCAGCAACGCCGTCACGAGTAACATTGGCATACTCTTCTTTATCTACTCGATCCTTCATTAGACGAGCAAAGGACAACTCAGAATCCTTAGAACGCTTTAGGGTATCGTCAAAGTCAACTAAGACACGAAACATTTCCTGAAAATCAGGGTCAGCATCTTGAAGCAAGTAATAAATATCACGAGCACCGATCAACACAACCTTCACTTGCAAGGGCAAATCCTGTGGAGACAATGTCGTAGTATTCATTAACCCCATGTCAGCATAAGGGTGTTCAATTTTTATGGTTTTACTCTTTAATGCACGTTTAAGAGCTTCCCACAAATAATGATCTGTAAGCAGTTTTTCTGCGTCTAAAATTAAATAACCGCCATTCGCTGCATGTAAACTACCAGAACGAATCAAACGATAACTAGTAACCAACATACCTTGATCACTACTGTGCTCTACCTGACCAAATAAATTACGATAAGTAGGATGCGGTTCATATACAACAGGCTGCCCACCATTGGTTTCATGTGTAATAGCGATATTTGGTAGATACAATTCTTCATAAAACTGACGACGACCAATCTCATCGCGGTTTTCAGAGGCCTTATCATCTGCCATTTGGTCTATGATGGTTTTATCCAAGTCATCTCTTAACGCGTTTAAGTGCGCAGTAATATCAGCATCGTCTTGGTATTTTTCAAACAAACCTGACATTAATGGATCCAAAGCTTCTTTGACAGTATCCAAGTTTAATTGACGAATTTGTTCATAGGTTGCACGTTTCCACTGCGGCAATCCCAATAACTCTTCATTAAGTAATCCTTCAAGTGTCGAAACACCTTCCTGAAATGCATCGCGTTCATCATCAGTTAATGCAGCAAATTCATTCTCTTCTAGAGCCTTACCGTCTTTCATTGGCGCAAAGCTAACAGAGGATGCATCACGAAACATGGCAACACCAATCTTTCCGGACACTCGCTCTACTTTATTAATCGCCGCTTCATATTGATCATTAAAAGCCCGGTCAATGATGCTTTTTTGTTGCTGATACGTTGGGTTCTCAAAAGCCGCAGGAAAGGTAAGCATTAGACCATCAATTAATGTTCGAATTTCTTTTTCAAATTCAGACGCTTGGCCAGGAGAAAACTCTAATGCTTTCGGACGATGACTTTCGGTAAAGTTATTGATATAAGCCCATTCATTAGGAGCCGGACGGCGTTTTGCCTCACTCTTTAAGTAATTTAATACATACGAAGAGCGACCTGTTCCAGAATCTCCCATGGCAAAAATATTGTACCCCGGACGCTGCATTGCCACACCAAACTGAATGGCTTCAACCGCACGCTCTTGCCCCAGAATACCGCTAAGAGGCTCTATATCCTTTAATGTTTTGAAAGTCAGGTGATCCGCAGGAACTTTGGCTGAAAGAGCTTGATACGGTAGAGAAGTAACCATGTTGGACATCAATCGATTTCCTTATGTCAACAAGCCATTGAGAAAGCAGGCTTGCGAAAGAAGAAGACTCTTCTTTCAAATATTTTAAATAAATACAATACGTTGAGACTAACACTCTGATTTCATTGCGACTATATGTAGACAGAGAAATCTTGCTTTATTGGCAAGTAAACATCAGTTCCCAACTTTTTGTTAATCAATTACGCTACACCTTTTTAAAGGTTGGACAACTGAAGCTGATGTTGCGGATTTGCGCGTGTAAAAACTCGATGGAAATTTGCCGCTGTTGCTTCCAGTAAGGCTTCATAACGAATACCTTTCAAATCGGCCACATATTGAGCCACTTCGGAAACATACTGAGGTTCGTTTTTTTTGCCGCGATAGGGAACAGGCGCCAAATAAGGCGAATCTGTTTCAACAATTAGAGACTCTAAAGGCAATTTTCGAACCGTTTCTTTTAAGTCTTGTGCGGTTTTAAAGGTCACAATGCCAGAAATAGAAATAAGATAATTTTCATCTAACGCCGCTTTTGCCATTTCATAATCTTCAGTAAAACAATGCAATACGCCCGCACTATTCGGGTTACCATATTGTTTAATTAGCGCTAAAGTCTCTTTTTTGGCGCTTCTTGTATGTACAATAACCGGAAGCTTCAGATCACCGGCAGCCTTAAGGTGATGCATAAAGCTAATCTTCTGGGCATCATGAGCTTCCTCTGATGCTTCATAAAAGTAATCTAAACCAGTTTCACCGATTGCGATCACCTTAGGGTCTGCTGCGTATTTGCACAAAAGCACGTCATCTTTAATTAAGCCTTCGCTCTGTAACGGGTGAACACCACAGCTCGCGTAAATACCAGCGCGCTTGGTAAAACCTAATACTGTATCCATCTTATTAAGATCAACAGAAATAGTAAGAAGCTGTCTAACGCCCTTGCTATATGCAGCATCGATGACTGAGTTTATATCATTGTTATGTGGAGCCAGATCAAGCATATCAAGATGGCAATGGGTATCAATTAGCATAGTAGATTTACCACTGATTCAATTCGTGTGTGAGTTGCATAATGGGGTTTAAATTTGTCTTTTGAAGGTCTGACTTCATTTTTTGCAACGATTGGTAACGCTGCATAAGAGTTTGAATCCCAAGGCGAGTAATAAGGGTGTCATAGATTGGCTGTAAAACTTCATCTATAGGCGCCCCAGTGGAGTGGCAAATGCATTGGTGTAGAATTGCCGCCAAGCCATTACAGTAATCTTCAATATTGTGACTATCTACCCCTTTCAGCACACCACTAACTGGGGTTACTCCTCGGAGCATGCTCGTCAATTTATCTGGCAAGGCAGCATATAATTGAGTCTTATTTTGCTGTTGGATCGATAACAAGCGAAACGGTTGAGTCGTTAACCAAAATAACGAACTTAAGATTTCGCCATCTGGTTGCCTCCCTAACCAAGCCCTCACGTCTACCATATTCGGTGTGGGCACGTTCACCAGTAAGCAGCGACTGCGAATAGTTGGTAATAGGCTTGTAGACTGGGAACTCGTCAACACAAAAAAAGTACGATCAGCTGGCTCTTCTAAGGCTTTCAGTACCGCATTGGCCGCATTTACGTTCATTGCTTGGGCATGAGTTATTAAGACAACTTTATTCTGGCCAACTTGAGGCTTCTGGCTTATTTGGCGAACCAATAAACGTACCTGATCGACTTTAATCGTGGAGGCTTCGCCATCCAATATACGATAATCAGGGTGCGTATCAGCATTCATCAACTGACAAGAATGACAGGTCCCGCATGCAGCAGCCTGATCTTTTTCGCACATTAAATCTTTCACCATTTCATGGGCAAGCTCTTCTTGCCCTACACCATCTGCGCCAGTAATCAATAAAGCGTGAGAAAGACTATTGGTTTGTTTCAATACCTGCACTTGACGCAAACAAGGCAGTAGCCAATCAGCAATATTTGTCATCTAACAGTCACCAGCCCAGGCTAAATTTAATTGCACCAACTGATCTTCAATCTGTTTTTTTACAGACTCTAAAGACTGACTAGCATCCACGACTTTAACTCTTTTTGGGTCCGCTTTAGCACGCTCAAGAAAACCATCACGCACTTTTTGATGAAACGCTAATGATTCCTTATCTAAGCGGTCTTGGTGTTGACGCAGAACAACACGTTCTTGACCTAACTCAACAGGTACATCTAAGAGTAATGTAGCATCTGGCTTACTCTCGCCTACCACCCAGGTCGCTAATTGATCAAGCATGGCGATATCTCCGCCTCGTGCTTTGCCTTGATAAACATAGCTAGAATCCAGGAAACGATCACTGATGACCCAAGTGCCTTTATCTAAAGCGGGTTGTATTTTCTCTGCTAAATGCTGAGCTCTAGCTGCAAACACTAGCAACAACTCAGTGACATCATTTACCCTTTCATCTCGTGGCGATAAAATAAGCTGACGAATTTCTTCGGCAAGTGGCGTTCCACCTGGCTCACGAGTCATAATGTAGGGAATATTGTGGTCATCTAGCCACTGACGGATGAAGTGAATTGCCGTCGTTTTACCGCTGCCTTCACCACCCTCAAGCGAAATAAATTTACCCTTCATACAAACCTTCCTCTATTTCGTTTTCGCTGGTGTGGAGCGATAATCTTCTCGACGTTTAAACTGATACTTTCGTACTGCTCGGTTATGTTCTTTCAGAGTATTCGAAAAAGCATGAGTGCCATCACCCTTAGCAACAAAATACAGAGCTTTAGTTGGCTCTGGGTTTAATGCCGCTTCAATGGCTTCACGGCCAACATTGGCGATTGGCGTCGGCGGTAACCCATAAAAGCGATAGGTATTATAAGGTGATGAGTCTTGCAAGCCCTTGCGTGTTAAATTGCCATTAAACAGATCACCAAGCCCATAGATAACGGTCGGATCTGTTTGCAGGCGCATACCTTTTTCTAATCGACTAATGAAAACTCGAGCGATCAATGGACGCTCATAAGCAACACCGGTTTCTTTTTCAATGATAGAAGCCATAATCAAGGCTTCATAAGGCGACTTATAGGGTAAGTTCTTCGCTTTCTTTTGCCATAAATCGTCTAATGTTTGCGTCATCAATTCATGCGCATGCTTTAAAATACTCACGTCTGTGTCGCCTTCATGGTAACGATAAGTATTTGCAAAAAACTGGCCTTCAGGATGCGAGGCGTCGATCCCAGTTTGTTTAACTATCTCTTCATTTTTTGCATCAAGCAAGGTCATAGTAATATTGCCACGAGCTTGCATAGCTAACAAAAAATCTCGCGTTGTCTTTCCTTCCAGTAAGGTGATGGAATAAAAAATAGACTGCCCAGAGTCAAATAGCGCCATAATATCCAATAAGTTCATTTCAGGTTTGATGGCATATTTTCCGACTTTAGGCACCCACTCTGGATGCAACCTAGCAACCACACGAGTTAAGTAAGGATTCGCAATCAAGCTCTTTTCAGTAAGTTCGTAGCCCAAACTATAAGCAGTATCACCCGCTTTAACTTCAAATTCTACTTGGTTTGTTACCTCAGCAGGAGCTGTCAGAGAGACATAAAGATAGCCAGCTAGTAGAGCTGACAGAGTAATGGATAAAAAAACAACCCGATAAAACCACTTAATGAGCGCCATGCACATCCTTAGCTTGCATTAAAATCTGTAATTTTCGAGTATGAACCCCAATAGGAAAAGATACTCCTGAAATACCAGTGACAGGCACTATACCCATTAGACTATTCGTAATAAACACTTCATCTGCAGACATTAGGTCGCTCAGTAAAAAATGACCAACTTGAACCGTATAGTCATATTGATTTTGTATGATGGCTTTTCGGTAAGTGCCCTGCACACCAGACAGCTCTAGCGAAGGAGTATAAAGAACGCCTTGCTTATACCAAAATAAATTGCTCTGAATACACTCAACCAACTCGCCATCACCATTCATCATGATTGCTTCAAAATCAGCCGACGACAAAAACTGCTTAGCAATGACATTCTCAAGCCTATTTAAATGTTTCATTCCTGCAAGAAAGCGGTTGGAACTGACTGGAACAGGGGAAATAGAAAGCGAAACGCCTTTTTCTCGATGAAGTTGGTAATTGGGTGCAGGCAGGATACCGATAATAACGGAGTGAATGCAGTTCTCAGGAGCTAAATAGCCTCTTCCCCCCTCGCCTCGACTAACAATAATTTTCACGACAGATTCTTCATCGATCAATGGTAAAACATTGGAGTGTAAAAAATTATACAGAGAAGATTTTTGTTCTAGAGAGAAAGGCATAGCAAGCTTAGATAGCCCACGATAAAGACGAGAAAGGTGGTCATTTATTTGCAAGAAATGCCGAGGAAAAACACGAATAGTTTCGAACACACCATCGCCATAAGCCAAACTACGATCAGCAACGGAAACCGAATGGTCTAATCTGTAATTGACGAACCAAGTCATGGCTAAAAACTCAAAAGTTAAGGTTAGCTATGATAGCGAAAAATAAAGATGGCGTCCCATAGGGGGTTCGAACCCCTGTTACCGCCGTGAAAGGGCGGTGTCCTAGGCCTCTAGACGAATGGGACATATAAAAACTTTCTCAATCAAAGAAAGTGGAGCGGGAAACGAGGCTCGAACTCGCGACCCCAACCTTGGCAAGGTTGTGCTCTACCACTGAGCTATTCCCGCATTTGCATTGCTATACACTACTTAGCAATTTTCACCTTCTATAATACAAAAGGTAAAAGTGGCGTCCCGTAGGGGGTTCGAACCCCTGTTACCGCCGTGAAAGGGCGGTGTCCTAGGCCTCTAGACGAACGGGACATAAACTTTTTACGATACTAACAACACTATTAATGCACTTTTCATTTAATTAAAAAGTGGCGTCCCGTAGGGGGTTCGAACCCCTGTTACCGCCGTGAAAGGGCGGTGTCCTAGGCCTCTAGACGAACGGGACACAATCTAGCTTTTATAGAGCTATAACTAACTACTCACTTTCTACTTAAAGAAAGTGGAGCGGGAAACGAGGCTCGAACTCGCGACCCCAACCTTGGCAAGGTTGTGCTCTACCACTGAGCTATTCCCGCATTGCTAACACCCCTACTCTTTATTCGCATAAAGCAGTGGGCTGTCTTGTTTATCGTGCCAATGCGCACGATAAACTTAAAAGTGGCGTCCCGTAGGGGGTTCGAACCCCTGTTACCGCCGTGAAAGGGCGGTGTCCTAGACCTCTAGACGAACGGGACACAATCTAGCTTTTATAGAGCTACAACTAACTACAAACTTTCTACTTAAAGAAAGTGGAGCGGGAAACGAGGCTCGAACTCGCGACCCCAACCTTGGCAAGGTTGTGCTCTACCACTGAGCTATTCCCGCAAAAAAATCTCATTCATCACAGATTTTATGTAGACTATACAGCCAACCGTATGAAAGGATGGCGTCCCGTAGGGGGTTCGAACCCCTGTTACCGCCGTGAAAGGGCGGTGTCCTAGGCCTCTAGACGAACGGGACAACGTTTTAATCTTGCTGTGTGAGCGGGTGCGTATATTACTGTTACCAATCTTAAAATCAACAGTTTTTTTCATTAATTTAAGCAACTTAGAAAAAAGTCGCTTTAGAAATCAATCTGATCGGAGCTATTATGCTAAAGAAACAACTATTTTTATCCCTGTCCCTATCGACGCTTTTATTAGCAGGCTGCTCCACAACGCACTATATAAGCATCACTCCACAAGAAGATGTTAAAGCCGCAACCCTCTCTAATGAGAGAGTCATCAACGTAACCACCAGCACAAATCTAACCAACGCCGTTGGCTCTATTAAAACAGGACTTAATGAACGAGCAGACATTTTCACAACTAACGATGTAAAACAAAGCGTTAAGGAAAGTGTACTAGAAGGCTTACGCAAAATGGGCTTCACTCCAGATCAAGGCGTAATGCCTGCAGCAGATCTGCAAATTGAAATAACTAAGATGAGCTACACAACTAAAGTAGAAACATTAAAAACAGTGGCCACTTTAGAGTTTGAACTAAAAACAACACTTGCTGCCAAAGGCCAAACCTATAAAGCCAACTATGGATCACAAAAGGTGAATGAGTATGGCACCATGCCTTATCAAAAGGCCATAGAAGACGACATGAATGCGCTTGCTAGCCAAACAGTCAATCGCTTATTGAGCGATCCAAACATCATCGCCCTACTCAAATAAGATTTAGTCAATAAAAAAGGGTCAAACTTTAATAAGTACCAGTGCAGTTTGACTCTTTTTATTCCCTCCGCTATTCCCTCCGTTATACGCTAGCACTTTACATCAACAGACCACTGGTTTTATCTAAATAGTTTTATTGCTTATAAATTCATTCTGTACCTTGAATGCGCTGAAGTAAGGAGTAAAGTTAGCACTTTACTCCGCCCAGCTTCAGTAAGGATAAAGTGGTGCAAATTCGCAAATCAAACAAACTCGCCAACATATGTTATGAAATCCGTGGCCCCGTTCTAAAAGAAGCCGTTCGCATGGAGGAAGAAGGTCAGCGCATACTTAAATTAAATATAGGTAACCCTGCCCCATTTGGATTTGAAGCGCCCGATGAAATTCTTGTTGATGTAATTCGTAACTTGCCAACAGCCCAAGGCTACTGCGAATCCAAGGGTCTTTTTTCTGCCCGCAAAGCCGTCATGCAAAAATATCAAGCCATGGGGATCAAATCTGCCGATATAAACCACGTATGGATGGGGAATGGCGTTAGTGAACTTATTGTCATGGCTATGCAAGGTCTATTAAACGATGGTGACGAAATACTCATACCCGCTCCAGACTACCCTCTTTGGACGGCAGCCGCTACATTGGCCGGCGGTTACGTAAAGCACTATTTGTGCGATGAAGGCTCTGGCTGGCAACCTGATATCAACGATATTCGCTCTAAGATTTCAAACAAAACAAAAGCCATTGTCATTATTAACCCAAACAACCCAACGGGTGCGGTTTATGAAAAAGGCATTCTTGAAGGTATCATAGGTCTCGCAGAAGAGCACAACCTACTGATATTCTCTGACGAGATATACGATAAAATCCTATATGATGAGGCTCAGCACATTCCGACCGCTACGCTGACAGAAAGTCGAGTTCCCTGCATAACGTTTGGTGGATTATCAAAAGTATATCGAACAGCAGGTTTCCGGTCAGGGTGGATGGTAATTACGGGCGATCGAAGCAGTATAAGCGACTATATAGAAGGCTTAGACATTCTTAGCTCAATGCGACTGTGCGCCAACGTACCTGCTCAACACGCCGTACAAACTGCCTTAGGCGGCTACCAGAGCATAAATGAGCTTATTGTCCCTGGTGGCCGTTTCTATGAGCAGCGTAAGGTGGCTTGGGAGGCTCTAGACTCAATCCCAGGTGTACATTGCCATAAACCTGAAGGCGCACTGTACTTATTCCCTAGACTCGACCCTAAAATGTACAAAATCAAAAATGATATGGACCTTGTTTTACAGTTCCTACGAGAAGAGAAGGTGCTTATCGTTCAAGGAACAGGCTTCAACTGGCCAACACCAGATCATGTTCGCTTTGTTTTTCTCCCTCATGTTGAGGAGCTAGCACCCGCCATGGAAAGATTTGCCGCATTTCTTAGCCGATTAAGAAAGCGCTAATCCTCTCTTGAAATAATCCAATAAAGCCCTACTATGCTCCCTAACAGTCTTTTGAGGAGCATAGTGATGCGTATTATTCTGTTTTTACTGACAAACCTAGCTGTCATGGTGGTAGCGGGTATTGTCTTAAGCCTTTTAGGCGTTAACGGTTACATGACCAGCAACGGTCTAGACTTCACATCACTGCTCATTTTTTGTGGTGTATTTGGTTTTACTGGCAGCTTAATTTCACTTCTTCTTTCAAAATGGATGGCGAAACGTGGATCGGGCGCGGTTGTTATTGAACAGCCACGTAATCACAAAGAAGTATGGTTACTTGATACTGTCAAAGAGCTTTCTCAAAAAGCAGGAATTAAAATGCCAGAGGTGGCAGTTTTTCCAGCACATGAAGCTAACGCCTTCGCAACAGGCTGGAACAAAAATGATGCACTGGTTGCTGTTTCAAGCGGCATGCTAGATCGATTTGCCCCTGATGAAATCAAAGCCGTTCTTGGCCATGAAATTGGCCACGTGGCAAATGGCGATATGATTACCCTGTCTCTTATTCAAGGCGTAGTAAACACTTTTGTTATGTTTTTTGCTCGTATCGCTGCCTATGCAGTCGATCAATTCCTTCGTAAAGACGACAACGAGGGCTCTGTTGGCTGGGGCTATTATATAGCAACATTCGTATTTGAAATTGTTTTTGGCATTTTGGCATCCATGATCGTAATGTGGTTCTCTCGTTTTCGTGAATTTAGAGCGGACGAAGCTGGTGCTAGATTAGCCGGCAAAGGCGCCATGATTGCTGCTCTTGCCAGACTACAGCAAGAACATGAAGAAAGCCGCATGCCAGACTCCATGCTTGCTTTCGGCATTCGCCGCGGAAAAACACCAACAATGGGCGAGTTGTTTTCAAGTCACCCACCTATTGAGGTCCGCATCAAAGCGCTTCAAGCTCTTTAATATTCGAATATTCAAAATAAAAAACGCCAGATTAAGCTGGCGTTTTTTATTAGCAAAAATAGAGACACATAGCGCGAGACTTTATTTTGCTTTATTTCGTATTGTTTCGAGAATAAAGGCCATTAGTGGAATCCCCACCTCCTTCTCAACATCAACAAAACGCACGCCATAAACATAGAAATATTCTACGCCCATACGACTCAAAAAATCATTATCCACCAAGGTTGCCTGAACTTGTTCAAGCATTTGAATCTCTTGAGATCTGATTTCACAATCCACCTTAAGAATATGATTATAAGGCCCAATTTTAATATTACAGGCTAAGCGCATCGTTTGATTAACTGAGCCAAAGTCCTCTTTGGAAATTAATTTTGCTCCTCCAAGACTAAGATCAATAATGATAGCCGATGCTGAATTACTAATTGAGGTTGCTGATGCGTTTGACTCTATGTTCGATATTAGACGTGTTTCAACACGTGCCGCCTGTCTAACTTCCGATGTTTCCACGTAATCTGGGTAAGCTATATGGAGATGAGCGGCGGGCTCCATATAGCTTTTAGCAATCTTGCTTGAAAAAGCACAAACATGAGTACTAAGCATCAAGCGAACATTAACCACTTGGCTCTCTCTCACCAATATATTTTTGCCATTTAATCTTGGGCAAGACACAATTAAAGAATTTTTTGGAATATTGCCAAGGACCTTTACCATGTAACGTCCTGGGGGCGAAATAAACTCAATTTGTACATTCGTCCCTATTGGTACCTCAAGATCTCCTAGATCAACCTGCATTACTCCAGCCATGCAATTACCTTAGTTATGATTAATTTGTACCGAAAAACCGATAGCGCCCATCATTTCAGACGCATCGTTATCATGGGAGCGAATCAAACAAGTATTTAATTCATCTCTTTCTACATAATGCTTTCGCAGCCAATCAAACACATTTTTCTCTTTATTTTCTCGATATTTATAGCGCAACCTAGCGTCATCTCTTGCCACATCATAGATTGCTTGTACGCTGCGAGCTAGCATTTCTTCTTTAAGCGCTTCAGCATTGGCATTAATAGACGAAATCCATCCTGCACTAATAGCATCACGCTCATTCACAACCCCCAAATTTAACCGAAGATAATGACAAAGAGCTTGATACACCATCCATGTACCTTTTTCACGACCTTGCTTGCTATAACCGGCTATATGAGGAGTAGCAATATCAGCAATAGCAACGAGTTCCTGGTTAATTGAAGGCTCATTATCCCAGACATCAAGCACTAAGTGGATATTACCGTCCAACTGAGCATGTCGTTCAAGCAAAGCGCGCTCATCTATTACCCCGCCCCTTCCGGCTGAAATAACAACCACACCCGCAGATAATCGAGCAAGCTCTTCTCTTCCAATCATTCCACTGGTTGCATATAACCCTGAATGAGTTAAAGGTGCATGCAAAGAAATCACATCACAAGAAAGAATCTCATCCAAAGTGACAAAGTTAGCAAAATCTCTGCTCTTTTCTTTAATAGGATCATATACGCATACTTGACACCCAATGTTGGCAAAACGGTCATAAACAGTTTTGCCAACATTGCCATATCCAATAATGCCAATTTTTTTATTTAACCAACTGACTTTCTTAGTCATATAAAGGTGGCTCAAACTACTGAAGACATAATCCGCAACCGCTTCAGCATTACAGCCAGGCGCACTACTAAAAGCCACATCTAATTCAGCCAGACATTCCAAGTCAACATGATCCACACCTATTGTTGCACTACCAACAAAGCGAACCGAGCTTCCTTCAAGCAGCAGCTTAGTGACTTTTGTCACCGACCGCACTAAAAGTACATCCGCATCTTTTACTTGTTCATGAGTTAACGTTCGACCATTTACCAACTCAACATCACCCAAGTGCGAAAATAGAGCCTTCGCATTTGGCATATTTTCATCTGCAATAATTTTCATACTGTCGCTTTAAGAATTCATTAAATATTTGATCGGGAAGGCGCTGTGCCAATAAATACCTAGAAAAGGTCTCAGCCCTTTCGGGTAAACCAGAAACAATATATTTACTAACTTGAGACATAACAGCCTGCTCAAAATGTTTTGCGTCGTAATCAGGCATAGACAAGTTATCAACACTGACACGAAAGGGTAACCCTGCGGCCCAATGTAAAATGCATTCAACAGCCTGAGGGATCACTTCAACCTTCTCAAACTCTTTTTGCGTTTGCAGGTTACGAGAATCCGATTCGTACCAGTACCCATAATCTTCCAGCAATCGCCTTTTATGTCCGGCAATACACCAATGACTCACTTCGTGCAGCGCGCTTGAAGGATAGTCAAAACGAAAATATATAGTAGCCACGCTATTCGATTCAGCTGGCAGATAAAGAGGTTCATCTGCACCACCAATTAAGCGGGTGTTAAAACTTGAAAGGAAACAGGCGCTGAAGGCTTCCACAAGCTGAGTTGCACTTGTCAACGGTAGACTCCACAAAAGTAAGGAATTATCACATAAGAAACAAAAATGCGCCACGCAAAGAATTAAGCTTCACGTAACGCATTTTATTAAGCTCTATAATTAGGCGTATTAGACTTAATATTTAGAACTAAAGCTCACAAGCTCAAAGAAACATTATCCACGATAGTATCGAGAAGGCACAAAAGGCATCGCCGCTTTCTTCAATGGAATATTTTTTCCTCTCACATTTGCGAATAAAGCCTCTCCAGCATCCAAAGCTTGAGTAGACACATAAGCCATTATGATAGGCTGAGCAAGACTTGGTGAAAAGCCACCACTGGTTACTGAACCTTTCACTTCCCCAGAAGCATCCACTATTTCGACCCCTTCACGAACAGGTGCTCGACCATCAACCAAGAAGCCAACACGCTTTCTGGCAGGCTTACTCGTAAATTGTGGCAATATGATGTCGGCACCAGGAAAACCACCAGCACGATCCCCCTCTAAGCGACGAACTTTTTGTATTGCCCAATTAAGAGAAGCTTCGATGGGAGTGGTTGTAGTGTCAATATCATGGCCATACAAACACAGGCCAGCCTCAAGACGCAAAGAGTCACGCGCCCCAAGACCAATCCACTCAACCTCATCGAAAGACAACAGAGCATTAGCAAAGGCTTCTGCATGATCATTTGGCACAGAAACCTCATAACCATCTTCACCAGTGTAACCTGAGCAGCTTACCCATAGCTCAACACCTTGCCATTCAAATTTTAGGCTTTGCATAAACGTCATAGTAGAAGCATCAGGCACCATGCGAGCAAACACCTCGCGTGCTTTTGGACCTTGAATAGCAAGCAGCGACCGATCTTCAATGATTTCAACATCACAGCCAACCAAAGACGACTGCAAATAAGCAAAGTCTTGCTCTTTACAGCCAGCATTTACTACCATGAAGATATCCTCTCCCCAATTGGCGAACATCAAGTCATCGGTAATGCCACCTTCTTCGGTAGTAAACATGCCGTAACGCTGCGTACCTTCAGGCAATCCAAGCACATCAACAGGTAAAATAGCCTCAAGCGCCACCTTAACATTTTCACCCCGTAACATAACCTGCCCCATGTGCGACACATCAAACAAACCTACATTTTCACGAGCCCACAAGTGCTCTTTCATCACTCCTAACGGATACTGAACAGGCATTTCATAACCCGCAAATTCAACCATTCTAGCGCCTGAGGCGACATGTAGATCACAAAGAGCAGTACGTTTCATAGCGAAAACCTTTATTAAAGTTGTGTTTACGTTTGTTTCCAATTGGAAACAGAGTATCTAAAATTAACTTGTTTTGACAAGCCTTAAGAGAGATTTATTCTGCACTATTGACAATCAAAACCAATAGACATCCACAAAAATCCTAATCAATCGGTCAACATTCTCAACAAACAAACTTTAAAATTCCCTCGCGTTTGCTGTTTCCAATTGGAAACTTTTTTATTATGATAAGCAAAATTGACGAAAACCGAACAATGACTGACGCTCTTAGAAAGATGATCTTTTTTCATCATTTTAGACTGCCTTAGTGTTATTATACGCAAGACTCATTGTCTTTTGGGCATACATGTTTATTTAAGAGGAATTACCCATGGCCAACACCGAAGCATTTTTCAGCCAAACTCTAGCTGAACGAGATCCAGAGCTTTTTGCAACAATCGTTGAGGAACAAGAACGCCAAGAAACTGGCATTGAATTGATAGCATCTGAAAACATCACTTCAAAAGCAGTTTTAGAAGCTCAAGGTTCTGTTCTGACAAACAAATACGCGGAAGGTTACCCGAATCGTCGTTACTATGGTGGTTGTGAAGCGGTTGATGTTACTGAACAACTTGCGATTGATCGTGCTAAACAACTGTTTAGTTGTGAGTTCGTTAACGTACAACCTCACTCTGGCGCCCAAGCAAATGGCGCAGTGATGCTTGCTCTACTTCAACCTGGCGACACAATCCTAGGTATGTCTTTGGATGCTGGCGGTCACTTGACTCATGGCGCGCCACCAGCTCAGTCTGGCAAATGGTTTAATGCCGTTCAGTACCAAGTTAATCCTGAGACACTGCTGATTGATTACGATGCTATCGAAGCTCAAGCTCTAGAATGCAAACCAAAAATGATCATCGCGGGTGGCTCAGCTATTCCTCGTGTTATTGACTTCAAACGTTTCCGTGAAATTGCTGACAAAGTTGGCGCTTACCTTTTCGTAGATATGGCTCACATCGCTGGTCTTGTCGCAACTGGCGCGCATCCATCTCCGCTTCCGCACGCACATGTTGTGACAACGACAACACACAAAACACTTCGTGGACCACGTGGCGGCATGATTCTCTCCAACGATCTTGATCTTGGTAAGAAAATCAACTCAGCCGTTTTCCCAGGCTACCAAGGCGGTCCACTAATGCACGTTATTGCTGGTAAGGCAGTAGCATTTGGTGAAGCACTTAAACCTGAGTTCAAAGTTTACATCGATCAAGTTGTTGCTAACGCAAAAGCATTGGCTGCTGTGATGATGGAACGTGGTTGCGATATCGTGACTGGCGGAACAGATAACCACCTAATGCTTGTTGACCTTCGCCCTAAAGGATTGAAAGGTAACGTTGTTGATAAAGCGCTAGAGCGCGCCGGTATCACTTGCAACAAAAATGGCATCCCTTTCGACACTGAAAAACCAATGATTACTTCTGGTATCCGTATCGGTACACCAGCAGCAACATCACGCGGTTTCGGCGTTGAAGAATTCGAAAAAGTAGGTCACCTTATTAGTGACGTACTTGACGGTTTAGTTGAGATGCCTGAAGGCAACCCAGAAGTTGAAGCTCGCGTACTTGCTGAAGTAAAAGAGCTTTGCAAACGTTTTCCACTTTACCGCTAAAAATCACATACCCAAGGAGCTAAACTCCTTGGGTATTTTTTTAAAGAGGCATTAATACCATGAGCACTATTCCAGAAAATCTAAAATACGCAGACTCTCATGAATGGGTTTTAGACAATGGCGACGGCACTGTTACTGTTGGCATTACCGATCATGCGCAAGACCTACTAGGTGACGTTGTTTACGTTGAACTTCCAGAAGTAGGCGCAGAAGTTACGGCGACAGAACAGTTTTCTCTAGTAGAATCTGTAAAAGCCGCTTCTGACATTTACGCTCCCGTTAATGGCGAAGTAATTGAAGTAAATGACGCTCTAAACGATGCGCCAGAATTAATCAACGAGGTCCCTTTTGAAGGCGCCTGGATCGCAAAAATCAAGCTTAGCGACGCCGCTGACCTTAATAAACTACTTGATGCTGCAGGCTATTCAGCCACTATCGAATAGTCTCTAAATGGCTCTCCTATTCCTTTTATAAAGAGAGCCCATTCTCCCGATTTTATCTTAATAGGTGATTAAACCATGACCTCGTGCATTCGCGATTTGTTAAACAACGATGAATTTATTGCTCGCCATATTGGCCCTGATGAATCAGAACAAGCCAAAATGCTAGCAACAATCGGCATAAACAGCCTTCCAGAACTGATCGAAAAAACAGTACCTGAAGCCATTCGTCAAGCAAATCTAGACCTTTCAGCCAACCCTGTTAGCGAAAGCGAAGCACTTGTGCAATTAAAAGCCATCGCCAATCAAAACAAAGTGGCGCGTTCTTTTATCGGCATGGGTTACCACGATACTCATGTGCCATCCCCTATTTTGCGCAATTTATTAGAAAACCCAGGCTGGTATACAGCGTACACACCTTACCAACCAGAGATTTCTCAAGGTCGTCTGGAAGCACTACTAAACTTCCAACAAGTCATCATCGACCTAACGGGCATGGAAATATCTAACGCTTCCTTGTTAGATGAAGCGACAGCTGCGGCTGAAGCCATGACTCTGATGAAGCGCTCCAACCGCAAGAAGAGCGACAAACTGTTTGTTGCAAACCATTGCTTACCACAAACAATTGACGTCATTAAAACGCGTGCTGAACTACTTGAAATTGACGTTATTGTTGATGACATCGCCAACTTTGCACAACATGATGTGTTTGGTGCCATCTTCCAATATCCAGGCATTGACGGCACAGTGAGCGATTTGACACCCGCCATTACACAGGCACACGAACAAGGTGCGCTTGTAAGTATTGCAGTAGATCTACTGTCTCTTGTTTTATTGAAATCACCAGGTGAAATGGGGGCCGACATTGTGTTCGGTTCCGCACAACGTTTTGGCGTACCAATGGGCTTTGGCGGACCTCATGCAGCCTTCCTAGCAACCAAAGACGCATTCAAACGCTCTATGCCAGGTCGCGTTATCGGCGTATCTAAAGATAGCCATGGAAAACCAGCACTTCGCATGGCGATGCAAACTCGTGAGCAGCACATTCGCCGCGAAAAAGCGACTTCAAATATCTGCACCGCTCAAGCATTACTTGCCATGATGGCTGGCTTCTATGCGGTTTATCATGGCCCTACAGGCCTAAAGAAAATTGCTAATCGCATCGCTGCATTGACGAATTGCTTTGCTAGTGCCATCCAAAAGCAAGGCTTTACAACTAACGCAAGCTACTTTGATACCGTCATTGTTAACACTGGCGAACAAACAGACAACATAATGGCAACTGGCGCCGCGAAGTTAATGAACTTCTACAAAGTGTCTGAAGAGCAAGTATCTATCGCACTAAACGAAACCATCACACCAAATGACCTTATCGATTTGGCTGAGTGTTTCGGTGCAGAACTGTCACTAGAAGACATTACCAACACTGAAACGGCGTACGGTTTTGATGCTGCACTATTGCGACAAGATGACATCCTGACTCACCCAGTGTTTAACAGCCACCACAGTGAAACTGAATTGATGCGCTATATGCATCAATTAGAAGTTAAAGATATTGCACTTAACCAAAGCATGATCCCTTTGGGCTCTTGCACAATGAAACTAAATGCTGCCTCTGAAATGATCCCTGTCACCTGGGCAGAACTTGGTCGCATTCACCCATTTGCGCCAAGCAATCAAGTTTCTGGTTACCACGCACTATTACAAGAACTTGTTGACATGCTTTCTAAGGCAACGGGTTATGACACCGTCTCTTTGCAGCCTAACTCAGGTGCCCAAGGCGAATACGCAGGCCTTATTGCTATTGATAAATACCATAAATCTCGTGGCGACCATGATCGTGATGTATGTTTGATTCCAAGTTCCGCTCACGGCACAAACCCAGCATCTGCCGCATTAGCCGGCATGAAAGTTGTTATTGTTAAGTGTGACGAAGATGGCAACATCGATTTAGTCGATCTTGCTGAAAAAGCAGAGAAGCATGCCGCACAGCTTAGCTGCATCATGGCGACGTATCCGTCTACTCACGGTGTATTCGAAGAACACATTCGCGAAGTCTGTGACATCGTTCATAAATTTGGCGGCCAAGTGTACATTGATGGCGCAAATTTAAACGCACTTGTCGGTGTTGCGCCTCCAGGTACGTTTGGTGGTGACGTATCTCACCTTAATTTACACAAAACATTCTGCATCCCACATGGTGGTGGCGGTCCAGGTATGGGCCCAATTGGTGTTAAATCTCACCTTGCTCCTTTCCTACCGGGTCACGCAGTTGCACCAGTGATGGGCATGCTTGAACAGCACGGCGCAGTATCTGCCGCTCCGTACGGCAGCGCAAGCATTCTTGTTATCACTTGGATGTATATCAAAATGATGGGAGACAAAGGCTTACGCGACGCAACCTTCAATGCCATTTTGAATGCAAACTACATCGCCAAACGCCTAGGCGAACATTACCCTGTGCTTTACACAGGCAAAAACGGCACTGTGGCACACGAATGTATTATCGACATTCGTCCACTAAAAGCAGAATCAGGCATTAGTGAAGAAGACATCGCTAAACGCCTGATGGACTTTGGCTTCCATGCGCCAACTATGTCCTTCCCTGTTGCTGGCACCTTGATGATCGAACCGACCGAATCGGAAAACCTAGAAGAGCTAGATCGCTTCTGCGACTCTATGATTCAGATTCGAAAAGAGATCAGTAAAGTACAAGCTGGCGAATGGCCGCTAGAAGACAACCCACTAGTCAATGCACCACACACAGCAGACTGTCTTCTAGACAGCGAATGGGCTCACGCCTACTCACGCAAAGAAGCCGCTTACCCACTTACTTGGATCAAAGCACGCAAATACTGGCCACCAGTTGGTCGTATCGACAACGTTTACGGTGACCGCAACCTATTCTGCGAATGCCCACCAATAGACAGCTACGAAGACTAATCGCCCAAGCAACTAAAAAGCACTAGAAACGAAAAAGGCGAATCCGCAATGATTCGCCTTTTTTAGTTCCGCTTAAAACAACATCAAAAACAAATAAGGGGAACTTCAAATCAAAAGATAAATAGCTTACTTATATGATCATATTTATCAAATCAATTCATTTTTATTTACTCACGACCACCCCAGTGCTCAAGCAACGCATCACGAAACACCATTAACTTGGCTGAACGATGTCGAGCGGATGGATAGAGAAGCGTTAAAGGCGTCGATGATCGAGCATACTCACTTAAAACTGGCGCCAGCAACCCGTCTTTCAAATAACCCTCTACGAAAAAAGTCATCAATTGTGCCATACCAATATTTAATAACGCGGCTTCCACCAAAGGGTCTCCGTGATCAACAACTAAACTTCCTCTAATAGGGAAGTCAGCATCCTTCTCACCCTTCCTAAATGTCCAAGGAAATAATTGCCCAGTAGTTGGACTTCTGACTTGCATACAATTATGTGCAGGTAATTCCTCTAACGTCTTTGGGGAACCATAAGATTCGAGGTATTTTGGCGATGCAACTGTCACCCAATCAGCGGCTTTAAGAGGCCTCGCAATCACTCGGCTATCCTGAATACTTCCGCTACGAATGACAGCATCAAACCCTTCTCCTACCAGATCAACCACTCGATCAGTTAGCACCAACTCTATAGTGAGCTTTGGGTACTCATCCAACAATTTAGCAACAATAGGCATAATAATAACCCGGCCAAATGCTGATGGCGCACTAATTTTTAAACTACCTTTAGGTTCAAGCCCATATTCCAGTAACTCTTGATGCGCCTCTTCAAGGCCGCTAACTAACGGTTTAACACGTTTTAAAAATAATTCGCCATCTACCGTCAACTTTAAATTACGCGTATTACGGTGCAACAGTCGAAGACCTAACTGGGATTCCAGCCGATTGACTGCCCTAGAGATACCAGATTGAGTCACATCTAATTGTTGAGCGGCAACAGTAAAACTCAGATTTTCAGCCACTTTAATAAATTGCCTTACAGCATTAAGATCGTATTCCATGATTTTATTCATCACTCAAATGATTTAATTGCATTTATTAAACTTAAATCATTAAACATAATCTCACAACGTAAAATTATGTTGGAGAGAGAAATGCGAACACCACTACCCATTAGTGTTTATATGCTGAGTTTTGGCATTTTCATTATGATCAGTTGTGAGCTACAAGTATTAGGAATGATGGAACAAATATCAGCAGCATTAGCTATCAGCATCGCTCAGACAGGGCATTTGGTCTCTATTTTTGCTGCCAGTATGGCCATTGGTGGCCCCATATTGGCAATATTAGTGTCTAGATTAGCCGTGAAAAAAACCTTGATGATGCTCTACATCATCTTTATTTTGGGTGAACTACTTGGCGGTTTTTCGAATACTTTATAGCCAACTAGTCATCGCTCGATCTATAACAGGCATGGTTTCAGGTGCATTTTTTGGCGTTTCTATTGGTTTATCAGCTCGACTTGTCAATTCGGATAGCAAACTAAAAGCCATATCAACGGTTTTAGCAGGCATTATGCTTGGCACCATCATAGGCCTGCCATTGGCAAAAATTGTGTCTGAATACAGCAACTGGCAAGCAAGCTTTTTCCTTATCGTTGGCCTAGCAAGTATCAGCGCTTTATTAACATACTTAGCCCTACCCGACCTTTCGCCCGAACCGCCACGCCCCCTTAGAAAAGAATTAGGCGCTATCTTTGACGTTCGGCTTTGGTGGGTGTTTTTTACCAGTTTCTGCATCATAGGCGCCGTGTATGCTCCATTTAGCTATATTGTCCCTATTCTCAATCAAACATCAAAAATACCTCAAAACAGCATCACATTCATTCTTTTTACATATGGCGGCATTATGCTCATCGGAAATAATTTAGTTGCAAAAATGGCAGCTATACACACAAAAAGAACACTCGTAATAGGCATCAGCTTTCTCGTTATCAATCTGTGTATATTTGCCCTCTTTCATAATTGTCATTGGTTAGCAATAACCTGTACTTTACTTCTTGGATTATGTGGCGTGAGCTTAAACCCTGCAATGGTTAGCCGATTAATGGAGTTACCTCAAGGTGGTCGTGCATTTGTCAATACACTACATGCGTCAATGATAACGTTAGGTATCATGTTTGGCAGCTTTACCGCTGGAATATTGTTATCGTACGGCTACTCGCTAACAATAACTATTTGGCTAGGCGCAGCTATCGCTCTTGTCGGACTGTTAACCCTAAAACTCAGCCCAGCCTTAACCATTTCAAGTCGTTAAAGCATCAATCAGCAGAGCCCAAGTAACCCTTTTAATATAAAAGCCGTGAATTAAAACCTTTTGATTCAATTTTCTATCGAGTATTTCTTGCCTTTTCACTTACAATAAGGGGGACTTTATTGTGAGTGAACAAGATGTATAGGCACTATTTATCTAAAGTTTTAGAATGGTTACTTGTAAACAAAGATAAACCTTTTGAATACACACACCATTCAGTACTACTTGTAGGAACGGTTCTGTTTTTTTACGCTGCGGTGGTAAACTACCATCTTGGTTTGGCGAGTACATTTACCGTAATTGCTCTTTTGGCCCTGTCTTTTCTGATATTTCTTGTTTGGTATTTATCTCGCTGGCGAAACCAATTCAAACTCATGAGCGTCGCTTTCCTTGGCTTGATCACCCTAGTCGCCATTCCGATAAATTGGATGGGGAACGGAGGCTCAAATGGCCCCACATTTTTTGTTGCATTAGGGCTACTTATTTATATTTCTGGTTCATTTAAAAATATCGGATTATATCGTCGAGTTGGTCAGCTTTTCTGCCTGATGGCCCCTATTCCTTTAATTATGCTTGAAAATGCACACCCAGAACTCGTTTTTCATTACACCACCGATTCACTAAAACAAATAGACCTAACAATAACCTTCATCATTATTGGTTTATTTCTGATCATAATGGTGGAAAGCTTATCCACTCGCTTCAAACTCGAACGAGAAAAAGCTACGCAACTATCAGAAAAGCTTAAAACGCTATCTGAACAAGATTCCCTGACTGGCTTATATAACCGCAGGAAGTTAGATGAGCAATATACAAGCTGGAAACAGCAAGGTCGTATATTTAGCCTAGCCTTATTAGATATTGACCATTTCAAAAATGTAAACGACCAATGGGGACATAACTATGGAGACAAGGTTCTACAGTCCGTTGCTGATCTATTGATAAAAGTCGCCAAGAAAAATCACGGCTTAGCTATACGATTCGGTGGAGAAGAGTTCATCCTTTTCTTACCTATATCTTTGGATGAGGTTTATAAAGCTACCACTCAGACGGCACAATCCCTCAGTGAAATACCATTTAAGCATGCTTCAGTGACATTTAGCGCAGGTATTTCTCAAGATAAAACCGAGGATTCTCAAGATGAGTTATTAAAACGCGCTGATAATTTAATGTATCAGGCAAAAAGCAACGGCAGAAACTGTATTTTAAAGTAGAAAATCATGCACTCTGCAACGCTCGACCAAGCAGACTGAAATAACTATGAAAGGCTTGGCTGATACGGTGTCGCTGTTCACCTTGCGGATAAAGCCCTATTTTGGCTTCTTCAGAGTAGCGACTTCCTTTCACTAAAAAAGCGCTGTTAGGCATTGCGTCTTCTACGAAAGCTTCAAAGGCTCTTGCTGACATCTCTTCTGGTTTGGCGTAATAGACTATTTTAAGCTTTTGGTCAGCAAGGCGAGAAGCTTGAAACATGTCGCTGGGCTCGTCTCCCTTTTCATTTAACATAATGGCTTTGAAGCATTCAGCCAATAATAAGCTCAGTGGGTGAGGCTGCCTGTTACGAGACAGTTGTAATTGAGTGCTATTAAGCCAGCATGCAGAAGCAAAATGAGAAGGCGAGACATGCTGGAACATTTTTTCACCCATGTAATGGTCGAAAGCATGAAACCATTCGTGAGCAAGGCTGCCAGCACCTGCGTTTTTCGCTAGAGACAATTGCCTAGTTGCCGGAACATAATGAGCTGCCACACCGGGTCGTCCACCCTTTCCATACTGAAGACCAAGAGTACCCCGTAAAGATATCAGCTGTTCCGGCCCTTGCAGTACAGACATTAGATCTTCTAGCGCTCGATAAAAATTAACCGCCGCGCGATCTCTTTCTTCTGGCGTTACCCAACGCCCCATCTCAATGCCACGAAAATCGAATTGCCGACGTATAATGACAAAATTAACTGGGGCTTGATAAGCAGACATTTAGACTCGCTAATTAACTGTAAAGACCTTAAAGTAAAGTCGTTTTTTAAGTGATACCAAATTGTTGGTTAAATTCAGCAATTTTCGCACGTCGCATATCCTTTAGATCCCGCAACTGGCTCTCCACTCTACTTTTTACAACCTCTATTGTACCTAGATCGGCAGTGGCAACAGCATTTTCTAATTCGCTCTCATATTGATCTAATAAAGTATCATAATCGTCTTGGTACGCTTCTTCCACCAACGCCAAAGCTACTTGGTGCTGATAGCTAACAGCCTGTTCCGTATGTTTTTGAATGTACGCCAGTGAATTATCAAAATACAGTTGCTTTAATGAGTCCGTTGCCGTGATGGGGCCCTTAGAGGCACCTCTCCTTTCATCCGACACGATTCTTGCAGAGGAAATTTCTGCGTCATAACCCATGCCGGTTTGTGCAAAGCTGGCAGGCACAGTATTTAAAACGAGAATTGCGGTAAGAGACTGCAGTTTTTTTAGAAAAACTTTCTTCATGATGGTCATTCTCAACGAGTTATCTGGTAAAACTGTCTTAGAATTAACTGCATGATTAACTCTAAGACTGTTATTGATTCTATTGGGGCACCGAGGTAAGAACAACAGCAAACATAAGGATGCACATTTTAACCTTATCTTTGTGCTTTTAAGATCACCATCTGACAGAGCATTTTTTAAAGCGCTACAAAACACTTTTATAAATATGACACCCTCTTATGTATAGTACGATCCACTTTGTCCTTGCCTCCAACAAAGGCCGTTACGTTACGGTGCGTCATTAGTTACATCCTCCCAATATTTAGGGGTAAAGCATTCAAGCACAAACTTTCAAAAATAAAAATTTAAACAAAAAGGATAACTACATATTTGCGCACGCCTTTATCTAGAGATTACGGCAACAACAATACAACAATTGAAAAACAGACAAACATCGAACCTGTAGCAGCATCTACCCACATCATATGTCGCACAAAGAAGGCTGACACATAACCACACAACGTGCTATAGACTAAATGCACACAAAAAGTACAAAGCAACAAAATCAGAGTAAGAGTAACAGTCTGTGAAATCACGCTGCTCTCTGGATGGATAAAAGCAGGAAGTAGAGCAGTGAAAAACACTAAGGTTTTCGGATTAAAAATAGACAGAATAACACCAGTTACGAATGTTGTTTCTTTGTCGGACTTTTCAACTCTCACCTCACCTTGAATGCTTTTAAAGATAGGCCATAAAATGCGAATACCTAAATAGCCAATATATAATCCACCAAAGTATTTAATCGCCAAAAAAGCAAACGTTGAGTGCAAAATCAAAGCACTTAAGCCGGTTACCGTTGCTATAGAAACGACGCCCATGCCAAATAAAATCCCAAACATCACTGGCAATGTTCTCCTGATGCCAAAGAACAGAGCAGAATTCAATACAGCAAGCGTGCCTGGACCCGGTGTCCCTGCCGCAATCAAACAAATTGCAATGTAATACAAAACAGTATCGCTACCAAGATCAAACATAAATCCTCCCATATAAAACAAGAATCTATTATCTATGTAGAGATATTTGCTTATAGGATAAAATTGCGTTTTTATGGCATCTCAACAACCCAAAAGGTATTTTATGGAAACGGAAATCGGATCACATTTCTTTAATCTGGATTGTTACGATGGGATTGAATGTGTTCGAGCAAACTTCAAAAATCAGCACTTTTCAAAACATATTCACGAAGGCTACGCCATTGGCATCATTGAATATGGGGCACAAAGATTTTTCAGCGGAGGAGAAAACCACACATCTGGAGCAGGCAGCTTAGTCATTGTTAATGCGGATTCAGTTCACACTGGAGGCCCAGCTTCAGAAAATGGCTGGGGATATCGAGCCATGTACCCTACTCCGGATTTTTTCGATGACCTTCTAAGTGACTTTACATGTAAGTCAAAAAACGCACCTTATTTCCATAACCCAATTATTGATAACGAACAACTTATAAGAAAGCTCAACCTAATATTCAGCTCTATCGCTGACAAAGCGTCAAGGCTGACCCTAGAAATCATGATTTATGATTTTTTCATACAATTAACACTCAACAGTAAGACAAATAATTCAGTCCCCCCTACGGAAAAGGCAAAGAAATCATTGCTCAATGCTAAAGAATACATTCATGCTTATGCTAGTCAGGAAATTAGCCTAGAAAACTTATCAAGAACGGTTGGCGTGAGCAAATACCATCTCATTCGCCAATTCCAATCTTCATTTGGCATCACCCCTCACCAATATCAAATTCAATCTCGGTTACAAAAAGCAAAAAATTTACTTAAAAGTGGTAAGGAACCAAGCAGAGTTGCCTTAGATTGCGGGTTTTTCGATCAAAGCCATATGAGTCGTCATTTTAAAAAGGCACTAGGAACAACACCTCACCACTACCAAAAGAGAGTCAACCTTTAGCCTAATGCTTACCTCTACCAATAACCTAACACTTTCCACCATAGCCCACCAACAACGCCCCATACCGCTAGATTAACGACACTCATAATAAAGCCCATGATCCACCAATCTTCCATTGAAACATAACCGGAACCAAAGATGATTGGAGATGTGCCAGTCGCATAATGAGTCAATGACATCATTAAAGAAGAAGCACCAGCAAGCAACAAGCCAAGATACAAAGGCGGTGCGCCTAACGCCAACCCTGCGGTATAAAAAGCCGCAAACATGGCGGTAATATGTGCGGTCGTACTTGCAAAGAAATAATGGACATAGAAATAAATTGTAACCAAAATAACAACAGAAATGGCCCAATCAAAACCCAAGTGTTCAATATTGCTTTCCACTACAGTTGAAAACCATTGCACTAGTCCTAGTTTATTCAAAAAAGTAGCCATCATTACCAAAGCCGAGAACCATACCACCGTGTCCCAAGCGGATTTCTCTTTGAGCACATCATCCCAGCTCAAAACCCCCGTTACCAATAAAACCGACAAACCTAAAAATGCTACCGCGGTTGTATTCACTGCGTAGTTTGCACCAAACAACATTTCAGGAATGCCAGCCCAGAGAATCAATAAAAGAGCAAACACCGCCACCATAACTTTTTCACCATAAGACATAGGCCCCATTTCGGTGAGTCTAGACTTTGCGTAAGTTTTTGCATCTGGCGTACTTTTGGTCTCAGGAGGATAAATGGCATAAACAACCAAAGGCACAAGTGCAATACACACCAAGCCTGGCAAAAGTGCCGCTAGCGCCCATGTTCCCCAAGTAATGCTAATGTTAGCACCAGTGGCGTCAGAAATTAATTTAACAATTAAAGGATTCGGCGCAGTGGCGGTAATGAACATGGCCGAAGTAACAGGATTGATATGGTAATTGACCAGAGCAAGATAATGGCCAATTTTACGAGAAGTTCCTTCTTCTGGCGAAGAACCAAAACTAGTCGCAATTGATTTCATAATCGGATGAATTATACCGCCTCCCCGTGCAGTATTACTCGGCGTTACTGGTGCGATAACCAATTCTGATATAGCCAAAGCATAGCCAATACCAATGGTCTTTTTTCCAAATAAAGAAATGAAATAGTAACCGATACGATTTCCAAGCCCTGTCTTCGCCAAGCCCCGAGAGATGACAATCGCAATACCGATCAACCAAATCAGAGAATTCGAAAAGCCACTCAATGCATCTTTAATCGCGCCTGCAGGCTTATCGTTAGTGACACCGGTTACAGCCACGAGAGTAATCGCCAAAATCGCGAGCGCTCCAATGGGCATCGCCTTACCGATAATAGCCACTACAGTGCCAACAAATAAAGCCAGTAAATGCCAAGCACTTACAGATACACCATCAGGTACAGGCACAACAAACCAGATTAGGAGAGCGATAAAAATAGAAACAAGTCCCGGAATGATCCGGGTATCAAGGGCTTTCATGAAATATCCTTTCACTTAAGAATAAAATCCCCTCTAGATAAGACAGGGAAATACCCCTACATGTTAGTACATGTAGCACCAGCAAAAGGTGATACACATCATGGAAGCAAGATTAACCAATAACAAGGTAAAAAAAGACCTGCATCAGCACGTCTTTTATACAATGATCTCAAAACGACAAATAGTTAAGAAAAGACTCCCGTTAATTTCTCATTCATCAAGAGTTGCCACTCCTTATCAAGCGGCGCTTCAAAAAGCATACGCTCACCATTCAACATAATGTCTAATCGTGTTGCGTGCAGACATAAACGTTTAAAGCCAAGAGCTTTTGTCGCTTTTAAAGATTCTGCTGGTGAATATTTTTCGTCCCCCACAATCGGGTAACCCGCATATTGAGTATGAACCCGAATTTGATGTGTACGCCCTGTCACAGGCTCGCACTCAACCAAACTATAACCTTCAAACTGTCTAACCAATTTAAACCGGGTCAAACTCTCTTTTCCATCAGTGTGGACTCTGACAACCCGCTCTCCAGATTGCAGTTCATTTTTCAATAAAGGGGCATTAACTTGCAATTTTCGCTTAGGCCAGCTGCCATAAACCAATGCTAGATACGTTTTTTGTACGCCTTCTTTTTCACGCAACGCCGTATGCAACTCTTTTAGGACTGCACGCTTCTTGGCTATCATGATCAGGCCAGAAGTGTCCCTATCAAGCCGGTGAACAAGCTCAATAAATTTTTCCAATGGTCGCATTTGACGAACCACCTCAACCAAACCAAAACTCAAACCACTGCCACCATGAACCGCCAAGCCAGAAGGTTTATTAACAACGATCAACCCCTTATCTTCATAGACAATACGAGATTCTATCTCGCTTTTAAGGCGATCCGACAAGACAGGCTTATCAGATTCTGGTGCAATTACAATGGGCGCAATGCGCACAACATCTTCATTTTGTAGACGATAGTCTGGCTTAGTCCGCTTTTTATTAACACGTATTTCACCTTTCCTAAGTAAGTTATAAATCTTGCCTTTCGGAACACCCTTCAAAAAGGTAACCAAAAAATTATCGATTCGCTGACCTGTATTATTCTCGTCAATAGTGACGTAACGAACCGCGGGACGCTCTGCTGATTTTAGTTCTGAGTCCGACATAAGCTAAGATTGGTTTCCTTTATAATTGAAGCACTTAGATTTTACTGTTATATTCACATTCGCAAAGGGTAAGAGGCAACAAAACACCTCGAAGATAAGATGCAAGAATTGAATGACAATTGCCGAAGCGACACTTTGGCCCCCTATCTTACCTCTGTAACAGTTAATCTTAAATAATAAACCGCATGATTCGGAAAAATCCGCTTCAGTGGAAGGAACTCTCATTAAATTGCTAGGCCACGCGTTCGCGTTGTTTCGTAAAAGCAAAAAACGAGACCGGTTAAAGAGACTATTTGGTATTGATCACGGCAGCGACCGCATAAAAGCGTTTAAGATAAATAAACGAATCGCGTACTCCTCTCGCCAGAGAACACTAAATGACTTGCTCTAATTCTGAGTCAAATTTATTAATGGTTACCTATCACTGTTGTGGCTCTTTCGTATCCGCTAACAGAGTTCACACATATAATGATTAGAATGCTTATCAATGCAACTCAACAAGAAGAGTTGCGCGTCGCCCTAGTAGACGGACAACGTCTATATGACCTAGACATTGAATCCGGTTCGCGCGAACAAAAGAAATCGAACATATACAAAGGCCGTATCACTCGCATTGAGCCGAGTTTAGAAGCGGCATTTGTTGACTTCGGCGCAGATCGCCACGGATTCCTACCTTTAAAAGAGATTTCCAAAACCTACTTTTCCAAAAAATCCAACCACGAAGGCCGAATTAACATCAAAGATGTGTTAAGTGAAGGTCAGGAAGTGATTGTTCAAGTGGACAAAGAGGAGCGCGGAAACAAAGGCGCTGCCCTAACCACGTTTGTTAGCTTAGCAGGTCGTTATTTGGTTCTGATGCCAAATAACCCACGTGCTGGTGGTATTTCTCGTCGTATCGATGGAGATGACAGATCACACCTAAAAGAAGCTATGTCAGGCCTCAACACCCCAGAAAACGGCGGGCTTATCGTTCGTACCGCTGGCGTTGGTCGCTCAACAGAAGAGTTACAATGGGATTTAGATTACCTTGATACGCTTTGGTCTTCCATTACCAAAGCCGCATCTGAAAAACCGGCTCCTTTCTTAATTTATCAAGAAAGCAATATTGTCATCCGCGCTATTCGCGATTACCTGCGCGAAGACATTGGCGAAGTATTAATTGATGAAAAAAGCGCTTATCAAGACGCGATCAATTTTGTTATGCAGGTTATGCCGCACTTTAAATCGCGCATTAAAATGTATACCGATTCAACACCTCTGTTTAACCGTTTCCAGATCGAGACTCAGATCGAAACAGCTTTCCAACGTGAAGTTCGTTTACCTTCAGGTGGTTCTATCGTTATCGACCCTACAGAGGCGTTAGTTTCTATCGATATCAACTCAGCCCGTGCAACGAAAGGGGGGGATATCGAAGAAACAGCACTGCAAACAAACTTAGAAGCCGCAGATGAAATTGCTCGCCAGCTACGTCTTCGTGATATTGGTGGTTTGGTTGTTATCGACTTCATCGATATGACACCAGTACGCAACCAAAAAGAAGTAGAGAGCCGCATGAAAAACGCTTTAGAAGCGGATCGTGCTCGCGTTCAACTTGGTCGTATTTCTCGCTTTGGTTTGTTAGAAATGTCACGTCAACGCTTGCGCCCTTCTCTTGGGGAAACCAGCGGCATTGTGTGCCCTCGCTGTAATGGGCAAGGGTTCATACGTGATGTAGAATCTCTAGCACTGTCCGTACTCCGCCTCATTGAAGAAGAATGCTCCAAAGAACGCACAGCGCAAATACGTGCGGTCTTACCTGTATCTGTTGCAACCTTCTTGCTTAACGAAAAGCGCACCAATATTGCGAAGATTGAAAAACGTAACAGCGTTCATATTATTCTTGTGCCAAATCCACATATGGAAACACCGCACTTTGAAGTAGAACGGATTCGTGATGACAGTACAGTTGTCACTCAAAACGATAACAGCTACACCTTAGTAGAAACACCAGAACAACCACCTTACGAGCCTCGTAAAGTAAATGAAAATGTTCGCCCTCAAGCTGCTGTAACAAGCATCGCCCCTAAAGCGCCGGCTCCTGAACACACAGCTCCCGCAGCAGCTCAAAAGGCAACTAAGAGCACACCAAATAAGCCTAGCTTGCTCAAACGCATCATGACGGCTCTATTTGGTGAAACTCAAACCAAAGCAAAACCTAAAGCAGTTAATAAAGCAAACGCTACAACACCTTCACAAAATGATCGTGACACATCGAGTAAGCCTAACGGTAAGCGCGTAAATAGAAACAAGCGTAACGTTAAGCATCAGAATACAGATCGTGACGATAGCAATACGACTGAAAAAAATCGTTCAACTCGTCAATCACGCCGTGAACAAGCTGAAGCAGGCACAAAAGGCAACAATCGTCGCAACAATCGTGGCAATAAACAAGACTCTCAAGAGCCGAAAACCGAGAAGCAAGAGGCTGTCGTAAAAACAGCTCCGCGCCAACCTCAAAAAGAAGTTCCTGACGTTAAAGAACGTAAACGTGATCGCAATGATAATCGCCGTCGTAATGGCAAACTTAAAGACGAAGCATTAGAAGCTGTTAAACTACAAGAGCAAGAAGATGCAGCTCTAGTAGAAGCAACTAAAAATACTGAAGCAGAAAGCAGCGCAAACAGTGATGAACCTCAACGTCGCTCACGTCGCTCACGCCGCTCACGTCGTCCACAAAAAGAAGAAAACAGCACACAGCAAGAAAATGTTGAGTCTGAAAATGATCAAATCCAACCTACTGAAGCCGCTGCCGCAAAAACAGAAGAAGTGAAACCAACCACTTCAGAAGCTAAGCAAGCTAAAACAGAAGTTGAAGTTAAATCAAAGTCAGAAGAAGATATGGCAGCAAAGTCTATCTCTGAAGATAAGCCTGAAACGGCAGAAGCAGAGAAAGCTGTTGAAGCTGTTGAAGCTGTTGAAGCTGTTGAAGCTGTTGAAGCTGTTGAAGCTGTTGAAGCTGTTGAAGCTGTTGAAGCTGTTGAAGCTGTTGAAGGAAAAGCATCTCCGGCAGATACACAAAAAACAACGGCAGAAGCTGTTAAAGATGAGTCTCCTGAAACAAAACCGTCAAAACCTAAGATGTCTGTGAAAGCGCAAATGCGCAAGATCGAGAAAGAGACACCTGAAGTAGCTGACGAAGCAACAGAACAGGCCAAAACCGAGCCAAAGGTCACTTCAAAAGTAGAGCACACTGAAGCTAAATCAAATACAGCACCTACATCAGAAGAAGCCCCACAGGCGGAGGCCGCTCCAGCCGTAGAGCAAACTGAAGCAGCATCAGATGAAGCCCAAACAACTGCAGAAGAAGCTAATATGGCAGATGAGTCAAAATCTGAACCACAAGAAGCTCACGCCGTTATAGCAGAAGCCGCACAGAAAGAGACTAAGTCTACTGACGACGCTTCCACTTCAGATGCAGAGAATATTGAAGTAAAAGAGACGAAAGAGGAAAAACCAGAAGAGACACCTGGTCGTTCCACTCGAACTCCTCGTCGCGGACGTGGCAAACCTACTGCCAAACAAGCAAATACAGAAGTTAAAGCACCTGTAGAGTTACCTGCTGCCATCTTGGCACAGCAAGAAAAGCTACGCTTAGAACAGGAAGAAAAACGCAACGCTGCGACATCACGTCGCCGCGCATCTTCGGGGAGAGTGAAAAACGATCCAAGGATTGCAAGAGAAGAAAAGTCTGAATCAACTTCAGAAGCTAATGTAGAGTAAACACTGCGGTGTCTATTTAGCAAATCACAAAGGGCCCGCATCATGCGGGCTCTTTTGTAAGAAGGGTACTATGGATTATTTCAACGGATTGATTTGAACATAAATAGCGGACAGGTAATAAAATAATGATCATTGATTTCTCGCGCTTTAAAGATTGGACTCTTGTAGGCGATTTATTTGGCGGCGCCACGACCGCTATTGTGTCACTTCCCCTTGCGCTCGCTTTTGGAGTGGCATCTGGAGCGGGGGCTGAGGCTGGGCTCTGGGGCGCCGTACTCGTCGGCTTATTTGCCGCGCTATTCGGTGGATCCACTAGCTTAATATCTGAGCCTACTGGACCCATGACAGTCATCATGACTGCTGTGCTGACTAGCATGATGGCTAGCAGTCCAGAAGGCGGCGTAGCAATGGCCTTTACCGTGGTGATGATCGCAGGGCTATTTCAAATTACACTGGGTTATTTGAAGCTAGGTAAATACATCACTCTTATGCCATACAGCGTTATTTCAGGCTTTATGTCTGGTATTGGCATTATTTTGATTATATTACAAATTGCTCCCTTTCTTGGACATCCATCGCCAACTGGCGGTGTCACAGGAACCTTAAGTGCACTACCAAACCTTATTGTAAACTTGAAGTTTTCTGAATTATTTCTTGGGCTATTAACCCTTGCTGTGCTTTTTTATCTTCCTAAACAGTGGCGTCGATTTATCCCTCCTCAACTTGTTGCCTTAGTCGCAATCACTCTTATTTCTGTGTTGTTATTTAATGATTCAGATGTGCGCCGTATAGGTGTGATTCCATCAGGCCTGCCATCAATCCACTGGCCCACCTTTGAGCGTTCTGTCTTTATAGAAATGATCATAAATGGATTAGTGCTTGGCACACTAGGCTGCATCGATACATTATTAACGGCCGTCATTGCTGACAGCCTGACACGAAAAGAACACGATTCAAATAGAGAGCTCATCGGCCAAGGTACAGCCAACTTTTTCTCCGGCCTACTTGGGGGCCTTCCTGGTGCTGGCGCAACTATGGGAACGGTCGTCAATATACAGTCTGGCGGAAAATCACCACTGGCAGGTATTACCAGAGCATTAATTCTATTATTAGTTGTACTTGGGGCATCAAAGCTAATCAGCCCCATTCCAATGGCTGTACTTGCTGGCATTGCCTTGTATGTAGGAATCAACATTCTCGACTGGAGTTTTTTAAAGCGCGCGCACAAGGTCGCCCTCTCGCCAACCATTATAATGTATGGAGTAATGGCGCTTACCGTATTTGTCGATCTTATGGTTGCAGTTGGAATCGGGGTTTTTATTGCAAATATAATGACAATCGAGAAGCTTAGCCGACTTCAATCAGGAAACGTGAAAGCAATCAGTGATGCCGACGATGACATCCCGCTGTCAGATGATGAAAAAAATCTATTAGATAAAGCAGATGGAAAGGTATTACTTTTCTACTTGTCTGGTCCTATGATTTTTGGTGCAAGCAAGGCTATTGCCAAACATCACAACCGCATACATAACTATAAAGCTGTAGTATTGGACCTGAGTGCTGTTCCAATGATGGATCTAACCATTAGCCTTGCATTAGAGAACGCCATTAAAGACGCCATAGAAGCCAACTGTTCCGTTTATATCTTCAGTCCTAACGGACAAACAACAGAACGACTTGAAAAGCTGGGCGTATCAAACAGATTGCCACACAATGCGTTTTGCGATTCACGCAAATCCGCCTTGCAGCAAGCGGTTAACAACCTACCTATTGTCTAACAAAACCATAAAAACATTAGATCAAAAAAAGCCGCTTAGATAAACTGACCCGATAAAGTTGGGCTCATTTCTATCTAAGCGGCTTTTTTACTCATAAAACGAACTGAATGCGAATGCGCTTTTAGTTATAAAATTTTTCTGTATCTATTCGGCCCGCTTTCATCGTCACCGCATGATCACACATATAATCCACCACCTCAGGATCATGACTCACCATAACCATGGTTAAATCGCGCTTTTCTTTTAAATCATTTAATAAATTCAAGATTTCAGCTTGCACAGACATGTCCAAGGCAGATGTCGGCTCATCCAATAACAAAAGTTTTGGTTCCAACAACAAGGCACGAATAATGGCTACTCGCTGGCGCTGGCCACCGGATAATTGATGGGGATATCGATCAATCATATTTTCAGCCAAACCAACCTGCTTAAACCCCTCACTCAAGCGATCATCAATATCCTGATAGCCTAGCAATTTTAATGGTTCAGACAAAGCACGACGCAGGCGATGCTTAGGATGCAAGGAAGCATAAGGATCTTGAAAAACCATTTGCACACGACGGCGTAAGTCTCCAGAGAACACCTTGCCAGCGGTTAATGGCTGCCCCAACATGTTAATGCTACCACTCCAATTAGGATTCAATCCTGCTAGCGCCCACAGCAAGGTAGACTTACCGCAACCAGAAGGCCCCACCAAACCAAAACACTCGCCAGCTTTAACGGTTAAACTCACATCATGAACAACAGTATTTCGCTCCGAGCCTTGCACATGACTAATACTGACCTGATTCAATTCGATCAAATTCATCGCACGGCTCCTCCTGTTAAACTCGCAATTTGTTTACGATCTAAAATGGGTAAAGCTTCCCCGCGTTTATCAATATTAGGACGACATGACCATAAAGTTTTCGTATACGGATGAGATGCATTCGATAGTTCTGATGCCGCCAACTGATCAATCAGTTGCCCTTGATACATAACCAAGACACGTTCACAATGATCAGCCACTTGTTGTAAATCATGACTAATCAGCAACAAGCCCATATTACGCTCTTCAACTAAAGAAGAAATCAACTCTAACACTTGATCTCGCACAGCATGATCCAAAGCTGAAGTCGGCTCATCTGCAATCAAGAACTGCGGGTCATTAATTAAAGCCATCGCCAACATCACCCGCTGCCCCATCCCCCCAGATAGCTGGTGTGGATACATCTTGCATAATTGGGCAGGATTCGGCAAACCGACTGCATCCAGCATATATTCGACTTTTTCGATCCGGATTTTTTTTGCTAAAGACTGATGCAACACTAAAGATTCAGCCACTTGTCGCCCAATATTTTGAGTTGGGTTTAAAGCATATTTGGGATCTTGCAGGACCATAGCAACTTGCTTGCCGCGCAACTTATTCCATTGCCGTTGGCTATACGATAAGACGGTTTCCCCAAGCAATTCAAACTGATTCGCCTGAACAAGCAAAGAACCTGGCAACAATCCCATTAGCGAACGCGCAGTAAGCGATTTCCCTGAACCAGACTCTCCAACAAGCGCAACCCGTTCATGCCCCATTGAAAAATTAATACCTTTGACCAACTCAGTACCGTCTTCCAAACCAATTTTCAAATTTTTGACTCGAACCAAACTTGAGTTATTTGTCATGACGAGGATCCATTTTATCTCTAAGCCCATCACCCAGCAGGTTAAACGCAAGACTGGCGAACAAAATAGCAAAACCGGGCACCGCAGCAACCCACCATTGATCGAAAATAACACGACTACCGCTGGACACCATGGAACCCCACTCTGCTGTCGGTGGCTGGATTCCCATACCTAAAAAACCAAGACCTGCCGCCGCTAAAATAATGCCGCCTAAGTTCAGTGCAGCACGCACAATTGCACTCGGCAAAACCAAAGGTAAGATATGACCAACAATCAAACGCAAACCTGTCACACCTTGCATTCTCGCCGCCGACAAATAATCACTGCGACGAATGGACAAGGTCTCCGTTCGAGCTTGACGTGCAAACGACGGCCAATTTGTAAAAGCCAACGCTAGTGCACCATTCATCAAGCCAGGCCCTAAAATAGACACCAGAGCCAGGGCAATAACCAAACTAGGCAAAGACATAACAATGTCAGTAATCCGCATTAAGATGCGCTCTACCCAACCGCCAAAATAGCCGGCAAAAATACCCACGGCCAAACCAATAGGAACCGTTAGAATTACAACCAAACTCACTAAAATAAGTGTTGGACGCGCTCCATATAAAACACGAGAAAATAAATCTCGGCCAAAACGATCGGTACCAAACCAATGCACCAAATCGGGAGCCAATAGTCTGTCTTGGATATTTTGATCATTGGGATCAAAGGGGGAAAAAAGCGGTGCCAGTGACGCTAAAATTAATAGCATCACCACCATTACCAAGCCAATATTGAACGTATTCAACCAACGAGGTAACCGGAAACCCGCCTTCTTGAGTATTAATTGAGATTTCAGGTTATTCATAAAATCCATCATCTTGTTCTTGGGTCCACCCATTTAGTGAGTGCGTCGGCAAACGCATTTAGCAAAATAAAGCAGGTACCAATTAATAACGTTGAACCTAATACAGCAGAAATATCTGAAGCAAATAATGCACTGGTTAAGTAACGGCCCAGCCCAGGCCAAGCAAATACCGTTTCAGTTAGTACTGCCCCTTCTAATAAACTTGCATAAGACAAAGCCAGAATCGTGATTAAAGTGCCTAACACATTAGGAAAAACATGAACCACTACCACTCGAAGACGGCTTGCACCTTTAGCTTGTGCCAAAATGACATATTCTTTATTAGTTTCCTCCAGCATTACAGCGCGCAATAATCTCGTAATCGATGCCATAGACAAAAGCGCCAAAACCGCCACAGGTAACCATAAATGCGCAATGGCATTTTTAATAATGTCGGCATCACCGCTACGAATAGCATCAACTAAAATAAAGCCACTGTTTTGCGTCATCGTATAGGTATAAATATCGTCTAATCGCCCAGGCCCCGCGGACCAATGCAAGGTCGCATAAAACAATAATAGTCCCAATAAACCAAGCCAAAACACTGGCACGGAATAGCCGAGTAAAGAGACCAAACGCGCTAAGTGATCCATCCAGCTCCCCGGTTTATATACCGCCATTCCAGCAAGCAAAATACCGAAAAAAGCGCCAAAAAACATCGCACACGTCGCCAACTCAATCGTCGCTGGAAAAGTTCGCATTAAGTCGCTGACCACAGGCTGCTGAGTCAATTGGGAAACACCCAAGTCACCTTGAAATAACCGTCCTAGGTAATGCAGAAATTGCATTGGCAAAGGCTGATCTAAACCCAATTCATGACGTGCCTGTTGATACGTCGCCTCACTGGCATGATCACCCACCAACTGCAAAACAGGATCGACAGGTGCAGCACGAGACAGAATAAAGGTGAACACCAGCAAGCCGAATAAGGTCAGTGCTAATGAAACAAGGCCGCTCGCCAAATTCTGGCTGCGGCCTATCCAAAGTCGGCGTTTTACGCCGACAGAAGGTGTTGAAGCGCTCATTGTTTAGAGGTGCCCATTATTTAGAAACGTTCTTGTAATACACCATATCTGGCATAATGCCTTGAACATAGCCTTGTAAATCTTCACGAATCGCAACTAGCTTTTTGTTTTGTAAACCAACCACAATCGGCGAACTTTCGCGAACTTTTTTCTGCAAGGCTTGGTACATTTCCGTACGTTTTGCCTCATCTGTTTCAGCGCGCGCTGCAATAGTCATCTTGCTTAATTCAGGAATTTGCCAGTTAGCACGCCATGCGAGTGTTTTCGAGCCGTTTTCAGGGTTATAAGCAAACGCTGACGCATTGGTGTTAGGATCAAAATAATCTGGCCCCCAAGCCGAAACCGTCGCTTCAAAATTATGCTCTTTCACTTCACTTGCAACCTGACTGCTAATACCCGGTATCAATTCAACCTTAATACCAGCACGAGCAAAACTTGCTTGTAGAGCTTGAGCTACATCCAAGTACGGAGGCTGGTTACTGACGATTAGCTTGAAGTGAGGATTTTCAATCCCAGCCTCTTTCAGAATAGCTTTCGCCTTTTCAGGATCATAGTGGTATGGCTGATCTGTCAACGCACCATTAAAACCAACAGGTAAAAACGATTGTTGCACTTGAAATTGACCGCGCATTAAATCAACACCAATTCCCCTGTAATCAAATGCCCAGTGTGCGGCTTCCCAGAACTTCGGATTACCCAAATCAGGGTTATCTTCCACTTTGGCATTAAACAAAATGTAATACAAAGAAGCGTAAGGCAAGGCTAAGGCTTTCACCCCTTTTTTACCTTGCAAAGATTGAAACTGATCAGACCCCAAATTACGAGCAATATCCGCATCGCCTTGTTCGATGAGCAACTGACGCGTTGCTGCATCTGGCACGTTTTTCATCAAAATCAAGTTTAGCTTAGGCGCGCCACCTGGTGAGGTTTTATTCGCAGACAACACCAGAGCTTCATGAGGAATATATTTCTTAATTTGAAAGGGGCCACTGCCTGCTGAATGAGTATTTAACCAAGCGTGTCCAAAATCACCATTTTCTGCATTTGCCATCACGACTTTTTCATCAACAATAGAAGACACTGGTGCAGACAATAGGCTCAAAACAAATGAAGGTCCGACGTTAACGTCCCACATAATTTTGACTTTATCATCAGCAATTTTATGAATATGGCTATCAACATTGGCTTTATTCCAACCCAACTGGGTCAAAATGAATGACGGAGCTAGATTCAACTTAACCACACGCCCCAAAGAAAAAACAACATCTTCTGGACGAACCGGATTACCGCTAGCAAACTCAGCGTCTTTGCGTAAAGTGATAGTCAAGCTATTGGAGGTGGATTCCCAGCTTGAAGCCAAAGTAGGAGCCAGATTCGTCGGATTCTGTGGATCAGATTGCACCAGACGTTGATATACATTAGTAAACGTTTGCACTGAGGTTAACTCAAAACCTTGCGCCGGATCTAAGCTGGTTACATCATCTAATGATTGCGCCACGACTAAGGCATTAGGCGGTGTGGCGGCAAAAGCGGAAAAGCTACTGGCACAAACCAGCAGACTTGCAGCTAATAATTTCTTCATGATTATGGCATCCTTATAATCGGTTCATTGTATATAACATAATGATTTTAAAAAAATAAGCTAAAAAAATAGCCATGTAATCTATAAAAAATATAGATTTCTTCTGTAAGTGAGATGAACTTTTTTAGAGTTGTTTTTGATGTTCTTCCGTTAGAGTGAAAGGTCGCTTTGCCTAGAGGATTAAGCAGTGCCGCAAGCAAACGTTACGCTCACATCTATGATAACAATCTAAATATAAAACCGATAATCAACATTACTGATAAGCTTATTACCTAGGGAATAAAGCTTTAAAATACAGTCGCAAAAAACGCCGGATGAAAATCGAGCGTTTTATGCGGCTACAGATAAAATGATAAAACAATTAGCAGTAAGGTCCATTTGAACAAAACTACAAACGCAAGCCGATGGGCAAGCTCTCTCCGACCAAAGCATTAAGCTCATCGCTGTTGATCTCAATTTGGCTTTCTAAACGTTCAAGCCACTGGATCGGACATTTATCTTTTTTGAGTTTATTTTCCACTTTTTTGCGCATAGCGCTAAGCTTATCAGATTCCTCGACACTAACTTGGCACATCAGTACCGCTGCTAACCCTGCCTGCTTACGCTTTTTCCAATCTTCTTTAAGAGCAACCTCCAAAATCGGAAAGAGTTTGTCCTCTACTATTCTTTGCTCTTGCTTGCCAAATAATAGATGACGGGAAGCAATACGCCCTATCGTCCACCAAGCTGTATCTGGCTCAGAAGTCTTTTGTAAACGCTTCAACAACCAATCAATCGTGGTGACTTTGTCTTCATTCGACAAACTCTCTAACGCGCCAACCAAACGAATTAAATCATCGCTGGATTTAGTCGTCAGTGCTTTCATCTTGTCACGAGAACGCTGCCCTGTTGGCGAATAATATTGGCTAAACTGTTTAAACAAATGCGTTTGTTGCTCTACCGATAAGCCACCAGCAATACGGCGATACAAGGTCCAATATTGCCCCCAAACGGGTGCCGTATCGAACTGAGTGCCTGCTTTAGTGGTATTAACCACTTGCTGAACTCGCGTCATATCATCCTTAGCACCAAAACCTGGGCGTAAACAATAGCCCATGAGCTGCAACCATTGTCGCTCATGCGGAGCGCTTTTGGTTCGAGCTGATTTTACACTTAACAATTTATCCACTAAACGTCGTGACGTGGCAAGATTCCAATCATCTCGATTGCCCAACAGCTGATCCAAATCCTGTTTGAGTGATTTCACCAAATCCGGATTTTGCTTTTGACCCGCACTGGAAAAACACTTAGCTAGATGCTCTTCAGCTTGCCCCATATTGGCATGCAGCAAATCATTTTCATCAGCTTGCTCAGAGCCTTGTGAGGAACCCACATGGGTGGAGAATTCCAAACGCCATTGATCTTTCTGGTTGTGGGCGCATAGCTGGACTTGCAACACACCCACTTCGGTCATTTGAACTGATAAGGTGACTGCTGTCTCTTGCAAATCAATGGAGCCATCTAACTCTGTCATCAAGGTAGAAATGTAATGCAGTCCATTTTGATCACGAAGGTTGCCGACGATACAATCAATATGATCATCGGACCGAAACAAGGGGAACTGCACTTGCTGACCGAGAGTGACAAAGAACTCTTGCTCCAAGCGAATGGTCTCACCTTTCAGAGTGCCCTTTGGCAAGATGCCGACGAACTGATCTTCACCAAGCTTCAAGTACAAACTGTGCGCCACTCCACTTTCAATTCGTGTACTTTCGCCCGCCAAAGCACTTAAATACATGGCTGCGCCTTTGGCAACGGCATCGTTAGGTTCGTCTGCAGAACAGACAAGGATAGGTTCAGAAGACCAAGTATTCAGTTGTTCTAATAACCGAGTTTTCAATACAGGACTATTAAATAAGCCGCCGTTAAACAACACTGCATCCGGCATAGGCGAGCCTGTTGCCGCTTCGATTACAGTTTTATGCTGCTGTAAAAACGCCGCCAAATGACGTGTAAAAGCAGGGTCAGATTCGTAAGGCAAACCCAAAGTGTGCATGGCGTAATCGCTCTTTTGTACCTTGTCATTGCCATTCACCAAAGGAAAAAAGCCATTGTGAATTTGTTCTAACAAGGCGTCTCTGGAGACATCAAACTTTTGCGAGCCACCAATTAAACGACTACCACCACCAAGCACCGTAATACTTAGCGAATCTGGTGCACCATCTCCCAACAAGGTCTCTTTCGCCTGACGAGTTTGCTGAACCAAGGCCGCTAAGCGCGTGGCTGATAAAGCAGAAATTTGTTTTGGATCTAACTGAAACGCCAAGGCTTGATCTAGGTTATCGCCACCCAGTAATAAATGTTCGCCTACGGCAACACGCTTCAGAGATACGCTGCTATTGTTTGAAGACGCAGACTTGATCGCCACCAAACTAAAATCACTGGTACCACCGCCGATATCGACAACCAGAAGCATTTTTTTGTCCGCTAACGCAGCAAGTTTTCCGTCATCACTGATGTAGTGATAACAGGCCGCCTGCGGCTCTTCAAGCAGATATAAATCCTGCAAACCTGCCAACTTCGCCGCTTCTAATGTCAAAGCTCGCGCCTCTTCATCAAAAGAGGCAGGCAAGGTTAACGCGATGGATTGAGACTCTAGCGGTGCCTCTGCAAAGCGATGATTCCAGCTTTGCTTAATGTGTAATAACAGAACCTTACTCGCCTCAAGAGGACTTAGTTTTTTCGGGAACTCACTCGCCCAAGGCAAAATAGCGGAGCGTCTATCAACCTGACGATGGCTCAACCAGCTTTTCGCACTTTGCACCAACTGCCCGGCTCTTCGCTGACCCAGAGTCAACGCTCCCGCACCAACGATGCGCTCTTTATCATGATGACGCCAAGGCAAAACTGGATCAATCTTTCCAATTTCATCTGACGCCAACACATAAATAGCACTCGGCAAATGTGTAAGCTCTTGAACCGAACCATCCGCCATCACTTGAGGAATAGGCAACAATTCTGGTTCAGCTTGCCCATAAGCAGGCACATAAGAGACGACACAATTAGTTGTCCCTAAATCGATACCTACGCGATAAGAGGAACGAGAAGCGGTTTGCGCCATGGTCTAAGCCTCCCTAACTTGAAACTCAATTGTCCAACTTAGGTCAGATTGAGTATCGTGCGCTTGCAGCAGCAGCAATCCCAATTCAGTAACACGGGCAGTCAGATAAACTCGCACCATGTCGCCAGCTTGGTAATGACCTGCGTCTAATCGTACCGACAAAGGGTTCAATTCACTTAGCTGGGGAACAGAAAACGACGCAATGACCTTACCTACCGAATCCACTTCGTTGTTTTTTGATTGGAAAAAACGGAAGGTCACACTTTCACCAACCACAAGAGAAAATTCATTCGGCAGCATTTGCTCTTCTGAACCTTCCTCCAAACCAAATGGCGCTACACAAATGGCATCAACAGGAGGAGCCATTCCAGGAATCGCCGGCATTGGACTAGCCACACCAATGTAATAGTTCGCCGCTAGACCACTTTTTACTTTGACACCGCCCTCAGCTTGCACTTGGGCATAGTAAGTCGCACCTTTAGCAACCGCATAATCCAAATGAGACGGCGTTAACAGAGTTAATGCGCAGCTATCCATCGATTCGGCCAGCATGGAAGCCAAACGAGTTTCTAGGGTATTGCGAATGACAGTGGCATTGAACACACCTCCGTTTAACAACACTTTGCTTGGTTTCACATCGTGCTGAGCTAAGAATTCACTGATATGGCGAGTGATCGCTGGATCACCTTCGTAATCCAAGTTAATCGCACTGAAACCACTACGAACTGTTTTTTGAGCTTGCTCACCCAACTGTGCTTGTGGAAAAAAACCATCAATTAAAAGCCGTTGAACATCGTTTTGTGTCAGCGTTGCCTTGATACTGTTGTTAAACAAACTACGACCACGACTAGGCACAACAACGCTCACGTCATCTAAATCCGCGTTGGTTAGCAAACGCTCTTTTGCTTCTCGGCAAGCTTGGGTCAAACCGCTGATTTGCCAAGGTTCAAGATTAGTGCCGCTTTGCGCTAGCTGAGCCGCCAAATGGTAAGTCAGCGTCAAATCCATATTGTCGCCACCAAGAAGAATATGACGACCCACAGCGACCCGCTCTAGACCAAGCACTCCATCTTGCTCTACCGCTTGGATTAACGATAAATCTGTTGTACCGCCACCCACGTCGACAACCAAAATATGCTCATTGACATCTAGGCTTTCAGACCAGCTTTGCTGATCACTTAACCAAGCATAAAAGGCCGCTAACGGCTCCTCAATCAAACGAGCACGCAAACCGACTTTTTCCGCGGCTTGTTCAGTAATAGCACGAGCAGCAGGATCAAATGATGCAGGCACAGTAATAACAAGGGTTTGCTCGGCAATTGGAGCAGCAGGAAATTGATGGTCCCATGCACTGACCAAATGCGCCAATAAGGTTTCTGTCACCTGTGCTGGAGACACTTTTTCTACTTCTTCAAGCGCATCCACAGGCAATACCGCTTCATCAGCACTAACACGAGAATGACACAACCAGCTTTTGGCACTTTGCACCAATCGACCAGAAGACTTCGCACCCAACTCACGCGCTAGTTGTCCGACTACCGAAGGGGCCCTGCCCCAAGGAAGCTGTAAATCGCTCTCTAAAAATTCACTTTGGTGAGGAAAATACACAAATGAAGGAAGTAAAGGACGAGCATCCACTTGACCTGCCGCGATAAACTGCGGAATCGCCAATTGCTGAATACGACCTACTTGATCTGATTCGGTTGCCGTTTGGCTAGAAGGCGAATAATAGACAGCCGAATGCGTGGTACCTAGATCGATACCAATGAAATATTGACTCATGAGTTATACCTCGATTTCAGCTGGCGCTAGAATATTTAGGCTTTCTGTATTGGTTACTTTTGGCAGACGAGTTTCCGTCACTTTCCAACCAGGATGAATCAGCGTGCCAGAATATGGGCCATCACCTTCCACTCGACCTTCAAGCTTAATCTGCTTGGAATCGTAACCAGATGGTACTTCTACACGGCTATTTTCCGCGGCGCTGTTCACAGCATCAAGAGACACGACATCGATGGTAAAATGTTGCTTCAATACTTTAGAACAACCTGCGTGAATTTGACGAGATGCCGCCCCCACATCCGCATCGCTGTAATCATCAATGCTTTCTTGGATGAAATCGATAAAGCGCGCTTCTTGTTGCAGCAATTGTAGTAACTGGTGCGCTCCGTCAGCGTTGACCGTATCCAAAACAGGTGCAGCGACTTCGATTTCACGAATCACTTCCACTTCTTCTGTTATGACTTTAGGCTCGACTTCGAAGGCAAATTGCTCGCCTTGATCAACCGTTTGACAGCGAGCGGCATAGTCGCCGCTCCCCATGTATTTAAAGAACTGACCAAAAGCGCCAAAAAAGCGCGGTATAAATGAAACTGGTTTAATTTTATTCGTCATAATCTACCCGTTTTGCGCTGTTTACCCATTTTGCATCTCTTCAAGCTCTAACCAACGCTCCATGGTTGTTTCAAGCTCTTCTTCTTTATGCGCTAATTTCGCCAAAGTTTTCTGAACCTTATCCGCATCATCGGTATAAAATTCTGGCGCGCTAGTGGTGACATGCAACGCGGCGATCTCTTCTTCCAACTTCGCAATGGTCGCAGGCATATTGTCAAATTCGCGCTGCATTTTATAGCTTAGCTTCGCTTTTGGTTTCGCCTGGATAGAGGTTTTTTTATCCTCTTCGACTTTTTTTGCGTTTGTCTTGGCTTTTTCTTTTTTACTTGGTGTGTCGTCAGTTTGCGATGTGGATTCTGTTGGGAATTTACCACCTTGACGAATCCAATCTTGATATCCGCCAACGTATTCTTTCACTCGGCCTTCGCCTTCAAAAGCAATCACGCTGGTTACCACGTTATCTAGAAAGGCACGGTCATGGCTTACCAATAACAAGGTGCCATCGTAGCTCATTAGAAGCTCTTCAAGCAGTTCTAATGTTTCCACATCAAGGTCGTTGGTTGGCTCATCCATGATTAACAGATTGGCTGGGCGAGTAAATAACTTCGCTAGCAATACTCGATTTCGCTCACCGCCAGACAAGGCTTTTACTGGAGTACGGGCACGCTCAGGTGGGAAAAGGAAATCACCAAGATAGCCAATAACATGTTTGTTCTGACCATTGATTTCGATAACGTCTTTACCTTCACCAACGTTTTCCGCAACCGTTTGTTCTGGATCAAGTTGCTCACGCAGCTGATCGAAATACGCTACGTTAAGTTTCGTACCTTGACGCACCAAACCCGTTTCTGGCTCAAGATCCCCTAATAGAATTTTAAGGAAGGTACTTTTACCGCAACCATTTGGTCCAATTAGACCGATTCGGTCTCCGCGATTTACCACGAAGTCCATTGGTTGCAAAATTACTTTATCCTCAAATGAATGACCTACTTGAGTAAATTCTGCGACCAACTTACCAGACTTATCTTTGGTCTCAATCGCCATTTTGGCATTGCCTTGGCGATTAATGCGTTCAGAGCGCTCTTCACGTAAGGCTTTCAAAGCACGAACTCGACCTTCATTACGGGTACGACGTGCTTTAATACCTTGGCGAATCCACACTTCTTCTTCTGCAAGGCGCTTATCGAACAAAGCGTTTGCACGCTCTTCTTCTTCCAGCATCTTCTCTTTAAAAGCAAGAAAAGCGGTGATGTTGCCGCTGAAGGAAATTAGATTACCGCGATCAAGTTCGATGATACGGTTAGCCAATTTTTCTAGGAAACGACGGTCATGGGTAATAAATAAGATCAAACCGCGGAATTGCTGAAGCTGTTGCTCCATCCATTCGATTGTTGGCACATCCAAATGGTTAGTTGGCTCGTCTAGTAGCAAGACATCTGGGTTAGAAATCAGCGCCTGCGCCAAAATAACGCGACGACGCCAACCACCAGATAATTCAGACATCAATTTGTCAGCCGGCAAAGCCAAACGCTGAATCATGTGATTCACACGCTGCTCTAGATCCCAGCCTTGAATTCGATCTAATTCAGTCTGAATATCACTTAATTCATTGGTGTGATCATTCTCGAAATCTTCTAATAACTTAAAGTAACGAGTCATTAACGAGTGCGCCTCACCGGCGCCCTCACTGACCACTTCACGAACGGTTTTTTCATTCGCATCAGGCAATTCTTGTGGAAGCTGACCAATAGTCATGCCTCCTTCTAAGCGAACAACGCCTTCATCGGCAACTTGCTCGCCTAAAATGACTTTTAACAGTGTCGACTTACCCGCACCATTACGACCGATAATTGCAACACGCTCTCCAGCTTCGGCTGAAAAACTAATTTTTGACAGCAGTGGATTATGCCCAAAAGCAACACTGATCTGTTCTAACGACAATAGACTCATATCTATCCATATAAAGTAAAAATTTTGTGGCGGTATAGTATCATCCTTCTAACCGAAGGTTCAGCAAATAGACGAGACTAGCGATTAAAAAGAAACAGTTTTTTTGCGTGATAAAATCATTTTTAGCAACTTTGGTCATAAAATGACGATGTTATCTTGCTATTGTCTGCACAAGGTTTAATCAAAAACACTTTCTTCCTTATTATTTACGCATATACTAACCCCAACATAATGATAAATTTTATATCTCACGGAGTGTCAAATGGAGTTTAAGAGCAAGGTAGGACCAATTACAGCAGTGGTCGTTGCCGTCGCAACCGTAACTTGGATGATTGCAGGAGGGAATGGCGTCACGGTTAGTCCAACAGGGGAAAAACCTCATGACAATACCCTTACGTCTCAAACATCAGAAAGTCAGCTAGCATATCCTGTTCAAGCTAAAACTCTTACTACCAAAACCATTGAGATGCATTTGCCATTAAGTGGAAAAACCTTAGCCGGCGAAACTCTTCAACTTATAAATACCTACTCTGGCCGTATTACAAAGCTACCAGTAGAAAAAGGCCGCTTTATCAATAAAGGCAGCTCAATCTTGCAAATCGACACTCGAATATTAAAAGCACAAATAGAACAAGCTGGATTGCTAGTGAAACAAAAACAACTTGAGCTTGACGGCATTAGAAAGCTCAATGCTGGCAATTTGACATCGAAAGTCAATTTAGCCCAAGCAGAAACGGACTTAGCATCCGCAAAAGCAGCAAAAGAAGCATTTTTAATTGACCTAGAAAACGCAAACGTCACAGCGCCCTTTTCCGGCATATTAAACAGTCTAAATGTGCAAGAAGGACAAGTGCTAGCACCAAACACAACGATCGGCACCTTGGTTTCTGTTAACCCAATAAAAGTTAGCGTGAATATCCCACAAAATAAAATCCAACTTATAAAGCTTGGTACTCAAGGCAATATCCGCCTCGAATCAGGCTATGAGACAGAAGGTTTTGTTTCTTATATCAGCACAACAGCCAACGAATCCAGCCGAACCATTAGCGTCGAAATGCAAGTAAGCAATCCAAACAATACCATCCCAGCGGGATTAACGGCGGCTGTAGATTTTGTTTTAGACCAACAAAGAGCTCACGCTTTCTCCCCAGCACTGCTTACTTTAGATGACTCCGGTAGGACAGCCATAAAAACCATTAACATAGACAATACGGTTGTTGTATCAACAGTCGAAATTATTAAATCAGAGCGTGACCAAGTCTGGGTGCGCGGCCTTCCCGATAATGTGAACATCATCACCGTCGGACAGGGTTTTGTTTCTGCGGGCGATAAAGTCGAAGCCCACTACCAAAACTAAGGAGGCCCATTATGCAAACATTAATTGAGGCGGCTTTAGCTCGCTCTCGCACCGTAATGATGTTTTTCGTACTCATACTTATTATGGGCACGGTTTCTTATATAGAAATAGCGAAGGAAAGCGACCCTGATATTACGATTCCAATGGCTTATGTTTCAGTATCACTTGAAGGTATCTCGCCCGAAGACGCAGACAGCTTATTAGTTCACCCGCTAGAAAAAGAGTTAAAAGGATTAGAAGGGCTAAAGGAACTAAAATCTACTGCCTCAGAAGGTCATGCTTCGATCATGCTAGAGTTTGAATCTGGTGTTGATATTGACCAAGCGATTAGCGATGCTAAAGATAAGGTGGATCGAGCAAAAAGCGAGTTACCAGATGATGCAGACGAACCAACTGTCACAGAAATTAATCTTTCAACGTTTCCGGTATTACGCGTAAATTTATCAGGTAATGTCAGCTTTGCTACCCTTAGTCGTACGGCAAAAAATTTACAAGACTCTATTGAAGCAGTCGATGGCGTCTTAGAAGCCGAAATCAGTGGAGACCGTGATCAACAAGCACAAATCATCATTCGCCCTGAGCAACTTGAATCGTATAATTTGTCATTATCGGATGTTGCTAACTTCGTTTCTGCCAACAATCGTTTGGTTGCTGCTGGCAATTTGGATACAGGTGCTGGGCGCTTTTCACTAAAGGTCCCAGGCCTACTTAAAACCAAGGAAGACATCCTTAACCTTCCCATTAAAGCCGATGGCGATCAGGTTGTGTTACTGGGCGATATTGCCACCGGTGAACTAACCTTTGAAGACCCAAGCAGTTATGCTCGCGTCGAAGGTAAACGCAGCATTACGCTTGCTGTGTCCAAGCGCGTTGGTGTTAATATCATCAATACCATTGAAGCGGTAAAAGCAACTGTAAAGAGCGAAAGCGAACAATGGCCTGATGGCATCGAATACAAGTTAACCGGTGATAAATCCACAGACATCGAGACTTCTCTAAACGACCTATTTAATAACGTTCTAGCAGCAACCTTGCTGGTAATGATCGTTATCGTATGGGCACTTGGAGTACGGAGCGCTTTCTTAGTCGGCCTAGCTATTCCTGGCGCCTTCCTATCTGGTATTTTAATTCTCGATTTACAAGGCTACACCATCAACATGGTGGTACTTTTTGCCCTAATACTCAGTGTCGGCATGCTCGTTGACGGCGCCATTGTTGTTACCGAGTATGCAGATCGCAAACTAGCAGAAGGTGCTTCTAAGCGACAAGCCTACAGTGAAGCGGCAAAACGTATGGCATGGCCAATCACCGCTTCTACAGCGACCACTTTAGCCGTATTTATGCCATTACTTTTTTGGCCCGACATAGTCGGAGAGTTCATGCGCTTCATGCCCATTACCATCATAGCAACTCTGGCTTCGTCCTTGGTCATGGCACTAATAGTCTTACCGACCATCGGTTCCATTATTGGTAAAAAAGGCGCATACACAGAAAAAACCATGCGCGCATTACGTATCACAGAAACGGGCGATCTGACCGAACTGACAGGCCCAACCGGCTTCTATGGCAGAATGCTAACTCGTTTAGTTGAATACCCCGCTTGGGTTTTACTGTTCACTATTGTGTTACTTTTCAGTATTTTTGCTAGCTATGGACAATTTGGCAAGGGTATTGAGTTTTTCCCCAATATCGAACCTGAATCCGCTAACCTAGATATACGCGCCCGCGGAGATCTATCTCTGAAAGAAAAAGACGCACTGGTAAGGCAGGTAGAAAAGCAAGTGATTGGTACACCAGCATTAAAAAGTGTTGTGGTAACAACTTATGCCACACCAGGAAACAATGCTGCTCCTGATAGTATTGGCTCAATCAGTATGGAATTTATCGATTGGTATAAACGAGAACCCGCTGGGGTCATATTGGATCAAATTAGGGAGAAAACCAAACAAATTTCCGGCATCGAAATCAGTGCAGAAAAAGAGCAAGGCGGACCACAATCGGGCGCAGATATTCAGCTACAGCTTAGCTCAAACTACTCTGATGCTCTTAATGTTGCCGCTGACGAAATCAGTAAACAACTTTTATCTAGAGACGAAATCATTACTGTTAGCGATGACAGGTCTCTCCCTGGAATTGAATGGCGTATCGATATCAATCGCGAAGAAGCCAGCCGATATGGCGTCGACGTTAATAGCTTGGGGAATGTCATTAAACTGGTCACCACTGGTATAACTTTAAGTGATTTTTTACCAGAAGGGGCAGATGACAAAATTGATATCGTTTTACGCTATCCCGTAAATCAACGCAGCCTTGATCAACTGGATCAGCTACAGATCCCAACCAACCAAGGCAGCATTCCTGCAAGTAACTTTATTCATCGCTACGCAGCACCAAAGCAAGGCATCATCAACAGAACCGATGGAAAGAAAACCATTAAAATAGATGCTGATGTAAAAGATGGTTTAGTCGTGGATGAAGTCATCAAAGCCATAAAAGTGAAACTAGACGCTGCTGGTATAGATAAATCCGTCAGCTATGAGTTTCGCGGCAACACTGAAGACCAACAAAAATCCATGATCTTTTTGATCAAGGCATTTGGCGTCGCGTTTTTTATCATGGCGATTATTTTGGTGACTCAATTTAATAACTTCTTCCAATGTTTATTAATTCTGAGCGCCGTGGTTTTTTCGACTATGGGAGTGTTCATTGGCCTTATGGTCAAAGGGCAACCTTTCGGTATTGTAATGAGTGGCGTAGGTGTTATCGCTTTGGCAGGCATTGTTGTTAATAATAATATCGTTCTAATCGATACTTTCAACGGCCTACGTAAGCAAGGCATGATGGTACGAGAGGCCGCTATTAGAACAGGTGTTCAACGTCTAAGACCTGTCATGCTCACCACTATTACCACCATTCTCGGCTTAGTTCCTATGGTGTTTCAATTTAACATTGATCTCGTGCACCAATCCTTTAGTATTGGTGCGCCATCTGCCCAGTGGTGGACACAATTATCTACAGCTATTGCAGGAGGACTCACTTTTGCAACGCCATTAACACTCATTCTTACACCTTGCTTATTGGTTTTAGGTTACCGCCGCAAAGAACGAAAACAGCAGCAAGCACTAGAACAGCAAACGTCAGAAAAACAAGCACTGAAGAGCGAGCCAAAAAGCAAAGTGCTTGATGAAGTTGACTCTAGAAACAATATCAAAAAAGATAGTTAGAATTGTCATCAAAAAAGCGGATTTAGAGCATATTCTAAATCCGCTTTCTTTGTTATCACTAGTTACTAATAAACTTAGATCAATTGGTCTAGTGCAGCTTTAACATCGGCAATAATATCATCAATATCTTCCAGGCCGACAGAAACACGAATTAAGCCTTCCGTAATGCCCGCTTTAGCTTTTTCATCGTCTGTTAAGCGTCCATGAGTGGTAGTAGCTGGATGAGTTACCAGAGTCTTAGTATCTCCTAAATTACCTGTGATGGACATTAACTTGGCAGCATTGATAACAGACCAAGCGGCCTTGCGGCCACCCTCAACTTCAAACGACAACAAGCCACCAAAATCTTTTTGCTGCTGTTTAGCCAGCTCATGATATTTATGGCCCGGCAACCCACCGTAATTGACTTTAACCACTTTAGGGTGAGCGTCCAAAAATGTAGCTAGCTTCATAGCATTAGCCGAATGAGCTGTCATACGCAAAGATAAGGTCTCAAGGCCATTCAACAACACCCAAGCATTAAATGGGCTCATGCATGGACCAGCACTACGCATAAAAGCGGTGAAAACATTGACGATCTCTTGACTCGCAATTAAAGCGCCGCCCAAACAGCGACCCTGGCCATCAATAAACTTCGTGGCTGATTGCATGACAATATCTGCACCCTGTGTCAAAGGATTCTGCAAAGCAGGCGTTGCCAACACGGTATCAACACACAGCAAAGCCCCTTTGGCATGAGCTAATGCCGCCACGCGAGCAACATCTACTACTTCATAAAGTGGGTTGGATGGCGTTTCGAAATAACAGAAGCGTGTATCTTCATTAATTGCCTCTTCCCATGCAGCATAATCTGTTGCGTCAACATACAGCACTTCCACACCAAACTTCGCAGTATAGGCATTAAAAAATTTCACGGTTGAACCAAAGATATTACGTGAGCAAACTACACGGTCACCTGCTTGTAACAGACTGTATGCCAGCGTCATTAACGCCGCCATACCAGAGCTTGTTGCAATTGCGGCTTCGCCTTTTTCAAGAGTCGCTAGACGTTTTTCAAATAACTCAACCGTCGGGTTAGTAAAACGAGAATAAACGTTACCATCTTCATCACCAGAAAACTTACCTGCCGCCTCTTCTGCGCTGGCATAAGCAAAGCTCGAGGTCATAAAAATGGCTTCGCTGTTTTCTTGCTCTTGTGTTTGACGAATACCTGCACGAATCGCATTCGTTGCGTCTTTATAATCAGCCATTACTTTACTCCAAACCTCTTTCCAAAAATGATTATCCAAAAACAACTAAGCCAGGCGTGACCTGGCTTAGTTTCATCCGTCACGAGATAATATAAACACTACATAGGGTGCATCATATCGCTGGCTTGGTCTTCAGCCGTCACTTTATTTAAGTCATTACGGGCGCCTTCAATACCTTCTAGATACGCAGCATCAATATTGCCTGTAATGTATTTTGCATCAAACACAGATGTATCAAACTCACGAACATCTGAGTGTTTTTCATCAATGCATGCATCAATCAAATCTTGTAAATCTTGGAATATTAACTTATCCGCACCTATTAATTCACAGATTTCATCGACATTGCGATCATGAGCAATCAGCTCTTTAGCCGCAGGCATATCAATACCATACACATTAGGATAACGAACTTCTGGAGCAGCAGAAGCGATGTACACCTTCTTCGCGCCAGCTTCTCTTGCCATTTCGATAATCTCTTTACTCGTGGTACCACGAACAATTGAATCATCAACTAACAAAACCGTTTTATCTTTAAACTCAAACGGTACCGGATTCAACTTCTGACGGACAGACTTCTTACGAATAGCCTGACCTGGCATGATAAAGGTACGACCAATATAGCGATTTTTGACCAGACCTTCACGAAACGGAATATTTAATGCTTGAGCAATCTGTAACGCCGCCGTTCGGCTTGTATCAGGAATTGGAATAACCACATCGATATCATGATCTTTCCATTCACGCTGAATTTTTTCTGCAAGACGATCCCCCATATTGATACGCGCTTTGTAGACAGAAATACTGTCAATAACGGTATCTGGACGAGCAAAGTACACATATTCAAATAAACATGGACGGGCGACTTTTTTCGGCGTGCACTGACGAACATGAACATTATGCTTTAGGTCAAAAAAGATTGCTTCACCTGGCTGAATATCACGTTCGATTTTAAACCCCGCAGCATCCAGTGCAACACTTTCAGATGCAACCATATATTCGATACCAGTGTCTGTCTGACGAGAGCCATAAATCAAAGGACGAATACCATCTGGATCACGGAAAGCTAAAATACCATAACCAGTAATCAAGGCAACAACCGCATAGCCGCCTTCGATACGCTTATAAACACGCTCAAGCGCATTAAAGATATCTTCTGGTGATGGAACTAACTTTCCTTCTTCATGAAGCTCATGAGCCAAAACATTGACCAGAACTTCTGAATCAGAAGTGGTGTTTATATGACGCAGATCAGATTCAAATACTTCCTGCTTTAATTTTCCGGTATTTGTTAGGTTGCCATTATGCGCAAGTGAAATACCGTAGGGAGAGTTAACATAGAAAGGTTGAGCTTCTGCTGAACTAGATGTTCCTGCTGTTGGATAACGGACATGGCCAATACCTATGTTACCGTGTAGTTTTTTCATATGACGAGTGCGAAAGACCTCACTCACCGGACCATTGTCTTTGCGTAAACATAATCGTCCGTTATGGCTTGTAACCATACCCGCAGCATCTTGCCCACGATGCTGAAGAAGGGTTAACGCATCAAAAATTGCTTGGTTAACCACAGACGTGCCTACGACACCAACGATACCACACATGTTCTAGATCCTCGTGTTGGGGAATTGCGACAAACGCCGCAAAGGTTCTTTATCTATTTGGTTGCTATTTCGAGCAACTAATTTCCAAGGGCGCGGTCAATGAGAGACGAATCCACAAGATCCGAGCTCTTGCCTAACATATCACGCGTCCAGTCATTCAACTGACCCAATTGAGGGATCAATTGTGAAGTTTTCCAAAACTCTGTTTGTTCTATCGCTGGACTCAAGCTCAACAAAGAAACAAAAGCTACAACAATCAAACTACCACGGGCAAAGCCAAACAGCATACCCAGAACTCTATCCGTACTCGTCAACCCCGTTACTTGGATCAGAGATCCCAGTAAAAAACTAACCAATACCCCGACCACTAAAGTAGCGATAAATAGAGAAACAAAAGAAACGATATAGCGAATCTGATCATTTTGAACCTGATCAACCAGCAGCACCTGCATTTGATCTGAAAACTTTACAGACACGACAAAAGCAACAACCCAGGTTAAAAGTGATAAGACCTCTTTTACAAAACCTCTCTTCAAACTCAAAAGAGTAGAAAGAACCACTACTGCAATGATTAACCAATCAATGGTCGACATTGAATTTACTTGTTCCATGTATACCTCTAAAAATCGCCGCGAAGTTTAACAGATGCCTGTGATTTTCCAAATACAGAGACACCATTCCTTGGACTAATTCACTGAATATTTAACGACAATGCCGTTTAAACTAAATTTTTTCTTAATCTCTTCACGCATTCTTTCTGAGGTTTCTCGTTTGAACTCAGGACCAACATAGACTTTATAAAGTGAATTGGTCGTCAAACTATATGCTTCGTACTTTGCACCTTTAAGCTTTTCGACCAAACGAACTGAATTATCTTTGCTTTTAAAGGTGGCAATTTGAAGCGTCCAACGATCAGCGATAGGAGCAGGCGTGGATTTCTTCACTGATTCTTTCTCAGCAGATTTCACTTCCGCCTCGGTAGAATTCGGTGATTCTTTCTTAGTAATATTTGCAACGTCTTTCGCCGATTGAGGAAGGGGAATTAAACGAATATCTTCTGCTGCGCCATCCTCACCAACAGACGTTTCAATTGGCAAACTATCAACAGGCTGAACCGGAGCAATGTCAACAATAGGAAACGCTGGAGGAGTAGTGACTTGAACCTGAACATCTAATTCTGCAGGACGTTCACCATCTAAAATCAATGGCAATATTATTGCGGCTGATAACACCATAATACCAGCACCAATAAGTCTGTATGTAACCCTTCTATCTATCATAAATCACTCTTTCGATTGATTAAGCGCCAAATAATCCGACACAGTTACAAAGGAGCCAAACACAATCACTGAGCGCTGTTCTGCTTCCGCTTTGACCATTGCCGCACTCAAAGCGTCACCAACAGAATGAAAGGCCATTGCGTTTGAAGCAAGATTGGGCGAACTATGCTCTATATGCTTGATCAGCTCTTCTGCCTTAGCTCCACGTGACCCAGCTAAATCGCTACAAAACCAACCAGAAAAACGGTTCGCAAGATGCGTCATCACAGAGGCTATGTCTTTGTCTTTCAACATACCACAGACAGCAACAGGCTTGCGCGGTAAGCTAGCAATACGATTAGCAAGCTCAATGGCAGCTTCAGGGTTATGGGCAACATCAATATACACGTCAGGAGAAGCGGCAACTTTCTGAAAGCGCCCCATTAGCTGGACATGACTAAACAGAGCGGCCAAATCAGCATGAGTCGGAGACAGCTCCATATAAACCAGAGTCGCAATTACAGTCGCCGCGTTTTGTAGCGGTAAAGATGGAACCGGCAAGTTTTCATAACACACACCATTGCCAGTCCATGACCAAGAATTTTCACCTAACTCGAAGCGAAAATCACACCCTTTCTGACGCAAGTTTGCCCCGATTTCTAATGCTGTACTAGCAATAGTAGGAGGAGGATTCACGACACCACTAATGAGTAACTTATCTTTTCTCGCAATACCGGTTTTTTCTCGAGCTATAATATCAAGATCATCACCCAACCAATCAATGTGATCCAAGGAAATAGAAGTGACTACTGCGACATCAGTATCGATCATATTAACTGAATCTAAACGCCCTCCTAACCCCACTTCAAGTACCCAATAATCCAAATTAGATTGCTCAAAAACCCATAAGGCTGCAAGCGTGCTGAATTCGAAATACGTTAAGCTGACGCCTTCACGCGCCGCTTCAACTGCCTCAAAAGCTCGACATATAATATCGTCATTACAAGGAGCATCATTTAGAGCGATACGCTCATTGAAAGCAAGAAAGTGAGGGGAAGTATAGGTGCCAACAGAGTAGTTTTGGGAACACAAATATTGAGTCAGCATGGCACAGGTTGACCCTTTACCATTCGTGCCAGCAACAGTGATCACTTTGCCCTTAGGTCTAGATAAGTTCAACCGAGCTAATACGGTATTTCCCCTGTTTAGACCTAACTCTATTTCAGAAGGGTGCTGACTCTCAATATATGAAAGCCAGCTAGCTAATGACGTGTGCGTCATTTAATTAAGCAACCTTATTTTCAGTAAGCAAAGACAGGATATTGAATAGGCGATTACGCATTTCATCACGTTTGATAATCATATCCAACGCACCTTTATCCAACAAAAACTCACTACGCTGGAAACCTTCTGGTAGTTTTTCACGAACAGTTTGCTCGATAACACGAGGGCCAGCAAAACCGATTAAAGCATTTGGTTCAGCAACATTTAAATCACCAAGCATAGCAAGAGAAGCGGATACACCACCAAACACAGGATCCGTCATCACAGATATGTAGGGAATACCTTCTTGCTTCATGCGCTCCAAACCAGCACTGGTTTTAGCCATCTGCATCAAAGAAATAAGGGCTTCTTGCATTCGGGCTCCGCCACTAGCAGAAAAACATACAAGAGGAATACGCTTTTCTAAGCAAACATTAACCGCTTGAATAAATCGTTCACCGACAATAGCCCCCATAGAACCGCCTAAGAAGCTAAATTCAAATGCTACAGCCACTACCGGCATACCATTTAAAGCACCTTGCATCGCAACCAAAGCATCTTTTTCACCCGTTGCTTTCTGAGCATCGGCAATACGATCTTTATAGCGCTTAGAGTCTTTAAATTTCAACTTATCTTCAGGTTCAAGGTGAGCGGCGATTTCATGGCGACCTTCTTTATCCAAGAAAATATCTAAACGACGACGCGCGCCAACACGCAAGTGATGATTACATTTAGGGCAAACATCGAGATTTTTCTCTAACTCTGGGCGATACAAAACGTTTTCACATTTTGGACATTTCTTCCAAAGACCTTCAGGCACGCTACCTGCAGTTGCGCGCTTCGATTCGCTACGCACAATGGAAGGTACAAATTTATCTAACCAGCTACTCATTTACTTCTCCACATTACTCGTTTGCTACCGCTTAAGCATCCATCTCATTGCGCATAGGCAATAAAATAGTACGTAAAGCGTCAGCCACATATTCTTTTTGATGATCTTTATTCTCAGCGATAGCATTCACTAATACACTACCAACAATGACGCCATCAGCACATTTACTTACTGCTGCTGCAGTTTTTGCATCACGTATACCAAAACCGACCCCAATAGGTAAGGAGGTAATTTCACGTAATGAATCCACATGTTTTTTAACACTTTCAACATCTAGTTCAGCAGAACCGGTTACCCCTTTCACTGAAACGTAGTACACATACCCTGAAGCCAAATCACAAATTTTCTTTGCTCGCTCCGGTGTTGTCGTAGGTGATAGCAAATAAATAAGATCTATCTCGTTCTTTCGGAAGCATTCTACTACATCTGTCGCCTCTTCAGGAGTCAGATCTACTAATAAAATGCCATCAACGCCCGCTTCTTTTGCTGCATCAGAAAATGCCTGGTAACCAAAAAACTCGATTGGGTTCAAATATCCCATCAAAACGACCGGCGTTGTTGTATTGCCTAGTCTAAATTCAGAGATGATTTGCAGCACTTTTTTGACGCTGGTTCCTGCGGCTAAGCTTCGTTCACAAGCCAATTGAATCACTGGACCATCAGCCATAGGGTCTGAAAAAGGCATGCCGATTTCAATAACATCCGCTCCAGATTCTACCAAAGCATTCATTAAGGTCACTGTAGATTCAGGATTAGGGTCTCCAGCTGTGATATACGGAATGAGCGCCTTTTTACCAGATTTTTCTAAATTTTCAAAACATTGTTTAATGCAACTCATACATCTATCCCATCTAATTCTGCAACAGTAAGAATATCTTTATCACCGCGACCAGAAAGATTAATGACGACAATCTTATCTTTTTCCATCGTCGCGGCTAATTTCATCCCGTAAGCAACGGCATGGCTTGATTCAAGTGCTGGCATTATTCCTTCCAAGCGCGTTAAATCACGGAAACCATCCATTGCCTCATCGTCATTGATTGCCACATAGTTAGCACGACCAATATCTTTCAGCCAAGCATGCTCTGGACCGACACCGGGATAATCCAAACCCGCCGAGATAGAATGAGTACCAATGATTTGACCATCATCATCAGCCATGACATAAGTACGATTACCATGTAGAACACCAGGACGACCAGCACTCAATGGTGCGGCATGGCGACCAGTTTCAACACCGTCACCACCCGCTTCCACACCATACATAGCAACACTTTCATCTTTTATAAATGGATGAAACATACCAATAGCATTAGAGCCTCCACCAACACAGGCCACTAAAGCATCAGGTAAACGACCTTCTTGAGCCAAACATTGAGCCTTAGTCTCGCGACCGATAACCGATTGAAAATCGCGCACCAGTTTAGGATAAGGATGAGGACCAGCCGCTGTACCAATAATATAAAAAGTATCGTCTACATTTCCAACCCAATAACGCATCGCTTCATTCAGCGCATCTTTTAATGTCTTAGTACCAGACTCAACCGAAATCACTTCCGCGCCCAATAGTTTCATCCGATAAACATTAAGTGACTGACGACGAATATCCTCCGCCCCCATAAAAACCTTACACTTCAACCCCAACCGAGCGGCAACAGTTGCAGAAGCAACACCATGCTGGCCAGCTCCGGTTTCTGCGATAATGTTTGGCTTCCCCATATGCTTAGCAAGTAAGGCCTGACCAATTGTATTGTTTATCTTGTGAGCGCCAGTATGATTTAAATCCTCACGTTTCAGATAAATTTTGGCTCCACCCGCTTTTTCCGTTAATCGCTCTGCAAAATACAAAGGCGATGGGCGACCAACATAATGCGCTAAGTCATGATCAAAAGCGGCTTGAAAAGCACTGTCTTTAGATAAGCGTTCATACATTTCTGCCAGATCATCCAAAGCAGACATCAGCGTTTCTGAAACAAATATGCCGCCGTAAGGACCAAAACGACCATGAGAATCAGGTAAATCTAAGTTAATATCTTTGCTATCCACATTTCGCTCCACTAATAAATTCTTGAACTTTAAGATCACTCTTAATGCCCTTGGATAATTCAACACCGCCGCTTACATCAACGGCATAGGGCTTCACTTGTTCAATTGCTTGCCTAACATTTTGTGGTGTAAGACCGCCGGCCAAGACAATCGGCTTAGACAAGCGTGCCGGTATTAAAGACCAATCAAATACTTCTCCGGTTCCCCCTGGAACACCTGCTTTATAGGCATCCAATAACATAGCACTTGCAGTTGGATACTCAGCAACTAAAGCCGCAACATCATCTCCTGACTGAATTCTTAATGCCTTCATATAAGGCCGCTGATAAGCAGCGCACTGAGACTCTGACTCGCTACCGTGAAACTGAATAACCCACCGGGGACTACCAGTAATTACAGTCTGAATAAGAGATTCATCCGCATCAACAAATAAAGCAACGGGCGTTACAAATGGCGGTAATTGAGAAACAATTGAATTCGCCACATCGGGAGTAACGCTCCTTGGGCTTTTATTGTAGAAGACAAAGCCTAAAGCGTCAGCACCATGACGACACGCCATAATCGCATCATCCAAATTGGTTATCCCGCAGATTTTAACTCGGCAATTCATAAGTAGGCTCGTCTACATAAGGTAAAAAATGAGGACCTAAATGTCGCTTAGGGACATTAAAGCTATCAGGGTATTGAGCATCCACAAAATACAGCCCAGTTGGCGGAGCGGTAATCCCCCCCTTGGTACGATCCTTTGCATCAAGAGTTTCTTTAGCCCAAGCTACTGGCTTCTCACCGGCTCCGATTGACATCAAAACACCTGCAAAATTACGAATCATATGATGCAAAAAAGCGTTAGCTCTTACATCTAGGACAATATATTGCCCTAGCTGCTGTACATCAAAATTTAGAATCGTGCGGATAGGCGTATTGGCTTGGCAGCCAATCGCCCTAAAAGAAGAGAAATCGTGAGTCCCTAAGAATACTGTCGCAGCTTCTTTCATAGCATCGACATCAAGTGCTTTGTATGTCCAAGTCACTCCTTTAGCCAATATTGCCGGACAAAAATCCGACGAGTAAATGACATAACGGTATCGACGGCTTAACGCACTAAAGCGAGCATGGAAATCATCTGAAACAGATCTCGCAGCTACAACGGTAATATCTGTAGGAAGATAGGTATTAACTCCTACCGTCCATGCACGCTCGTTACGTTCAACGTCTGTCTCAAAGTGAACCACTTGAGCGCTTGCATGAACGCCAGAGTCAGTTCGACCAGCACAAACCACCTTAACCGGATGATTTGCGATAACGGCCAACGCCTTTTCTAAATTCTCCTGAACACTTGGAACACCAAACTTTTGCGCTTGCCAGCCCTTATATTCAGAGCCATTATATTCAACAACTAGTACTACTTTTTTAGTCACTTGGGAACATTCGCTCCATCATATTCTGCGCTTCAGCAATTTGCTGCTCATTACCCGATTCAATGACATCATCTAAAATGACTCGTGCACCCTCTTCATCACCCATATCCATATAGGCTCTTGCTAAATCTAACTTGGTTGCAACTTCATCACCGCTGGCATCAAAGAAATCAAAGTCTTCTTCCTCATCACTCACTTCCTCATCCGCAGCGGCTTCTGATTCACCAAATGAAGGAACTTCAATCTCATCTTCTTGTTGAGCTTCCGCTAATGTTTCTTCTATCGAATTGGCCAAAGAATCGTCTGGAGTGCCACTAAAAATAGACGACTCATCAACATCATCCTGATCCGCATCATTTAGTAAACTAGAAACAAAAGACTCTTCCTCGCTTTCGACTGCATCATCGAAATTAACATCTGTCTCTACATCATCATCTGATTCAACCGAATCAGGTGTCATTGTTGGAATATCATCTTCCACGAAAGACTCTAGTTCGTCCTCTTCATCAAGATCAGCAACAGGCTCAGGGATATCATCAGCTTCATCAAACGATGCAAATACATCCTCTTCTAGCGCGCTTTCAAACTCAGCATCTGAGTCTTCAGAAAAATCAACATCATCCGTCACGGCTGAATTTTCAATATCTGCAGAGTCAATTTCATCCCCAAAAGAGCTAAAATCGTCTAAGTCGTCATCCTCATCAGAAGTATCGAAGTCAAAGGCAAAAGGATCCTCTTCCTTCAACTCTTCTTTGAACTCTTCTTCCTCAGCGGTATCTTCATTACCTAGAGCAAAATCTGTCGCCACGACGGGAGCCGCAGCGGCAGCAGAAGACAAATCAAACTCATCCTTTTTTAGAGGCTCTTGATCCTCCTGTTTCTTTCCTGCTCGGCGCATCACCAAACCAATCAAGAATCCAAGCAAGAGCAATACTACAGCACCAATAGCCACAACAATTGGGTTGCCAAATATCTTATTAACTAATGAATCCGCTTCAGCCTGCTCTTTTTCTCTGCGCATCTGGTCAGCTTCTAGAAGCTGATCGACGGTGTTTTTTTGCTCTTGCAATGCTTGTTGAGCACTAGCAAATTGCTGCTGCAAATCTGCCATTTGCTTATCTTTCAAGCTAATAAGCTTCTCTAGCGTTTCCAACTGCTTATTAAGGTCTCCTAATTGACCTGATAATTCAGCTTTTTCACGCTGCTCTTTGTCTAACAGCTCTTGCGAAGCAGATAGCTCTCCCTGCAAAGCAGTTAAAGCCGCGCTGTGACCATCTCCCGCATTGGAGCTAGCCGCATTTTCAGGCAGTAAACTTTGCCCAGAGGCCAACGTTAACTTATCACCGCCCGCCGCGCTGTCAGGCGCTGCCGCCTTCGCCGTAGCCTGAGTGTTCAATTGAGCTTGTTCTACGGTTGAATTCCCTTGAGCGCCTTTTAAAGCCATCCAAGCATCATGCTGGCGTTGAAACTCTTCCTCTGAAATGGATTTATTAAAGAGTGCAATTTGATCCTGCGTCGGTAAACGTAAGATCGCCCCCTCTTTTAGAAGGTTAATGTTATCAGAATAAAATGCGTCTTTATTAAGAGCCTGAATTGCCATCATCGTTTGATAAATGGTGAGTTGATTCGTTGGCCGATTTTGACCCGCAATAGACCAAAGCGTATTGCCTTTCACCACATTCATTTGACCTTTGGCAGTCAATTTTTCTGCCGCAAGCGTAGCCTCTCGAAAGACAGTCTGATCAGATTCATTAGAAACAACAGGTGTAGACTGGACAACTTCTTTTTGCGCTTTGTTAACCAGTGCAGATTGATTCAATGGCGTTTGATATTCTCGAACGATCTGACCACTAGGCCAACGAGCAGCTAACACAAAATGCAATTCATCCACTCTTAATGGCTGATCAGACGACACGGCAACGACATAATCACCATTTTCACGAACTACATCGAATTTTAACTGAGAAAGAACTCTGGTCGGTGCAAATCCTGCTTGACGAAATTCACTTTCACTGCCCAGACGAATTAATATATCGTTGTCAGTCAAAGTCCCCACATCAGAGAGCTCAATTTTCCCACGATAAGGTTCGCCCAAATTTGATTGAGAGGTCAACTCACCCAGTTCCAATGCGTAACTGCTGGACACATATAGCGCACCTGACACAGCAATACTAACGAGGGTTTTTCTGAGCATAAGCTTCCCTTTATTTACAAATTATGGACATAAATATCTGAACAAGTATCTTACACAGGTGAGCATTTATCAATAGCTTTAGAATCAATGGTTTGCACTTAACGTAAGAGAAAGATAAAAAATACAAAAGCAATGCATCTTTTACAAAGAATACTCCAAAAAACCACTCCTAAAATAAAAGCCTTGAACAAAGTCGACCCCAATTTTTCGAGCAAAAATAAGATCCTCTTCACATTCAACACCTTCGAGGATAACTTGTTTACCCGTTGCATGAGCAAAATCAATTATTTTTGATACGAATACCATAAAATTAGCATCCAATCTCTTTTCTAGCACATATTTATCCAACTTCACCCACTCTACCAGCTGCAGAACGGCAACAGACAGCATAGATTTAGGGTTACATAAATCATCTAATGCCGTCCGAACTTCCAATCCGTTAAACGCCTCAATCATCGATAAACTCATCAATGCATCACTGATTTCAGAATTCTCTATTAACTCAACGACCACCCTATCTCGTCCAGCAGACTGTATAAGCTGAATAAAAGCGTTGTCTTCCACACTTTGACCACAAGCATAAAAAGCATCCTGATCAAGATTCACAAAAATCCTTTCTGCTGAAGACAAGTTCTCCAGCTGTATTTTCTTTTGAGCAAATTCCACCTGAAATAACAGCAATGGATTATCATGTAGAGCAGCATAAACATAATCAGGTCGAATAAAGTCACCCTTTAATGACCTAAACCGAGAGAGAGCCTCAAACGCAAACACATCACCTGTTTTCAACTCTACTATCGGCTGGTACTCAACACCAAACCGCTTAGCCTCTATCAACTCCAACAACACCTTCTGCGACAACAGTCCCATTAAGAACACCTTCAACAACCAACGTTTGATAATGAATCTCATTACCCTGAAAGCAGATTATAAAAAAAAACCCCGCCAAATAGCGAGGTTTTCTTTTATTTCAGTGGGTTAGAAAGGGATCAGGGATCACATCATCCCGCCCATACCACCCATTCCGCCCATGCCACCCATATCAGGCATGCCAGCAGCTTCTTCTTTTGGCAAATCAGCAATCATCGCTTCAGTAGTGATCATCAGACCCGCTACAGATGCCGCTGCTTGAAGTGCAGAGCGAGTCACTTTAGCCGGATCTAGGATACCCATTTCTAGCATATCGCCGTATTCACCCGTTGCAGCGTTGTAACCGTAGTTACCTTCACCTTGCTTAACCTTGTCTACAACGACAGACGCTTCATCACCAGCGTTAGTGACGATCTGACGCATTGGCGCTTCCATCGCACGCAAAGCCAAAGCAATACCCACGTCTTGATCTTCATTGTCACCTGCTAGCTCAACAACTTTAGTCAATGCTCGAACCAAAGCCACGCCACCACCAGCAACAACACCTTCTTCAACTGCAGCTCTAGTCGCATGAAGAGCATCATCTACACGAGCCTTCTTCTCTTTCATTGCCACTTCAGTTGCCGCACCAATTTTGATAACAGCAACGCCGCCAGCCAATTTCGCAACACGTTCTTGAAGTTTTTCTTTATCATAATCAGAAGATGAGTTCGCGATTTCAGCGCGAATTTGCTCAACGCGGCTTGTGATGTTAGCGGCTTGGCCTGCACCATCGACAATCGTTGTACTTTCTTTAGTCAAAGTAACACGCTTAGCCGTACCTAGCTGCTCAAGAGTCGCTGTTTCTAGACTCAGACCAACTTCTTCAGAAATAACAGTCGCACCAGAAAGAACAGCAATATCTTCAAGCATTGCTTTACGACGATCACCAAAACCAGGCGCTTTAGTAGCAGCAACTTTCACGATTCCGCGCATACTGTTAACAACTAAAGTAGCTAATGCTTCACCTTCAACGTCTTCCGCAATGATCAACAAAGGACGAGACGCTTTCGCAACACCTTCCAATACTGGTAGCAATTCACGAATATTAGTGATTTTTTTATCAACCAATAAGATGAACGGATTTTCCAATTCAGCGCTCATTGTCTCTTGATTATTAATGAAGTAAGGAGATAGGTAACCGCGGTCAAACTGCATACCTTCAACTACCGCTAGCTCATCATCAAAACCAGAACCTTCTTCAACAGTAATCACGCCTTCTTTACCTACGCGCTCCATTGCCTCAGCAATGATTTTACCAACAGAAGAATCCGAGTTTGCAGAGATAGTACCCACTTGCTCAATAGCACGAGTATCAGTACATGGCGTAGACAAAGCAGCAAGTTCTTTAACAACAGCCGCTGCTGCTTTATCAATACCGCGCTTAAGGTCCATTGGGTTGCGACCCGCAGCAACAGATTTTAAGCCTTCCGTTACAAGCGCTTGAGCTAAAACAGTTGCCGTTGTTGTACCATCACCAGCCACATCATTTGCCTGAGACGCAACTTCTTTTACCATTTGTGCGCCCATGTTTTCGAACTTATTTTCTAGTTCGATTTCTTTAGCAACAGTCACACCATCTTTGGTCACAAGCGGTGAACCAAATGATTTTTCGATTACGACGTTACGACCTTTTGGCCCCAAAGTTACTTTTACTGCATCTGCAAGAACGTTCACACCTTTCAGCATTTGCTGACGAGCACTATCACCAAATTTAACTTCTTTAGCTGCCATTTTTTTACCCTTAACTGTTTTTAAGTGTTACAAATAGAATATGAACCACAAAGACAAACTAGGCTTCAACCACACCGTAAATTTCGTCTTCTTTCATAATAAGTAGCTCTTCACCATTGATTTTCACTGTCTGACCCGAGTACTGACCGAACAGCACTGTATCACCAACACTAACAGCTAAAGCCTGCACGTCGCCATTTGATTGAATACGGCCAGTGCCAACAGCCAAGACCTCGCCTTGAGTAGGCTTTTCAGTTGCAGATCCAGGCAGGACGATACCAGATGCGGTTGTTGTTTCTTCTTCTTTACGTCGAACAACGACACGATCGTGCAAAGGACGAATATTCATTGATCAATCTCTCCAATTAAAAACGATACCAGGACTCCCCTGGCTGGATAACCCTACTGATACATAGTAGGAATCTTTAACAAGGTTCTATATACGGCTATACAAGCCAATTTCAACCCTGCAGAAAAAATTATTTTTTATCTATTAAGTCATTGTCATCTTTAGTTTCTTTTGAATACTCACCATCAAACGTCTCGCCTTGAGACTGAGCATCATAACCACCATAAGGTGCCCATTTAGACCCTTTTTTCACCATAGATGCAACGAAATTAACCAACAAACCTGCCGCAAATAATTTACGCAAAGCCGGAATTAGCAGCAAACCACCAATGACATCAGTCACAAAGCCAGGAATTAACAAACATAAGCCAGCAAAAAGTAACATAATACCTTCAGCGACTTCAGAAGCGGGTAATTCTCCACGACGCATTTTCTCTTGGGCTTTCAATGACGTCTCTAAGCCTTGCTTACGAATTAACGTCACGCCTAAAATAGCGGTCAAAAAGACCAAACCAATCGTTGCTAGCGCGCCAATTTGGCTACCAACCTTAATCAGTACGGATAGTTCAATAACGGGGACGAGTATGAAAAGCAAAAGTGCAAATCTCATATTTACCTTCTTTGTTTTAAATGTAGTTATTTATTTAAGGGCCAAATGTGACGAATCAACCGATAGATAGATTTAAATCACAGGTGTTTCATATTTTAAGTGAAATTCCCAAGGGCGAATGCATTGCTTACGGAGAACTTGCAAAACTCGCTGGTTTTCCTGGTTATGCAAGACAAGTTGGCAGTTTAATGAAAAAGCTCCCAAAGAACACTAAATTACCCTGGCATAGGGTGGTCAACGCTCAAAAAAGGATTAGTTTTGCAGAAAACACCGATGGTTTTTTAAGGCAAAAAGAGAAACTGGAAAAGGAAGGCTGGATCATTGTAGGTAACAAATTAACCATCAATGAGTTCTCAAATCCGTGAAGGAGGCCGCCAAGTAAGCATGACTGGCGGCTCTCTCAATAGCGCTAATCTCTAAAATTTGTAAATTGAACTGGCTGAGCCAAATCCGCACCACGCAATAATGCCATCACTTGCTGAAGGTCATCACGCTTTTTGCCCGTAACACGAAGCTGATCACCTTGAATCTGAGCTTGAACTTTCGCCTTGCTGTCCTTGATCATTTTGACGATTTTTTTCGCTTCGTCTGTTTCAAGACCTTCTTTCATTTTAACCGCTTGAGAAACGCGCAGATTCCCTTTGACAACATCCTCTTTTTCTAAACTTTTCAAATCAATGCTACGGCCAACCAGTTTTTGGTTTAAAATATCGGACATCTGACGAAGTTGAGGCTCAGCCTCAGCTTCCATGACGACGCTTTTTTTATCTTTAATTTCGTAGTGTGCTTTCACACCCTTAAAGTCATAACGCGTTGTAATTTCTCTGTTTGCCTGATCGACTGCGTTAGTGACTTCGTGCCAATCTAACTCAGAGACTACGTCAAATGATGGCATTTTCTGCTCCTTTGCATTTTCAATAATGTATTTTGGAGCGATAATAACAGGGATTGAAATAAAACACCTAATGGAAACCTATTATGAAGAATACGCCCTGGTTAGTCATCGGCGCTGGCGCTATCGGCCTTTTTTGGGCCTGTAAGCTAGAAAAACTCGGCAATAAAGTCCATCTAGTGTACCGCTCAGAGAGTCCGGGAAAAAAAATCACCCTGGAATCACTAACCGATGAAGACGGTCAACAACAAGTTTCGGTGTCTAAACATAAGATCAAAAGCTTCAAAGCTGAAGAGCTTACCGATCAATATGACAAAGTTTTAATTTGCACAAAGTCATTCGATCTAAAAAATGCCTTCTCCCAAGTGGCTGCCCATGTTAGCGATCAGGCAAACATCGCCTGTCTGTGCAATGGAATAGGCGCCCAAGCTGAACTTCAAAATATATTATTAGAGACACAAACTCTATGGGCGGGAACAACCAGTGAAGGGGTTCTGAAGATTGAGGCAAACCATATAAAACACACAGGATTAGGAGACACCTACTTTGGTGAATGGCAACAAACAACGCCAGCTAAATCCTTCCCTATTGAATCACTCACCGTTGCTAATATTCATCAAAGAATGATAGAAAAACTGGCAGTCAATGCCGTAATCAACCCTATAACCGCTATTTTTAACATTCATAATGGCGATATCCTTAATGAAGAGTTTAAACCTTTAATAGACGCTACATTATCTGAGCTATCAAATGTATTTACTCACCCGAAATTTAGCTACTCACAAGAAAGCCAGCATTTAACTCAAGAAAACTTAAAAAATCGGGTCAATACCATCGCCCAACTCACCCGCTTAAATCGCTCTTCAATGCATGAAGACCTCAGACTGCAACGCCAAACAGAAAACAGTTTTATCTCAGGTTTTTTGCTTGAGAACAGCCCGATCGAGTTACCAGTGCAACGCTTACTATACGACGGCGTCGCTTTTTCAGAGCAACGTGAAGAGGTCAAAAAAAAGCTACTAAGTCTTTCTTAGTAGCTTTTTCATTGATCAAACAAGACTAGATTTTAGAAATTTTTTCTTTCGTAAGCAGAATTTTTTTCTCTTTATAAAGCGCACCCAAAGCCTTCTTATAGGTTGCCTTACTCACCTTAAATACAGCATAAATGGCTTCTGGTGATGCCTTATCTGTCAATGGCGACTCACCACCATGAGCATCTAAATACTCCAGAATATCATCTAATATATTGCGTACTTTTTTATAGCCAACTTCTTGCAAGCTCAAATCAATCTTGCCGTCTTCACGCATCTGCTTAATAAAGCCCGTTGTTTTTTCACCTTTGCAAAGCTGTCTAAACGCATCTTCGAAAAACAGAACCCCCCAAAAGCGGTTATCAATAACGCACTTAAAGCCAATGTTAGTTTTATCACCAATGATAATGGAGACTTTATCACCTACTCGATAAGGAGCCTCTTCACGATTTAACAAGGCATCGACTTTGGTAGTCGCCACAATACGATTAGTCGTTTGATCTAAGTAAATGAAAAGCAAATGCGTTTCACCTTCCTCTACGCGATTTTTTTGCTGACTAAAAGGCACCAATAAATCTTTCGGCAAGCCCCAATCAAAAAACGCGCCGACTTGGTTTACAGCTATAGAGGTTAATGCCGCAAACTCCCCTACTTGCGCTTTAGGGAACTCAGTAGTGGAAATTAACTTATCATCCGAATCTAAATAAACGAAAACTTCCACTTCATCATCAACGGTTACGTCTTTTGGTACGTAACGCTTAGGAAGTAAAATTTCGCCTAACTGATCGGCATCTAAATACACACCAAAATCTTTTTCTTTAACGACTCTTAATGTATTTAAGCGTCCAATTTGTGTAGCCATGGTATCTCCGGCAAGCAATTTTTTTCGCACTATACGCACTTCATTTGTAAGCACAATACAGTTCATTTTTGAATTTATAAATTAGTCAATATTTGCTTTCATACAAGCGGCAAATAGAACATCTAACCTGGGCTTCCCAAGCTCTTCCATTTTTTCAATATTTTGATTCGGTATCTCAGCAGTATCACCATAGAATTCAATCGCCTTATCAACACTTGCCTCTCTTAAAAGGTGCAGCATTGGGTAAGGTGAACGGTTAGTGTAATTGGATACATCATCTGGCTCTGCGCCTGAAAAACAATAATCAGGATGAAAAGTGGCCAATTGATACACACCTTCACACCCCTGATCAAACATAAGGTTTTCAGCAGTTTCTACAAAATCTAAATAGCGATGAAAGTCTTTAAACAAGGTTGGAAATATCAACAAAGTTGTTTCGGTCTCAGGATGTTCATCCAACCACTGAATTTCCGCCATCAACTCCTCTAGCGCCACATCCATTTTCTTTGATCGCAGCACCATACAACGAACACTGTCGCGCTCCACTTCACGCTTAGCAAAAGGACAAACATTTAACGCCACAATAAAACTTTTTACCCATTCCATCGTTTGGGTGGTGACCAATTCATCTGATAACAGCATAACGTGTCTTCTTATAAATATTTGCTGTCATTTTAGAACAAAGCGAACAAAGGGTCTAACTTATCCAGCCATCATCTGATGTTTAGATTTCGAATCCTCATAAAACAAGGTATCATGATTCAAAATACAGTCCATTATAGTGGTCATACGCCCAGAATTATTATGATTTCCATAGTAAATTCATGACATTCATAATTGGTCGTACCACTTATCCCGCTACAGAGAGTTTACATGTCATTTGCTGAATTAGATTTGGATTTCACCATAGAACAAGCCATTAGCGATATTGGCTTTGAGTCCCCAACAGAAATTCAAGAACAAGCGATACCAATTGCCTTAGATGGTTCCGACTTACTTGCAACCGCCCCAACCGGTACAGGCAAAACCATCGCCTTCTGCGCACCAGCTATTCAGCATATCCTTGACCGTGATGAGCAATCCACTACGGCACCAAAAGTGTTAATCTTAGCGCCGAGCCGTGAGCTAGCACGCCAAATCTTTAATGTGGTAGAGCAACTTACACAGCACACACGCATTCAATCACACCTCATCATTGGTGGCACACCTTACGGCATGCAAGAGCAACAACTAAGTGAACCATGCGATATTTTGATTGCAACACCTGGTCGCTTAGTTGAACTAGATGAGAAGCAATGGCTTGATCTAACTGATGTGTCTTATTTCGTGATCGACGAAGCCGACCGAATGTTAGATATGGGTTTTGTTAACGCCATCAACCACATCGCCAAAGAACTACCCGATGAACACCAAACGCTAATGTTCTCCGCCACACTAGAAGGCGAGAAAATGGGACGCTTTGCCAGTGCACTATTAAATAGCGAGACCCAACAAATTCGCCTAGGTGAATCATCACGTACTGTACCAAGTCAAATCCGCCAAATCGCATATCGTGTAGACAGCGAAGAGCACAAAGAAGCCATATTAAAACACCTGCTCACCCAAGAGCGTGTTCAACAAGCCGTATTATTTGTTTCAAACCGCGAACATGTAGATGTATGGGTTCAACGAATTCGTAAAATGGGCTTAATGTGTGATGGCTTGCATGGTGAAATGAAACAAGGCGACCGCAGCGAACACATGAAACAAATGAAGCGTGGACGCTTGCAAGTGTTAGTGGCAACGGATGTCGCGTCTCGCGGCATCGACCTTCCAGAAATAAACACAGTAATCAACCTTCGTCTTCCACGTAAAGCCGATTCCTATATTCACAGAGCTGGACGTGCTTCACGCGAAGGCGCGCCAGGTGATTGCATCTCATTGATCGATATTAACGACTTGCCAATGATTGAAAAGATTCAACGCTTTATGCAAGCCAACATTAAGTTTGGGCGCATTGAAGGACTAGAGGCAAAAACAAAAGCTCGCTCACCAAGCAGTAAGAAGAAAAAGAAAAAACCAGCCCCTAGTAAAAAATAAGACTGATTCAGTACTATAGAAACAATAAAGGCGCTTCACCAGCGCCTTTATTGTTTCTCTCTTTATACACGTCTATCTAAAGCATAAAACTTGCAAGTTACTCTTAATCAAACTTCAAAGTATGCTGTTTACGCTTCGCTTTGGTTTCTAAATAGGAGCGGTTATGTTGATTAACATGCACCTTAGTCGGAACTAGCTCAGCAACATCAATGCCATGCGCTATCAACTGCTGCGCCTTATCTGGGTTATTGGTTAACAATCTAACTTTAGCAACACCAAGCGCTTTCAACATATCAGCGCCCACACCGAAATCACGCCCATCGTCTGGGAGGTGTAGCATTTCGTTGGCTTGATAAGTGTCATAACCTTGGTCCTGTAAAGCATAAGCTTCTAATTTTGCATACAAGCCAATGCCGCGCCCTTCTTGACGCAAATACAGAATATAACCACCCTGCTCATTAATAAGGTCGATGGCTTCATCTAATTGCTCGCCACAATCACAACGACCAGAGCCAAATACATCACCAGTCAGACATTCCGAATGCAAACGAACTAATGGAATACTGTCTTCGTCTTTTGATTTTGTACCTTCGAAAAATATCCCTATATGTTCTTTACCTGAATCATCACCATTAAAGGAAATAAATTCGGCCATTACGTCGCCCGCCCTGACGGGAATCGTCACTCGACGCTTAATTGTCAGATCACTCATACTACTTCTCTACTAGGGACTTTTTTACTGCAATAAGTATAACGCCCATTAATTTGGTCAAAAGCTAAAATATCAATACTAAATAAGGAAATAACCTCTAAATCAAATGATCTAGAGGCAAAGAGGTGCTCTCTTTGACGCTGCGCAGCAAAAAACTCGACTGAACACCAGTGACACCAGGAATACGCGTTAGCTTTCCTAATAAGAAATCATGATACTTTTCCATATCTTCTACTACGACTTCTAACAAGTAATCGCAGTTTTGCCCGGTCACTAGGTTGCAATTTCTTACTTCAGGAAAAACATCAACTTGATCTTCAAAAACACTAAAACGATCTGGCGTGTGTCTATCCATACTGATTTGCAAAAATGCCGTCAACTTTAGACCCAAACTCGACTTTTTCAGAATAGTCACCTTACGATCTATCACTCCAATATCTTCAAGCGCTTTCACTCGACGCAAACAGGGTGATGCAGAAAGCCCCACCCGATCCGCCAACTCCTGATTCGTTAAGCTAGAATCTTGCTGTAACTCGCGCAAAATATTCAAGTCGATTTTATCAAACCCCATATCATCAGCTCCAAACCATCAATTTTATTATCTATTGCGCAATATAATGCCACAAGAAAGGATTTTTTTATAAAAAACGCAATCTTTTACTCATATTTTTTAGTTACACTATACAAACTGAAAAACAAAGAAACACCAAGAAAAGAAAGCGCCTACTCAAGACGCACTAATAACAACGAGGTTTATCGACCTCCTATTTATAAGGACAAGATCATGTCGTCTTTTGACCATAAAAAGTACACGCCATTCAAACCAGTCGCCATTACAAACCGCACATGGCCTGATCAAGAAATCACTAAAGCCCCTATCTGGTCTAGTGTTGACCTGCGTGATGGCAACCAAGCATTGGTAGAACCAATGACAGTGGAACAAAAGAAACAATTTTTTGCCTTATTAGTAGATGTTGGATTTAAAGAAATCGAAGTTGGTTTTCCCGCTGCGTCACAATTAGATTTTGACTTTGTACGTTGGTTGATTGAAGAAGACCAAGTGCCAGACGACGTATACATTCAAGTGTTGACTCAAGCACGCCCAGAATTGATCGAGCGCACGTACGAATCCCTAAAAGGTGCTAAAAAAGCCATTGTTCACGTTTACAACTCAACATCTACAACACAACGTGAACAAGTTTTCCGCATGGACATGGAAGGCATCAAACAAATCGCAGTAAATGGCGCTAAATGCGTAAAAGAACATGCTGCAAAACACCCAGAAACAGAATGGGTATTCCAATATTCACCAGAAAGCTTCACTGGCACTGAAATCGACTATGCTATTGAAGTTGTTGATGCCGTTGCTGAAGTTTGGCAACCAACACCTGAAAACAAAATCATTATCAATTTACCTGCCACTGTAGAAGTTTCCACTCCTAACCGTTATGCAGACCAGATTGAATACTTCTGCCGCAACGTTAAACAGCGCGACAGCATGATTGTCAGCCTACACACACACAACGATCGAGGCTGTGGCGTAGCAGCAGCAGAACTAGGTGTGATGGCTGGCGCAGACCGCATCGAAGGCACATTGCTAGGCAACGGCGAACGTACAGGAAACATGGATGTCGTCACCATGGCGATGAACATTTATAGCCAAGGCATTGACCCAGAATTGGCACTAGGAGACATGGACCGCATCATAAGCGTAGTTCAAGCTTGCACCTTACTACAAGTTCATCCGCGTCACCCATACGCAGGTGAATTGGTGTTTACTGCCTTCTCTGGCTCTCACCAAGATGCGATTAAAAAATGCTTGGCCAACCAAACCGACGACAAACCTTGGGATGTAGCTTACCTACCAATTGACCCTCGTGATGTTGGTCGCAGCTACCAGGAAGTTATTCGCGTCAACAGCCAATCAGGTAAAGGCGGTGTCGCTTACACCCTTGAACAAGAATACGGTTTAGCTTTACCTCGCTGGTTACAAGTAGAGTTCAGCCCTATTGTTCAACAATATGCCGAAAAAGATGGCGGCGTAGTCAATGCAGAGTCAATGAAAGAGCTATTTGAAAGCCGCTTCATGACAGGGGCAACGCCTTATAAATTGGGTAAATATGATCTTGCAAAAGACGATGTAGATACCGTTCATGCAGAACTTATTGGCAACAACACCAGCGTTAAAATTACGGGGGATGGCAACGGAGCCTTATCTGCTTTCAGCGAAGCTCTAGGCAAACACTTCAACATGCGAGTGGATATAATCCAATACCAAGAGCACGCGTTAACTGTAGGCAGCAACTCTCAAGCCATTGCTTATGTTCAAGCTAATATTGATGGCGATCGCTTTAATGGTGTTGCGATTGATAACGATATTGTATCGGCCTCGATTCAAGCTCTGTTGGCAACAATAAACCAGAAAGTTGCTCAGGCAGAAGATTCTGCGGTTGCGTAATTTTCTTAAGTAAATCTGATACAGCATCACCTAGGGTGAGGCATTAGCGCCTCACCCTTCTTACAAAACCGCACACCTACTAAAGCCTTCATTTAAAAAAACACAACTTCTTAGCATACATTTAGACATATTACTCTCCTTCCACTCCTAGAAAAAAATCTTTAATGTTTTCAACTTCAGGAAAAGTCAGCGCCCTAACTGGCGGTTTCATCACAGCTAGCTTTAAAGCTACTGACCACGCTTTAAATCAACTAAGCGACCAATCCTTCGCGCTCTAAACGTGCTCGATATTGATAAAAGTGACCTCTTTCGTACCATAAATAGTTCAACACCTACCATTCAGTCCATCTACAACAATTAAAACACTTCATGTTGATAATAATTTATACTCCCTCACAAAAAATCGATTGGCGATAGTTTTTTTCTAGGAGTAAGATCGAATTATTGACTTCTAATGAGCCACTGACTATGTACAGCCTGTTACTGAATTCCACCTACCGGCATCTGTTTTTAGCTCAAATTATTGCGTTACTGGGCACCGGATTTGCCACCATTGCACTTGGGTTGCTCGCATTTGAACTGGCGGGAGGCAATGCTGGATTGATATTAGGCACAGCGCTGTCGATCAAAATGATTGCCTATGTCTTTATTAGCCCCATTGGCACAAGCCTGATTCGTTATTTACCTAGAAAACAGGCACTCATTACGCTTGATGTAATCCGCGCATGTGTTGCCTTATTACTTCCATTTGTTTCCGAGGTTTGGCATATATTTGTTCTGATTTTTTTACTTCAGGCAACCTCAGCGTGTTTCACACCATTATTTCAAGCGACCTTAGCGGATATCCTACCAGACGAAGAAGAATACACGAAAGCCCTCTCGCTATCTCGCTTAGCGTATGACCTAGAAAATATACTCAGCCCAAGCATCGCCGCGCTAATTCTCTTATTCACCAGCTGGCAAAGCTTATTCTTAGGCACAACGGTAGGCTTTACTTTCTCAGCAATATTAGTTCTTCAAGCATCATTGCCCTTATCAGATGGAAAAACTGGAACACCCCAATGTGGCTTTTTAGATAGAGTAACTAGAGGGATTCGCTTTTACTTGGCGACACCACGATTAAGAGGGTTGCTAGCTATGAACATGGCTGTCACAGCAGCCGGAGCAATGGTATTTATCAACACAGTGGTGATCGTTCAAGGAGAATTAGGCTTAAGTGAACAAACGACGGCTACCACCATGATTTTCTTTGGAGCCGGTTCCATGGTCGCTGCACTCGCATCTCCTTGGCTACTCAAGAAGCTAACAGAAAGAACCATTATGCTTATGGCTGCGGCAATACTTGTGGTTGGACTTATCGCTGCCTCGGCGATCGAAACACTGATGGGCATCATGATTATTTGGTGTGTTTTAGGTGCAGGGTATTCGTTTATCCAAACGCCATCGGGTAGACTACTTAACCGATCTGCACACAAAGAAGATAAGCCTGATTTATTTGCCGCTCAATTTTCTTTATCCCATAGTTGCTGGCTAGTTGCCTACCCTCTAGCGGGCTACCTCGGCGCAACGTATGGTATAGCTGTCACTTTCCTAATCTTTGCTGGCATTACCTTGGCCTCAATTTTATTAGCACTGGCAGTTTGGCCAAGAGAAAAATCCGTTAATCTGGAGCATTCTCATAACGATTTACCACCAAATCATCCACACCTAAAGGATGAGCACAAAACACATACACACACTTACATCATTGATGCTCTACACCATCACTGGCCAAAATGACAAAATACCTAAGGAATATGCGAATAAATCCCACTCATAAGAGCGATCACACTTTAAGCTTGCAAGTCTCAAACCATGCTCCGTATCCAATGTATGCAGCATGGACACAACATAAGCGACCCTGCCATGGAAGACGCCCTGTATAAAATTACGTCAATGTGCCTGTTTGCTAGGTTGTCTTAGATATAACAATACCCAATCACACCACTAGCACGAACTTCTAGCACTTATTAGAAAAGCGCAAACGCTCACGCCAGCTTTTTAAAGAAGCGAATTTTATAATTTATTTGATGATAAGCTGTGACTCAAATAAAGCGATTGAGGGTGAGAATTCAAAATGAAAGCATCAAACTCTAAGGTACTTTCACACATAATTGTCCTAGCATTTTTAAAACTAGAAAATTTGAAAATATTTTTTGGGCTTGGTTTGCGTAGATTGCGGTTGTACTAACCGATACCTGTAAGCTGTAAGCTGTAAGCTGTAACAAAATAACAGCTTAAAAATAGGTTATGTCAGCATATACTGCAAATTTGACAACTTATGGTTCAAATTTGTCACTTTATGCTTCAATCAATAAAAGGGAGATTAAGGTGGCATCTCTACCAGCCGCACCTCGGCACACAAGTCCACCGCTGTGGCTGCTTCCTTCCGGACCTGACCAGATTAACGGTTTATCGTTGCGAGGGGACCAGCAGAGACACCATAAAGGAGGCCTGTTGACCTTGGAGCGCAATTATACGCAGCCAAATCGAAATATCAACCGCCTTTCTTATGTATTTTCAAATACTTAAATCTTTTTGCTTATCTAGCGCCCTTTCCTACTATTTATCTATTCCTTGACCTTTTAGTATCGAGCTATAACGCCGCTTCTATTTACGGTAAGATATACGCCATTAAGAATCATAGGAGTAGCGAGTTGAAGCTATTTGTTAAAAACCTGACCCACGTAGATTTTTCCTACTTTGATGCCAAGCGTGGTTTGTTAGGTGAAAGCTGGCAAACCGATATTGTTTTGACTGGCAAACTAAACGATGAAAGCATGATTTGTGATTTCAGTATTGTTAAAAAACAAATCAAGAAATGGCTCGATGACAACATTGACCACATGCTGGCAATTCCTGCTGAACACAGCGGATCAAGGCTCACACCATTAGCAAACGATCGCGCTTCTTTTCTGTTTGATCATAGTAAAGCAACGCCTGATGACAAACGCGTGTTTCAGTGTGATGCGCCCACTCAAGCAATTTGCGTATTACCAATGACTGATATCACACCAGAAGCGGTTGCTAAATGGGTTGAATCGCAAATTCTTAACTTATTACCAGCAGAACTAGAAGCGGTTAGCGTACACTTTGCTCCAGAACAAATCATAGGCGCCCAGTATCAATATAGCCATGGCTTGAAAAAACACGCAGGTAATTGTCAGCGTATTGCTCATGGCCACCGCTCTACGGTTGAGATTTACGCTGATGGCGTTCGCAACCAAGCAATGGAACATGATTGGGCACAACGCTGGGAAGACATCTATTTAGGCACCCAAGAAGACTTGGTAAGCCAAACCTTCGAAAATGGTATAAATTATCACGGCTTTAGTTACACCAGCCAGCAAGGTTTATTTGAACTAAAAATAGACAGCAATCAAGTTTACATGTTGGATTGTGATACCACGGTTGAATCCCTTTCCGCACACATTGCCGATATCTTGGCAGAAGAGAATCCAGGTACGCATATTGAAGCCCATGGCTTTGAAGGTATTGGTAAAGGTGCGATTTCAGAAAAAATGAAGGCAAGAATATGAGTTTAAAAGAATATGAAAATCTCGCCAAAGGCGAAAAATTATCTTTGGATACCGTGTTAGCTAACCTAAAAACAGACGAACATGGTTTGGTTGCGGCAATCGCACAACAACATGATACTGGCGAAGTTTTGATGTTGGCCTACATGAATGAAAAATCAATTAGGGAAACTCTAGAAACAGGCCACGTTTGTTATTGGTCTCGTTCTCGCCAAACATACTGGCGCAAGGGTGAAAGCTCTGGTCATCGCCAAACATTAGTGTCTATGTCTTTCGATTGTGATGGCGATGCAATTCTAGTCAAGGTGGATCAACAGGGTCCAGCGTGCCACACAAATCGACGCGACTGCTTCTTTTTTACAGTGGAAAATAATGACGTTGTTATAAGCTCCGCACCATTATAACCCACAAAAAAACAAAAACGCACAAAAATGAGGCATTTTGATAAAAATCACTATGCTTCACCCTTCATTTCGAGTTACCTTAGATCTTGTCAGCTTTATTTGCACATTCTACAAGAGTGATGCGATTCAATCTGAGCCATAAAAAAAATAATTTTTTACACTCTCAAAGAAAAGCGGATATTTCGCCAAGTTTTAAATCAATAAAGCACAGGTTGCAGGGACGATAATAAATCAGCCCCTTCGTACGAGAGAACACAACTTGATTGGCATAAGTATTGCTGCATGAGAGATATCAACCAATACTCTTAATTCATTGGATTAACTATGTTAAATCTATCTGTACGTACCAAAATACTTTCCCTTGTTGCACTATTTTCACTGGTTATTGTTGGTATAAGCGTTAGTTCTGCACTGACCAGTAAATCCGTATCATCAGAATTACAAAACCTTTCTTCACAAAGCCTCCAGCTGGTTAAGAATTTAGAAAAAAGTCGCCAACTTTTATTACAGCAATCTGTAGAATTCGAACGCGGCTATTTCCAAGTATCCATTGCCAAAACAATTGTTGGATACGGCACGGAACAAATTACAGAATCAGCCGAAAAATTCAAAACCTATACTGGAGACCTTGTCACCAGTATCAAAAATGTCAAAAGCATTCTGGCCACTATGCCAGTACACGATGGATTAGAGGATTTGCTAGAGCAAATTAAAGCGCTAGAAGAGCAACAAGCCATATTCCTAGAAGCCAGCACAGAAACCTACAGCTGGTGGCTTAAACTCAATACGATGAAAGCAAACAAATATCGACGCGCAGCCGATAAGAGCTTAATAACCGTGAACACACAGATGGAGGATATTATCACCTCTATTAATGAATACAGTAGCGCCATTGCCGTCAGTCAAAATCATAAACTAGATCAAACAATATATGCGAGTGGCATATTGGCTGCTGCGCTCATTGTAAGCGGCATGATTATTAGCATCATCATTGTTAACGGTATATGTAGACCGCTTATTAAAGCCGTACGCCGGGCAGAAGAAATTGCCTCCGGCGATTTAGCTCAATCAAAAACGGCCAGCACGCGCAAAGACGAAATAGGTATGCTGGAAACCGCAATGGATAAGCTAGTCATACAGCTTAGTGGTATTTTACATGATGTCGCTGAGTCTAGCTCTATGCTGACCAATGCAGCCAATGATCTCAATCGCATTACAGGCGAATCTTCTGAAATGGTTGACCGTCAGCAAAAAGAAACCAACTTTATTTCGCAAGCCATACAAGAAATACAAGCGACGGCGGTGCATGTTTCGGAATCCACAACAGACGCCAGCCAAGCAGCACATAACGCGGAAACAGCCGCCAATGAAGGCACAGCAATCGTCACGCAAACAATTGCCAGCATTCAAGAGTTAGCGACTGAAATCGCCAGCTCAGCGAATACCATTAATGACTTACAATCCAACACTAAAGAAATCAGCAACATCCTTAATGTTATTTTAGGAATTGCCGAGCAAACTAACCTACTCGCACTAAACGCAGCAATCGAAGCGGCGCGAGCGGGAGAACAAGGTCGAGGTTTTGCCGTAGTTGCCGATGAAGTGCGCCATCTTGCACAGAATACGCAAAATGCCACACAAGAAATCGAGAAAATGATCACCCTATTACAAAGCGGTACCAGCTCGGCCGTAAAAGCCATGACGTCGAGCCATCAACGATCTACAGATGCGGTAAACCAGGTAAAACACGAAGAAGACTCACTTCGCCACATCAATCAATCCGTGTCAAAAATTCGCGACATGAATGATAGAATTTCAGCCACGGCAGAAGAACAAGCATCAGTCACTGCTGAAGTAAGTCGTAATGTTGAAAACATTACCGAAATTGCATCACGCACCACAAAATCAATTCATTCGATTAGCAACTCAGCCGAACAATTGGCATCCTTAGCCACTCAATTATCAACAAAAATCAGCTATTTCAAAGTTTAGAGCTACAGCAGTATGCTCTTTTAGATTAAGATCTTAGGGGGAAGTAACTCACTTCCCCCTTTTTATTTCTAGGAGAAAAACATGTGTCGTTGGATGGCCTATCAAGGTGATGCAGTTTACCTTGAGTCATTACTTTTTAAGCAAGAGCACTCTTTAATTCATCAAAGTCTAAGCGCCAGAAAATCCGAAGTCACTGTCAATGCTGACGGCTTCGGCCTAGGTTGGTACGATGAACGAGAAGAACCAGGCCTTTATCATGAAGTCTTACCTGCGTGGAGTGACAGTAATTTAAAAAGCTTAGCGAGGCACATTAAAAGTGGACTATTCTTCGCCCATGTTCGTTCTTCTACTGGCACAGAGACTAACCGATCAAACTGCCACCCGTTCAGTTACAAAAACTGGTTATTCATGCATAACGGACAAATTGGTGGCTACGAGTCCTTGCGCTGGCAATTAGACCGCCTGATTCCAGAACATCTTTATAGCCATCGCCAAGGTGCGACTGACTCTGAAGTGATTTTCTTATTGATGATCGCCAATGGTTTAGAAGCAAATCCTGAAGCCGCTATCGAAATGACCCTAGCGCAAATTATGGATATGATGAAACAGAAAAACATCAAAGACCCATTTCGCTTTACTGCCGTTTTGTCTGACGGAGAAGAGATCACCGCCATTCGCTTTTCTAGTGATGAGCTGGCTCCGAGCTTGTACTGCAAACAATTTGAAAAGCACATTGTCATTGGCTCAGAACCCCTAGATCATTCTAGCGAAAGCTGGACACAAGTACCGGCAGGTCATATTGCCAAAATCAAAGGGCAAAATTATCGAATCCAGCCTTTGTCTGAATTATTAAAAATGACCGCCTAGCGGTCATTTGTGTTTTTTACTTTTCTACATTTTGATAAATACTTTATCTTTTATATCATTGCCGCGCTTTCATCACGGGCTTCTTTGTCTCTTCACTAAGCTTGTTCTTTTTCTCGATAGGCGTAAGTCGCATCAAAGCGAGATTGGATCCAGTCGCCACTCAAAATAGACTCGTATTTCGCTGGTTTTTCTATCGTAGCGCAACTCGGCACACACTCGACCTTGGTCTCATAATCTGGCTCTACAAAAAACGGGAACGAGTAACGGTGCACATCCGCCAACGAGGCTCTCACTCGGTGCGCTGTCGACACGTATTCATCGTTGGTCCAACGCTGCATCAAGTCACCAATATTCACCACTAACGCATTGTCGATGGGTGTTGCATCAACCCACTCACCTTGGCGGTTTTTCACTTGCAGACCGCCAATCTGATCTTGCAATAACAAGGTGACACAGCCGTAATCTGTGTGCGCACCCGCACCATTATCATGTTCGTTGGCTGGACGCGGCGGGTAGTGAATCATGCGTAAAACCGTTACATGATCTTTAAAGCCACGAACGAAAAAATCGCTTTTCAAAGACAAGGCTTCAGCCATAGCAGTCAACAACTTCTGCGCCACTTGAAAAGCTTGTACATAATATTCTTGCAGCACTTCTAATGTCGCTGGATCGCTTGGATTTTGGTTAGGGCCATAAGCTGTAGGATACTTAACCGCCAAAGGATGATCCTTAGGAAAATCCAACGCCATATCAAAGGTTTCCTTCCAATCTGCATGGCCAACCTCATCAAGCTGCTCTTCGCCAATATTGCCGTATCCGCGATGATTGATGCTATTTTTAATATCGATACTATTTTTAATCACTTGTGGCTGATTAAAAAAACGCTTGGCTTCACGCATTAAAGCCGCCATCAATTCTTTAGGGATTCCTGTGTTAATTAGGTAAAAAAAACCAATTTCACGACATGCCTTATCTAGGGTGCATATTTCATTCTGCCGAATGGATTCGTTCTCATGAATCAGTTTTGATAAATCAATCAATGGAATGGACATTATCGCGTTCCTTAAGCTCTTGAAGATACTTTAATAAGTTGTGTATGTTTGGGATTAAAGCGCTTTAGACCGACTTCGCCAAAATCCACAAAAATCATTTGTTTGGCGTCTTGCTCTTGTCGCACAACAACGCCCTGACCGAACTGGTCATGGCGGACTTTGTCACCGGGCTGTAAAAGACTTGTGCCTTCCACACGGTGACGAAAGGTCAACGATGGGGAAGGATCGACCGCGTTTAAATAACGCTGAAACACCAAACCTTTTTCTGTATCAATTGGCGTGCCAACATTGTCGAGATACCAAGCTTCACAAATTCGACTCACTGCATAAGGCTGCGCTTCAAATACAAAACGCGATAAAGACAAGCTCTTCAATGCCGCGCGCGGAATATCGCCCTGCTTCATGCGCTTATGCTCGTCTGTACTTGGTGTTTCCAGCAATACGAGTTTTTGTTTTGCACGGGTAATCGCCACATAAAACAAACGACGTTCTGAAGCCAAATCACTGGCAGCTTGCTTATCAATGGTACTTAAATCCTCATCGTAATAAGGGAAACGCCCTTCTTGTAAGCCCGACAATAACACCTGATCGAACTCCAAGCCTTTCGACTTGTGAATTGTCATTAAATGCACGCCATGGACATCGTCCGTTTGCTTTTCATTTAGGGTAGCGAGTTGCTCTAGAATCGATTGTGCATCACCGCCGACTCCTCGAACATAGGCCATAAAGGCGTCGCAGGTGGCAATTTTCTCTTGAGTCTGAATATCTTTACTACTGGTACTTTCGAAGTAGCGATAAATACCTAACTTTTCTAAAGTGTGGGCCAAACCTTGCGCTGGATCGGTGCGATAAATACTTAAGCTGCGCAACCAGTCAGCACGCTCATAAAGTTTTTTGGCTCGCCATCCATCCGTCGCATCGGCCACGGATTCAATAATCTGCGGTAACAAATGTGGGGATTGTTTGGCTTGTTGAATCAAGGTTTTACGCTGTGCTAGTGACCCTCCAAGGCTTGGAATCATTAGCAAGTATTCGATATCGTCAGGGTGAAAAAACGTGCTGGCATTTTCCAAGCCACCAGCAATTACCGCAAGATACGCCATTAGCATGCGAATTTGACGATTTTCTAATAATGGCGAATCTCCGTGCAATTGGTATGGCACACCCTTGTGCATTAACGCTAATTGCACAGGCACCATGTCACTATAAAGACGCACCAATACCGCGGTATCGTTTAATGCGTGGCCGTCCTCAAGCCAAGATTTTAATTCACCCAATAAGGCTTTGCCTGTCTTCGGAGCACGCGCAAAAGATACTCGCGTACGTTCGCCAGCGCCAATCACTAAAGCATCCGGATCGTTTTCACTGATCACGCTCGACGCCATTAAACCAACCGCGTGGCCGAAGCGAAAGCTGGTGCTTAATGGGTACGTCGCCACATGCTCAAAGTCTTGGTCAAACTGACTCGCCATGATGTCTGGACTGGCACCGCGCCATTCATAAATACATTGCTGCACATCACCCACAATCATCCATTGGCAAGGCGCAGGATAGAGTCGCTTTAGCAGCTCATATTGGCAAGGGTTGATGTCTTGAAATTCGTCAATTAACAAATAACGGAAATCCGGAACCAAGCCACGCACTCTAACCCGTTCAGGTTCGTCTAACTCATTGATCAGCCCATAGGGGTCACTGAGTAAATCGGCAAAAAAACGCATATTATTGCGTTTGCGTAGCTTCTCTAATTCATCGTATAGCGCAGGAAAAAACTTGCGCTCGTTAGACCAGCCTAAGGCTTCAAAGACGATTTGCGCTGATTGGTCAGACGCTTTCACTTGGTCGACAAACAACAAGACATCTTCTAGCCAATCTTTCTCATCCAAAATAGCGATTTTCTCACCATGGCGAACCAGGCGCTGCAGTGCCTCGCGTAACATTTTTACCAAGCTAAAATCGTCTGTAACCAACTTGGCAGCAGACAACCAGCCCTGCTGCTCTAAGCGGCGACAAAACTTCATCCCAAAGGCGTGAAAGGTCATCACGCTGGGCGAACGGAAATGCCCTGCTCCCAGGAGTCGCTTACTCAAACGCTCAGAGAATTCCTCTTGCGCGCTTTTATTAAACATAAACACGCCAATATGAGATGGGTCCACCCCCTGAGCTAATAAATGCTCAATACGAGAAATTAAGGTGGTCGTTTTACCCGCGCCCGCCACAGCGATGACTTTCGCAGGTGACGTTAGATCGTGATGTACAACAAGCTTTTGCTCATCGGTTAACGAGGTAATTACCTCTGCATTGGGCTGTACTTGTGTCAAAATAATTTTGCCTAGTGTTTATACTGTTGGATCTTGATTTCTTTACTTTTAACTCGTCCCGTTTTTAGTGTTTCTAGTCTTCAAACAGCTTACCAATCTCACGAAACGCAAGATGTTCTCTACCAGCGATCTTGGCGATAGATTCACCACACACAACCAAACGACGCTGCACTCGGGCGAAAAATACGCCATTGGTTCGCGCGACTAGAGGGTAACTAGAGGTTTCCACATCATCGTCCATCAGGTTCACCACTTCGCCAATCACCTCGCCCACTTCCACTTCTTCACCAATGGCTTTGTGGTAACAAACAATGCCAGCACACGGCGCTTTGACTAGATCCATAGCATCTAACGGATAGTATTCCACTTCACTGTCGTTGATAGCTGGCGCTTCTCCAGAGACCACCTCACGCAATACCAAGTAATCGAACAAAGCTTGTGCATCTTGCTCGGCAAACTCATTGGAGATGTCATTTTCGCCACGCAATTCTACCGTTAAAGAACGGCTTCCCCAAGGAATCAAATGGGCATAATGAGCTTTTAAATCGCGCCACACACTGACATTGGTTTCGTCAAAAGACGCTGCGCCAGTTTCCAATTCAGACAAACCAACTTTCGCGCCCAGTAGCGCCAACAAGGGCTTGAAGTGGCTTTCAAACTCTTGCGCCACGTAGGCATGCATACTGGCTTCACCAGAACAATGTAGATCAATCACTTCATCTGCATCCATAGACAAGGCTAACAAGGTTTTCTTCATGCCTTGCAGCTCTGTGGTTTCTGGTAACAAAGCTAATTCTTCATGAATCGCTTGGCGAACTAAATCAATATTACGGTCAATATTGCCGGTTACATCACCCTTGATGCGTTTTTCTACTTTCGCACCTAATTGGGGCCAGTTGCGGTTAAAGTTTCCACCACCATCCGAAAATGCAAAGCGACCTGGAATATAGCCATGAAAGTTCTGCGCCAAACCAATCGGATTCGCTACAGGCACAATGACAATTTCGCCTTGAATCAAACCTGCATCATCGGCTTTTTTTAGCTGTCTTAGCAAGGTGTTAAGCACCAAAAAACCCGGCCATTCATCCGCATGCAATCCGGCCTGAAAATAGACTTTGGGACGAGCACCCGCTTCGCCAAAATGATGGGCTTTTAAAATACGCTGGGTACCCGGTGTCGCGCTCGGTAATACGTGAGAGTAAATTTGATAAGACATAACACCTCGCAAAAACGGTAAAACATTCGCCCAAATTGAGCCTGCAACATGGTACGCTAAAACTGATTTTTAATAAAAAACAATTCCTTAAATAAAAACTGTAATAAATGGCGCATTAAGTGCGTCTAACAAAGACAACCCTGCCCTAGCCCTTGTATCTTTCTAAGTGAATTGCTTAGCTAGTAATTCACTCTAGTCTGGTAAGTATGTTCCTAGCCCAAGCACTTTGATGCTGTAGGGGAGA